>NZ_JAEMTA010000019.1 GCF_016462545.1 Mycolicibacterium sp. | reverse complement strand
ACGTTCAAGAGCATCGCCAAGAAGCACGGCATGGAGTGCCTCTTCCACGAGAAGCCGTTCGCCGGTGTCAACGGCTCCGGCAAGCACGTCAACTTCTCGTTGGGCAACTCGCAGTTCGGCAGCCTCCTCGTGCCCGGTGACACCCCGCACGAGAACGCCCAGTTCCTGGTGTTCTGCGCAGCAGTCATCCGCGCCGTGCACAAGTTCTCGGGCCTGCTACGGGTGTCGGTGGCCTCCGCCACCAACGACCACCGCCTCGGCGCCAACGAGGCTCCGCCCGCGATCATCTCGATCTTCCTCGGCGATCAGCTCGCCGACGTCTTCGAGCAGATCGCCAAGGGTGCGGCGACGTCGTCAAAGGGCAAGGGCAGCATGATCATCGGCGTCGATACGCTACCGGTGTTGCCCACTGATCCCGGCGACCGCAACCGCACCAGCCCATTTGCCTTCACCGGCAACCGCTTCGAGTTCCGTGCGCCGGGCTCGGGGCAGACCATCAATGTGCCGATGATCATCCTCAATACGATCATGGCCGACTCGCTCGACTACATGGCGACGTGGTTGGAGAGCGCCGTCGAGGGCGGCGAGGACTTCGATGTCGCCGTGCAGAAGCTGCTCACCGAGATCATCACGGAGCACGGCGCCGTCGTGTTCAACGGCGACGGTTATTCGGACAACTGGCAGGTCGAGGCCGCGGCGCGGGGCCTGCCGAACCTCAAGACCACGATCGACGCCATTCCGGAGTTGGTGAAGCCCGAAGCGATCGAGGTGTTCGAGAAGTACGGCGTCTTCAACTCGCGCGAACTGCACAGCCGTGAAGAGGTGCGTTACGAGACGTACGTGCTGACGGTCAACGTCGAGGCCAAGTTGACTCTGGAGGTGGGATCGACCGTGATCCTGCCCGCGGCGGTCCGATACCAGACCGAGCTGGCCTCCAACGTCGCGACGCTCAAGGCGGCTGGCCTGGAGCCGGACTTGACTCTGCTGCAGTCGGTCTCGACCCCGATCTCGGAGTTGACCGCGGCGCTGGCGGCTCTCAAGACGGCGATGGGTGAGCACGGTGGCGACTCCGCCGCCGAGGAGGCCAAGCACGCGCAAAGCCTGTTGCCGTTGATGGATGCGGTGCGCGGCGCAGCCGACACCCTCGAGGGCGTCGTGGCCGACGATCTCTGGCCGCTGCCCACCTATCAGGAGATGCTCTACATCCTCTGATCGGATACGGCACCGCCCTGGTGGTGCGTGAGACCTCGCCGAGGGTGGGGGCTGTCGTCCGAGATCTTCGGTACGGCAGCCCTCACGCTCGGCGTCGTCGTTCTGACGGACCAGGGCTTTCGTCCGAGCTGAACGCCGTCAGTCGCCGGGGAAGACGATGCCGAGTTGGCGGCGGATCTCGTCCATCGTGGCGAGGGTCGTGGTGGCGGCCGACAATGGGTGCACCGCCGACTCGACGCCGCCATCGGCGATGACACGTGCGGCCTCCACCGCCGAGAAGTGCAGTCCGAAACCGTCGGTTACACACTCCTCGTCGAACGCGAGTGAGGTACCGCCGTGGAAGGATACGGCGAAGGGACCTGGTCGGTAGAACACTCCGGGAAGGGTGAGGGTCGCTTCGTCGCCGGCGATGACGGCCATGGACGGGGTGTCGCCGAGAATCGTGGTGTGCAGGCTGGCCTGGTTTCCGCCGGCATGACTGAGGATCGCCGAGATCTGCCCGTTGAGGTCCCGATTGGCGAGTTGGCCACTGGCGAGAACGGATTCAGGCGCGCCGAACACGAAGTGCGCCAGCGATACCGGGTAGGTGCCGAGGTCGAGTAGGGGGCCGCCTGCCAGCGACGGGTCGTAGATGCGGTGATCGGTCGTGAAGTACTCACCGTGATCGGCGATGACAGTGTGGATCCGTCCCAGGATGCCGTCATCGATGATCTGGCGAATGACGTCGAACCTCGGCAAGAACTTCATCCACATCGCTTCACCGGCGAACAGGCCTGCCCTACGGGCGGATTCGGCGATCTCGGAGGCCTGCGCCGCGTTGACACCCATGGGCTTCTCGACGAGGACGTGCTTGCCCGCGGCTAGCGCCGCGAGCGCACAGGCGTGGTGCTCGGTGTGCGGAGTGGCGACGTAGACGATGTCGACCTCTGCATTCGCGAGCAGTTCCCGGTAGCTGCCGTGAGCTGCTGGCACGGACCATCTGGCGGCGAATTCGTCGGCCCTGACCTGACTGCGGGAGCCGACCGCGGCGACCTTCTGAGCGGTGTACTTCTGGAGTGTTGCGGTGAATTGTCGAGCGATGCCGCCGGGCCCCATGATGCCCCAGCGCAGCGTCGGTGCGTCCAATGGATCGCAGGTGCGTGGCGACGGCAGGTGCCGTGTCATCGCAACACGGCCAGATCGCCAGCGCTGGTCCAGGCGGTGGCGACGAGTCGGGGCGTGATCACTTCAGTCCTCTCGCGAGAGTGCGCAAAATGCCGCCGCGAGCGGCGTGTCGGGGTTTCGACACGCACGCTCGCGGCGAAGGGGTCAGGCGTTCTGCGGGAAGCCGAGTTCGATACCGCCGTGGCTGGGGTCCAGCCAGCGACTGGTGATGGCCTTGCCGCGGGTGAAGAAGTGCACGCCCTCGGTGCCGTGGGCGTGGCTGTCGCCGAACAGCGAGGCCTTCCAGCCGCCGAAGCTGAAGTACGCCATGGGAACCGGTATGGGTACGTTGATGCCGATCATCCCGACTTCCACCTCGTTCTGGAAGCGCCGGGCGGCGCCGCCGTCGTTGGTGAAGATCGCGGTGCCGTTGCCGTAGGGGTTGGAGTTGATGAGATCCAGTGCCTCGTCATAGGTCTCGACGCGGATGACCGACAGGACGGGGCCGAAGATCTCGTCGGTGTAGACGCTCATCTCCGGGGTGACGTGATCGATCAGTGTCGGCCCAAGCCAAAATCCCTCGGCTGCACCGTCGGCGGCGACGGTGCGCCCGTCGACGACGATCTTCGCGCCGTCGGCTTCACCGGCGTCGATGTAGGAGGCGACCTTGTCGCGGTGCGCCTTGGTGACCAGCGGGCCCATGTCGGAGTCGCGGGTGCCGTCGCCGATCTTCAGCGGGGTGGTGCGCTCCGCGATCTTGGCGACGAGGTCGTCGGCGATCGGTCCGACCGCGACGCAGGCCGAGATCGCCATGCAGCGCTCGCCGGCGGAGCCGAAGCCGGCGTTGACCATCGAGTCCGCCGCGAGGTCCAGATCGGCGTCGGGCAGGATCACGGCGTGGTTCTTCGCCCCGCCGAGGGCCTGGACGCGTTTGCCCGCGGCGGTGCCGGTGGCATAGACGTACTGGGCGATGGGGGTGGACCCGACGAAGCTGATCGACTTGATGGCGGGGTTGGTCAACAGTTCGTCGACGACGGTCTTGTCGCCCTGCAGGACGTTGAACACGCCGGCGGGTAGGCCGGCTTCCTTCCACAGCTCGGCCATCCACAGCGAGGCGGTGGGGTCCTTCTCCGACGGCTTCAGCACGACGGTGTTGCCTGCGGCGATGGCGATGGGGAAGAACCACATCGGCACCATGGCGGGGAAGTTGAACGGGGAGATGATGCCGACTGGGCCGACCGGCTGGCGGATGGAGTAGACGTCGACCTTGGTGGAGGCGTTCTCGGTGAAGCCGCCCTTGAGCAGATGCGGAATGCCGCAGGCGAATTCGACGACTTCCTGACCGCGCGACACTTCGCCGAGGGCGTCGGAGACGACCTTGCCGTGCTCGCTGGTGATGATCTCGGCCAGCTCGCCCTTGCGGGCGTTGAGCAACTCGCGGAAGGTGAAGAGGATCTGCGTGCGCTTGGCCAGCGACGTGTCTCGCCACGCGGGGAACGCGGCGGCGGCAGCGTCGATCACCGCACGGGCGTCGTCGACGCTGCCCAGCGCCACCTGCCCGGTGATCTCACCGGTCGCCGGATTGGTCACCGGCGCAGTGTTGCCGCTGGCGCCCGGGAAGGCCTCGTTGTCGACCCAATGGCCGATGGAAGTGGTCATGTCGGTTCTCAATTCTTGTACTTGGAGACGTAGTCGGTCATGGTGGCGAGCTGGTAGCGCGACACGTCGTGCGCGTTCTCGTCCTCGGCGAAGACCGACGACACCATCACGGTGTCGGGCCGGTCGTAGAATCCGATCTCGGCAAGCCCCGAGAAGAACTCGTCCCAGTCGACGTCACCGTCGCCAATCTTCAGGTGTTGGTGCACCCGGGCGGCGTTGCCGGGCGGGTTGGTGATGTAGCGCAGGCCGTGGCTGCGATGGTGGTTCATGGTGTCGGCGACGTGGACCAGCCGCAGCCGATCCCCGGCAGCGCGCATGATCTCAATCATGTTGCCCCCCATGTGAAAGGTGTGGCATGCCACGTACACCATGCCGAGGTTTGGGGAGTTGACGCCGCGGATGATGCGCACCGCCTCGAAACCGTCTTCGACGAAGTCGTCCGGGTGTGGGTCGATGCGGACGTCGATTCCCTCGCGTTCGAAGATCGGCATCAACTCCTCCATGGAGCGGAAGAACGCCCGCTCCGATTCCTCGGCCCGCTCCGGCCTTCCGGAGAATTCGGTGTTGATGACGTTGACGCCGAGGTCGACGGTGATCTGGATGACGCGCTTCCAGTTCCGTACGGCCGCTTCGCGAGCATCCTCGTCGGGTCCCGACCAGCGCAACACCGGAAGCACCGACGCGATACCGACGTTCGCACGATCGCAAGCCTTGCGAAACTTGGCGACCAAGTCGTCGTCGGCACGTGGGTGGTTGAAGAACGGGATGAAGTCCCGATGCGGCGTGAGTTGCAGGTTCTCGTAACCCAGTTCGGCTACCACACGCGGGAGTTCGAGCAGCTCGTAGTCGTGGTGAAACGGAGTCGGATCGAGCGCGATCTTCATGACCTCACGCGCCCGTGATCGATTCGCGCGCAACCATCTTGACCTCGACGGGAGCGCCGCTGTTCAACGATTCGACACCCGCCTCGCACACCGCCGAGGCGGCGTAGCCGTCCCACGCTCCTGGGCCGTCTGTGTAGTCACCGGAGCCGGCGCCGGCCGCTACCGCATCCACCCAACGCTGGAACTCGGTGTCGTAGGCCTGGCCGAAACGTTCGCGGAAACCGGGCGTGATCTGACCACCCCAGTTGCCGGACGGAGTCTTGCGGACCATGTTGACGTCCAGACCGATGATTGCACTGCCCTTCTCGGCGACGACCTCGGTGCGTACCTCGTAGGCCACCCCTGTCGTGACGAACAATTCGACGTCAACGTGCTTGCCCGACGCGGTGCGCAGGATGGCGATCTGTGGATCCGCGATACCCTCTGGCGCAGCAGGATTCGCGGACGGCTTGATGATCTGGATCGAGACGATCTCCTCGTCGAACAGGAAGCGCGTCACGTCGACCTCGTGCACCAGTGAATCCCTGACGATCATCGAACTGTCGAAGCTCGGCGGGACCGCGGGGTTGCGGTGGGCGCAGTGCAGTACCAGGGGGCGGCCCAACTCGCCGCTGTCCAGCAGCGCCTTGAGTTGCGCGTACTCGCGATCGAAACGCCGCATGAACCCGACCTGGATCAGCCGGCGGCCGTGCTGGGCCTCACGCCTGACCACCTCCAACGACGTCTCGACGTCGGTGGTGAGCGGCTTCTCGCACAGCACCGGCTTGTCGTGCTCGATACAGGCCAACAGTTGCTTCTCGTGGGTGGGACCCGGGGTGGCCAGCACGACGGCGTCCACGTCGGGGTCGGCGATGGCGTCGAGCGGGTCGGAGATGGCGCGGCAGCCGGGGATGCCGGCGGCAACCTTCTCTGCCTTCTCGGCGAGGTAGTCGTTGACCACCGTCACACGGGCTCCAGAGATTCTGCTAGTCAACCGGGCGACATGGTCGGCGCCCATGATGCCCACTCCGAGGACGGCAATTCTCAAATCAGACATGGCTTCTCGGCTCCTCTAGGTTAGGCAAAACGAACGGACGGGACGCCGCAGGACCCGAGATACTTCCGGGTGCGCTGGGCGATGGGCAGCGGCGCGTCGACGGCGCAGGGGTACATGTCCTGTTCGACGATGGCGAACACGTCGATGCCGAGCCGGTCGATGGCCTCCAGCAGCGGCGGCATGTCCGGGATGCCCAGCGGCGGCTCGGTCATCGCGCCGAGCTTGACGGCCTCGCCGAAGGGCAGGTCCTCGGCTTCGACCTTGGCGCGGACCACCGGGTCGACCTGCTTGAGGTGCAGGTAGCCGATACGCTCGGGGGCACGCTCGATGATCGCGATGTTGTCACCGCCGCAGTAACTGATGTGCCCGGTGTCCAGGCACAGGTTGACGTACTGGCCGTCGGTGCCGTCGAGGAAGCGGTAGACGTTCTCCTCGGTGTCGACGTGGCTGTCGGCGTGCGGATGGTATTGCGCACGGACGCCGTACTTCTCGAACATCGCCTTGCCAAGCTCGTTCATCCCGGTGGTCTTCTGCTTCCACTGCGCAGGCGTCAGATTGCGGTCCTCGAGCACGGCGCCGGTAGACGGGTCACGCCACATCTCCGGGATGACGACGACGTGCTTGCCGCCCACCGCGGCAGTCAGCCTCGCGACGTCTTCGATCTGACTCCACACCGCGTTCCACGAGTCGTCGCCGCGGATCTCGGACTGATGCAGATGCTCGAACACCGTCCCCGCGGAGAGCTTGAGGTTGCGCGCAGCGAGTTCGTCGGACAGCTGTTTCGGATCGGTCGGCAGGTATCCGAAGGGGCCCAGCTCGATCCACTCATAACCGGATGAGGCGACCTCGTCGAGGAAGCGGGTGTAGGGAGTCTGATTGGGATCGTCGGGAAACCAGACGCCCCAGGAGTCGGGCGCGGATCCCACCAGGATGGTGCTCATGTACGTGTCGGTCCTTTAGCGGTCGGAGGGGCGGATGAGGGGGCGCTGGATCTTCTTCCAGTCGGCGTACGTCTGGTAGGCGGCCTGGGTGGAATCCAGCGTGGATGTCTCAGAAACCGGTACATCCCACCATGATTCGCTGTCCGGCGCGAAGATCAGCGGGTCGGTCTCGACGTGGATGACCGTCGTTCGATCACTGGCCTTGGCTACCTTGACCGCGTCGGTGAACTCGGCGGCGGTGACCACGCGGATGACGTCGGCGCCGAGGCTGGCGGCGTTGGCCGCCAGGTCGACTGGCAGTTTGTCACCGTCGAGCCGACCGTCCTCCGATCGGTACCGGTAGGAGGTGCCGAATCGCTGGGAGCCCAGGGCCTCGGACAGCCCGCCGATCGAGGCGAAGCCGTGGTTCTGCACCAGCACGACGATGACCTTGACGTTCTCCTGCACCGCGGTGACCAGCTCGGTCGCCATCATGAGGTACGAACCGTCACCGACCATGATGAAGACGTCGCGGTCCGGTTCGGCCATCTTCGCGCCGATGCCGCCGGCGACCTCGTAACCCATGCAGGAGAAGCCGTATTCGACGTGGTAGCCCTTGCGGTCGCGGGTGCGCCACAGCTTGTGCAGGTCACCGGGCATCGAGCCGGCGGCGCAGACAACCACATCGCGTGGATCCGAGAGGGTGTTGACCAGACCGATGACCTGGTTTTGGTTCAGGGCCGCTCCGTCGTCGACCCGATAGGCCTCCGAGACCGTATCATCCCATTCCTGAGCGAGATCTCCTGTGCAGGTGCGGTATTCGTCGCTGACCGAGTAGTCGCCGAGGGCGACACCGAGGGCTTCGATCGCCTCGCGCGCATCCGAGACCACGCTCACCCCACCCTGTTTCACGGAGTCGATCGACGCGACGTTGACGTTGACGAACTTCACGTCGGGATTGTTGAAGGCCGTTCGCGAGGCGCTGGTGAAGTCGCTGTAGCGGGTGCCGATTCCGATGACGACGTCGGCTTCGGTCGCCAACGCGTTGGCTGCGGTGGTGCCCGTGGAGCCGATGGCACCGACGGACTGCGGGTGGTCGTAGGGGAGCGAGCCCTTGCCTGCCTGGCTCTGACCGACGGGAATGCCGGTCTTCTCGCAGAAGGCCGCGAGTGCGTCGGTAGCGTCGGAGTAGATGACGCCACCGCCGGCCACGATGAGCGGCTTCTTGGCGTTGCGAATGACGTCGGCGGCCCGGGCGATCACCGAACGCTCCGGCATCGGCCGCGCGACATGCCAGGTGCGTTGGGCGAAGAGGGATTCCGGCCAGTCGTGCGCTTCTGCCTGCACGTCCTGCGGAATGGAGACGGTGGCTGCGCCCGTCTCCACGGGATCGGTCAACACGCGCATCGCACCGAGCAGGGCAGCGGGCAACTGCTCGGGCCGCCAGACGCGGTCGAAGTAGCGCGACAGCGGCTTGAACGCGTCGTTGACCGTGACGTCGCCCGAGGAGGGCAGCTCGAGTTCCTGCAACACGGGCGAGCTGACCCTGGTCGCGAACGTATCGGCGGGCAGCAGCAGCACCGGCAGCCGGTTGATGGTTGCGAGTGCGGCGCCGGTCAGCATGTTGGTCGAACCGGGTCCGACGCTGGCGGTGACGGCCCAGGTCTGCAGCCGGTCCTTCTGACGGGCGTAGGCGACGGCGCTGTGCACCATGGCTTGTTCGTTGCGGCCGAGCACATAGCGCACCGACGGCTCGGTTCCGTTCTCGACAGCGGTGATCTCATCCTGCAGGAGCGCCTGGCCGAGGCCCGCCACGTTGCCGTGGCCAAAGATGCCGAACGCGCCGGCGAAGAACTTGGTGCGCACGCCGTCGTGCTCGACGTACTGGTTGCCGAGGAACCGAATGGTGGCCTGTGCAACGGTGAGTCGCACGGTGGCTTCTCCGTCGGCGAGCTTCTCGGCCCGCTTGGGTGCGGTGGAGACCACGGTCATGCTCCTGTCACGTGTAGGGGTAGGCGAGGGTCCACGTCTTGGTCGTCCCAGGTGCCGCGCAGCCAGGCGTGCTCGGGATCGTCGACGATCTTCCAGGCGCGCTCGGCGCCCGGTCCGGCCATGACGTTGAGGTAGTACATGTGGTAGCCGGGAGCGGCGACGGACGGCCCGTGGTAGCCGTGCGGCACCAGCACCACGTCACCGGTGCGGACCTCTTCGAGGACCTCGATCGGCCGATCGGGCGTGCCGTAGACGCGGTGGTAGCCAAATCCTCTGGAACCGTCTGGGCCAGATGCTATCTCGAAGTAGTAAATCTCCTCGAGTTCGGACTCGGTCGCCGTGTTCTGGTCGTGCTTGTGGGCGGGGTAGCTCGACCAGTTGCCGCCGGGGGTGATGACCTCGCAAGCGATCAACGAGTCGGCCTCGAACACGCCCGCGGTGCCGAAGTTGTGCACCTGCCTGCTGCAGTTGCCCGCGCCCCGCAATTCGACCGACACGTCGGCGGCGGCCACGCGGCGGTTGGGGAACGACGTCTTCGCACGGGCACCGCAGATCGCGAACCGGCCCTCGCCGGTGATCCGATACTCCTGCTCGATGCCGAGGTAGACCATGTCCGACGGTCCGTCGAACACCGATGCGCGCGGCGACAATTCGAAGGTGACGCCGTCACATTCGACCGTTCCGCCGCCGGCCAGCGGCAGGATCATCACCTCGGTTCCGCCGGTGTGAAGCTCGGCGGATTGGGTGTCGTCCAATTCGATTACCTGCAAGGAGGATTCGGTCCAGCCCGCCGACGCCGGGGTGACGTCGACCGTATAGGGCAATTCGGCGCTGCGGGCGGGGATGTAGAGCTTGCTGTGCATGGCTGCTACCTCACCATCGAGACGGCCGTCGCGACGGCGGCGCTGACGTCGTCGTCGGCGGGGTAGAGCAGGGTCCGTCCGACGATGAGCCCGCGGACCGACGGTAAGCTGAGCGCCTTCTCCCAGCTGGCGAACGCCTCGTCGGGATCCGCAGGATCACCACCGAGCAGCAGCGTCGGCAGCGTCGTGGACTCCATCACTCGATCCATCTCCTCGACGACCGGAAGCTTCATCCAGGTATAGGCCGACGTGGCGCCCAGTCCCTGGCCGATGTGGACGGACTTGATGACCGCATCGGGACTCAGGTCGTTGCGGACCTTGCCGTTGACCCGGCTGGACATGAACGGCTCGAGCATGGCGATGAGCCCGCGTGCCGCGAGCTCGTCGACGGCCTTCGCACAGGCCGCCATCGTGGCGACGGTGCCCGGATCGTCGAGGGCGATGCGGCACAACATCTTTCCGCCATTCATCTTCGCCGTCGCGGTCGATTCGGGTGTGGCCGCGGTCATCTGGTCGTCGAACTCGAAGGTGGCGCCCGCCAGGCCGCCGCGGTTGAACGAGGAGAACACGACCTTGTCTTCGAGCGCGCCGAGGAGAAGGAGATCGTCGAGGATGTCCGACGTCGCGAGGACGCCGTCGACGCCGGGGTCGGCTAGTGCGGCGCGAAGCCGGTCCAGAAGGTCGGTCCGGCTGTTCATGGCGGTCGGCCGGTTGCCGACGGACAGTGCGCCGCGGGCGGGATGGTCGGCGGCGACGATCATCAGCCGGCCGTCACCCCGAATGGTGGGACGGGTGGTGCGGGTCTCCCACGCCTGGGCCACCGCGCCGGGATCGGCTGCGCGCAGGTCGGTGACGGCGGCGTAGTCGGAGCACAGCTGGCGTGATACCTGGCTAGACATTGACGGCCTCCACGGCGGTTTGTTCGGCCAGCGCGCTGACCTCGGCGGCGGTGGGCATGGCGGTCGAGCACTCGAGGCGTGACGCCACGATGGCACCCGCGGCATTGGCGTAGCGCAGTGTCTTCTCCAGCGGCCAGCCGCGCAGAAGCCCGTGAATCAGGCTGCCGCCGAAGCTGTCTCCCGCGCCAAGGCCGTTGACGACGTCGACCTCGTTGGGCGGCACGGTCACCGAGGAGTGCTTGGTCTTGCCGAGGACGCCGCGCGGGCCCTGCTTGACTATGGCCAACTCGATGCCGAGGTCGAGCAGTGCGTCCGCCGCCTTGTGGGGATTGGTCTCACCGACCGCGATCTCGCACTCTTCGCGGTTACCCACGGCGACGGTGACCTGCTGTAGTGCGCGCCGCACCTGCTCGGTTGCGGCCGCGGGCGAGTCCCAGAACATCGGGCGATAGTCGAGGTCGAGCACGGTCAGCGGAGCTCGGCTGCGAGCTTCCCAGGCGGCGAAGTGCGCACTGCGGCTCGGCTCTTCGGAGAGGCCGGTCACGGTCGACCAGTACAGCTTGGCCGACCGCACGGCATCGGCGTCGATCTCGCCGCGGGTGATCTGCAGATCGGGGGCGCTGGGCTTGCGGTAGAAGTACAGCGGGAAGTCGTCCGGCGGAAAGATCTCGCAGAACGTGACCGGCGTGGGGAACGTGTCATGCGTTGCGACATAACGGTTGTCGACCCCGAGTCGCGCCAGTTCCGCGCGGACGAACCGACCGAAGGGGTCGTCGCCGGCACCGGAGATCAGCGCGGTGCGGTTCCCGAGTCGGGCCGCGGCCACGGCCACGTTGGCGGCGCTGCCACCGAGGAACTTGCCGAACGACTCCACCTCTTCCAGGCCGACGCCGATCTGCAAGGGGTAGATGTCGACGCCGCTGCGGCCGATGGCCAGCACGTCGAACGGCTCTGAGGTGGACAAGTCAGCTCCCGGGGCGATGGTTGGTGGGCTTGCCCATGACTGTGCCCCCCGTCACTCCGGTCTGTCAAGAGTTTGTCCTGACATTCAGACTTGCGGTCATGGCGGTGTTACCCTAGTCACGAGTTTGTCTGGTCACCCGAGATCGGAGCACGCGTGCCACTGGAGGTTGAGCTCGATCGGTCGAGCCCCGTGCCGTTGTATTACCAACTCGCGCAAGCGATCGAAGCGGCCATCCGGGATGGTCACCTGGTACCCGGCGATCGTTTCGAGAACGAACTCGACCTCGCGAAGCGGCTGACGTTGTCGCGGCCGACGACGCGACGGGCCATTCAGGAGATCGTTGACAAGGGCCTGCTCGTTCGCAAGCGCGGAGTCGGCACGCAGGTCGTGCAGAATCCGGTTCATCGTCGGGTCGAGCTCACCAGTCTCTTCGACGACTTGGCACGCGCGGGCCAGGAGCCGACCACGGAGTTGCTCGACTATCGAGTGGGGACGGCCGATGACGAGGTCGCAACACAGCTGAGCCTGCCTAGCGGGCACGAGATCGTCACGATCCAACGGCTGCGCCGCGCCAACGGCGAACCGCTGGCGGTGATGATCAACTACCTTCCCGTCGATCTCGCGCCCAAGGCAGAAGAACTCGAGCGCAGCGGTCTGTATCAGGCGTTGCGCGCACGGGGTGTGCACATCCGCCTCGCCAGGCAGCGCATCGGCGCCCGCCCGGCCACGCGTACCGAGGCAAGGCTCCTCACCGAGAAGGTCGGCGCGCCTTTGCTATCGATGAGCCGGACCGCCTTCGATGACTCGGGCAAAGCCGTGGAGTACGGCGACCATTGCTATCGCGCATCGCGGTATTACTTCGAGACGACGCTGGTCGACCGCTGACCGGCCCAAACTCAGCGATTCGGCCTTGGCTGCTGGCTAACTTCACCATGCCCAGTTGCATATGACATGCAGTCCTAATGTCCGAACAAAGTCTTGACTTTCTGCTGTGACCCGTATTACATCGTCTGCAAGGCCGTGTTCCACGGCACACGCAGACAGGAGAAACGATGAAGTTTGTTCGGCTGGCAGCCGTCGCTGGAGCCGGGGTAATCGCCCTGGGACTCGTGTCGTGTTCGAGCACCGGCGGCAAGCCGGCGACCTCCGGTGACGGAGGAAGTGGCGGTGGCAGCGTCGACACGCCGCGTATGACCGTCGCGATGATCACCCACGAGGTGCCTGGTGACTCGTTCTGGGATCTCATCCGCAAGGGCGCCGAGGCGGCCGCGAAGAAGGACAACATCGAACTTCGCTATTCGAATGACCCCGAGGCGCCGAACCAGGCGAACCTGGTCCAGAGCGCAATCGACAGCGGCGTCGACGGCATCGCCGTCACGCTCGCCAAGCCCGACGCCATGGCGCCCGCGGTCAAAGCCGCCGAGGCGAAGGGCATTCCGGTCGTCGCCTTCAACTCCGGTTTCGACAACTTCAAGTCGATGGGCATCCAGGAATACTTCGGTCAGGACGAGAAGCTGGCCGGCATCGCTGCGGGCGAGAAGCTCAATGCAGACGGTGCCAAGAAGATCATCTGCGTCATCCAGGAGCAGGGTCAGGTCGCACTCGAATCACGTTGTGCCGGTGTGAAGCAGGGCTTCAAGGGCGAGAGTGAGATCCTGAACGTCAACAGCAAGGACATGCCGTCGGTCGAGTCCACCATCACCGCCAAGCTCCAGCAGGATCCCGCCGTCGACCACGTCGTGGCGCTCGGCGCGCCGATCGCGCTCACTGCAGTCCAGTCGGTGGGGAACGCAGGCAGCCAGGCGAAGATCGTCACATTCGACACCAACGCCGCGCTCGTCGACGCGATCAAGGGCGGTCAGGTGCAGTGGGCCGTCGATCAGCAGCCCTATCTGCAGGGCTATCTCGCCATCGATTCGCTGTGGCTCTTCGTCAACAACAAGAACCTGATCGGTGGCGGTGCGCCGACACTGACGGGACCGTCCTTCATCGACCAGGGCAACATCGACGCCGTCGCCGAACTGGCCAAGGCCGGAACTCGCTAGGAACGGGGAGAGCAGACATGACTACCCAGGCAGACCTGAACGTCGCCGACCACAAGGTCGTCCGCGACGAGCGCGTCAAGGAACGAAATCGCGTTCAGCGGTTGCTGATCCGTCCCGAGATGGGTGCTGGCATCGGTGCCATCGGCATCTTCGTCTTCTTCCTCATCGTGGCCGCCCCGTTCCGCGAGGCCGCGTCGCTGGCCACCGTGCTGTACGCAAGCTCCACCATCGGCATCATGGCGTGCGGGGTGGCGGTCTTGATGATCGGCGGCGAATTCGACCTATCAGCCGGTGTGGCGGTGACGTTCAGTTCGTTGGCCGCGTCGATGTTGGCCTACAACCTGCATCTGAGCCTCTGGGCGGGCGCGGCACTCTCGCTCGTCCTCGCGCTCAGCGTCGGGTTCTTGAACGGCTACCTGGTGATGAAGACCAAGATCCCCAGCTTCCTCATCACGCTGAGTTCGTTCTTCATGCTCGCGGGCATCAACCTCGCCGTCACCAAGTTGGTCGCCGGCCAGGTGGCCACCCAGAGCGTCAGCGACATGGCCGGATTCGACTCGGCTCGTGCGGTCTTCGCCTCGTCCTTCACCGTGTTCGGAGTTGGTATCCGCATCACCGTGATCTGGTGGCTCGTCTTCACTGCCGTCGCGACGTGGGTGTTGTTCAAGACCAAGATCGGCAACTGGATCTTCGCCGTCGGCGGTGACGCGGACAGCGCACGCGCCGTTGGTGTTCCGGTCACGAAGGTGAAGATCGGTCTCTTCATGTTCGTCGGCTTCTGCGCCTGGTTCGTGGGCATGCATCTGCTGTTCGCGTTCAACACCGTGCAGTCCGGCCAAGGCATCGGCAACGAGTTCTTCTACATCATCGCCGCGGTCATCGGTGGCTGCCTCCTCACCGGCGGTTATGGCACGGCCATCGGTGCGGCCATCGGTGCGTTCATCTTCGGTATGACGAACCAGGGCATCGTGTACGCCGGCTGGGATCCCGACTGGTTCAAGTTCTTCCTCGGCGCGATGCTGCTGTTCGCGGTGATCGCCAACAACGCCTTCCGTAACTACGCAGCGAAGAAGTGATCCGATGACCACGACAGTCGAAAAGTCAAGCAACGAAGCTCCGTCCGGCGGCAAGGCGCCTCTCGTCGAACTGAAGAACGTCGGCAAGTCCTACGGCAACATCACCGCCCTCAAGGACATCTGCCTTCGCGTGCATGCCGGCGAGGTGACCGGCATCCTGGGCGACAACGGTGCAGGCAAGTCCACGCTGATCAAGATCATCTCGGGCCTGCATCAGCAGAGCGAGGGCGAACTGCTCGTCGATGGCGAGCCGATGAAGTTCGGTTCGCCGGCCGACGCGCTGGCCAAGGGTATCGCCACGGTGTACCAAAACCTGGCCGTCGTTCCACTGATGCCGGTGTGGCGCAACTTCTTCCTAGGCCAGGAGGTGAGGAAGAAGTCGTTCCCGTTCTCATTGGATGCCAACGCAATGCGGGCGACGACGCTGACGGAGTTGGCGAAGATGGGCATCGAACTGCCCGACGTAGATGCGCCGATCGGTTCGCTATCCGGCGGCCAGCGCCAGTGCGTCGCCATCGCCCGCGCGGTGTTCTTCGGCGCCCGGGTGTTGATCCTCGACGAGCCCACCGCCGCGCTCGGCGTCAAGCAGTCAGGCGTGGTCCTGAAGTACATCACCGCAGCCAAGGAAGCGGGCTTCGGCGTCGTCTTCATCACGCACAACCCGCATCACGCGCACATGGTGGGTGACCACTTCGTGCTCCTCAACCGCGGCAGGCAGAAGCTCGACTGCGCCTACGACGACATCACCCTCGACCACCTCACCCAGGAGATGGCCGGCGGCGACGAGCTCGAGGCGTTGACGCACGAGCTGGGTCGCAAGTAGCGCCCCACTCGATGAGCTCAGGACCCCGTCGGCCGTCGAGGTCGGCGGGGTCTTGTCGTGAAACGTCCAGTCCTACAGCGACACCGTCCCGTACGCACCGAGCCCGTCGATCAGCGTGTGCAGCTGATCGTCGGCCGAACCGAGCGTCTGGTTGATCGCGGTGAGCCGGGCGGCGTAGTGCCCCACCGGGTATTCGGCGGTGACGCCGATCCCGCCGTGCAACTGGATCGCCTCCTGGGCGATGTGACGTCCCGAGCGGCTGATTTGGAGCTTGGCCCGGGCGGCGATGACGGGGTCGAAGTTGCCGTCGGCGATCGACATCGCGGCGTAGAAGTTCATGCTGCGGGCCAACTCGAGGGAGACGTACATGTCGGCCGCGCGTTGGGTCAGCGTTTGGAAGGTACTGAGCGGCACGCCGAATTGCTTGCGGCTCTTCAGGTATTCGGTGGTGAGGCGCAGCGCCTCCTCCATGGCGCCGACCGCTTCCGCGCACAGTGCCGACTGATGCCGGATCAGCGCGTTGCGTAGGTGCTCCACGGCGTCGCCGCCGTTGCCGAGCGGTGTCGCGGCCGCTGAGTCGAGCATCACGTCCGCGGCGCGCTGCCCGTCGAAGGTCCGGAATTCCTGCCGGCTCACGGCGTCGGCCGTGACCACGAACAACCCGACCCCGCCGTCGGGCAGGGCTGCGCTCACCAGCAACACGTCGGCACAGTCGCCGCTGAGCACCGGGTTCTTGCGCCCGCTGAGAGTCCACGAATCACCTTGCCGTTCAGCACGTGTGGTGACTCGCGTCGACATGCCCCGCATGCCGGGCTCCTGGTGCGCGAGCGCGAGCAGCGTCCGACCCTCGGCGACGTCGTCGAGCAGCTTGCGCTGGTCGTCGTCACCCAGTTCGGCGATCAGACCGCCGGGGATGAGCGCCGCCTGGGCGATCGGCTCCAGCGCGAGCCTGCGTCCGACTTCGGTGAGCACCACCATCAGTTCGATCTGGCCGGATTCCTCGGGGTCGAAACCCAGCCCGAGGATGCCGATCTCGGCGAGTTGCGACCACACTTCGCGGCTCCAGCCGAGGTCGGTGTCGGAGACCTTGAGGCGGGTATCGACGTCGTAGGTACTGGTGAACACCTCGCGGGCGACGTCCCGCAGCAGGTTCTGCTCTTCGGTCAGATCGAAGTCCATGACGTCCTCACAGTCCGAGAATGGTCGAGGCGACGATGGTGCGTTGCACCTCGTTGGTGCCGCCGTAGATGGAGGTCTTGCGGTAGTTGAGGTACTTCGGCGCGGCGAGCTGCGCCCAGTGGGGCGAGCCGATGTCGGTGCCTGCGCCGAACGGGAGGGCGTCGGGGCCTGCGACGTCGACGAGGAGCTCGGTGACGGCCTGCTGAAGCTGGCTGCCCTTCAGCTTGAGGATCGAGGAGGCGGGGTTGGGCTTGCCGTCCGCCTCGGACCCGCTGACCCTCAGCTGGGTGAGCTCGAGGGCCAGCAGCTCGTTTTCCAGCTCGGCGACGCGGGCTGCGAACAACGGATCCTCGAGAAGGGTTCCGCGGTCGGTCGTCGTGGCGGCGGCGTGCTCCTTGACCTGGGACAGCCACACCTTGGTCGTGCCGATCCTCGCGATGCCGGTGCGCTCGTTGCTCAGCAGGAACTTCGCATAGGTCCATCCGTCGTTCTCGTCGCCGACCAATTGATCGGCGGGGATGCGGACGTCTTCGAAGAAGACCTCGTTGACTTCGTACCCACCGTCGATCAGCTTGATCGGGCGCAGCGTGATGCCCGGCGTCGACATCTCGGCCAGCAGGAACGAGATGCCCGCCTGGCGCTTCGGGGCGTCTGGGTTGGTGCGGGCAAGCAGGAAGATCCAGTCGGCGTGCTGGCCGAGCGTGGTCCACGTCTTCTGCCCGTTGACGACGTAGTGGTCGCCGTCGCGGATGGCGGTCGTGCGCAGCGACGCCAGGTCCGAGCCTGCCTCCGGCTCGGAGAAGCCCTGGCACCACCAGATGTCGACGTTGGCCGTCGCAGGCAGGAAGCGGTCCTTGAGTTCCTGGGAACCGAACCGGGCGATCACGGGGCCGACCATGCTGGCGTTGAAGGCCAGCGGTTCCGGCACGCACGCCAATCGCATCTCGTCCGACCAGATCTGGCGCTGCAGCGGCGTCCAGTCCTGACCGCCGCAGTCCACCGGCCAGTTCGGGACGGCGATCCCGCGTTCATTCATGATCCGCTGCGTGGTGACGATGTCGTCGGGCAGTCGGAGCTCACCCTCGCGCGCCCGCGCACGGATGTCCGCTGGTATCTGAGTGGTGAAGAACTCCCGCAGTTCGTCGCGGAACGCGGCTTCGGCGTCGCTGAGCGCCAATTTCACTGTGAACCTCCGAGATCTCGACAACCGGCACCATTGCCAGGACCGGTAGTACCCGATACCCGTGAAACTACCGCGTGGCCCTGGCGTGCCGACCGTCACATACCCGCTGCTGAGCCGTGCCGGTTCGGAACGCGATGGTGTCGCACCGAGTCTGGTCGGGTATGAAGTCCCCATGAGCACAGCAAGCGTGTCCACGGTCGACGTCGGTCCGAAGCGGGTGGCTCGCCGAGTCCTCGTCGCCGCACCTGCCGCAGAGATCTTCGCGATCGTCGGCGATCCGCACCGCCACGCCGAACTCGATGGCTCGGGCACCGTCCGCGACGTCGACGTCAAGGGCCCGCACCACTTGGCGGTGGGCGACAAGTTCACCGTCGGCATGAAGCAGTACGGAGTGCCGTACAAGATCACCTCGACCGTCACGGAGGCGAAGGACGGCAAGGTCATCGAGTGGCAGCACCCCTTGGGCCACCGGTGGCGCTGGGAGCTGGCCGAGGCGACGCCCGGTGACACGACGATCACCGAGGTCACCGAGACCTTCGACTACAGCACTGCGAAGATTCCGCTGATGATCACCGCGTTCGGCTACGACAAGAAGAACGGTGACGGCATCACCGAGACACTGAAGCGCCTGGCCGCGCGCTTCGGCGGCTAGACCGTGAAGGCCGCGCGAAACGCTTCGAGTGCGTCCACGTCGTCGCCCGCGGCGTAGCCCTCGAGACCGACGGTGCCCCGGTAACCCATGTCCCGCAACGCTATTGCGATGGCCGGATAGTAGATCTCGCCCGTCCCCGGTTGGCACCGGCCCGGGACGTCGGCAACCTGAATCTCGCCGATGGCAGCGCCGCAGCGGCGCACCAGCTCGATGAGGTTCCCCTCGCCGATCTGCGCGTGGTAGAGATCGAGCATCATCCTGACGTTCGGATGTGCGACCCCCTCTATCAGCGCAAGGGTGTCCTTGGCCCTCGCCAGCGGCACACCCGGATGGTCGACGATGGTGTTGAGGTTCTCGACGCAGAACTCCACGCCCGCCGACGCGCCCAGATCGCCGAGCTTCTCCAGGGTGCGTAGCGCAGTGGTCCACATCGCGCCGGTCGCGCGAAGACGTGGCCGGGCGGGCACGCCCTCGACGAGTTCGGCGGTGTGCAGGTTCAGGCGCGTGACGCCGAGCGTCTCAGCTGCTTTGATGCTGAGTTCGGCCGTCCGCACCACTTCGTCGGCGGTCTGCGGGTCGATCAGGTCGCCGTGGAGATAACCCGTCATCGACGTGAAGGTCGCGCCCGTCGCCGCGAGGGCATCGAGATCCTTGTCGTCCCAACTCCAGATCTCGACCGCGAAGCCCATGTCGTGGATGCGCCGCACCCGCTCGACGATCGGGAGGTCGACGAAGACCATCTCGGCGCTTACGGCGAGTTGGAAGCAGCTCATGGCTGTCAGTCTCGGGTAGCCGAGCGGCGGACACAACACCGCAACACCGGCAAAAAACCCTCAGCGACGAGCGCTCGTTCGATAACTGTTCAGCGAGCCGTCGCCGGCTGGTGACGAGCGCCACCACGCGGCATCCGGGATGTGGCGGCACAATCGACGCATGGACTTCGATCGCGATCGACTGGCGCGCAGCTCGGCGTGGCGTGACCCGCTGTCCGTGTCCTTCCGCGCGCACCGTCAGGTACTTCTGCTGCGGTTGCGGTGGCACGAGCGTTCCGCGACCCGGCCAAGAGTGTCGCGCAGCAAGCGGCGACCCTGATGCAGGGCCGCCGCTAGTACACCTAGCCGGGCAGCGAGAAGATGCAGTGCGCGCTGCCGCCAATCGGTTCCTGCGAGACGACCTTGCCGTTGAGGATGATCCGGCACCCTGGCCCGGGATTGTCCCGACCGGTGGCCACGACTTGGAGTAGGTGCACATCGGGTCCGATGTTCATCGTCCGGCTGAAGGGAAGCGCGGTGTGATCGGGCACGAACCCGCCGTCGGGGTCGGTCACGATGTTGAAGACCTCGCCGGGACCGGTGACCTCGAAGACGACCCTGTTCGTCTGCGGCGTGGGCTGTGGCGTGTTCGAGGCCTTGCGCGATGCGGCTGCCGCGTTGTCCGCCAACGTGGCAGACCGGACGGCAGGCGTGACGCAGATGGTGTCGCCGTCGAACGCCTCTCGCCAGACGTAGCCCTGTGAGCAGGACTCCGGACCGGACGCCTGGCTGGGGTCCTTGTTGGCGCCGGCGTTGGCGTTCTGCGCCGCGATCTGATCCCGGACCGCAGGAGTGACGCAGACCGTGTCGCCGCTACGCGCTTCCCGCCAGACGAAACCGTTGACACAGGTATCCGGGCCGTAGGGAAGCGGATCCGCCAGTGCGGGCGCGGGCAGCGCGACCGCGACGGCGGCGAACGTGATGGACAGCGGGAGAAGTGCGGGCATGACTCTCATCAGAGTTCCTTCGTGCAGTGGTGGTGGACACCGCAAACTCTGGTGTGTTGCCTGGGCGTCGGCGCGAGTAGTGCACTACCCGAAAATCACCGATGGGCTAGCGGGGCTGCATTCCTGCGGCGCGGTAGGCGCTGTCGACGAGGGCCATGTTGGCCACCGCGTCCGCGATCCCGAACGGAAGCGGAGCGCCGCGCTCGACGTGGGCGGCAAAGGCTTCCAACTGGTACGAGTACGACGCTCTGGTGCCGAGGCGCTCGACCGTGGTGCCCGCCGCAGTGGTCACGCTCAGCCGATCGTCGGCGCTCGGGCTGATGAAGTCGTGCACCAGGAGGTTGCCTGCCGTACCGCCGATGCGGATGGTGAACGAACGGTGTTCGGCGACCATCGAATTGGCGGACAGGCCGGTGGCGCCGCCCGGAAAGCCGACCTCGACGTCGCACCACGCGTCCACGCCGGGGGTGCGCTGCTCGGCGTGGGCGCGCACCACCGATGGTCGTCCCTCGACGCCAGGCATCCCGAGGCGACCGAGCGAACGCATGACGTGCAGGCCGTAGCAGCCCAGATCCATCAGCGCACCGCCCGCCAAGTCGAGCGACCAGCGTGGGTCGTCGTCGTCGGGCGGGGGCATCGCCATCCGGACCTCGACGTGGGTGACCTCGCCGATGGTGCCGTCGGCTGCCAGTTCGAACGCGCGCCGGGTGACGGGATGGAAGAAGTAGTGAAACCCCTCCAGGACCGTCACGCCCGCAGCATCAGCGGCCTCGGCGACTGTGCGCGCCTGCGATTCGTCTCGGGCGAAGGGCTTTTCACTCAGAACGGGCTTGCCCGCCGCGATGGCCGCAAGATTCCACTGCGCGTGCAATGAGTTGGCCAAGGGGTTGTAGACGACATCGACCTCAGCGTCGTCGATGACGTCCTGATAGCCGTCGACGACACGTTCCACGCCGTACTTCTCTGCGAACTGCTCGGCGCGGGATCGATCCCGGGCCGCCACCGCCACCAGTCGGTGGCCGAGTTCGCCGGCGGGCCCGACGATCGCCGACTCGGCGATGCGGGATGCGCCGAGCACTCCGATTCGCAGTGTCATCCGGTGACCTGCCGCAGGTGGGCGACGCTGGCGAGGACGTCCCGTACCGGACCTTCACCGGCCGGTTCGCCATCGAGAATGGTGTCCTGCTCGAGCACGAACCAGCCGTCGAAGCCGTTGTCCCGCAACACCGAGACGATCCCCGAGATGTCGACGTCACCCGTGCCCAGCGGTGTGTACATTCCGGCCTTCACCGCCTCGGTATACGTCATTTCGCCGGACTGCACCTTGGCGGCCAACGAGGCGTCGACGTCCTTGAGGTGGGCGTGGGCGATGCGGTTCGGTACTGCCTTGGCGAGCTCCAGCGGATCGGTTCCGCCGATGAGCAGGTGTCCGGTGTCCAGGCACAGCGGAATCGACGAGCCCGCGAGCACCCGGTCGACCTCCGCGCGAGTCTCGACGAGGGTGCCGACGTGCGGATGCAGTACCGCGAGAAGGCCCCGGTCGGCGACGATGGCGGCCAGCCGATCCAGGTTGGCCAGCAGGGTCGACCACTGGCCCTCGTGCAGGACGGGGCGCGAATCGTAGCCGTCCGATCCGGTGGCCGCCGCGAGCACCACCACGCCGGCTCCCGCGGCGACCAACGACTCCAACGGTCCCGCGAGATCATCGGCGGGGTCGTGTTGCTCGTCGAAGAGGACCACGGGTACGAAACCTCCGACGCACGCTAGGTCCTTTTCGCGCAGAATCGATTTCAGTTCGTCGGCATCCGTCGGCAGGAAGCCCTCAGGCCCCAGTTCGGTCGCGGTCAACCCTGCGCCGCGCATCTCGGTGAGCACCCGGTCGGGTTCCAATTGGTATCCCCATCCGGGCACTTCGCACACGCCCCACGAGATGGGCGCTCCGGCGATCTTCATGGCGCTCACGAGTTGCGCACCTCGGCGATCGTCACGGGCGCGCCGCGGCGCAGGGACTCGGTGGCGGCTTCGGCCAGCCAGGCGACCTCGACCGCATCTGCGACCGTGGCGCCCTGGACCGGGCCGCCCTTGGCGACTTCGACGAAGGCGGCGAGCTCGGTGCGGAACGCCTCGGTGAAGCGGTCCATGAAGAAGTGGTGAGCCGGTCCGACCGGAAAGTCGTTGTCAGGATCGGTGTTTCGGATCGGGACCCCCTGATCCCAGCCGGCGGCGATGCTGTCGTCGAAGCCGTGAACCTCGAGGCGGCAGTCATAGCCTCGGGCGTTGTACCGGGCAGCGGAGACGAGGCCCAGTGCGCCGCCATCGAACTTCACGATGACGGCGGCCGTGTCGACGTCGTCGTACTCGGCGAAGAGTGGGTCCCCCTGCACGGTGCCGGTCGCGTATACCTCGACGGCGCGCTGCCCGGTGATCCAGTTCAGGACGTCGAAGTCGTGCACCGCGCAGTCGCGGAAGATTCCGCCCGAGCCCTTGATGTAATCCATCGGCGGGGGAGCGGGATCCATCGTGGTGCTGCGCACCGTGTGCAGCGTGCCGAGCGAGCCGTCGTCGACGGCGCGTTTGGCCGCGGCGAAGGCAGCGTCGTACCGCCGCTGGTAACCGACCTGAACGGGGACCCCGGACTTCAGGATCACATCGGCGACGCGCGCGCTCTCGGCGGCCGTCGACGCAATGGGCTTCTCGCAGAACGTCGGGATGCCACGGGCCACGGAGGCCAGGGTCAGCTCCGCGTGAGCGGGCGTGGCGGCGGCCACCACGACGCCGTCGACGCCCGAGGACAGCAGCTCCTCCACGGTCGCGACGTACTTGGCGCCGTGCTTGGTGGCAACGGCCTCGGCGACGTCGGCACGCTCGTCGGTGATCACCAGCCCGTCGAGACCGGCTAGCGCGCTGAGGGTTTCGGTGTGGAAGGCGCCGATGCGGCCCAGTCCGATGATGCCGAGTGTGGTCACGGAATTCTCCTTGTCGTGTGGCGTGTGAGTACGAGGTCGAGGGCTTCTGGGGTGAGTCCGTCGGCCAGCGCGGCCAGGACGGTATCGACCTGGCTGGCCGGCGCCAGGCTGTCGATCGGTTGATCGAGGTCGAGGTTGGTGGGGAACGCGTAGCCCTCGGCGGTCGCGTTGACCGCATTGCGGAGGTCACGCTCGGAGCGGCCCGCCGCCTTCATGGCCAGCAGCGACGGGTAGATCGCGCGCACCATCGCGGTGCGGTCCAGCGATTCCATGGCGCGTCCGAACGGCGATGAGATCTGCAGCAGGTTGGCCATTCGGCGGATGTCAGTCGAGGTGTTGGCGCCCGCGCCGTGCATCAGGGCGGGGTTGAAGAACACCGCGTCCCCCTCGTGCAGCGGCACCTGCACCTGCGCGGACGCAAAGTAGTCGATGAACTCCTGGCGGTAGAACGCGAGGTAGCCGCCGACGAACTTCTGCGAGTGGGGCAGAAGCATGGTCGGGCCACTCTCCGGGGGCATGTCACAGTGCGCGACCGCGCCCTGCAGGGTCAGGACCGCCGACATGCGGTGCAGGTGCGCCGGGTACGCCGCCAACTGGTCCTCGTCGACGAATCCGAGGTGGTAGTCGCGATGCGGAACCTGTGCAGCGCCACCGGGATTGACGACGTTGACCTGCGAGGTGACCTGGTAGCGGGGGCCGAGCCAGGCCTCGGACACGACGGCGATGGCGTCGTTGGCGTAGTAGTCGGCGAACACCGCGGGGGAGTGCAGTGCGAGTTTCTGCGCGGCATTCCAGACCCTGTCGTTGCTGCCTGCCTTGCCGAAGTGGTCTCCGGCGACGCCACCTGCTGCGCGTTGGTCCTCGATCAGGGCGGAGAACGCCTCGCTCGCGCGCTCGACGACGTCGTGCTCGAAGGCGCCTTCGAACACCACCACGCCCGGTCCGTCGCTGAGTGCCCGAATCAGCTCGGTCTGCAGTTGGCGCCGATCGGCGTTGGCCATCGACTCGGCCGAGTACACGAGGGCGCCCAGGCGCACGCCACTGGCCAGTGGATAGTCGGCGGCGTCGGTCTCGGTGGACACCAGGACACGGAAGTCGTCCAGATCGCAATCCGCGGACTCGATCCACGCCCCGTGCGTGGTGGTGAAAGGTGCGGCCATACCCGTTAGTCTCATGGTGACTTGCGTCGCAATCAACAGCAGAAAACAATCAAAAAGACCTCAGAATCTTTCGCGAGCAGACGCAAACGGCCCTCATCGTGGGCGAAACAGGGCCATTTACGTCTGCTCGCGGGAGAGAAGAAATCGCAGGGGGAGGGCGAGCCGATGCCGCATCGGTACAAGGTCCGCGAGATCGCCCAGCAGTCCGGGCTCAGCGAGGCCACCGTCGACCGCGTCCTCAACGACAGGCCGGGTGTCCGGGAGAACACCCGTGCCGAGGTCGCCCAGGCGATCGCGGACCTCGACAAACAACGTGCGCAACTGCGGCTGAACGGTCGTCGCTTCCTGATCGACGTCGTCATGCAGACCCCGCAGCGCTTCTCCGATGCCTTCCGGGCCGCGGTCGAGGCCGAACTGCCCGCCTTCGCGCCCGCCATGCTGCGGGCCCGCTTCCACCTCTGGGAATCGGGTTCGACCGGCCAGATGGCCGATGTACTGGCCAGGATCCGCGGCAGCCACGGCGTCATCCTCAAGGCGCAGGACGCGCCGGAGGTCGCCGAAGCCGTCGACCGGCTCGTCGGAGCGGGTGTGCCGGTGGTGACATATACGACCGACGTACCGAACAGCGCGCGGTGCGCCTACGTCGGCATCGACAACCACGGCGCCGGTCTGACGGCCGCCTACCTGGTGGATCAGTGGCTGGGAGCTGCGCCGTCGGGCGTCCTGATCACCCTGAGCGGTGCGGTGTTCCGCGGCGAGGGTGAACGCGAGGTCGGCTTCAGGTCCGCCCTGCGTGGTTCCGGACGCGAGATCGTCGAGGTGAGCGACGGCGACGGGATCGATTCCACCACCGAGCGGTTGGTGCTCGACGCCCTCGAACGACACCCGGCCGTGGAGGCCGTCTACTCACCCGGTGGCGGCAACATTGCGACCGTCTCCGCCTTCGAGAGACTGGGACGCGCCTGCAAGGTATTCATCGCCCATGATCTCGACGCCGACAACCGGCGACTGCTGCGTGACGGCAGATTGTCGGTCGTGCTGCACAACGATCTGCGGGCGGACGCCAGAACGGCCATGCGGCAGATCCTGCAGCAGCACGGCGCCCTGCCCGCCGAGCCGGCTCGACCCGCGCCGATCCAGGTGATCACCCCCTACAACCTGCCGAGCTGAGCTTCGGGTCGTCGATTTGCAGCGTTGCCAGATACCATTTCGCCTCACGACGAATCCGATGCGTCGTCGGAGAGCAGGAGAACTCGAACGGTGCGGCCACAGCTCGTCAACGGCGTGACCGTCCTCGGCAACCTCGCGGTAGACGTCATCGACGGCGCGCCCCCGAGCCCGGGCGGCTGCGCGTCGTTCGCCGGGGTCGCGCTGGAGTACGCCGGCGGGACCGGCCAGATCGTGGCGATGGGTGCGCAGAGCGATCATCAGCTCTTCACGGGTGTGCTGGAGCGGTTCGGGCCCCTGGTCCGCATCATCGACTCCGACCGGACGGCCGGATTCCGGCTGGACTACGTGGACGTCGACCATCGCGCGATGTCCGTCACCTCGCTCGGACCCATCTGGGGCGAGACGGAGATAGCGACCGCCAACCCCGAGACGACGTGGGTGCACCTCGCCCCGCTCCTGCGTGCGGACTTCCCGGAGAGCACGCTGGCGCTGCTGGCCGAGCGCGGGCATCGGGTTGCCTACGACGGTCAGGGCCTCGTCCGTGCGGACCGGGTGGGACCGCTCGCCGTGGATCGGGACTACCCCCACAGCTTGCTTCGCGACATCAGCGTCCTCAAGTTGGCCGAGGACGAGGCGGTGATCGTCGCCGACGGCCCCTTCGACGAGGCGACCGCCGCGCGGCTCGGGGTGCCGGAGATATTGGTGACGCTCGGCTCCGAGGGGTGCGACATCTATACCGAGGGAGCCGTCGTGAGGGTGCCTGCGGCCTGGCGCGTCACGGGCGTGCAGGCCACGGGCGCAGGCGACATGTTCACGGCCTGCTACGTGGCAAACCGAGCCGCGGGTGCCGGGCCGGTGGCGGCAGCCGAGCGAGCCAGCGAACTCGTCGCCCGCGAGTTGGAGAAGCGCCTGCCGGTGCCAGCGCCCGACAGGGCGTAGCCGCAGGTCGTGGCCGCACGGTTGACATGTGTCAAGTGCAGCCGAAATCCGCTAGCCCATCGGCTACTGGCGAGTAGCTTCGTTCTTAGGAATTTCGCGCGGCCGAACGTGATGAAAACCACAAAATCGCGACACGTCGTCTCGCTGCGCGCCGTTGATCAGGACGTTTCTTTACCCGTAACGTGCTGTACACGCGGCTCTGCGGTATAGCCGAGCCTAAGAGCAGTGCAATAATCGGTACTGACAGTGACAGATAAGAACAGGTTGGCGTGAACCCGGCGGCGCGGGCGCGAAAGCGGCCCTCATTGCGACACGGAATCACCACGACCTCACGACGCGTGAAAGGCAGGGGGTCGTGACTTTGAGCGGCAGCGAAGCCAAGACGAACTCCACCCCGCAGAAGCTCGAGAAGGTCGTCATCCGGTTCGCGGGCGACTCCGGCGACGGCATGCAGCTCACGGGCGACCGCTTCACGACGGAAGCCGCGCTCTTCGGCAATGACCTTGCGACGCAACCGAATTACCCCGCCGAGATCCGCGCACCACAGGGCACGTTGCCCGGTGTGTCGTCGTTCCAGATTCAGATTGCCGACTTCGACATCCTCACCGCGGGTGACCGCCCCGACGTTCTCGTCGCGATGAACCCCGCCGCGCTCAAGGCCAACGTGGGTGACCTCCCGCGCGGTGGGCTGATCATCGCCAACTCCGACGAGTTCACCAAGCGCAATCTGGCAAAGGTCGGCTACGAGGCCAACCCGCTGGAGAACGACGAGCTCTCCGACTACGTCGTGCAGGCCGTCGCCATGACGTCCCTGACCCTGGGCGCCGTCGAACAGATCGGCGCCTCGAAGAAGGACGGCTCGCGGGCCAAGAACATGTTCGCGCTCGGTCTGCTGTCGTGGATGTACAGCCGCGAGCTCGAGCACAGCGAGAGATTCATTCGCGAGAAGTTCGCACGCAAGCCCGAAATCGCCGAGGCCAACGTCCTCGCACTGAAGGCGGGCTGGAACTACGGCGAGACCACCGAGGCGTTCGGCACCACCTACGAGGTGTCACCCGCCAAGCTGCGCTCCGGTGAGTATCGCCAGGTGTCCGGCAACACCGCGCTGGCGTACGGCATCGTCGTCGCAGGTCAACTGGCCAACACGCAGGTGATGCTCGGCAGCTACCCGATCACCCCCGCCTCCGACATCCTGCACGAGCTGTCCAAGCACAAGAACTTCAACGTCCTGACCTTCCAGGCGGAGGACGAGATCGCCGGCATCGGTGCTGCGCTCGGTGCCTCCTACGGCGGCGCGCTCGGAGTGACCAGCACCTCCGGCCCCGGCGTCGCGCTCAAGGCAGAGGCGATCGGGCTCGGCGTGATGGCCGAACTGCCGCTACTCGTCGTCGACGTCCAGCGCGGTGGTCCGTCGACCGGCCTGCCCACCAAGACCGAGCAGGCTGACCTGATGCAGGCGCTCTATGGCCGCAACGGGGAATCGCCGGTCGCGGTGCTCGCACCGCAGTCGCCGTCGGACTGCTTCGAGATCGCCGTCGAGGCCGCCCGGATCGCACTGACCTACCGCACGCCGGTGATCCTGCTCTCGGATGGTGCGATCGCCAACGGTTCCGAGCCGTGGCGCATCCCCGACGTGACGACCTTCGAGTCGATCGACCACACGTTCGCCAAGGCGGGCGAGCCGTTCCAGCCCTACGCCCGTGATCCCGAGACGCTGGCGCGCCAGTTCGCCGTCCCCGGTACCCCCGGTCTGGAGCACCGCATCGGCGGACTCGAGTCCGCCAACGGTTCGGGCAACATCTCCTACGAGCCGAAGAACCACGATCTGATGGTGCGTCTGCGCCAGGCCAAGATCGACGGCATCACCGTTCCCGATCTGGTGGTCGACGATCCGAGCGGCGAGGCGGAACTGCTGATCGTGGGTTGGGGCAGTTCGTACGGACCGATCGGCGAAGCGTGCCGACGGGCGCGGCGCCAGGGCATCAAGGTTGCGCACGCGCAGGTGCGCCACCTCAATCCGCTGCCGGCCAACCTGGGTGACGTGCTGCGCGCCTACCCCAACGTGGTCGTCCCCGAGATGAACCTCGGACAGCTGGCCCTGCTCTTGCGCGGCAAGTTCCTCGTCGACATCCAGTCGGTGACGAAGGTGGAAGGCATGGCGTTCCTCGCCGAGGAGGTGGAGGGCATCATCGACTCGGCCCTCGATGGAACGTTGCGCGACAAGGAAAGTGACAAGGCCAAGTTCGCCCGGTTGGCGGCCGCCACCGTGGACACTGGTGTAGGAGCGGACGCATGACTGACCTAATCGGTACCGATCTCGGCCTCACCAAGATCAGCGGTGTGCCGACGACCGACGAACCGCAGAAGTCGAAGGACTTCGCCAGCGACCAAGAGGTGCGCTGGTGCCCCGGCTGTGGCGACTACGTCATCCTCAACACCATCCGCAGCTTCCTGCCCGAACTCGGCCTCAAGCGCGAGAACATGGTGTTCGTCAGCGGCATCGGCTGCTCGAGTCGCTTCCCCTACTACCTCGAGACCTATGGCCTGCACTCCATTCACGGACGTGCGCCGACCTTCGCCACCGGCCTGGCCCTGGCCCGTGACGATCTGTCGGTCTGGGTCGTCACCGGTGACGGCGACGCGCTGTCGATCGGCGGCAACCACCTGATCCACGCCTTGCGGCGCAACGTCAACATCACGATCCTGCTGTTCAACAACCGGATCTACGGCCTGACCAAGGGCCAGTACTCACCCACCTCCGAGGTCGGCAAGGTCACCAAGTCGACGCCGATGGGCTCGTTGGACCACCCCTTCAACCCGGTGTCGCTGGCGCTGGGTGCGGAGGCGTCGTTCGTCGGTCGCGCGCTCGACTCGGATAAGAAGGGGCTGACCGAGGTGCTGCGGGCCGCCGCATCGCATCGCGGCGCCGCCCTCGTCGAGATCATGCAGGACTGCCCGATCTTCAACGACGGCTCGTTCGACGCGCTGCGCAAGGAAGGCGCCGAGGAGCGGTTGATCTCCGTCTCGCACGGCCAGCCCATTACCTTCGGCGCCGACGGCGAGTACTGCGTGGTGAAGTCGGGATTCGGCCTCGAGGTCGCCAAGACCGCCGACGTGTCGGTCGAGGAGATCGTGGTGCACGACGCCACGGCCAACGATCCGGCCTATGCGTTCGCGCTGTCCCGGTTGAGCGAGCAGAACCTCGATCACACCGTCATGGGCATCTTCCGTCAGGTGAGCAGGCCGACGTACGACGAGATGGCACGCAATCAGGTGACCTCTGCGATGGAATCCAAGCCCCACGACACCGATGCTCTGCAATCCTTGCTTCGTGGCAAGGACACCTGGAACGTCGAATAGCAGCGAGGTCCTCGAGATCTCATCCGCGCCGTTGGCGGCGATCGTGCTCGCGGGCGGTGCGTCACGGCGGATGGGCCGCGACAAGGCGACCCTGACTTTTGCCGGGCACACGTTCGTCGAACAGGCCGTGACGACGCTGAAGGCCCGCTGTTCACCCGTCTTCGTGGTGGCGGCTCCGGGTCAACCGCTCCCGACGCTGGACGCCGAAGTGCTGCGTGACGACATTCGTGGTGTCGGACCCCTGCTCGCGACGGCCAGGGGCCTGCGTGCGGCCGCCGATGCCGGGGTGGAACGCGCCTTCCTGTGCGCGGTCGACATGCCGTACCTGACGGTCGATCTGATCGAGGAACTGGTGGGGCCCTCGGTGCGACTGGGGGCCGACGTGGTGCTGCCCTGGGATGGCCGCGACCACTACCTGGCTGGCGTCTACCGCACCGATCTCGCATCCCGGGCCGAGGAGCTGGTGGCTTCCGGCGAGCGCAGCATGCGCGTGCTGGTGAACTCCGTCGACACCCAGCGCGTCGTGATGCCGGAACAGCGCTCGTTGACCAACGTGAACGCGCCCACAGATCTGAGCTGAGCTCTCAGCAAATTGCGAATTATGTCGGCAACCGGCGGCAGTTTCGATTTTCTCCAATGAACTCCGAATTGGAGTGACGGGAGTGAAACGTCTTTAGTGCTTCAATTCCCGACCTGAATTTCTGGTGACCGCCCGACCGATGCTGGGGATTGTGGACTGATTCGTTGCGGCACAATGCTTCTCGCGGAGACGTGCCACGGCGGTCGACGCGAATACCTCAGCGGCACAATGGTGTGGACCAAAGCTTTGCGCTACTAATTGGATTGTCGGGATTTGTATCGGAGAGCGGTGACGTTCGAAGCGCGTCGCCGATCCACGATCGCGTAGATGGTGGCCGGGACCAGAAAGCGAAAGGTGTTGTCGCAACGATCAACCGGACGGTTCGGGTGCTGCCGACGCCCTGTGCGAGTCTGGTGTCGATCGGCGCAAGAATGAGTTGAGTCGTTGGGCTACACAGTGTTTCGATTCGCCATCTGTCGACTCGACTTGACCTGCGCCAGCGAAGAATTCGAGCCGAGTTCCACGCTGATCCGCCAAATTGCCTGGTAGAGAACCTGTCTCAGTGGTACGTGTGACGGGTGGTGTGCGAAGTTGGTGCGCCACGTCACAATATGCTCGTGATTTGGCTCACCGTGGCGCGTCAGGCTCGGCGCTCGTGCACATCCGGCGATAGTCGCAATGACCTGCACATTCGCGAGGCGCGGTTTCCGTTATCCGTTCGTTATCGGACGGCGACACGCGCTCGTGCGCATGTGACTTTGGTGAGAATCGTTTGTACCTTCCAGATGTCTCCATAACCGGAGCGAATAATTTCACAACCACGAACCTGCGTGTGAGTGGGGCGGCTGAGGCTCGGGAATGATCCGGGGCCAGCGCTGCCACTGGGCGTGACGCCCGGCGTGGCAGTCTCGCCGCCCACTGCCGTGCCCGACAGAGACGGCACGGCCCAACCCCTTCGCCTGTCTGACAGGCAATCTACGCCCGCCTATGTGCGGGTGTCGTTGGTGCGCGCTTGGCGAAAGGATCGAAGTTGAAGAACATCCGCAAGACGTCTGGTCTGGCCACCATCGCCGGGGCACTTGCCGTGGCCCCGATGGCTGCAATGGTGATGGGCGCCGGTACCGCGAATGCGGACGGTGGCGTGAACTGGGATGCCGTCGCGGCTTGCGAGTCGGGCGGCAACTGGGGCACGGCCACGGGTAACGGTTACTACGGTGGCCTGCAGTTCACGATGAGCACGTGGCGTGCCAATGGCGGCAGTGGCTCGCCCCACCAGGCCAGCAAGGACGAGCAGATCCGCGTCGCCAACAACGTGCTGAAGAGCCAGGGGATCGGCGCATGGCCGGTCTGCGGTCGGCGGGGGTAGTTCCCACCTCACGACTTCGCGAGAGCGGCGCTGGGCGACACGCCCGGCGCCGCTTTCTCTTTTGCCCCTCCTACCTCAGCATTCTCTGAATTCCATCACGCCCCGATAAAGAACTTTCGTCGCTTGTGTAACGCGTGTGATCTGGCACACGAATTACTGGTTGACCGCGTCAATTACGCAGCACGCAGCACGTTGGAGCGGTCCTCGTGTCGACCGGTCGGGGAAGGACCGCACTCATGAAGATTCAGGGATTTGGCAAGGCAGTAGCAGGCACACTGAAGTTCGTCCTGCTCACCGGAGCCTTTGCGATCGTCGCCATGGCCATGTCGACAGGCATGTCCGCAGGTGCGGCCCATGCGGACTCGATGAACTGGGATGCCGTCGCCCAGTGCGAGGCGGGCGGGAACTGGGCCGCGAACACCGGAAACGGCACCTACGGCGGCCTGCAGTTCAAGCCGGCGACCTGGACGGCCAACGGCGGCGTCGGATCGCCCGCGTCGGCCTCGCGTGAAGAGCAGATCCGGGTCGCCGAGAACGTGCTCGCCAGCCAAGGACCCGGCGCCTGGCCGAAGTGCGGTGCCCAGGGTGGTACCCCGGCGATCTGGAACGTGTCGTCGATCAGCCCCGCCCAGACCGCGCCCGCGACGGGTTGCCAGGCGATGCCGACCAAGGGACTGCTCGGTTTCATCAACCCGCGCCAGATGTGCTCGGCGCTGCTCAACCCGTTGGGCGCGTTGACCGCTCAGCGCTGATCGGGGGCCAGCTCAGCACTTCGCATCCGTCGGCGGCAGTGTCAGATCGACCAGATACGCGACCGCGTACCGATCCACGCACGAATCGCCCTCGAAGACCACCGTGTGCTGGGTGCCGCCGTAGGTCAACAATCCGCCTCCGAGCTCCTTGGCCAGGTTCACGCCTGCCTGATAGGGCGTCGCCGGATCGTTGGTCGTGGAGACCACCAGAACCGGCGGCAGCCCCGGCGCGGCCACCTGGTGGGGAGTGCTCGTCGGCGGTACCGGCCAGAACGCGCAATCGTCCAAGGGTGCGTCGCCCGTGAAGGGGCCGAAGCTCGTGAACGGCGCTACCTGCCGCACCCGGCGGTCTTCGTCGATGACCGTGGCGCGGTCGGTGACGGGCGGCTCGTCGACACAGTTGATGGCGGTGAGCGCATCGTTGGCGTTGGTGTAATGACCCCGTTCGTCTCGATCGAGGTATGCGTCGGACATCGTCAGCAGCGTGTCGCCCTGGCCGTGAGTCAGCTCGCTCAGGCCGGTGGTGAGGTGTTTCCAGATATCCGGTGAGTACAGCGCCAACAACGTGCCCGTGATCGCGTCGCTGTAGCCGAGCCCACGCGGGTCCGAGGTGGTCGCGGGCTTGCCGACCAGCGGGTCCACCAGACCGTGATACACGTCGACGGCCTTGGCCGGATCGGCGCCGAGCGGGCAGTTGGGACTCTTGGCGCAGTCGGCGGCATAGGCGTCGAATGCCTTCTGGAACCCTGCGGACTGGTCGATGTTGGACTGGACCGGATCGGCATTCGGGTCGACGGCGCCGTCGAGGATCATCGCCCGCACCCTGTCCGGATGGGCCTCGGCGTAGGCAGAGCCGATCAAGGTGCCGTACGAGTAGCCCAGATAGGTCAGCTTGTCGTCACCCAAGGCCGCCCGCAGCACGTCGAGGTCCTTGACGACGTTGGCCGTGCCGATGTTGGCGAGGAACTCCGTGCCCATCTTGTCGACGCAGCGTTGGACGTACCTCTTCTCGGTGTCCTCGATGTGTGTGACGCCCGCTGGGCTGTAGTCGACCTGGGGATCCCTACGCAGTGCGTCGGTGTCGGCGTCGGAGTTGCAACGCAGTTCCGGCGTCGAAGAGCCCACTCCGCGCGGGTCGAACCCGACCAGATCGAACCGTTGCCGAACGGCACTGGGAAGCGTGTCCAGCAGGCTCACTGCAGCGTCGACACCCGACTCGCCGGGGCCTCCGGGGTTGACGACCAACGAACCGATCTTCCGCCCGGTCGCGGGAAATCTGATCAGGGCCAGGGTGGCGGCCGCCCCACCGGGTTTCGAGTAGTCGACCGGGACCGTGATCTTGCCGCACTGCGTGCCCGAGGGGAGCTTCGGGGCGTCAGCCCCGGTGCCGCCGCCGGTGACCTCGCATGGTCCCCACCGCGCCTCGGCCTGGATCTGCCCCTGAGCCACCTGAACCGGTGGTGAACTTGCCCGCACGGGCCGACCGTTGACCGCCGCGCCGCAACCGGTCAGTCCCATGACGACTGCGGCGCTCACGGCCCCGATCCGGGTGAATCGTCCCGCTCCGCTGTCGTGCTCACGCCTCATGAGGCCATGGTGTCACGCGTATTCGTGCGATTCCTGTGTCTTACTCGCCCGCAGGCAGGGTGAAGGCCGAGCGGCCCGCCACCGACGCCAGGTGGCGCATCAGGATGGCCTCAGGCACCAGGGCCGAGGCGCGGATGGCCGCCGCGCCCAGGATCGCAGGTCGTGCGTTGACGATCCGCCCCACGAGTCGAGACTCGCGGGCCAGTGCCTGCGCCCGGGGGCGCCGGAGAGTGGCGAACCGCGCGAAGGCTGATGGCAGGTCGTTGCCGACGTCGACGCAATGGGCAAGCGTGGCAGCATCTTCCAATCCCTGGCAGCCGCCCTGGCCCAGATGCGGTCGCATCGGATGCGCCGCGTCGCCGACCAGCACCACGGGGCCGCGCGACCACTGCCCAGCGACGTCGCGATCGTAGAGGTCGTTGCGCAGGACGTCGGCCGGGTCGGTGGTGGCCAGGAGGGCGGGAATGGGGTCGGCCCACGGGCCGTACTTCACTCGCAGGTATGCCAACTCACCGCCGGTGGACGCGGTGCCCTCGGGCCGACGCTCGGTGCCGAACCAGTACGTGTGCTTCGGACCAAGCGGAACGTGGCCGAATTCGCTCCCGATGCCCATGGTTTCGCCGGCCAGGTCGGGATCGAGCGCGTATTCGGCGACGCCGCGCCAGGCGGTGTAACCGGCGTAGCGGTGCCGCAGCACGCCGTTCAGATGGCGCGCCACCATGGAGCCGACTCCGTCGGCACCGATCACCGCGTCCGCCTCGCAGGTGGTGCCATCGGACAGCGTTACCCTGGCGCCGGTTGCGGTGACGACGAGTTCTGTTGCCGTCGAGCCGGATTCGATGGATCCCGGCGCCAAGGCGTCCGTCAGAAGTGCCGTCAAGACCGAGCGCCGTACCACGACCAAGGGCTCACCGAGCGCCTTCACGATCCGTTCGGGGGATGGATGGCGTAGCCACGTGCCGTCGGACCATCGCATGGCGCCTGCCGATACGCGTCCACCGGACGCGCGGACGGTGGTGCCGAGCCCGATCTGGTCGAGGGCGGCCAGGGCGTTGGGCCAGATGCTGATTCCCGCACCGGAGGAGGTGTCGACCCGTTCTTCGAGAATGCTCACCGAATGGCCGCGGCGCTGAAGCGCCAGGGCGGTAGCCAGGCCCGAGATGCCTGCGCCGATGACGAGGAAGCGTTGCCTCACTCCACGAAACTATCGGTCACGTGGTCAGCGGTCGAACACGAGCAGGGTGCACACCACTCCGCCATGGACCGCCCCGATCTCGCTGATGGGCGGCGGCATCGTCGTCATCGCGGGCAGATCTGTGGTTTCCTCGACGTAGATTCCCCATGACATCCGCATTCGAGTTCACGAGCGTCCCCACCTGGACCGTGGGCGCTGCTCGGCCTGACGCTGACCTGTCCGGTCGGTATTGGACCGTGATCGCATTCGGTGGTGCGGCTGGCGATACCGGAGACGCCGCCGAGATCGCCGCGGACTGGGTGACGCAGATCCAGACCCGCCACCGCGGCGCCGAACCACGGGTTCACCTGGTGGCCGACGACCTCGCGGCCAGGGACGCGCTCGAGGCGGACCTGGCCACCGCACTCGTCGGGTGGCGGTTGATGATCGCGGGACCCGCCGACGCTTGCCTGCGGCTGAGGGCCCTTGCCGTGCGGCACCACGTCGGGGACGACGAGATCACCGTCTCCAGCACCGACGTCGGGTACCGCGACGTCCACTGTGCGCACTGTCGCTCGGTGACCCACGCGGCCGTCGAGCTCGACGGTGTCGTCCCGTGTGTCGGGTGCGGTCGCCACCTCGTCGTCCACGCGCACGTCTCGCGTCGGATCGGCGCACATCTCGGAGTCATGACGTGAGCGTCCTGGAGTTGAAGGTCGTCGACATCGACGATCGGGTTCCCGGCGTGCGTGCGCTGACGCTGTCGGGGAGCGATGGCGAACCCCTGCCGTCGTTTACGCCCGGCAGCCATCTCGTCGTCGAGTGCGGACACGCCGTGAACGCGTACTCGCTTACCGGCGAGGGCATTACGCCCATGACTTATTCCATCTCGGTCCTGAGGTGCGCGGAGGGATCCGGCGGTTCCGAGTGGATCCACCGCGAGCTGCACCTCGGTGACACCGTCATCGCCCGCGCACCTCGCAGCGCCTTTGCGCCCATCTTGCGGGCCAGCAGACACCTTCTGGTGGCGGCGGGCATCGGGATCACGCCGATGGTGTCCCACCTACGTAGCGCCCGCCGATGGGGACGAGGGGTGGAACTGCTCTACATCCACCGCGAGGGCCGCGGGGCCCACCTCGACGACGTCGCCGCGCTCGCCGACGACGCGACGGTCCTGACCGAACGCACTGCCTTCCTGATTGCGCTCGACGGCGCGCTGGCCCGTCAACCGCTGGGGACGCACGCCTACGTCTGCGGACCTGCGTCCTTCATCGACGATGTCACCGCACGGGCGTTCGACGCGGGATGGCCGTCAAGTCGGGTGCACGTCGAGCACTTCGGCACGGAGGCCTTCGACCCCGGCGAACCGTTCGAGGTGCACCTGAGGGCGACCGGAGACAGCTTCACCGTCGAATCCGGGGTCTCGTTGCTCGAAGCGCTCCAGGCGCGCGGGCACGACGTTCCCAACCTCTGCAGGCAGGGGGTGTGCGGTGAGTGTCGAATCACGGTGACCGCAGGCGAGATACGGCATCGTGACCTCTATCTGAGCCAGCCGGAGCGCGAGGCTGGTGATTCGCTGATGTGCTGCGTATCCAGGGCCGCCGGAGATCGGCTGGAGTTGGCCCTGTGACGATGTCCGCACCAGACTTGTTCGCCACCTTCCCCTTTCCCTTCCCGGCCGACAGCTACCGGTACAGCACCAACCTCGAGCCCGCGGGCACCACGGTCGTGACGCCCACCGGGCAGTGGGGCAACCGGGTCGTCGACCTCGACAGCGAGTACGAATCCGAGGTGGCCGAACGCGCCGAGATCCTTGCCGCGGACCCCACCCGCCATGTCGTCCTACCGCACATGCGGCCTGCGTGCTGGGACACCATGCTGACCCTCATGCGCGAGTTGGCGGCGGCGTACCCGGACACCATGTCGCTGACGGGTGACGGCATCGAATGGCGTTGGTGCAACGCGCGTCTCGGCATCGTCCAGGAGTTCACCTTCGGCGACGAGTCCACGCTGCCCGTCGATCCGCTGGCCTACATCGCCGGGCAGGTGCAAGAGGACATCGTCCTCCTCGATCAACGTGACGGCGAACTGTTCGCCGACGCGGGCGTGGTGACGTTCGCGGCCGCCTGGTCGTTCGGCTTCGACGTCGGCATGGAGTTCCTCGAGATACACGGACCGGTCCCGCGCCTCCGCGAGAGCGGCGTCATCACCCGAGCCCGTGACTTCATCCTGCGACTGCAACCGAACGAGGCCTTCCGGCGCACGAACTGGTCGATGGTGATCGGGCGCCGCCTCGACACCTCGCTGGAGCGCTATCCGGAATGGGCGCCCGATCGCGCATTGGCCGCGACGGTCGACGACGAGACGTTCGGACGACTGATCCACCTCCGAGTAGAGGCGCAACACCTGATCAGGCTGCCGGAGTCCGGCGCCATCTGCTTCCTGATCCGCACCTACATGCTGCCGCTGAGCGACCTCGTCACCGTCGAGCCATGGCGGCTGCGGACCGCGGCGGTGCTCGCCGAGTTGCCCGAGGACCTCGCCCACTACAAGGGCATCACCGCGTACCGTGACCGGGTCGTGGCATGGCTGTACTCGCATGGAGGACGATGAACCCGACACCGTTTGCAGACCTCGACGACTTCCTGGCGCTACCCCGAGCGGCCGGGTTGGCGGTGTCGGCCGACGGCTCCCGCGCGGTCACGACCGTCAGCGAGCTCAACGAAAAGCGCTCCGAATACGTCACCGCCGTATGGGAACTCGACGTCACCGGCCAGCGACCTGCCCGCCGCCTGACCCGTGGCGCCAAGGGTGAGGCGTCGCCGGTGTTCACCGCGAGCGGAGACCTGCTCTTCATCGCGAAGCGCGACGCTCCCGGCTCCGACGGCGGCGACGAACCCAGGGCGTCGCTGTGGCGTCTTCCGGTCGACGGTGGGGAGGCCGTCGCCGTGCTCGAACTTCCCGGTGGGGTAGACGCGGTCCATGCCGCGCGCGACGCAGACGTCACGCTGGTCACCGCATCCCTGATGCCGTCGGCCCGCAGCGTCGCCGACGACAAGCGGCTGCGAACACTGCGCAAGGACAACAAGGTCTCGGCTCTGCTGCACACGGGGTACCCGGTGCGTCACTGGGATCACGACATCGGTCCTGCGCAGCCGCATCTCCTCGAGGTCACCGGCAAGGGCGACCTGACGCCCCACCCCGGGCAGGGTCTTCTCGAGGCCGGAGTCGACGTCAGCGCGGACGGGCGCTTCGCCGTGGCGTCCTGGGCGGTGCCCGGACCCGACGCCTCGGTCCGCCAAACCCTGGTGCGAGTCGAGGTCGCCACCGCCGAGCGCACGACGATCGCCGACGATCCCGTCGCCGATCTCGGCGCCCCTGCGATCTCGCCGGACGGCACGGCCGTGGCGTTCATTCGCGAGGTTCACTCGACTCCGGCGCAGGCGCCACGGATCACGCTGTGCCACATGGTGTTCGGCGAGCCGTTCCGGGAAATCGCGACCGACTGGGATCGCTGGCCCACGTCCGTCTCCTGGGCCTCGGACGGCTCGCGGCTGATCGTCACGGCCGACGAGGGGGGTCGAGGTCCGATCTTCGTCGTCGATCCCGCGGACTCCTCGGTCACCCGACTGACCCACGACGACTTCACCTACGCCAACGTGTGCCCCGCGCCGCGCGACGTCGTCTATGCGATGCGCAGTTCCTACTCGTCACAGCCTCACCCCGTGCGCATCGATGCCGACGGTGTCGTGACGCCGCTGCCCTGCCTCGAGATGCCCACGCTGCCCGGCAAACTGACCGAAATCGAGGCCACGGCCGAGGACGGCACCCCCATTCGGTCCTGGCTGGTGCTGCCCGACGGCGACGGCCGAGCACCGCTGGTGCTGTGGATTCACGGCGGTCCACTCGCGAGTTGGAACGCCTGGCATTGGCGCTGGAATCCGTGGCTGCTGGCGGCGCGTGGCTATGCGGTGCTGATGCCCGATCCGGCGCTGTCCACCGGCTACGGCCAGGACTTCATCCAACGCGGATGGGGCGCATGGGGATTCGCACCCTACACCGACCTGATGGCGGCCACTGACGAGGCGCTGAGGCATCCGCGAGTCGACGGCACGCGCACCGCGGCGATGGGTGGATCGTTCGGCGGATACATGGCCAACTGGATCGCCGGCCATACGGACCGCTTCGATGCGATCGTGACCCACGCCAGCCTGTGGGCGCTCGACCAGTTCGGACCGACCACCGACGGCGGCTACTGGTGGGCCCGCGAGATGACGACGCAGATGGCCGAACGAAACTCGCCGCACCGAAGCGTGGGCGAGATCAGCACCCCGACCCTCGTCATCCATGGCGACAAGGACTACCGGGTACCGATCGGTGAGGGCCTGCGACTGTGGTTCGACCTGCTCACGCGGTCTGCGCTACCCGCCGCCGACGACGGCACCAGCCCCCATCGGTTCCTCTACTTCCCGACCGAGGGTCACTGGGTACTCGCACCCCAGCACGCCAAGATCTGGTACGAGGTCGTCCTCGTGTTCCTCGGGCGCCACCTGCTGGGGGAAGACGCCGAGCTTCCGGAAACCCTCGGGTGACGCACCGGTAGCTTGGGTTCATGACCGAACCGCAGCGTGAATTCGACATCGTGCTCTACGGAGCGACCGGGTTCGTCGGAAAGTTGACAGCCCAGTACCTCGCCACCGCAGGCGGGGGTGCCCGGATTGCCCTCGCCGGACGTTCGACGCAGAAGCTCCTGGCGGTGCGCGAGACGCTGGGCGAGGCAGCCCAGTCGTGGCCACTCATCGAAGCCGATGCGACCTCGCCGTCCACCATCAACGACATGGCGGCCCGCGCCCGGGTCGTCATCACCACCGTCGGGCCGTACACCAAGTACGGAATGCCGGTGGTGGCCGCATGTGCGGCGGCGGGTACCGACTACGCGGACCTCACCGGCGAGACGATGTTCATCCGGGAGAGCATCGACCTCTTTCACAAGGAGGCGGCCGACAACGGTGCCCGCATCGTGCACTCCTGCGGATTCGACTCCATCCCTTCGGATCTCACGGTGTACGCGCTCTACAAGCGGGCGCTAGCCGACGGCGCCGGCGAACTGGGGGAGACCAACTTCGTCCTTCGCGGCTTCGCCGGCGGCGTGTCGGGTGGCACCGCGGCGTCGATGGTGGAGGTCATGCAGACGTCGTCGACCGACGCCGACGCTCGGCGAGCGATGAACGATCCCTACACCCTGACGACCGACCGCGGCGCCGAACCCGAGTTCGGCCACCAGTCCGACACCCCGTGGCGGCGCGGCCGCGACATCGCCCCCGAACTCGACGGAATCTGGACCGGGGCGTTCGCGATGGGTGCACCGAACGCGCGAATCGTGCGGCGCAGCAACGCGTTGCTGGACTGGTCCTACGGACGGACGTTCCGCTACGCGGAGAACATGAGTGTCGGGTCGTCGGTGGTGGCGCCCATCGCGGCGGCGCTCGGTACCGCTGCCAATGCCGCCGTCCTCGGCCTCGGCAGCCGGTACTTCGACAAGCTGCCTCGCGGGCTGGTCGAACGCGTCCTTCCGAAGCCGGGAACCGGTCCGAGCGAACGCGCCCGCGAGAACGGCCACTACCGGGTGGAGACCTACACCACGACGTCCAGCGGGGCCCGGTACCGGGCGACGATGGCGCAGCAGGGCGATCCGGGCTACAAGGCGACGTCCGTGCTCCTGGGTGAGAGCGGGCTCGCCCTCGCGCTCGACCGCGACGCCCTCTCCGATCTCCGCGGCGTGCTGACACCGGCGGCGTCGCTTGGCGACGCACTGTTGGCGCGGTTCCCGGCCGCCGGCGTGACGATGGAGACCGAACGGCTGTGAGCCGAGATCGTTGGGGCTAGTGTCGAAAACCGCGCTAGTGCACACACAACGGTGAAGGTGGACAGGTCATGGCTGGTCTCGACGAACTCCTCAACGAGATACCGACGAATGAGATTGCGAGCAAGCTAGGCGCCGACGAAGGCGAGGTGAACAGCGCCGTCCAGACGCTGGTCCCGCTGCTGCTCGGTGGCCTGCAGCAGAACGCCCAGGACCCCGACCATGCGTCGCACATCGAGACCGCGGCGTGCAACCATGCCGCCAGCGGACTGCTCGACGGCGGGGTCAGTGTCGATCAGGTCGACGCGAACGACGGGTCCAAGGCGATCGCCAAGATCTTCGGTGGTAACGACAGCGGCCAGGTGGCGGCTGCCCTCTCGGGCGGCGGTGCGGGCAACAGCGCCCTGATCAAGCAGCTGCTCCCGATCCTCGCGCCAATCGTGCTGGCCTACATCGGCAAACAGCTGACGAAGGGCTCGGCGCCGGCTGCGCCGGCCGAACCCCAGCCTCAGGCGGCCTCCGGCGGCGGCCTCGGCGACATCCTCGGGAGCATTCTCAGCGGCGCCGCCGGCGGTGGCGCAGCGGCCAACAACAACCCGCTCGGCACCATCCTCGGCAGCGTGCTCGGTGGCGGCAAGGGCGGCGGCGGACTCGGGGACATTCTGGGCGGGCTGCTCGGCGGCAAGAAGTAGTCCCTGCGTTTCTCTCGCGAGCAGACGTAGAGGGCCCTGAAAAGTCGCCATCGAGGGCCTTTCGTGTCTGCTCGCGGGGAGTTCCTAGACTGTCGAGGTGACCGTCAGCCCGAAATCCGCAGATGACCCTGGCGTGCAGTCCCTACCGAAGTCGTGGGATCCGGCCGCGGTAGAGACCGAGCTGTATCAGGGCTGGGTCGACGCGGGCTACTTCACCGCCGACCCGTCGAGCGCCAAACCGCCCTACTCGATCGTGTTGCCACCACCCAACGTGACCGGCAGCCTGCACATGGGTCACGCGCTCGACCACACGCTGATGGACGCCCTCACCCGGCGCAAGCGGATGCAGGGCTACGAGGTGCTGTGGCTGCCTGGCATGGACCACGCAGGTATCGCCACTCAGAGTGTGGTGGAGAAGCAACTCGCAGCAGGCGGCAAGAAGAAGGAAGACTTCGGCCGCGAGTCGTTCATCGACAAGGTGTGGGAGTGGAAGCATGAATCCGGCGGCACCATCGGCGCTCAGATGCGACGACTCGGTGACGGCGTCGACTGGAGCCGGGACCGTTTCACGATGGACGACGGGTTGTCACGCGCGGTGCGGACGATCTTCAAGAGGCTCTACGACGCGGGGCTGATCTATCAGGCAGAGCGGCTGGTGAACTGGTCGCCGGTGCTGGAGACGGCCATCTCGGACCTCGAGGTGAAGTATTCCGACGTCGAGGGGGAGCTGGTCTCCTTCCGCTACGGCTCGATGGACGATGCGCAACCGCACCTCGTGGTCGCCACCACGCGTATCGAGACGATGCTCGGTGACACCGCGATCGCCGTGCACCCGGACGATGAGCGATACCGATCGCTGGTCGGCCAGACCCTGCCGCACCCGTTCCTCGACACCAGCGTCATCGTCGTTGCCGACTCGCACGTCGACCCCGAATTCGGCACCGGCGCAGTCAAGGTCACGCCGGCGCACGATCCCAATGACTTCGAGATCGGTGTCCGGCACAACCTGCCGATGCCGTCGATCATGGACACCCGCGGCCGCATCGCCGGTACCGGAACGCGTTTCGACGGCATGGATCGCTTCGAGGCCCGCGTCGCAGTCCGGGAAGCGCTCGCGGCAGAGGGTCGGATCGTGAAGGAGCAGCGTCCGTACCTTCACAGCGTCGGCCACTCGGAGCGCAGCGGCGAACCGATCGAACCCCGACTGTCGCTGCAGTGGTGGGTCAGGGTCGACTCTCTGGCCAAGGCGGCGGGTGACGCAGTCCGCAACGGCGACACCGTGATTCACCCCAAGAGCCTGGAACCGCGATGGTTCGGCTGGGTGGATGACATGCACGACTGGTGCATCTCGCGCCAGTTGTGGTGGGGCCACCGCATCCCCATCTGGCACGGCCCGAACGGAGAGAAAGTCTGCGTCGGACCCGACGAGACCCCGCCGGAGGGCTGGGAACAGGATCCTGACGTGCTGGACACGTGGTTCTCCTCGGCGCTCTGGCCTTTTTCCACGATGGGCTGGCCCGATTCCACGCCCGAGCTCGAGAAGTTCTATCCCACCAGCGTTCTCGTCACCGGCTACGACATCCTGTTCTTCTGGGTGGCCCGGATGATGATGTTCGGCACCTTCGTCGGCGACGACGACGCCATCACCGGCGGTGGAAGCCGCGGGGCGCAGGTGCCCTTCGAGAACGTGTTCCTGCACGGCCTGATTCGCGACGAGTTCGGCCGCAAGATGAGCAAGTCCAAGGGCAACGGCATCGACCCACTGGATTGGGTGGACACGTTCGGCGCCGACGCGCTGCGTTTCACCCTGGCCCGCGGCGCGAGTCCCGGCGGCGACATGTCCATCGGTGAGGACTACGCCCGAGCATCGCGGAACTTCGCGACCAAGTTGTTCAACGCCACCAGATTCGCGTTGATGAACGGCGCGAATCTCGCCCCGCTGCCCGCCCCCGACGCTCTGACGGATGCCGACCGCTGGATCCTCGGCAGGCTGGAAGAGGTTCGCGCCGAGGTTGATTCGGCATTCGACGGGTACGAGTTCAGCCGCGCCTGCGAATCGCTGTACCACTTCGCCTGGGACGAGTTCTGCGACTGGTATCTCGAGCTGGCCAAGGTGCAACTCGGCGAGGCGCCCGACGGACCCACCAACGCCGTGCTGGCCGCGGTTCTCGACAGCCTGCTCAAGCTGCTGCATCCGGTGATGCCGTTCGTGACCGAGACCCTGTGGAAGTCGCTCACCGGTTCCGAGTCGCTCGTCATCGCCGAGTGGCCCGAGCCGTCGGGGATGGCGTTGGACGCGCGTGCGGGGAGTCGCATCGCCGACATGCAGAAGCTGGTCACCGAAGTCCGCCGATTCCGCAGCGATCAGGGCCTCAACGACCGACAGCGCGTCCCGGCGCGACTGGTCGGAATCGCCGAGGCCGACGTGAGTAGCCAGGTCGCCGCCGTCACCTCGCTGGCCTGGCTCACCGAACCCGCCGAAGGCTTCACGCCGTCGGCTGCCGTCGAGGTGAGGCTCTCGCGCGGCACCGTGCTGGTCGAACTCGACACGTCGGGCACCGTCGACGTTGCTGCCGAGCGACGCAGGCTCGAGAAGGATCTGGCTGCCGCCAAGAAGGAACTGGCGCAGACCGCCGCGAAACTTGGCAACGACGAGTTCCTGGCCAAGGCGCCCGACGCCGTCGTCGACAAGATCCGCGGGCGTCAGCAGATCGCCGGCGAAGAGGTCGAGCGGATCACGGCCCGCCTGGCCGGGCTGGCATGAGCGACCCCGATCTCAGAGGTCCGGACCCGACGCCCGACGAGATCGCGTCGCTCCTGCAGGTCGAGCACCTGCTCGATCAGCGGTGGCCCGAGACGAAGCTCGAGCCGAGCACCGCGCGGATCGCCGCGCTGATGGAGCTGCTGGGGTCGCCACAGCGCGCGTACCCGAGCATCCACGTCGCGGGCACCAACGGGAAGACGTCGGTGGCGCGGATCATCGATGCGCTCCTGCGGGCACTGCACCGCCGCACCGGCCGCACCACCAGCCCTCATCTGCAGTCGGCGGTGGAGCGCATCTCCATCGATGGTCACCCGATCAGCCCGGCGCTCTACGTCGACACCTATCGCGAGATCGAGCCCTTCGTCGAGCTCGTCGACAAGCAGTCCACCGAGGCCGGCGGCCCCAGGATGAGCAAGTTCGAGGTCGTCACCGCGATGGCGTTCGCGGCGTTCGCCGATGCGCCGGTCGACGTGGCGGTGGTCGAGGTCGGCATGGGTGGCCGGTGGGATGCCACCAACGTCGTCGACGCGCCCGTCGCCGTCATCACGCCGATCGGCATCGACCACACCGAGTACCTCGGCGACACGATCGCCGAGATCGCCGGAGAGAAGGCGGGCATCATCGTCAAGCGGTCCGACGACCCCGAGGGGCTCGGCACGGGCACGGACACCGTCGTGATCATCGGCCAACAGGTGCCCGAAGCGATGGAAGTGATTTTGGCGCAATCGGTTCGGGCCGACGCCGCAGTAGCTCGCGAAGGTTCGGAGTTTGCGGTCCTGCGCCGTCAGGTTGCCGTCGGCGGGCAACTTCTCGAGTTGCAAGGGCTCGGCGGTGTCTACCCCGAGGTGTTCCTGCCGCTGCACGGCGAGCATCAGGCGCACAACGCCCTGGTCGCGCTCGCTGCGGTCGAGGCGTTCTTCGGCGCGGGTGCGGACCGTCAACTCGACGCGGACGCGGTACGCGAGGGCTTCGCCTCCGCTGCCAGTCCGGGCCGGTTGGAACGCATGCGCAGCGCCCCCACGGTGTTCATCGACGCGGCCCACAACCCCGCGGGCGCCGCAGCGCTCACCGGGGCTCTGGGCGACGAGTTCGACTTCCGCCACCTCGTCGGTGTCGTCTCGGTGATGGGCGACAAGGACGTCGACGGCATCCTGGCTGCGCTCGAACCGGCCTTCGATCAGATCGTGGTGACGCACAACGGTTCTCCGCGCGCCATGGACGTCGAGGGTCTGGCGTTGCGTGCCGAGGAACACTTCGGCCCAGACCGGGTGATCACGGCGCAGACGTTGCCGGACGCCATCGAGACGGCGACCGCGCTGGCCGAGGAAGGCGACGACGGTTTCTCCGGCAGTGGCATCGTCATCACGGGATCGGTGTTCACCGCAGGGGCGGCGCGCACCCTCTTCGGAAGGGATCCGGCGTGAGCGAACCGATGGAGGTGCAACCGGTGGGTCCGGACCCGTGGAAGAGCTTCCGCGGCGTGATGGCCGGCACCTTGATTCTCGAAGCAATCGTGGTTCTCCTTGCGCTGCCGGTGGTTTCGTACTCCAACGGTGGGCTGACGTGGATCAGCGGCGGCTTCCTTCTCGGGATGACGGGCGTGCTGATCCTGCTGGCGGGAGTGCAGGGCAAGCCTTGGGCGCTGAAGGTGAACCTCGCCGTTCAAGTCGTGCTGATCGGTGGGGTGGTGATCCACGCCGCGATCTGCTTCATCGGGGTGGTCTTCGCGGCCGTGTGGTTGCTGATCGCGTACCTGCGGGCCGAGGTGAAGCGGCGTCAAGAGCGCGGTCTGCTGCCCGGTCAGCAGCCCCCGCCTACTGACGGGTAGTCTTGCTCGCCGTGACTGAGCGGACGCTGGTACTGGTCAAGCCCGACGGCGTGAAGCGCCTCCTCGTGGGGGAGATTCTCGGCCGAATCGAACGCAAGGGTCTGACGATCGCGGCCCTGGAACTCAAGAACGTGAGCGAGGATCTGGCTCGGCAGCACTACGCCGAGCACGAGGGCAAGCCCTTCTTCCCGTCGCTGCTCGAGTTCATCACCTCGGGTCCGGTCGTGGCGGTCATCGTCGAAGGCCCCCGGGCCGTTGCGGCGTTCCGTCAGATCGCCGGCGGGACCGATCCCGTCGAGAAGGCCGCGCCCGGCACCATCCGCGGTGACCTGGCCCTGGTGACCCAGGACAACCTCGTACACGGCTCGGATTCGCCCGATTCGGCGGCGCGCGAAATCGAACTGTGGTTCCCCGGGCGTTAGCTGCCTCGAGGGCCTAGAAGGGCATCTCGTCGGAATCCGCGCCACGGTGTGGGATACTGGCCGAGGGTGACCTGCTTCATAACGGAGCGGGACACCCGGATGAAGACTTGGACGAGCGCGACCACCTAGGACACATTCCGAGTGCGGCGCGGCGTTCAGCCGTCATTCAGCCAGGCACTGAGGGTTCCTACGGACCGCTCGGAGCGAGACCATGACAAGCCCGGGAAGAGTTCCACGGGTCCATAGCGAAAGCCCTCGCGTGGCCGCGTCACCATGACGCGCCCGGGGGCTTGAGGAGAGTACGTGGCTGACCGTGATATTGCTGCCCCCTTCGATCTTCCCGGAGACACCCGGCGCGAGGAATCACCGCCCGACACCCTGAGCAGCGGTTCGGCCAGCCTGTTCACCGAGGGTGTCGCGGCGACCGTCCCGGAGGCTGCGCAACCTCTCGAGGTGGACCCCGAACCGCCGCCGGTGCCCGAACCCCTGCCCGCGAGCTCGGCGCCTGCGGCCTACATGCCGCTCTTCGTTGCCCCGCAACCCGTGGCATTCGTCGCCCCCAAGCCCGTCGTCGTCGAGGACGAAGACGAGGACGAGGACGATGACGACGAGGACGACGACTCTGCCGGTGACGCCGACGACGAGAACGGCGATCGACCCGCGAATCGCCGCCGCCGCCGCGGGCGCCGAGGACGCGGGCGCGGCCGCGGCGAGTCGCCCGGGGACGAGGATGGCGACAGCGACACCGCCGAGCAGGGCGAGTCGGACGACACCTCCGAGGACGAGGACGAGGACGCCGAGGACGACGGCTCCGACGAGGAGAACGCAGGTGGGGACGGGGCCAACCGTCGCCGTCGCCGCCGCCGTCGCCGCAAGACCGGCGGTGGCGAGGGCAACGACCCGAGCTCACCCGACGATCCACCGAACACCGTCGTCCACGAGCGCCAGCCGCGGGCCGCGAAGCCTGCCAAGGAGAACAACGAGATTCAGGGCATAGCCGGTTCGACCCGGCTGGAGGCCAAGCGTCAGCGCCGCCGCGACGGCAGGGATGCGGGCCGGCGTCGCCCGCCCATCCTGAGCGAGGCCGAGTTCCTGGCCCGACGCGAAGCCGTGCAGCGGATGATGGTGATCCGCGACAAGGTACGCACCGAGCCGCCGCACGAGGGCGACCGCTACACGCAGATCGCGGTGCTCGAGGACGGCGTGCTCGTCGAGCACTTCGTCACCAGTGCCGCGTCCGCATCCCTGGTCGGGAACGTCTACCTCGGCATCGTGCAGAACGTGCTGCCCTCCATGGAGGCGGCGTTCGTCGACATCGGCCGCGGTCGCAACGGCGTGCTCTACGCTGGCGAGGTCAACTGGGAGGCTGCCGGTCTCGGCGGGGCCCAGCGCAAGATCGAGCAGGCCCTCAAGCCCGGTGACTACGTGGTCGTGCAGGTCAGCAAGGACCCGGTCGGCCACAAGGGTGCCCGCTTGACCACGCAGATCTCGCTGGCCGGTCGCTACCTGGTGTACGTGCCGGGTGCGTCGTCGACCGGTATCAGCCGCAAGCTGCCGGACACCGAACGCCAGCGCCTGAAGGAGATCCTCCGCGAGGTCGTTCCTGCCGATGCGGGCGTGATCATCCGCACCGCGTCGGAGGGCGTCAAGGAAGACGACATCCGCACCGACGTCAACCGGTTGCAGGAGCGGTGGAAAGAGATCGAGGCCAAGGGCGCGGAGATCACCGCCAAGGCCGCTGGCGCCGCGATGGCGTTGTACGAAGAGCCCGACGTGCTGGTGAAGGTCATCCGCGACCTGTTCAACGAGGACTTCAACGGCCTCATCGTTTCCGGTGACGACGCGTGGAACACCATCAGCGACTACGTGACGACGGTTGCGCCGGAACTCCTCCCGCGCATGAGCAAGTACGAGCCCGCCGCCTCCGGTGGCCCCGACGTCTTCGCCGTGCACCGCATCGACGAACAGCTCACCAAGGCAATGGACCGCAAGGTCTGGCTGCCGTCGGGCGGCACGCTGGTCATCGACCGGACCGAGGCAATGACCGTCGTCGACGTCAACACCGGAAAGTTCACCGGTTCGGGCGGCAACCTGGAGCAGACCGTCACGCGCAACAACCTCGAGGCTGCGGAGGAAACCGTCCGTCAGCTTCGGTTGCGCGACATCGGCGGCATCATCGTCATCGACTTCATCGACATGGTCCTGGAGTCCAATCGCGATCTGGTGCTCCGTCGCCTGACGGAAGCGCTCGCGCGGGACCGCACCCGTCACCAGGTGTCCGAGGTGACGTCCCTGGGGCTGGTGCAGCTGACTCGCAAGAAGCTCGGCACCGGGCTCATCGAAGCCTTCTCGACCACCTGCACCCACTGCGCCGGGCGCGGCATCATGCTGCACGGCGACCCCGTGGACTCCAACTCCACCGCTGGCCGCAAGAACGAGCCGGGGACCGGCCGTCGCAGCAAGCGTGGCAAGAAGGGTGGCCGTACCGAAGAAGAGGTGCAGGTCGCCAAGGTGCCCGTGCACGCTGCGGGCGAGCATCCGATGTTCCGCGCCATGGCCGCGGCCACCGGACGTGAAGAGGGCGACGAAGACGACGAGGACGGTCCCATCGAGGGAGCCGAGGACGTCGTCGTCGAGGGATCCGAGGACCTGGCGGCGACTGAGCCCGTCGACGAGGTGCTCGCCGACGAGTCAGACGACGACGATGACTCCGATGACGACGACGACCTCGACGATGATGACGAGGACGACGAGGAGGATGACGACGACATCGAAGTCATCGACGTCAATGCCGACGATGACTCCGACGACGACTCCGACGATGACGACGATGATGACGACGACGACGACGACCTCGACGACGAGGATTCCGACGACTCCGACGATGATGACGACGATGATGAGGACGACGACGAGCCTCTCGTCGCCGTGACCGGTCGTCCGCGGCGTCGTCGTGCAGCCGCTCGCCCTGCAGGTCCGCCGGTTGCATGACGATAGACACGACGAGGGGCGGGACGCGGTTTGACCCTTTACCCGCTGGTCACGTACCCTTGCACAGTTGTCTGCAGGCTCCGTAACGACTGAGTCCGCGACACGCGGGGCAAACACCCCCGCACCCCAGACCCGCGCACGCAGCCTCCGGGTGGCGCGCGCCCGCAAGCGAAACAGAGGAAACGCAACGATGGCGACGTACGCAATCGTCAAGACCGGCGGCAAGCAGTACAAGGTCGCAGTCGGAGACATAGTCAAGGTCGAGAAGCTGGAACTCGAGGCCGGCGACTCCGTCTCGCTGCCCGTGGCGCTCGTCGTCGACGGTGCGAAGGTCACCACCGCCGCGAAGGACCTGGAGAAGGTCGCCGTCACCGCTGAGGTGCTCGAGCACACCAAGGGTCCGAAGATCCGCATCCACAAGTTCAAGAACAAGACCGGTTACCACAAGCGCCAGGGCCACCGTCAGAAGCTGACGGTCGTCAAGGTCACGGGTATCGCGTAGGTAAAGGAGCGAACTAAATGGCACACAAGAAGGGCGCTTCCAGCTCACGCAACGGTCGCGATTCCAACTCACAGCGCCTGGGCGTCAAGCGATTCGGTGGCCAGGTCGTCAAGGCGGGCGAGATCATCGTGCGTCAGCGCGGCACCCACTTCCACCCCGGCGTCAACGTCGGACGTGGCGGCGACGACACGCTGTTCGCCACCGCTCCCGGCGCGGTGCAGTTCGGTGAGAAGCGCGGTCGCAAGACCGTCAACATCGTCCGCACCGTACGCGCGGAGGCCTAGCTCCACGTCGAGATCGACGTTTTGCAGCTCGGCTCTCGCACAAGCTCAGCAAAACGTAGATTTCGGCATGGAAAGGACGTCCGATGGCTCGTTTCGTCGATCGCGTCGTCATTCACGCGCGCGCAGGCAGCGGCGGTAGAGGTTGCGCTTCCGTTCACCGCGAGAAGTTCAAGCCGCTCGGCGGACCCGACGGTGGCAATGGCGGTCGTGGCGGCAGCATCGTCCTCGTCGTCGACCCGCAGGTCCACACGCTGCTCGACTTCCACTTCCATCCGCATGTCGACGCCCCGTCCGGCAAGCAGGGGATGGGCAACAACAAGGAAGGCGCCAATGGCGGCGACCTTGAGTTGCGGGTCCCCGACGGCACCGTCGTACTCGACGAGCAGGGACGTCTACTCGCCGATCTGATCGGTGAAGGCACCCGATTCGAAGCTGCCGCTGGTGGCCGCGGCGGTCTCGGCAATGCCGCGCTGTCCTCGCGGGCCCGCAAGGCGCCCGGTTTCGCGCTGCTCGGCGAAAAGGGCCAGGCTCGCGATCTCACGCTCGAATTGAAGACCGTCGCCGACGTCGGACTGGTCGGCTTTCCGTCAGCCGGCAAGTCGTCTCTGGTGTCGGTGATCTCGGCCGCGAAGCCGAAGATCGCCGACTATCCGTTCACGACCTTGGTGCCGAACCTCGGCGTCGTCTCGGCGGGGGAGAACACCTTCACCGTCGCCGACGTGCCCGGCCTCATCCCCGGCGCGTCCGAGGGGCGCGGACTCGGTCTGGACTTCCTGCGTCACGTGGAACGTTGCGCGGTGCTGGTGCACGTGGTCGATTGCGCGACGATGGACCCGGGTCGCGATCCGATGTCCGACATCGACGCGCTCGAGGCCGAATTGGCTTCCTACACACCGACATTGCAGGGTGACACCTCCCTCGGTGACCTCGCCGAGCGGCCACGTGCAGTGGTGCTCAACAAGATCGACGTGCCGGACGCGCGCGAGCTCGCCGACTTCGTCCGCGCGGAGATCGCCGAGCGATACGGCTGGCCGGTCTTCGAGATCTCGACCGTGACCCGCGACGGGTTGCGCCCGTTGACGTTCGCGCTGTGGGACATGGTGGCGGCCTATCGCAAGGCGCAACCCGTAGCGGCGCCTCGCCGTCCCGTGATCCGGCCGATCCCGATCGACGAGAGCGGCTTCACCGTGTCGTCCGACGGCGCGGGCGGCTTCGTGGTGCGTGGCACCCGCCCCGAACGGTGGATTGGCCAGACCGACTTCACCAACGACGAGGCAGTTGGCTATCTAGGCGACCGGTTGGCCCGACTCGGCGTCGAGGACGAACTGTTCAAGCTGGGCGCCAAGCCCGGATGTGCCGTCACGATCGCCGACATGACCTTCGACTGGGAGCCACAGACCCCGGCGGGTGTGGACGTCACGATGTCCGGGCGCGGCACCGATCTGCGGCTGGAGCAGGACGACCGCGTGCGGGCCGACGAGCGGAAGATCGCTCGCAAGCAGCGACGGGAAAGTCGCGACCACGACGAGCAGTCGTGACCAGTCCGCATCGCGAGGCCATCAGAACGGCTCGTAGCGTCGTCGTCAAGATTGGTACCACCGCCCTGACGACGCCCAAGGGTGTGTTCGACGCGAGCAGGCTCGCCTCGCTGGCCGACGCCATCCAGGCGCGGATGAAGGCGGGTTCCGATCTCGTGATCGTGTCCTCGGGCGCCATCGCGGCAGGCATTGAGCCGCTGGGACTTTCGCGGCGGCCCACCGACCTCGCCACCAAGCAGGCCGCCGCCAGTGTCGGTCAGGTGGCTTTGGTCAACGCGTGGAGTGCCGCGTTCGACCGCTACGACCGCACGGTCGGTCAAGTCCTGTTGAGCGCACACGACATCTCGATGCGCGTGCAGCACACCAATGCTCAGCGCACCTTGGATCGGCTGCGCGCACTGCACGCCGTCGCGATCGTCAACGAGAACGACACCGTCGCGACCAACGAGATCCGGTTCGGTGACAACGACCGGCTGTCGGCATTGGTTGCGCATCTCGTGGGTGCCGACGCGCTGGTCCTGCTGTCGGACATCGACGGGCTCTACGACTCCGATCCTCGAAAGGGCAACGCGCGCTTCATCCCCGAGGTAGCCGGAGCCGACGATCTCGACGGTGTCATTGCCGGCGGGGGGAGCAGTCTCGGCACCGGGGGCATGGCCTCCAAGTTGTCGTCGGCGCTTCTTGCGGCCGATGCCGGGGTCCCCGTGCTGTTGGCCGCTGCGGCCGACGCGGGGGCCGCACTGGCCGATGCCTCCGTGGGAACGGTGTTTGCGCCGAGACCGGAGCGCATGTCGTCGCGCCGCTTTTGGGTTCGGTATGCCGCCGAGTCGATGGGTGCGTTGATGCTCGACGACGGCGCCGTGCGCGCCGTGGTCGAGCAGCGCCGCTCGCTGTTGCCCGCGGGTATCACCGACGTATCGGGGCGGTTCCACGGGGGCGACGTCGTCGAACTGCGGGCCTTGGACGGCGCTGTGGTGGCCCGCGGCGTCGTGGCTTACGACGCAACGGAATTGGCGACGATGGTCGGCCGCTCGACGTCCGACCTGCCCGCCGAGATGCGTCGGCCCGCCGTGCACGCCGACGATCTGGTCGCCGTCTAAGGCGCCTCGAGGTACAGCGCACCCCACACGAGCTGGGTCAGGGTGGCGGCCAACTCGGCGTCATACGATTCCGGCCTGCCCGGCAGATTCTGCTGGCAGGTGCGCTCGGTCATCCATGTGAGGGTGCTCGCGGCAATCGCCGCCGGCAGGTCGCGCCTGATGAATCCGTCGGCCTGACCTTCCTCGATCACGGTCGCCAGACGGGCCGCGATGCCGTCGAGGATGTCTCGGTAGGTCGTGCCGACCTGTGGGTCGTAGCCCGCCATCTCGTTGAGCGCGACCAACAGGGGTTGGTGTCGGCGGTAACTGGCTACCAGAGCCGTCATGCACGCCAGTACGTCGGAGGGGTCGCGTCGGCGAGCGACGGACCACCAGAGTTCGGCTGCGCTGGCGAGGTCGTCGAAGACCTGACCGGCAAGTCGGCGTAGCAGGTGGCCCTTGTCCTCGAAGTAGATGTAGAAGCTGGCCCGGGAGATGCCTGCTTCCGTAGCCAGTCGATCGACGCTGAGCTCGGTGAAGCTGGCTCCGTCGGCCATGAGGCGTTCGGTGGCGTCGAGGAGATCGCGTTCGACCTGCTCGCGGCGCTCCCGTCGCCTGGCCTGGGGCTTCTTGCTGACCGACGGCATGTGCGGCAGCCTAGTCCCCGACTCGGCACCTTGACTAGACATACTGTCTAGACATATCGTCGCATCCATGACTGTGTCGCCGCTCACACCGACTTCGCCGCGTCCCTACGATCCGATCGACCTGTCCTCGCGGGCGTTCTGGTCGACGACTGCTGCCGACCGCGAGCAGTCCTTCGCAGAGCTGCGCGCCAACCGGCCGATCAGCTGGCATCCGCCCGTCGAGGACGCTCTGATGCACGATCCCGAAGACCCCGGCTACTGGGCGGTCACCCGGCACGCTGACATCGTGACCGTCAGCAAGGACAGTGAGACCTTTCTGTCCGGCAAGGGCGTGCTGTTCGAGAACGTGCCGGAGGAGCTGTTGGAGGCCTCGCAGTCGTTCCTCGCCATGGATGCGCCGCGCCACACCAAGATTCGCAAGGTCGTGCATGCGGCGTTCACACCGCGGCAGGTCCGTCGCATCGAGGACTCGATCAAGGCCAATGCCAAGGACATCGTGGGGGAGCTGCGCGACGCGGGCAGCGGCGCGGACTTCGTCGAGCTCTGCGCCAAGGAACTGCCGATCCGGACGCTGTCGGACATGGTGGGCATCCCCGAATCCGAGCGTCTACAGGTGGCCGACGCCGCGGACGCGATGGTGTCGTGGGGTGATCCCGAGTACCTGAACGGACGAAACCCGTTGGAGGTGTTGATCGGAAGTCAGATGTACCTGCACCAGGTGGCGGGGGCGCTGGCCGCTGATCGACGAGCCAACCCCGGTGACGATCTGATCAGTTCCCTCGTCCACGCAGAGGTCGACGGCGACCGGCTCACCGACGCCGAGATCGCCGCGTTCTTCGTCCTGCTTGCCGTCGCAGGCAACGACACCACCCGGCAGACCGCGAGCCACGCCGTGAAGGCCATTACCGACTTCGGCGACCAACGTGCCTGGTTGCTGGTCGACTTCGACGACCGTATCGGCGGCGCCGTCGAGGAATTCGTGCGCTGGGCCACCCCCGTGATGACGTTCCGCCGTACCGCAGCCAGGGACTGTCACCTCGGCGATCAGGACATCGCCGCCGGCGAGAAGGTCGTCATGTTCTACGCGGCGGGCAACTTCGACAGCACCGCGTTCGAGGCACCGGAACGCTTCGACCTCGGTCGCAAGCCCAACCCGCACCTCGGCTTCGGCGGCGGTGGCCGACACTTCTGTCTGGGCGCACACGTGGCCCGCGCCCAGTTGCGGGCGATCTTCGGCGAGCTATTGACCCAACTCCCGGATATCGAAGCCGGCGACCCGTCCTATGTCGCGGGCAACTTCATCCACGGCGTTCGCTCGCTTCCGGTGACCTTCTAACGCGCCGACATCGGCGAGAGTTCATCGACGAGCAGCACCAGAAGCTCCGAACACCCGGCGTCGAGTTTGACGGTCGCCAGGGAATCGCCGCGGGTGGGACCACGGTTGATGATCGCGACGGGCGTGCCGTGGGCCACCGCATGCCGGACGAACCGCAGCCCCGAGAACACCGTCAGCGAGGAGCCTGCGACCAGTAGGGCGTCGGCGTCGTCCACCATCGAGAAAGCCTGCGCCACCCGGTCTTTCGGAACACTCTCGCCGAAGTACACGATGTCGGGTTTCACCATCCCGCCGCAGCGGGGGCAGTCGACGTACCGGAACGTCGACGTCTCCTCGACCATCGCGTCGGCATCGGGAGCCACCGCAATGCCGCCGACGCGTTCGGCGCGTTCGGCGAAGCCCGGATTGAGTGCCTCGAGTTCGTCGGCCAGCGCCGCGCGGGTCATCGTGAATCCGCACCCGAGACACACCACGTCGGCGTAGGTGCCGTGCAGGTTCACGACCGCGCGACTGCCCGCCTTGGTGTGCAACAGATCGACGTTCTGGGTGATGAGGCCCGTGACGACGCCCGCACGCTCCAACTCCGCGAGCGCCCGGTGCCCGGCGTTGGGCAGCGTGTCGTGCATGTGCCGCCAGCCGACGTGGTTTCGGGCCCAGTACCGCTGGCGGTATGCCGAGTCGGACGTGAATTGCCGGATGGTCATCGGGTTGCTGGGTGGCGAATCGGGACCGCGGTAGTCGGGGATGCCCGAATCGGTCGACATACCTGCGCCCGTGAGAACCGCCAGCCGTCGACCCGCGAGCAGGTTGACCAGTTCGGGAGCTTCTGCAGCGTTCATCTCCGTCCAGGATAGGCGCAATCCGCTTAGGTCGATCAGGCGTCGTCGGCGGGGCTATCGTGCCTGAATGGACGTCACCGTGCGGAAGCTCCGCTACTTCGCGGTCGTCGCAGAGGAGCGTCACTTCACCAGGGCGGCCGCCCGCCTTTTCGTGGCGCAACAGTCGCTGTCCCGACAGATTCGCGATCTGGAGGATGAGGTCGGAGCGCTGCTCTTCTACCGAACGACTCGATCGGTGGAACTGACGCCCGCCGGGGAGGCCTTTCTCGTCCGCGTGCAGGCTGCGCTCGCCAGCCTCGACGCAGGCATCGAGGAAGCCCGACGGCACGACGCGGGTGCGGTGGGGCACCTACGGATCGGGTTCGGCTTGGGCGCGGCACTGGAGCTCACGCCCTTCATCGTCGAAGAGTTTGCCCGGCAGTTTCCCCACGTGGAGATCGAGATGCGTGAGTTCGGGCTGCCGGACCAGAGTGCCGGCCTGTCCGACCAGTGGGCCGACGTCGCGATCATCCGACCGCCCCTGGCAGATCCCAGCATCGTCGCGCACACCCTGTTCGTGGAGCCGCGGGTGCTGACGGTGTCGGTGCGTCACGCGCTCGCCGTGCGACCAACGCTCTCCGTGGCAGACATTCTCGACGTACCGCTCGCGGTGGGCCGATCCACCGATGAGCAGTACCGGCGCTTCTGGAGCCTTCAAGACTTCCGCATCGGTATGACGGAGCCGCTGCTGACGCCGACCACGAGCAATACCGAGGAGATCGAGCTGATCGCGGCCGGGCTGGCCTGTACGGTCAATCCGGCCGCGATCATGCGTTACATCCCGCACGCCGGGGTGCGCTACATTCCGATCGTCGACGTGCCAGGCTCGGCAGTGGCGATCGCGTGGCGCAGGGACCGGGTGTCTCCGCTGGCCGTCGCCTTCAATCGCGTCGCCCAGGAAGTCCGCAACCGTGAGGTGGAGACGGTCGAGCGAATCGAGAATCCGTTTAGCTGAGGGGAATTCACCCCTGACGCACTGAATCCGCGAACGTCGCCACCCCGGCCTCGCCCCGCTTGATGCGACCCCTCAGGACCAGGACGTGCCACAGCACCGCGAGGACGGTGGCACCCGCCACCACCTTGACCGCACCGTGAAAGTCCGGGGGAATGGTCAGGATCAAGAGCGCGGTGATGATCCACACCAGCCCGACGATCATCAGCGGGACCCCCCAGCGGCCGAGGTTGAACGCGCCCGGCGCCGCGGCCAGCGTCGATCGTCGGCGCATGTACGACCCGACGATCAGAAGGTAGACGAGGTACGGCGCAATGGACGTCGCCCCGACGAGTGTCGTGAACGAATCAGTTTGCAGGAAGCCATAAACCATGAAACCGACGGAAACCACGCCACCCACGACGAGCGCTCGCATCGGAGTCTGGGTACGCGCGTTCACCAGCCGGAAGTGGCGCGAGAAGGGCAGCATGTTGTCGCGGCCCATCGAGTACATCAGCCGGGCCTGAGCGGCTTGATTCGCTATCACCAGCGCGATCATGGAGAACGCCACCACGACGATGAACACCTTGACCACCGCAGTCGGTAGGTAGAAGTCGGCGATCGTCACGATCGGCGCGTCCGACGCCTGCGCGGCTCCCAGATCGGGCATGGCCACGGTGAAACAGATCAGTGCCAGCATGCCGAGTACGGCCGAGCCGATCACGCCCATCAGAACGCCGCGGGGGACGGCCTTCTGAGAGTCGACGGCCTCCTCGGTCAAGTCTGCCGAGAGCTCGAAACCGACCATCGTGTAGATGCCGAGGAGACCGGCGAGCACGAAGTGGCCGATGCCCGAACCCGCGGTTCCCGTGCTGTTGGTGAGGTTGGCCACCGAGCCGCCGTCGTCGCCCGCGTAGATCCCGAACGCGACGACCACGGTGACGGCGAGCAGCACCGTCCCGATGATCTCGGCGATCACCGCGGTGTTGTTGACCCGCGCCGCCAGTTGCACGCCGACGATGTTGATGACGACTGTCAGCAGGAGGATGGCGATGGCGACGCCGAGCAGGACGCCGTCGGGCGGGGAGACGCCCAGCGCCTCGAACAGCAGCGGCGTCGCGCCCGGCAGGATGATCGCGCCGCCGGTGATGCTCATGTACAGCAGTCCGAAGAAGCCGGTGTACCAGCCATAGGTCGAACCGACCAAGCGGGCGCCCCACTGATACGCGTAGCCCGCCAACGGAATCTTGGTACTGAGCTCGGCGATCAGCAGTGCCATCACGATCTGACCGGCCGCGGCGATGGGCCACGTCCAAATCGACGCCCCGCCAAACTGATTGATGGCGAAGCCGTAGTTCAGGAAGATTCCGGTCGAGATGGAGACGATGGAGAACGAGATGGCGAACAGTGAGAAGAAGCGCAGCGTGCGCTTGAGCTCCTGGGTGTAGCCGAAGGACGCGAGCGTTGCGTCGTTCGGATTGGGAGTGCTCGGGGGCGCTGCGTCGCGCTCGTGGGTCGGGCGATCGATGGTCATGAGAGGTCCTCGAGTCGTAGGGCTGGGATGGGTCAGTTGGGGCCGAATTGCCCTCGTACTGCGGCAAATGCGGCCTCGGTGCCGCGAAGCGCCCGATCGATGACACCGTCATCCATCGCGCAGGACATGAACCAGTTGTGCCGGGGATGCAGATAGACGCCCGACGCGAGGGCAGCCTCGGCGAAGCACGTCATCCGCGTGCGGTCCTCGTCGCCGGCGAACGTGAGGTAGGGCATGACGTCGGGGCCCGTGTAGGCGATGGTGAGCCCGGCGTCGGCGGCCTGTGCCAGGATGCCGTCGCGCAGGCGAGCGCCGGCTCTCTGCATCAACGACACTCCGTCGATGTCGTCCAAGCGTCGAATCGTGGCCAGCGCCGCGGCCATCGGCGTCGCGTTCATCCAGAACGATCCGGTGAGGAACACCGTCGATGCTGCATCCCGTAGGTACTCACGACCGGTGACCGCCGCGAGCGGATAGCCATTGGCGATCGCCTTGCTCCACGCGCTCAGATCCGCGGACACCCCGAGCGGCTCCCAACTGCCGCCGTAGGCGAGCCGGAAGCCGCAGCGCACGTCGTCGACGATCAACAGTGCTTCGAGTTCGTCGCAACGGCGCCGGACATGCCGTGCGAAGCCGATGTCGACGAGGTCCTGGTCCTCGCCTTCGACGTGGCGGAAGGGTGTGAGCATGACCCCGGCGAGATCGTCTCCCGCTGCGTCGACGGCACGGTCGAAGTCGGCTTGGTCGTTGTAGTCGAAGTAGCCCATCGCGGCTCGGTCGCTCGGAAGGGTTCCCGCTGGAACGGGTGAGCACCAGGGCGCCGCGCCGTGATAGACACCTCGCGCGACCAGAATCACCGATCTCGAGGTGTGAGCGCGGGCGATCGTCAGGCACGCCGTCGTGGCATCGGTTCCGTTCTTGCCGAACAGAATCCACTCGGCGTCGCTGATGACCTCGACGAGAGTCTCGGCGAGATCGACCAGAACGGGGCTAGGTCCGTCGAGGCAGTCGCCCAGCTCCATCTGGTCGCGCACCGCCCGCGTGACGACGGGATCCCGGTGCCCCAGCACGATGGGGCCCCAACTGCACATCAGGTCGACGTACTCGCGTCCGTCGACGTCGGTGATCAGGGCACCTTCCCCTGCGGCGAAGAATTGGGGATAGGCAGAGGACATGTTGCGAACCGCTTGGTGCCCATACATGCCGCCCGGCACGACCTTGGCCGCGCGTCGGGATAGGTCCACGTCGACGCTCTCGACGGCGGCGGGTGAGGTCACGTCTGGCTCCTTGACTGTGGTGGGCCGTTATCGCCCTGCGGCAATGATTGGCCACCCCGACCCAAGGGGGAAACACCCGTTGCGCCGGTATTGACAACGAATGGGTTGTGAATGATCCCCGTCGTGGCCGGATCCGACTTCCGATACGCCCTTGAGACCCTCAATCGGACTCCTGGGTCGGGCGTTTTGAAACAATGACCGAGTGGACTTCTACTCTGCCTACCGGCACGACTACGTGCGGGTGGCCGCGTGCACCCATCGCACGACGCTGGCAGACCCGGAGGCGAACGCGCTGTCGGTGCTGCGGTTGGCCCGCGAATGCCATGACGAGGGCGTCGCGCTCGCGGTCTTTCCCGAGCTGACGCTGTCCGGGTACTCGATCGAGGACATCCTGCTGCAGGACACGCTCCTCGACGCCGTGGAGTCCGCCGTCGAGGAGGTGGTGTCGGCGTCGGTGGATCTGCTTCCGGTCCTGGTGGTGGGAGCACCTCTGCGCCATCGCCATCGCATCTACAACACCGCGGTCGTGATCCACCGCGGGACGATCCTCGGCGTGGCGCCGAAGTCGTACCTGCCCACCTATCGCGAATTCTACGAACGCCGCCAGGTGGCGCCGGGTGACGACCAGAGCGGGGTCATCCGGCTCTGCGGCGGCGAGGTGCCGTTCGGTCCGGACCTACTGTTCATCGCCACCGACCTACCCGGTTTCGTTCTGCACGTGGAGATCTGCGAGGACATGTGGGTTCCGGTGCCGCCCAGCGCCGAGGCGGCGCTGGCGGGTGCGACCGTGTTGGCGAACCTGTCCGGCAGCCCGATCACCATCGGCCGCGCCGACGATCGCAAGCTCCTGGCGCGGTCGGCGTCGGCTCGGTGTCTGGCCGCCTACGTGTACGCCGCGGCGGGAGAAGGGGAGTCGACCACCGATCTGGCCTGGGACGGCCAGACGATGATCTACGAGAACGGCGTCCTGCTGGCCGAATCCGAACGGTTCCCCAAGGGTGAGCGCAAGTCCGTCGCCGACGTGGATACCGAACTCCTGCACGCCGAGCGGCTGCGCATGGGCACGTTCGACGACAACCGGCGTCATCACCGCGACCTCACCGACAGGTTCCGCCACGTCGAGTTCACCGTCGACCCGCCCGCGGGCGACATCGGGCTGCGACGCGCCGTGGAGAGATTTCCGTTCGTCCCGTCGGATCCCGAACGACTACAACACGATTGCTACGAGGCGTACAACATTCAGGTGTCCGGCCTCGAGCAACGGCTGCGGGCACTGAACTATCCAAAGGTCGTGATCGGCGTATCCGGCGGTCTGGACTCCACCCATGCGCTGATCGTCGCGGCGCGCGCGATGGACCGCGAAGGCCGACCGCGCAGCGACATCCTTGCCTTTACGATGCCCGGTTTCGCGACCGGAGAGCACACCAGGGGCAACGCCATCGCGCTGGGCGAGACACTCGGAGTGACGTTCGCGGAGATCGACATTCGCGACACCGCCTCGCTGATGCTCACCGAGATGGATCACCCGTTCGGACGGGGCGAGAAGGTCTACGACGTCACGTTCGAGAATGTCCAGGCGGGTCTGCGCACCGACTATCTCTTTCGGCTGGCCAACCAGCGTGGCGGCATCGTGTTGGGCACCGGAGACCTGTCCGAGCTCGCACTTGGCTGGTCCACCTACGGCGTGGGTGACCAGATGTCGCACTACAACGTCAATGGCGGAGTCCCGAAGACGTTGATCCAGCACCTGATTCGATGGGTGATCTCGTCCGGGCAGTTCGGTGACGATGTGAACGCGGTGCTGCAATCGGTGCTGGACACGGAGATCACGCCGGAACTGGTGCCGGCGGGCGACGGCGAGGAGATCCAGAGCAGCGAGGCCAAGGTGGGGCCCTATGCTCTGCAGGACTTCTCCCTGTTTCAGGTCCTCCGCTGGGGGTTCCGACCGTCGAAGGTCGCGTTCCTGGCGTGGCATGCGTGGGGCGATGCAGAGCGGGGTGACTGGCCCGCCGGCTACCCGCTGGACAAGCGGCCGGACTACTCGCTCGGTGAGATCCGGCGGTGGCTGCAGGTCTTCGTGCAGCGCTTCTACTCCTTCAGCCAGTTCAAGCGCTCGGCGCTGCCGAACGGCCCCAAGGTGTCCTCGGGCGGAGCGTTGTCACCGCGCGGTGACTGGCGCGCACCATCGGACATGTCGGCGCGGATCTGGCTCGACGAGATCGAGCGCGAGGTGCCCACCGAGTGACATCCGGTGCCAACGCACGTCTGTGAATCAGTTGTGTGACAAGCTCACCGCTGTGCAGACAGAACGGGACCGCGCCGCGCTGGTCAGCACGTCCGCTGGCGTCCCGCTGCACAGACAGCTCTTTCTCGTCCTGCACGACGAGATCGGCCGCGGAGCCCTCGCTGCGGGTGACGCGCTCCCGACCGAGCAATCGCTGTGCGATCAGTTCGGGGTTTCCCGCATCACGGTGCGCCGTGCGCTTGCCGACCTCGTCGACGCGGGTCTCATCGAGCGGCGCCACGGCGTGGGCTCGTTCGTCACCAAGCAGTCACCGCCGAGCCGTGCGGGCCTCAATGGGTCCTATCTCGACGAGATGAGGCAGGTGGAGTTCGAGACGGAGGTCGACGTCGTCGAATTCGGTATCAGTGCCCTGCCAGGCATCGTCGCCGCCCGGCTCGACTGTGGCGACCGGGGATTGCACGTCGTGCGGCTGCGACGCGGGCGCCTGACGGGTCAGCCGTTGATGGTCACCGAGGCGTGGCTTCCGGAGGAGCTCGCCGAGGTGATCACCGAGGATGCCCTGGCCAGCGCACCACTCCACCGGCTCCTGGCCGATGCGGGGGTGGTGCTGGAGCGTCTCGAGCACGAGGTGACCGCGGAGATCGCGGGACCGCGGATCGCCGGACTCCTTGGCACGGCGATAGGTTCGCCCGTGATCCGGATGAACCGGGTCGCATTCGTAGATGCGCTGCCGCACCATTACTGGTCGATCGTGTTGTCGCCAAACAGAAGTCGCATCGTCGTACAGCAGAATCTGGAGTCAGGTGTCAGCTCGGGTCTGGCCATCGCCCACGACGTGCGCCGACCGACCGTCTGACGCCTCACTCGTCGAGCACGTCGTCGATCGCCTCTGCGCTGGGTGCGCAGTCGCCGGCGCCCGGCGTCAGCGTGGCCAACGCTCCCGCCGCGCACGCGCGGCGCAGGGCGATCTCGGGACCGGAAAGCCATTCGGCGGCAAGGACTCCGGCGAAGACATCACCTGCGCCCGTGGTGTCGACCGCTTCGACCGGTGGAGCCGGGACGTCGAAACCGGTCTCGCGTCCTCGGTACCGCGCACCCGCCGACCCCCTGGTGACGACGAGATGATCCACCGGCCAGTGCCACTCCGCGGCCTCGACCTTGTTCACGACGACGACGTCCACCACGCGAGCCAGTTCGGCGAGGGCGGTCGGGTCGGCACCCAGCGGAGACGCGTTGACGATCACCAGGGCGCCCGCCTCGCGGGCCACGCGGGCGCCCGCGAGCACCGTCGCCAACGGAATCTCCAACTGCAACAACACCACGTCGGAGTCTGCGACCACGCGCCTCGCATCGGCGGACGCCATCGACAGATGTGCATTGGCGCCCGCCGCGACCACGATGGTGTTCTCGGCTCCGGCGTCGACGACGATGGCGGCCGCGCCGCTCGGTCCCGGCACGGTCACCGTGCCGTCCAGGCCGACGCCGTTGACCTGCAGGTGGCCGCGCAACCGATCCGCCGCCGGATCGTTGCCCAACGCGGCGACGAGGTGGACCGAGGCACCTGCGCGAGCGGCGGCGACGGCCTGATTGCCGCCCTTGCCGCCCGGTGACGACGACAGCGCCGAGGCCAGCACCGTCTCGCCAGGCTGGGGCAGCCTTCGGACGGTGAAGGACTGGTCGAGGTTGACGCTGCCCACCACACACACCCTCGCCACGCCGCTACCGTAACCCCGACGAGGCCATTTGCGGGATACCTCGATAAGCTGCACTAATGAGCGTCGAGGCTCCTCTTCAGACCGATCTGCGCCATCAGGTGCACGACGCGGCCCGTCGCGCCCGCGTGGCCGCCCGCACGCTTGCCACCCTGAACACGGAAACCAAGAATCGGGCGCTGCACGCCGCAGCCGACTCACTGCTGGCTCGTGTCCACGAGGTGCTGGCCGCCAATGCCGAAGACCTCGACGCCGCCCGTGCCTCGGGTACCCCCGAGGCGATGCTGGACCGGCTGGCGCTCAACCCGCAGCGCGTCGACGGCATCGCGGCAGGACTGCGACAGGTCGCTGGCCAGCCCGACCCGATCGGTGAGATCCTGCGCGGCAGTACCCTGCCGAACGGCCTGCAGATCCGGCAACAGCGCGTACCCCTCGGTGTAGTCGGCATGGTCTACGAGGGTCGACCGAACGTCACCGTCGATGCCTTCGGGCTGACGCTGAAGTCCGGCAACGCGGCTCTGCTGCGCGGCAGTTCCTCGGCTGCCCGGTCCAACGCGGCCCTCGTGTCCGCGCTGCGGGCCGCCCTGCGCGGCGAGGGTCTGCCCGAGGACGCCGTGCAACTGCTGCCCAGCGCCGACCGCGCCAGCGTCACGCACCTGATCCAGGCGCGTGGTTTGGTCGACGTCGTCATCCCGCGCGGGGGAGCCGGGCTCATCGATGCGGTCGTGCGCGATGCCACCGTGCCCACCATCGAAACCGGCGTCGGCAACTGTCACGTGTTCGTGCACGGCGCAGCCGATCTCGACGTCGCCGAACGAATCATATTGAACGCCAAGACTCGTCGCCCGAGCGTCTGCAACGCCGCCGAGACCCTGCTGATCGACGCGGCGATAGCCGACCGCGCGTTGCCGCGGTTGGTCAACGCGCTGCAGGCGGCCGGTGTCACGGTCCACCTCGACCCGAGCGAAGAGGAGTTGCGCGCCGAATTCCTCTCGATGGACATCGCGGTGGCGATCGTCGATGGGGTCGATGCGGCCGTCGCCCACGTCAACGAATACGGCACCGGTCACACCGAGGCCATCGTGACCACCGATCTCGCTGCCGCGCAACGCTTCACCGAACGGGTGGACGCCGCGGCCGTGATGGTGAACGCGTCGACCGCGTTCACCGACGGAGAGCAGTTCGGCTTCGGCGCCGAGATCGGCATCTCCACCCAGAAGCTGCATGCCCGAGGACCGATGGGTCTGCCAGAATTGACGTCAACCAAGTGGATTGTGTGGGGAGACGGCCACACCCGCCCTTCCTGACAGGAGAACAGCTCGCGTGACTGTCCCCGCCCTACCTGCCCCGCTCTTCGCCGACATCGACGATGTCTCCAAGCGGCTCGCTGAAACCGGCTATCTTCCCGATACCGCCACGGCGACGGCAGTATTCCTCGCCGACCGGCTCGGCAAGCCCCTGCTCGTCGAAGGCCCCGCCGGTGTGGGAAAGACCGAGTTGGCCCGGGCCATCGCCGAGTGCACCGGGTCCGGTCTGGTCCGGCTGCAGTGCTACGAGGGCGTCGACGAGGCCCGTGCGCTCTACGAGTGGAACCACGCCAAGCAGATCCTGCGCATCCAGTCCGGCTCCAGCGACTGGGACCAGACCAAGATGGACGTCTTCAGCGAGGAGTTCCTGTTGTCGCGGCCGCTTCTGACGGCCATCCGCCGCACCGAGCCGACCGTGCTGCTGATCGACGAGACCGACAAGGCCGACATCGAGATCGAGGGCCTGCTCCTCGAGGTCCTGTCCGACTTCGCCGTCACCGTGCCGGAATTGGGCACCATCACCGCGACGCGCAAACCGTTCGTACTGCTGACCTCCAACGCGACGCGTGAGTTGTCCGAAGCGCTCAAGCGTCGCTGCCTGTTCCTGCACATCGACTTCCCCGACCCGGACCTGGAACGGCGGATCCTGCTGTCCCGCGTCCCGGAACTCCCGGAGAAGCTCGCCGAGGAACTCGTCCGCATCATCGGGGTGCTGCGTGACATGCAACTGAAGAAGGTGCCGTCGGTGGCGGAGACCATCGACTGGGGCCGTACGGTGTTGGCGCTCGGCATGGACACGATCGACGACGAGTTGATCGCCGCCACGCTGGGGGTGGTGCTCAAGCATCAGTCCGATCAGGTGAAGGCCAGCGGGGAGCTGAGGCTCAACTAATGGCCGCCCGCCGCACGCGCCCGCCGCAACCCCTTGCGCCGCATGGACTTCCCGGACATCTGGTGGAGTTCGTCGAAGCGTTGCGCAGTGTGGGGATTTCGGTCGGGCCGTCCGAGACGGTCGATGCCGGCCGGGTGATGACGGTGCTCGGGCTCGGTGACCGCGAGGTGCTGCGCGCAGGTCTGGCCTGCGCGGTGCTGAGGCGGCCGGATCACCGCAGCACCTATGACGCGATGTTCGATCTGTGGTTCCCCGCCGCGCTCGGCGCACGGACCGTGGTCTCCGACGACGACGACGCCGATACCGAGGATGATCCCGACTCGCTGCCGTCACAGGACATCGAGGGGCTGCGGGCCGCGCTGGTGGAGATGCTCTCGGGCAACGAGGACATGGCCTCGATGGACGATCGGTTGGCGGCGATGATCGCTCAGATCGTCGAGGCGTTCGGTAAGTACAGCTCCAGTCGAGGACCGTCGTACTCGTCGTATCAGGCGCTCAAGGCCATGGCACTGGACGAGCTGGAAGGCAAATTGCTCGCCGGGCTGTTGGCGCCCTACGGCGAGGAGCCCACCCCGACCCAGGAGCAGATCGCGAAGGCGATGGCCGCCAAACGCATCGCCCAACTGCGCCGGATGGTGGAGGCCGAGACCAAGCGGCGCACCGCCGAACAGCTGGGCCGGGAGCACGTCCAGACCTATGGCATTCCCCAGCTGGCCGAGAACGTCGAGTTCCTCCGCGCGTCGGGTGAGCAGCTGCGCGAGATGCGCCGCGTCGTGGTCCCGCTGGCCAGGACCCTGGCCTCCCGGTTGGCGGCGCGCCGCCGCCGCTCCAGGGCAGGCGAGATCGACCTGCGCAAGACGCTGCGCAAGTCGATGTCGACCGGGGGCGTTCCGATCGACGTCGTGCTGAAGAAACCGCATCCCGCCCGCCCGGAGCTCGTCGTGCTGTGCGACGTGTCTGGGTCGGTCGCCGGGTTCAGCCACTTCACGCTGCTGCTCGTCCACGCCCTGCGTCAGCAGTTCAGTCGGGTTCGCGTCTTCGCCTTCATCGACACCACCGACGAGGTCACCGAGCTGTTCGGTCCGGATTCCGATCTGGCCGTCGCCGTGCAGCGCATCACCCGGGAGGCCGGTGTCTACACCCGTGACGGCCACTCCGACTACGGGCATGCGTTCGTATCGTTCCTGGAGAAGTACCCCAGCGTGCTGTCGCCGCGCAGTTCCCTGCTGGTGCTGGGGGATGGGCGCAACAACTACCGCAACCCCGAGGTCGATCTGCTGACCCACATGGTGACCGCCAGCCGTCACGCGCATTGGCTGAACCCCGAGCCCAAGCACCTGTGGGGCAGCGGCGACTCCGCGGTGCCGCGCTACACCGACGTCATCCCGATGCACGAGTGCCGGTCGGCCAAGCAGCTCGCCGCGGTGATCGATCAGCTCCTGCCCGTCTAAGCTGCGTAGTCGTGACTCGACGCAGGCTGGGGGTGATGGGCGGGACGTTCGATCCCATCCATCACGGTCACCTGGTCGCCGCCAGCGAGGTGGCCGATCTGTTCGACCTCGACGAAGTCGCATTCGTGCCCACCGGACAGCCGTGGCAGAAGCGCGATCGCGCCGTGACCGCCGCCGAGGATCGATACCTGATGACCGTGATCGCCACTGCCGCGAACCCTCGCTTCTCGGTGAGCCGCGTCGACATCGATCGTGGCGGTCCCACCTATACCAAGGACACGCTGCGCGATCTCGGAGCGCTCAATCCCGACGCCGACCTCTACTTCATCACCGGCGCCGACGCCCTCGGGTCGATCCTGTCCTGGCAGAACTGGGAGGACCTCTTCTCCATGGCGCGATTCATCGGTGTCAGCCGACCGGGCTACGAACTCGACGGTGAACACATCGAGGCGGCGATGAAGGAATTGCCCGCCGACTCGTTGAAACTCGTCGAGGTGCCTGCTCTGGCGATCTCGTCGAGCGACTGTCGGAAGCGGGCCGAGCAGGGCAGGCCCATCTGGTACCTGGTGCCAGACGGCGTCGTGCAGTACGTGACCAAGCGCGGTCTGTATCCCGCGACCGCTCTTTCGACAGGGGACCACAGCGCATGACCGCCTCAGAAGAAGCCATCAGCATGGCGACGATCGCCGCGCAGGCGGCCTCGGCCAAGCTCGCCGACGACGTGGTCGTCATCGACGTCTCCGAGCAGCTGGTCATCACCGACTGCTTCGTCGTCGCGTCGGCCTCCAACGACCGGCAGGTCAACGCCATCGTCGACGAGGTCGAGGAGAAGATGCGCATCGCCGGGTACAAGCCGGCCCGCCGTGAGGGCACCCGCGAGGGGCGCTGGGTGCTGCTCGACTACGTCGACATCGTGGCGCACATCCAGCATCAGGACGAGCGCAACTTCTATGCCCTGGATCGCCTGTGGCGGGACTGCCCGATCATCCCGGTCGATCTGGAGACGGGCGGTGCCGAGTGAGGATTCGCCGCCTGGTGCTGCTGCGACACGGGCAGACGGAGTACAACGCGGGCAATCGCATGCAGGGGCAACTCGACACTGATCTCAGCGAGCTGGGGCGCGAGCAGGCCATCGCCGCCGCCGAGGTGCTGGCCAAGCGTCAGCCGCTGGTGATCGTCTCCTCGGATCTGCGCCGCGCCTTCGACACCGCGACCGCGCTGGCCGAGCGCAGCGGCGTCCCGGTGTCCGTCGACTTGCGACTGCGCGAGACACACCTCGGTGACTGGCAAGGCCTGACGCACCTCGAGGTGGACGATACCGCCCCCGGGGCTCGCCTCGCCTGGCGTGACGATGCGAGGTGGGCCCCGCACGGTGGTGAGAGCCGGGTCGACGTGGCCGAGCGCAGCACGCCGCTGGTCCTCGAACTGCTTGCCCAGCTGGATGATTGGGGCTCCGACGGGGCTGGTGACGCATCGGACCGACCGGTCGTCCTGGTGGCTCACGGTGGGCTGATCGCCGCGCTGACCGCCGCCCTACTGGATCTGCCGGTGGACAATTGGCCGGTGCTGGGCGGAATGGGAAACGCGAGCTGGGTTCAGCTGTCCGGACATTCGGCGGACGACGCGGCGCCGCAGGACGTCCGATGGCGGCTCGACGTGTGGAACGCCTCGGCCCAGGTCGCCAACGATGTCCTCTAGCGAGCCCCGCCCAGATGACTCCCCGGGTCGCTCCGCTGCTGCCCGCCCAGATGATTCCCCGGGTCGCTCCGCTGCTGCCCGCCCAGATGATTCCCCGGGTCGCTCCGCTCCTGCCCGCCGGAACACCCTTCTGGTCTTCTGCGATTCGCTCTCCTACTACGGCCCGACCGGCGGACTGCCCGCGGACGATCCGCGGATTTGGCCCAATATCGTTGCCTCCCAACTCGACTGGGATTTAGAACTCATCGGGCGGATCGGGTGGACGTGCCGCGACGTCTGGTGGGCGGCCATCGGAGACCCCAGGGCATGGGCGTCGCTGCCCAAGGCGGGTGCGGTGATCTTCGCGACGAGTGGCATGGATTCCCTCCCGTCGCCGTTGCCCACCGCGCTGCGCGAACTGATCCGCTACGTGCGCCCGCCGTTCCTGCGGCGCTGGGCGCGCGACGGATACGGCTGGTTGCAGCCGCGGCTGTCGCCGATCGCCCGGCCCGCGCTGCCTCCCCACCTGAGCGCTGACTACCTCGAACAGACCCGCGCCGCAATCGACTTCAACCGCCCCGGCATTCCGTTCGTGGCCTGCATTCCCTCGGTTCACATCGCCGAGACGTACGGCAAGTCCCATCGGTGGCGCGACGGCACGGTCGCCGCCATCACCAAGTGGGGACACGAGCACGACGTGCCGATCGTCGACCTCAAGGCAGCCGTGGGCGAGCAGGTGATGAGCGGGCGGGGAAACCCCGATGGCATCCACTGGAACTTCGAGGCCCACCGCGCGGTGGCCGAGCTGATGCTGAAGGGGCTCGCCGAGGCGGGAGTGCCGACCGTGGGCTCCGGCGGCTGATCGTGGCGGTCATGGTGGTGACTGACTCGTCGGCCCGGCTGCATCTGGATGAATTGCAGCAGTGGCGAATTCGTCAAATCCCGCTGCACGTCCTGGTGGACGGCGACGACCTGCGCGACGGGATCGACGAGGTGCCCCGCGACGTCCACGCACATGCCCACGTCACGACCGCCGGCGCCAGCCCGGCCGACCTCGCGGACGTCTACCGGCAGGCGTTGGCGGACAGCGGGGGTGACGGCGTCGTCGCGGTCCACCTGTCCGCCGCGCTCTCGAGCACGTTCAGTTCGGCGGTCGCGGTGGCACGCGAGTTCGGTGCGGGAGTGCGCGTGGTGAACTCGCGATCGGCAGCCGCCGGCGTCGGGTTCGTAGCCTTGGCCGCGGCACGGGCAGCTGCGGCGGGGGAGGACCTCGATGCCGTCGAGGCTGCCGCACGGGCGGCGGTCCCGCGCGGGACCGCGTTCATCGTCGTGCACCGACTCGACAACCTGCGGCGCAGCGGCCGGATCGGCACAGCCGCCTCCTGGCTGGGGACCGCGCTATCGCTCAAACCCCTGCTGCGCCTCGACGTCGACGGACGCCTGGTGTTGTCCCAGCGCATCCGCACGGCATCCAAGGCGCATGTGGCGTTGGTCGAGGCCGTCGCCGAGGTCGTCGAGGATCGCCCGGCGACCCTCGCCGTGCACCACGTCGACAACCCGGAGGGCGCGGCGGAGATCGCCAAGGCTCTCACCGAGCGGTTGCCTCAGGTGGACCCGCCGTCGATCACCGACATGGGCCCGGTTCTCTCGGTACACGTCGGCGCGGGCGCCGTCGGAGTCTGCGTGACGGTGGACGCCGAGAACACTCGATGAGTCAGTTGGACGTGGCTCGGCAGGAGCGCGAGGACTTCGCCGACTTCCTCTCGGGGTTGACGCCTGAGCAGTGGGGGAGCCCATCGTTGTGTGTTGGCTGGTCCGTGCGGGACGTCGTGGCCCACTGCGTGAGCTTCGAGGGCCTGTCGGCGGGTGAGCTCGCCGTGCGGTTCGTGAAGGGTCGCCTGCAGACCGACCGCATCAACGCGCTCGCCGTCACCGCCCTCGCGGATCTATCGACGGCGCGACTGATCGACCTCCTGCGGGAGAACGCCGAACCACACGGCCTCGGCGCCGGCTTTGGCGGCAGAGTTGCCCTGACCGACAACATGATTCACCAGCAGGACATCAGACGACCATTGGGATTGGCGCGCTCGATCCCGACCGAGCGTCTGCGTGCGGCGCTGGACTTCGTGCGCCATGCACCGACCATCCGCGGCGCCTGGCGAGCCCGTGGAGTTCGACTCGTCGCCACCGACCTCGACTGGACACACGGACGCGGACCGCGGGTGAGTGGCACCGGTGAGGCGTTGCTGATGATCATGGCGGGCCGCCCGGATGCGTTGCCCGACCTCGACGGGCCGGGTGCGGCTACCCTCGCGCCACGCGTCCGGTGACGGGTGGCAGGTCCTTGAGCGTGACGATCCCCGGCGGCGCAGCGACGACGGCGGGCACGGCATTGGTCACCGGCATCGCGGTGTAGATCATGCCGAGGCCCATGAATCCGGGTTCCTGCCAGTCCCGGGGTGGCAGGCAGTGCAGCACCGTGCGCATGTTGGGTGTGCCGAAGACCTGGATGACGTGGCCGTGCTCCAGTGGTTTGGGCGGCGTGACGTGGTTGCCCATGGTCCAGTTGAAACCCACACTGACGACGTTCTTCTCGCCGACCCAGCCCCGGTGGTAACCGAAGACGCCCCCCACGGTGCCGGTGGGGATCTGCATGAAGCCGAGATCGCTGTCGCCGGTGGCGGCGGTGAACTCGACGTCGAAGGTCAGCCTGTCGAGCGTGGCGCCGATCGCGTCGGCCATCATCGCCGCCGACTCCGCGAACACCTCACTCTCGCGCCGTACGCTCTCGGCGAGATCGGGGGTGTTCGGATCCCGACCGAATCCCATCGCCGACTGGGTGCCTGCGGACTCGTAGGTCGAGCAGTCCACCGATTCGGTGATGCGAATCTCGTCGACGTTCTCACACGCGCCGGACAGCACCATCCCGACCATGTTGGTCATACCGGGGTGAGCGCCGCTGCCGAAGATCGTGGAATTTCCTGCTGCACAGGCTTTCCGGATGCGGTCCAGGTCCTCAGGGCTCTGCTTGCCGCCGGTGATCCAGGCCGCGCTGGAGCAGACGTTGACGCCCGCCTCGAGCAGTCGGACGAGTTCGTCGACGCTCGGCCACAGCGGGTTGTAGCAGCACGCGTCGGGCTTCAGCGCGATCAGATCGTCGATGTCGTTGGTCGCCGCGACGCCGGTGGGTTCGGTCAGGCCGGCCAGTTCGGCGGCGTCGACCCCCACCTTGTCCGCGCCGTGCGCGTACACCCCGACCAACTCCATGTCGTCGCGTCCGATGATGGCGTGCAGGGAACGCTTGCCGATGTTGCCGGTGGTCCACTGGATCACCCGGAGCGGTCGCTCGGCTGTCGATGAGGTCATGGGTAGACACTATTGGTTCGATGTGCACCCCTGGCGGAAACCGCCCGCCGATTCGCCTGCCCGCTGGCATGATCGCCGGATGCACCACTTCCTGCCCGCCACGCCGTCGACGGTGCACTGGGGGTTCTTCGATCCACGACTGGATCCGGTGCGCACCGTCGCCTCGGGCGACCTGGTGCAGATCGAGACGCTGACCCACCATGCGGGCGACGCCCCCGACCTGCTGATGGACGCCGGCATCGCCGAGGTTTTCGAGCCCGGCGTCGTGGTCCCGATCTGGTCGCTGGCATCGTGACCGGCATCCGCGCGTTCACGTTCAGCCCGGACGACGGTGTGCCGCCGGGCGTGGCCCCGTTCGTGCACGCGACCGCGGCGGGCCAGACGCTATACGTCACGGGACAGATGCCCACCGGGGTGGACGGCCTGATCGTAGGTAGCGACGTCGCCACCCAGACAGACCAGGTGCTGCGCAACCTGTGCCGCGTCACCGAACTCTGCGGAGGCGGGCTGGCCGAGGTGGTGTCGGTGCGCGCGTACCTGATGGACTGGAACGACTACGACGCCTTCAACGTCGCCTATGCCGCGTGGTTTCCGGATCGGCTGCCGTCGCGGACGTGTGTCGGGGTCACGGGTCTCGCGGTCGGTGCCCTGGTGGAGATCGACTGGGTGTGCTGGCGCGACGACGGCTGGGGTTAGCGCCATCCACAGACCGGGATTCATCCACAGGCGGTGACCGTGGCCGGCCTCGAGGACCGGTGGCGTCGACGGCTACGCCTACCGTCGCGGCATGCGCACCGAACGACCCGTCGACCGGGCTGAGCGTCGCCTGGCGGGCCCGCGATCACCGGACGAGGAGATCTCCGAGGCCGTCCCCGACGGTGAGGAGTCCGACACCTCGCTCTCGCGATGGCTGCCCGAGGCTACGGGAGGAGGGGCCGCCGGTTGGGTCGCAACGGTGCGCGCCGACCCGGGACGGGCAGGTGTCATCGGCCTTGGGATCGTCGGTGCCATCGCGGTGCTGGTGACGGTGTTCACCCTGATGCGAGACGACGGTCCGGTGGTCGCGTCGGCGAAACTCCCGGCAGTCCAGATGGTTTCGTCCGCGACACCTGCCCCCGGTACGGCTGCGCCCCCGGACGGACAGGTGGTCGTCAGCGTGGTCGGGTTGGTGCATCGACCCGGTCTGGTCACGCTCACTGCGGGCGCCCGCACCGCCGACGCACTGGCAGCGGCCGGAGGCCCGCTGAACGGAGCCGACCTGGTCGGCATCAACATGGCGCGTCGGGTCGGTGACGGCGAGCAGATCGTCGTCGGCCTCTCGGCGCCACCGGGTGCACCGCCTGCCATGGGCAGTTCGATCAGCGCCCCGCCCGATGCGGCCACGACGCCTGCCACACCTGGCGAGAAGCCCTCGACGCCGGGCGGTTTGGTGAACGTGAACACGGCCACGGTGGACCAGCTCGACGCCTTGCCCGGCGTCGGCCCCGTCACCGCGACGGCGATCATCGCGTGGCGCGACGCCAACGGACCGTTCGCGAGCGTGGACCAACTCGGCGAGGTCGACGGCATCGGTCCTGCGCGTCTGGAGAAGCTCCGTGCCCTGGTCTCGGTGTGACCTCGGATGGGCCCGGCGCCACCACACCCGACGTGCGCCTGGTGCCGTCGGCGACGACCGGCTGGGCGGTCACCGCGGCGGGTATCGCCTGGGGTCCGTCGGCCGGCCTCGTCGTTGCGGTGGTGGCGGTAATGGCCACGGCGGCGATCGCGTGGCGGTTACGCTGCACGGCAACGGTATACGCACTGATCTGGCCCGCCGTACTGGCCGTCGCGGTGGTCGGCGGATGTTTCGCCCTGGCCGTGGCGCTCCGGGTGGACGACGTGCGCCGCCATCCGATCGTGGCGCAGTACGGTACGACGGCCACGGTCGTGGTGACGCCCAGCGAGTCACCCAGATTCATCGGGGCCACCCGGATGCTGTTCCGCGGTGTGCTCGCCTCGCTCGACGGGGAGCCGACCGGCGGCCGGGTCGTCGTCTTCGCCTCGGCCATCGACTATGGCGACCTGGTCGCCGGTCGCCCTGCGGCCTTCCGCGCCAGGATCTCGCGGCCGACCCGGCGCGACCTAACCGTGGCGGTGCTGATGGCCACGGGTAAGCCGACGTTGGGGACGGCGAACACCGTGCAGCGCGCGGCCTCCGACATCCGGGCGCGATTCGCCGAGGCGGCACGGGCAGTGCTGCCCGCCGACGGGGCTGCGATGCTGCCCGCATTGGTGCTCGGCGACACCGCCGCGCTGAGCGCGAAGACCGTCGACGACTTCCGCAGAGCCGGGCTGACGCATCTGACTGCCGTCTCGGGCGCCAACGTCACGATCGTCTGCGGTGCGCTCCTGCTCCTGGCCGGGCTAGTCGGTCCGCGGTTCGCGGTGGCATTGGCCACGCTCGGGCTGGTCGCCTTCGTGGTCGTCGTGCAGCCGTCGGCAAGCGTGCTGCGCGCCGCCGTGATGGGTGCGATCGCCCTGTTCGCGGTCGCGTCGAAGCGGCGACGGCAGGCGATACCCGCGCTGTCGGCCTGCGTGCTGGTGCTGATGGTCGCCGCGCCCGAACTCGCCGTAGACGTCGGGTTCGCGCTGTCGGTGTCGGCGACGGCGGCACTCGTCGTCATCGCGCCGGTGTGGTCGCGCCGACTGGTCGATCGCGGCTGGCCGGAACCGCTCGCAGCGGGAATGAGCGTCGCCGCCGCGGCTCAGCTGGTCACGGCACCACTCGTTGCGGGCATGTCGGGCACGGTGAGCCTGGTGTCCGTGTTGGCGAATCTGGCTGTGGCAGCGGTCATTCCGCCGATCACGGTGATCGGCACCGCCGCGTCCGCGGTGGCGGCGGCGTGGCCGGCCGCGGCCGAGCTGATGATCCGGTTCACCGGTCCCGAGCTGTGGTGGCTGTCGAACGTCGCGCGTTGGGCGGCGGCGATGCCAGGCGCGGTCGTGACCGTGCCCTCCGGTTGGGTGGGCGTCATGACCGTGGCGTTGGCCGGCATTGCCACGGTGGTGTTGTGGCGGTGGAGGTGGGGGCGACTCGTGGTGGGTGCGGCCGCTGCGTGCCTGATCGCCTGGTCCCTGGCCGGGCACGGTGCGAGTCGCGTCGGTCCGGCGTGACACCATCGGAGCGTGAGCCAACTGCACCTCGTCCTGGGTGATGAAGACCTGCTCGTCGACCGCGCCATCTCCGACGTGCTGCGTGTCGCGCGCAAGCAGGCGGGCACCCACGACGTCCCCGTCGATCGGATGCGGGCCGGCGAGGTCAGCACCAACGAGCTCGCCGAATTGCTCAGCCCGTCACTGTTCGCCGACGAGCGCGTCGTGGTGCTCGAGGCGGCCGCCGAGGCGGGCAAGGACGCCGTCGCGCTGATCGCCGACGCGGCGGCCGACCTCCAGCCGGGCACCGTCCTCGTCATCGTGCACTCCGGCGCCGGGCGCGCCAAGGCGCTGGCTGATCAGCTGAAGGCCCTCGGCGCCGAGGTCCACCCGTGCGCCAAGATCACGAAGCCCGCCGAGCGGGCCGACTTCGTCCGGCGCGAATTCCGCACGCTGAAGGTCAAGGTCGGAGACGACGCGGTGACCGCGGTGCTCGATGCCGTCGGCTCCGACATCCGCGAGCTCGCGGCGGCGTGCTCACAGCTCGTGGCCGACACCGGTGGGGCGGTCGACGTGGCGGCGGTGCGCCGCTATCACAGTGGCAAGGCGGAGGTGAAGGGCTTCGACATCGCCGACAAGGCGGTGACGGGTGACGTATCGGGCGCCGCCGAGGCATTGCGCTGGGCGATGATCGGCGGCGAACCGCACGTGGTGTTGGCGGACGCTCTCGCCGAGGCCGTGCACGCGATCGCGCGGGTGGGCCCCATGACGGGGGATCCGTACCGGCTTGCGGGCGAGCTGGGGATGCCGCCGTGGCGGGTCCAGAAGGCCCAGAAGCAGTCCAGGCGCTGGACGCGTGATTCGGTGGCCGAGGCGATGCGCCTAGTGGCGGCACTGAACGCCGACGTCAAGGGCGCGGCAGCCGACGCGGACTACGCGCTCGAATCAGCGGTCAGGAAAGTGGCCGAACTGGCCGGGGGTCAGTAGCTCAGAGCTTGTGCAGAGCGCTGGCCAGCGCGGACTTCTTGTTGGCCGCCTGGTTCTTGTGGATGACGCCCTTGCTGGCGGCCTTGTCGAGCTGGCGGCTGGTGCTGACCAGCAACTCGCCGGCCTTGTCCTTCTCGCCGGCCTCGACCGCTTCACGGAATCCGCGAACGGCCGTGCGCAGAGCGGACTTCACCGACTGGTTGCGCAGTCGGGCGCGCTCGTTGGTGAGAATGCGCTTCTGCTGCGACTTGATGTTGGCCACGCGTAAGTTCCTTCTGAATGTCAGCTTTGGGTTTTCATGAGTGCTCATGGGCGCCCGAGAGCGGGCAGCGAGAGTTCAGGTTACCAGCGTGGCGGGTAAATCCCCAAAGCGGTGGGGCCTGGCCTGCCGAAACTAAACAGTTGGGGCAGCATGTCAATGGTGAGCCTTCGAACCCTGCCAGCGGATGGCGCCCGATCGGGCCGCAAGACCGCGTCCTCGTCCAAACGTCACGACGGCATCTTCGGCGGGTACAACAACGTCGGGGATTACTCGAAGGCGTTCGACGAGATGTTCGACGCGCAGGGCAATGTGCGTGGCCCGTACAAGGGGATATTCGCCGAGCTTGCTCCGTCGGACGCGTCTGAGCTCGCTGCCCGCTCCGAGGCGCTGGGGCGCGCGTTCATCGACCAGGGCATCACCTTCTCCCTGTCCGGTCAGGAGCGCCCCTTCCCGCTGGACCTGGTTCCCCGGGTGATCTCGGCCGCAGAGTGGTCCCGCCTGGAGCGTGGCATCAAGCAGCGCGTGAAGGCACTGGAGATGTTCCTCGACGACATCTACGGCGAGCAGGAGATCCTGCGCGACGGAGTGATCCCGCGCAGGCTGATCACCTCGTGTGAGCACTTCCACCGCGAGGCGGCGGGCATCGTGCCGCCCAACGGCGTGCGCATCCACGTAGCCGGCATCGACCTGGTCCGCGACGGGCAGGGCACCTTCCGGGTGCTCGAGGACAACTTGCGCTCGCCGTCGGGCGTCTCCTACGTGATGGAGAACCGCCGCACGATGGCGCGGGTCTTCCCTAACCTGTTCGCCACGCATCGGGTGCGCTCGGTCGGCGACTACTCCTCGCATCTGCTGCGCGCACTGCGCAACGCAGCGGCCTCCAACGAAGCCGACCCGACGGTCGTGGTGCTCACCCCGGGCGTCTACAACTCGGCGTACTTCGAGCACTCGCTGCTGGCCCGTCAGATGGGTGTCGAGCTCGTCGAGGGGCGCGACCTGTTCTGCCGCGACAACACCGTCTACATGCGGACCACCGAGGGCGAACGACAGGTCGACGTCATCTACCGCCGCATCGACGACGAGTTCCTGGACCCGATGCACTTCAAGCCCGATTCCGTGCTCGGCGTCGCCGGCATCCTGAACGCCGCCCGTGCCGGCAACGTAGTGATCTCCAGCGCGGTGGGCAACGGCGTTGGCGACGACAAGCTGGTCTACTGCTACGTGCCGACCATCGTCGAGTACTACCTCGGCGAAAAGCTGTCGTTGGCCAACGTCGACACCTTCCGGTGCTGGCTCGACGACGAGCGCGAAGAGGTGCTGGACCGGATCGACGAGCTCGTCATCAAGCCCGTCGAGGGATCCGGTGGCTACGGAATCGTGTTCGGTCCCAGCGCGTCCGAGAAGGAACTCGCCGCCATCACCAAGAAGGTCCGCAACGATCCCCGTGGCTGGATCGCCCAGCCGGTCGTCCAATTGTCCACGGTGCCAACGCAGATCGACGACAACCTGGCGCCGCGGCACGTCGACCTCCGACCGTTCGCGGTCAACGACGGTGATGACGTGTGGGTGCTACCCGGCGGACTCACGCGCGTTGCGCTGCCCGAGGGCTCGTTGGTGGTGAACTCCAGCCAGGGTGGTGGCTCGAAGGACACCTGGGTGCTGGCGTCGCGCACCTCGGTCGCCGATCGCGAACTCGCCGCGGCCGAGGTCGTGCGGGCGTTGCCGAAGGCGCCGAAGGGCTCGAAGTCCGAGAAGAAGGGTGATGCGCCCGCACAGCAGCAGTCCCAAACCATGGGACCGCAGGAAGAGCAGCAACAGCAACAGCAGCAGCAACGGGCGGTGAACTGATGCTGGCACGCAATGCGGAATCGCTCTACTGGATCGGCCGCTACGTCGAGCGCGCCGATGACACGGCGCGCATCCTCGACGTCACGGTGCACCAACTGCTCGAGGACTCCAGCGTCGACCCCGATCAGGCGTCGCGAACGCTGTTGAAGGTGCTCGGCATCGAAGCGCCCGACGACCAGGAACTCGACCTCTGGTCGCTGACCGATCTCGTCGCCTTCAGCCGGGACACCCAAGGCGGCTGCTCGATCGTCGACTCGATCTCGGCGGCGCGCGAAAACGCCCGTGGCGCCCGCGAAGTCACCTCGACCGAGATCTGGGAGTGCCTCAACACCACCTACAACGCGCTGCCAGAACGGGAGCGCGCCGCCAAACGGCTCGGGCCCCACGAGTTCCTGTCCTACGTCGAGGGGCGGGCGGCTCAGTTCGCCGGTCTGGCCGACTCCACGCTCTCGCGCGACGACGGCTATCGCTTCATGGTGTTGGGCCGCGCGATCGAACGCGTCGACATGATCGTGCGACTGCTGCTGTCCCGCGTCGGGGACAGCGCGTCCTCACCCGCCTGGGTGACGGTGCTGCGCTCGGCGGGTGCTCATGACACCTATCTGCGCACCTACCGCGGCGTGCTCGACGCCACGCGGGTCGTCGAGTTCATGATGCTCGACCGGCTCTTCCCGCGGTCGATCATGTACTCGCTGCGGCTCGCCGAACACAGCCTCGACGAGCTGCACCACCGACGGCTCAACCGGGTCGGCGCGACGGCCGAGGCGCAACGCCTGCTCGGTCGCGCCCGCAGCGAACTGGAGTTCTTGCGTCCCGGCGTGCTGCTGGAATCGCTCGAAGAGCGGCTCGGTGCACTGCAAACCACGTGCGCCGACGTCGGGGAGGCCCTGGCGGTGGAGTACTTCTACTCGGCTCCGTGGGTCGCATGGACCGACGCCGGTCGCAATGGTTCGCTCGTGATCGAGGAAGGCGAGGTCTGACATGTGGCGCATGAGGGTCATCCATGCCACCGGATATGCGTACAAGTCGCCCGTCACCGCGTCGTTCAACGAGGCGCGGCTCACGCCGAGGTCGGACTCGCGGCAGAACGTCGTCCTCAATCGGGTCGAGACCGTGCCTGCGACCCGCTCCTACCGCTATGTCGACTATTGGGGAACGGCCGTAACGGCTTTCGACCTCCACGCACCACACACCGAGCTCGAGGTCACGGCGTCGTCGGTGGTCGAGACGGACAAGGGCGAGGTGCCGACCGAGAAGCTCAGCTGGGAGGATCTGGCGTCCCCGGCCGTGAAGGACAAGTTCGACGAGTACCTCACGCCATCGGAGTACACCCCGAGCAGCAGGCGGATGGAACGCGTCGGCCAGCGCATCTCGAAGTACCACGAACCCGAGCAGGCGGTCATCGAGGCAGCACAGTGGGTGCACACGGAGCTCGCGTACGTGCCGGGCACCACCGGGGTGCACTCCTCGGGTCTCGATGCGCTCCGCGAGGGTAAGGGCGTGTGTCAGGACTTCGCTCATCTCACTCTGATCCTGTTGCGCAGCATGGGAATTCCAGCTCGGTACGTGTCTGGCTATCTGCATCCCAACGCCAAGGCCAAGGTGGGCGACACGATCGACGGTCAGAGTCACGCCTGGATCCAGGCGTGGACGGGTGGTTGGTGGAACTACGACCCCACCAACGACAAGGAGATCAACGAGCAGTACATCTCCGTCGGAGTCGGTCGCGACTACCACGACGTGACCCCGCTCAAGGGCATCTACTCGGGAGAGGGGTCCACCGACCTCGACGTGGTCGTGGAGATCACCCGCCTCGCCTAGCCGTGGCCGTCGGTCAGCGCGTGTGTCGTGGCGTGACCTCCACTCGGTGAAGGTCGTTGCCGAGTTCGACGGTTCCACCGAAGTGGTTGGCCGCCAGCGCTCGCCACTGGTCCTCCTGGCCGGGTGCCAGCGGTGGGACGTAGTGCGTGAGGATCAGGGTGCCGACGCCGGCCCGCGCCGCCGTGTCCGCGGCCTGCTCGACGGACGAGTGGTAGTCGAGGATGTCTCGAAGTCGTTGCTGGGGTGCCAGTTCGACCAGATCCTTGCGGATGACCGTATGCACCAGCGCGTCCGCGCCCCGGGTCAATGCGTCGAGGCTCGCACACGGCACCGAGTCGCCCGCCACTACCACTGAAGCGCCATCGAATTCGATGCGAAAGCCGATCGTGGGCTCGACCGGCCGGTGATCGGTGGACCCCACCGAGATTCGCACACCGTCGCGGCCCCACACCACACCGTCCGTCACCTCCTCCACCTCCACGGTTGGCGGCTCGGTGATGTCGGCGTGGTGGCCGATCCGGTAACCGATGTCGCAGGCGAGTGCCGCCAGCGTGGCGTCGACGACCTCCGCGGTGCCCGGCGGTCCGATCACCCGAAGGGGAGTACGGGTGAACGTGGTGACCCATCGGGTCGTGATGACGTCGGAGAGATCGGTGATGTGGTCACTGTGTAGGTGGGTCAGTAGCAGTGCGGTGAGGTCGGCCGCCCCGACACCGATCGCCGCGGCGCGCATCAGCACTCCCCGACCGCAGTCCACCAGGAACGTCTGGTCACTCGCCCGCACTAGCGTCGCCGGGCCGGCGCGGTTGGGGTCGACCATCGGACTGCCCGTACCCAGCAGAGTCACTTCGATCATGGGTCGATCCTCGCTCTCCGCTCGCGCCCTCGTGGTCGGAACGGTCAGACCGGGTGACGGGATCGGCAGTCCGCTCGCCTGACTTTCGATACCTCATCGACGACGTGACGAACCGTCGTTCTCCATATCAGCAGTTCAGGTTTCGACCAGAGCTGAAGTATCAATGAGTCATTTACTGAGGCGAAACAGCATGGCAACAGAATCTGCGTAACGTCGTCGACATCACGACGACTGTGACGGACTTCGACCGCTCTGCGGACTTCGCTGCATCGACGTCACCGACATGCACATGACCTTCGGCTACTCCCGCCTGGCCGGCGATCGAACTCCCAGAGCTGTCACAGGCGGCCACCTCGGACGCAAACTCGGAATCCTGGGCAACCGGGCTGACCTGGCCTCGGCCGGATGGGAATCGACATGACCACGACACTCAACGGAAAGCCGACCACCGACGAGTCGGTGAACGAAGTCGCCGAACGCCTTTCGGCGGCCGGGGTGAAGTACGCCGCGATCAGCTTCGTCGACATGCACGGCAAGCCGAAGGCCAAGTTGGTGCCCTTGGGCCATCTCGGGCAGGCCTCGCGGGGATCCGAGATGTTCACCGGTGCCGCACTAGACGGGGTACCTCAGGACGTCAACGACGACGAAGTGGCCCCACACCCTGACCTGGGCGCCGGGATCATCGCCCCGTTCAACCGGGAGGTCGCCTGGTTCCCGGGCGACCTCTGGATCGGGGAGACACCGTACGAGGCGTGCAGTCGGCAGATCCTCAAGAGGGTCACCGCCGAGGCTGCATCGCTGGGCTACACCTTCAATCTCGGCATCGAGACCGAGTTCTTCCTGCTGACCGACGACCGGGTCGGAACGCCCGCACCGGCCAGTCTGGACGACGATCTGGCCAAACCCTGCTACGACCTGCGGACCATGCTGCACAACTATCCCGTGGTCGACGAGATCGTCTCGGCAATGAACGAGTTGGGTTGGGATGTCTACTCATTCGACCACGAGGACGCCAACGGCCAGTTCGAGACCGACTTCACCTACACCGACGCAGTGGGTATGTCGGACCGGCTGGTGTTCTTTCGGATGATGGTCGGTGAGATCGCACGCAAGCACGGCCTATTCGCGTCGTGGATGCCGAAACCGTTCGCCGACCGGACGGGCAGCGGAGCCCACTACAACATGTCGTTGGCCGATGCGGCCGGGGTGAACCTCTTCGAAGAATCCGATGATCCACGCAACTGTGGTCTGTCCACGCTCGGTTACCAATTCATCGCCGGGGTGCTGCGTCATGCCTCGGCGATCTGTGCGGTGGTCGCCCCCACGGTGAACAGCTACAAGCGACTGGTCAAGCGGGGCAGCATGTCCGGGTTGACGTGGGCGCCCATCTTCGCTTGTTACGGCGACAACAACCGCACCAACATGTTGCGGATCCCCAGGGGTGGCGGGCGCGTCGAGTGCCGTGCGGCCGACAGTGCGAGCAACCCGTACCTCGGCGCCGCTCTGATGCTCGCGGCGGGACTCGAGGGCATCCGGGACGGCCTCGACCCGGGCGAGCCGAATCGCGACAACCTCTACGACGCGTCCGAGTCGGACCTGCTGGCTCGCGGGATTGGGTGGTTGCCGCGGTCGCTTGGTGAGGCGATCGATGCCCTCGAGGCAGATCCGTTGGTGCGCGGCGTGTTCGGCGATGACATGTTCGACTCGTACGTGATGGAGAAGCGGGCCGAGTGGGATTCGTTCACCGCACACGTATCGTTGTGGGAGTCCGACCGCTACCTGAGGTTCTGGTGATCGGGAGCCATCGCTGGGCGGACTTGACGTCGACCCAGCTGGCGGCGCGGGTGGCCGCCGACCCCGACTGCGTGGGATTGATCCCGGTGGGAGCCACCGAACAGCACGGCCCTCACTTGCCGGTCGGGACGGACACCATCATCGCGACGGCGCTGGCCGACGCCGCGGCTGGCGAGCTGGCCGTCGTCCTACCCGCAATTGCATTCGGCGCCAGTTTCTTTCATGGTACGGACCTAGCGGGCACAGTGGGCTTCAGCGGGACGGATACCGCGGCGACCGCGCTCGGAGTCGCCAGGGCATGCGTCGACTCCAACGTCACACGGGTGCTGTTCGTCAACGGCCACGTCGGGAACGCGGCGCCGCTGTGGATCGCCTGCGACGAGTTCCGACGCGAATTCCCCGAGGGACGCATCGGGGTCATGCAGTGGTGGGAGCTGACGCCCGAGATCGCGCAACGGGCCACCGCCGACGCCGTGGACTGGCACGCCAATGCGGCCGAGACGTCCCTGATGCTCGCGCTGCGGCCCGAACTCGTCGACGTCGATCGTCTCGCCGAGGCCGACGACCCGGACCGCACAGCCGGAACGGTCTTCCGCTACGTCCTCGAGCAGGTGTCGTCGAACGGCGTCACGGGATACCCGTCGCGGGCCTCGGCGGAGTTCGGGGCGCAACTGTGGCGTGATGTGGTCGCCGCCGCCTCGGAGATGGTCCGACGCGCGCACCGCGAACGCGCGCCGTTGGGCTAGCCGTGCCGAAGCCACCGCGGCGGTCGCCGCGCGCGGAGATCATCGACGCCGCCACGAAACTGTTCTCGGACAACGGTTATGCGCAGACGACGATGAGCGACATCGCCCGTGCGGCGGGCCTTCAGCAGTCATCCCTGTACTACTGGTTCCGCAACAAGGAACAGCTGCTGCAGGAGACGTTGCTCTTCAACCGGGCACCGTTGACGTTCATCGCAGAGGTAGGGGCCGGGTCGGGGTCACCTGCGCTGAAGCTGTACCGGCTGTTGCGGTTCGACACCATGCAGCTGGCGATGTCCTCGATGGACTTCAACGAGATCCAGCGCATCGCGCACGCGCAGCGCACCGAGTACCACCAGTTCTGGACCGATTACGAGCGGCTCAAGCAGTGGGTCGTCGATCTGATCGGGGCGGCGATTCGCGAGGGAAAGTTCATCGACTGCGACACCGAGGAGACCGCGGCGCTGCTGCTCAACTTCGACGAGGGAGCGCAGAAGCAGACCCGGCTGTACACCGAAGCGGGCGATCGCGTCGAGGACGCCATCCGGGTAGGCGAACAGGTCGCGATCATCGCGGTCCGCGGACTCCTGAAGCGGCCCAGCGACATCGCGAGGATCAGCGCACAGGCCGCCGCATTCGACGACGCCGCGGTGGCCCTGCGGGTCAATCAACCGTCGGACTGACGGTCACTCCCGTCCGGCCGACACCCACGCCAGATCGGCGAATCGATTGCCAGAGACCACGTCTGCCGCCGCATCGAGGCGGGCGAGTTGGTCGTCGCTCAGGGCGACGTCCAGCGAGCCGAGGTTCTCCTCGACCCGTGCCGCGCGGCGGGTACCGGGAATCGGCACGGACGCCACGCCGAACTCGTCAGCCCGATAGCGGAGCCACGCCAGCGCGATCTGGGCCGCAGTCGCCTCGCGTTCGTCGGCCACCGCGCGGATCACCTCGACGACCGCGAGGTTGGCATCGAGTGCCTCGTCGGAGAACCGCGGGAGGTTGCGGCGGAAGTCCGACGATTCGGTGAGGTCGGCGACGGACGTGACCGTGCCGGTGAGGAACCCCCGGCCCAGCGGTGAGTAGGGGACGAAACCGACGCCGAGCTCGGCCGCGGCGGGCACCACCTGACGTTCGACGTCTCTGCTCCAGATCGACCACTCGCTCTGGACGGCGGCGATGGGGTGCACCGCCACGGCTGCCCGCAGTTCGTCGGCGGTGACCTCGGACAGGCCGAGGTGGCGGACCTTGCCTGCGGTGACGAGTTCGGCCATGGCGCCCACGGTGTCCTCGATGGGCACCGTGAGATCGCGCCGGTGCATGAAGTACAGGTCGACCACGTCGGTCTGCAGCCGACCGAGGCTCTCGTCGATGCATTGCCTGACGTAGGCGGCGTCACCGCGGGAGGCCGCCTTGCCGGCGGCACGGTCGGCCGGATTACCGGTGATGCCGAACTTGGTCGCGAGGGTGACCTCGTCGCGCCGATCGGCGAGGAGGCGGGCGATCAGTGTCTCGTTGGCCCCGCCGCCGTAGACGTTCGCGGTGTCGATGAACGTCACGCCCAGATCGAGTGCCCGGTGCAGCGTGGCCAACGATTCGTCGTCGTCGACCTCGCCGTACACCGGCGTCAGCGCCATCGCGCCGAAACCCACGGCGCTGGTGATCAGGTCGTCGCCGAGCGTCACCGTGTCGGTCATGAGCATCCCCTTGATTCAGTCGTGCCATTGGCCCCGTCACGGGCTAGCAACCGCAGGCGTCGACGATGTGTTCCGCGTTGGGGGTTTCCCCATACCGCAATCGGACCTAGCCTGATGTGATCCACGTCACCAAGGAGGCGCCCATGCGTATCGCAGACGTGTTGAGGAACAAGGGAGCGGGCGTACTGACCGTCGCTCCGGAGACTCTGATCAGTGAGCTTCTCACCGGTCTCGTCACCCACAACGTGGGAGCCATGGTCGTGGTGGGTCCGACTGGCGTGATCGGCATCGTGTCCGAGCGAGACGTCGTCCGCATGCTGCACGACCACGGGGCCGGAGCGCTCGGTCGACGGGTCGCCGACATCATGACCAGCGAGGTGATCACGTGCACTCCGCACGACACCGTCGACAGCCTCAGCGGGCTCATGACCACCCACCGGGTCCGGCACGTTCCCGTCGTGGAGAACGGCCAGTTGGCCGGAATCGTCAGCATCGGCGACGTGGTGAAGACCCGAATGGAGGCACTGCAGGCCGAACGTGAGCAGTTGGAGGCGTACATCACCCAGGGGTGAGAGCATGGCCATCGTGCAGGCAAGACCCGCGACCCGCGCCGACGTCGCAACCCTGTCCGCGACCCTCGGCCGGGCCTTCTTCGACGATCCGGTGATGTGTTGGATGCTGCCCGACGACGATGCGCGACGGCGCAAACTGCACAAGCTGTTCGCGTCGCTGACCCGCCACCATCACCTGTCCAGAGGCGGCGTGGAGGTCGTGCCCGACGACAAGGGCGGCGTCGGCGGCGCGGCGCTGTGGGATCCGCCAGGTCAGTGGCGCCAGACCCGGGGCGAGGAGTTACGCGCCATACCCGGCCTGCTGCTGGCGTTCGGCCGGTCGTTACAGCGCGGGATGGTCCTCGAGGAGATGATGAAGAAGGCCCATCCCGAGGAGCCGCACTGGTACCTCGCGATCATCGGCAGCGATCCCGACGTGCGGGGCAAGGGTTTCGGGCAGGCCCTGATGACCTCGAGGTTGGACCGCTGCGACGCCGAGCACGCACCCGCCTACCTGGAGTCGAGCAACCCGATCAACGTGCCGTACTACCAGCGGTTTGGTTTCGACGTCACCGGCGAGATCACTCCGCCGGGAGGGCCCAGCCTGATTCAGATGTGGCGGGCGCCCCGCTAGCTCCAGGAGTACTCGGCGCGTAGCCGCGCGGCGACCTTCTCGAACGTCTCGGGCTCGAGGACCGCGCCTTCACGGCGAATGCTCTCCTCCGGCACGTCGAGGACCCGGTCCAGCCGCACCCAACTGGCGCGACCCTCGTAGTCCCAGGTTCCGCTGCCGATGCCGACCCAGGCGCGGTCGGCGACGTGTCGCTCCTGGCTGGACAGCATCAAACCGAGAAGTGTGGAGCGGTCGCGGCCGACCACCAGGACCGGGCGGTCCTTGCCGCGCGAGGGATCCTCCTCGAAGACCACCCACGTCCAGACGATCTCGCCCGGATCGGCCCGACCGTCGAGGTCAGGGGCGTACATCACCCTGCGCGCCCGATGTGCGGTGGGGACGCTGTCCTTCGTGACGGGCCGGCCCGCGGCGATCGCGCGCTGCGGTGGCGGGGTCGATGCGCCGATCAGAACGCTGAGGCCGACGTCGATCCCCATCTTGATGCCCTGCCCGACGGTGCGTGGTCTGGTCTCGGGACTCTGCAGCTGGCGGATGATCTTCGGCGCCTCGCTGAATACCAGTTGTTCAGTGGTCCGGAGAATGCGCTGCCACGGACTGCGCTGCGACACCATGCCACGAGCATAAGCACGATTGTGTCGTCACGACGGTTGGTCGATACCCTGTGGGAGCACCGCACGAGTCGTGGATGCATCCGCCAGACGCACGCCCACCAGGAGATTCCCATCAGCAGCTTCGCCGACAAGACGTTCACTTCGCCGGCACGGATTCGGAACTTCTGCATCATCGCGCACATCGATCACGGCAAGTCGACGTTGGCCGACCGGATGCTGGGCATCACCGGGGTCGTCGCCGACCGGGACATGCGGGCGCAGTACCTCGATCGGATGGACATCGAGCGCGAGCGTGGCATCACCATCAAGGCGCAGAACGTGCGACTTCCCTGGGAGGTGGGCGGCGAGGAGTTCGTCCTGCACCTGATCGACACGCCTGGTCACGTCGACTTCACCTACGAGGTGTCCCGCGCGCTGGAAGCCTGCGAAGGCGCCGTGCTGCTCGTCGACGCCGCCCAGGGCATCGAGGCACAGACGCTGGCCAACCTGTACCTGGCGCTGGACCGCGACCTGACGATCATCCCGGTGCTCAACAAGATCGACCTGCCCGCCGCCGATCCGGACCGCTACGCCGGGGAGATCGCTCACATCATCGGATGCGAACCGGATGACGTGCTTCGCGTCTCCGGCAAGACCGGCGTCGGCGTTCGCGAGCTGCTCGACGAGGTGGTCCGTCTGGTCCCCGCGCCGGTTGGAGATCCCGATGCGCCCGCACGGGCGATGATCTTCGACTCCGTGTACGACATCTATCGCGGCGTGGTCACCTACGTCCGCGTGGTGGACGGCAAGCTGACGCCGCGCGAGAAGATCAAGATGATGTCCACGGGTACCACCCACGAACTGCTGGAAGTCGGCATCGTCTCGCCCGAGCCCAAGGCGACCGAGGGCCTCGGCGTCGGCGAGGTGGGCTACCTGATCACCGGCGTGAAGGACGTGCGTCAGTCCAAGGTCGGTGACACGGTGACCTCCGCACGCCACGGGGCCACCCAGGCGCTGACCGGATACCGTGAACCCAAGCCGATGGTCTACTCCGGGCTGTATCCGGTGGACGGGTCGGATTACCCCAACCTGCGCGACGCGTTGGAGCGTCTGCAGCTCAACGACGCGGCACTGACGTGGGAGCCCGAGACGTCGGTCGCGTTGGGCTTCGGCTTCCGCTGCGGCTTCCTTGGCCTGCTGCACATGGAGATCACCCGCGAGCGACTGGAACGAGAGTTCGATCTCGACCTGATCTCCACCGCGCCCAACGTGGTGTACCGGGTAGTGCGGGACGACGGGACCGAGATCGTCGTGACGAACCCCTCGGATTGGCAGGAGGGCAAGGTTCGGGCGGTCTTCGAGCCCATCGTGAAGACGACGGTCATCGCGCCCAGCGAGTTCATCGGCACCATCATGGAGCTCTGTCAGGCGCGCCGCGGTGAGCTCGGCGGCATGGACTACCTGTCTCCCGAACGCGTGGAACTGCGCTACACGATGCCGTTGGGCGAGATCATCTTCGACTTCTTCGACTCCCTGAAGTCGCGCACCCGCGGTTACGCCAGCCTGGACTACGAGGAGGCAGGCGAGCAGGAAGCCGACCTGGTGAAGGTCGACATCCTCCTGCAGGGTGAGGCGGTGGACGCGTTCAGCGCCATCGTGCACAAGGATGGCGCCGCCGCCTATGGCAACAAGATGACCACCAAGCTCAAGGAACTGATTCCGCGCCAGCAGTTCGAGGTCCCGATTCAGGCCGCGGTGGGATCGAGAATCATTGCGCGCGAGAACATCCGCGCGATCCGCAAGGACGTGCTGAGCAAGTGCTACGGCGGTGACATCACCCGCAAGCGCAAGCTGCTGGAGAAGCAGAAGGAGGGCAAGAAGCGGATGAAGACCATCGGTCGGGTCGAGGTTCCGCAGGAGGCCTTCGTCGCGGCGCTGTCGTCGGATGCCGCCAGCGACAAGCCGAAGAAGTAGCCGCCCCGATGCGCAAGGTGGCAGGTGCCTTGACGCTCGTCCTGCTGCTGGCCGGCTGCGCGCAGACAGTCGAGGGTCGGGCCGGCGCTGCCGCCTCGGCCGTGAAGATCCTGCCCACCGAGGATGAGATCACCTCGGCTGCCGGAAGTCCGTTGAGCACGTTCGGCTTTCAACCGTTCATCGGCGGCGCGGAGATCCTGCCCGATGGTTACCGCACCGATGCGGAGGCCACACCCATCACGTGCGCCGCGGTCACCGACACCGCGCCGCGCATCGTCTACGAGCCCCTGCCCGTCGTCGAAGCCGCGCGCCAGAGCTATTTCAACTGGGATGAGGGCGTGAACACCTCCGGCGCCGACGCGGCGGTGGTGCGCCTGGCCACGGCCGGGGCCGCCCGCGGCGCGTTCGAATCCTTTGCGCAGCAGTGGCAGCAGTGTGTTGGCACCACAGTCGTCAAGCACGTGGGCAACGCCGTGATCGATGCGGACATCACCGACGTCACCGTAAAGAACTCGGTGGTCTCCGCCACCGTGCGGACCCGTCAACGCCCGGGCGCGGCGGAGTCGCGCTACGAGCGCGCCCTCGGGGTGCGCGGCCGCACGGTCGTCGAAGTCTCGTTGGCCATCACGCCCACGGGCGAGAAGCAGCCGGACCCGCGGGCCGCCGCCGTGCGCGTCGCCGAACTGATGCTGGACAAGTCACGATGAAGCCCGTGAGTCGGTGTGGCGCGCGAGCCTTCGCCGCGCTCGTCACCGCCGCCGTGGCATCGTCCGGATGCAGCAGCACCGTCCAGGGTCTGGCCGTCCGCGATGCGGATGCCAGTCCCGCGGACGTCCGCCCGCTGCGGAAGTCGCAACTCGACGGCGTGATGCTGAGCATCGCTCAGATCAACGCGATGGCAGGTGCGACGAAGATGGAGATCGTGCTCGAGGGCAAGGAGATGTCCGACAACTCCGACGCCGTATCGGATCCGGACTGCCTCGGATCGATCTACGGCGCCGAGGACCTGGTGTACCGGTCGAGCAACTGGACTGCCGTGGTGGACCAGGTCGCGCGCGAGCCGCAGAACGGCAACGAACACTGGGTCGAGCAGACCGCCGTGCTCTACGGGACGGAGGAGGCGGCCAGGGACTTCGTCGAGAAGTCCTCCTCCAACTGGCGGGACTGCAGCGGGTTCTCGGTCGCGGTGGACGACGGGACCACCAGCTCGATCTGGTTGATCGACGACGTGACGGTCGACGACGACATGACTACCCAGGTGATCGCCCAGGAAGACTCCGACGGCTGGGAGTGTCAGCACGCCATGACGTCGGTGGCCAACGTGTCCGTCGAGACCATCGCCTGCGCCTTCGGCGTCAACGACGAAGCCGCCACGATGGCCAGAGCCATCGTGGCGAAGGCGGCCAAGCAGTAGCGTCGCGCTGCCGACGACCGAACCGGATCATCGCGATCCGATGTCTTGCCCGACGGGGCCCACACCGTCGACGATCACGATGAACCGTTTCCTGCGCTGGAGGAGAGTCGTGAGTAGTCCGGATCCCGAACCACGGTGGTACGCGCGCATCGGAACCGACTGGTGGGCCACGATCGTGGCTGGTGCCATCGCGCTGCTGGCCGTCACGAACCTGCTCCCCAAGATTCCGTGGTGATCCAATGACTTCCACATCCGTTGCCTCCGAGGAAGATTACGTCGAGGAGTCCTTCACGACGTCGAACCTGCTCGCCTACGTGCCCGGCGTCCTGCTGCTGATCGTCATCGGGCTGCTCGGCAAGTACGCCCAGGTCGGGTGGAACGCACTCGCGAAGCACGAGGGCTGGACGGTGCCCGACATCGAGTATGTCCTGTGGGCCATCCTGATCGGTCTGCTGATCACCAACACCGTCGGTGTGCATCGCATCTTCCGCCCGGGCGTACAGACCTACGAATTCTGGCTGAAGATCGGAATCGTGGCGCTCGGTTCACGTTTCGTCCTCGGCGACGTCCTCAAGCTGGGCAGTACCAGCCTGATTCAGATCCTGGTCGACATGGCGGTGGCGGGCGCCATCATCATCGGGGCGGCGCGGCTCTTCGGATTGTCGGGCAAGCTCGGATCGCTTCTGGCGATCGGTACGTCGATCTGCGGGGTCTCGGCGATCATCGCGTCGAAGGGAGCCATCAGGGCGCGCAACTCCGAGGCCAGCTACGCGATCGCCGCGATTCTTGCCCTCGGCGCGGTCGCGCTGTTCACGCTTCCCCCGCTCGGTCACCTGATCGGTCTCAGCGACCACGAGTTCGGACTCTGGGCAGGCTTGGCCGTCGACAACACCGCGGAGACCACGGCCACGGGTTACCTCTTCTCGGAGGAGGCGGGCAAGATCGCGGTTCTGGTGAAGTCGACGCGCAACGCTCTCATCGGATTCGTCGTCCTGGGCTTCGCGCTCTACTGGGCTTCTCGCGGGGAGGCCGACGACATCGCGCCGGGGTTCAGGTCCAAGGCGGTCTTCGTCTGGCAGAAGTTCCCCAAGTTCGTCCTCGGCTTCCTCGCCGTGTCCGCGATCGCGACGGCGGGTTGGCTCACCAAGGGGCAGAGCGCAAATCTGGCGAACGTCTCGAAGTGGGCTTTCCTGCTGACCTTCGCGGGCGTCGGACTGAACACGAATTTCCGCGAGCTCGCCCGAACCGGTTGGCGCCCATTGCTGGTCGCGATCATCGGTCTGTTGGTCGTCGCCACGGTATCTCTCGGCTTGGTCCTGCTGACGTCGCGGGTGTTCGGCTGGGGCGTACACACCTGACGCGTCGCGCTTCAAACCACGCTGATCACAACCCATGCCGTCGGGACCTCGGGTGATGAAAACTGTTGTCGTGCACGAGAGCTTCAGCGAACAGGCGAACTGCTGAGCGCTCGTCCCGCGGCATTCAGACGATCGGACAGGACGACCCCGATGGTGTTCGGCACCGACAACAGGTCAGACCACGCATCGATCGAGGCGTGGGTTCGCTCCTGGTGGCCGTTCATCGCCCTGGCGCTGGGTGTCGCCTTCATCTTCGTCGGCGCAATCCTGTTCTCCCCCTAGGTAGTTAGGAAGACGTGCCCAAACCAGCCAAGGATCGTCCCCTCTACTTCTCGGCGTTCGTGATGAATACGCCCTCGCACGTCATTCACGGGTTGTGGCGTGATCCCGACGCGGCCAACCACGAGATCAACTCCCTGCAGCACTGGGTCGACCTCGCCCGCTACCTGGATCAGGCGGGCTACGACCAGATGTTCTTCGCCGACGTCACTGGTCTGCGCTCACCGTGGAACGGCACGTATGAGTTGGTCGTCGAGCAGGGCATGCAGATCCCGACCAACGATCCGTCGGTGTTGATCTCGGCACTGGCGAGCGCCACGAAGAATCTGGGACTGGTCTACACCAGCTCGATCGCTCAGAGCCTGCCGTTCGACTTCGCCCGCCGCATCTCCACGCTGGACCACTACACGTCCGGACGAGTCGGCTGGAACATCGTGACCAGCTTCTCCGACAACACCTATCGCAACTTCGGCCACGACAAGCTCATCGAGCACGACCTGCGCTACGAGATCGCCGAAGAGTACGTCGACGTGGCGTACAAGCTGTGGGAGGGCTCTTGGGACGAGGATGCCCTGCGCGCCGACAAGCAGGCGGGCGTGCACGCCGATCCGTCGAAGGTTCACAAGATCAACCACGTCGGCACGCACTACTCGGTGGAGGGGCCGCACTTCGTCACGCCCTCGCCGCAGCGCACCCCGGTGTTGTTCCAGGCCGGTGCGTCGCCGATCGGGCAGCGGTTCGCGGCGCGCAACGCCGAGGGCGTCTTCATCTCCAGCCCGGACCCCGAGTCTGCCCGCGTGTTGATCGACGAAACCCGGGAACTGGCAGTCGGTTACGGGCGCGATCCGTATGACGTGAAGTTCTTCCAGGGGCTCTCGCTGATCGTGGGCCGCACCTCCGAGGAGGCGAGGGAGAAGGAAGCCAGGATCGAGGAACTCGCGTCCGTCGAAGGAGTGCTCTGCCACATCCTCGGGGACGCGGGGATCGATGCAGGCGCGCTGCCGCTCGACACTCCGCTGTCGGACCTCGGCGAGTTCCGCGGCGTGCAGGGGTGGGTCCGCTGGGC
>NZ_JAEMTA010000132.1 GCF_016462545.1 Mycolicibacterium sp. | reverse complement strand
GTCTACTGGGCGTCGATCTCCCGCGTGACAAGCGCATGGAGATCGCGCTGACCTATATCTACGGCATCGGCCGTACCCGCTCACAGGAAATCTTGTCGGCCACCGGCATTGACTTCGATCTGCGCACCAAGGACCTGACCGATGATCAGGTCTCGCAATTGCGCGACTACATCGAGAGCAACTCCGAGATCAAGGTCGAGGGTGACCTGCGCCGCGAGGTGCAGGCCGACATCCGACGCAAGATCGAGATCGGCTGCTACCAGGGTCTGCGGCACCGCCGTGGGCTGCCGGTCCGCGGCCAGCGCACCAAGACCAACGCGCGCACCCGCAAGGGCCCGAAGCGCACCATCGCCGGCAAGAAGAAGGCCAGGTAAGCACATGGCACCCACCAAGAAGACCGGCGCCGCGGGCCCCAAGAAGGGCCAGAAGACGCGCCGCAAGGAAAAGAAGAACGTCCCGCACGGGGCTGCTCACATCAAGAGCACGTTCAACAACACGATCGTCTCGATCACCGATCAGCAGGGCAACGTCATTGCCTGGGCATCGTCGGGTCACGTCGGGTTCAAGGGTTCGCGCAAGTCGACCCCGTTCGCCGCGCAGCTGGCTGCGGAGAACGCCGCCCGCAAGGCGCAGGAGCATGGCGTCAAGAAGGTCGACGTCTTCGTGAAGGGCCCCGGTTCGGGCCGCGAAACCGCGATCCGTTCGCTGCAGGCCGCCGGCCTCGAGGTCGGCGCGATTTCCGACGTCACGCCGCAGCCGCACAACGGTTGCCGTCCGCCCAAGCGGCGCCGGGTCTAGAGGAGATTTAGGAAATGGCTCGTTATACCGGACCCGTCACCCGCAAGTCGCGTCGTCTCGGCGTCGACCTCGTCGGTGGAGATCAGTCCTTCGAAAAGCGTCCCTACCCGCCCGGCCAGCACGGCCGCGCGCGGATCAAGGAGAGCGAATACCGCACGCAGCTGCAGGAGAAGCAGAAGGCCCGCTTCACCTACGGCGTCATGGAGAAGCAGTTCCGTCGTTACTACGAAGAGGCCAACCGCCACTCGGGTAAGACCGGCGAGAACCTGCTGCAGATCCTGGAGAGCCGGCTCGACAACGTCATCTACCGCGCTGGGCTCGCCCGTACGCGTCGGATGGCCCGTCAGCTGGTCAGCCATGGTCACTTCACCGTCAACGGCGTGAAGGTCGACATCCCCAGCTACCGCGTCTCGCAGTACGACATCATCGACATTCGCGAGAAGTCGCTGAACACGCTGCCCTTCGAGCTGTCGCGCCAGACCGCGGGCGATCGCCCGATCCCGGGCTGGTTGCAGGTCGTCGGCGAACGCCAGCGCATCCTCGTCCACCAGCTGCCCGAGCGCGCCCAGATCCAGGTGCCGCTCACCGAGCAGCTGATCGTCGAGTTCTACTCGAAGTAAGAGTTCCGGCCAGCCGGCCGGAACCACCCAACGGCATCAAATAGCGGATGTCGAGAAGGAGATAGAAGAAGATGCTGATTTCTCAGCGCCCCACCCTGTCCGAAGAGACCCTCGCCGAGAACCGGTCCAAGTTCGTCATCGAGCCTCTGGAGCCCGGATTCGGTTACACCCTGGGCAACTCGCTTCGGCGCACGCTGCTGTCGTCCATCCCGGGCGCAGCGGTCACCAGCATCCGCATCGACGGCGTGCTGCACGAGTTCACCACCGTTCCCGGGGTGAAGGAAGACGTCACCGACATCATCCTGAACCTCAAGAGCCTGGTCGTGTCGTCCGAGGAGGACGAGCCGGTCACCATGTACCTGCGCAAGCAGGGCCCGGGCGCCGTCACTGCCGGTGACATCGTTCCCCCCGCCGGCGTCACGGTGCAGAACCCCGACATGCACATCGCCACCTTGAACGACAAGGGCAAGCTCGAGGTCGAACTGGTCGTCGAGCGTGGCCGCGGTTACGTCCCGGCCGTGCAGAACAAGGCGTCGGGCGCCGAGATCGGCCGCATCCCGGTCGACTCGATCTACAGCCCCGTGCTGAAGGTGACCTACAAGGTGGAGGCCACCCGCGTCGAGCAGCGCACCGACTTCGACAAGCTGATCCTCGACGTCG
>NZ_JAEMTA010000018.1 GCF_016462545.1 Mycolicibacterium sp. | reverse complement strand
CCGGGGAACGCGCCAACTGGTGGTGGTACCAACCCTTCGAACCCCAACCACCACCGCAGAACAACTAGAGCCGGCTCTCCAGCCGGGCCGACACGCCCGCCTCCTGAAGGTCGAGCCGTTCCAACATGGCGCGGGCAGCCTCGTCCTCGATGCGTCCGTCGTCGCGTTCGGTGATCAACGCGGCCCGCTGCGCCGCCAGCACGTCCAGATACAACGACCCGAACACCTCCGCGCGCAGCGTATGGGTCGCCGGATCAGGCATCTCGTCGGCGTCCTGCGAGTGCCTGGCGATGATGTTGCGAATCTCAGCCAGCACCCGCGGATCCAGACCCTCCGGCGGGTTCGCCCTGAACTCCGCAAGGACCTGGTCGGCGGCCTCGTACACCACCCGCTCGGCCTTGAGCGTCTGCTCCCGCTCATAGGAGGACTCGTTCTTCGACAGGGTCAGTCGGCTGATCAGCATCGGCAACGTGGCGCCCTGGATCAACAGCGTGCCGACACTGACGACGAAGGCGATGGCCTGGATGGTGGCGCGTTCGGGAAACGGCTCGCCCACAGCGGTCGTGACGGGAATCGCGGCGGCCGCAGCCAGGGTGACCACCCCCCGCATGCCGGTCCACGACACCACGACGCTCTCCTGCCAGGTCAACGACCGACGGTCGATCAGCGAACGCCACTTTCCCGGCGGTTTACCGCGGCGTCGGGTGCCCAGCGCTCCTCGGCCGCCCGACACCGGCGCCGGGACGCTCAACCGGTTCTCGACCTGACGCGACAACTGGCTGCGACCGAACATCGCCAGCACGGAGATCGGCCGGATGAACATCACCAGCGCGAGCACGATCACTGACGCGATCGCGACCTCGCCCAGGGATTCGTGCGCCTCGCGGAGATCCTCCAGGACGAACCGCAGGTGCAGCCCGATGTAGGCGAAGACGAAGGCCTCCAGCAGCACGTCCACCGAATTCCAGACGTAGCGCTCCTGCAGTCGGGTCTGATAACCCGCGCCGAGCGTTCCGTTGCCGACCACGAATCCCGCAACGACCACTGCCAGCACGCCCGACGCGTGCAACTCCTCCGCCGCAATGAACGCCGCGAAGGGCACCACCAGACCCTGCACCGTCTCCAAGCCTGGATTGGCCAACCGCTTGCGGATCCACAGCGTCACGAAGCCCAGCACAGCACCGACGATCGGACCGAGCACCGCGCTGTAGCCGAACAGCAGGAAGGGATTCTGGATGAACGTGTGACTGCCTGCGATCTGTGCGACGGCGATGGAGAACAGCGTCAGCGCGGCGGCGTCGTTGATGAGGCTCTCGCCGGTGAGGATGGCCATCACCTTCTTCGGCAGCCCCAGCTTGCGTCCCACCGCGACGGCCGTCACGGCATCCGGGGGCGCCACGATCGCGCCGAGGATGAGCGCCGTGCCGAACGTCAGCGGCACGACCACCAACCATGACGACACCGCTGCCACGGCGAACGCCGTCACCACGACCAGTCCGACTCCGAGACCGAGGATCGGTCGGATGTTGCGCAGGAACGTCGGGAACGAGAAGTCCAGCGCCGCGGAGTAGAGCAGCGGCGGCAGCACCACCGTCAACAGGATGTGCGAGTCCAGTTCTGGGGCTTCGAAACCCGGCACGAACGATGCGGCGATACCGATGACGACGATGATCAAGGCGGGTTCGAGTCCGCGCCGGTGTGCGATGGCGGTGACGACGATCGCCCCAACGACGACGAGGATGAGTTCCACCCGCCGATTGTCCCGTCAAATGGCGCGGGCCGCTTCCCGTCGCTGTGGTGTGCCTGTGAAGGCCTTCGCTACACCTGGCAGTTGGGACACCAGAAGAGGTTGCGCGCCTCCATCACCTCGGTGCGAATCGGCGTGCCACACAACAGGCACGGCTCGCCCGTCCGGCGGTAGACGTAGCTGCGCGGCCGCCCGGGGCCCTTGGGCGGCGGCTTCTCGTCGTCCTCGCGTCGGATGGTGATGATCCTGCCGCGGCTCACGCCGACCTTCATGAGGGCGACGAGGTCGGTCCAGGCGGCGTCGAACTCCTCCTCGCCAACAGCCGTGCCGGGCCGGTGCGGCTCGATGCGATGGCGGAAGAGCAACTCACACCGATAGACGTTGCCCACGCCGGCAATTACCTTCTGATCCATCAACAGTGCACCGATCGGCCTGCGCGACTTGCTAATTCGCGTGAACGCGACCGACGGGTCTGCGGCGCGCCGCAGCGGGTCGGGTCCCAACCTGGCGATGATGTCGTCGACCTCGCCCCGATGGATCACCTCGCACACGGTGGGGCCGCGCAGGTCGGTGCCGTAGTCGGTGCCGACCATCCGCATCCGGACCTGACCGACCGGCTCCGGCATGGGCCTGGGGCGCTCGGTGAACTTGCCGTAGAGACCCAGGTGGACGTGCACTATGGCACCGCCCTCGTAGTGGTGGAACAGGTGCTTGCCCCACGCGTCGGCGGTGCGAAGAACCCGACCGCTGACAGCTTCCGCAGCATCGGCGAAGCGCCCCTGCGGGCTGGTCACGATCACGGGCGCCTTGCCGAACCGCTTTTGGTGCAGGCGAGCAAGTCGGTGAAGGGTGTGCCCTTCCGGCATGCCCTAGGCGCCCGGGACGGGAGGTGCGACGTGCGTGGCCTCGTACTCGGCGAGGATGTCGATACGGCGCTGGTGACGCGGCGCCTCCGACCACGGCGTCGTAAGAAACGCATCGACGAAGGTGAGAGCATCTGCGACGGTGTGCATCCGGCCGCCGATGCCGATCAACTGGGCGTTGTTGTGCTGCCGCGCCAGGGACGCCGTCTCGACGCTCCATGCCAGTGCACAGCGCGCCCCGGGCACCTTGTTCGCAGCGATCTGCTCCCCGTTGCCGGAGCCGCCGATGACGATGCCGAGACTGTCGGGGTCTGCAACGGTCTTCTCTGCAGCGGCGATGCAGAAGGCCGGGTAGTCGTCCTCGGCGTCGTAGGTGAAGGCGCCGCAGTCGACCGGCTCGTGGCCGCTGGACTCGAGGTGCTCGATGATGGCTTGCTTGAGTTCGAATCCGGCGTGGTCGGAGCCGAGGTAGACGCGCATGGCGGTCACAATACTTCCCCTCCCGACGGCGCCGGCGGTGACGCCTGGCGGACCCCGAGTCCGCGGAGCAGCACGTCGAGCAGGCGCGGTGTCCGCTCTGCCCACTCGTCGTCTTCGACATGGGCGAGGAACCAGGACAGCAGGATCACGTCCCGTGGGTCGACGTCGTCGCGGAGTACTCCCGTTTCACGGCCCGCTTCGAGGAGCACGGTCAGCGCAGTGCCCAGCTTGCCGGGTGTCTGCGCCGAGATGTCCTGCCACACAGAGGCTTCGACGCGGCGATCACCCCGAGCTTTACCCGGGCGTACGCGGCCAGCTGAGTGAACCATCGCCTCAGTGCATCGTCGGGCGGGTACTCCTCGAGCAGTGCGTGCGCGAGCACGACCAGCTCGTCTATCTCGCGGTCGTAGAGCGCGCGCACCAGGTCGTCGCGGGTGGCGAAGTGCCGGTACAGCGTGGCTTGACCGACCCCGGCGCGCCGGGCGACGGCGCTGAGCCTGAGCTCACCCGGTTCGGCCACCAGGGCTCGAGCCGCGTCGATGATCACCGCACGGTTCCTCGCTGCGTCGCTACGTCCGGACACGTGCTCCTCTCCTCGGACGACGAAGTGGCAGCTTGCACGCGGATGGGTTGTCCGTTTCACTGAAACGGACAAGTTGTCCGTATCGCTTCTGGAGGTTACTCGTGGCTGCCGATCTTCGAGGCACAGGGCAGAGGTCACTTCGTCACCATCGTCTCGACCGCCGGACTGAAGATCACGCCGACGATGGCGGTCTACGCCGCCACCAAGAACGCCGTCCGCACCGTGCTGGAGGGGCTGCGCCAAGAATCCACCGACGGGACGCTGAAGACGACGGCGATTTCGCCCGGCTACGTGCGCACGGAGTTCGGTGACTCCGTCCCCGACCCGAGTATCCGCGCCGAGATCGGGCGCGGCATGGAGGCCTTCGCACTCGACCCGGATGCCGTCGCCAGGGCTAGCCGATCGTGATGGCGTCGAGGCGTTCCTTGATGAAGTCAGACGAGGTAACCGGCTGCAGCCCAGCGACTTTCCCGACCGGCGGAGCCAGCGGCGTGACGAGTGCGTCGTGATTCGCCTCGTAGAAGTAGATCAACGACACCAGATCCTCCTCCGGCGCCTCGGGTTGTGGAGGAAGAACGCGGTGCCTGCCCGACGGCCAGCGCCGACCACTCCAATACTCCAGTAGATCGCCGATGTTCACCGTCAACGCATCGGGGTCATAGGGCGCGTCCTGCCACCCCTCGGCCTCCGAATACACCTGCAGTCCACCGGCTCCCGGCTCCCGATCGAGGACGGTCACGGTGCCGAAGTCGGTGTGAGGTCCGATGCGGAACTGGCCGGGTTCCGGTTCGCCCACGACGCTGACGGGCGGGTAGTGGTTGATGTTCATCGTCCATGTGGGGTGATTGGCCAATAGCGCCCAGGGATTGGTAGGTAGGCCAAGGGCGTGCGCGAAGAGGGCCAGGAGGTCGTCTGAGAGCCGACGCACCGCTGCGGTGTACTCCGTCACCAACCTGTGCAACTGTGGCACCTCGGCTGGCCACACGTTGGGCGCGAACCAGATTCGGTCCACGTCGGGATCGCCGGTCGCAGTCTCGGCACCCAGGCTGTAACTCTCCTTCAGATCGGGCGGCGTCTCCGTACCCTCCGCGTAGCCATTGGCTTCCGCGCCGGGTCCGATCCAACCGTGACCGCCCACCGGCACGTCGTAGCGCCGTTTCACCTCGTCCGGCAGCGCGAAGAAGTCTCGACTGGCCTTGCGTACCGCCGACGCCAGACCCTTGTCCACGCCATGGCCAGTGACCAGGATGAAGCCGGCCTGCTGGAGGCTCTCGTCGACCTCCGCCGCAACCGCATCGGCAGCGGCCTCCCCAGCATGCCACCGCGAAAGATCAACCGTGGCAATGACACTCATTCCGAAACTCCTATGTCCTCGTTCCACAGCTCCGGATTGGCATCGATGAAGTCCGTCATCATCGTCACGCAGCGTCGATCGTCGAGGACCGTCACGTCGACGCCGTGTTCGGCCAGCCAGTCGTGGCCGCCGTAGAACGTGGTGGCCTCACCGATCACCACTGCGCCGATGTTGAACTGTCGCACCAGGCCGCTGCAGTACCAACAGGGCGATAGGGTCGTGACCATCACCGTCGAGCGGTAGTCGCGCTGCCGACCCGCCCTGCGGAAGGCGTCGGTCTCGCCGTGCACCGACGGATCATCGTTCTGAACGCGGCGGTTATGCCCGCTACCCAGCAGCTGACCATCGCTGCTGAAGAGGGCGGCCCCGATGGGTATTCCACCCTCCGCCAGGCCCTTTCGCGCTTCGTCGACGGCAACGTCGAGCATCTGTTCCGGGGTCATGCCGCCATGCGCTCGGTTGCGATCTTCGAACGGCACAGCAGAAGGTATGCACCACCTGCGAGGAGGAACCCGACGAAGAACGTGATGTCTCCGATTTGCGGGAAGGCCTTGGCAACGACTCCGACGTACAACTCCTGGTTGGAGAACAGCAGCACGGAGGCGACGAGCCCGATGAGGAAGGCTGCCAAACCACCCCAGTTGACGTAAGACCGGTCGTAGAGGAAGCCGGAAATCTTCTGGCCGCGACGCAAGTACTGATCGGTGAAGACCACGCCGAGCCACGGTCCGATCCAGTAGGCGATGACCAGCAGGAACGCCTCGTAGCTTTGAGCCGCATCGGGCAGCGCCCACAGCGCGACCAGGAAGCCTGCGACGCCGAAGAACACCGTCACCAGTGCGCGGGCGATGTGTGGCGGCAGCTTTATCCCGATGGTCACGAATGCCATTGCCCCGGAGTAGATGTTGATCGAGTTGGCGGCGATGGCACCGATCGCGATGGCCAGCAAGGTGGCCTTCGCCAAAGGTGATGCGAGCTCGGAGGTGAAGGAACCCGTCGGATCGGCCAGCGAGGCTTCGCCGGCGGTGGCCGATGCGGCACCGACGATCTCCAGGATGGCGCACGACAGGAACAGACCCATCGACGCGAAGAGACCGGTGCGGGCCGTCGACACCGTCGACGGGAGATATCGGGTGTAGTCGGCGGCGTACGGCGTCCATCCCGCGGCGTAACCGAAGGCGGTGCCGACGGTGAGTAGGAAACCTCCCATTCCACCGACCCCTCCAGAGGGAGCGGCAGCGCCGATGTCGGCGTGGGCGAAGATTGCCACCGAGGCGATCGCAAAGATCACCGCTAGGACCGGGAACGAGTACTTCTCGAAGGCCTGCACCAGGTTGTGTCCGAAGAACGCGAACCCGGTCTGCAGCAGCACGATGATGACAAGCCCGACCCACGGCATGAACCCGAACAGGGTGGACAGCGCAAAGGCACCACTGACGCTGTTGGTGGCGAACCAGCCGACGCCTGCGGTGACGGACATGAAGACCGCGGGTACGGCGTTGCCCTTGAAGCCGAATGCCATGCGGCCCAGCACCATTTGCGGTACTCCGTGCAGCGGGCCACGCGCGGAGAGCACATAGTGCGCGGCCGCGCCGAGACCCGTGCCGATTGCGATGCCCGCGACGGCCTGCCAAAAGCTCATTCCGAAGGCGAGAACCGCCAGCATTCCGACGAAGATCGTCGCGAACTCCAGGTTCGGCGAGGTCCAGGTCCAGAACAGCTGGCTGGGCTTTCCGTGACGGTCTTCCTCCGCGATGAACTCGTTTCCGCCGGGTTCGACCGCGACGATCTTGTTGCGGTAGGAACCGTCAGTGGTGGGCTCGGTCGCTGTCATGGGTACACCGTTGTCCCACGTGCGTCTCGCCGCAACCGGAATCGGCCATTCGTCGCCATTTCTGCTGGCGGCGGCTCGGTCCACGAGGCGATTGTCGTCCAACGGCGTATCAGCAACGAATACGGACCATGACGACGCCGTCCCGCCTACCGGCCATTCGCGCCGCAGCCACCGGATTCCTCGCAGTTGCCGCCGCGCTCGGAGTGGGACACCTGATGGCGGGCCTCTTACTCCTGCCTTCGGCGTCACCCTTCTTCGCGGTGGGCAATGCGTTCATCGACCGGACTCCGACTGCGCTGAAGAACTTCGCCGTCGAGAACTTCGGCACCAACGACAAGCCCGCTCTGCTCATCGGCATGGCGGTGGTACTCGCTCTCGTCGGCGTGGTCATCGGCCTGATCTCGCGGCGCAGTGCGGTGCCGGGCGTCGTCGCCGTGGTCGTCGTCGGGATCGTCGGCGCGCTCGCCGTGCGCGAACAGTCCACCGGCTCGGCGAGCCTGCTCGCTCCGGCGGCGTCACTGGTCGCCGGCGTGGCGACATTCTGGTGGCTGCACAGGCTGGCGCGCCCACGGACGGCGGTCGTCGAGCCCGGGACCGACGAGGTGCCCGCCACTTCCATGGGGCGCCGCGGCTTCGTGCTGGGCTCCGTCGTCGCCACGTTGAGCGCACTGGTCGCGGGCGCGGGCGGTTTCGCGTTGGCACGCCGCGTCGACGTGGCGGCGTCCCGCCGGGGCATCGGCGAGCTGATACCGACCACGCCCGCACCCCCGATCCCTGCGGGCGCCGCCTTCCCGGAGCTGGGCACGCCGACGTTCCTCACGCCCGCCGCGGACTTCTACCGCATCGACATCAACCTGGAAGTGCCCCAGTTGCGGGCAGAGGACGCGACCCTGCGGATCACGGGGCTGGTCGACACTCCCCTCGAGCTCAGCTTCGACGAGATCCGGTCGATGCCGCTGGTGGAGAAGACGATCACGATGACGTGCGTATCCAACGAAGTCGGCGGCCCGTACGTCTCGACCGCCAACTTCATCGGGGTACCACTGCTGGATCTGCTCGACCGGGCCGGGATTCAGGGCGGCGCCCAGCAGCTCGTCGGCCACTCGGCCGACGGCTTCACGCTGGGAACGCCGTTGGACATGCTCCGCGCCACCGGCAAGGACGCAATGCTCGCGATCGGCATGAACCGCGAAGCGCTATTGCCCGAGCACGGTTTCCCGATGCGAACCGTCGTGCCTGGTCTATACGGGTACGTCTCGGCCACGAAGTGGGTCAATGAACTCGAGCTGGCGACGTACGACGTCAAGCCGTACTGGGTGGAGAGGGGCTGGGACGGTCAGCCGCCCGGCGTCGTACCCATCAAGATCTCCTCGCGCATCGACTCCCCCGGTTCGTTTCAGCAGATCCCCGGCGACGAGGTCACGATTGCGGGCACGGCATGGGCCCAGGGCCGCGGGATCAGCCGCGTGGAGGTCAGGTTCGACAAGGAAGACTGGCAGCCTGCCGAACTGGCCGCCGAGGTCAACCCCTACACGTGGCGCATGTTCCGGCTCACCAAGAAGCTGACTCCCGGCCAGCACACCGTGACGTGCCGCGCCTACGACGGTGCGAACGTCATGCAGGTACAGGAACGACTGCGGTTGATCAATCCAGGACCGGTGCCCGACGGGTCGACCGGTTGGCAGTCGATCATCTTCACCGTGACCTGACCGCGCGAGAGGTCAATCGAACTCGGGTGACTCGTGGCGGGTGCGCTTGAGCTCGAAGAAGTGGGGATACCCGGCGAAGATGACCGATGCGTCCCACAGCTTGCCCGCCTCTTCACCGCGCGGGATCCGCGACAGGACCGGCCCGAAGAACGCCACGCCGTTGACGTGGATGGTGGGTGTGCCGACGTCGTCGCCGACCGCGTCCATGCCGTCGTGGTGGCTCTTTCGGAGAATCTCGTCGAATTTGTCGCTGGTGGCCGCTTCGGCCAACTCGGCGGGCAGACCGACTTCGTCCAGCGACTTGGCGATGACGTCCTCGAAGTCCTTGTTGCCTTCGTTGTGGATCTTGGTGCCCATCGCGGTGTAGAGAGGCGAAAGAATCTCGGGCCCCTTGGCCTGCTCGGCAGCGATGGCGACGCGGACGGGTCCCCACGCCTTCTTCATCATTTCCTGATATTGCTCCGGCAGGTCACGACCCTCGTTGAGCACGGCGAGGCTCATGACGTGGAACTCCACGTCGATGTCGCGGACCTTCTGGACCTCGAGGATCCAGCGCGACGTGATCCAACACCACGGGCACAACGGGTCGAACCAGAAACCGGCGACATCCTTGTTGGCCATCATCAAGTCCTCTCGACAGACAAACGGGCGTAGCTCCGTGCAGCACAACTATGCACGCCTCGGTTGTGTTCCCGGACTGCGTCTACTCTTAACCGACGTGGCACTTCCCAACCTCACTCGAGACCAGGCGGCTGAGCGCGCGGCGCTCGTCGCAGTAGACAACTACCGGATCGTGCTCGATCTGACCGACGGCTCGGGCGCCCCCGGCGAGCGGACCTTCCGGTCGACCACGACGGTGGCGTTCGACGCGCTGCCCGGGTCGGACACCGTCATCGACATCGCCGCCGAATCTGTCCGCAGCGCGACGCTCAACGGTGACCCGATCGACGTGTCCGGCTACGACGAATCGACGGGTGTCCCCCTCGTCGGGTTGGCCGAGCACAACGTCGTCGTCGTCGAAGCCGATTGCCGGTACTCCAACACCGGTGAGGGCCTGCACCGCTTCGTCGACCCGGTCGACGAAGAGGTCTACCTGTACTCGCAGTTCGAGACAGCCGACGCCAAGCGAATGTTCGCCTGCTTCGACCAGCCCGACCTGAAGGCGACCTTCGACGTGTCGGTCACCGCGCCTGCGCACTGGCAGGTCATCTCCAACGGCGCCACCCGGAGCAACGAGGGCGGTGTGCACACGTTCGTCACGACCCCGCGCATGAGTACCTACCTGGTGGCTCTGATCGCGGGCCCGTACGCGCGATGGGACGACGTGTACACCGACGAGCACGGCGAGATCCCGCTCGGCATCTTCTGCCGCGGATCGCTCGCCGAGTACATGGACGCCGAGCGCTTGTTCACCGAGACCAAGCAGGGCTTCGGCTTCTATCACCAGAACTTCGGCGTGCCATACGCATTCGGCAAGTACGACCAGTTGTTCGTCCCAGAATTCAACGCGGGCGCCATGGAGAACGCCGGTGCGGTCACGTTCCTGGAGGACTACGTCTTCCGGAGCAAGGTCACCCGCTACAGCTACGAGCGCCGCGCCGAGACCGTGCTGCACGAGATGGCGCACATGTGGTTCGGCGACCTCGTCACGATGCAGTGGTGGGACGACCTCTGGCTCAACGAGTCCTTCGCGACGTTCGCCTCGGTGTTGTGCCAAAGCGAGGCAACGGAATACACCGCGGCGTGGACGACCTTCGCCAACGTCGAGAAGTCGTGGGCGTACCGCCAAGACCAGTTGCCGTCGACGCACCCGGTGGCGGCGGACATTCCCGACCTGCACGCCGTCGAGGTCAACTTCGACGGCATCACCTATGCCAAGGGCGCGAGTGTGCTCAAGCAGCTCGTCGCCTACGTCGGCCTCGAAGCGTTTCTCGCCGGTTTGCGCGACTACTTTCGCGACCACGCCTACGCCAATGCGACGTTCGGCGATCTCCTTGGCGCGCTGGAGAAGTCATCGGGTCGCGACCTGTCGCACTGGGGCCGCCAGTGGCTCAAGACCACTGGGCTCAACACCCTGCGGGCTGACTTCGACGTCGACGGAGACGGCAAGTTCACCCGCTTCGCGATCGAACAGAGCGGCGCGGCGCCGGGTGACGGTGAGACGCGCGTGCACCGCCTGGCCGTCGGCATCTACGACGACGACGGCTCGGGCAAGCTGGTCCGCACCCACCGCGAGGAGCTCGACGTCGACGGTTCCAGCACGGACGTGCCTGCGCTGCAGGGCGTTTCGCGGGGTCAGCTGATCCTGGTCAACGACGACGACCTGACCTACTGCTCGTTGCGGCTGGATCCCGAGTCGCTGCAGACGGTGCTGACGCGGATCGCGGACATCGCCGACTCGCTGCCGCGGACGCTGGCGTGGTCGGCGGCGTGGGAGATGACCCGCGAGGCTGAGATGAAGGCCCGCGACTTCGTCGAGCTGGTCAAGGCAGGGGTGCACGCCGAGACCGAGGTGGGAGTGGCGCAGCGGCTGCTGCTGCAGGCCCAGACCGCCCTGAATGCGTACGCCGATCCGGATTGGGCGTGCTCGCAGGGCTGGCCCGCATTCGGGGATCGGCTGCTCGAGCTCGCCCGTGCGGCCGAACCGGGCTCGGACTTCCAGCTGGCCTACGTCAATGCGCTGTGCACGTCGGCGTTGTCGTTACGTCACACCGCGGTGCTGGCGGCCTTGCTCGACACCGACCCCGCGGACAGCGGTTTGACCGGACTGACCGTCGACACCGACCTGAGGTGGCGCATCGTGACGGCTCTGGCGGCCGGCGGCGACATCGACGAGGCCGGCACCGCCACGCCGTTCATCGACGCCGAGGCGGAACGCGATCGCACGGCCGCGGGGCGGCGGAACGCGGCCGCGGCATCGGCGGCGCGGCCGCAGGAAGCGGTCAAGGCCGCGGCGTGGCAGCAGGTGATCGAGGACGACACCATCGCCAACATCACCACGAGGGCCATCGTCACCGGGTTCGTCCAGCCCGGCCAGGCCGCGTTGCTGAAGCCGTTCGGCGCGAAGTACTTCGACGCCATCCTCGGCGTCTGGGAGCGCCGTTCCAGCGAGGTCGCCCAGACCGTCGTCATCGGGCTGTACCCCTCGTCGGACATCAGCCAGGAGGGCCTGGACGCGGCTGACCGCTTCCTGGCCGGTGAGGTGCCGCCCGCGCTGCGTCGGCTCGTGATCGAGGGACGAGCGGGAGTCGAGCGGGCACTAAGGGCGCGCGGGTTCGACGCGAGCTAACGGGATTTCGGCGCGCCGTCGCCTACGCTCGCGCCATGGCTGCCACCAACAGTCGACGGGCGCGTGCCGCCAGGAAGCGCCAGCGACGCGTCGCGGCCGTGGTGAACGACCTCACGGCCGCGCAGTGGGCCGCCATCAAGGCGGCGTGGGAAGGGTGCGCCTACTGCGGTGCCACCGAGGTCCCGCTGCAGCGGGACTGCGTCATGGCGATCTCCCGCGGTGGGCGGTACACGATCGACAACGTCGTGCCCGCCTGCGCCGCCTGCAATGCCAGCAAGTGCAATGACGAGGTCACCGGTTGGCTTCGTCGCAAGCGACTCGACGAGCGCGCCTTCCTGGAGCGGTACGTGCGGATCCGGGCCCTGCTATCCGCGCCGACGTCGATGAGCTGAGCGCGCCACCCTCTTTTGCAGCAAACGATCACTGCGGTCGCCACGCGTCCGACCGGATCGATCCAGGCGCATCTCGTCGGACTAGACCGGATGACACTGAGCGCAAAGTCACACGTCAGAGTTTGATTTACATGCTTTTAACACGGACGATGGATGAGTACGTCGACCGGGTGATCCCCATGTCGACGGACGCACAGCAACCCCCGCTCTGTGATCCGGAGCACAACCTAGGAGTGAAGAAATGTCCTTCGCGCAGATTCGTGAAGACCTGACGCGCACGATGAACCGACGCCGCCTCTACGCGCGGATCTATGCGCTCCCCGATTCCACGGTTCGCGAAGAACTGCTGGCGATCGCCCAGAGGCACGACGAGAACAACTGAAACGCGGCAGGCGTTTCCCAACCGGTGACCATTTCGGTCACCGGTTTTGTCGTCTCGAGGACCCGATGAGCGCGCAAGGCGACGTACCGCGGCGGCGTGTCGTGGAGCCGACACGCACGCTCGCGGCAGAGGTGAGATCTAGCGCGGCGAAACGCCAGCGCTGAGGACGCGCACGGCACTGATCAGGCCGTCGAGCAGGTCGCCCTCCTTGAAGGACGCGGCCGCGGCCGAGACGCCCAATGGGGCCGCCTCTTCGATGCCTCGACCCTGAACTTCGGAGCCGTAGACCACCTCGATGGCCTTCTGATTCGGCGACACGGCGAGGAGCACCGCGTTGTCGGGCGTCGGCACCTTGGCCAGAATGTCGCGCGCAGTCGCGGCGGTGTCCTCACCGAGACCACCGATGTACACCGCGAACCGAGCCTTGGCCGCGCGGGAGCCGTACTTCAGCGCGTCATCGAGCACGACGAGGTCCTTGACCGGGAACGGGTAGTGCACCGACAGCTCGCCAGGTTCGGTGACGCCGGAGATCCGTCCGCTCGCCGTATAGGCGAAACCGTAGGGCAGTACCTCTGAACTGGTCGTCGCCAGCTCGGTCGAGTGATCACCACTTGCCACTTGCGCCACCTCCTACCGTGAGATGCGATTCGTGGCCGTGATCGGCCGGTTCGTCAGCGGCCCACAGGATCGGCTCGTGGGTCCACTCTTCGGTCAACGTGTACGTCGCCGGGTGCGGACCCTTGCGCCGGAAGATCAACGCGGCCAGTAACAACGCCACTAGCAGCGGAACACCGCCGAGCAGCGAATGGGTAAGTGCTGTGCTCACGACGCAAACCGTATCGCAATGGACACTCAGGCCGCGCCTTCACCCAGATATCTCACCCATGCCGGGTCGAGCTCCTTGACCGACGACAGCAGTCGCCAGTGCTGCCCCTTCGGCGGCAGCGGCGTCGACCGCAACGTCCAGCCCAGCTCGGCGAGCATTCGATCGGCCTTTCGGTGGTTGCAGCCAGCGCACGCCGCGACGCAGTTCTCCCACGAGTGATCGCCACCTCGGCTGCGCGGGACCACGTGGTCGACGGTGTCGGCCTTGGCCCCGCAGTAGGCACAACGGAATCGGTCGCGGTGCATGAGTGCCGCCCGCGTCATGGGCACACGCGCCCGGTAGGGCACCCGCACGAAGGAGCGCAGCCGGATCACCGAGGGCACCGTGATCGCCCTGGTGGCCGAGTGAATGACCGGGCCGGCGGGGTCGGCGTGCACCACGTCGGCCTTGCCGCACAGCAGCATGACCACCGCGCGTCGGGCGGGCAATGCCGCCAGCGGTTCATAGGTCGAATTCAGCAGGAGCACCCTGCGACGCGCCCAGACGCTTCCGTCGTGAGTGGGCGGACGAGCCTCGATGCCGGGAAGCGGCAGAGTCTGCGCAGCAAGTACCGAGGGGCCAGTCGAACCAGCCGCAGTCAAATGCCCGCGGCTCTTCCTTCGCAGCGACATACGTCCTCCGTGACACAGTGCACCACGGATCGGCGTCGATCGCACGACAATTTGGGTCGTGTTCGCTGGTCACCTCGATGAACATCCGGTGACGGCGTCGTTCTCCCGCACTCGCGATTCGTGCGCGTTCGGGCGCACCGAGCGCATCAAGGCGCACGCGAACCGCGGGGTGGTGAGCCCCCGGTCGCTCCGCTCCTGCCCACCGGAACATCCCCCGGTCGCTCCGCTCCTGCCCACCGGAACATCCCCCGGTCGCTCCGCTCCTGCCCACCGGAAGGGACAATGGACACCGTGACGGAGCAACCCGCGTCGTTCTACGACGAAGTCGGCGGTGCCGAGACGTTCCGGACCATCGTGTCGCGGTTCTACCAACTCGTTCGCGACGACGAGATTCTGCGACCCCTCTACCCCGAGTACGACCTAGACGGCGCCGAGGAGCGACTGCGCATGTTCCTCGAGCAGTACTGGGGAGGGCCGCGGACGTATTCCGAGCTGCGCGGACATCCGCGGCTGCGGATGCGACACGCGCCCTTCAAGGTCGGCCCCTTCGAACGCGACGCGTGGCTGCGCTGTATGCACACCGCCGTCGCCGAGATCGATTCGCAGACCCTCGACGACGCCCACCGCCGGCTGCTGCTGAACTACCTGGAGATGGCCGCACACTCGATGGTCAACTCGCCGTTCTGAACGATCGCGCCGCGGCGCCCTACCGCAGGACGACGGCGGGGTCGCCGCGACGGCGGTAGACCGTTCCGAAGCGAGCGTCCACGCGCAACCACGTCGGCAACACGCGCACCCGTACGACCTCGTCGGGCGCGACCGACTCTGGCGCGAACTGATCGTCCGTCCTCGCCTGAGGCAGGAAACCCATTGCCGTCAAGGCGAATACGCAGCGCATGGGGATGCCGACCTCGGCTTCACCGGAGCTGACCGCGACGACTTCCTGGTCCAGCAGCGACGCCGGAGGGCCATGGGCCGAGCCGTATTCCTTCGCCAGCGCAACACCCCGCTGCGCGAGGTCGAGGACCACCCTCGCGGGGATGTCGTCCAAGTGAACGAAGCCCGTCTCCGGAGGCAGCATTCCGCGCCAGGCCGAATCCATCGCGAAACCCGGGTCCACGAAGCCTGCTCGGTCCATCGACGGCAGCGCCATCACGAGTGCATCGGCGCCGACGGACAGGTCGGCGGGCATGACGCGACCGCTCACCACACGACTCGCCAGGACGTCGAAACCCGTTGCCACCCAAGCGACGACCTGGCCTTCGCCGCGCTGGCGCAACCTGACGACGCTGGCGATGTCGAGACGGATGGCGTGCTCCACGAACGTCGCCAGGTCCTCCCGATGGGCGGCGTCGGAGAGCCACAGCCCGCGTTCGCCGGCCCCTCCGGTGAAGGCGCTCATCGCTGGTAGCGCTGCAGATACTCCCGGTGATGCGGCGCCAGCCGCACCAAACGTTGATCCGCGATGTGGAAAGCGGCCAACTGCGATTCGCCGATGACTGCCGGCTTGGAGTCCGGATCAGCGAGCGACGACCGCACCTCGTACCCGAGGGTGAAGTCGACCGCACGCAGTCTTTTGACCCAAATCGTCACCTGCAGAGGCGAATCCGCTAGCCGCAGCTGCCCCTTGTAGATCACCCGCACTTCGGCGATCAACAGTCCGATGGTGTCGAAGTCATGCGCGAAGGGCTCGGTCAGGAAGGGCACTCGCGCCTCTTCGAGGATCGTCACCATGGTGCCGTGGTTGACGTGCTGGTACATGTCGATGTCCGACCAGCGCACCGGCACCGGCGTCGTAAAGCGTTCCGTCACCCGGTGGTTCCCGTTCCACTCGTCCTGGTCATGCTGCGGATCTGGCGGGCAGCCACCGACAGCGTCGCCAGGTCCTTCTCGCCATCCTCGTAGATCTCGTTGAGCGTGCGCCGCGCCCGCGCCACGCGGGAACTGTTGGACAGCTCCCATTCCTCGACCTTCTGCTCGCCGGTCTCGTCGGGTTCACCGACGGCGAGCACGTCGAAGCACAACGCGCGCAGCGAACCGTAGATATCGTCGCGAATCGCCAAGCGCGCCAACGAATGCCAGCGATCATCCCGCGCCAGGCGCGAGATCGCGGTGAGAAGGCCGTCGGCACCAAGGTGATCCATCAACGTGAAGTAGGTGTCGGCCACCTCGACGGGATCGCGGTCGACGATGTCGGCGATGTCGATCACGTCCAGGAGGCTGTACTGATAGAGCCCGGTCGCGACCATCATCGCCAGCTCCTCCGACACGCCTTGGGCGATGAACTCCCCAGAATCCTTGGCCACGATGGCACGGTCGTCGCCGCGCAGCCACTCCGACATCCGGGGCGTGAGGTCGGCCACCTTGGCGGCGAACCGGTTGACCTCTGCACCCACGGCCAGCGGCTGAGGGCGGTAGTTGAGCAGCCATCGTCCGGCGCGGTCGATCAGACGACGCAGATCGAGGGTCATCCGGTCCGTCACGGCGACGGGGACTCCCGCGTCGCCCGCGGCCATGATCTGCCGCCAGACGTCGCCGACCCGGAAGATCTCGTCGGTGGCGACGAACGCCCGGACCGCGTCGACCGGGCCGACACCCACGTCCTCCGCGACGCGGTAGGCGTAGGTGATGCCCGCCGTGTCGACGAGATCGTTCACCAGCATCGTGCTGACGATCTCCCGACGCAGTTGGTGCGTCCGAATCTCGGCGCCGAAGCGGTCGCGAAGCTGGTGCGGGAAGTAGTCGGGCAGCCGGGAGGCGAAGACCTCCTGATCGGGCAGCTCACTGGCCAGGAGCTCGTCCTTGAGAGCCAGCTTCACATAGGCCATGAGGGTGGAGAGTTCGGGCGTCGTGAGTCCCAGCCCGATCTCGATTCTCCGCCGAATCTCCTTCTCCGACGGCAGCGCCTCGAGCTCGCGGTTCAGCCCGCCGTCGGCGACCAACGCCCTGATCTGACGGGCGTGCACCGGAAGGAGGCCTGCTGCGTTCGCCCGGCTGGTGCCCATCAGGTCGTTCTGCGCGGCGTTGTCCTGCAGGACGAGCGTGCCCACCTCGTCGGTCATCGACATCAGCAGCGGCGTGCGCTCCTCGGCGCTCACCTGTCCCCCGGTGACCAGGGAGTCGACGAGGATCTTGATGTTGACCTCGTGGTCGGAGCAGTCCACTCCCGCAGAGTTGTCGAGCGCATCGGTGTTCATGTGGCCGCCGTTGAGTTCGAACTCGATGCGCCCGCGCTGCGTCACGCCGAGGTTCCCGCCCTCGCCGATCACGTGTGCGCGCACCTGATTCGCGTTGACGCGCACCGCATCGTTGGCACGATCACCGACGTCGGCGTCGGACTCGGCCTCCGCTTTGATGTAGGTACCGATGCCACCGTTCCAGAACAGGTCGACGGGTGCCTGCAGGATCGCCTTCATCAGTGCGGGTGGCGTCATCTCCTCGACACCATCGGCGAGGCCCAGTGCGACGCGAACCTGAGGACTGATCGGAATGGACTTCTGCTCGCGGCCGAACACACCGCCGCCCTCGCTGATGAGGCTGCGGTCGTAGTCGTCCCAACTCGACCGCGGTAGCGCGAACATGCGCGACCTCTCCGCCCACGACGCCGCCGCGTCGGGATTCGGATCGAGGAAGACGTGTCGGTGATCGAACGCCGCGACGAGTCGAATGTGCTTGGACAGCAACATGCCGTTGCCGAACACGTCACCGCTCATGTCTCCGACGCCGACCACCGTGAAGTCCTCGGTCTGGGTGTCGATGCCCATTTCGCGGAAGTGCCGCTTGACCGACTCCCAGGCGCCCCTGGCGGTGATGCCCATCGCCTTGTGGTCATAGCCGACCGATCCGCCGGAGGCGAAGGCATCGCCCAGCCAGAAGCCGTAGGACTTCGCGACGTCGTTGGCGATGTCCGAGAAGGTCGCGGTGCCCTTGTCGGCGGCGACGACGAGATAGGCGTCGTCGCCGTCGCGTCGGACCACGTCGGTGGGCGTGGTGACGGTGCCGGACGCGGTGTCGACGTTGTCGGTGACGTCGAGCAGCCCGGAGATGAACAGTCGGTAGCACGCCACGCCTTCGCTACGCTGCGCGTCGCGATCCGTGGCGGCATCCCCCGTGGGGACCGGCGGATTCTTCACGACGAAGCCGCCCTTGGCGCCGACGGGCACGATGACGGCGTTCTTGACCGCCTGCGCCTTGACCAGTCCGAGAATCTCGGTACGGAAGTCTTCTCGACGATCCGACCACCGGAGGCCTCCCCTGGCCACGTTGCCGAAGCGCAAATGCACGCCCTCGACGCGCGGCGAGTACACGAATATCTCGTATCTCGGCCTGGGAAGCGGTAATTCGTCGATCAGTCCGGGATTCAGTTTGATCGACAGCACGTCCTGGCTGCGGGCCGATCCGGGGGTGGTGACGAAGTAATTGGTGCGCAGCGTCGCCTGGATCATGGAGGCGAATGCGCGCAGCACCCGGTCGGTATCGAGGCTCACCAGCGCATCGATGCCCGCGGCGACCGCCACCGCAGCCGCCGACGCATCGCGCTTCTTGCCCGAGGCCGATTCGGCGTCCGCGGGGTCGAAGAGCGCCTCGAAGAGTTCGACGAGCGCCCGCGCCGTGCGGGGATTGTCGTTGACGACGGTCTCGATGTGGGACTGGCTGTAGGGAAATCCGGCCTGCCGCAGATACTTTGCGTAGCTGCGGAGGACAGTCACCTGCTGCCAGGTCAACCCGGCCCGCATGACCAGTTCGTTGAACCGGTCGATCTCGACGCGGCCGTTCCAGATCGCGGTGACCGTATCGGCGAAACGCGTGGCGGTCGCCTCGCGCTCGACGGCGTCGCCTTCCTCCCGCATGGACTCCTGCGGGGAGATCTTGAACTGATAGATCCACACCGGCACCCCGTCGGCCCGCGTGACGGAGAACGGCCGCTCCTCGAGGACGACGACGCCCATGCACTGCAGCATCGGCAGCAACACGCTCAGCGATGCCGACCGACCAGCGAGATACCAGGTGAGGTTCGCAGGCTGGCCCTCACCGCCGTCAGCGAAGACCAGCTTGACCGAATCATCTTGCAGCTGTTCCATGATCGCGATGTCGCCAATGGCGTCGTGCGGCGTGAACGCCTGTCGGTAGACCTCCGGGAAGGCTACGGAGTAGTGCTCGCCGTTGGCCCGGCTGATGGCGCCGGTCGGTACCGCTCCCATCAACCGGTCACCCCAGGTGCGCGAGGCCTCGGTGAGCAGATTCTGAATCCTGGTCTCGTTGTCCAGCGACGTGTCGACGTCGGCAGCACGAGTGCCGTCGGGTAGTCGAACCGTGAAGTGCACTACCGCCCAAGGTGATTCGCTGACCCTTGCCGTGTATTCGATACTCTCGCCGCCCAGCTCCCGAACCAGGATGTCCTGAATCCCGAGCCGGACCGCGGTGGTGTACCGGTCGCGCGGCAGATACACCAGGCACGACACGAAGTGGGACAGCTGGTCGGTGCGCAGGAACAGCAGCGCGCGGCGTCGCGACCCCAGATCGACGACCGCGTTGGCCATGTCCAGGAGTTGGCGCGCGCTGAGCGAGAAGAGCTCGGAACGTGGGATCGTCTGAATGATGTCCAGCGTCAGCTGACCAGGATGACTGTGGTCGCCGTGCGACAGCGCGAGTGCCTCGTGAACGCGGCGTGAGATGAGCGGGATCTCGAGCACGTTCGCGTTCGAGGCGGCCACTGTGAACGACCCGACGAACCGGTGCTCGATGGCGGAGGCCTCGCCGGGGAGACTCTCGCGGACCACCACGATGTGCGGGTGTGCGCCGTACCGCAGATAGCTCGGCATGGTCGCCTGCGCCAGCACCAGAAGATCGTCCTGGTCGGTGAGCTGCGGAAGCACGTCGGTACGGAGCCGCAACACACCCAGGCGGCTGGCGGTGTCGACCGTGGCCCGACCGTCGGCCACCGAGCAGCGCTGGTAACCGAGCAAGACGAAGTGGCCGTCGGCCAACCAGCGCAGCAACGCCGCCACGTCGCGGCGGTCGTACGACGGGAAGTGCCCGTTGCGATCCGCGTCCAACTGACCGGCGAGAACGACGAGGGCGGCGTTCAGCGCATCGGCGTCGAGCGCCACCTGGCGGGCGTCGGAGAGGACGTTGGGCAGCAGCGCAACCGCTTCCGCCGTGGCCCTCGCGTCCGCGGACGGAGAGAGCTGCACGTGCACCCAGGCTTCGTTGATGCCGTCGGTCGGCGCATCGGGGTCCGACGCCGGATGGACGTCCACCAACTCTCCGGCAGGGTTGCGGCGCACCCGGAACACCGGGTTCATGATCCCGACGTAGAAGACACCGAGCCGATGCAGGAGAACGGTGACGGTATCCATCAGGACGGCGTCCTGATCGGTGACGATCTGGATCGCCGGACCGACGCCACTGGAGTCCCCGGCGGAATGGACCGCGACCTTGGTTTCGCCCGCGGAACGCTGTCGTCCGACGCGGGCATGCGCGGCCAGCAGAGCGGGAGAGACCGTCCGCCCGGCCAGATCCAGCGGCACGGTCAGCGCGGTGTCGGCCGCGGGTGAGTCACCGTGAGGTCCCTGGTGGGTCGCGAGATACGCCTTGGCGAGCCCGCTGGTGAGGCCGGTGTCGATCGCCGCCGTCTCGGTCTCGTCGTCGCTGCGCTGCCGACCTGGAGATCCAGGATTCACCGTGGTCATGCCGTTTGCTCCTGCCTCACGCCGCGCATACCGACGCTGGCACACGCGGATGTGACACTAGTTGGCTGCCGAGTCGCCGCGGGCAGACCCGCCGGATCAGTCGCGAGTCAGCCTGCGGTGGGTGACGCGATGCGGGCGGGCCGCGTCTGCACCCAGCCTTTCCAGTTTGTTCTCCTCGTAACCGCCGAAGTTGCCTTCGAACCAGAACCACTTGGCTTCGTTGTCCTCGTCGCCCTCCCACGCCAGGATGTGCGTGCAGGTGCGGTCCAGGAACCACCGGTCGTGGGAGATGACCACGGCGCACCCGGGGAACTGCTGCAGCGCGTTCTCCAGCGAGCTGAGTGTCTCGATGTCCAGGTCGTTGGTGGGCTCGTCGAGCAGGATGAGATTACCGCCCTCCTTGAGGGTGAGCGCCAGGTTGAGCCGGTTGCGCTCGCCGCCGGACAGCACGCCTGCCGGCTTCTGCTGATCCGGACCCTTGAATCCGAACGCGGAGACGTAGGCCCGTGACGGCACCTCGTTCTGTCCGACCTCGATGAAGTCGAGGCCGTCGGACACGACCTGCCAGACGTTCTTCTTCGGGTCGATGCCGCCGCGGTTCTGATCGACGTAGCTCAGCTTGACCGTCTCGCCGACCTTGACGACACCGCTGTCCGCGGCTTCGAGGCCGACGATGGTCTTGAACAACGTGGTCTTGCCGACACCGTTGGGGCCGATGACGCCGACGATGCCGTTGCGCGGCAGCGTGAAGGACAAGTCCTTGATGAGGATTCGTCCGTCGAAGCCCTTGTCGAGGTGGTCCACCTCCACGACGATGTTGCCCAGTCGCGGGCCGGTCGGGATCTGGATCTCCTCGAAGTCGAGCTTGCGGGTCTTCTCCGCCTCGGCCGCCATCTCCTCGTACCGGCCAAGGCGCGCCTTGTTCTTGGCCTGCCGAGCCTTGGCTCCGGAGCGCACCCAGGCGAGCTCCTCGACCAACCGCTTCTGCAGCTTCTGGTCCTTGCGACCCTGGACCGCCAGCCGCTCGGCCTTCTTCTCCAGATATGTCGAATAGTTGCCCTCGTACGGATACGCGCGGCCACGGTCGAGTTCGAGGATCCACTCGGCGACGTTGTCCAGGAAGTACCGGTCGTGGGTAACCGCGAGGATCGCACCCTTGTAGTCGGCGAGGTGCTTCTCCAGCCACAGCACGCTCTCCGCGTCCAGGTGGTTGGTCGGCTCGTCGAGCAGCAGCAGGTCCGGCTCGGACAGCAGCAGCTTGCACAGGGCGACTCGACGTTTCTCACCACCGGAGAGATGAGTGACCGGTTCGTCGGGCGGCGGGCAGCGCAGCGCGTCCATCGCCTGTTCGAGCTTCGAGTCGAGGTCCCACGCGTCGGCGGCATCCAACTCCTCCTGGAGTTGGCCCATCTCCTCCATGAGCTCGTCGGTGTAGTCGGTGGCCATCAACTCGGCCACCTCGTTGTACCGGGAGAGCTTCGCCTTGACCGGCACGCCCTCCTCGACGTTCTCGCGGACGGTCTTCGACTCGTCCAGCTGCGGCTCCTGCATCAGGATGCCGACCGTTGCGCCGGTGGCGAGGAACGCCTCGCCGTTGTTCGGGTTGTCGAGGCCGGCCATGATCTTCAGGACGCTCGACTTGCCTGCGCCGTTGGGACCGACGACGCCGATCTTGGCTCCGGGGAGGAAGTTCAGCGTGACGTCGTCCAGGATGACCTTGTCACCGTGCGCCTTGCGGACCTTCTTCATCGTGTAGATGAACTCAGCCATGCTTTGGGTAGTGCCTTTCCGGTTCGCGGGTACTGCTCAGTCGACCATCCTAGGCGTGGCTGGTGTCGGCTACGCCGTCAGAGGCAGGCCCTCGTCCTCGAGCTCGCCCTCGCCTCCGTCGGACTCGGGGTCGGCGGTCGTCGTCTCGGTCCCGACGCCGGCGGACTCGGCGTCTGCATCGGCCCGCCTGCGCTGCACGATGCTGGCGGTGCAGCGGCCGAGATCCGGTCCCACGGCCGTGGCACGCACCTCCACCGACGAGCGTCGGTTCCCGTCCTTGTCGTCGTATTCGCTCGTGTAGAGGTGGCCGACCACGACGACCGGATCACCCTTCGTCAGCGCTCCGCCGACACCGCCGACGAGCCGGCCCCAGCAGTTGACGTTGACGAACAGCGAGTTGCCCGCCTCCCAGTTGCCGTCGGCGGTACGCCGGCGCGAGTTGCTCGCGACGCGGAACTTGACGACCTGCTGGTCGCCGACCCGGCGGTGGATGGGGTCGTTGACGATGGTGCCCACCATGACGAACGGTGTCTCGAACATTTCGTGTCCCTTCATCGGTTCTTCGGTTCGACAGCGCGTGTCAGCTGCTGACGCCATTTACCGTCCGGCCACCGACGAGGTGCTCCGGAGGGGACCGATCAGGTGCGAGCCTGTGGATGAAGTACGAACTGTGGATGAAACGGAGTCGCGCTACCGCTCCTCGATCTTCGACAGCTTCGCCAGCATCGCGTTGTAGGCGGCGAGGTCGGCGTCGTCGTCGCGGTCGGCGGCCCGGTCCATCCGCGTCGAGATCCGCTGATCGCTCCTGCGCCACTGGATGAGTAGCGCCAGCAGCACCAGGACGAGCGGCACTTCTCCTGCCGACCAGGCGATGCCGCCGCCCAATTTCTGGTCGCCGAGAAGGTCGGTGTGCCACGGCAGTTGTAGCGATCTGTAGAAGGCTTCCGCCAGCGGGGTATTGGTTCCCATCAGGACCACGCCGAAGAAGGCGTGCAGCGGCAGCGAGCCGAACACGACGGCCAACTTCGCGATGGGTGGAATCGGTCGCGGCGTCGGATCGACTCCGATGACCACCCAGTAGAAGAGGTAGCCGCTCAGCAGGAAGTGCAGGTTCATCGCCACGTGGGCGGCGTGACTGCCCACCGCGAGGTCGAAGATACCGCCGAAGTAGAGGCCGTAGAAGCCAGCGACGAAGATCACGGTGGCGACGATCGGGTTGGTCAGGAACGTCGACAACCGACTGTGCAGTGCCGCCAGCAGCCACTCCCGCGGACCGGGCGGATCGTCGCGGCCCGCGGCAGGCAGCGCCCGCAACGCGAGCGTCACGGGTGCCCCGAGCACCAGTAGCACCGGCACCAGCATCGACAGCAGCATGTGCGCCGCCATGTGCATGCTGAACATCGCGGGCATGTAGCGACCGATCCCGGACGACGTTGCGAACAGCAGCACGGCACAACCGCACAGCCACGCGACGATTCGCCCGGTCGGCCACGCGTCCCCGCGCTTGCGCAACCTCCACACCCCGGCCAGGTACACGCCGGCGAAGACCAGGGCCGCCGTACCGAGGAGCAAGTCGAAGCGCCAGTCGAACAGCACGCGTGCCACGGTCGGCGGTCCCGGGAGGTCGTAGCCGATCTCCACGGCGGTCACCGACGGGTTGAACACCACGGGGGGCGGTGGTGGTGTGCGACCCAGGGCGACGGCGATGCCGAACGTCAGGCCGAACACGGCAGCCTCGACCAATGCCAATCGAATGAACGGTCCCCGCGCGTCGGGATCGGCCTGCAGGGCGGCCACGCCGCGACGCCGGTGCTGCCAGCCGAGCACGCCCAGAACGCACAGAGCAGCCGCCTTGCCGACGATCAGCCAGCCGTAGCTGGTCTGCACCAGGTCGGCGGGTTGGACGCGGACCAGGGCGTTCACCACGCCGGAGAAGGCCATCGCGACGAAGCACCACAGCGCGACGGCGGAGAAGCGTCGGGCGGCGAGGTCGGCGTGTTCGCCACCGCGGATCGCGTGCGCAAGCAACGCAAGCAGACCGCCAGCCCATAGCGCCCCCGCGACGAGGTGAATGAACAGGCTGTTGGTGGCGAGGTCGTGCGACCCTCCGGCCGACGAGTGTCCCGTCAGGACGAGGGGAAGCAGCGTCACCAGCGCACCCGCGAACAGCAACGGCGTCCACGACCAGCGCAGCACCGGGATGCTCGCCACCGTGACGATCGCGGCGAACAATGCCGTCCAGCGCCACGATCCCGCCACGTCGATGAGGCTGGCCACCGACCAGATCGCCGAGGGGTCCAGGCGGCTCGTCAATGGCTGGCCGGTGATGTCGGAGACGGTCAGCGGGACCAGCAGCGCGGCGCAGACGGCCCAGACGCCCGAGGCGACTGTGCCCAGCCGTAGCGCCCGGTAGCCCGAGACGTCGAGCACGCCGTTGCGCTGCGGCGGCACCAGGAAGGCGGCGACGAGGAACGATCCCACGGCGACCACCGCGGCGATCTCCCCCGCGGCGCGGAAGAACGGGAGCCCGTAGTTGGTGACGGGGCCGGGATCGGGCAGGCCGGTGGCGGTCAACGCGTCGGCCAACGACAATCCGGCGATGCCCGCGGCGGTGGCACCGGCCAGGAGGGCGACGCCGACCAGGACCGGCCACACCGTGCTGTGTCGGGTGGTCCCCCGCGCCTCGGTGATGGTCATGCCAACAGCGTATGGCGCGTGGCGGTTACCCGGTCACCCGCTGGTCTGACGGCGCATCAGCTCACGGACGAAGAACTGCTCGCGGGAGAACTTCTCCACCTTGTCCATGTCGGCGAGGATGCCGCGGAGCTCGACCAGGAACGCCGTACGCCGCTCCGCCAGATCGGCGGCGGGCTTGAGGAGGTTCTGATCGGCGACCACCTGGCGGGCCGTGGCGAAGAGGAGCGCCGACACCGACTCATTGCTGCGGACTCGGTCCTGGGCGATGTACTGACCACCGACGCCGAGCGCCAACTTGGTCAGGTCCTTCTCGTCGATCTCCGGAGGCGTGTCTCTGAGCACGTCGGCCACGATCTCGTAGGCCTCGATGAACGGGCGCAGCATGGCGCCGGCGATCAGCGGGCGCTTGGCCCGCAGCATCGCGTCGACCTCGTCACCGCCGGCGGCGACGTGCCGTTCCCAGTCCTCGTGCCAGGACATCTCCTCGGCGATGTGCGCGCGGAAGGCCGCGGAGTCGGCGAAGTAGAACTCGAACTTCAGCACGTCGCGCAACCGCATCGCCTGCGTCCAAAAGGCTTCGACGCGATCGCCCTCCGCACGTCCGGCGTGCACCAGGGACAGCTCGACGATCGAGGTTTCGAGGAAGGCGTGAATCAGGCTGTTGCGATAGAAGGCGGCTTCGTGGCCGTTCTCCGGGGCGATGCGCCACACCGGCTCCCGACCGCCGTCGACTCGGCTGACGGGATGGCCACCGGACAGTGCGTCGACCGCCGTCCGCACACCGTCGGTGGTGCGCAACCGCATCGCACTGTTGGTCATCGGGGTCTTCGCGCGCTCGAGATAGTCGAGGGCGTCCTGCACGGTGTGGTGCAACTGATCCAGGGTCAGCGCCACCCCGTTGGTGGTCAGCAACAACGCCGACACCAGCCCCGTCGCGTTGACGGGCGTGGCACGGAGGATGCGCCACGCGACCTCGAACGCCATCTTCTGCATGGCAAGCCGTTTGGCCGCTTCGTCGGTGGCCATCGGTCCATGCGGCTCGCCGAGGTACTTGCGCATCGAGACGGCTTCGGGGAAGCGGACATAGATCTTGCCGTAGTTGCGGTCGCCCTGCGCCTTGATGAAGCTGTACAGCCAGGACAGTCCCTCCGGGGTCTTCTCACCGCCGCGGGCGTAAGCCGCGTACTCAGCAGTCTCGTGCAGCTGGTCGAAGCTGATCGACACAGGCTGCAGGAGGATGTCGTCGCTGCGCCCCGCGAGGTAGGCATCGGCAACGTAGGCGAGCAGACCGAGCTTGGGCGGCAACATCTTTCCGGTCCGCGACCGGGTTCCCTCGATGGCCCAGCTCAGGTTGAACCGCTTCTGGACGATGTAGCCGACGAACTCCCTCAGCACGTACTTGTAGGTGGGGTCGTCGAGCTTGCGGCGGATGAAGATGGCGCCGGAACGACGCATCAACGGGCCCATGAAGCCGAACGACAGGTTGATGCCCGCGAACGTGTGCACCGGTGGCAGCCGATTCTCCTGCATCGCAACCGGGACGATCACGCCGTCGAGGTAGGACCGGTGCGAGAACAGCAACACCGCAGGATGATTCTCCAGCGCCCCACGCATCACCTCGACCTCGTAGCGGTCGTAGTCGATGTTCGGATCGAAACCCCTGCTGAAGATCGCCCGACCCAACGACGGGATCAGATCCACCGAGAACCGGCTCCAGCCCGTCGAGAGTTCGTCGAGCATGTCCCCGGCGGCTTCCAGCGTCGCCCCGGGGATCTGTTCGAGTCCCTCGCGAAAACGGGCCGACGCCAACATTTCCGGCTTGATCAGCCGCGGCGACTTGTATTCCGGCCCCAGCAGTCGGAGCTCGACCCGGTCGATGGCCAACTCCGCGCGACGCATGACGAATCGGGCGAAGTCGCGCGGGTTCTCGGCGACCGTGGTCTCGCTCCAGCTCTGGCGCAACTCCGACACCTTCGCCGGTTCGCCGGCCACCACCCGGGCACGCGAGGCGTCCTTGTGAAGGATGCTGCGCTGCAACAACTTCGGCGGCCGGTAGGTGTCGCGACCGCTGAGGAACGCGACCACCTTGGAGCGGGTGGGCAGGCCACCCGGGATCCAGAATACGCGCACCGGAACGACCAAGCGGTCCTCGTCGACTTCGAGCAGCTCGACCAGGCGCGCCAGGGACGCCGGGGGCGGCTCGTCACTGGGAAGCTGCAGGACTTCGATGCGTGCATCGGGATGGGCTCGACGCTGGGCCGCGAGCCAATCGTCGAGCATCTCCACCTCGGCGGGTGTATCGACCGACGCCAACACCAGTGCGTCTGCGGTGGGCGTGAAGCTGTGCAGAGCCTCGGCGGTGACCTTCACGGCCGCCCCTTCTTGACCGGGTTCGCCTTGGCGGCAGCCTTCTTCGCGGGCACCTTCGCAGCAGCCTTCCGAGGAGCGGCCTTCTTGGCCGGCGCCTTCTTGGCAGGAGCCTTCTTGGTAGGCGCCTTCTTTGCCGGAGCCTTCTTGGCGGGCGCCGTGCGCTCGTAGAGCGGGGCGCTGGGAAGCTCACCCCGTGGCCAGTCCTTGAGTGTGTCGAGGTAGAGCTGCCGGACCTCGGCGATCCGCTCGTTCAGGTTGTCGGTGGTCCAGTCGTCGACTGAGATCGGGGGGAACACCGCGACGTCGACGCTACCCGCGTTGAACGTGCTCGAATTGCGCTCGGCGATGACCTCGGCGTTGCGAATGACGATGGGCACCAGCGGAACTCCGGCCGCCATGGCGATGCGGAAGGGCCCCTTCTTGAACTCGCCCACCTCGGTAGTGTCCAACCGTGTGCCCTCGGGAGCGATCAGTACCGAAATCCCCTTGCGCGCAAGCTCTTCGATCTTGTGCAGACTCTCGACGGCGGCCTTCGGATCGTCGCGGTCGATGAAGGCCGCATCCAGCACCCTGCCCACGGGCCCCATCAGGGGGTCCTTCTCGAGTTCCTTCTTGCCGACCGACGTGAAGTTGTCACTGATCAACCGGCCCGCGATGAACGGGTCGACCTGATTGCGGTGGTTGAAGAGGAAGACAGCGGGGCGCGCGGCGGTGAGGTTCTCCTCGCCGATCACGTTCAGGTCGATACCGATCGAGGTCATCAGCAGCCTGGTCCACGCCGCGGTGAAGAAGTTCACCCCCGTCCGACGATTGCGCGTCAAGAGACCGAGACCGAGGCCGCCGGCCGCCGCGGGGAGCATCGACGCGATGCCTGCGACGGTGCGGATCTGCGACACCGGACTGCTGCCGCTGCGACTGTTGAACTTCAGGATCGGCCAACCACGCTTGGCGGCAACGGCTTCCAGCTTCCCGGCAGGGTTGGTGGGCCGGGGGTTGCCGACGAGGTACATCAGCGCGACGTCCTCGTCGCCGTCGGCGTAGAAGTAGCTCTTGGCCAGGTCGACGCCGTTCTTCGCGGAGAAGGCCTGCACGGCGCGTGCCTTGCCCGGCCCCCAGATGATGGGCGTCATCACCTCACCGGTGATCAGTCCGTCGTCGTCGGTCTGGAACTTGTTGCTCAACACGTTGTCGATGCCGAGGAACCTGGCGACCGGCTCGACCTGGACGGTGAGCGCCGACGAGCTGAGTACGACGGTGTGTCCCCGGGCCATGTGCGCGCGCACCAGAGCGCGCATCTCCGGGTAGATCCGCTTCTGCACGTGCTGGACGAACAGGCGCTCCCCGAGCTCGTCGAGGTCGCTCATCGAATTGCCGTGCAGCATGCGGGCGCCCTTGCCGATCAGGTCCTCGAACTCCGATCGTCCGAGCTGATGGTTGAGGCCCGCCTGCACCATGCCGATGAACTCGCCGACGCTCATCTGCCCGCGGCGCAGACGGTCCTGCGTCATGAGGACGCCGGTGAAGCCGGCCACCAGCGTGCCGTCGAGGTCGAAGAAGGCGCCGACGTGGGGTCCCGCCGGGCTCGCCTCGATCTCGGCGACCGACCCGGGCAACCGCAGGATGACGTTGTCTCCCCGACGTGCGGGTTGTCCGTTCTGCGAACTCATTGCGCGGCACTCCCCTTGGCCGAGATGGACGCCGAGGTAGCCGAAGCGGCGACGTCGGAGGTGAACGAGGCGGGCGTGGACCGTCCGTCGCCGCCGAGTGCGAGTACCTCGTCGAACCCGGCCTGCAGGCACCTGGCCCACAGTGCCTCGTCGGCGATGGCCGCGCGGTCGTAGCGGGTGGTGATGGTGCAGTACCCGGCCCGCGAGACCAGGACCACCATCATGGCGACGCCGGGCAGCGGTCCAATCCCGTAGTGCCGCAGTATCTTCGCGCCGGCGATGAAGGTGTCGCCGGGGTATACGGGAACGTTGCTGGCCTGCACGTCGGAGTTGACGACCGATCCGGCCACCGACTCGAGGATGCTGTCCGGCAGCAGGCTGATCAGCGGTGCCATGGCTCCGACCATGTCGATGGCCCGCTCTTCGCGCTTGATCATCATCTGCGCCCGCACCTTGAGGATGCGCTTGGCCGGATCGACCACACCGATCGGCGCCGCCAGGTTGACGCCGGCGAAGCGATTGCCTCCCGCGGGGTCGTCGTCCGAGCGCAGGTTGACGGGAACCGCCATGGGCAACGTCGCGATGGGGATGCCCTTCGCTTCGTGGTAGAGGCGCAAGGCACCGCACAACCCGGCCAGGTAGGCGTCGTTGATCGAGCCGCCGGCCGCCTTGGACGCCTTGTGGAGGTCGCTGAACTTGATGTCGATCGCTTCACTGCGCGAGGACAGGCTGCGCCGACGGAGCAGCGGTGACGGCTCGGCCACCGGGCCCATCACCCGTGCGCTGGACCTGGCGTAGTTGACCACGCCACCGACCGCGGACACCGGGTCGCGAACGGCTCTACCGAACACCGATGCGGCTCCCCCGAGGGCGCCCAGGACGCCGCCGGCGATCGAGCCCGGCAGCTTGTTGAGGCCCTCGCGCATCAGATCGTTGGGCGAGAGGTCCTCCGGGATCGGCAGCGGTGCCACCTTGGCCTGCGGCGGATCGCGCTCGACGTCATAGATGTTGGCGAACATCTCGATGGCGCCGACACCGTCGGTGACCGCGTGACTCAGGTGCAGCATCGTCGCGGCGGTGCCGTCGGCGAGCCCCTCGACGAGGGTGGCCGTCCACAGGGGCCGCGAGATGTCCATCGGCGACTGCAGCGCGACCTCGGCGAGGTCCATCACCTCGCGCAGGGTGCCGGGCGCGGGCACGCGGACCCGTCGCACGTGGAAGTCGAGGTTGAAGTCGGGGTCGACGACCCACCGCGGCGCCGCCGTCGGCAGCGTCGGCATGACCACCTTCTGGCGCAACCGGAGCACCTTGCGGGAGGCGTTCTCGAAGCGAGCCCTGAAGCGCTCCCAGTCCGGCGTCGCGTCGAGCAGTTCGACGCCCATGATCCCCGAGCGGGTGCGCGGATTCGCCTCCCCGCGGTGCAACAGCTGGTCGACCGCACTCAGTTCCTCGGGAAGTCCGGCCGCGTCGATCTCCGGCACGTCGCTCATCGTCTGTGGATCTCCTGCCGTAGTCACCGAGTGCGGGGTCCACGCTAGTCCGCCGCCCGATGGCGTGGGTCGCAATACCGGTGTTGTCACGCGGTTGCCAGATCCGTCGGGAGATACACTCTGCGAGCGCTGCCTCCGTAGCTCAGCGGATAGAGCAAGGGCCTTCTCGCCGCGCTCAACCAATGACAACGCGCGGCAGTTCGCGGAAGGCATCGGCGGAGAGGACCCCCGCCTGCTGGCCGTTCCTACTCGGAGCGATCCGGAGCGTGACCGATGTGCCGTGGTCGCCGGGACGTACGTAATAGCAGTGATCGGTTTCGGGGCAGTAGATGCACACGATGTCGATCGCATCCTTGTCCATCGGTGTCGTATGCGTACCGCGACGATCCGCCCACGTGGAACGGAACTGCACCTTGACTGCGCCCGCGCACGCCGATCGATACTTCACTTGAAGCCGATGAAACTCACCGCTCGAATAGGCAACGAGATCGAACGGCGCGTGCTCCGTAACGGGAAACAAGACTATGAAACCTTGGGCCACCAAATCGGCGTGCACCTTGGCGACACCGAGGTCGCCCTTCTCCTTCGTAGGATGCGCCGCCACCCATTCCAGAGTAGGGGATGACCCGTCCATTGGTGTGGGACGTTTCGGCTAAGGTATGTCCGCTGCCTCCGTAGCTCAGCGGATAGAGCAGCCGCCTTCTAAGCGGTTGGTCGCAGGTTCGATCCCTGCCGGGGGCGCTTGGTTCGGGTCTAGCTCCACCGACAGAATTGCTAGCTCGTCTAGTAATCTCGGTGGATGGCGATCGAGCGCGACGCGAGTGGCAAGCCGAACATCCTCGTCATCGTGGTCGACCAGATGCGGGCGCCGCAGTGGTTTCCCGAGCCGGCGACGCTCGATGCCATGTTGCCTAACCTGGCCGGCCTCCGTCGCGAAAGCGTGTCCTTCGAACGGCACTACACCGCGTCGAACATGTGCACACCGGCTCGCGGTGTCATGACCACCGGCCTCTACTCGCATCAGACGGGTTGTCTTTTCACCGGCGACGGAGCCACCGAATCGACCCTGGCGCCGCGGTTCCCGACCTGGGGCACCATGCTCCGCGAGGCGGGCTACCGCACCTGGTGGTGGGGCAAGTGGCACCTCGGCCACCAGGGTGACACCACTCCCGATGGACTGGACGCCCACGGCTTTGCCGGTGGCACCTACCCGTCCCCGAACGGCGCACCAAGTGAAGGCCTGCAACGGGATTCGAGCATCGCCGATCAGTTCGGACAGTGGTTCGGCGAGCACGGTGACGACGGGCCGTGGTGCACCACCGTGTCCCTGGTGAACCCGCACGACATCATGTGGTGGCCGAGAAGTCCTCTGCCAGAAGAAGCCCCGCACGTGTTCACCGAACGGCCCCCCAACTTCGAGACGCCAGAGGACTTGCGGCGCCGCGGAAAGCCGCGACTGCAGATCGACTACGCCGAGTTCATGGGACCGCTGATCACCGGCGCACTTCCCCACACCGGGCCCGACGTCGACCGGCAGTGGGCCCGCGGCCTGGACATGTACCTGTGGTTGCACCAGCAGGTCGATCACCAAATCGGCAGGGTGCTGCAGACGTTGGCGACACGTCCGGAGATCGAACGTGAGACCGTCGTGGTCTTCACCTCCGATCACGGCGAGTACGCAGGCTCGCACGGCCTGCGGGGCAAGGGCGCAGGCATCTACGAGGAGGGCATCCGCGTCCCGCTCTACATCCGTGACCCGTCCGGTCGCCTGACGCCGAAGCCCGGTGACGTTCGCACCCAGCTGACCTCGAGCGTCGATCTGGCGCCGCTCTTGTTGACGCTGGGTGGCGACGGCAGCTGGCGCAGCGATCCGCGATACGCGCACCTGACCGAGCGTGCCGACCTCGCCGACATCGCCAAGAACCCTGCCGCGCGGGGTCGACCCTGGATCGCTCACCTGACCGACGACACGTCCGTCGAGGAGATGGCTGCGCTCTTCGGCTCCGACCAGGCTCGCAAGTTCCTCGGGATCGACGTCGATTCGACGCACATCCCCACCAGCGCCCCCAGTCACGTCCTGGCCGTACGCACTCCCACCGCCAAGTTCGGCGTCTACTCCTACTGGCGCGACGGCAGCATGGATCTCGACGCGTCCCGCCCGGTGGAGTACGAACTGTACGACTACGCCACCGAACTCGGCCGCCGGGAAGTCGACAATCAGGCCGGGCGCAGCAGTAGACAGGCGGTGCTGCAGGCCCTCGTCGACGGCGAAGTGCTGCCGGAGGTTCACGCGCCGCTGCCCGAGTACCTCCGCGACGCCCAGGAGCAGGGATTGGCCAACCTCGTCCAGGTCGCCACGGCGCGGAGCGGCTAGCCGTCACGCCAGGCCGAACCACCCGAGAACGGTCCAACCCAGCAGGAGCAGGGACATGACGCTGATGCCCGCCACGGCGACGGTCGAGACCACCCGGAACACCGGCCCGTTGGCAGCATTGCCGAGCACCGATCGCCGATTCGTCAGGACCAGAATGTAGATCAACACGATGGGTGTGATGATCCCCTGAAGTACCTGGGTGCCGATGAGCAGGTTGATGAGATTGACCGGAGTCATCGCCACCGCGGCGCCCAGAAGGATCTGAAACGTGAACAGCCCCAGGAAGAGTGGTGCCTCGGTGAAGCGCCGTGAGACGGATCGCTCTACTCCGAACGCCTCGCTGATGGCATAACTGCTCGACAGTGGCACCACCGCCGCGGCGAGGGCGCTCGCACCGAGCAGACCGAGGGCGAACAAGGCGGTCGCCGCGTTGCCCGCGACCGGACGCAGCGCCTCGGCCGCCTCCGCCGCGGAGTCCAACGGTCCACTGCCGCCGATGGCGGCCCCGGTAGCGACGATGATGCAGATCGAGATGACGCACGCGAAGATCGCTCCGGAGACGGCATCCGTTCGGGCAGCGCGATAGTCGGCCGGGCCGACGCCGCGATCGACCACCCCGGCGGCGGCGTAGAACTGCATGTACGGAGACACGGTCGTGCCGATGAGGGCCACGCCGAGCAGAATGAAGTCCTGCGTCAGATCGAAGTGCGGCAACACCAGGTTGGTGCCGACGTCCGTCCAGTCCGGATGGGCTAAGAAGGCGGCGGCGGGGTAGGCGAAGAACGCCAGCGACAGCACCAGGAAGATGCGTTCGGCGTAGCGGTAGGAACCGAATAGCACCAGACCCCAGATCATCAGGGCGGCAACGGGAATCACCCAGTATCTGCTGACACCGACGAGTTCGAAGGCGGCTCCGATCCCGGCGAACTCGGCGACCACCAAACCAGTGTTGGCCAGCAGGATGCAGCCGAGCGCCAGCGCGGTGAGCCGCAGCGAGAACTGCTCGCGGATCAAGGCCGCGAGCCCCTTTCCGGTGAACGTGCCCAGTCGCACCGACATCTCCTGCACCAATACCAGGGCGACGGTGACCAGAACCATGAAGAACAAGGTGCGATAGACGAATTGGGACCCGGCGCTGGCATATGTCGCGATACCTGCGGCATCGTTGCCCGCATTCGCGGCGATCATCCCCGGTCCCGCGATCGCGAGATATGCCAGCAACCGGCCGCCGCCGGGTATGCGGGTGGCCCAGCCCGCCGCGCGGTGCCGCCACCCCGACACCGATCCACCGTCGGCCAGGTGCGCGTCGTCGACGGTCGGTTCGACGTCTGCCCCTCGGAAGTCCGACGTCATGACAGCAGTCGGGGGAAGTGAAACCTCCCCCGCTCCGGTAGCAGTGCGTCTAGGACGTCGTCGGCCAGGATGCGCCCGATGGGACGGCCATCGGAGTCCACGACCAACAACGACGCCCGCCGGGTTCGCACCAGGATGTCGGCCACCTCGTCGACGCCTCCGTCGGCAGCCACGGTCAGCGGCTCGGGATGCCCCTCGGCCTCCAACACCTCGGACACCAACGCATCGTCGGGGTGGGCGATCAGATCGAACAACGGCAGATCGGCGACCAGGACGTCGCCGTCGTCGTAGATCAGCACTCCGTCGATCTCCGCGCGGTGGGCGCGGTAGCGAGCGACGATCCGCTCGACGTCACCGATGGTGTCGCTGGTGCGGGCCCGCGCCAGGACCGTGGTCATGAAGCCGCCGGCCGTACGCTCCGGGAAGCTCAGCAGGGCGGTCAACTGCTGCGCCGCACGGTCGGGCATCTGCTCGAGGATCTCGTCGCGTTCCCTGGTGGACAGGTCGCGCAGGGCATCCACGGCCTCGTCGGGCGCCATCGCCGCGAGCAGCGTGGCGGCCCGATTCCGGGACGCCTCGCGCAGCAGTGCCTCCAATTCGTCGGGTTCCATCTCCTCGAGCGCGTCGGCGGCGGCATCGGGGCCGAGCCTTTCGAGGAGCTGCTGGCGGGCCGGACGAGCCAGGTCCTCCAACAGATCGGCGAGGTCCGAGGGAGCCAGCCGGCGCAACTTCTCGTCGGTGGCCCGCAGGTGCACTGCCGTGGGCGAGCCGTCGGCTTCTCCCAACGGCGCCACCGCGTCCCAGTCGATGACGCGCTCGGGGGTGGGCCGTCCGCGCCACCGACGCGGGCCGAGCCTGCGTAGCAGCGTGGCGAAGCTGACGTCGAGTCCGACCAACCTGTACTCGGTCCCCATCGGCACCAGATACAAGTCGGCGGCACGACGCACCTGGCGGCCGTCGAGGTCGATCAACTGATGATCGATCACGTCCGCGGCAAGCAGCACCTCGCCGGGGCGCCTCAGAAACTCACGCAGGTCGACCCGGGCAGCCGCCAATTGCACTGTGCGCTGGGTGATTTCGCCGACGGTCTCGATGGGAAGAAAGGCATGCCGCGATCCGACAGCGACGAGGAGTCCACTCAAGGGTGGATACCGGTCGCCCGAGTTCATCCGCGCGACGAGATCGACCAGGCGCCCGACCGGTTGACCGACCTGATTGGACACCGGAGTGCCGATCAGACCTGCCACTGAAATGAGCGCCTCTCGGACCGCTCGTCGGTTCGAGATGCGTTCGGCACGCGGTACTCCCCCTCCGCGGGGAGCCCAGCGCGGACTGGTACCTAGAGTCATCGAGTTCAGCTCCTACGGGTGATGGTGACCGGCATGCGCACACGCGAAGGGGACCGGAGCGCCCCTGCGGGCGGCCGGCGAAGCGTGTGGAAGGACGTGAGGCGGCGCCAACGACGGTGGCGGCGATGCCACCGGTCAGCGGTTGGCGGTACTGGGAGGTTCACCAGTCATCACGGTGATCACCTCCTGCGAAACCCTCGAACCAGCACTGGGGAGGAGCGGCTATATCAGCCGTTCCGAACGCCAATAGTGTTCCACATCAAGGCATTACATTTCGCAGCCTGAGCAAACTCCCAGGAATCTCACAAGTGATGCCCACGTGCGGGGGTCAGGTGTCGCGGGTGTCGATGACGCGTTGCGCGACGTCGATCAACTTGGTGTTGGTGTCCTGCGAGAGCTGGCGCAGCATGGCGAACGCCCGCACGTCGTCGATCTTGAACCGCTCCATGATGATGCCCTTGGCCTGACCGATCCGATCCCGCGTCGACAACGCCGACTGCAACTGCTCACCCTCGCGGCTGGCCAGGATCGCCGCCGCCGCATGCGCCGCCAGGATCATCCCGATCGACTCCGCCTCGCTGTCCCACAGGCTCGGCTCGTAGCCGAACAGATTCAGCGCCCCGGCGGTGCGATCGGCGGTGTAGAGCTTGAACGACAACGCCGAGCGCATCCCCAGCTTCACCACCTCGGATGCGTACTTCGGAAACCGCGGCTCATCGTAGAAGTCATCGATGCGTACGACGATCTCGTCCAGCGCCGCTTCCAGGCACGGCCCCTCGCCGAAACGCATCTGCAACTCGTCGAGCTTGAACATCAACTCGTCCGTCTGCGCCAGGGTCTCGAAGCTGCCGGCCTTCCCCACCAGCAACACGCCTGCCACGTCGACGCCCGGAATCAGTTCCTTGGCGGTCGCGGTCACGTCGGCCAGGACGTCCTCGACCCTTCGCAGCGCGATGACGCGCGCCAACTCCGCCATGCGCAGCGCAAGGTCGTGGTTCTGCAACGTCATGACAGCATCTTGCCCCCTCTGCCATTCGGCCGATCGACCAGATGGCAGTGGGTGTCACCGCGCACACCAGTCCACGCCGCAGTTGGCGCCGAATTGATCGTTAGCATGGGTCCATCCCCACTTTTTCGTAGGAGCCACGTCGCGGTCATGTCACTGAACTCAATTACGAACGACGAGCTGGTCGTCCTTCTCGACGATGCAGGTCAAAGGATCGGCACAGCGCCCAAGTCGGACATCCACGACGCCTCGACCCCCCTGCACTTCGCATTCTCGTGTTACCTCTTCGACGACGCCGGTCAGGTATTGCTGACCCGGCGAGCTCTGGACAAGCGGGCCTTTCCCGGCGTCTGGACCAATTCGTTCTGCGGCCACCCCGCGCCCGACGAGCCGGTGGCCGACGCGGTAGTGCGGCGAGCCCGCAAGGAGTTGGGCGTCGAGATCACGGAGTTGCGATGCGTGCTCCCGGATTTCCGCTATCGAGCGATCGATGCGCACGGAGTCGTGGAGAACGAGGTCTGCCCCGTGTTCGCCGCCCGCGCCGTCGGACCGGTGGACATCGACCCCGGGGAGATCATGGACTCCGCGTGGGTGCCGTGGGATCAACTGCGCAGCGCCGTACGAATCCCGTGGGCGATCAGTCCGTGGGCCATCGAGCAGGTCCCACTTCTCGACGCCGCCGGCATCGGGCGAGCGCACTAGGATCGCAACTCGAACAGACGCTCGGCGTACTCCAGGTCGTCGCGCCACAGTCGCGTCGCCGAGCGACGCATCAACGGTCGAATCAACGGCGCAGCCACCAGACCCTTGCCGAAGTTCGGACGATCGGAGTGCGCGACGGTGGCTTCGATGACAGCTGTCCGCGGTCGGCCGTCGAGCCCCACACCCACTGGGGTGCCATGGGTTTCGACGACACTTCCTTGACCTTCACCCTCGACGATGTGCATGACGATGGTGCGAGGGCCGGGAGCCGTGAACTCGGCGATCACCGGAACGCCGAGCCGGCCGATCCGGAAGGTCACGGCGACGAGGAAGCGGTCGTCACGTTCGGGCAGATCGTCGTCTACCGCGGGCGCGCTGAGGACTTCGAGCCGGGTGAACGAGTGCGGGTGGAACCACGCGCCGTGCCACGGATCCAGTCGGTTGGCCACGACGTCGGATGGCTCGCAGATACCTTCGACCCGCGTGACGGCCGCAATGCGCGGATGGCCGGGACGGACCGATCCGATGGGCTCATCCGTGGGGGTCTCGCCACCGACGGCGTCCAACCGCACCCAGCACAGCACCCCGTCGTCGTGGCTCGGGAACGGCTTCCAGGCACCGTGACGCCGATCCGAGAGCCGAAGGCCGTGCCAGGGACACACCAGCGTCCCGCACTCGACGGGTGCGGTGGCGAGGTCCGCGCCGAGGTGCGGGCACGCGCGCGGCGCCACCAGCAGCTGACCCTCGGCTCCGCGCCACGCGACGATCTGGACCCCCGCCACGCTGGTGCCCACGCTCTTGGCGCCGATCCGCGAACTGTCCGCGAAGGGATACCAGTTGCCGCTCGGGCGGCGTTGGGCACGCCGTAGGGCGGCTTGGATCACCGCGGGGCTTGCGTCACCGTAGGTCGGCTTCTGCGCCGACCAGGCGCCCGGAGGGAGGGTCTGGAACGGCCACGCCTTGGCTACGTTGGCACGGATCTCCGCAAACTTGCTCATGTACGTACATCTTTCGCGCGGGTGGCAAGGCGGCGCAACACCGCCGAGCGACCGTGATTGGGCACCGTGTGTACGTCGTGTCCGGCGAGCCCGAAGTGATCGAGCAGGCTGTTGGCCGCGAGCCATCCGGTGGTCGCCGCGCGCTCCATCAGCGCGACGGGCAGGTCGACGCGAATCCCGTCGCCCGCGAGCACCACGCGCCGGTCGGGCGTCTGAACGGTGGGCCGCCGCGCGAAGTCGCCCGGTGCGAATCGCGGACAGTCCCCCCGGCGCAGCAGGCGCTCTTCGACGATCGTCGCGCCCGCGGTCTCGGGATACAGCTCGTGCATGCGGGCCAGTAGCCCGCGGCGGACGTCCTCGTCGGCCTCGGTGACCGAGTAGGCGTGCAGTTCCACGACCGAACCACCCGTACGCGCGGCCCACACCGCCGCTTCGCGTTCGTATCGCTCGAGCACGCTGACATTGTCCAACGGAGGGCGACCGCCCGTTCCGACGAACGCCGCCCGGTCTGCGCGCACCGGCCGATCCAGCCACAGTCGCAGAACGACGAACTCCGGAGCGGTGTGCAAGTCCGCCACCCGGCCTCGCCACGCCTCGTCGCCGAGGTGCGGCGAGGCGGCGGCGATGCGCTGCAGGCCGGCGACGTCGGTGGCCAACACCACCGCGTCTGCGGTGAACTCGGCGTCCGGACCGCAGGACACCCGGGCCTGCTCATCCATGGACACCGACTCGACCGAGAGGCCGGTGTGGAGCCGAACACCGTTGCCCTCCAAGTACTTCCGCAGCGGATTCCACAGTGCCACGTCGAAGTTCTGGTTGGCGACGTCGAAGATCAGGCCCTCGCTCGACCCGAGGAAGTAGATGTGGAACATCGCGACCAGTTCGGCGGCCGACAGGTACTCCGGCTTGGCGAAGAAGCTGCGCGCGAACACCTCGAACGCGAGATGCCGCGCGGCCACCGGGAAGTTGATGTCCTGAAGAAACGTCTCGGCGGTTCTGTCGTCGAGGTCGGAGTACGTCTGCGGTACCGATGCCGTGGCGAGCGGCGCCGCGGCCTTGGCATTGAGCCGCACCAGGTCGCGCACCCGAAAGGTGGGGCTGCGCAAGGCGAATGCCAGCGCATTGAACGGCGGCGTTCGAGGCAGCCCACGGAAGGTGTCGTGCCGGCCACGTGCGTCGACCAGTGGATAGTCGTCGACGGGTGTCAGCGCCGACAGATGCGGATCGGCCCTTCGCAACAACGCCCTCAGGTTGTAGTACTGGCGGAAGAACGCGTGAAAGCCCCGGTTCATGGCCGCCGGTGAACCGTCGCCCAGTGTGTCGGGCCAACCGCCGACGCGTCCGCCGAGGTAATCGCGCGCCTCCAGGACGTCGACGTCGACCCCTCGCTCGCTGAGCCCAGCCGCCGCTGCGAGACCGGCGATGCCTGCTCCGACGACCACGACCCGGGGCACTCGCTCGAGCGCACTGGCATGGCCGAGTCCTGATGCAGCGTAATGCGTCTCGCGCAGCCGGTCGGTCTCACTCATCGTTGCTCCGTAACCTCAGCCAGCTCCGCCTGTCCACGATCACCTACTTCCGTGGCGAAGTCTCGCACCCCATGCCCGCGCGACACCCGCCCCGGCGACCGTCAGGCGTCGCACCTTTCCGACGGTGGCGCGCTGAGTGAAGATCTCGAAATCGATCTCCTCGATCCGGTCCAGGATCTCCGAATACAGTGTCAACGCCACCTCGACACATGGACGCGACGCCGGTTGCAACTTGTCGATGCCGGGACGAGCCTGGGCGTACACCGCACGCGCGATCGCGTGCTGTTCGGCCAGCGCGGCGCGGACGCGAACGTCGGTGCGACGATTCGTCTGGCACCACGTCAGCACATCACGGTCGACGCCGTGTGCGGCTAGTTCGTCGGCGGGGAGGTACACCCGGCCGCGGCGCAGATCCTCATCGACGTCGCGGAGGAAGTTGGTGAGTTGGAAGGCCTTGCCGAGCGCGGCGGCGTGCGGCGCCGCCTCCTCCCGCGAGCCGACCGTTCCCAGAATCGGCAGCACCTGCAGACCGATCACCTCGGCCGACCCGTACATGTAGCGCTCCAGGGCGGCGCGGTCCGGATAGTCGGTGACGCTCAAGTCCATGCGCATCGACGCCAGGAAGTCGTCGAACAGGTCCCATCCGATGTCGTACTTGCGCGCGGTGTCGACCACGGCGGTCAACGTCGGGTCGTCGCCGCACGGCTTCCCCTCTCCCAGGCTGTCGTACAGCTGAGTGGAGAACTTCTGCAGTTGCTCGGCGCGTAATTCGTTGCCGCGGGAGTCGTCGAAGTCGTCGAGGATGTCGTCGGCGCGGCGGGCGAACCCGTAGAGCGCATGGACGGCGGGGCGCTGGCTGGGTGCGAGCAACCGCGTCGCGGCGAAGAAGGTCTTGCCGTGCTGCGCGTTGATCTCGCGACACCGCCGGTAGGCCTCGCGCAGTGACGGCTCCCGGATCTCGGCCGCGTCGAGTTCGGACCCGATCATCGTTGATAAGCCTCCTGGTTCGGGTGCCGCGCCGACGATCCGGTGATGCGATCCGCAGCCAGCCGACCAGACATCACCGCGGTGGGCACGCCCACCCCCGGCACCGTGGACGAGCCGGCCAAGATCACGTTGTCCACTCCGCGGACCGTGTTGGCCGGCCGGAACGGACCTGTCTGGGCGAACGTGTGCGCCAGCGCGAATGGGGTGCCCGCCGCCATCCCCTGGCGACCCCAGTCAGCGGGCGTCACCACCGACAACACCTCCATGTCGTCGCCGACCTGGGGCAACCGGCTCCTGACGGCGCCCAGCATCTGCTCCACGTAGGCCGATCCTGCTGCATCCCAATCCACCGTGCCCACCTCGGTATTGGGGGCCGGCGCCAAGACGTAGAGCAGATCGCGACCAGGTGGGGCCAGGTTCGGGTCGCTGGCGGTCGGCCGAGTGACCAACAACGACGGATCCCCCATCACGTTGCCGTCGGTGATGATGTCCTTGAAGGTCTGCTTCCAGGCGTCACCGAACAGGATCGTGTGATGGCCGATCGAATCGTCGAGCTTCGGGCACCCGACGTGCGCGACGACGGCCGAGGGGGCGGGACGCAACCGCAGCAGCCGCCGCGGGGTGTGGTCGAGCAATCGATAGGTGTCGGGGAGTTCGGTGGTGAGCACCACGGCATCTGCGGGGAATCGATGACCGTCGTCGGTCACCACGCCGGTGACCCGGGAGCCGCTGCGGTCGAGCTTGGATACCGTTGCACCGTAGACGAATTCGACTCCGGCCGCGGCTGCGGCTGCGGCCATGGCGTCGGGAAGTGCGCGCATTCCGCCGCGCGGAAAGGTCACACCGGCGATGGTGTCCATGTAGGCAATCACCGCGTACACGGCGAGCGCGCTCTGCGGAGGGACACCGGCGTAGAGCGCCTGGAACGTGAACACCCGCAGCAGCCGTTCGTCGCTCAGGAATCGGCGAATGACGTTCTCCCAGCGCCGGAATCCGCCCATGGCCAGCAGCCGTACCAATTGCGGGGTCAGCAGCGACAGCGGCGAGTCGAAGTTGGCGCCGATGAACCCGTCGAACTCGGTGTCATAGAGCTTGGTCAGCCACGCACGCATGTCGAGATAGGCATCGGCCTCCCGGCGGCTCGAGAACCGTTCGATCTCGGCGAACATCGCCGTCGGCTCGGTGTGGACCCGCAGCGTCTCACCGTCGGCGAAGACCGCGTTGTACGCCGGGTGAACCGGCAAGAGTTCGACGCGGTCGGTGAGCTTCTCCCCGAGGGCGGCGAAGGCGTCGTCGATGATGTCGGGCATCGTCAGCACCGTCGGCCCGGTGTCCAACTTGTAGCCTCCGATGTCGGCGCGACCCACCCTGCCGCCGGGGTGGTTCCCGCGCTCGAGCACGGTGACGTGGCACCCGCGCCCGGCGAGTTGCATCGCCGCCGACAGTCCGGACAGCCCGGCCCCGACCACGACGACCCGGTCGGTTCTTCCCTGGACGGTGCGCATCATGCGGCCCTTTCAGTGCAGTAGACAGCCATGTCTTCGAGTGAAGCGCGGGTCAGCTGTGGAATGTCGACGTCGGCAAGACAGTCGACCGCCGATGTCAGCCGCTCGTCGATGAGCTGCTCGATCCACTCGACAGCGCCGCTGGCGACGATCAGTGACTGCCAGCGTTCCGCATCCGCGGGACTCAGCGCCGTGGCGGTCATGAGTTCGGCGAGTTGACGCCGCAGGCCGGCGTCGGCCAGGTGATGGGCGGCAACCACCACGCTGGTGGCCTTCTGTGACATCAGATCGGTGCCGACGGATTTGCCGGTCACGTCCGGTGAGCCGGAGACCCCGAGGATGTCGTCGCGCAGTTGGAATGCCTCGCCCAGCGCGGCACCGTAGTCGCCGAGAGCTTCGATGACCTCGGGTGAACAGCCGGCCATGGCGCCTCCGATCTCCAACGGTCGCCGCACGGTGTAGTTACCCGATTTTCGCCGAAGCACGTCGAGTACCTCGTCGAACGTCGGAAAGGCGTGAGCATCGTTGACCAGATCCGCCACCTGACCGATGGCCAGTTCGACCCGCATGTCGTCGTATCGTGGCCACACCCGGGCGAGCGCATCGGCGCCGACACCGCTCTCGCGAAGCATCTTCGCCGCCCACACCAGACACAGATCGGCGAGTAGCACCGCGGACGACTCGCCGAATCTCTCGGCGGAGCCCGTCAGCCGACGTTCGCGATGCCAGCGGCCGAGTGCGACGTGGGCCGAGGGCCGTCCACGGCGCAGCACGGATTCATCCATCACGTCGTCCTGCATCAGCGCGAAGGCGTGCAGCAACTCGAGACTCGCCGAGGCGCGGAGCGCGGCCTCGTCCTCTGGTGCACCGCACAGCCAACCCAGATACATGAACGTCGATCGCACGTACTTCCCACCGTCGACGAAGCTCGAGAGCACCTCGCCGGCGACATCGACATTGGCGAAGGCAAGTTCGTCGAGGCACTCGTTCGCCACGAACTCGGACAGATGAGACCCCGCCGCGGCGCGAACCCCGGCCCGCCAGTGGTCGAAGGAGGCGGCGCGAACGGGACCGCGGTAGGTGCGCCAACGGCGTCTGGGCGCGACGAACGCGTTCAGCGCGTGATCGGTGCCCGTCAACGGCGGCCCCCGTTCATCGCCGTCACGGAGTGCCCCTCGCAATGTCGAACTCTTGCGTCCCGCAACTCGGTGCTCCTCGGTCACTCACAATCGGTCGACCCGTCGGCGACAGCACGGCTCGGCCGACGCGTCACTAGTGCATTCGGAGCCCGGAGCGCGCGGGTTGGGTTGACGTCGAAGATAATTTGACGGCTCCGGCGGATGGCGATGCTCCGGCGGTCGACTCGCCCACCGGTTCCACCGCCCGAGAACGTGCTCATGCCCACCCGACCATCCTCATGAACGATACGTGGGCGGCGATGAACACGGCGAACGAGACCGATGCGGGGCCAGTCTTGCTAATTTGACAACGCCGACAATTTGCGGTGCCGGACGTCGTTCGTGCGACTGACTGCGAGTCGGATCGATCGGAGGATGACATGGCAAGCGCCGTGGTCAACGCGCTCCCGGAATCGGAGTGGCTGTTGATCCAAGAAACCGAGCGAGCAGCCCTCGCCGAACTCGACGAAGACCAGCTACTGGATCTGCACAATCGGATCCGGCGGGCGCGGACCAAGTACGTGACGAACTATCGGCGCCGCGGCAGTGCCCGAGTGGCGGCAGTGGGTGGGCGGGGCAAGGCCCACGCACAGAACACCCAGGCCCGCGATCGAGCCGAGGTCTTCGAAACCGCGCTCGCCCGGGTGAGCACGGCGCTGTCGGCCGCGGCTCGACGCAGCGCCGCCGACCTCAAGGCCGAGAGGATCGCCGCAGCCCGCTCTGAAACGACCCCTCGCTCAACCCAATCCGCGACCAAGGCGCCAAAGTCGACACCGAAGTCCAAGACTGCGCCGAACGCCAAGCGTGGTGACCGCGACCTGGTGTCCCCGCGGAGCCTGAAGAAGGGCGCAGGCACGCGAGCCCAGGGCGCTCGACGGCAGGCCAGAAAGGACGCCCGAAGCGGCTGACCCGCTCACGACTCCCGCAGTTCGGCGTTGAAGGCCCGCATGGAGTCGATCAGGGCGACCATCACGCGGTGAGCGGTACCCAGTTCCGCTGCGGAGAAGTCGTCGAGGGCGGTCTCCACGTGCTGACCGAGGGGCGTGAAGAAGGACCGGGCCACGGCGCTGCCGTGGTCGGCGTAGCGCAACTGCACCTTGCGCCGATCCGAGGGATGGGGTGCCCGAATGAGGTGCCCCGATTCGACCATGCGGTCGACCAGGTAGGTGATGGCGGCGCCGGACACCCCCACCCGCTGACCGAGCTGACTCTGGGTCAGCGGATCGCCATCGCTCTCGGCCACCATCACGTGCAGGAGCGCCCGGAAGTCGTTTGCGCTCAAATCGTGTTGGGCACAGAACACCCGGCCGAGCTCGTCCGCCTCGGCGGAGAGGGCCTGCACGTCGGACACGATCATCGACTCGACCGCATCGCGGGCGGGCGGCGGTGTGCGGTTCACGTCACTTTTCCTTAAGTTGATTAATCGTTAATCATTTTAATATACTCGGGTCATGCACTTCTGGGATCGATTCTCCGCCGTGGTGACCGCTCGGTGGTCCTGGGCCATCACCGTGCTCATCGCCGTGGCGGCAGGCGCATTGATGGCGTTCGCCGGCGAGAACGCGGGCGCCGACCAGTCGCCGGTACCCGTGCCCGCCTCTGCCGAGTCGGCCCGCGCGGCCGCGCTCGTCAAGGAGTTCCCGTCGGGCGACAAGACACCGGTCATCCTCGTGGCTTCCCGCACCGACGGCGCGGCCCTCTCGCCAGCCGACCTGGGTGCAGTCGACGCCGCCCGCCAGCGAGTGCTGACGAAGGCGGGCCTGACCGCCGGCGCTCCGACGGTCACCTCGGATGACGGCATCGTCGCACTGGCCCCCGTCCCGATCGCGGCAGACCTCTCCGGCTTCGATCTCGCCGACACCATCAAGGATCTGCGCTCATCAGCCAATGACGGTGCACCACAGGATCTTCGGCTGCAGATTACGGGTGGACCCGCATTCGGCGCCGACATCGCCGACTCATTCTCCGGCGCCAATGTCACGCTGTTGGCGGTCACCGCGGCGGTCGTGGCACTACTGCTCATCGTGACCTATCGTTCGCCCGTCCTGTGGCTGGTCCCCCTCACCGTCATCGCCGTCGCGGACCAGACGGCGGCGGCGCTGGGCGGCATGGTCACCGACCTCACCGGGCTGACGGCGGACGGGTCGACCACCGGCATCACCAGCGTGCTGGTCTTCGGCGCAGGCACCAACTACGCACTCCTCCTGATCTCGCGGTACCGCGAGGAACTGACGCGGACGGCACACCATCGCGAGGCGTTGCGCACCGCGGTGCGTAACGCCGGTCCGGCGATCCTGGCCAGCAATGCCACCGTCGTGCTCGCCCTTCTCACGCTGCTACTGGCCGTGGTGCCCTCGACCCGCAGCCTCGGCGCGCAGGCGGCCTGCGGACTACTGGTTGCGGCCGTCTTCGTACTCGGCGCCCTGCCCCCGCTGCTCGCGCTCTTCGGACCGAAGTTGTTCTGGCCCTTCATTCCTCACCGCGCGGGCGGGCACGAAGCCCACCAGTTCGGCGCGTGGTATCGCGTAGCGACCTGGGTGAGCAGCCATGCCGGCCGGGTCGCGGTGGTGGCTCTCACGGCGCTTGCCGTGCTGTGCGCCGGGGTGCTCGACACCCCCGTGGGACTCTCCCAGACCGATCAGTTCCGAGTGAAGGCAGAATCGGTGACCGCCTACGACACGCTCGCCGCACACCTACCCAGCGGCCTCACCTCACCGACGACGGTGATCGGTCGCACCGACCGCGCAGACGACGTCCAACGGGCGATCGACGCCACTCGAGGCGTCGTGTCGGCCACCGAGGCAGGCCGCTCGGATGGCGGGCTCACCCAGTTCTCCGTCGTGATCGATGCGGCACCCGCCTCCAGCGCGGCGTTCGACGTCGTCGAAGCCCTTCGCGGGTCGGTTCGCGGAGTCGACGCCGACGCGCTCGTCGGCGGGGCGGATGCGCAGGCACTCGACGCCCGCACCGCGGCGCAGCGCGATCAGCGCGTCGTCATACCCGCCATCCTCGCCGTTGTGCTTCTGGTGTTGTTCGTCTTGTTGCGCGCTGCCCTTGCGCCGCTGATCCTGGTCGGCGTGACGGTGCTCAGCGCGTTGGCGGCTCTCGGCCTCGGCGGCTGGATCAGCGTGCACGCCTTCGGCTTTCCCGCCCTGGACAACACCACACCGCTGTTTGCCATCCTGTTCCTCGTCGCACTCGGGGTGGACTACACCATCTTCCTGGTCACCCGGGCGCGCGAGGAGACCCACCGCCATGGCACGCGTGAGGGCATCGTGCGTGCGGTATCGGCCACCGGTGGGGTGATCACCAGCGCGGGCATCGTGCTCGCCGCGGTGTTCGCCGTACTCGGCGTGCTGCCGTTGATCGTGCTGACCCAGATCGGCATCATCGTCGGACTCGGCATCCTCTTGGACACCTTCCTGGTGCGCACCGTGATCATCCCCGCCCTGTTCACCCTCGTCGGGCCCCGGATCTGGTGGCCCGCCCGCGTCGACCCGACGGCGCTGCCCGTCGACACGAAGGGAGCAAGATCATGACCGACGTCGACATGGTTGTCCCGCAGGCTCGTTCCGCGGTCAAGGCATGGCGCTGGGTGGCTGCGGTGCTGTCGCTGAGCCAATTGGCGGCGCCGCCGGTGATCGACCGCGTCTTCGGCAACTTCCTCGAGACCGGGGCCACGAACGACGCCCTGATCACCCCCGCCGGGTGGGCGTTCTCCATCTGGGGGTTGATCACGCTGCTGTCCGCGGTCACGTCCGTCGCCGTACTGCGGGTCGGGCTGGGCGCGCCGTGGGAGCTCCGAGCGCTGGTCGGGGCCTCGGTGGCCTTCGCCGGCTTCAGCACCTGGCTGATCATCGCCGCGCAGGACTGGCTCTGGCTGACCGTCGCCGTCTTCGCGATCATGGTGGCCGCGCTGGTCGACGTCGTGCGCCTGCTGGTCCGCCATGCGAAGGACGTGACATGTCCGGCCTGGCTGCGCCGGTTGGCCACGCTGACGTTCGGCCTGTATCTCGGGTGGAGCAGCGTTGCCGTATTCGTCAACGTCGCCGCGGCGCTGATCGATTCGGGCGTCTCCGCGACTGGAACCGCATGGCAGGCAACGGTTCTAGCGTTCGCCACGGGAGCCGCAGTCGCCCTCACCATCGCCTTGCACGGCACTGCGGGCTACGTGGCCGCCGCGCTATGGGCACTGATCGCCGCGGCGATCGGCGCCGCCCAGCGCGGATCGGCGTTACTCGCCGGTGCGTCCGCGGCGGCCGCGATTCTCATCGCCGTCGTAGCGGTGATCGCTCATCGCACGCGAAACCGTCGAGCGCGGACCTAGGACTCGATCGGCGCGACGACTTCGTTGCGCCTGCGCATCGGCAGCGTCCACGGCGGATCGTAGAACCAAGCGACCGGGTCGCCGAGGGTCGTGATGCCCTTGGACCGCAACGTCTGCGTCAACTCGGCGGAGCGTTCGGCGACCGCCCTCTGACTGCGATCTCCGCTGAACCGCAATACGGCGACCGTCTCGGCGGGCACCTCGACCAACCGCACCCTGTCGTCATCGGGGGCGGGCAGCGTCGCCATGGTCCACTTCGACGGCATGAAGAAGCGAATCACCCAGCCCTCGTCGTCGCCGCCCGATCGCGACACCGGAGCGGTCATCGCGATCTTCTGCCCCTTCGTCGAGGCCTGACTGACGGGAGCCGTCATGGCGATCTTGCTGGAGCCGTGGTTGCGGCCGAAGATGTACCCGGCCAACCGTCGAAAGCCCTCGCTACGCGCCCGCTCCTCGTCCGCCTCGACGGTCGTCTCCGCCGCGATGCGGGGCTGATAGCGACGAATCTCGACGGAGTCGGTCAGTCTCTCGCTGGTATGCGGGGGCTCTTCGGTCCCCACGCGGATTCCCACGATCCCCAGCACGGACTCGGCGATCTGAGTGGCCGCGGTGATCAGTTGATTGAACATGTCGCCAACCTACTCGTCGACCGGGCCGCTGCGTCCCGTCCAGGGGTGCAGTTCCGTCGCCGCACGCGTCGCGCTGGTCACTTCAGCGGAGCTGCGTCCTCCGGGCGCTCGGGAGTACCGGAACCATGGCGGTTTCGCAGACGCCGGTGCTCGACGAACTGCCAGCTCACGCCGGCAGCTACGGCCAGCACGGCAACCACGGCACCGATGGTGGCCAACGAGTTTCGGCCAACCGCGAAGCCGGCCAGGCTCAACGCCACCGCCACCAGGCCGAGGGCGATGAGCCCGTATCCAGGCCAACGAGCACCGTCCTTCAGTGCCTCGCCGGCGACGGGTCCGGCCGTGTCGCCGGTCTCGGGTGCAAAGTCGTTGTTTCCCATGAGGGGTATTCGACGCCGATGTCGGTGCGCGAGCTCGGCGATCGGGTGTCCTTCGCCACATCGTGGCAACCGGCTGCTGCACGGAGTGTGCAGCGTCACGAAACCCTTTCTACTGACTGACGTCCGTCACCGGCAGACTGAGTCGGAACTGCGCCCCGCTCTCCCAGGGCTCACAGGTCAGTTCCCCGCCGTGGGCTCGAGCCAAAGCTCGAGCGATCGACAATCCGAGGCCGGCGCCGCCGTGGTCGCGATTGCGGGAGGTGTCCAGGCGTACCAGGCGGTCGAACACTCGTGTGCGATCAGCCTGAGGTATGCCCGGACCGGTGTCGGTGACCGTCAGCAGGGCCGCACCGGTATCGGATCGATCGACGTGCACGGTGATCCGCCCTCCGGGCGGGGTGTAGCGACGCGCGTTGTCGAGAAGATTGGCCACGATCTGTCCGACGCGGTGGGGATCTGCCCGCATCGGGAGGTGAGCGGCACCGGTACGGGTGGCCGACACCTGCGGGGCCAGCATGTCGGCACGCTCGACCTGAGCATCGGCGATGCCCGCCAGGTCGGTGTCGATGACCCGCAACGGCAGCCCGGCGTCGATGCGGCTCAAGTCCAACATGTCGGTCACCAGCCGGCTGGCCCGTCGCGCGTCGGCCAACAACAATTGGGTGCGCCGTCGCGCCGCAGGCGCTGCGTCGGATGTGGTGTTCACCAACTGTTCTGCCGCCACCTGGATGCCGGCCAGCGGGGTGCGTAGCTCGTGTGCCGCATCGGCCAGGAAGTCACGGGTTCGGGCCTCAGCACGCTGCGCCGCCTCGGCCGCCTGCTGCGCCTGTCGTTCAGCGGTTTCCAGCGCGTCGAGCATGCCGTCGAAAGCTGCTGCGGCGCGGCCGAGTTCGGTGTGCGGGCGATCCGGCTCCAGTCGCCGTCCCCGATCGCCGGTGGTGATCGCCTGTGCCAGTCCGGTCAATCTCTCCAGTGGCCGAAGAGCGCCGCGGGCGACGGCGAAGAGCAGCAACGCCGCGAGTACGAGCGTTACGGCGCCCGCTCCGATCATGAGTTCGCGAAGGTCGCGAACTGCGGCCGTGCTCTGCGTGGTGTCGGCGACCAGGATGACCCGACCGCCGGCGGGCAGGGGGTGGACCACCACGGTGTTGGTCTCGTCGGGTCGCGGTGGAGGCGAGGGTGGCGGACCAGGTGCACCGGGTCCGCCCGCTGGGCCCGGCCGTGGGGGTGGAGGTGGTGGCGGCATCCGGGCGCTGGGTGCCGAGGCGATGTCGGGGCTGATCGCCGGATCTCCGAAGGTCGCGCCATCGGCGGTGACCAACAGTGCCCGGATGCTTCCGCCGTTGAGTTCGGCGGCGAGTTCGCCAGGCGCGGTGCCCGCCTGGGCAAGGGCGTCGGCACGTGTCGCGGTGGCGATCAGACGGTCGTGCAGGTCGTGGCGAACCTGCGCACCGAACGTCAGGTCGATGGCCACGCCGAGGATCAGCAGCACCAAGGCCAGCAATGCCAGGACGGCGAGTGTGACCCGACGGTGCAGCGAGGGCGTCTCGGTCACGAGGCGACGGGTCGCAGTTGGTACCCAATTCCCCTGCTGGTGTGCAGAATTCGCGGACCGTGCGCCTCGAGCTTGCGGCGCAGGGCACTGACGTAGACCTGTACGAGGTTCGGATCGTAGGCGTCGTAGCCCCAGACGGCCGTCAAGATCTGTTCCTTGCTGACCAGCCGACCACGCTGGTCGGCCAGATAGGACAGCAGCCGCAGCTCAGTCGCCGTGAGATCCAGCGGCTGACCGTTGCGTGTCGCCGTACCGGCATCGGTGTCCAGCACCAGATCGCCGAGTTGCACCGCCGAAGGCAGCCTGCCGCGTCGTCGCAACACCGAGCCGACCCGCGACACCAGTTCGGCCAATTCGAATGGCTTCACCACGTAGTCGTCAGCGCCGCCGTCCAGCCCGCGCAGCCTGTCGTCCAAACCGTCGCGTGCCGTGAGAAGGACGATTCCGGTATCGCCGAAGTCGCGGACCACGTTGATCAGGGCGAACCCGTCACGACCGGGCATCATCACGTCGAGCACGACCAGATCGGGGCGGAATCCACGCAGCGCGTCCTCCAAACCGACGCCATCCGGCCGCGCCCCGGTGACGTAGCCGGCGTCGTCGAGGGCTTCGCTGACCATCTCGCGAATGGTCTCCGAGTCCTCCACGACCATGACGCGGGCGCGGGGCTCGGATCGCAATACGGCGCGGCTGGTCATGCGTCCATTGTCACCCGTCACGGAGCGACGTCCCTGAAGCCAACCTGAAGGAACCACCGGAACCGGCGTTCTTCAGCTTCGTTTCAACTTCGACCAGCAACGTCGTTGGCGGCAAGAGCAACTCAACGAATGTGGAGGACGACGTGAGCGACGACAACGACGACACCAAGGATCTGACGGTCCGGGAGGCGGAACCGCTCGATCCGAAGGACAAGCCCGTGCGGCGGTGGGGCGGAACCACCGATCGAGTTCGGCAGCACCCCGTCGGCGTGGCCGTCGGTACGGGGATCGCGGCGCTACTGGTGGGCGGGGTGCTCGGCGCAGCGCTGTTCGGTGGATCCAATCGGGACGTGGGGCCGGCCGGCATCTCCTCCCCCTACGCCGCCCAGGGTCAGGCGTGCCTCGGTGGGCCACCGCCACCGCCGCCCGGCGGTCAGTTCGCACCGCCGCCTCCCCCACCGGGCGGCCCCGGCGGACAGTTCGGTCCGGGTGGTCCCGGCGGTCCGGGTGGACCAGGTGGCCGGGGCGGGCCGGGCGGTCCGGATGGGCCGGGCGGTCCCGGTGGTGCTGAACGTCCCGGACCTCCCGCTGCCGGCGGACCCAACGGTCGGGTTGGTCCTGGTGGGCCTGACGGAGCGAATGGTCCTGGCGGCCAGGGTGGTTCGGGTGCCGACCAGCAGGCGCCGCAGCCCGGGGGTCCGGCTCCCGCTACGCCGCTCCTGCCGGCCGAGCAGCCTGCACGGTGACCTGTGGGGCGGTTCCGTCATCCGCGCCGCGCCCGGAGTGCGTCGTACGCATGCCGGCCACGGCTGAAGGTGGCGGGATCGCCCCCCACGTCGGGATGGTGCGTTGCGGCATATTCGCGCCACGCCCGTCGCAGTTCCACGACGGTGAAACGCGGGTGCAAGCCCAGGACGATGAGCGGATCGCTGGGTGGCGCTGCCAGGGCGGGGTGGCTCTTGGTGTCCGAGTTGTGCTGCGGCCCTGATGCTTTCGTCGCACTCTTCTTCGCCGCACCCTTCTTCGCTGCGGCCTTCTTGCCCGCAAGCTTCTTGGCGGGCGCCTTCTTGGCGGGCGCCTTCTTCGCGGGCGCCTTCTTCGCGGGCGCCTTCTTGGCGGGCGCCTTCTTGGCCGGCGCCTTCTTGGCCGGCGTCGCGCGGCCTGGACTCGTCGCGGGTAGCTCGTTCACTGACGTGGTTCTCCTCCTCGATGCGACCCAGAGCCGCATCTACCGGATCGGTGGACGACGCTACGGCGCCATCCTGAAGCGAGCCTGAAGACTTTCACCGGAGGTCATCGACCCTGCTTCTTCCTGGCTGGTCGAGTCCCCTTGGCCGACTCGTCGGGGTCGCGCCCAGACTCCAGGCGGGCGTTCTCGGAGACCAGGTGGGCATTGGCGGACTCCAGCTCGGTGTTGCGAGCCTCGAGGTGGAAGATGTGGGCGATGCCCGCCAGGTTCACCCCGGCACCGAGGAGTTCGGTGATCCGCCGCAACCGATCCAGGTCGTCGTCGCTGTAGCGGCGCGTGCCACCCGCACTGCGCGTCGGACTGAGAAGTCCGCGAGTTTCGTAGAGGCGCAGGGTTTGTGGACCGAGGCCGCTCAGCTCCGAAGCCACCGAGATGCCATACACTCCGCGCCCCGAACGACCCGCCACATCATCGACCACCAGAGCCCATCCATTCCGACGAAATTCCCGGTGCGCTCAAGGTAGCACCGGTGCTATATAAAAACTATGGCAGATGACAGAGATCTGCTCACTCGAACACTGGAGGTGGAGATGATGTTGATGCGTACCGATCCGTTCCGTGATCTCGACCGCTGGGCCCAGCAGGCGGCAGGAACGGCCGCCCGTCCCGCGGTGATGCCCATGGACGCCTGGCGCGACGGCGATGAATTCATCGTCGAGTTCGACCTGCCCGGCATCTCAGCCGACTCGCTGGCCCTCGACGTGGAGCGCAATGTGCTCACCGTGCACGCCGAGCGCCGCGCACTGGATCAGGACCGCGAGATGGTCGCCGCCGAGCGACCACGCGGAGTGTTCACCCGTCAGGTGTTTCTCGGCGACACCCTGGACACCGATCAGATCCAGGCCAGCTATCACGACGGAGTCCTGCGTTTGGCCATCCCCGTCGCCGAGAAGGCCAAGCCACGCAGAATCAAGATCGCCAGCAGCAACGAGCGGACCGTGATCAACGCCTGACGTGGCGCCGGGCGATGTCACGCACCGATGTTGGAGGAGGTGACGAGCATGCCGCGGGCACTGACCGAGTCCGAGATACGCGAGGAAAGCGCCGCGGTCGCACGTGCCGAGGCGATCGTATACGCCGAATGGCTGCGCCTCAACACCATTGACGCTCGACCGGATCGACGATCTGCCGACCGGCCCGCGTGCCCGCCGCGCTCGGCTCGAGCCCGCGTCACCACGTCGAGTCTTCCGCCTCGACCACGGCCGACGCGAGAGCCGCAGACCTGGCTGGCGCGGCGGTCACGCAGGCCGAGACCAGCGCCAACTCAACGCTCCCCTCCTATTCACCACGACTAGGCACCCGGGTTGAACCGATACGAAATGTGTTGCACCCGCTACGACATGGAGGTGATGCACTCATCGACTAGCTCTCGACACACTTACCACGATGATGGTGCGCGCCGGTCCGCCACCCGAAGTGGCCAAGCCATCGGCGGGCCGTGCGCGACGCCTCGTCACCACACGAATGCACGATCTGCGCCACTCGAAGCGCATCTGACCCGCAACGAATCGTTGGCTCGGCACGCCCGTGCACGAAATGCGCACGTCCACCGACGTAGTGACGACGACGCTCGCACACGACGCTGCAGGTTCAAATATCGCCTTCGACGGGTACCACCCTCCCGACGGTATCGATGAAAGGAATGATCATGGGCGACAGTGGACCCGAAGAAGCAGTGAAGGGCGTCGTCGAGGACGTGAAGGGCAAGGCCAAGGAAGTCGTCGGGATCGTCACCGGTCGTGACGGTCTGCAAGAAGAGGGTCGTGCCCAGCAGGACAAGGCCGAAGCGCAGCGCGACGTGGCCAAGAAGGAAGCCGAGGCCGAGGCGGCGCGGGCGGCCGAGAAGGCCGCCGAGGCTCGCCAAAAGGCGGCAGAGTAACGGTTTTCGACCTTCGGCGTCCGAGCGGTATCACCGTGGTGTGTCCGCTCGGGCGCCGTCGTCGTCCATCAGCGCCCGTCCACCCACAATTGTTCGGTCACGTCGCGGAAGGTGACCAGGGCGATCTGTTCGTGGGCGCGTTGTAGGGCGGATCTGCTCATCACGGCGCGAATCGTGGAGCCATCCGAATGTGACAGCGCGACGAGCGCCTCGGCGTGCTTCTGAATGAGGGACACGGCACTGTCTGCGCGTGCCGCGGGTTCGAAGACGTCCGCGAAGCTCATGGCGTGCAACGTTTCTCGAGTGACCCCCACGAGCGTGGCGAAGGCTTCGTTGGCGAACAGGATCGCCCCGCCTCCACTCACGGCGACGACCGGTACCGGTAGCTGCCCGAGCACTCTCAGCGCAGGCAACCGCCTCAACGTGGCCATCGGCGATTCGCCGTCAGCCCGGTGGTCCCGCCGGTCTGCGGTCGGTTCGCCACCCTCGTCGAGGTGGTCCTGCGAAGACATGTCGGTTCCTCTCGGTCGGGGCGGCGCCTCACGGCACGAGGTCAGCTGACGCGGCGGCGCTGCCCCTTGCCGACGTGAATCGTGGTGCGAGTGGCGACCGTGGGGTCGGCAAGCATGGTCGCGATCTGTGCGCAGGCCGTGTCGATGGCGGAAATGAGCCGCTCGGGCCGCGGTGAGTCCACGACGGTGACCGAGAGATCGACCGTCCGGGTGCCGCGGTCGACGATGGCCTTGCCGCCGGCGGACTCGACGTCGGAGGAGGACTGCGCGAGAGCTTTCGCCGCTGCGGTCGCGACCTCGCCGAGGTCGATGCTGATCGCACCGGAGTCGTTGGTACGCAACGGTAGTCGCTTCACCTTGGCCGCTGGGGTGTGGGCGAGCAGCCACCGTACCGCCACCACGACGAGCAGGATGCCGACGCCGGCCAGCGCCCAACTCCACCACCCGGCGGCGGTGGCCGCCCGTAGTCCCGGCGCGTGCACGGTGCGTGGCACGCCCGGCAGGACCGTGGTGTCCCACAGCACCAATGCGGCTCCCACCGCGATGAGTAGGACTCCAACGACCAGGGCGGCGAAGCGGTCCAGCGCGGAAGCCAGTCGGGTCATGTCAGGGCCTTCCCGTTCGAACGCGCACCTTGATGCGCGGGGTGGTGGCGGTGACACCGTGCAACACATCAGCGACGGCGTCGCCGATGGCGGACTTGAGTGCCGTGTCCGCGCCGGCGGTGACGTCTGCGGTGATGCCGACGGTCCGCAGGCTGGCCGACGCCTTGGCGTCGAGGACCCCGGGGACGGTGCCTGCGGCGGTAGCGGCCAGACGGGCCAGGTCTGCCCTGGGAATCCACACGCTGGTCTGGGCGGGCACGGCGAGGGCGGTGCGGCGCCGAGGTCGCAGAGCGGCGGAGACGAACCACAGCCCGACCACGACAGCCGCGACCCCCGCGGCGGGCATCCAACCCTGGTACGTCAGACCGTCGAGGCCCGAGATCGCGGTAGTGACCCATGGAGTGCCGCGCAGCCAACCCCAGCCGACGGCGGCGTCGCGCAACGCCACCGCACCGGCGGCCAACAGCAGCAGGGCGATCACCGCGCCGACGTAGCCCGCGGCGGGGGCTGCCACCGGTGGCCGTCCCGCAGCGGGCGTGACCGACGTCGCGGACGCCGGGGTGTCCTGATTCTCTGCGAGTGTCATTGCACGGTCCTCGCGGGCGCGGACGGATCGACGACGGCATCGATCGCGACGTCGACGCGGTCCACGGTCAGTGCGGCATAGGTGCGCAGCGCCTCGGTGATGTTGCGCTGCACATCGGCGGCGACGCCGGTCGCGGGCTGGGGCCACGCCACGGCGATGCTCACCTGCACGCGGACGCGGTCACCGGCGACCGACACGGTCGCGCGGGGCAACTCGCGGCCAGTCAGCTTGTCGAGGCCCGCGGCGTGCGTGTGCACGCCGCTGGTGAGTCGGGCCGTGTGCACGGCAAGGCGCTGCGCGACCTTGTCCCGCACGACGAGATTGCCGCGCCCGCCGGGCTCGGCAGAGTCGCCCTCGATCGGTTCGTCAGCCACGACGACGTCCTGGCAACAGCGCGCTGAGATCGAACTCGCCGTCGCGCTGGCCACCGATCAGGTACCCGGCGACACCCAGTATCAGGGCCACCACGAACCCCGTCAGACCGCCGGCAGCCGCGGCGATGCCGAGCAGCAGGCCAGCGATCAATCCTAGGCTTGATGTGGTCATGAGAACCTCCGAAATCATTGCGCGGCAGTACTTCTGCCGAACGAGAAGCAGCGTCAGAGCTGGATGAAGCGACGTCGGCGCAGGATGCGCCTCAGCGGATGGATCATGCGGACGCGTCGTCGTGATACACGGACGAGCACCGGCGGCGGCGCAGTGAAGTGGGCGTCGATCGAGGCCAGCGCGACGGCGAACGCCGCCGGGTCACCGCCGCGATCCGGGTGGAGCTCGCGCGCGGCAGCGCGGCGGGCGCTAGCCCTATTCGGGTAGCGGTCCCACCGCGCCGCGCTCACGATGCCGCGGTATCCGAGGCGGCGACGATGTCCTCGACGGTGACGTCGACGGTGCCGCCGGCCACCCGTGCGGCAGCGTCACGGATCAGCGCTGCGGTGTCCCGAACCGGTGCGCCGTAGAGCAGCGTCACGTGTACTTCGGTGACGCCGTCGGCGTTGGTGCGAATACCCGACACCCGGTGACCGGGCAGGTACGTCGCGACCTCACCGAACATTCCTGCGTGGAGCCCCGCCACCCCCGGCACCGCGGTGACCGCGGCGGCGATGAGGTCGGCTCGATCAGGCTCGCTCATCGGCAACCTCTCTTCCATCGGAGTGCAGACGTCTTACTGGACTCGCGTCACGGCGTCGTCGGCGTTGGTGTCGTCGTCGTCACCCGCGAGGTGGATGTCGTGGACGGTGACGTTGACCTCGGTCACCTGCAGCCCCGTCATGCGCTCGATGGCGGCGATGACGTTGCGACGCAGCCCGGTCGCCAGATCGGCGATGGACACGCCGTACTCGGCGACGATGTCGAGATCGACGGCGGCTTGCTTCTCGCCGACCTCGACCGAGACGCCCTGCGAGTGGTTCAGGCTGGCACCGGGGATCCGCTCGCGCAGCGCGCCCACGACGCGTGACGCGCCGCCACCCAGGTCGTAGACACCGCTGACCTCGCGCGCGGCGATCCCGGCGATCTTCGACACCACGGTGTCGGCAATGGTGGTCTTGCCCTGCGAGCTGACCAGGGCGGAATCACCGGCCGCCGCGACGGACTTGCCGGTCGTCGAAACGGTGGTGGTGCTGAGGGGCTGGGTGCTGGTCATCGTCGTCCACTCTCCTTGAAGTCATCGAGCATCGGTGCTGATGCCGTACATCGGTGTAGTCGGTGCTGATGTCGCAATCCGAACGCCGAATCCTCGTGAAGTGGATCACGTCCGGTTGGACAGTGCCGTCGGGCCGCGACACATCGCACGCTGGCGATGCTCGGCGGCCCGACGTCACGTGTTCTGCGGGTTACTTCTTGAAGACGTCCTTGATGTCCTCGCCGACCTTCTTCACACCCGAGACGCCCTGGTCCTTCTTGCCCTCGGCCTCGAGCTCCTCGTTGCCCGTCACGTCGCCGATGACCTCCTTGGCCTTGCCGATGGCGTCCTCTGCGGCGTTCTTGGCCTTGTCCACGATGCCCATGAGATTGTCCCTTCGTTGTGATCTTCGTGTTTTCTTCGCCTTCGAGCGATCCTCGAAGGAGTCCTCATTCAGCGCGCGAGCGCGCGTCCGATTCCCGCCACGGCCACTCGCTTGGCTGGGGAACGACGGGCGCGGGACTTCTTGCGAGCCCGTCGCACCACGAGTGCGAGCGCGATCGACGCAATCACCGCCGTGATCACGACGCGCTTGTCTGCGAGCGTCGACGCCGCCTCGTCGAGGTGCAGCTCGCGGGCAGTGTCGGCGGTCTTGTCGGCGAGGTGGGACAGCCGCTCCTGGGTGGCGTCCACCGCCTCACTGACCGACGCCTTCACGTCGTCGGCCTTGTCCGATGCGGTCTCCAGCGCTGACGAGCCGGCCTCGGTGACCGCATCGACGGCATCGGCGGCCTTCTCCGACACCGCGTCGACACCCTGCTTGAGGTTGGCCTTGGCGGTGTCGGCCGCACCTTCGGCCTTGAGTTCGTCGTTGCCGGTCAGATCACCGGCAGCTTGCTTGGCCCGCCCGACGACCTCGTCGGCCTTGTCTGAGAAATCCGCCATGACGGTTGTCCTTCCCTACCCGTTCTTCCCGCCGGGGCCCGGCGGGTGCATCCCATCTCGAGATGTCACCGATGTAGTCGACGCTGACCCGCCGAACCGAACGTCACACGGACGTGAAGCCGCTCACACCCCGCGCGGCCGCCCGATCGCGGATTACTCGGGAGTCACGTCGCAGGGCCGGGCCGACGGGGGCAAATGGCCCGAGCCCTAAGATCGACGTGTCCACGCGCCACCCGGACATCGCGGGGATTACGTGCCGACGTCGAGGGAGGATGCGTGACCGCACACACCGGCGGCGACGGCATTTCCGAGGCCGGTGAGGGAGCGCTCCTCACCGCCGCGTCGCTGGGTGATCGAGAAGCATTCGAAGTCGTGGTGCACCGGTACGGTCCAGCGCTGCACCGCTACGCGCGCCGGCTGGTAGCCAACGAAGCCGATGCCGCCGACGTCGTCCAATCCACGTTCATCGCGGCGTGGCGCCAGCTGGCCACGTTCCGCGGCGGGTCGTCGCTGAAGACCTGGCTGTTCGCGATCTGCTCACACAAGATCACCGACAACTACCGGATCAAACGCGCCCAACCGATCGACGACCAGCTAATGGAGGCGATGCCTGCTCAACAGCGCAGCGACGATCCCTTCACCGCCGCGTCGAACACCGCATTTCTGGCCGCACTGGAGGCGGCCCTGGCAGAGCTCCCGTATCGCCAGCGCGCATCCTGGGTACTCCGCGAAATAGAGTCGATGACATTTCCCGAAATCGGCAAGGCGCTCGACATGAGCCCTGATGCGGCGCGCGGACATCACTTCCGTGCCACCGCCACCCTACGAACCCGGTTGGAAAGGTGGCAATGAGTTCTCCGACCACACCGCCCGACCCGCTCTTTCGTGCGGTCGAATTCCTGAGAGCGGCGCCCGAGCCAGGGTGGGACGCGATCAAGGGTCGAGTCGTGTCCGCGATCCGGGCCACGGCCCGTCCCCACGGACAGCCGCTGATCGCCCAGCCGCCGCTCGACAAGCCCGGTCCGGGCCGCATCTACGTCAGCGACCACGTCCTTCGCAGCACTCTGGCGATCGAGCTGCGCAACCGCTATCTGTGCGCGCCCACCCACATCGCCTTCGACATCGACTCCCAGACCGCGACTTTGCGCGGCGTGTTCATCGAACTGACCGGCAGCTACGGAACAGATCTCCGCGAGCTCGCCACCTACATCCGAGCGACCACCCTGGAGGTCATCGCCGCGCTGCTCGGGCCCACGACGGCCGACTCTCGACCGATCGACGTGACCGTCACAGATGTCGTCACCGGCGATCCCCTGGGCGCCTGAACCCTGCCGACACGCGCCCGAGGTCAGTCGGGTACACAGAACGCGATGACGAACACCGAGGTCGATCGACCCCTGCGAGCCCTCCCCGCCGAGGGGTACGTCTACCGCACGTCGTGGCCGGTGGCCACCAGCGACATCGACGAGCACCTCCACCTGCGCCTCGACGGCGTGGCTCGCTACATCCAGGAGGTCGGCGCGGAGAACCTCGTCGACGCCGGCGAAGCCGAGGCTCACCCCCACTGGATCGTGAACCGGACGGTCATCGACGTGATCGAACCGATCGAATGGCCCAACGACGTGACGTTCAGTCGGTGGTGCTCGGCCCTCTCGACGCGGTGGTGCACCATGCGCGTCGACCTCGTCGGCGCAGAGGGCGGCCGCATCGAGACCGAGGGCTTCTGGATCTGCATGAACAAGGACACGCTCACGCCGTCACGTGTCACCGACACCCTCATCGAAAGGTTCGCCTCCACCGCAGACGAACACCGCCTCAGGTGGCGTCCATGGCTCGAGGACTCGAACGATCTGGACGTCGCCTCGCCATTTGGCCTGCGCCGCACGGATATCGACATCTTCCAGCACGTCACGAACACCGCCTACTGGCATGCCATCCACGAAGTGATGGCATTGGAGCCCGAGGTGTGCACGGCGCCGTACCGCGCGGTCGTCGAGTACCGCAAGCCGATCAGATACGGCGAAGAGGTGACCATCCGGTACGCACGACGGGCCGACGAGGTGCGCATCGCGTTGCACGTCGGCGACGACGTCCGCGCGGCGGCGCTCGTGCGCAAGCTGTAGGCGATGGCTGCGAACCTGCGAACGACGTGTGAGGCGACTGGCAACTGGCCCGCGGCGTTTGCGTCTCGTCTGTGCGGGTGGCATGGTCGAGCGCAACCCGTAGCCGGGTGATCTCTGCGACAGCAGTCTGCCTGTCGGAACGCATACGCATAGGTGGGAGCACCGACGAGTGACGGACTTCGTCTACGACATGTCCGATCCCGAGCGCGACGCGCTCACCGAAGAATTCCTGAGTACCAAGAGGCTGGGTTGCAGCCGCTTCTCCTGTTTCGCCGTGGAGAGCACCGACCCGTTCTCGAACATCGCACGTCAACTGGAGCGCGAGGTGTTCGAGCAATCGTGGGGCAACGATGCCGCGACGATGAAGAGAGAGTACGGGCCCTACGACGAAGCCAGCGTCTTCTTCATGGCCGTGGACACCCACGACCGGGTTCCTGCGGGCGTGGTGCGGATGATCCGAAATTCATCCGCGGGCCTCAAGACGATCGTGGACCTCGATGACTGCGTCAAGTCGCCCATCGCTCCGATCGCCATCCCGATCGGTGACGTGATGCGCCACCACGGGATCGACGACCTCGACCGGTGCTGGGACGGCGCCACCGCCGCGGTCCCCCGCAAGTACCGTCGCAAGCTGGCCACCGCTCACGTGCAGATCCTCCGGGTCATGGCGCTGGCGGCGATGCGCGAGAACATCCAACACTTCGTGTCCGTTCTGGACGCGCCCGTCGTCAGAGCCGCCCGCGACGTCCTCGGCCTGCCCCTGGTGCCGCTCGTCGGCACGCCCCCCTTCACGCACATGGATGCGCCCAACAATCAGGCCGTCTACGCCCACGTCCCGACACTTCTGGGCCTGTCGCAGCGCCGCAATCGCAAGGTCAGCCAGAAGATTCGAGATTGCTTCTCGGCGAACACGATTCCCAGCGTGGAACAGCTTGCCGCACGGTGACACCGTCCCCACTGCTCAGCCCTCCCCCGAGGTGAGGTGACATGCCACTGAGGGTGGAGCTGACCGACGTGGTGCGGGAATACCGCACGGGCGGGCACACCGTTCGCGCGCTCGACGGGGTCACGTTGCAGATCAGCGGTGGTCAACTCACCTCCATCGTCGGCCCGTCGGGCGCTGGCAAGAGCACGCTGTTGCAACTCCTGGGAGCCCTGGATTCGCCTGATGCGGGCTCGATCCGCTTCAACGGGACCGAGATCGGCACCATGACCGATGACGAGCAGTCGACGTTCCGCCGCCACCAGGTCGGCTTCATCTTCCAGTTCTTCAACCTGCTGCCGACGCTGACGGCCTGGGAGAACGTCGCGCTTCCGATGTTGCTCGACGGCAAGAAGCTGCGTCGGGTCCGTTCGGATGCGGTGCATTTGTTGAACCTCGTCGGTTTGCGCGAGCGGATCGACCATCGGCCTGCGGAGTTGTCGGGCGGACAGATGCAACGCGTCGCCGTCGCTCGTGCGCTGATGATGGATCCGCCGCTGATCCTGGCCGACGAGCCGACCGGCAATCTCGACTCCTCGACCGGCTCGGCGATCATGGAGCTGCTGCATCACGTGGCACACGACGACGGTGCCGATCGGGCGGTCGTGATGGTGACGCACAACCTCGACGCCGCGTCACGGACCGATCGGGTCGTCACGGTTCAGGACGGTGTGGTGAGGTCCGACGTCGTTCCCATGCCAACACCCGTGGGCGGGCGCCATTCCGCGGGAGTGCGCGACCAGCCGACCGAGATCATCCCGACCGTGCGCCACGGCGAGTTCATCTCGCATCTTCTCGTCGCAGACCCGCTACGGCAGCGCGGCAGGCATTCGGCCCATCGGACCTAGCGCCGTGGCCCTCGCCGCCTTCGGCAGACTGAAGGTTCTGAACGTCCGCGAACTGCGCACCCACTGGGGGCGCGCGGTGGCCTCCGTCGTCGTCGTCGCGGTGTCGGCGGCGCTTCTCGTGGCCGTCCTCGGGGTGTCGGGGTCGATCACCGGGTCCATCGACCGTCTCGCGACCAGCATCGGCGGTGACGCCGATCTCGAAGTCTCCGGCATCACCGGTGAAGGCATCGACGAATCGATGCTCGGCACCGTCGGCGGCGTCGAGAACGTCACCGCCGCAGTGCCTCTGGTGCGGACACGCATCACCGTCGACGGCCAGCCCGCCCTTCTCATCGGGCTCGGCCAGAACGCCTCCGAGCTACACTCCGACCTGCAGACGGCGATTGCCGATCAGCTCGAATCGGGGTCGCCGGTCACCTCGGCGCCCAACGGCGTGATCGTGGGCGGCGGCCTCGGGGTCGGCAAGGGTGAGCAGTTCGAGGTGGGCTCCACCCAGATGACGGCGGTTGCCGTCGTGGATGGCGATGCGGCCCGGCGCCTGAACGACGCCCACTTCGTGATCGCGCCACTCGCTCTCGCGCAACGGCTTTCCGGACGTGAACAACGCCTCGACTCGATCCTGGTGTTCACCGACCCGCGCGCGGACGTGGCCGAGGTGCGCGCCGCGGTGACGACGGCACTCGGTGGCCGGGCCGTGGTCGCCACGCCGAGTTTCCGCGCCGCACAGGCCAGTAGCTCGTTCGCCATCCTGCAGGCGATGACGCTGCTTGCAGCCTCGGTGTCGTTGGTCGTCGCGGCATTCCTGAGCTACAACGCCATGAGCATCGCCATCGCCCAGCGGCGCCCGATCATCTCGACGATGCGCGCACTCGGTGGCCGCCGCAGAACCATCATGTCCGACATGCTGGCCGAGGCCGCCCTAGTGGGCTTCCTGGGCGGGGTGATCGGATCGATACTCGGGGTCGCGATCGGCTACCTCGCGATCGGACAGTTGCCGTCGACGATGGTGCAGACACTCGACGCCCGCCTCGAATACGTGTTGCCGGCGTGGGTGGTGCCACTGGCGGTGGTGGCATGCGTCCTGGCCAGCGTGACCGCGTCGGCACTGGCCGCGCGGCAGGTCCACGGGGTGGCACCGATCGAGGCGCTGGCCCCGAGCGGTGCGAGCACCTCGGAGCCCGGATCGCGGCGGCTGCGGATCATCTCGGGCATTGCGGGGACCACGCTGCTGGCCGTCACCGTCGTCATCGTCACCGGCGATCTGGGACAGATCGCCATCGCCGCGATTGCGTTGGCGTTCATCGGCTTCAGTGCACTGTGCTTTGCGTTCTCCGGTCCCATCATCGCCACCGCCGCGGCCGTGGCCCGACGCTTCGGGGCGGCCGGGGTGCTCGGTGCGGCCACCATCGAACGCGCGCCGCGGCGGATGTGGGTCGCGATGATGACGGTGCTGACCGCGGTCGTCACCACCGTTGCGGTCACGGGTGCGACGAGCAACGCCGTCGACTCGACCGTCGCGTCCTTCGCGTCGATCGCCGGCGCCGACGTGTGGGTCAGTTCGGCTGCCGCCACCGACTACTCGTCGGCTCTGCTGCCCCCGGAGACCGCGGCCAACGTCGCCGCCGTCCCCGGCGTGCAACGCGTCGTACCCGACCAGATGGCCTTCGCCACGGTGGGCGACACCCGGGTGATGCTGCTCGGCATCGCCGCGGATTCGCACCGCGACATCTACGCGGCGCTGTCACCGAGGGACCGCCAGACGTTGCTCGCCGGCGAGGGTGTCGCACTGTCGCGCGATCTCGGCAGATCAATGAACGTCGTTGCCGGCGATGCGATTACGTTGCAGACCCCCACCGGTGCGCGCACGGTGCGGGTAGTGGCGCTCGTCCCCTACTTCTCCGGGATGACGGGGACGATCGCGATGAGTCTGGACGCCATGCAGGACTGGTTCACCCGCCCCGGCGCCAGCGACCTGGAGGTCACCGTCGCGCCCGGCGCTGACCCGGCCACCGTCGAGGCGGCCGTCCGCAAGGTCGTCTCCCCCGGCAGCTTCGTCTACACGGGTGACGAGGCGCTGGCGGGCGTGGCCAGCGCGCTGGACCAGGTGATCGCCGTCATCACGATCATCGCGTGGATCGTCGTGGTGGTGTCGGCCGTGACACTGCTGAATACGCTGATGCTGTCGGTCCTGGACCGACGACGTGAGATCGGCGTACTGCGCGCCATCGGCGCGACCAGAGTCTTCACCCTCAAGGCGATCCTGGCCGAAGCTGCCGGTATCGGAATCGTCGGCGGGATACTGGGTCTCGTCCTCGGTGCCGCGATCCAGTACCTGACGTCCATCGCCTTGACGAACGTCCTCAGCATCGACGTCACGTGGGAACCCAGCCCATCGATGCTCCTCATCGGACTGGGCGCGTTGGCGATCTGCCTTCTCGGTTCCGTGCCGCCCGCAGTGCGCGCCGCACGCCTCACCATCGTCGAAGCGGTCAGCGTCGATTGATCGTCAGCGGGTGAACCAGGCGAACCAATCGCGGCTCGATGCGTCGAAATAGTGCCGCGGGGAGACCTTCTCGTCGGGAAACAGCTTGAAGCTCTGCGGCATACCGGTGGGCTGGGCATGGAAGTACGCGCCGCTGACCCAGTCCGGGTTGATGTCGAGTTCCATGCCGCGCACGACACCCGCGTCCTGCAGAATGCGACCGAGTGTGCAGACCGAGAGCGCGGGCCCCGCCACGTAGACCTCGACGCCGCTCGCGGTCACCCCGAATCCGGACCGGTGGATGAAGGCAGTCTGCCCGATCGTGGTGCCCCATTCCTTCGTGCCTCCGGTGGCACAGGTCTGATTGAGTTCGCCGCCGTCGACGAGCGGGACGAGGTTCTGTCTGACGCTGACGACGTCGGGCGCCATCCGCACCTCCCGGTTCCAACTACCGACGTCGGCGGCTCCGTTGGCGTGCAGCACCAGACTGGCCTCGCCGTCGATCAGCCGTGCCACCGTGCGCCCCTCCTCGTAGTAGCCCGGGCGACTGGGGTCGGTCAGGCGGAAACCGCCATTGAATACCACTGCCACGGAACGCATGTCGTCGGAGCGCAGTGACGCCGATGCTCGCCAGGCGCCACCGGGATCCGTCGTACCCGGGCGCAGTTCGCCGCGTATCAGTGCGGGATCCATCCGGAGAACGCCAACGACGAAGGAGGTGTGTTGACCGTCGGGTCGTAACGAGGCCACCTGCACGGCAGGCTGGCCACGGACGCTGACCACGGTGTGCCAACTGCCCTCTCCCGGAAGGGCAGCCGTGGCGCTCAGAGGCGCCAGCGGGGTCGAGGGCAGGGTCGAGGAGTTCGCCGCCTGCGCCACCGTTCCGTCCGCGGCGGGGATTCCGCCGGGAGGCTGCCCGCCGACCGGGGGTTGATGGCGGAGGTAGACCTCCTTCTCGAGCCACGTCACCTCGGAGTTGAAGCCGTGACTACGGCCCCACTCGGCGAGTTTCGCGGCGACGCCGTCGGTTCCGGGAACGCGGAGGGCATCGACGACGCATCCGCCAACGGCGAGCGCAACGACCGTCACGACCGCGAGGACGACGCGCCACCAACGCCGACGCCTCGGCCTGCGGTGCGAGGTGGGCTGGGCATCCCGAGGCGGATCGTCTCGCTCGAGCACGGTGACCACCAGGCGTCCCCTCCACGTCTTCGTCGCCTGCCGACGATTCCTGGGTCGAGGTTGCCAGGGTTGTCTGTTAGTTGGCTGTCGACGAGGTGTGAGCGACGAACTCCGCGACGATGCGCCCCAGTTCCTCACCGCGTTGCTCTTGGACGAAGTGACCGGCGCCGGCGATGGTCACGTGATTCTGCCCGCGGGCGCCGGGGACCATGCGCTGAAATACGCGATCCCAGCCGCGGGTCGCGGGATCGCCGTCGGAGTACGCGGTGAGAAACGGCTTCTCCCAGCACTGCAACACTCCCATGGTGGCGCGGCCGATCGCGGCGCCCGGGTCGTTGCGGGTGAGCGGGATGAGGGAGATGAGCTGCCGCAGACCCGCCTTGTGGGTCCGGTCCGGAAAAGGGGCGTCGTAGGCGGCCAGCACGTCCGCAGGCAGTGGTCCCGCGACGGCCTCCAGGAAGAAGCTGGGCACGATGTCGGGCGCCCGTTGGTAGAACGCCACGTAGTCGAGCAGGGCCTCCTCCAGCATCATTCGGCTCCCGCCCACGCCGTGGTGCGCCCAGGTGAGCTCGCCGTCCAGCGCTGGGTCGCACGTGTGCAGGATCGTGTTGGTCGCGACGACCCGGGCGAAGCGGTCCTGCTCGCGCGCCAGCACGCTCAGCCCCAGCGGTCCGCCCCAGTCCTGGACCACGAGCGTGACGTCTCGAAGATCCAGGCCGACGACCAGACCATGCAGCCAGTCGACATGGCGCTTGAACGTGTAATCGGTGGGATCCGTGGGCTTGTCGGAGCGCCCGTAGCCGATGTTGTCCGGTGCGACGACCCGTAGCCCGGCATCGGCGAGGACGGCGATCGTCGTGCGGTAGAGGTAGGACCAGGTGGGTTGGCCGTGCATCAGGAGGACCACGGGCCCGTCCGGTGGGCCGGCATCCACGTAGTGCATGCGGAGTGAGTCGAGTCCCCTGGTCTCGACCTGAACGTAGTTCGGCTCGAAGGGATAGTCCGGCAGGTGCTCGAATCTCTCGTCCGGCGTTCTCATCACCGGTGTGGACGCCACCATCGGGTCATCCGGCGAGTTGCGGGTAGAGCGCCGCCACGCCCTTCGCGAGACCCGCCTGCACCCCACGGCTGGTGTCGTCGGCCAGTACCTCGTAGGCCCCGGTAGCGATGGCGTCGAGGGAGAGAGCTGCGACGTCGGCGGGCTTGGACTTGGGCCCGTCGAGGCCGGCCGCCATGTCGGTATCCATGAGGCCGACGTGCAGCGCGGTGACCACGATCCCGCGGTCGATCAACTCGGCGCGGACGGCGTTCGTCATCGACCAGGCCGCGGACTTCGACGCGCAGTAGCCGCTGAGGTCGGGGAAGCTCACCCAGGAGAGCACGGAGAGCACGTTGAGGATCCCGCCGCCGCCATTGCCCGCGATGACGGGTGCGAACGCGCGCACCATCGACAGCGTGCCGAAGTAGTTGGTGTCCATCTCGCGGCGCGCGCCGTCGAGATCACCGGTCAGCAGGTTCACGTCGGCCGCGACACCCGCGTTGTTGATCAGCAGCGTCACGTCGCCGGCGGCCTCCGCCGCGGCGGCGACCGAGGTTGGATCGGTGATGTCCACGGCCAACGGGATCGCGCCGTCGACGTCGACGGAGTCCGGGTTGCGAGCCCCCGCGTACACCCGTGCGCCACGTGTGAGCAGCTCGGTGGCGAAGTGCCGACCGAGACCGCGATTGGCGCCGGTGACCAGTGCAGTACAGCCTGAGATGTCCATGGCGACCATCCTGCACCCTGGCGCCGCCGTGCGCCGCGACTCCGTCAGCCCGGAACGCAGGCGACGACACTCGTGGAACGGGGCTGACGAGCTCCCTCGCGCCGGCTCATCCCCTGGGCACTGAGCTTCCTCTGGTCCGCGAGCACTACGACCCTCGACGCAATCCACTCCTCTGCCCCGAAGGCATTGAGCAGCAGCATCTTCCGCTAGTCCTGCGGCGCACTGGGCGCTCGGCTGACGGATGACGACGACACCCGTCGCCGCGTCCGACAGGCAGGACGATGCCAGGTTGCTGGGTGCACGTCCGACCGTGCCCGGGCAGTTTCCCTGGGCCCATTACTTTTTGATCACCGCTCGGCGCGGCACGCCACGTCTCACCCGGAATGGGCCGAACATGAGGCTCGCGACGAAGACGTCGTCCACCGGATTGCCAACAGAAATCAGCCGCGACGTGACGATGTGTACAGAATCCCGCGAACACCGCGAGATTCCCCCCAGATGCTTCATTTCGCAACATATTTCGACATACCTGCAGTTCAACAGCACTATTTCGACTCCGCGGACCGCCCACATCGAAGCGGTGACCGCTACGGTCGCACCCTTGGCAACCGACCTCCGCGTACAGCCCCGGTCCGGCAGAGGTGACGGCGGTGCATCGATCGGCCTCCGATTGAGCCTGCAAAGCTCAAATCTGGGCTTCAGTCTGTACAGTCAGTGCGTCCGACAAACCCGGAGGAGTTCGCTCCCCCTTTTCTTCGTCGCCCGAAAGCGCCGATGATGGATACACCCGTGCCGCTCATGCGGCGATGGCGCCTAGTCCCCGCGCTACCTCTCGAAGGTGCTCGACAGAGGGACGACCGCTCGACGATCGATATAGGTATCGCCGCCAACGCGCCAGAGCCAGAAGGATTTTCGTGAGCCAATTCACTGACACTATGTTCGCCAATGCGAGCACCAGTCGCAACGGAATGACCACCGGGGATCCAGGCACGCCGGTTCGGCACACCTGGAAAGCCGTATACGAGAGGGCGCGACGCATCGCGGGCGGGCTTGAAGCCGCCGGCATCGCCCATGGTGACGCCGTCGCCGTGCTGGCGGGTGCCCCCGTCGAGATCGCCCCCGTCGCCCAGGGCATCTGGATGCGTGGCGCGAGCCTGACCATGCTGCACCAGCCCACCCCTCGCACCGACCTGCAGCGATGGGCCCTGGAGACCATGGACGTCATCGACATGATCGAGGCCAAGGCGGTCATCGTCTCCGACCCGTTCATGGCTGCGGCTCCGGTATTGATCGAGCGCGGCATCCGCGTGCTGACCGTCGAGCATCTCCTGGCCAGTGACCCGATCGACCCGGTCGAGACCCACGACGACGATCTCGCACTGATGCAGCTCACCTCCGGCTCCACCGGATTCCCGAAAGCGGTGTGCGTCTCACACGCCAACATCGTGGCCAACGCCGAGGCGATGTTCATCGGGGCGCACTTCGACCCCCACACCGATGTGATCGTCAGCTGGCTGCCGTGCTTTCACGACATGGGCATGACCGGGTTTCTGACGGTCCCGATGTACTTCGGTGCCGAGTTGGTGAAGGTCACGCCGATGGACTTCCTGGGCGACATCCTGCTGTGGGCGAAGCTGATCGACAAGTACAAGGGCACCATGACCGCGGCCCCCAACTTCGCCTACAACCTCTTCGCCAAGCGGCTGCGCCGCCAGGCGACCGAGGGCCAGTTCGACCTGTCCTCGTTGCGCTGGGCGCTCTCCGGTGCCGAACAGGTGGACCCCGCGGACGTCGAGGATCTCTGCGACGCCGGCGCGCGCTTCGGGTTGCGGCGGGACGCGATCGTCCCCGCCTACGGGATGGCCGAGACGACCGTGGCCGTGTCGTTCACCGAGTGCGGCTCGGGCATGGTCGTCGACGAGGTCGACGCCGACCTGCTTGCGGTGCTGCACCGCGCCGTGCCCGCCACCAAGGGCAATACCCGTCGACTCGTCGTTCTGGGCCAGCCCATCGACGGGCTCCAAGCCCGCATCGTCGACGAGGACGACAGCGTCCTTCCCGCCCGCGCGGTGGGCGTCATCCAGGTGCGTGGCAAGCCGGTCACCAAGGGCTACATCACGATGGCCGGCTTCATCGGCGCCCAGGACAAGTTGGGTTGGTACGACACCGGCGACATGGGCTACCTCACCGAGTCCGGCGACATCGTCGTCTGCGGCCGGGTGAAGGACGTCATCATCATGGCGGGCAGGAACATCTACCCCACCGACATCGAACGCGCGGCCACCCGCGTTGTGGGCGTGCGGCCGGGCTGCTCGGTGGCAGTGCGGATCGAGGCCGGACATTCTCGCGAAACATTCGCCGTGGCAGTCGAATCGAACGACTTCGGTGATGCCGACCAGGTGCGCCGGATCGAGCGCGAGGTGGCCCACGAGGTCTTCGCCGACGTCGACGTGCGCCCGCGCAACGTCGTCGTGCTGCAACCGGGCGTCATCCCGAAGACGCCGTCGGGCAAGCTACGGCGCGCGCACGCGCTGGCCCTCGTCAACTAGGACGTCGAGCTGCGGCGGCCGCGCTCCCTTGGCACCGGAGCCGGAACCGGACGCAGCGCACCGTCACCCCTGGCCGCGTCGATGATCTCCGCCGCGGTGCGAAACAGTGGCGTGTCCTGATGCGCGGCGCTCAGCGGCAATCCCGCCGCGATCCGCAAGAGCAGGCCCGCCAGCGTGCCCGGGGTGAGACTCGGAATGATCAGCAGGTTGGCACTGGCGTCACGCCCGGTGATGGCCATCAGATGCTGATGCTTGTTCTGCCAGTGCCGTGAGTTCAGATCCGGCAGATTCTCCGACAGCGACCAGTTCACCGAGATGTCGATGACGTCGCCGAGCCGCCCGTGCAGGACGCCGACCAGCTCGGGGAGCTCCCTGGCCAGTCGATTCGAGTGGGGCCACCACGCACCGTCGACGCGCCCGCCCAGCTGGCCGGAGAGGGTGAGGCGGACGGGACTCGCCGTTCGTCGCGACGCCGCGACGGTCACGTCGCGTCCGTCCTCGTGGATGCGCGGTGATCGGAGGCCATCAAGCGAATCCTTCGCGATTGGAGAAAGCCGTCGAGCAAGGCGAAACGGCAGTCGGATCGGATCCACGTTGATGTCACTCGTGCGGGTTCTGCACGACTCATCGTCGACGGCGAAGCGGCTCGACCTTGAGCCTACGCATGCCGGTCGGGGGGAGCTTCGGGTCCACTACCCTTGACCCGTGTCCGATCTCGTACTGGCGCAGGTCCACGACCGCGTCGCCCTCATCACCGTCAACGATCCCGATCGCCGCAACGCCGTCACGGCCGAGATCTCCACGGCGTTGCGACAGGCGGTCGAGGCCGCCGAGGCAGACGCGGGAGTGCACGCGGTCGTCGTCACCGGGGCGGGCCGGGCCTTCTGCGCAGGAGCGGACCTGACGGCCCTCGGAGCCGCCGCAGAGGACGGCCTCCGAGTGATCTACGACGGCTTCCTCGCGCTGGCGAACTGCTCGCTTCCCACGATTGCCGCGGTGAACGGCGCCGCGGTCGGCGCGGGCTTGAACCTGGCGCTGGCCGCCGACGTCCGGATCTCGGGTCCGGCAGCCATGTACGACCCACGGTTCCAGAAGCTGGGCATCCACCCTGGCGGCGGCGCGACCTGGATGCTTCAACGCGCGGTCGGACCGCAGGTTGCCCGCGCGTCGCTGCTGTTCGGCATGCGCTTCGACGCCGAGGCCTCCGTGCGCTACGGCTTGGCATTGCAGATCGCCGACGACCCGGTGGCCGCCGCACTCGAGCTGGCGGCAGGACCGGCGTCTGCACCGCGCGAGGTGGTCATCGCGACCAAGGCGTCCATGCGGGCCACCGCCAATCCCGGCGTGGTCGACACCGAACAACACCGCATCGCGGTCGACGTCGAGATCGTCCCGCAGGCGGCCTCGATCGAATCGCCAGAGTTCGCAGCACGCCTGGCGGCCGCCAAGCGCAAGTAGCGTCTAGGCGCCCGGGGCCAGGCGCACGATGCGCTCGGCCCGACGCAGCACCGGCATGTCCACCATCTGACCGTCGAACTGAAAGACACCGCGTTGCGACCGCGCCGTGTCAAGGACGTCGCGAGCCCATCGCACCTGCGCGTCGGTCGGTGTGTAGCCCGCCCGAATCACCGCGACCTGGGTGGGGTGGATGGCGACCTTCGCGTCGAAGCCGACCGCCACCGCGTCGTCGGTCTCGGCGCGCAGCCCGTCGAGGTCGGAGATGTCGAGGTAGACCGAGTCCAATGCCAGCTTTCCGAACGCCTTGGCTGCCAGAAGGCTCTGGGAGCGGACGTGTTTCGCAACGTCGCGATAACTGCCGTCGGCGTGTCGGTTGGCGGTGCCACCGAGGACCGCGAACAGGTCCTCGGCTCCCCACATCACGGCGACGGCGTTGTCCACCCGCGCCAGCTCGGCGACGGACAGTGCCGCCAGGGGAGTTTCGACGAGCACGACCACGTCGAGCGGAGCCAACGAGCTCACCTGGTCGGGAGTCTCGGTCTTGGCCAGCATCACCGTGCGGTAGTCCGTGCGGGCCAACGCCGCGACGTCGAGCGCATGGTCGGGGGTGTCGACGGGGTTGACCCGCACGACGGTCCGGCTCGGATCGAGCCTGGCCTCCACGAGCGCCGCGCGAGCAGCCTCTCGGTCCCTGGCCGCCACGCCGTCCTCGAGGTCGAGGATCACCACGTCGGCGGCCGCTGCCGCCTTCTCGAAACGCTCCGGCCGATCCGCCGGGCAGAACAGCCAGCCGGGCCCGTTGCTGCCAAGCGTCATCAGGACTCCTCCGTGGGGCGCTTGCGCACCATGGTCTTTCGCGACGCCGTGGCGACGACGTCACCGTGCTGGTTGCGTCCGGTGTGCGCGAAGGTGACGATGCCCTCCCCGGGGCGGCTCTTCGACTCGCGCGTGTCGGTCACCTCGGTCTCCGCGTACAGGGTGTCACCGTGGAACAGCGGCTTGGGGAACGCGACGTCGCTGAACCCGAGATTGCCCACGATGGTGCCCTGCGTCAGCTGCGCCACCGACAATCCGACCAACGTGGACAGCGTGAACATGGAGTTCACCAGTCGCTGATGGAACGGCGGCTGCGCGTCGGCGAACGCCGCATCCAGGTGCAGGGCCTGGGTGTTCATCGTGAGCGTGGTGAAGAAGACGTTGTCCGCCTCGGTGATGGTGCGACCGGGGCGGTGCTGATACAGCACGCCTGGCTCGAACTCCTCGAACCACAGGCCACGCTGGACTTCCACGCGCTTCTCGGTCACAGGCCCGCCTGCCGCGCGATCAGCATGAGCTGCACTTCGGTCGTGCCCTCGCCGATCTCGAGGATCTTGCTGTCCCGGTAGTGGCGTGCCACGGGGTATTCGTTCATGAAGCCGTAGCCGCCGAACACCTGGGTGGCGTCGCGGGCGTTGTCCATCGCCGCCTCGCTCGCGACCAGCTTGGCGATGGAGGCCTCCTTCTTGAAGGGCTTGCCCGCCAACATCAATGCGGCCGCGTCGTAGTAGGCGGTGCGTGCGACGTGAGCGCGGGCGTCCATCCTGGCGATCTTGAAGGCGATGGCCTGGTAGGTCCCGATGGCCGCACCGAAGGCCTCACGCTCCTTGGCGTACTTCACGCACTCGTCGACGCAGCCCTGGGCGACGCCGACCGAGAGCGCGGCGATCGCGATGCGTCCCTCGTCGAGGATGCGGAGGAAGTTCGCGTAGCCGCGGCCACGTTCGCCGAGGAGGTTCTCCTCGGGTACGCGCACGTCGTCGAAGCTCAGCGGATGGGTGTCCGACGCGTTCCAACCGACCTTGTCGTAGGCGGGTTCGGCGGTGAAACCGGCCGTCGGAACGGGGACCAGGATCGACGAAATCTGCTTGTTGCCATCCACTTCGCCCGTCACCGCGGTCACCGTCACCAGCTTGGTGATGTCGGTGCCCGAATTGGTGATGAACTGCTTGGAGCCATTGATCACCCAGTGCCCGTCGTCGAGCTTGGCCGTGGTCTTGGTGGCTCCGGCATCGGTGCCTCCCCCCGCCTCGGTGAGACCGAACGCTCCGAGCGCGTTGCCACTCGCCAGCAGCGGCAGCCACTCCTGCTTCTGTGCGTCGTTTCCGAAGCGGTACACCGGCATTGCGCCGAGCGACACTCCGGCCTCCAGGGTGATGGCGACGCTCTGGTCGACCTTGCCCAGCTCCTCGAGGGCCAGGCACAGTGCGAAGTAGTCACCGCCCATGCCGCCGTACTCCTCGGGAAACGGCAGCCCGAACAGTCCCATGTCGGCCATGCCCGCGACGACCTCGTACGGGAACGAGTGCTCCCTGTCGTGCTTGGCGGCGACGGGCGCGACCACGGTCCTGGCGAAGTCGCGAACCGTCTTGGCCAGCTGCTCGTAATGGTCCGGCAGCGTGCCGGTGGACAGAAAGTCACTCATGGCTGAGCCTCCTGAGGTTGGACGGTGATGCGGGCCAGCGGTTGGCCCACCTTGACCTGATCGCCCACGGCGACGAGTAATTCGACGACACCGTCGACCGGTGCCGACAGCGTGTGTTCCATCTTCATCGCCTCGACGGTCACGATGACGGTTCCCGCCGTCGCCGTCGACCCGTCCTCGACGCCGACCGCGACGACCGAGCCCGGCATCGGACTGACGAGTTCGGCATCTCCGCCGGCCTCGTCATCGGGCCGTACCGGAGCTTCGTGCAGTTCGTCGAGCAGCACGACGCCGTCCTCGCCGGCCAGCCAGATGCGATGCCCGGCCTCGGCGACGCGATAGCCGACCCGCCACCCGGCCAGGGTCACCGTCAGGTCGTCACCATCGAGAACCGCCGTGAGAGAACGTGTTTCGCCCCCTTCGACGGTCACGGTGGCCGCGTGCGGCGTGCCGACGATGCGGACGTGCTCGGTGCGCTCACCGGAGCGCAGCCGCAACACCGACGCCGCGGGGTCACCCATCCGCCACCCCGACGGCACCGACCACGGGTCGTCGGTGGCTGCCTGGAAGCTCCGCAACCATCGGTAGGCCGCGGCGGCCGCGAATTCGTCCTCGCCTGCGGTGCGGCCCGAGAAGTCCCCCGCGCGCCGGTCGAGCAGTCCGGTGTCCAGACGCCCCTGGGCGACATCGGGATCGACGAGCAAGAAGCGCAGGAAGTCGATGTTGGTGACCACCCCGAGCACGGCGGTGTGGCCGAGCGCGCGGTCCAGACTGCGCAGTGCCTCGGCGCGATCGGCTCCGTGGGCGATCACCTTGGCGAGCATGGGGTCGTAATCGCTGCCGACCACGGTGCCCGAGCGCAGGCCCGAATCGATGCGCACCCCGGGTCCCGTCGGCTCGCGAACGGCCAGCACGTCTCCGCCCGTCGGCAGGAAGCCGCTGCCCGGGTCCTCGGCGTACACCCGGGCTTCGATGGCGTGCCCGGTCATCACGACGTCCTCCTGCCGGGCCGTCAGCCGTTCCCCCGCGGCGATGCGGACCTGCCATTCGACCAAGTCCCAGCCGGTGACCTCCTCGGTCACGGGGTGTTCGACCTGCAGTCGCGTGTTCATCTCCATGAAGAAGAACTCGTCGGGATGGGCTGCCCCGACGATGAATTCGACGGTGCCCGCCCCCACGTAGTCGACGCTGCGGGCGGTGTCACACGCCGCGGCACCGATGCGCGCGCGAGTGGCCGGGTCCAGCAGCGGCGACGGCGCCTCCTCGATGACCTTCTGGTGCCGACGTTGCAGGCTGCACTCGCGCTCCCCGAGGTGGATGACGGTGCCGTGGCGGTCGGCGAGCACCTGCACCTCGATGTGCCGCGGCGTCAACACGAACCGCTCGAGGAAGAGGGTGTCGTCGCCGAACGCGGCGGCCGATTCGCGACGCGCGGAGACGAGGGCCGCGGGTAGGTCGGCCGACCGTTCGACCATCCGCATACCCTTGCCGCCGCCACCCGCGGAGGGTTTGACCAGCACGGGATACCCGATCTCGTCGGCGGCCGCGATCAGGTCGGCGTCGGTCAATCCCGGCCGGGCGATGCCGGGAACCACGGGAACCCCGAACCGCGACACGGTGTCCTTGGCCGTGATCTTGTCGCCCATGGTCGCGATCGCATGGACGGGCGGACCGATGAACACGATGCCAGCCCGGTCGAGGGCCGCCGCGAAATCGGCGTTCTCCGAAAGGAATCCGTACCCGGGATGCACTGCCTGCGCACCCGTGCGAACCGCCGCGCCGACGACGGCATCGATGTCCAGATAGCTCTGCCGCGCGGGCGCCGGACCGAGACGCACGGCCGTGTCGGCCTCGGCGACGTGGCGGGCGTCCGCGTCGGCGTCGCTGAAGACGGCTACGGAGCGGATGCCCATGGCCCGCAGGGTGCGAATCACCCGAACCGCGATCTCGCCGCGATTGGCGACCAGGATGGTGTCGAAACTCGTGGAGGTCACGGGGTCACATCCTGAAGACGCCGTAGGACACGGGCTCCAGGGGAGCCTGTGCGACGACCGAAAGGGCCAGGCCGACAACGGTTCTGGTGTCGGCGGGGTCGATGACGCCGTCATCCCAGAGCCGCGCCGTGGAATAGTACGGGTTGCCTTGGCGCTCGTACTGTTCGCGGATGGGCGCCTTGAAGGCCTCTTCCTCGTCTGCGGTCATGTCGCCGCGGACGGTCGCCAACACCGAGGCGGCCTGCTCGCCGCCCATCACGGAGATCCGCGCATTGGGCCACATCCACAGGAAGCGGGGCGAATACGCGCGCCCGCACATCGAGTAGTTGCCCGCGCCGTAGGACCCGCCGATGACGACGGTCAGCTTGGGAACTCGGGCACAGGCGACGGCGGTGACCATCTTCGCACCGTGCTTGGCGATCCCACCGGCCTCGTAGTCTCGGCCGACCATGAAGCCGGCGATGTTCTGCAGGAAGAGCAGTGGCGTAGAACGCTTGTCGCACAGTTCGATGAAATGCGCTCCCTTGACTGCTGATTCGCCGAATAGCACTCCGTTGTTGGCGACGATCCCGACGGGGTGACCGTGGATGCGGGCGAAGCCGGTGATCAACGTGGTGCCGTACTCCGCCTTGAACTCGGTGAAGTCACCGCCGTCGACGATGCGGGTGATCACCTCGTGCACGTCGTAGGGCACCTTCGAGTCGGTGGGCACGACGTCGTAGAGTTCGCTCTGATCGGCGATGGCCTCGACCGTCGGCCGGACCTCCCAGGGCGTCGGCGTCCGCGGTCCGAGCGTGGCCACGATGTTCCGCACGATCCGCAGCGCGTCGCGATCGTCGTGGGCGAGGTGGTCGGTGACGCCCGAGACCTTCGAGTGCACATCGCCACCGCCCAGGTCCTCGGCCGTCACCACTTCACCGGTGGCCGCCTTCACCAACGGCGGGCCGCCAAGAAAGATCGTGCCCTGGTTGCGCACGATGACGGCCTCGTCGCTCATCGCGGGCACGTAGGCGCCGCCCGCGGTGCAGGAGCCGAGGACGGCAGCGATCTGCGGGATGCCCGCAGCGCTGAGGTTGGCCTGGTTGAAGAAGATTCGACCGAAGTGCTCACGGTCGGGGAAGACCTCGTCCTGCCTCGGCAGGAACGCGCCACCGGAGTCGACGAGGTAGATGCACGGCAACCGGTTCTGGGCCGCAATCTCCTGGGCGCGTAGATGTTTCTTGACGGTGATCGGGTAGTACGTACCACCCTTGACCGTGGCGTCGTTGGCCACGATCATGCATTCGCGTCCCGACACCCGACCGATGCCCGCGATCATTCCCGCGCCGGGACACTCGTCGTCGTACATGCCGTCGGCTGCCAGCGGCGCCAGTTCCAGAAACGGGCTGCCCGGATCCAGCAGACCGTCGACCCGGTCCCGCGGCAACAACTTGCCTCTGCCGACGTGACGCTCCCGCGCCCGTTCGGAACCACCGAGTGCGGCGGTCGCGAGTTTCTCGCGCAGCCGAGCGACCAGCGCGAGATGTTTCTCGCGGTGAGATACGAGCGTTGCCATGCGCACCCGTTCGTTTGAGTTAATGACCACTAACTGGTGCTATGTTAGTGAGCATTAACCGAAATGTCTACGAGCGTGGGGAGGCGACGGCCATGGTCGAGACGTCGCGGCCGCCGACGGCCGAGACACGGCGCAGCAGGGCCAAGTCCGACCGCCGGTCGCAACTCGTCGCAGCCGCCGAACGACTGGTGGCCGAACACGGATTCCTCGCCGTGCGCCTCGAGGACATCGGTGCGGCCGCAGGCGTGACGGGCCCGGCCATCTACCGACACTTCCCCAACAAGGAAGCACTGCTGGTCGAACTCCTCGTCGGCATCAGCACCCGGCTGCTCGCCGGCGCCACCGACGTCGTCGCCCGCAGCGACGATCCCGCGGCCGCGCTCGACGATCTGATCGACTTCCATCTCGACTTCGTCTTCACCGAACCCGACCTGATCCGCATTCAGGACCGCGACCTGGCCCACCTGCCCGTCGCCGCCAAGCGTCAGGTCCGCCGCGCCCAGCGGCAGTATGTCGAGATCTGGGTCGACGTACTGCGCCGACTATCCGACGACCTCGACGAGAACGACGCCAGGTTGATGGCGCACGCCACCTTCGGGCTCTTGAACTCCACCCCGCACAGCATCAGACCGGGCGCGGTCCGGGACTCGTCGCGAGCCGTGCTGAGGACGATGACCCACGCAGCGCTGGCATCCACCACGCGCCGAGGAAGCAGCGGCTAGTACCAGACCCGCCGGCCACCGACAGCGTGTCCGGCGGCACCGAGCAACCAGAACACCGCGCCGATGACCAGCGCAACGACACCGACATAGGTGAGGATCGGGATACCGAAGACGAGCCCCAGGATGACGAGTACCACTCCGATGGCGATCATGACGACTCCTCGACGACTACTGGCTCGGTTGCGGGACGTTGATGTTGCAGTCGGTCACCTTCGGGTTCGCGCCCACATAGTTCAACGGACCCGCGACGACCGTCAGAGCAATGGTTCCTGCTGTTGCACAATTGGTTTCAGCGGTCTTGAAGTAATCCCGCTGGTACGCGGCGAAGACTCCGATGAGCAACCAGACGAGCAAGATCGTGCCGATGATTCCGCTACCTCGCATGCCGAGCCTCCATGTTCCAGTCCGCCCGTGCGGCGTGAGGAGGGTTTACCCGGCCGACAATTGCGGTAAACCCGTTGGCGCCGATCGACTGCCCGGCAATCGGCCCGGAAACCCCCCATCGCGGACGCAGGTACCCTCGCAGACATGAGGTGGACATGACGGATCCATCGCGCCGCGACGGGTGGGGCCGGGAGCACCCCGGTACCTACAACTACCCCGCCTATCCCGGCTCGTCCCATGGCCAGCAACCGCCGTACCAATCGGACGCTGGGCTCAAGCCCACCGAACAGCTGCCTGCCTACTCGCCCTACGGGTACGACCCCTACGCGACCGGACAGTACGGTCCGCCGCAGCATCCGGGCGGCCCGCCGCCTGAACCACCGAAGCCTGGTGGCCCCAACCCGCGACGCTGGCTCTGGGTACTGGCGGCGACGGCGCTCCTGATCGTCCTCGGACTGGTCATCGGATTGGTGATCGTCAACAGCTCGCAACAGAACACGCTCGTGGCGCCCCCGCAGACGCCGATCGAACCGACCGCGACCGCGCCGTTCACCACGACGCGCACCCCCACCACCACGCGGACCCGCACGCCGCCGCCGACGACGCCCGAGACCACCCCGCCGTCGAATCCGACCGACCCGACCGGGACCCATACGGTCGTGTACTCCGTCGCGGGTGAGGGCCGCGCGATCAGCATCCTGTATCTCGACAGTGGCGGAGTTCTGCAGACCGAGTTCAACGTGCTGTTGCCCTGGACCAAGGAAGTTCAGCTCGCCGGGCAGGTCAACGGGTCCGCGAGCGTCAGCATCGTCAACGTCGGCCACTCGATCACCTGCTCGATCACGATCGACGGCACCGAGACCCAGCAGAACAGCGGCACCGGCCTGACGCTCTGCACCTCGCTCGGGACCCGCTAGCGCGCGCTGTTCGGCACCCGCACACCGAGAATGGCGACCAGCCCCATCACCAGCACGGTCACCAAGCCGCCGAGTCCCGCACGGTCGGTGCCGAATACGTCGATGTACGTGAAGAACAGCAGCGGCGCCAGGAACGAGACCGCCCGTCCGGTCGTGGTGTAGAGGCCGAACGCCACGCCCTCCTTGCCCTCCGTCGACATCCGCATCATCATCGTGCGCGCCGACGACTGGGTCGGTCCGACGAAGAGGCACAACAACAGGCCGCAGATCCAGAACGCCAACACGCCGGACAGATTCAGCAGCGCCAGGCCAACGACGACCATGGCCGCCAGCGATCCGACGATGACGGGCTTGGACCCGACGCGATCGTCGAGCAGGCCACCGAGCACGGCACCGATCGCGGCGATCACGCATGCGCACACGCCGAACAGCAGCACGTCGGCCGGTGACACCCCGAAGACCGTCACCCCGAGGACCGCGCCGAAGGAGAACACGCCGGTCAACCCGTCCCGAAAGACGGCGCTGGCCAACAGGTAGTAGACGACGTGATGGTCGCGGCGCCACTCCCCCTTGACCTCCGTCCAGAGCGCGCGATAAGCGCCGAACACCCCGACGGCCGGTTCTCGTTCCTCGGTGTCGATCACCTTCGACGTGATCAGCAGCGGAAGCGCGAACAGCAGGAACCACGCTGCGGTCAGAAGTATTGCGGCGCGGACGTTTTGACCATCGTCGTGGGGCAGCGACAGCGCGCCACGGGTATCACCGTCACCGGCGATGAAGCCGAGATACACGATGAGCAGCAGGATGACACTACCGAAATATCCTGCCGCCGAACCGAATCCGGACACCCGTCCCGACGTGTCGGACGTCGACAACTGCCGAAGCATCGCGTTGTAGGGCACGGTGGACAGATCGCTGCAGGCCGCGGTGCACGCGAGCAGCACCAAACCCGGCCACAGATAGTGGTAGTCGGCGCGAATCAGGCTCATCGCCGACGTCAGCGCCACCACGACGCCGGTCAGGATGGCGAGCACGACTCGACGGCGGTGCGGAGCGTTGACCAGGACGCCCGTCGCGGGCGCGAAGAGAGCGACGAACAACCCCGCGATGGTCAACACCCGGCCGAGCCAACTCGCGGGCGTCGTCGGCCCCGGCAGTCCCGCACCGACCTGTTCGGTCAGGTAGACGGAGTAGACGAACGTGACGACGATCGCGTTCACACCAGTGGCACCGCAGTCCCACAACGCCCACGCGACGACGGGGAGCCGGCCCGCGGTTCGAGGACCCGCGGGGTTGGTCATGAACGCACTCTATTGGTACCTACGATTGGGCCCATGTCCGTACCCGCTCCCAGTCCCGACGCGCGAGCCGTCGTCACCGGCGCCTCCCAGAACATCGGCGAGGCGTTGGCCACCGAGCTCGCCGCCCGAGGGCATCACCTGATCATCACCGCCCGCCGCGAGGACGTGCTCACCGCCCTCGCGACGAGGTTGGCCGAACGCTACGGCGTCACCGTCGAGGTGCGCGCCGTCGATCTCGTTGATCCCGTCGAGCGCGCCGCCCTCTGCGCCGAACTGGCCCAGCGCAACGTCTCCATCCTGTGCGCCAACGCGGGCACGGCCACGTTCGGGCCCGTCGCCAACCTCGACGCGGAAGGCGAGCAGGCACAGGTCCAGCTCAACGTCCTCGGCGTGCACGACCTGGTGCTGGCCGTCCTGCCGGGGATGGTCGCCCGGCGTTCGGGCGGCATCCTCATCTCCGGCTCCGCGGCAGGAAACTCGCCGATCCCCAACAACGCGACCTACGCCGCGTCCAAGGCGTTCGTCAATACCTTCAGCGAGTCGCTGCGCGGCGAAGTCAAGCCGCTCGGCATCCACGTCACGGTGCTGGCGCCGGGACCGGTGCGGACCGAGCTCCCCGATCCCGACGAACAGTCGCTCGTCGAGAAGCTCATCCCGGACTTCCTCTGGATCTCGACCGAGCACACCGCCAAGTTGTCGCTGGACGGCTTGGAGCGCAACAAGATGCGCGTCGTGCCCGGCGTGACGTCCAAGGCGATGTCGGTGGCCAGCGGGTACGCGCCGCGCTCCATCGTCACGCCGATCGTCGGCGCGGTCTACAAGAAGCTCGGCGGCGAGTAGCGCGCTCCGTCAGCGGCGACGACGGCCGGTGCCGAACACGCTGCGGGTGATCTCGCGGCCCGCCACCGTCGCCGCCGACCGCAGGAAGCTCTTGAACGCCGAACTCTGCAACACTTCGGTCACCACGCTCGGCTCGGCCTCCGGGGTCGCGATCTTGCCGCGCCCCGAGGCGCTGGCCAGCCCGCCGTCGCGCGAAGGCAACGGCGGCGGGAGCGCCTCGGGCGGCGCCACCTTGGCGTTGAGCCGCTCGTAGGCCGACTCGCGGTCGATGGTCTGGCCGTATTCGGCCTGCAGAGGCGACGCCTTGGCTGCGGCGCTGATCGCGTCCGGGCCGATGGTGTCCATCAGCGAGCGCGGCGCACGCATGCGGGTCCACGCCACCGGCGTGGGTGCACCCCGCTCGGAGAGCACGGTGACGATCGCCTCGCCGATGCCCAGTGACGTCAGCGCCTCCTCGAGGTCGTAGACGGTGGTCTTCGGATAGGTGCGCACCGTCTTCGTCAATGCCTTCTGGTCATCGGGCGTGAACGCGCGCAGTGCGTGCTGGACGCGCGCCCCCAGTTGGGAGAGCACGTTGTTGGGCACGTCGGTGGGCAACTGCGTGCAGAAGAAGACGCCGACGCCCTTGGACCGGATCAGCTTCACCGTCTGCTCGACCTGCTCGAGGAACGCCTTCGACGCGTCGGTGAACAGCAGGTGCGCCTCGTCGAAGAAGAACACCAGCTTCGGCTTGTCGACGTCGCCGATCTCCGGGAGCGTCGTGAACAGGTCGGCCAGCACCCACATCAGGAACGTCGAGAACATCACGGGCCTGGCCGCCTGAGCACCCAGTTCCAGCAGGGTGATCACGCCGCGGCCCTGCGCATCGAACCGCATCAGGTCCTTCGGCTCGAGTTCCGGCTCACCGAAGAACGTGTCGGCGCCCTCGGCCTCGAGATTCACCAGGGCCCGCAGAATCACGCCCGCCGTCGTCGGGGAGACAGCGCCGAGGGCCTTGAGTTCCGGCTTGCCGTCGTCGCTGGTGAGGTACTGGATCACCGAACGCAGATCCTTGAGGTCGAGCAGCGACAGCCCCTTCTGATCCGCCCAGTGGAAGATCAGGCCGAGTGTCGACTCTTGAGTCGCATTGAGCCCCAGCACCTTCGAGAGCAAGATGGGGCCGAAGCTGGTGATGGTGGCACGCACCGGCACCCCAATGCCCGAGGTGCCCAGCGACAGGAACTCGACCGGGAACGCCGTCGGAGTCCAGTCGTCGCCGGTGTCGGTGGCGCGCTGGGTGGTCTTGTCCCCCGGCGTGCCGGGTCGCGACAACCCCGACAGATCACCCTTCACGTCGGCCATGACGACCGGCACTCCGGCCGCCGAGAGCTGTTCGGCGAGCACCTGGAGCGACTTCGTCTTGCCGGTACCGGTCGCACCCGCCACCAGTCCGTGGCGGTTGACGGTGGCCAATGGAATCCGGACCTGCGCACCGGGGTCGACCACGCCGTCGACGACGACGGATCCGAGGTCGAGCGCCTGGCCTTCGGCGGCATAACCAGCCGCGATCTGTTGCGCTGGGGTGGCAGCCGATTCTGTGCTCATGCGGGCGACATTACTGGGCGATCCTCGATCGAGGAGCCTCTGGGGAACCCTGGGCTGTGACCGTCGGTCTGTGCGAATACTGTTGATCGCTGTGCGTGACGAACTGGTATGGATCGACTGCGAGATGACGGGGCTCGACCTCGGGTCAGATCGCCTCATCGAGATCGCGGTCCTGGTCACCGACGGTGAGCTCAACCTCCTCGGCGACGGCCTCGACGTGGTGATCCACGCCGACGACGCGGCCCTCGACGGCATGGTCGACGTGGTGGCGAAGATGCACCGAAAATCCGGTCTCACCGAAGAGGTGCGGACCTCCACCGTCGACGTGGCAGAAGCGGAGGCGATGGTCCTCGACTACATCCGGGGCCACGTCAAGCAGCCGAAGACCGCACCGCTGGCGGGCAATTCGATCGGCACCGACCGCGGCTTCATCGCCCGCGACATGCCCGCGTTGGACTCCTTCTTGCACTACCGCATGATCGACGTCAGCTCGATCAAGGAGCTGTGCCGTCGCTGGTATCCGCGGATCTACTTCGGGCAGCCCGAGAAGGGCCTCGCGCACCGCGCCCTTGCCGACATCCACGAGTCGATCCGTGAGTTGCAGTACTACCGCAGCACCGCCTTCGTCGCCCCGCCAGGTCCCTCGACCAGCGACATCGCCGCCGTCGCGGCCGAACTCGGACCACCTACCGAAGACGGCGCGCCAATCGATTCGGCTGCAGACCACCCGACCGGCTAAGATCGACGACGCCGCAGTGCCCCACGGGACCCCGCGGCCATGGTGGCTGTAGTTCAGCTGGTAGAGCACCAGGTTGTGATCCTGGAAGTCGCGGGTTCGAGCCCCGTCAGCCACCCCAGCAGGTCGGAGGGCGATTACGCCCTCCGACCTTTTTCATTCGGCCCCCGAACGACACCGGGCCCGCTGCACATCGTGCAGCGGGCCCGGTGTCGTCGAGTGGTCTCAGACGTTCGCGTTTCCGGCCTTCCACTGCTCCCACGGCACGTTCCAGTCACCGAGACCGTCGGTGCCGGGTAACACCGATCCGACGGTGTTGGCGACGACCACGATGTCGCCGCGCTTGGTGTTCTCGTAGAACCACTGCGCATTGCTGGTGCTGACGTTGAGGCAGCCATGGCTGACATTGCTGTAGCCCTGACTGCCGACCGACCATGGGGCCGCGTGCACGTAGATCCCGCTATAGGACATCTGCGTGGCGTAGTCCACCTCGGTGCGGTACCCGTTGGGCGAGTTCGACGGCACTCCGTAGGTCGAGGAGTCCATCACCATGTGCGAAAGACGATCACCGATGATGTACGTGCCGTTGTTGGTCGGAGTGCTGTTCTTGCCCATGGAGATCGGCATGGTCTTGACGACCTCGCCGTTGCGACGAACGGTCAACGTCTTGGTGTCGTCGTCTGCGGTCGCGATGACCTCGTCACCGATGGTGAAATGCGTCGTGACGTTCTCCTGGCCGAACAAGCCGTCGCCCAGGTCGACGCCGTAGGTGTCGACCGCGACGTCGACCGTGGTGCCCGGCTTCCAGTAAGCCTCTGGGCGCCAACGCACTTCGCGATTGCTCAGCCAGTAGAACGCACCCTCGACCGGTGGGTTGGTGGTGACGGTGATCGCCTTCTCCGCAGCCAGCCGATTGGGGATGTTCTCGTCGAACCGGACGGCGATCGGCTGGCCGACGCCCACGACCTCACCGTCGCTGGGCATCAGGTAGGGCATCGTCAGGTTCTCGGGCGAATGCGTCTGGAAGGTCATCGAGCGGCTCGTCACCCCGCCAAGTCCGAGCGACTGCGCGCTGAGCGTGTACTTCTTGTTGTAGCCGAGCGGTTCCGTGGTGGTCCACCGCAGCCCGTCGGGGCTGAGGCGGCCCGCGACGGTGGCCCCGTCGGCGTTGGTCATGGTGACCGCGCCGAGAACGCCGTCCTCGGCGCTCACCGTCACGGGAGAGTCGACCGTCACCCCCACTGCGCCGTCGGTGACAGAGGCGGAGAGCTTGGGCACCAGGAGATCGCCGAACGGCGTTCCCTTGTCGGTGATGGTCTGGGGCTGCGGCGGCGCAGACGACGTCGTGCTGCAGGCACCGATGCCGAAGACTGCCGCCGGCACCAGCAGCACGGCGGCCAGCCAAATGCGCGCCCGACGCGGACCGGCCGCCGATAGCAGCTGCGACATGCTCGCCTTACCTTCCCACCAAAGTTCACAACGGATTCCCACCCAGTTGCCAGCAGTCTAAGGGAATCCGCCGACAGGAGCGCGATCGCTTGAGTGGACCGTCGGGCTCGCGCCACACGGATTTCACCCAGCGCCCCGAGGCTGTTATCGTTTCTCCCGCGCGCCGTTAGCTCAGTTGGTAGAGCAGCTGACTCTTAATCAGCGGGTCCGGGGTTCGAAACCCTGACGGCGCACCACGCGACACCCGGTTCCATCGGTGTCGGGCAGAAACAATCGGGTCGGCGACGGCCCGATTTTCTGTTTTCCGGGGCGGTCTCGACATGCGCGTTCGAGCCTCCGCGCCGCATGCTGTCCCGCCGCCGGCGCCCCACCCCGGGACGGCCCTTTCCGGTGAACGTGCGTCGGATTGCGACTGACGCTAGGGTAAATTAACTCGCCGATTCGCCGCGCTCGACAACCTGCGTGTGCTGAAATCGAGCCTTCATGATCAGTACGCACGGGCTAGTCCGACGAAATCACGGACACCACAAGCGTCGACCAGCGAAAACGGAGAGGTTTTCCACGGCGTCGCAGCGGGTATCAGTGCTACGATGGTGTTAGCTAGAGCAACGCCAGCGGGTAACCGCCATGATTTCTGTGAGAGGAACGAGGTCTTAGCTGATGTCGACCGCCGGTGCGGCCCCCCTCATCGTTGCGTCACCCTTCGAGGTAGACGACGTCGTTGATGCGCAGCGCACCGTGGTGGTCTACAACTGCACGAGACTCGGACTCACGGCGAATCCCCCCGGATTCTCGCTCGTGGACTTCCTGTTCCGCCTCGGGCGTCGACGCCGCTGACCGAAACCGGTCAGCGGTTCCTGATTCCTCGGATCACCAGCACGACGACGACCGTACCCAGCCCCGCGATCGATACTGCGACCGCTGGCTTCGTCACGAAACCCACCACGCGGGCCTTCACGCCGTCGGCGATCCGGGCCGGGTTCGCCCGCTCCGCGAGGGCATCAACCGTGCTCGCGAGCTGCTCGCGCGCCACGTCGATGTCCTGCTTGATCTTGTCGGGATCCCGGTCCGCCACGTCAGCCCCTTCAATCGCGTTGCTGTCTTGGGGAATTACCCTAGAGCAGCCGCGCGACTTCCATATAACCGCAGTCGCGCACGGACAGATAAGGACATTCACTCATGGCACCGACCCCTCGCCTCGCAGCGGGCGACAAGGCCCCAGCCTTCAGCCTGACCGACGCTGACGGCCAGACCGTCAAGCTGACCGACTTCACGGGGCGCAAGGTCGTCGTCTACTTCTATCCGGCCGCGTCCACTCCCGGTTGCACCAAGCAGGCCTGCGACTTTCGCGACAGCTTGGCGGAATTGAATGAGGCGGGTCTCGACGTCGTCGGCATCTCCCCCGACAAACCGGAGAAGCTCGCCAAGTTCCGCGACGCCCAGCAACTGACGTTCCCGCTGTTGTCCGATCCCGATCGCACCACACTCACCGAGTGGGGCGCCTTCGGTGAGAAGACGATGTACGGCAAGACCGTCCAGGGTGTCATCCGTTCGACGTTCGTCGTCGACGAGAAGGGCAAGATCGAGGTCGCCCAGTACAACGTGAAGGCCACCGGTCACGTCGCGAAGCTGCGCCGCGATCTAGCGGTGTAGCGCTCCGAGGGCCTCCAGCAGGAGCGCCTCCGAGGTCGCCGCGCGCTCGAGGACACCGAGATCCAGGCTCTCGTCGATGCTGTGCGCCTGCGTCGCCGGGTCCTCGACGCCGGTGACGAGAATCTTCGCGTCCGGGAACGCGCCCGCGAACTCGGCGATGAACGGAATCGACCCACCGACCCCCATCTCGATGGCATCGGCACCCCATGCCTGCCGGAACGCGGCGCGCGCGGCGTCGTAGACCGGGCCGGTCGCGTCGATGGCGTACGGCTGCCCGAGGTCACCCGGTGTCACGGTGACCCGAGCACCCCATGGCGCGTGCTGCTCGAGGTGCCGGGTCAGCGCCTCGAGATGCTGGCTGGCATCACCACCGGGCGCAACGCGCATGCTCACCTTGGCGCGGGCGCTGGGGATCAGCGTGTTCGACGACTTCGCGATGGACGTGGTGTCGATACCTATCACCGTGATGGCCGGCTTGGCCCACAACCGCGCGGCCACCGAACCCGTGCCAATCTCGGTGACGCCGTCGAGCACACCGGTTTCCTCCCGAACCTGCTCCGGTGGGTACTCCACGTCTGCCGCCGAGCCGTGGTGCAACCCCTCGACCGCCACGTTGCCGTCGTCGTCGTGCAGGCTGGCGAGCAGTCGCACCAGGGCGCTCAACGCGTCGGGAACGACACCACCCCACATGCCGGAGTGCAAACCGTGATCGAGGGTGGCTACCTCGACGACGCAGTCGGCCAAGCCGCGTAATGACACCGTGAGGGATGGGATCGCGGTGGTCCAGTTCATCGAGTCGGCGATGACGATCACGTCGGCGGCGAGCACGTCCCGATGAGCGCCCAACAGTGCTCCCAAGGATGGCGAACCCGACTCCTCCTCGCCCTCCACGAACACCGTGACGCCAACCGGGAGGTCACCGTCGAACGCCCTGATCGCGGCCAGGTGCGTGGCGATGCCCGCCTTGTCGTCGGCGGTGCCACGGCCGTAGAGGCGACCGTCGCGTTCGCTCGGCTCGAACGGCGCCGACGCCCACTGGGACACGTCGCCCTCTGGTTGCACGTCGTGGTGGGCGTACAGCAGGACCGTCGGCGCTCCGGGTGGCGCCGGGCGGCGGGCGATCACGGCGGGCGCACCGCCTTCGCTGACTGTACGAATGTCGTCGAAACCCGCCTCCGACAACAACTTCGACACCATCTCGGCACTGCGCCGGACCTCGTCGCGGCGAGCGGGATCGGCCCATACCGACTCGATGCGGACGAGGTTCTCCAGATCGGCGCGCACCGAGGGCAGCACGGACTTCACTCTGTCGACGAGATCGCTCATGGAATCGACGTTAGTCGTACCGGTCGCACCGCGAGCGTGCGCCTTCTGCCAATTCTGCACGGCGTGTCGTGTCCCAACACGCACGCTCGCGGGAGGGGGGTTAAGTGGACTCGAGCACTGCCACCGCAGCGGCGGTATCTCCGTCATGGGTCAGCGACACGTGGATGGTGATGTCCTTGAGGTGCTCGGCGATGTCACCGGACAACCGCACCTTCGGCCGACCCCACATGTCGGTGACGACCTCGATGTCGCGGTGGATGTCCTCGGGCAGCACCGGCCGCTTGGAGAACCGCGACCCCGACCACGCCTTGATGACCGCCTCCTTCGCGGCCCAGCGGGCCGCGAGGTGGCGCGCCGCGGACGAACTCTTGTCCGCGGCGTCGCGGCGCTCACCGGGGGTGAACGTCTCGGCGAACACCGTCCCCGGCTGATCGACCTGCTCGGCGAAGTCCGGTATGGAGACCAGGTCGATGCCGACCCCGACGATGCTCATGCCAGGAACGCTAGCTGAGCCCCGCCGCAGGTCCGGAGTCGCCTCGTACGAGGCCTCCCTCGCCATACCAACCGTCCTCGCCGAGACGCGACTCCGGATCGAGCAGCATGTTGGCTTCCTGCCGCTTCTCGGGCGAGTCGTGGTTGAAGCGACGATCGGCCGGCTTCTCGTACATGACGGGACCACCCGCGATGGCCGACGCCAACCGCCGCTGGCCTTGCAGCACACGGCCATTGGCGCGCAGCCGATAGTCCTCGCGCTGCTCGGGGCTCAACGCCGCCAGGAATGCCTGCGGATGCACCAGGGCAACCAGTCCGGACACGTGCCCGAAGCCCAGGCTGGTCACCAGGCCGGCCTTCATCGGGAAGGTCTCCCCCATCTGCAGGGGTTCCCGCACCCACACGAAGTGCGATGCGTGGGCGAGTTCGGAGTCGACGCAGTCCAGGCTCCGGTTCGGCGGAATGACACCGTCACGCAGCATCTGGCACATGCCCATCATCTGGAACGCCGCCGCGCCGCCCTTCGAGTGCCCGGTCAGGCTCTTCTGGCTGACGATGAACAACGGGTTGCCCGGTGACCGACCCAGGGCCGAGGCGAGCCGCTCGTGCAACTCGGTCTCATTGGGGTCGTTGGCGAGCGTCGAGGTGTCGTGCTTGGACACCAGGGCGATGTCGTCCGCACCGACGCCCAGCGTGGCCAGCGACTTGGCCAGCTGCGACTTCTTGCCGCCGCGGCCCGCTCCCAGGGCACCGAGTCCCGGAGCCGGGATGGACGTGTGCACGCCATCGCCGAACGACGACGCGTAACCCACCACCGCGAGCACCGGGAGCCCCATGGCGAGGGCCAGATCACCGCGGGCCAGCAGGATGGTGCCACCACCCTGCGACTCGACGAAGCCCAGCCTGCGCCGGTCGTTGGCGCGGGAGAACTTCGCGTCGCTGATGCCCTTGGCGCGCATCACCTCGGTGTCGGCGGTCGCCGACATGTCACCGAAGCCGGTGACGGCCTCCAGCGTCAGGTCGTCGTAACCGCCTGCCACCACGAACTCGGCCTTGCCGAGGCGAATCTTGTCGACGCCTTCCTCGACCGACACGGCTGCCGTCGCGCACGCAGCGACCGGATGGATCATCGCTCCGTAGCTGCCGATGTAGGACTGCACGACGTGCCCCGCGAAGACGTTGGGGAGCACCTCCTGCAGGATGTCGTTCGGCTTGTTCTGGCCGAGCAGGTTCCCGTGGTACATCGTCTGCATCGACGTCAGGCCGCCCATGCCGGTGCCCTGCGTGCTGGCCACCAGGCTCGGATGCACCCAGCGCATCAACTCGGTCGGCGTGAAGCCGGCCGACAGGAATGCATCGACGGTCGTGACGAGGTTCCACAGGGCCACCCGGTCGAGCGAGTTCGCCATGTCCTGGCTGACGCCGTACACCATCGGGTCGAACCCGGTCGGGATCTGCGCGCCAACCGTGCGGGACATCTTGACCTTGCGCGGCACCCTGATCTCGGTGCCCGCCTTGCGGGTCACCTGCCAGTCACCACTGTCGCCGACGGGGGCGATCAGCGTGTGCTCCGGATCCGATTGTGCGAAGCCGCGGGCGTCCGCCTCGGACGACACGACGAACGAGAAGTCCTTGTCGAGGAAGACCGAAACCAGCAGCGGTGCAGTGTGATCCGCGGAGATTGCACCGTCGTCGACGAACTCGCGGATGCCGACCCGTTCGATGACGGCATCGTGGTAACGCTCCACCAGTTCGCCTTCGTCGACCAGATCGCCCGACGCGGTGTCGTACCAGCCCGGCTTGGGGTCGTCCTCCCACTTGACCAGACCCGTGGTCCAGGCGAGTTCGAGCACGCCGGCCGCCGAGAGTTCACCGGAGACCTCGACCTCGAAGCGGGTCCGCGACGAACCGTACGGTCCCAGTTCCGCGCCGCCGACGATGACCACCATGTCGGCGGGATCGACGTCCAGGTCGTCCCACTCCGGCGGCGGTGCTGCCGCATACCCGCGCGGGGGCGACGGCAGTGCCTTGATGGTGCCCGCGTCGACGTCCTCGTCGGAGGTCTTCGCGGCGCTCTCGGCGGCCATGTCCTCACGGGCCTTGGCGGCGAGTTCGCCCATGTCGATGTCGATCTCGCCCAACCCGCCGGTCAGGTCCGCGTGGATCGGCTCACGGGCCGCCGCCACCTTGGACTCGACGTCGCACAGGCCGAGCAGCATCGCCGCCATCTGCTCGGTCGTGTACGTGATGACGCCGGCCTCTTCGACCGCACCAACGATGGCGTCGTTGTGACCCATCAGCCCGGTGCCCTTGGTCCAACCAATCAGCGCGTGTGCCAACGACACTCGTTGCGACCAGGAGGTCTCGGCCTTCCAGCGTGTGACCAGTGCGTCCAGTGCGGACTTGGCTTCGCCGTAGGCGCCGTCGCCACCGAACATGCCGCGGTTCGGCGAACCGGGCAGCACGACGTGCAGTCGCGACGCGATGTCACGCTCGGAGCCGATGTGCGACAGGCCGCCGATGAGACGCTGCACGGCCCACAGCAGAACCTTCATCTCCATCTCGGAACGCGAACCCGCCTCCGACAGGTCGCCCGCGACACGCGGCGCCGCGAACGGGAACAGCAGCGTCGGCGTCAGGGCGTCCTTGAGGTGGATCGCCTTCGGGCCGAGGCTCTCTGACTGCTCAGTGCCGACCCAGTTCACCAGAGCGTCGATGTCGGTGTAGGAGGCCATGTTGGCCGGGGTCACCCACAGCGTCGCGCCGAAGCGCGCGTTGTCGCGGTAGAGCTCCTTGTAGAAGGACAACCTGTCGTCGTCCAACTTCGAGGTGGTCGCGATGACCGAGGCGCCGCCGTCGAGCAGCTGAGCGATCACCGATGCGGCGATGGAGCCCTTGGAAGCGCCCGTCACCACGGCGATCTCGTCGCTGTAGCGACCCGTGCCGGGGTTCTCCGCTCCGGCGGCGGCACGTCCGTAGAGCGACGCGTGCACGTTGCGGCCGGCAGCCAGGGCCTTGCCCTGCCACCAGTTCGCCTGGCTGGCGACGACGTGACCCGCGGCCTCGAAGCGCTCCGAGAGCCGCGCCCAGTCGGCGTCGATCTCGTCCTCGCTCTTCAACCAGAGTCGAGCCAGATCCTCACGGGCACTGGCCCAACGGTCGTCGAACAGCACCGCCTTGCGGCCGTCGAACGTGGGCGCGACGAGACGCGGCCAGTCGGAACCGAGTTCGGCGGTGACGAGGTCGACCAGGTCTGCATCGCTGACCGTCTCGCCGACGTTGACGGGAGAGTCCACACCCAGCTGACCGAGGATCATCCGCGCCGCCGAGGCGAGCACGCCGTCGGGGCCGGTGACCTTGTCGGCGAACTCGGTGAGCGCCGCAGAGTCCACGACGCCTCCCCCGGCGCCTCCTGCCGAGGGCAGGGAAACGGCGATGCCGCGGCGGGCGGCGACGGCACTCACGGCCGCATCGATGACCTTGTCGACAGTGGCCGCGTCGGGCAGCGCACCGTCATGCAGGTGACCGAGATTGCCGCCACGGACGCTGGTGCCCTCGCGGGTGCCGAGGACCAGTTCCATCGTGACGTGCTTGACCCAGCCGTCGCCGAGCTCCCAATCCTTCTTGACGCGTTCGGCGATCGCGGCGGGCCGCTTGCCCGACGGGCCGAGCACGGTCCGCAGCTGATCGTTGACCGCATCGGAGAGCACGGGGCCGAAGGCCTTGTACGTACGGGCCAGCTTGGTGACCTGAGCCTTCAGCCCGGCCAGGTCGGCCTCGGCGGCACCGTCGATGGCCCCGAGGTTCAGCTCGGAACCGAGATCCACCAGCAGCTGGTTGCGCCGCGAGGACGCTCCGTCGGTGATCGACTCGATCGAGTCGAGTGGCTCGATCTGGCCGACCTGCATCTTCGCCGACAGCGCGATGAGCGACAACGTGGCGTCATCGGCGCCGAACGCGATGTCGTCGGGGCGGGGGCCGCCGGACGGCGCCGCGGGAGCCGCCGCGGGTGCGGGGGCCGCTGCTGCGGACGGTGCCGCATCGGCGGCAGGCGCCGGTGCGGACTCCTCCTCCAGCTCCGGCTCCGGATCGGTGTCGGTCGCGAACAACACCGCGGCGTCGCGCTCGGTGTTGAGCACCTCGGTGGTGTTGTGCGAGTACTCCGGCAGCTTCAGCGTGTTGGTGGCAAGGCCGGCGACGGTGGGCGCGTTCTTGACGCCGATCTCGACGAAGCGCTCGATGCCGAGCCCGCCTGCGGCCTCCTCGATGAAGAGCAGGTCCTGGGTCTCGATCCAGCGCACCGGGCTGGCGAACTGCCACGCCAGCAGCTCGATCACGATCTTGCGGCACAGCTCGCGCGGACGCTCGGTGAGCCACGTGTCGTAGTCGGCGAGGATCTCGTCGAGCGGCTCGGCGGGCACCAGATCGCGGATCTCCTCGATGAAGTCACGATCCAGCGTGAAGGGCCGCGGCACCAGGTTGGGGATGTACTTGCCGATCAACAGATCCGGATCCGCGTCGCGCGGCATGACCCGCTCCAGCGAGCGACGGAAGTCCGCGACACCAACGCGCAGCACCTCGGAGTGGAACGGCACGTCGATACCGGGCACCAGGATGAAGG
>NZ_JAEMTA010000067.1 GCF_016462545.1 Mycolicibacterium sp. | reverse complement strand
TCAAGGGTGGTCGGCGCTTCAGCTTCACCGCGCTGGTCATCGTCGGCGACGGCAACGGCATGGTCGGTGTCGGCTACGGCAAGGCCAAGGAAGTTCCCGCCGCGATCGCCAAGGGCGTCGAAGAGGCCCGCAAGAGCTTCTTCCGGGTGCCCCTGATCGGCGGCACCATCGTCCACCCCGTTCAGGGTGAGGCAGCTGCGGGTGTGGTCATGCTGCGTCCCGCCAGCGCCGGTACCGGTGTCATCGCCGGTGGCGCGTGCCGCGCGGTGCTGGAATGCGCTGGCGTGCACGACATTCTGGCCAAGTCGCTGGGCAGTGACAACGCGATCAACGTGGTTCACGCCACCGTTGCCGCGCTGAAGATGATCCAGCGCCCCGAAGAGGTCGCCGCACGTCGTGGCCTCTCCATCGAGGACGTCGCCCCGTCGAGCATGCTCAAGGCGCGACGTGAGAGCGATGCGCTTGCCGCTGCGGCAGCGCGTGAAGGATCGGCATAGTCATGGCTTCAGAATCGGGTCAAGTAAAGATCACCCAGGTGCGCAGCACCGTCGGGGCGCGCTGGAAGCAGCGGGAGAGCCTGCGGAGTCTCGGACTTCGCAAGATCCGTCAGACCGTGGTCCGCGAGGACAACGCTCAGACGCGTGGCCTGCTCGCCGTGGTCAACCACCTCGTAACCGTTGAGGAGGCGTAACACATGAGCGACGTCATCAAATTGCACGACCTGCGCCCGGCACCCGGGTCCAAGACCGCCAAGACTCGCGTCGGCCGTGGTGAGGGCTCCAAGGGCAAGACCGCAGGCCGCGGTACCAAGGGCACCAAGGCCCGCAAGAACGTCCCCGTGACGTTCGAGGGTGGGCAGATGCCGATCCACATGCGGCTGCCGAAGCTCAAGGGCTTCAAGAACCGGTTCCGCACCGAGTACGAAGTCGTCAACCTCGGCGACCTCAACCGGCTCTTCCCGAAGGGCGGCACCGTTGGTGTCGACGAGCTGGTCGCTGCGGGCGCGGTCCGCAAGAACACTCTGGTGAAGGTTCTCGGCGACGGGAAGCTGACCGTCAAGGTCGACGTCACCGCACACAAGTTCAGTGGCAGCGCGCGCGAGAAGATCAGCGCCGCAGGTGGCTCGGTCACCGAGCTGTAAATTCGCACGACGCACGACGTGGGCCCCGCTTCGGCGGGGCCCTTCGTCGTGCGCGGGGCGACGAGATCCACGTTTCGCAGCCGACGTTCGAGTGCGGCGCTGCGAAACGTCGATCTCGAGCGGGCGGCACGATCGGTAGGCTCGAAGAATGCTCAGCTTCCTGACCGACGTCCCCGGCACCGACGAGTTGCGCGCGATCGTGCGCAGGGTGGACACGGCCCGGCATCATGGCGTGCCCGACGGCTGTGTGCTCGAACTCGATCTGCAGTCGGTTCCGCAGGAGTCCGGTGGGTTCGACCCGCTGGCGATGCTCAACGGCAACGGCAAGCCCCTGCTGCTGCGTGAGGCCGTCGCGGCGATCCGTCGCGCAGCCAAGGACGATCGCATCGCCGGCTTGATCGCCCGCGTCCAGGTCCCGGCTGCCGCTGCCGGTCCGGTGCAGGAACTTCGCGAGGCGATCGTCGAGTTCAGCGACGCCAAGCCATCTCTGGCGTGGGCGGAGACCTACCCGGGCACGATGTCGTACTACCTGGCGTCGGCTTTTCGCGAGATCTGGATGCAGCCATCGGGCACCGTCGGGCTGGTGGGGTTCGCGACCAACGCCCTCTTCCTGCGCGACGCGCTGGAGAAGGCCGGTGTCCAGGCCCAGTTCATCGCCCGCGGCGAATACAAGTCGGCCGCAAACATGTTCACGCAGGAGAGCTACACCGACGCTCATCGAGAGGCCGACGGCAGGCTGATCGAGAGCATGCACGAGCAAGTGCTGGCCGGTGTGGCCGCGTCTCGACACCTCGACCCTGCCGACCTCGACGCGCTCGCCGACAGGGCTCCGCTGCTGCGTGACGATGCGGTCAGCGGACGCCTCGTCGACCGCATCGGCTTTCGCGACGAGGCCTATGCGCGTATCGCAGAACTCACTGGTGCACAGGATGTCTCACCGGACGATCCCGACGGCGCGCCGCGGCTGTTCCTGTCGCGCTATGCGCGAACGGGCACCTCGGGACCCGCGCTACCGGGACGTAAGTCCAAGCCGACCATCGCCGTCGTCACGTTGGCCGGACCGATCGTCAGTGGTCGCGGCGGTCGAACGCTGTCACCGCTGGGAACCTCCAGCGCGGGCGGTGACACCATTGCCGCCGCTCTGCGCGAGGCGGGCGCCGACGACGACGTGTCGGCCGTAGTCCTGCGCGTCGACAGCCCCGGCGGATCCGTCACCGGCTCGGAAACCATTTGGCGCGAGGTGGTTCGACTCGGTGACGCGGGCAAGCCCATCGTCGCCTCCATGGGCGCCGTGGCAGCCTCGGGCGGCTATTACGTGTCGATGGCTGCGGACTCGATCGTCGCCAACCCCGGCACCCTCACCGGATCGATCGGCGTCGTGACGGGCAAGCTCGTCGCTCGAGACCTGAAGGAACGCCTCGGCATCGGCTTCGATTCGGTTCGCACCAACCGCAATGCCGACGCCTGGTCGGTGAACGCACCGTTCACCGATGAGCAGCACTCACACGTCGAGGCCGAGGCCGACCTGTTCTACACCGACTTCGTCCAGCGGGTCGCCGCCGGCCGGGGCATGACACCCGAGGCCGTCGACGCCGTGGCACGCGGGCGGGTGTGGACCGGAGCCGACGCCAAGGAACGCGGCCTCGTCGATGAGCTCGGCGGCCTTCGCACGGCCATCGACCGTGCCAAGGTGCTCGCTGGTTTCGACGCCGACACCGAGGTGAAACTCGTTGGGCTGCCTGGGTCCTCGCTGCTGGACATGCTGCGACCCAAGCCCTCCTCTCAGCCTGCGGCGGCGTCCCTGCCGGATGCCTTCGGCGCGCTGGTCGGCCGATCGGCATCGATCCTGCTGACGCAGGCCGAGCGGTCGCTGACCGGCGTCAACGCGCTGTGGCTCGGTGATCACCGCTTCTGACGGCTCAGCCCGTCAGGACGGCGCTCACGTAGCTGAGATCGGCGAACATCGCCGACATCTCGTCGTCCGGAAAGTCGAACCCGTTGACCGCGAAGGCTTCCCGCATGCCGAGGACCGACACGTCCCACCCGCGAGCGGCCAGATAGTCCACGACGTGGTTGCGCTCCCCCTGGTAGACGAGGTCGGCCATCTCGATGTCGGACCCGAGCTGCTTGAGCCGTTCCGACATGCGCTGTGAGCGTTCGTCGGTGAACGCCTTGAGATCCGGAACGTGTTCGGTGGCCAGTCGACTGCCCCGCGCCGAGAGGGCGGTGATGGCGTCGAACAATTTGTCCTGGGCGTCCGGGGGCAGATAGATCAGCAAGCCTTCGGCGCTCCACGACGTCGGTTGCGTCGGGTCGAAGCCGTTGTCCTTCAGCGCCTTCGGCCAGTCGTCGCGCAGGTCGATCGCCACCGTGCGATGCGTCGCCGCCGGTGTCGCCCCGATCCCCGCCAGGGTCGTCGTCTTGAACTCGATGACCTCCGGCTGGTCCACCTCGTAGACGACAGTGCCGTCCGGCCAGGGGAGTCGGTAGCCCCGGGCATCGAGACCCGCGGCGAGGATCACGGCCTGCCGCACCCCGGCCGCCGCCCCATCGAGGAACACCTGGTCGAAGAAGCGGGTGCGCACGGCCATGCTCTCGGCAGCACGGCGCGGCGTGAAGCCCGGTTCGACGCCAGTGAGGTCGAGGTCGCCGTCCAGCATCCGTGTGAAGAGATCGACGCCTACTGCGCGCACCAGTGGCTCGGCGTAGGGGTCGTCGATCAGCTTCTCGCGGTGGCCCAGTGCGCGCTGCGCGGCGACCATGGTGGCCGTCGCTCCGACGCTGGAGGCCAGGTCCCAGGTGTCGCCTTCGGTTCTTGCCATGTGAGTTCTCCTCTACTTCTTCGTCGCGGTGAGATATCCCGAGCCGCCGCCGAACCCGGCGAGTTCATCGTCGGGCAGCTCGAAACCGTTGGCGGCGTATGCCTCTGCGGTCGTGCGAATGTCGGTGTCCCAGCCGTGGTTGGCCAGATAGTCGGCGGCACCGTTGCGCTCACCGGTGTAGAACAGGTCGGCCAGATCGATCGTCGTGCCATAGCGCCTGGTGCGCTCGGTGAGCTTGGCCGCCCAGTCGCTGGGTAGGCCCGACATGTCCATGTGTTCGGTCGCGACCCGACTGCCCGGCGCCGACAGTTCGGTGATGTGGTCGAACAACCGGTCCTGGGCCTCCGGCGGCAGATAGACCAACAGACCCTCGGCGCTCCACGCGGTCGGTGCGCTGGGATCGAACCCGGCGGCCTTCAGCGCGGACGGCCAGTCCTCGCGCAGGTCGATCGCCACCGTGCGGCGGGTGGCAGTGGGCTCGGCGCCGAGGTCGGCGAGCGTGCGGGTCTTGAACTCGATGACGTCGGGCTGGTCGATCTCGAAGACGACGGTGCCTTCGTGCCACGGTAGGCGGTAGGCCCTGGTGTCGAGTCCGGAGGCCAGGATGACGGCCTGGTGAACGCCAGAACCGCTTGCGGTGGTGAAGAAGTCGTCGAAGAAGCGGGTCCGGACGGCGATCTGCTCGTTCAATGCCTGCCGGTTGAGCAGGGGGTCATCCTCGGCGTCGAGCTCGCCGTCGACGACCTTGACGAAGGCGTCCAGTCCGACGGCGCGGACGAGCGGTTCGGCCCAGGGGTCGTCGAGCAATGCGTCGGGGCCCTGTGATGCGGTGGCGCGGGAGGCGGCGACCGCGGTGGCGGTGGCTCCCACGCTCGTCGCGAGGTCCCAGCTGTCGTCATGGGTACGTGGCACGGTGGTCTCCTTCAGGCGAGGGTGGCAATGACGGATAGCGAATCACGAAGGTGCGCAAGCCCTTCGGAGTCTGGGAAGGTGCGGCCGTAGGCGGCGAACACATCGGGCCGGGGGCGCGCCGACACCTGCCACCCCTTGGTGCTCAGGTAGTCGACGACGGGTGTGCGTTCACCCTCGTAGAACAGGTCGGCGACGTCGACGTCGAATCCGTGCTCGCGCCAACGGTCGCCGAGCGCCGCAGCGCGCCGGCCGAGGCCCGCGCCCGCGTCGGGGTGGTACTCGGTGGCGAGTCGGCTGCCCGGTGCGGATGCCGCGGTGATGTCGTCGAACAGCCGGTCCTGGGCCTCCGGTGGCAGGTAGACCAGGAGTCCCTCGGCGCTCCACGCCGTGGGTACCGACGCGTCGAAGCCCGCCGCCGTCAACGCCGCAGACCAGTCGTCGCGCAGGTCGACCGCCACGGCCCGGCGATCGGCGGTGGGGCTGGCGCCGAGCTCGGCCATGGCCGCGGACTTGGCCTCGATCACCGCTTGCTGGTCGATTTCGAACACGGTGGTGCCCGCGGGCCAGTCCAGCCGGTACGCGCGTGAGTCGAGGCCAGAGGCCAGGATGACGGCCTGCGTCACGCCCGCGGCTGTCGCCTCGAGGAAGAAGTCGTCGAAGAAGCGCGTGCGAACGGCCATGACGCCGGTCATCATCGTGGCCGCATCGTCGCCTTCGATTGGGAGGGTGCCGTCCACCAGCTTGGTGAAGAAGTCGATGCCCACCGCGCGCACCAGGGGAGCGGCATAGGGATCGTCGATCAACGGGTTCGCCTCCCGCGACGCGAGCGCCCGGGCCGCGGCGACCATGGTGGCCGTCGCCCCGACGCTGGAGGCGAGGTCCCAGCGGTCGGCGTCGGTGCGGCTCACTTCGCGCCGCCCAGCGTTCCGCTCACGTAACGCATGTCGGCGAAGCCCGCCATGTCCTCGTCGTCGAACGGCGGAAGGCCGTGGGCGGCGAACAGCTCGCGCAGAGTGCTTCCGGTGACGTCCCAGCCGTGACGGGTCAGATACGCGGCGGCTTCGTTGCGGTCGCCGAAGTAGACCAGTTCGGCCACGTCGAGGTCGAAGCCATGCTCACGCCAGTGCTCGGCGACGCCCTTCATGCGTTCGCGGATCGCGGCCTCGTTCGCCGGATCTTGGGTGGGCGCACTCTCCGTGGCCAGGCGGCTGCCGGGGGCGCTCAGCTCGGTGATGGTGTCCAGTAGCCGGTCCTGTGCCTCCGGAGGCAGATAGCCGAGCAGGCCCTCCGCGCTCCACGCCGTCTTCGCACCCGGATCGAAACCGGCCTGAACGAGGGCTGTCGGCCAGTCATCACGGAGGTCGATCGCGACCGTCCGCCGGTAGGCGGTGGGGATGGCGCCCAGTTCGGCAAGCGTCCGGCTCTTGAACTCGATCACGTCGGGCTGGTCGATCTCGTACACGGTGGTCCCCGCGGGCCACGCCAGTCGGTAGGCGCGGGAATCCAGCCCCGCGGCGAGGATGACGGCCTGGGTGACGCCTGCGTTGGCGGCGTCGAGGAAGAACTCGTCGAAGAACACCGTCCGCACGGCCATGTTGTCGGCCATCCGTTCCATGCCCACTGCTGCGTCGCCGCCGAGTCGTTCCGCGGCCAGTTCGCCGGTGGCCAGGCGGGTCATGACGTCGACGCCGACCGCGCGTACGAGCGGTTCGGCGAACGGGTCGTCGATCAGTGGGTGTTCGGCGCGGCCTGCCATGGCCCGTGCCGCGGCCACCATCGTCGCCGTTGCCCCTACGCTCGAAGCCAGGTCCCAGGTGTCACCTTCGGTGCGCGTCATTCGATACTCCCGCGAAGTTTAGTTAGCTGATGTAACGAGCTGCTCGCGACTGTACGCTTCGATCCTGATGGGCCGATCAGGTCGCCGTCGCGTCGATCGGATGAGGGTCCGACCGGCGGCAACTGTTAGTCTCGTAGACTGTTCCAACGCGCGATTTGCGCTGGCTTCAGGCATGACTGTGCGCCGGCGGACGGATCGCTCAGGACTTACCCATAACGCGCTGGTCGGACCAGCCCCATCGGCACGCCGCGACTTGAGCCCGGCTGCGCAGGAGGAAGAGTGCTTTCGGCTTTCATCTCGTCGTTGCGGACGGCCGACCTCCGACGGAAGATTCTCTTCACGCTGGGCATCGTCATCCTCTATCGGGTCGGCGCCACGCTGCCGTCCCCCGGCGTCAACTACCCCAACGTGCAGAAGTGCATCGAGCAGGTCAATAGCGGCGGGTCAGCGCAGATCTACTCGCTGATCAACCTCTTCTCCGGCGGCGCACTACTGCAGTTGTCGGTGTTCGCGGTCGGCGTCATGCCCTACATCACCGCCAGCATCATCGTGCAGCTGCTCACCGTGGTCATCCCGCGGTTCGAGCAACTGCGCAAGGAAGGCCAGTCCGGCCAGGCCAAGATGACGCAGTACACGCGCTACCTCGCGGTTGCGCTGGCGCTGCTGCAGGGCACCTCGATCGTGGCGCTGGCCGCCAACGGCGGCCTGCTGCAGGGCTGCAGCCTCGACATCATCTCCAACTCGTCGATCTTCACCCTCGTCGTCATCGTGCTCGTGCTGACCGCCGGCGCCTCGCTGGTGATGTGGATGGGTGAGCTGGTCACCGAGCGGGGCATCGGCAACGGCATGTCGCTGCTGATCTTCGCCGGCATCGCCGCACGCATCCCGTCGGAGGGCAAGACGATCCTCGACGGCCGCGGACCGACCGTGTTCACCATGGTGTGCATCGCCGCGCTGGTCATCATCGTCGGCGTGGTGTTCGTCGAGCAGGGGCAGCGCCGCATTCCCGTGCAGTACGCCAAGCGCATGGTCGGTCGGCGCATGTACGGCGGCACCTCGACCTACCTGCCCCTGAAGGTCAACCAGGCCGGCGTCATCCCCGTCATCTTCGCCTCGTCGCTGATCTACATCCCGCACCTGATCACGCAGTTGATCCAGAGCGGCAGCAGCAGCCCGGGCACCGGGTGGTGGGACAAGTTCGTCGCGAACTATCTGACGAACCCAGCGAGCCCCGTCTACATCGGGATCTACTTCGGTCTGATCATCTTCTTCACGTACTTCTACGTGTCGATCACGTTCAACCCCGATGAGCGCGCCGACGAGATGAAGAAGTTCGGTGGCTTCATCCCCGGCATTCGTCCTGGCAAGCCAACTGCGGACTACCTGCGATACGTTCTGAGTCGCATCACCCTGCCAGGCTCGATCTACCTCGGTGTGATCGCCGTGCTGCCGAACCTGTTCCTCGAGATCGGCAACACCGGCTCCGTGCAGAACCTGCCCTTCGGCGGTACCGCGGTCCTGATCATGATCGGCGTCGGTCTGGACACGGTGAAGCAGATCGAGAGCCAGCTCATGCAGCGCAACTACGAAGGGTTCCTCAAGTGAGAATCGTGTTGCTTGGACCGCCCGGCGCAGGCAAGGGCACGCAGGCCGAGAAGCTGGTCGACAAGCTGGGCATCCCGCAGATCTCCACCGGTGACCTGTTCCGGCACAACATCAGCACCGGTACCACGCTCGGACTCGAGGCCAAGAAGTACCTCGACGCCGGCGACCTGGTGCCCGCCACGCTGACCAACGCGCTCGTCGACGACAGACTCGACGACGAGGACGTCGCCGGAGGATTCATCCTCGACGGCTTCCCGCGTTCGGTGGAGCAGGCCGAGGCGCTGCGGGAGATGCTGGCCAAGCGCAATCTCGAGCTCGACGCCGTACTCGAGTTCCGGGTGTCCGAGGACGAGCTGCTGAAGCGGCTGAAGAGCCGCGGTCGTGCCGACGACACCGAGGACGTCATCCTGAACCGGATGAAGGTCTATCGCGACGAGACCGCACCCCTTCTGGACTACTACTCCGACGAGCTCAAGACGGTCGACGCCGTCGGCGATCTCGACGAGGTGTTCGCCCGCGCCCTGCGCGCTCTCGGCAAGTAGACCGATGATCGGAATGCCCAGCCTCCGCGGCCGCAAGGTCGTCCCGCACCGCAGCGCGGGCGAGCTCGACGCGATGGCCGCGGCAGGTGCGCTGGTGGCCGCCGCGCTGCGGGCCGTGCGCCAGGCTGCTCGCCCCGGGGTCTCGACGCTCGAACTCGACGCCGTCGCCGAGGCGGTCATCCGCGATGGCGGTGGCATCCCGTCGTTCCTGGGCTACCACGGGTTTCCAGGCAGCATCTGCTCGTCGGTCAACGATCGCGTCGTGCACGGCATCCCCTCGGCGGAGGAGCAACTGGCCGCAGGCGATCTGGTGTCCATCGATTGCGGCGCGATCCTCGACGACTGGCACGGCGATTCTGCCGTCACGTTCGGCATCGGCGAACTGATCGGAGCCGACGAGGCATTGTCGGAGGCCACCCGCTCGGCGATGGAGTCGGGAATCGCCGCCATGGTGCCGGGCAACAGGCTCACGGACGTCTCGCACGCCATCGAGGTCGGCACCCACGCCGCCGAGGCGCGCCACGACCGCAAGTACGGAATCGTCTCGGGCTACGGCGGTCACGGCATCGGCAGAAGCATGCACATGGACCCGTTCCTGCCCAACGAGGGATCGCCGGGCCGCGGGCCACACCTGGTGCACGGGTCCGTGCTGGCGATCGAGCCGATGCTGACGCTGGGCACCACGAAGACCGTCGTGCTGGAGGACGAGTGGACCGTCGTCACCGCCGACGGCACCCACGCCGCGCATTGGGAGCACACCGTCGCCGCGACCGATGACGGGCCGCGCATCCTGACGCTGTAGTGCGTTGAACCTCGCGGGCGTCCGCTGCGTGTCTAGTGGCGGAGGTGGCAATGAGCGATCCGGAGGCCGCCATGATGCGGGTGCTCTATGACGAGCACGCCGCTGCTCTGTGGCGCTACGCCCTGCGGCTCACCGGTGACCATGCGCGCGCCGAAGACGTCGTCCAGGAGACGCTGCTGCGGGCGTGGCGCCATCCCGAGGTCACCGCGGACGCCGAACGGTCCGCGCGCGCCTGGTTGTTCACCGTCGCCCGCAATCTGATCATCGACGAGACGCGGAGCGCACGGTTCCGCAAGGAGTCCGGGACCGCAGACGTGGAGACGATCGCCGACCGGGCCGGGCCGGACGACGTCGACCACGCGTTGGACAAGCTGCTGCTCGGCACCGCGTTGAGCCAACTGTCCGACGACCACCGCGCGGTCATCCTGCGCGCGTACTACCAGGGATGGAGCGTCGCACAGACGGCGGCCGATCTGCAGATCGCCGAGGGCACCGTGAAGTCCCGGCTGCACTACGCCGTGCGGGCGCTACGTCTGAACCTGCAGGAGATGGGGGTGACGCGATGACATCGTCCGGTGGACCCCTCGACGTCGACCGTTACGCGACATGGGACGCGGCGTACGTGCTCGGATCGCTCTCGAGCTCCGAACGCCGCGAGTTCGAGGCGCACCTCGAGACGTGCGACCGGTGCCGCGCCGCCGTCGCCGAACTCAGTGGCGTGCCTGCACTGCTCGGCCTTCTCGGTGCCGAGGACGTGCGGGGTCTCGAGGGCGAGCAGTCCGAGCCTCCGCCGCTGCGGCCCGAGGTACTCGACTCCGTCTTGGACAGGGTGCGATGGCGCAGGCGTCGATCTCGATTCTTGACGTCGGCCGTGGTCGGGGTCGCTGCGGCGGTGCTGGCCGTCGGACTGGTCATCGCGATCCGTCCCGAGCTGATGGGCTTGCGAAGCGGCGACACCGTGCCGGCCGCTGCGCAGATGGAGATGACCAAGATCGCCCCGACGCCGTTCAGCGCGACCGTCGCGTTGAGCGGCTTCACGTGGGGTACGCGCATCGACATGGCGTGTACCTACGGTCAGTGGTCGGGTGGTGAAGGCGCCGCGCCGAGCAACCTCGGCATGGTGGTCGTCGGCCGCGACGGCAGCCGCACGCAGGTGGCCACGTGGCTCGGCCTGTCCGGCGCCACCGCCTTGCCCAGCGGCAACACCGCCATGCCCAAGGACCAAATCGCCTCCATCGAACTGGTTTACGTCGACTCCGGACAAGTGCTGCTCGAGCGGCGGATGTGAGCCCCTCCGCCACCGGCTGAGTTACCGCGTGTCGAGGCGACGGTGCGGTATGAAGGGGCGTGTCTTCGCAGCCGCCCGAGCGTGATCCCATCGCGCTGGCCCGCACCAACTGGGAGCGGGCCGGTTGGGGCGAGGTGGCCGACGGCATGGTCGCCGTCACGTCGGTGATGCGGGCCCACCAGATCCTCCTGGCCCGCGTCGAGAACGCGTTACGCCCCTACGATCTGAGCTTCTCGCGCTACGAACTCCTGCGACTGCTGGCCTTCAGCAGCAGCGGTGCGCTACCCATCACCAAGGCGTCGGACCGGTTGCAGGTCCACGTCACCAGCGTGACCCATGCGATTCGACGACTGGAGCGCGACGGGCTGGTCGAGCGAATCCCACACCCCACCGACGGGCGCACCACGCTGGTCCGGCTGACCGATCTGGGCCGCTCGACCGTCGAGGACGCCACCGTGACGCTCAACGACGAGGTGTTCGCCGACATCGGCATCTCGGGGGCGGAGTCGGCCGCGCTCGCGACGGCGATCGAGACGCTGCGGCGTCAGGCCGGTGACTTCTAGTTCTCGACACGAATCTCATTGTCGGGCAGGGCAAGCCAGTCGCGGAATGACAGCAGGCCCGGGTTGAGCTCGCGAACTCTCGCCAGGTCGCGGTCGCCGACGAAATTGGCCGAGTTCTGGGCGTAGTACTGAAACATGTTGCCCATCTCGACCGCGCCCGGGAAGCCCTGGGCGCGGAATTCGTTCCAGCCGAGCGGTTGGTAGTGGACCTCTTCGCCGAGCGCGTCGCCCATGGCCGCGGCGTACTGCTCACCGGTCAGGTGATCGCCTGCGATGCTCACCGTCGAGCCGATGAACTCCGCACCGCGGCGGAAGATCCCCAGCGCCGTCCTGCCGATGTCGGCGACCGCGATGCCCGGCAATCTCTGGTCGGCCATCGGCAGCGTGAGCACCAGCTTGCCGTCCTCGCGTCGCCGGGGACCCATCGAGTCGGTGAAGCCCTCGTAGAACAAGGTGGTCCGTAGGAAGGTGGTCGGGACGTCGTATTCGCGGAACAGCGCGTCTGCTTCGGCCTTCGCATCGAAGTGCGGCACCTTGTAGGCGCCGTCGACGTCCGGCACGTCGTCGTCGGACCCGAAGAACTCGCGCGTGTCCTCGAGCGTCGACCAGATCACGTGGCCGACACCCGCCTGTTTGGCGGCCAGCGCGGCGGTGTCGGCCTGCGTGAGTTCCATGCTCGCGCGGGTGCGTTTCGCCTCGTCATCGGCCGTGCGCGGGGCCCAGTAGTTGGTGACGACGAAAGCGCCGTCGATACCCTCGAAGGCCGCGCGCAGGCTCGGGCCGTTCTCGAGGTCGGCCTCGACCACGTCGGCTCCCGCCGAAGCCAGCTCCCGGGCATTCGCCGACTGTGCGCTCCGGGTCAGGGCCCGTACGCGGAACTCCTGGGCGGGGTCCTCGAGGATGGCCCGCACCAGGCCGCCACCCTGCGATCCGGTCGCGCCGACCACTGCGATCACCTTGTCGTTCGCCATCAGGTCTCCTCCCATCTCGTTTGGGTTGATATGTCAACCCTAAATCAACCTTATGCCATTGAGTTGATATGTCAACTCAGTGCGATAGGGTGCGTCCATGGCGAACGGCGCTGGGCTCGATGACGAACAGCGGAGGGCGTGGCGGAGCTTCGTCGAGATGCACCATCTGTTGGAACGGCACCTGGTCAAGCACCTACAACAGGACTTCGACATCTCCGACTCCGACTTCGAGGTCCTGGTGAACCTGTCCGAGGCCCCAGGGGGTCGATTACGTGCATTCGAACTCGGCCGCGCCACCCAATGGGAGAAGAGTCGGATGTCGCACCACCTCAGCCGGATGGAGAAGCGGGGTCTGGTGCGGCGCGAGAACTCCGACGCGCGCTACCCGGACGTGGTGTTGACCGAGGCGGGTCGGAGCGCCATCGAGTCATCTGCTCCGGCGAATGCCGCCCGCGTGCGCGCACTCTTCATCGACGTCGTCGGGCCCGAGCGCCTGGCGGTCATCGAGGCGGCGTCCGACGACGTCCTCGCGGCGCTCGAGGGACACCTCGAGACCTGCGCGAGCGGTCGGAAGACTGCGCGCTAGGGCGCCGGCTGCGACGGCAGCGGGATCGTCGCAGTGACCGCCGTGCCCGAACCGGGCCGCGATCGGATGTTGAGCCTGCCCCCGACGATCTCCGCTCGCTCGGCCATAGACAACAGGCCGTAACCGCCCATCTCGTCTCCGCCGAGTGGATGCTCGAAGGTGTCGAAACCCACTCCGTTGTCGACGATTTCGAGACATGCCGACTCGTCGCCCACCGAGAACGTCAGGCTCGCGTTGGCGGCGCGGGCGTGCTTGACCACGTTCTGCAGACACTCCTGGGCGATGCGGTAGAGGGCGATCTCGATGTGGTCGGGAAGCCGCGCCTCGGCCAGGTCGATGTCGATGAAGAGGCCGATCTCCACCTGCGGGATGGACCTGGCAAGGCTGGCGAGCCCGCCCGCGAGGCCGAGGTCGTCGAGGACCGGTGGGCGCAGTCCGCCGATCGCAGCGCGGGCCTCCTGCAGGGTCAGGTCGACCAGCTCGCGGGCCATGCTCAGCTGCTCGGCGACCGCGTCGGCGTCCTCGCCCACCGCCCTGCTGGCAGCATCCAGCCGGTAGGACAGCGTGACAAGGCGTTGGGAGATGCCGTCGTGGATGTCACCGGCCAGCCGCCGGCGTTCGATCTCCTGCGCTTCGATGACCTGCTCGACGAAGTTCTCGTGCGCACGCTCGCGGGTCACGAGCTGACGATGCAGTCTGGCTTGGTGCATGGCGCCTGCGATCAGGCGGCCGATGACCAGCAGCAGTTCCACGTCGCGACCGGTGAACTCGCGACGGGCCACGGTATGCACGTTCAGCACTCCGACCAGGCCACCCGGGTCGGTTTCCATGGGCACCGACACCATCGACGTGAAGTCCGAGCCGCGCAACGATTCGAACGGCAGGTATCGCGGGTCGGATTCCTTGTCGTGGACGATCACCACGGGTTCGCGATGGCTGGCCACCCAGCCTGACACCCCCTGCCCCAACGGCAGCCGGATCTTGCCGACCTCGGCGTCGAACGGCGGCGTCGCCCCCGTCAGCGTGAGCGAGCGTTCTGCGTCGTCCAGGACGTGGACGAAGCAGACGTCGGTTCCGGTCGCCGCGGTGATCATCCGGGCGGCAGCCTCGGCGAGCGGCTCGACGCCCGGTCCGCGAGACGCCGCGTGGATCAGCTCACGCAGCAGGGCGAGCTCCCGATCGGCATCTACGAGATCGCGGACCGCGTTCTCACCCCTGCGAGCGGGTGCCACTTCCCGGGTCGCTTCGCTCCTGCCCTCCGTCACTGCTTCCCGGGTCGCTTCGCTCCTGCCCTCCGTCACTGGTAGATCCCCTCCCGCAGCGCGGTCGCCACGGCGCCGGTGCGGTCGCTGACGCCGAGCTTGCGGTAGATCGACCGCAGGTGGGTCTTCACGGTCTCGTCGCCGATCACCAGCTTGGTCGCGATGCCTCGGTTCGACAGGCCGGTAACAACGTAGGACAGGATCTCGCTCTCGCGCTGGGTCAACCCCTGACGGGCACCTGGCCAGAACTCGTCGCGCTGCAACCGGGCCGCGGTGTCGACGGCTCGCGCGGCCATCCCCGGATCGATCGCCGTCTCCCCGGCGTGGGCGAATTCGAGTTGGCGGACCAATTCGTCGCTGCTGATGCTCTTCAGTAGGTAGCCGGCCGCACCGACGCGCAAGGCCTGGAAGAGGTATTGCTCGTCGTCGTAGACCGACAGCATGACGACCTTGCGCTGCGGGTCACGACCACGGAGCGCGGCGCACAGGTCCAGCCCGCTCGAGCCCTGCATGCGCACGTCGCACAACACGATGTCGGGGTCCAGATCGGCGACGACGCCCATGGCCCGTTCGGCGCCGACAGCCTGGCCGACGACCTCGACGCGATCGCCGAACGACGTCAGCATGGCCTTGAGACCCTCGATGACCATCTCGTGGTCGTCCACCAGTACGAGCCTCACCGGAGCGTGTGCGGCGGACATGGCACGAGCATAGGACCGGCATCCCAGCTGGTAGCCAACTTGGGCCGTTCAATCCCCCGGATGGGGGAGGCGCCAGGATGTGATGTGGCCCACTCTTGGTGCATGTCCTCGATACCGGATAGAGCATGGCGGGCAGGTCGCTTCTGGTGGGACACGTCGCGCCCCAGCGAGGTGGCTCCACATCCGCTGCGCGCAATGATCTTCGACCTCGACGCCCTCACTGACGTCGAAGGCGGTGGCCACCGGCTCGCCTTCAACGCAGCCTTCGCGGCACACGGGCTAGATCTGACGTGGTCCCCAGCGCGCTACCGCAAGCTGCTCGCTCTGCCCGACGAGCGGCAGCGCGTCGCCGCCGAGCTACGGTCGCGTGGCATCTGCACCGAATGCGACGTCCTGCTCAGGGTGCTCGTCGATGAGATCTGCACGACCAAGTCGATGATGGTCGACGAGGTGATGTTGGCCGCCGACCTGGACCCGCGGGCCGGTCTGGTCGAGTTGATCACCGATGCGTTCACCGCGGGGGTCGCCGTCGGCATCGTGAGTGTCGGCCGTCGTCAGTGGGTGGAGCCCCTGGTACGCCAACTGGTCGGTGACGGACTGGTGCAGACGATCGTGACCGCCGACGACGTCGGCACGTCGACGCCGAGCGGCGATGCCTATCGCCTCGCGTTGGCCGAACTGGGCGCGCCCGCCCACGATTGCCTGGTGTTCAGTGGGTCCCCGGCGGGGTCGCGTCTCGCGTTGGGCGCGGGGTTGGCGGGCGTGCTCGTCGATCCCGACGTGGTGGGCGCCCGCGCGGACTACGGCGGCCTGCACGTCGCCGACTGTCGCCGCCTTCAGGGTCGGCTGTGGGCGACCGGAAACCGCTCAGCTGCCGCGTAGCAGCTCGATGACGGCGCTGAAGTCCTTGCCCGCGTTGTCGGCTGCGAACTTCGCGTAGATCTCGGCGGCGTGGGTGCCCAACGGCGCCGTCGACCCCGTCGAGTCGACGGCCGCCATCGCCAACCCGAGGTCCTTGTTCATCAACGCGGTGGCGAAACCAGGCTTGAAGTCGTTGTTCGCCGGCGAGGTCGGAACCGGGCCTGGCACCGGGCAATTCGTGTGCACGGCCCAGCAGTTGCCCGTCGCACCGGTCATCACGTCGAACAGCGACTGCGCCGAGAGACCCAGTTTCTCGGCAAGGACGAACGCCTCGCCGACGGCGATCTGCTGCACCGCGAGCACCATGTTGTTGCACACCTTGGCGGCCTGGCCCGCGCCGGATGCCCCGCAGTGAATGATCTTGCCCGCCATGGGTTCCAGCACGCTACGACCGTGCTCGACCGCCGCGTCCTCACCGCCGACCATGAACGCGAGCGTTCCGGCGACTGCTCCCTTGACGCCGCCCGACACGGGCGCGTCGAGTTGCGCGAAGCCGCGCGCCGCGGCCAGGGCGTGAACACTGCGGGCATCGTCGACGGAGATCGTCGAGCTGTCGATGAAGAGTGCGCCGTCGGCCGCGGTTGGCAGCACCTCGTCGTAGCAGCTGCGCACCAGTTCGCCGTTGGGCAGCATGGTGATGACGACCTCGGCCCCGGTCACCGCCTCGGCGCCGGTGTCGAAGACGTCGACGCCGTTGCCCGCCGCCGTCGCCGTGGCGGCAGGCACGGGGTCGAACCCCCGCACGGTGTGCCCCGCGGTCACCAGATTGGCGGCCATCGGACCGCCCATGTTGCCGAGTCCCAGGAACGCGATCGTCGCCATTGACAAACCCTTTCGGTGTTACGCCGAGGAGCGGCCACGGGCAGCTTCTGCCCGCCCGATCACCACTCGCATGATTTCGTTGGTGCCCTCGAGAATGCGGTGCACCCGCAGATCGCGGACGATCTTCTCCAGCCCGTACTCGCGCAGATATCCATAGCCGCCGTGCAACTGCAGGGCCTGGTCTGCCACGTCGAAGCAGGCGTCGGTGACGTAGCGCTTGGCCATCGCGCACAACTCGACCTTGTCGGGGTGGTTGTCATCCAGCGCGCGGGCCGCTCGCCACAACAGGTTCCGCGACGCCTCCAGAGTGGTGGCCATGTCGGCGAGCGTGAAGCGGATGGTCGGTTCGTCGAGCAGCGTGATACCGAACGCCTCGCGATCGGCGAGATAGGAGACGGCCTTGTCGTAAGCGGCCTGCGCACCGCCGAGTGAGCAGGCCGCAATGTTGATCCGGCCACCATTGAGCCCGTTCATCGCGATGGCGAAGCCGGTGCCCTCCCCGTCGGAGCCGCCCAGCATGGCCTCTGCGGGGACGCGGGCACCCTCGAACACCACTTGAGCGGTCGGTTGCGCGTTCCAGCCCATCTTGTACTCGTCGGCGCCGAAACTGACTCCGGGAGTGTCCTTGTCGACCACGAAGGCCGAGATACCCCGCGGTCCGTCGCCTCCGGTTCGCGCCATCACGATGTAGACATCGGACGCACCCGCGCCGGAGATGAACTGCTTGACCCCGTCGAGGACGTAGTGATCCCCGTTACGAACCGCCTTGGTGCGCAACGCACTTGCGTCGGACCCGGCACCCGGCTCGGTCAGGCAGTAGCTGGCGATCAGCTCCATCGAGGCCAGGCGCGGCACCAGGCTCTTGCGTTGCTCGGGTGTGCCGTACGTGTCGATCATCCAGGTGCACATGTTGTGGATCGACATGAACGCGGCGACCGTCGGATCCGCCGTCGCGAGTTGCTCGAAGATGCGGACGCCGTCGAGGCGGCGCAGTCCGCTACCGCCGACGTCGTCGGCGCAGTAGATCGCCGCCATGCCCATCTCGGCGGCCTCGCGCATCTCCTCGACGGGGAAGTGCTTCTTCTCGTCCCACTCGAGCGCATGTGGCGCAAGGCGTTTCGCGGCGAACTCCGCGGCTGCCTCGGCGATGCCCCGCTCGTCCTCGTCGAGCCCGAAGTAGTCCATGAAGTGATTGCAGCTCTACTGCATCGTCGGGATCGAGAACTCGGCACCATCCTTGATGCCGGATGGCCAACGTTGGGTCACCGTCTTCACCTTGGTGTAGAAGATGATCGACGCGGGGCCGTGCTGGTTCAGATCGCCGAAACCGGAACGCTTCCAGCCGCCGAACGTGTGGTACGCCACGGGAACCGGGATGGGCACGTTGACCCCGACCATCCCGACCTGGACGCGCGAGACGAAGTCGCGGGCGGTGTCACCGTCGCGGGTGAAGATCGCCACGCCGTTGCCGTACTCGTGCTCCGAAGGCAGCGCCAACGCCTCTTCGTAGGAGTCCGCCCTGACGATGCACAGTACGGGGCCGAAGATCTCGTCGCGGTAGATCGACATGTCGGGCGTGACGTGATCGAACAGCGTGGGTCCGATGAAGTAACCGCCCGCCAGGCTGGCGTCACCGAAGGTGAGATCGTCGCTCGCGCGCTCGCGGCCGTCGACCACGACCTCGGCGCCGGCCTCGACGCCCTGCGCGATGTAGTCCTTGACCCGGGCCAGCGCGGCCGAGGTGACGAGTGGGCCGTAGTCGGCCTTCGGGTCGAGGCTGTGACCGACCCGAAGGTTGTTCACTCGCTCGACGAGCCGATTGCGAAGCAGTCGCGCTGTTTCTGCGCCGACCGGAACCGCGACGCTGATCGCCATGCAGCGCTCACCGGCACTGCCGTAACCCGCGCCGATGAGGGCGTCGACGGCCTGGTCGAGATCGGCGTCGGGCATCACGATCATGTGGTTCTTGGCGCCGCCGAAGCACTGTGCGCGCTTGCCGTTGGCCGCCGCCGTCGAGTAGATGTACTGCGCGATGTCGGAGCTGCCGACGAAGCCGACGGCCTGGATGTCGGGGTGGTTCAGGATGGCGTCGACGGCCTCCTTGTCGCCGTGCACGACCTGGAAGACACCCTTGGGCAGCCCCGCTTCGAGGAAGAGTTCGGCCAGCCGGACCGGGACCGAGGGGTCGCGCTCGCTGGGCTTGAGGATGAACGCGTTGCCACACGCCAGCGCGGGGCCGGCCTTCCACAGCGGGATCATCGCGGGAAAGTTGAACGGCGTGATGCCGGCGACGACGCCGAGTGGCTGGCGCAACGAGTAGACGTCGATGCCACCTCCCGCGCCCTCGGTGTACTCGCCCTTCAGCAGATGCGGGATGCCGATGGCGAACTCGATGACCTCGACGCCACGCTGGATGTCACCCAGTGAATCGGCGACGGTCTTGCCGTGTTCCAGTGAGAGAAGTTCGGCGAGCTCGTTGGCATGTGCGTTGACCAGTTCGACGAACTTCATCATCACGCGGGCGCGGCGCTGCGGGTTCCAGGCTGCCCATTCCTTCTGTGCCTCGACGGCGATCGCGACGGCGGCGTCGACCTCGTCGGTGGAGGCCATCGGCACCTGGGCCTGGACTTCACCGGTGCTGGGGTTGAGGACGTCGGCGGTGCGGCCGGACTGGCCGTCCGTCCGCTGGCCATCGATGAAGTGCGGGATCTGTGTGGTCATAGCGCCTGTCCTTCGGCAAGAATCACGATTACTAGGACATCCTAGTAACGGGGAGTGGCGGCCCGCAAGGGTTCGGTCGATGGCGAGCGTGCGCGAAGTGCCATATCTGCACGGCGTGTCTGCCGCAGACACGCACGCTCGCGAGGGGTGCGACGGTGGCGAGGGGGTGCGGGAGGGGTTAGTCGGCCAAGCCGGTGGTGAATGCCTGCGCCTCGTCCCATGTCGGCAGCAGGCCGGCCGCGAGGACGTCGTCGAGAGTCGGCGCCGCCGCATCGCGCTCGGACAGGTTGGGTGCGGACCCGTCGACGAGGGGCCAGTCGATGCCGATGGCAGGGTCGGTGGGGCAGATGGTGTGCTCGCGGGTGGGGGAGTAGCCCGCCGAGCACAGGTAGGCGACCGTCGAATCATCCTCCAGCGCAAGGAAACCGTGCGCGAGCCCCTCGGACAGGTAGATCGTCCGATGATCCCGATCGTCGAGGAGCACCGAGTCCCACCGGCCGAAGGTCGCAGAACCCACCCGGATGTCGACCACGACGTCGAAGACGGCCCCACGCACACACGTGACGTACTTGGCCTGGCTTGGCGGCAGTTGGGCGAAGTGCAGTCCACGCAGCACGCCCGCCGACGACACCGACACGTTGGCCTGCCGAAGATCGAGACGGTGGCCGGTCATCGCGGTGAACTCGTCGTCGGTGAACCACTCGAAGAACACTCCGCGCGGGTCGGGGCGAACGGTCGGCGTGATCTCCCACGCACCGGGCACCGAGAGTTCGCGGAAGGTCACTGGTTGCGCTCCTCGTACATCGCCTCCGACGCGTCCTTGAGTGGGCGCCACCAGGATTCGTTGTCGCGGTACCACTCGATGGTGGCAGCCAGCCCGGACTCGAAGTCATCGTGTCGCGGTGCCCACCCCAGTTCGTCGCGCAGCGCCGACGGATCGATCGCGTACCGAAGGTCGTGCCCCGCCCGGTCCGTCACGTGGTCGAAGTCGTCCGGATCGCGGTCCATCAACCGCAGCAGCGTCCGCATGACCGTCAGGTTGTCGCGCTCACCGTCGGCCCCGATCAGATAGGTCCGCCCCAACTCCCCGTCGGAGAGGATGCGCCAGACGGCCCGGTTGTGGTCGGTGACGTGAATCCAGTCGCGGACGTTTGCCCCGGCGCCGTAGAGCTTGGGGCGGCGGCCCGTCAGCACGTTGGTGATCTGGCGCGGGATGAACTTCTCGACATGCTGGTACGGCCCGTAGTTGTTGGAGCAGTTGGAGATCGTCGCGCGCACACCGTAGGACCGCACCCACGACCGCACCAGCATGTCGGATGCGGCCTTGGTCGCCGAGTACGGACTCGATGGGTTGTAGGCGGTGGCCTCGGTGAACCGGATGGGATCGTCGAGCGGCAGGTCGCCGTAGACCTCGTCGGTCGAGACGTGATGCAGCCGAATGCCATTGCGGCGCACTGCTTCCAGCAGAGTGAAGGTACCGACGACGTTGGTGCGGAGAAACGCCTCCGGGTCGGCCAGCGAGTTGTCGACGTGGGTTTCGGCGGCGAAGTGCGCGACCGCGTCGGACTCACCGACCAGCTTGTCGACCAGCGCGGCGTCGCTGATGTCGCCGTGGACCAGGCGCACATCGTCGGCCACCGGCGCCAGCGACTCGCGGCTACCTGCATAGGTCAGCGCATCGAGCACCGTGACGTGCACGTCCGGATGCTCTCGCACCGCAGCGTGAACGAAATTGGCGCCGATGAAGCCGGCTCCCCCCGTGACCAGCAAACGCATGGTGTCAGACCTTAGCGGTTGGCCGATCTAGCCGTCGGCCGAGAGCCCCAACGGGCCCGCCAGTTCGGCCAGCGTCGGAATCAACGCGTCCTCGCCACCGAGCACCTGAATGCAGACGTGGTCGGCGCCTGCGTCGACGTGTTCCTGCAGGCGTCTTGCGATGTCCTCCGGCGTACCGTGAGCCACCACCGCGTCGATCAGCTTGTCGCTGCCCGGCTTCTGCACATCGGCGTCGGTGAACCCCAGCCGCTTCCAGTTGTTCACGTAATTGCTGAGATTCAGGTAGAAGTCGACGGTCTCGCGACCGATCTCCCGCGCCTGGGCGGCATCCCTGGTGAGCACGACCTTGTGCTCGGGGGCCAGGAACACCGCATTGCCGATCCGCGCGTGGGCCTGGGCGGTGTGCTCGGGCGTCGTGAGATACGGATGCGCCCCGGCGCTGCGCTGAGCCGAAAGTTCGAGCACCTTCGGTCCCAGCGCCGCGAGGACGCGACGGCTCGTCGGCACGCTGGCCGCATCGAGGGCATCCAGGTACTCGACGAGGACGTCGTACGGCTTGCGGTACTCGTCGGTGTGCTCGGGATGCCCGATGCCGATGCCGAGCAGGAACCGGCCGGGGAAGGCCTTCTCGATGCGGTGGTAGGACTCGGCGACCTCGGCGGCAGGCGCCGACCACACGTTGACGATGCCGGTCGCCAACTGCAGCGTCTGCGTCGCCTCGAGAATCGGCTCGGCGAAGGACAGATCCGCAGCGGGCGATCCGCCCACCCACAGTGCGCCGTATCCCAGCTTCTCGATCTCGACGGCCTTCTCGGGACTCACCGCCCCGAAGGTCCAGACGCCGAAGCGCCCCAGGTTGGGCTTGAGGTCGGATACGTCAGTCACGGATCGGATGTCCCTTCGGGTGGAGGTCGCTCACTGCAGGCCCAGCGGCCCCGCCAGTTCGGCGAGTGCGGGCACCAGCTTGTCATTACCCGTCAACACCTGGACGGGAACGTGATCTGCGCCGGCGGCCAGATGTTGCTTCAATCTGGCGGCGATGGCGTCGACCGTGCCATGGGCCACGACGGCATCGACCAAAGCGTCACTGCCCGGCTTGGCGATGTCGGAGTCGGTGAAGCCGAGGCGTTTCCAGTTGTTCGTGTAGTTGGCCAGGTTCAGATAGATCTCCAGTGCCCTGCGGCCGACGGCGCGCGCCCGCTCGGGGTCGGTCGTCAGGACCGCCTTGTGCTCGGGGGCGATGAACGCCTCGGGTCCGACGAGTTCGCGGGCCTGAGCGGTGTGCTCCGGGGTGGTCAGATACGGATGGGCGCCGGCACTGCGGCGTGCGGACAGCCTGAGCACCTGCGGTCCGAGGGCGGCGACGACGCGACGATCCTTCGGCACCCCGTGTTCGTCGAGCTTGTCGAGGTATTCGGTGAGCGCGTCGTAGGGCTTCTTGTACTCCTGGTGCGCTTCCGGGTGACCGACGCCGATGCCGAGGAGGAACCGGTTCGGGTAGGCCTCGTCGATGCGGTGGAATGACTCTGCGACGGGACCTGCGGCAGCAGTCCAGATGTTGACGATGCCCGTCGCCAGCGCAAGCGTCTCGGTCGCCGCCAGGATCGGCTCCACCCAGTCGAGGTCCGCGGGCGGCGAGCCACCGGCCCAGATGGCCCCGTAGCCGAGGGCTTCGATCTCGCGGAGTTGCTCAGGTGACAGCTGCTGCCACTGCGAGTAGTGACCGAATACGCCGAACGTGCCGAGATCAGGTTTCGTCATGGCTGGGTCAACCCGTCGGGTCGTCGCGACTATTCCGCCGCGATCACGGTGAGCCGAACCGTCGACTCAGGCCGTGGCGTCGGCGGGTGCTTCCTCGGGCTTCGGTGCGACCAGTGGCAGCACGATGATGAACCGCGTGTCGCCCGGCTCCGACTCGACGCGGATGTTGCCGTGGTGCTTCTGGTTGATGATGCGCCACGCGAGATCGAGGCCGACCCCGGTGCCCTCGCCGAACGCCTTGGTGGTGAAGAACGGCTGGAAGATGCGGTCGACGTTGTCCTTCGGGATGCCGGGACCATCGTCGCCGATGATCACCTTGATCGCGTCCTCGCCCACGGCGCAGGTGCGGATGGTCAGCGTGCCGTGTCCTTCCATCGCCTGGATCGCGTTGTCGATGACGTTGGTCCACACCTGGTTGAGATCGCCTGGATAGCACTGGATCTCGGGTAGGGACATGTCCCATTCCTTGACCAGCTTGACGCCTCGGTCCTTGCCGATCTTCTCGCCGAACATCATGATCGTGCTGCGCAGCAGGTCGTGCACGTTGGCGCTCTGATACGGGGCGCGGTCCATCTGCGAGTACTGCTTCGCGCCTGCCAGCAGCGCCGAGATCCGGCTGCTCGCCTCGGTGATCTCGTTCATGCGCAGCTCGGTGTCGATGGTGTACTTCAGCCAGCCGAGGGCTCCCTGCAGCGAGGCCGATGCGTCGGCGGCGTCGATCGCCGCCGAGATGCGCTCCAGCCAGTCGGTGTCCAAGCCGGCTTCGACGAAGGTTGGCGCGTAGTCCCACGCCCCGATGATCGAGTGGTCGTCGAGCCAGTCGCCGATGAGGTCCTCGCGGTCCGACGATTCGAGGGCGGTCAGCTCCTGCGCCTTGGACTTGGCCACCTGTTCGGCGACCTCCTCCTGAATGGTGACGAGGACCCGCAACCCCTCGGGGCTGAACTTGCCGTCGGCGAGCATCGCCAGTTTGTGACGCATGCCCGCGACCTTCTCGCGGAGGTCGGACACCGCGCGGCTGGCCGCCGCCGCAGGGTTGTTGAGCTGATGCGTCAGACCGGCCGACAGCTGTCCGAGGGCGAGCAGTTTCTCGTTCTGGTCGACGATCTGGCGCTGCCGCAACCCGCCCACCTTGAGGCCCTCGAGCAGATGGACCGCCATCGGGAGCTCCGCCTTGACGAAGTCGCCGAACGCATTTGCATCGAGGACGAAGAACTTCGACGGTTTCGTCACGCGCACCGAGGACTCGTAGACCTGGGGCACGCCCGCGACGAAGGCGCTCCACGCGCCGCAGTAGACGCCGCGCTGCGAGGTCCGGTTGGTTTCGAGGTCCGCACCGCCGGAACGCTTCGACATCACCAGTTCGCCCTCGATGAGGACGTAGAAGCACGTCGCCGCCTCACCCTCGATGCAGATGGGTCCGGGCTCGTAGCGAGCGAGGTGGCCGTGGACGCACAACGACTCCAGCTGTCTGTCGCTCAGCTTCTCGAAGAGGAACAGCGTTCGGAGTTCGTCGGGCAGACAGGTTTCGCCCATCGGATAGTCCTTTCTAGGCCTTGCCGGCGGCGCCGGCAATCACGCTTCGGCCAGGTAGCGGTGCACCAGCATCACGGCCATCGACCCTTCGCCGACGGCAGCCGCCACCCGCTTCGCGGATTCCGAGCGCACGTCTCCTGCAACGAAGACACCGGGCACACTTGTTTCCAAGTGGTGCGGCGGGCGGTCGCGATGACTCCAGCCGACGACGTCCTTGAGGTCCGGTCCGGCCAGCACGAAACCGCGGTCATCCAGGGCCAGCACGCCGTCGAGCCACTCGGTCCGCGGGGTGGCGCCGATGAAGCAGCACATCCGCCCTGCGGACACCGTCGTGCGCTCGCCGGACTGCCTGTCGATGAGCACCAGGCCCGAGAGGTGGTCGTCCTCGCCGACCGTGTCGACCACCTCGGTGCACGTTCGGACCTGGATCTTGTCGTTCTTCTCGATCTGCTCGATCAGATAGTGCGACATCGACGCCTCTAGCGACGGCCCGCGGACGAGCATGGTCACCGACTTGGCGGTCTTGGACATGAACATCGCGGCCTGGCCCGCCGAGTTGGCGCCGCCCACGATGTAGACGTCCTCGTCGCGACACTCCTCGGCGTCGGACACCGATGCCCCGTAATAGACGCCGCGGCCGACGTAGTTGCAGCCTTCGGGATCCTCGGGGTCGTTCCAGCACCCGACGACCTTCAGCTCCTGGTATTCGACCCCGGTCGCGAGGATCACCGACCGGGCGCCGATGGTGCTGCCGTCTTCGAACTCGATGATCGGCGCGGCCTCGCCGACGTGGAGCTTGACGACGTCGCGGGTGGTGATGACCTCGGCGCCGAACCGCTCCGCCTGCCTGCGGGCCGAGTTGGTCAGCTCAGCGCCGGACACACCGATGGGAAAGCCCAGGTAGTTCTCGATCCGCGAACTACGACCGGCCTGTCCACCCGTGGTGGCCTTCTCGATGAGTACGGTTTCGAGTCCTTCGGACGCGCCGTACACCGCCGAGGCCAGGCCCGCGGGCCCTCCGCCGATGACCGCGAGGTCATACATCTGCAGCGACGGCTCGGTGGACAGTCCGAGCAGTGCGGCCAGCTCGGCGTCGGTCGGATCGACGAGAGGTTGGCCCTTCTCGGTGATCACGACGGGCAGTCGCAGACCGTCGACCCCGGCGGCCTCGAGTAGCTGCTCGCCCTTGGGCTCATCCGCCATGAAGGCGTGGAAGGGGAACTGGTTGCGCGCCAGGAACTGGCGCACTTCCCAGGACCGCTGATTCCAGCGGTGACCGATCACCTTGGTATAGGGCATCGCCCGATCGCCGACGGCACGCCACTCCTCGAGCAGCCCGTCGATCACGGGGTAGAGCTTCTCCTCGGGTGGGTCCCACGGCTTGAGCAGGTAATGGTCGAGATCGACGACGTTGATGGCGTCGATCGCGGCGTGGGTGTCGGCGTACGCGGTGAGAAGTACGCGCTTGGCCAGCGGGAACAGGTCCATGGCCTTCTCGAGGAACTCGATGCCACTCATCTGCGGCATGCGGTAGTCGGCCACCAACACGGCCGCGGTCTCACCGCGCAGCTTGAGTTCCTTCAGGGTGGCCAGCGCGTCGGGTCCGCTCTCGGCGCGCACGATGCGGTACCGCTCGCCGTAGTGGCGGCGCAGATCGCGCGCGACCGCGCGCGACACGGCGGGATCGTCGTCCACGGTCAGAATCACGGGGTTGCGGGGCTGGGAAACAGGTCCAGTCATCACGACCAATTATGCGCTGGTCGTCCAGCGCTCATCGGATCGAGGGCGCGGGGATGGCACCGGTTACTCCAAGGGCGAAATCGCGGGCGCTTCAGCGCGGTCGGGGATAGCTCAATTGACTTCCACGTCAGTCCGATTCAGCATCGCGGCGACGTCGATTCCGGAGGCCTTGAGGGATTCGATGATCTTGGCCACCGCCAGCGGACTGACCCCCAACAACCCGCCCACGGCGTCCTGGGCGTCGCTCGCCCCTCCGATGATCGACAACCGCTCGATCTCGGCGAGCGGCGTGGCGGCTGCCTCGGTGGCCTTCACGACCGAGGCAAGCACGTCGGGAAGCATGAGCATGCGGGCCGCCTCGGCCGTGTAGCCGTTGAGTGCGGCGGCGATCTCCTTCTTGCCGGTCGCCTCGGCAACCAGCTTGGCCTCGATGCCCGCCGCCTCGGCCAGCTGCTCCACCCGTGAGGCGTCCGCGAGCTCCTTCTTGCCCGCCGCCTCGGCGACGAGCTTGGCTTGCAGGCTGTCCGCCTCGGCCTGCTTCTCGACGCGCAGTGCGTCGGCCGCTGCCTTGCGGGCATCGGCTTCGGCCTGCCCGGCCCGGCGGGCCGACTCCGCCTGGGCTTCGGCGGCCAGGATCGCGGACTGGCGCTGACCTTCGGCGCGCGCGATGTCGGCGGCGCGCTGGGCCTCGGCCGGTGCGATCACGTCCGCCTGCAGGGCCGCCTGAGCCTGCTCGCTGCGGCGTTGTTCCACCTCGATGCGGGCCTGGATGCGTGCTGCCTCAGCCTGTTCGGTGGCGATGCCGACGTCCTTCTGAGCGCGGGCGTTCGCGAGTGGCCCCGCCTGATCGGCCTGTGCGTTCTCGGCTTCGGTCTGGGCGCGGAGCCGAGCCAGCTCGACGTCGCGCTTCTGGTTGGCGATCGCGATGGCGGTGTCGGCTTCGGCCTGGGCGACGGAGCCCGCCTGCCGCGCCTTCGCCGATTGGATCTGCGCGTCGCGCTCCGCCTCGGCGGTGCCGACGGTGGCGTCGCGCTTGACCTCCGCGATGCGCCGCTGGCCCAGCGACTTGAGGTAGTCATTGGCGTCTGAGATGCCGGCGATCTTGAGGACGTCGACCTCCATCCCGATCCGGGCGAGGTCGCTGCCCGCCTCCTCGACCACGCTGCGGGCGAGGGTGTCGCGGTTCGAGTTGAGGTCCTCGACGGTCATGGTGGCGGTGATGCCACGCAGGCTGCCCGCGAGGATCTCGTTGATCTGGCGTTGCAGCTCGCTGAGGTCGGAGGTGAGGAAGCGTTGCACGGCGGTCTGGACGGCCTCGTCGGCCGATCCGATCCGGACCAGCCCGACGGCTTCGACGTTGACGGGAACGCCGTTGTTGGACAACGCATTCTGCAGGTTGATGCTGACGTTGAACGGCTCCAGCGACATGATGTCGACCCGCTCGATGCCGGGCACCCGAAAGCGGGCCCCGCCGCGGACCACCTTGGGCTGACCGCGGCCGGTGAATACGGCCACCTCGTTCGGCGGCACCTTGATGTAGTTCTTCACGTAGATCACCGGGAGCACCACGAGCAGCAGCAGACCGGCGATGACCGCGATCGCGACGATGAAGAGCAGGGACATGTTCGTGCCTTCCGGGTTAGAGGTCGGGTACCGCTACGACGTGCAGGTAATCGGCGTCTACATCGGCGATGTAGACGCGGGTGTCCTTGGCCAGAACGTCGGGTTCGGTGGTGATGGCGCGGGACCGCACCCGGTTGCCGTCGGCGTCGACGAACGCGACCTCACCCCAGCTGCCCACGGGGACGTCCAGGGTGACGGTGCCCAACAAACCGATGTATGACGACCGCCCCCGGTGTGAGTTGGATTCCTGGCGCCGCAGGTAGGGCAGCAGGAGACCCTGAAATGCCAGCACCAGGGCGAGCGCCGCACCCAGGGCGACGAGTCCGGAGCCGAGCCCACCGAGACCGGCCCACGTGCTGATCAGGCCGCCGGCACCCGCGCCGAGGAGCGCCGCCGACAGCCCGGTGAGGCTGAGGAAGGGTAAGCCGTCGTGGCCCACACCGTGGCCGAAGTCGACGAGGAACAGCGCGGACAGCACCGCAACTCCACCCACGATGAACGCCGCCAGATAGGCAGCTGTCATTCCGTCCCCCCCGGCGACCGGTGTGCTCTGTCCTTCTCGAGTTGTCCTTCTCGAGTTCCCACCCGATGTCCGCGTCAGTCCCGAGCGGCCAGGATCCATCCTTGCACTCCGCAGTGACCGCTGGTGGCGGTGATTTTGGGGTGGGCTGCCGAGCGGGTACCATTGACCAACGGTGCGGCTTCCGCGCCGACTCTTGCGTGCCCTGTCCTGGAATTTACCAATCCGGCTCACGTGTTGAAGTCGGAGGCGGTTCTTGCGGCGCCAGATAGGGAACTACGGAGGACATGGGTAAAAAAGAGGGTGCCATCGAGGTCGAGGGCCGCGTTGTCGAACCCCTGCCCAATGCGATGTTCCGCATTGAGTTGGAGAACGGCCACAAGGTACTCGCCCACATCAGCGGCAAGATGCGGCAGCACTACATCCGCATCCTGCCCGAGGACCGCGTCGTCGTGGAGTTGTCGCCATACGACCTCTCCCGGGGCCGCATCGTCTACCGCTACAAGTAACTAGACCAAGAACAGGATCGACCGCCGTGAAGGTGAACCCGAGCGTCAAGCCCATCTGCGACAAGTGCAGGGTGATCCGTCGCCATCGGCGGGTCATGGTGATCTGCTCCGACCCGCGCCACAAGCAGCGGCAGGGCTGACGAGAGCCAGCAGCACCAGCACCACAACTGAATGATGACCTCCCAGTACCACTGAGCGGCTGGAATCTTTAGAGATTGGGCCTGCTCATCTACGTCCGGCACGGAGGCCGGACCCCGTGAGGGGAACGGACTGGGACAAGACCTCCGCAACGAGAAGGAATCACTGCCTGATGGCACGTCTACTGGGCGTCGATCTCCCGCGTGACAAGCGCATGGAGATCGCGCTGACCTA
>NZ_JAEMTA010000107.1 GCF_016462545.1 Mycolicibacterium sp. | reverse complement strand
TCTTCGCGCGAGCGCTCATCGCTTGTCGTCTGCTCTTCGCGCGAGCGCTCATCGCCCACCGGGTCAGCTCGCCATCGCCACGGCGCCGGCCTTGCCGATCGCAGAACTCAACCGATCCAGCACGTCGTCACATAGCTCGCGACTCAACAGCAGGCCCGGCTTGAACTGCAGCACACGGGGATCCAGCGTCGAGAAGATGGCCCAGACACCGTTCTCGTAGAGTTCGCGCATCACGAACTTCGCACCCTCCGGGTGGTTGAACTCGAGCCCGATCACGACGCCATTCTGCCGGATGCCGACGAACCAGTCCTGATGGTCGGACTGGATGCGGGCCAGCCCGTCGGCGAACACGGCGGCGATGTGGTGGACCGATGAACGGACCTCGGGGCGACTCGTGATCTCGAGTGTCTTGATGGCGGCGACGCAGCCGAGCTCGGCACCGCCGAAGGTCGAGATGTGTGCGAAGCCGTCCACGTCGAGCCACTGCGCGGCCCGCTCGCCGAGCATGGCCGCGGTGATCGGGTACATGCCGCCCGACAGGCCCTTGCCGGTCACCATGATGTCGGGCTCGATGCCGTGTTTGGTGATGCCCCACATCTCACCGGTGCGCATCAGGCCCGTCTGCACCTCGTCGGCGATGTAGAGCGTGTCGTGCCGTTCGGTGAGCTCCTTGACCGCCTCGAGGTAACCCGTTGGGGGAAGCGGGAATCCGTACGTGGCGGGAATCGTCTCCATGATCACGGCTGCGACGTCGCCGCCCGCGAGCGCCTGCTCCATCGCATCGACGTCGCCGAAGGGCACCTGCACGAACTCGTCGGGGCGGTCGGAGAGGAACAGTTTGGAGAATCGGTCGTCCCCGGTAGCGACGGCCAGGCCGGTGTGACCGTGGTACGCCTTGATGATCGAGACGATCTTGCGACGCTGAGTGGCGTGCCTGGCGCTCTTGAGTGCGATGTCGATCGCCTCACCGCCGCCGGATCCGAAGGCCACCTTGGTGATCGAGGCGGGCGCCGAGTCGACCAATCGCTGGGCCAGTGCGGTGCGGGCGACCGACGGGAAGTGGTGGTTGCCCACGTCGAAGTACTGCATGCCGTCGATCAGCGCCGCCATGATCTCGGGGTTGCGATGGCCGAGGTTGTAGGTGCCGCCGTTGAGGTGCATGTCGATCAGTCGGCGACCGTCCATGTCCCACAGGAAGTAGCCGTCTCTACGGTCGATGACGAGGTCGACGCCGGCGTCGGTCCAGAACTGCGTCTTGTTCGGATTCCAGTACTTCTTGGCTTGTTCGAGCACCTCAGCCTTGGACTCGAACGAGAAGGTTCCGTAGTCGTGCACGAGGCTCCCTGCCCTGGGTTGCTTGAGGCCGAACGGTCACCGTAAAGAGCGCAACCATTTCTGTCAATTGGACAACCGAAACGGTTGCACGGACGCAATGGTAGTGCCAATATACGGAAGTTCGTCTGTGTGCCACGCCACATCGCGCCGCGGCCGGACTCCTGTCTCTCGCCTGGAAGGTGCCCTGAGTAGATGACTGAACAAGCCGTGTCCCGCGACGAGAACACAGGGGATTCCGTCCAGCGGCTCAAGCGAAATGCCGTAGGAACCATGGGCGTCATCTTCATGGCGGTCGCCACCGCCGCCCCCATCACGGCAATGGTCGGCAACGTGCCGATCGCCGTGGGCTTTGGAAATGGTTCGCACGCCCCAGCCGGCTACATCGTCGCCACCGTCGTCCTGGGTCTGTTCGCGATCGGCTACGCGACGATGGCCAAGCACATCACCGCCACCGGCGCGTTCTACGGCTACATCTCCCATGGCCTCGGCCGGATCGTCGGCATGGCCAGCGGGCTGTTGATCACCATGGCCTACGTGGTCTTCGAGGCGTCCCTCATCGGCATCTTCTCGTTCTTCTTCCAGAACTTACTGAAGACGCAGTTCGACGTGACCATCCACTGGATCGTGCCCGCCCTGCTGATGTTGGTGCTCAACGCGGTGCTGACCTACTTCGACGTGAACTTGACGGCGAAGGTGCTCGGGGTCTTCCTGGTGACGGAGATCGTCATGCTGTCCCTCGGCGCGCTGGGCGTGCTGTTCCACGGCGGCGGACCCGATGGGTTCGCGGTCGCCGAGACGCTCAACCCCGTCGGCGCCTTCACCCCGGCGGCGGTGGCCGGCGCCAGCGCAGGCCTCGGCTTGTTCTTCGCATTCTGGTCCTGGGTCGGATTCGAGTCGACCGCGATGTACGGCGAGGAGTCCAAGGATCCGAAGCGAATCATCCCGCGGGCCACGATGATCAGCGTCCTCGGCGTCGGTATCTTCTACGTCTTCGTCTCCTGGATGGCCATCGCGGGCACCGGCCCGCAGAAGTCCGTCGACCTCGCGCAGAGCGCCGACACGGCGTCGGAGATCTTCTTCGGCACCGTGCGCACCAACTACGGCGAGTGGGCCATCACGCTGTTCAACATCCTGCTGGTGACCGGCTCGTTCGCCTGCGGCATGGCCTTTCACAACTGTGCCTCGCGCTACCTCTACGCCATGGGCCGCGAGGGATTGTCCACTGGTCTGCAGAAGACGCTGGGCGCTACGCATCCCACGCACGGCTCGCCGCACATCGCGTCCTTCGTTCAGACGGGGATCACCCTCGTGCTGATCCTGGCCTTTTGGGCGGCGGGCATGGATCCCTACATTCACATGTACACGCTGCTGGCGATTCTCGGCACGATGGCCATCCTGATCGTCCAGTCACTGTGCGCGTTCGCGGTGGTCGCTTACTTCCACTTCCACAAGAACCATCCGTCCAGCGCACATTGGTTCAAGACGTTCCTGGCGCCGCTGCTCGGCGGCGTCGGCATGCTGTACGTGGTGTACCTGCTGTGGGTGCACAAGGATGCGGCGGCTGGCACCGCATCGGGGACCTTGTTGTTCAAGCTGACGCCATGGATCGTGGTGGGCTTGTTCGTGTTCGGTGCGGCGATGGCGCTGTACTTCAAGCTCCGCGACCCGCGACGCTACGAATTGATCGGCCGAATCGTCTACGAGGACAACGTGGTACGCGACTAGGAGAGTCACCATGCCCGTCGTGGTGAGAGGATGAGGGCCGGCGATCCGGACGACACCGGATCGCCGGCTCCACCAGAGGAGGACCAACCCAGTGGATGACGCACACGCCCGCGACGGAGATCTCGACCAGGGCCGGATGCGGATTCTCGATGCCAAACCGGTCAACCTCGACGGCTTCAGCGTCACCAACCCGGAGCTCGGCCTGGTCGCCATGTGGAGCCCGTTCGATCCCGAGCCGTCCCTCGTCGTACGCGACGGCGTCGTCGTCGAACTGGACGGGAAGGCAAGCGACGACTTCGACGTGATCGACGAGTTCATCGCCCTCTACGGGCTGGATCTCGACGTGGCCGAGGAAGCCATGGCCCTCGAGGACCAGGTGCTCGCTCGCATGACCGTCGACTTCAACGTGTCCCGTGCGGAGGTGGTGCGTCTCGTCGGTGGCATCACACCCGCGAAGCTGGCACGCGTCGTCGCGATGCTCACCCCGGTCGAGATGCAGATGGCGATGACCCGCATGCGCGCCAGACGGACGCCGAGCAACCAGGCCCACGTGACCAACCAACTCGACGATCCGTTGCTGATCGCCGCCGACGCCGCGAGCGCCGTCGCCTACGGATTCCGTGAGGTGGAGACGACCGTGCCGGTACTCGGCGATGCGCCCTCCAACGCCGTCGCCCTACTGATCGGCAGCCAGGTCGGCACCCCGGGGGCCATGGCGCAGTGCTCCATCGAGGAGGCGCTGGAGCTGCGGCTGGGGCTGCGCGGGCTGACCAGCTACGCCGAGACGATCTCCATCTACGGCACTGAGCAGGTGTTCGTCGACGGTGACGACACGCCCTTCTCGAAGGCGATCCTGACGTCGGCCTACGCATCGCGGGGCCTCAAGATGCGGGTCACCAGCGGGGGCGGAGCCGAGGTCCTCATGGGCGCGGCCGAGAAGTGCTCGATCCTGTATCTGGAGTCGCGGTGCGTGTCGCTGGCGCGGGCCCTGGGCTCCCAGGGCGTGCAGAACGGTGGCATCGACGGTGTCGGTGTGGTGGCGTCGGTGCCCGACGGCATGAAGGAACTGCTCGCCGAGAACCTGATGGTCATGCTGCGCGACCTCGAATCCTGCGCGGGCAATGACAATCTGATCTCCGAATCCGACATTCGTCGCAGCGCGCACACGCTGCCCGTGCTGTTGGCCGGGGCGGACTTCATCTTCTCCGGCTTCGGGTCGATTCCGCGCTACGACAACGCCTTTGCGTTGTCGAACTTCAACTCCGACGACATGGACGACTTCCTGGTGCTGCAGCGCGACTGGGGCGTCGACGGCGGTCTGCGCACCGTGCCCGTCGAGCACCTGGCGCGGGTCCGGCGTCGCGCCGCGATGGCCGTGCAGGCGGTGTACCGCGATCTCGGGCTGGCGGACTTCGACGACGAGCGGGTCGATGCCGTAGTGGTGGCCAACGGATCTCGCGATCTGCCGCGCGGCGATCCGAAGGCCGTCGCCGAAGCTGCCTCGGCCATCGAGGCCAAACAGTTGACGGTGTTCGACGTCATCGCGTCTCTCAAGCGCACCGGCTACGACCAGGAGGCCGAGGCCATCATGCACCTGACCCGGGAACGCCTGCGCGGAGACCAACTTCAGACATCGGCCATCTTCGACGCCGACATGCGGGTGCTGTCGAAGATCACCGATCCGAACGACTACGCGGGCCCGGGAACCGGTTACGCGCTGACGGCCGATCGTCGGGCCGAGATCGATGCCGTCCGGCAGGCGCGCACGGCTGACGAACTGACCGCCGACCAGGTGGAGCACCGAGGCCACGTGCGGTTCGTCGACGTCGAGAGTGCCCGCCAGGGAAGCGATCCCCGCGAAGTATGCATCGGCCTGTCGCCCGCGCTGGGCCGGACCGTCTGGCTGTCGCTGTGCGGGCTCACGATCGGCGAGGTGCTGAGGCAGATCTCCGCCGGTCTGGAGGAGGAGGGATGTGTCCCGCGGCTGGTCCGGATCCGCTCGACCATCGACGTCGGCATGATCGGGTTGACTGCCGCGCGACTGTCCGGCTCGGGAATCGGAATTGGATTGCAGGGCAAGGGCACCGCGCTGATCCATCGCCGCGACCTGGCGCCTCTGGCCAACCTGGAACTGTTCAGCGTCGCGCCGTTGTTGAGCGCACAGATGTATCGCGAGCTGGGCAAGAACGCCGCCAGGCACGCCAAGGGAATGGCCCCGATACCGATCTTCACCGGTGGTACCGACGAGTCGATCTCGGCCCGCTACCACGCGCGTGCCGTCGCGCTGGTGGCGCTCGAGCGCGAGGCGTGCGAACCGGGCCAGCTGCCGGTGACGGTTGAGATGCACCTCTGATGGCCGACCCCGAGTACACGGTCGACGCGGCTCTGGACGGCAATCTGAGCTTGGCCGACCTACGGATGGACCCGGCGACTCTTGCGCACCAGGCCGTCGTCGCCGAAGAGGGTGGCAACCCGCAGCTGGCCGAGAACTTCCTGCGTGCAGCGGAACTCGCGACGATGGACGACGAGGACGTCATGCAGCTGTACGAGGCGTTGCGCCCGCACCGCTCCACGGCGCAGGAGCTGGAGGCGTTGCGCATCTCGCTCGAGACACGGGGGGCCGCTCGCTGCGCCGAGCTGGTGCGCCAGGCCGCCGTCGTCTACGGCAGGCGGGGTCTGCTGCGGTGACGGTCGTGGTAGCCGGGGTGGACGTCGGCAACCACACCACTGAGATCGTTCTGGCGCGCATTGCGGGGGACGCGGTGGAACAGGTCGCGCATGGTCAGGGCCCGACGCGGGGTCGCAAGGGTTCCAGGGATTCGCTCGACGGCGCGGCGGCGTTGTTGCGCAAACTCGAGGTCGAGGCGGGTGTGGCGGCCGACGTGCTGCTGCTGGCTGCGTTACGTCCGGTGGACACCGCGACTGCGCCGTTGCCTCCGCCGTCGTCGCCGGCCTCGCCCGTCCGGAGCTTGCGTGCGGTCCATGCCAGCACGCCGGCGGGAACGGGCTTCGGAGTCGGTCGGCACCGTCCGCTGGTCAGCCTCCGTGGTGACGTGATCGACGGCCCTGCAATAGTTTCCGTCGATTCCTCGACGGACTTCGAGGTGGCTGCCGGGGAGATCTCCGCGGCGGTGCAACGTGGGTGGGACGTCGTCGGGGTGATCGCCGCGCAGGACGACGCCGTCCTCATCCGCAACAGGATTGCCATCGACGTGCCCGTCGTCGACGAGGTCACCCTCGACGGCGTCGAGGAGGGTGCGTTGATCGCGGTGGAGGTTGTCGCGGAGGGCCGCGCCTACCGTGCGATGGCCGACCCGATCGCGCTGTGCGTCGCTCTCGAACTCGGGCACGAACACATCCACGACGTCGCCGAGTTCACCCGTGAGCTGGCGGACTCTCCGGCCATCGCGGTGACCCCCCGGATCGGGCCACCCGAATTGCCCACCGCCGACGATGATTACGTCGACTGCACCGTCGACGGGTGCGTGGTGCGGTACTCGCCCGCGCAGGCGCACAGCGTGCTGCGGCTCGCGCCGCCGGGCAACGTCGTCGAGGTGCGGTTGAAGTCGATTGCCACCGCGCGCGACGGCATCGGCGTCGACGACGCGTTCTTCACGGATCTGTCGTCGATCGACGACGGGGCGTGGCTGCGGCGTGGTGTCGCCGATGCGCGCGGCACGGTCGTCGCCTTGCTGGCGGCCGACCTCGTCGCCGATGCGGCGACGACACTGCAACAGCTCACCGGACGTCCGACCCGCACCATCGCGACCGAGCCCGACGCCGCTGCGATCGGCGCCCGCACGACACCGGGACTGCCGCCGGGCACCGTGGTCTGCGACATCGGCGGCGGCACCATCGATCTGATCGGACCTGATCGCGCCGTGACCGCTGCCGGTGCGGGAGAAGCGATCACGACGGCGGTGGCCAGGGTGCTCGGCATCCCGCGGGCGCTGGCCGAGCGCGTCAAGAGGACGCCGGCGCTGCGCGTGGAGGGTCCGCACGTCGCGCACGAGGAGGACGGTCGCCGCGTGTTCCTCGACAGCCCCGCTCCCGCCGACGCAATCGGTCGGTTGTGCACGCGTGGAAGCGCCGGGCTGGTGCCGTTTTCGAACAAGCTCGCCGCCGAGGAATGGCGGAGCCTGCGATTGGCGATCAAGCAGGAGACGGTGGCTGCCAACGTCGTTCGGTGTCTGCGGGCCTTCGAGAAATCCCCACCGGCGTTGGTGCTGGCCGGTGGTGGGGCGCTCGACGACGAGCTGTTGCGCACGGTGGCGGAGGCCTTGCGTCCGGCGTCGGTGGTGGTGGGTCGAGCGAACATAGACCGGGTGCACGGGCCTCGGTACGCGGTGGCCTCGGGCCTGGTACACCTCTACGCCGCCGGGAGCTAACTCCCCCTTCCCCTTCCTCCGCGAGCGTGCGTGTTCGCACACGACACGCCGAGCGATCGTGACACTCGACGCACGCTCGATCGGGGCTCAAACCTCCTGTGCCACTGGAGTTTCAGGTGCCACATTCGCGGATTTCTTGTCGGTGGGTCGAACTAGTGTTTATGAGTTCGGATCGGGTCGCTGCCGCGGTCGCCGCCTATGTGGGCGCTGTCGCGGAATTGGTCGAATTGGACTGCGACGGATTCACCCACCCCGAACTGCTGGAACTGTTGG
>NZ_JAEMTA010000066.1:18990-29401 GCF_016462545.1 Mycolicibacterium sp. | reverse complement strand
TGTTCGACCTGCTGGTCCGAATGGGCTACAAGGAGATCGAGGTCGGCTTCCCGTCTGCCAGCCAGACCGACTTCGACTTCGTGCGGGAAATCATCACCCAGGGCGCGATCCCCGACGACGTGACGATTCAGGTGCTCACTCAGTGCCGGCCCGAACTGATCGAGCGGACGTTCGAGGCGTGCGCAGGTGCGCCGAAGGCGATCGTGCACTTCTACAACTCGACGTCGATCCTGCAGCGACGCGTCGTGTTCCGCGCCGATCGCGAGGCCGTCAAGGCCATCGCCACCGACGGGGCCAAGATGTGCGTCGCGGAAGCCGCGAAACACGTGGGTACGCAATGGCGTTTCGAGTACTCACCGGAGTCCTACACGGGTACCGAGCTGGAGTACGCCAAGGAGGTGTGCGATGCGGTCTCGGAGATCGTCGGCGCCACTCCCGAGGCTCCGCTGATCGTCAACCTGCCCGCCACCGTCGAGATGGCCACCCCGAACGTCTACGCGGATTCCATCGAGTGGATGAGCCGCAACCTGGCCCGCCGCGACTCGATCATCCTTTCCCTGCACCCCCACAACGATCGCGGAACTGCCGTCGCCGCAGCCGAATTGGGCTACCAGGCGGGTGCCGATCGCATCGAGGGCTGCCTGTTCGGCAACGGCGAGCGGACAGGCAACGTCTGCCTGGTGACGCTGGGGCTGAACCTCTTCAGCCGCGGCGTCGACCCGCAGATCGACTTCTCCAACATCGATGAGATCCGCCGCACCGTCGAGTACTGCAATCAGCTGCCCGTGCACGAAAGGCATCCGTACGGAGGCGATCTCGTCTACACGGCATTCTCCGGTAGCCACCAGGACGCCATCAACAAGGGCCTGGACGCGATGAAGGTCGACGCGGATGCCTCCGACTCCGACATCGGCGACATCCTCTGGCAGGTGCCGTATCTGCCGATCGACCCGAAGGACGTCGGCCGCACCTACGAGGCCGTCATCCGGGTGAACTCGCAGTCCGGCAAGGGCGGCGTCGCCTACATCATGAAGGCCGACCACGGCCTGGCGCTGCCGCGACGCCTGCAGATCGAGTTCAGCCAGGCGATCCAGAAGATCACCGACGGTGAGGGTGGCGAGGTGTCCCCGAAGGAGATGTGGGACGTCTTCGCCGATGAGTACCTGGCGCCGATCAAGCCGCTGGAACGCATCCGGCAGAAGGTCGACGCCGCCGAGGAAGATGGCGGCACCGACACCATCACGGCGGTCGTCAAGGTCCACGGTGTCGAGCGGGAGATCGTCGGCGCGGGCAACGGTCCACTGGCCGCGTTCGTCGACGCCATCGGCGCGGTCGGATTCGACGTGTCGGTACTCGACTACTCCGAGCACGCGATGTCCTCCGGCGAGGAAGCCCAGGCCGCGGCCTACGTCGAGGCGTCCGTCGGCGGCAAGACCGTCTGGGGCGTCGGCATTGCGACGTCCATCACGACGGCGTCGTTGCGCGCGGTGGTATCCGCCGTGAACCGGGCGTCGCGTGATTAACTGACGCCTGCGCAATTAGCGCACTGGCGACGTTTAAGGAGCAGACGTGGACTGGGGCTCAACCTGGGATTTCCTGTGGCACTTCCTGATCATCTTCGCGTGGATTGCGTACCTGTTGGTGCTGTTTCAAATCCTCACGGACCTGTTCTGGCGTGACCACCAGACGTCCGGCTTCGTCAAGGCGATCTGGGTCGTCTTTCTGTTTCTCATCCCGTGGTTCACGGCGTTGATCTACCTGATCGCACGCGGCCAGGGCATGTCGGTGCGGGCTCGTGAAGCGGCAGCGGCAGCCAAGCAGCAGACGGATGATTACATCCGCCAGGCGGCAGGCCGCTCACCCGCCGAGGAGATCGCGCACGCCAAGGAACTGCTGGACGCCGGCACCATCACCCAGGGCGAGTACGACTCGCTGAAGGCGAAGGCTCTGACCTAGTTTCCCGCGGACAGTCGTTCGATCAGCCCGGCCGGGTCTCCCGCGCCGGGCTGATTGCTCAGAACAGGGCGAACTGGTCACCGCTGAGCGTGGCGTCACTGAACTCCTCGACGCCGGTGCCACCGACGACGCGCTGCAGCAGCGCCATGAAGTCGGCATCGCGGACCAGCGGAATCCCCATCTCAGCCGCTTGGTAGCCGCGACCCTGATCCGGTTCGGCCTCGTCGCAAATCACCAGCGACGTCTGCTGATCGACGGTGTCCGCGTAGGCCAAACCCGCGTGCAGGATCCGTTCGATGAGTTCCTCGTAGGTGTGGGTGACCTCAGATGACAGCGCCACCCGCATGCCCTGCACCAGGGGGCGGCCCGCGACGAACCGGCCAGGATTCTGGAAGTCGCACGGCAGCCTCGCCGCGATCGTCTTCAGTGGCAGCAGTTCTTCGTGCGTCACCTGGCCGTTGGGCCAGGTGCGTCGCTTCACCGGGCGGACGGGCAGCCAGGCCTTGCGGTCGTGCGCGCCCGCCAGGGACGGCTTCAGGATCTGCGCGAGCACCAGGGCGTCGTCGAGCGCGTCGTGCGGGCGCATCTGCGTCACGCCCCAGTGTGCGGCCAATGTTTCGAGGCGCAGGTTCTCGATGCCCAGATCGAGCCTGCGCGCCAACTCCACCGTGCACATCACGGTGTCGACGGGCAGCTGGGCCCCGGCGAGTTCGGCTTCGGCGGCCAGGAACGCGTAGTCGAAGCCGACGTTGTGGGCCACCAGCGTGCGGCCCTCGAGGACCGCACTGAGTTCGGCGACGACGTCCGCGAACGTCGGCTGGCCCTGCAACATCTCGGTGGTCAACCCGTGGACGTGGGTGGGCCCGGGATCGACACCGGGGTTGAGCAGGGTGGAGAAACTCTCCTCCACGTTGCCGTCGTCGCCGAGGGCCAACGCCGCGACGCTGACGACGCGAGCCTGCCGCGGGTGAAAGCCCGTCGTCTCGACGTCGACGACCGCCCAGCCCGCTCCGGGCTCGGAGGCCGGTCGGCCGTAGGAGCCGCTCGGCCGGCGACATCCAGCAGCAGTTTGGCTCACGATTCGAGGATGGCACGGTCCTCGGACATATTCGGCCAAGGCTTGACGGGCGACGCCGCGTGTCGCCACCGGAGTTCTCGCCTTTTAGACTGCCGGGGATGGCCATCTCCCCGCGTGGACGCGCCGCGCTCGGCGCGGGCGCTGCGGCTCGTTGGGCGTCGCGCGTCACGGGCCGCGGCGCGGGGGCGATGATCGGCGGCCTCGTCTCCATGAAGCTGGACCGCTCGATCCTGGGTCAGCTCGGCGCAGGTCGGCACAACGTGGTCGTGACCGGCACGAACGGTAAGTCGACCACCACCAGGATGACGGCCGCGGCGCTCGCCACCATGGGTCCGGTCGCCACCAATGCCGAGGGCGCCAACATGGACGCGGGTCTGATCGCGGCCCTTGCGGGCACCCGGGACGCGAGCCTGTCCGCGCTGGAAGTCGACGAGATGCACGTGCCGCACGTCGCCGATGCCGTGAACCCGGCGGTGATCGTCCTCCTCAACCTGTCCCGCGACCAGCTCGACCGCGTGGGTGAGATCAACCACATCGAGCGGACGTTGCGCAGCGGCCTGGCGCGCCATCCGGGTGCGGTCGTCATAGCCAACTGCGACGACGTCCTCATGACGTCGGCGGCCTACGACAGCCCGAACGTCGTGTGGGTGGCCGCCGGTGGAAGTTGGGCCAACGACTCGGTGAGCTGTCCACGCAGCGGCGAGATCATCGTGCGGGAGCAGTCGCACTGGTACTCGACGGGCACCGACTTCAAGCGACCGACGCCGCAGTGGTCCTACGACGACACACACGTCTACGGCCCCGACGGCCTGACGTTGCCGATGACGTTGGCGTTGCCCGGCGCCGTCAACCGCGGCAACGCGACCCAGGCGATCGCGGCGGCCGTCGCCCTAGGCGCCGACCCCGCAGCGGCGGTCGCAGCGGTGTCCCTCGTCGACGAGGTCGCGGGTCGCTATCGGACCGTGCAGCTGGGTCAGCACACCGTCCGCATCCTGCTCGCGAAGAATCCCGCCGGTTGGCAGGAGGCGCTGTCGATGGTCGACAAACATGGCGCGGGCGTCGTCATCGCGGTCAACGGCCAGGTGCCCGACGGCGAGGACCTGTCGTGGCTGTGGGACGTGCGCTTCGAGGGCTTCGCCGATGAGCCGCTCGCGCGAACAGCAGATGGAGGAGTCACGGCGGTCGTGGCGGCCGGCGAGCGCGGCACCGACCTCGCCGTGCGCCTCGGGTACGCGGGCGTCGGGCACACGCTGGTGCACGACACCATGAAGGCCATCGCGTCGTGCCCACCCGGGCACGTCGAGGTGATCGCGAACTACACGGCGTTCCTGCACCTGAACCGGCGCTTGCCGTTATGACCGAGTCGACGATCAGGATCGGGCTGGTGCTGCCCGACGTCATGGGCACCTACGGTGACGGCGGCAATGCCGTCGTGCTACGACAACGGTTGCGGCTGCGGGGTTTCGACGCCGAGGTCGTGGAGATCACGCTGGCCGATCCGGTGCCCGACTCCCTTGATCTCTACGCGCTCGGCGGCGCCGAGGACTACGCCCAGCGACTGGCGACCAAGCATCTGATCCAGTACCCCGGCCTGCAGCGGGCCATCAGCCGAGGCGCTCCGGTGCTGGCCATCTGCGCCGCCATTCAGGTGCTCGGGCACTGGTACGAAACGTCATCCGGCGAGCGTGTGGACGGTGTCGGAGTTCTCGACGTCACGACGTCGCCGCAGGACAAGCGGACCATCGGCGAGGTGGTGTCGCAGCCGCTGCTGGCAGGCCTCGACCAACGGCTGACCGGCTTCGAGAACCACCGCGGCGGAACGGTTTTGGGGTCGGATGCCACGCCACTGGCAAAGGTGATCAGCGGTGCGGGCAACCGCGACGGTGACGGCTTCGACGGTGCGGTTCAGGGCAGCATCGTCGCGACCTATCTGCACGGTCCGTGTCTGGCGCGCAACCCGCAACTGGCGGACCACCTGCTGTCGCGGGTGGTGGGTGAGCTGGCGCCGATCGAACTCGCCGAGGTCGATCAGCTGCGGCGGGAGCGTCTGGCCGCCCCGCGTCGCGTCTAGGGCCGCGTCGAGATCCACGTCATGCAGCCAAAGTGCGAAAGAACCTCTGCATTTCGTTGATCTCGATGTGGCATCCCCGGCTCACTAGGGCGTGCTCGACTCGGGCGAGCCACTGCGCCGGGCGTTCCTCGGCGATCACGCGGATGATGATCCAACCCATGTCCTCGAGCATCCGGATGCGCCGGATGTCCTTCACATACTGACGGCGGTCCTTGCGGTGGTGGTCACCGTCGTACTCGACCGCAACCTTGAACTCCTCCCAACCCATGTCCAGGAAGGCAACCGCTTGCCGTCCGCCGGCGAACACGGGGATCTGCGTCTGAGGCCGTGGCATTCCGGCGTCGTTCAACCACAACCGGATTCGACTCTCTTGCGGTGAATCAGCTCCCCCATCGACGAGCGGCAGGAGCTCGCGCAGCTGCCGAATGCCTCGGGCTCGCGGGTAGCGGCTGGACAGTTCCCGAACCTCGTCGATCGAGAAGCGCTGGGTCCACATCAACGCATCAAGCCGCGCCAGAGCCTGCGGCCGAGGCTGATGGCGGCCGAGATCGTATGCCGTGCGCAATCGCGTGGTCACCGGCAGCCCGGAGGCACGTGTCACCTCGTCGTCGGCAACCGTCTCCAGCCGTGGGATCAACCCCAGCTGCGGCCGACATTTCACTCCGACGAGCTCGATCGGCTCGGTCGGGTCCACCCACGACGCGTGATGAAGCGCGGACGCCGCGACTCCGGCCACCACACCCCGCCGGCCGGATGCCAACCAGGCACCGATTGCACGGTCGCGCAGGGAGACGTCGGCGCCCTTCGGGACGTAGACGCCACGGTAGATCGTCCTGTACCAACGCTGCAGTTCATGACGCGTGACGCGGCCCGCGGCAAGCGCTTCACCGCCGAGGAAGACCTCACTCATGCGGGAATCGTGCGACAGCCCACCGACAACACGGCGAGATCGCCGTTGTGCAGGAGAAGTGCGGGAAGGGCCCTACGGAAAGCCGATCTCGCGAAGTAGCAGCGGCTACAGCCCGAGGTCGCGCAGGAACTCCGGCTTGTAGGCCTCGAGGATCACGTAGCTCGGGTCGGGCACCGGCACGTCGGGCGCATCGTCGACGACCTCGTCGCCGTCGGTCGGGTCGACCCACGCCTGGGCGTCCGCACTCCACCGCGTCGTCGTGTACTCGGCAGTCAGACCGTCGGCCACGACGAGGTCGCGGACGTTGCGCTCGGCCTCGCGGGCGTCCTGGAGGCTGCGCGTATAGAGCTGGATCCGATTGCCGTCCCGCGTCACCGTCACCCGGCTACCCAATCGCTTGCGGGCCTCGTCGTCGACGTTCAGCGACCGCAGGCGCTCCCAGAACGACAGGTGGTGCGCCTCATCGCCGAGCTCGACCTCGACCTTGAACTCCTCGTCAGGCATGAGCGCCAACCTAGGCCATCGCCCGGCGACCGGTCAGAGCGCGTCCCAATGTCAGCTCGTCGGCGAACTCCAGATCGCCGCCCATCGGCAGGCCGGACGCGATGCGCGTCACGCTCAGGCCGGGAATGTCGCGCAGCATGCGCACCAGGTAGGTGGCGGTGGCCTCGCCCTCGGTGTTGGGATCGGTGGCGATGATCACCTCCGCGACGTCCACACCGTCGACGCGCTCACCAATTCGGTTGAGCAGCTCGCGAATTCGTAGCTGATCCGGCCCGACCCCCGACAACGGATCCAGCGCGCCACCGAGCACGTGATAGCGGCCCCGGAATTCACGGGTGCGTTCCACGGCCGCGACGTCCTTGGGTTCCTCGACGACGCACACCAGCGAGGCGTCGCGCCGCGAGTCCGAGCAGATGCGGCAGCGTTCCGCGTCGGAGACGTTCCCGCACACCGAGCAGAACTGCACGCCGTCACGGACCTTGGCGAGGACGGCCGTCAACCGATCGATGTCGGGCGGCTCGACCGACAACAGGTGAAAGGCGATGCGCTGCGCGCTCTTCGGCCCGATGCCCGGCAATTTGCCCAGCTCGTCGATCAGGTCCTGGACCGGCCCCTCAAACATGGCGGCGCAAGTCTAGAGACCTGGCAGTTCGAGCCCGCCGAGGCCACCGGCGAGCGGACCCAGCTTGCTCTGCGCCATGAGGGTGACCTGATGGGCGGCGTCCTTGATGGCGCCGATGACGAGGTCCTGAAGGGTCTCGACGTCATCGGGGTCGACGACCTTGGGGTCGATCGCGACGCCGATCACCTCGCCGCTGCCCTTCATGGTCACCTGCACCAGACCGCCGCCGGCCTGCCCATGTACCTCGGCGACGGCGAGTGCCTCCTGCGCCTCCATCAGCTGCTGCTGAACCTGCTGCGCCTGCGCGAGGAGCGCCGACATGTCTGGCGGTTGGCCGGGTTGCATTCGGTGGGACTCCTTGGCGTCTGGAATCAAGTGAGTAGCAGTTGGGTCTCGACTTGATTGCTGTCGTCCGCGCGCGGCGATTTGCACTTCGAGCCTAGTCGTCCTGCGGGCTAGCTTGGCGCCGTGCACGTACCTGCCTGCTTACGTGTCGGCGCCGCCATGGCCGCCGGCCTGCTCGTCGCCGCCTCGCTCGGACCCGTCGGGGTCCCGACAGCCGCCGCCGCCCCCACCAACATCGCCGGGATGATCGTCTTCCTCGACCCCGGCCACAACGGCGCGAACGACGCGTCCCTCACCAAGCAGGTCCCCACGGGCCGCGGTGGGACGAAGGACTGTCAGACGAGCGGGACGTCGACCGACAACGGCTACCCCGAGCACACCTTCAACTGGGAGACGGTGCTGCGCATCCGCCAGGAGCTGACCCAGCTCGGCGTGCGCACGGCGATGTCCCGCGGCGACGACACCGGCGTTGCCGCCTGCGTCGACGAACGGGCGGCGATGGCCAACGCGCTCAAGCCGGACGCGATCGTCTCGATTCACGCCGACGGCGGCCCCGCCACGGGTCGTGGCTTCCACGTCAACTACTCATCGCCGCCGCTCAACCAGGTGCAGGCGGGCCCGTCGGTCCAGTTCGCCCAGACGATGCGCGACCAACTCCAGGCCGCGGGCTTCATGCCCGCCAACTACATCGGTCAGGGTGGGCTCTACCCGCGCTCGGATCTGACCGGTCTGAACCTGGCTCAGTACCCTTCGGTGCTCGTCGAGCTCGGCAACATGAAGAACCCCGCCGACACCGCGCTGATCGAGAGCCCGGAGGGCAGGCAGAAATATGCCGACGCGGTGGTGCGTGGCATCGCCGGCTTCCTGGCGACCAGACCGGCGCGGGCAGTGGCCTAGCTACCGCTACTTCGACTCGACCTGATTCTTCAGGTTCGCCAGGACCTCGGCCTGGATCTTGCGCAAGCCCAGCGGTGCGAACGTCTTCTCGAAGAAGCCCTTGACGCCCCCGGCGCCCTGCCACGACGTCTTCACAGTGACCGACGCGCCGGGTCCCGCCGGGGCGACGGTGTAGTTGGTCACCATGGTCGAGTTGGCGTCCTTCTCGATGACCGTGTGGCCGGCGACGTCGACGGTGGCCTTGACGTCACGGACCCGGGACTCGGTGGCCTGCAGCTTCCACGTGGCGACGGTGCCTGCGCCCTGACCACCCTCGAGCACCTGGTAGCCGCTGTAGTGCGAGGAGAGGATCTTCGGTCGGACCGTCTGATAGTCAGCGACCGCTGCGAGGACGGCATCGGGCTCGGCGTTGATCAGAACAGTGCTGGAGGCGCTGACCTGTCCCATCGGTGAAGACTCCTAGATCGGGGGGTGAACGGGTGTGATCCCGGGTCGGTGCGGTCGCATCGGATGCCACCGGGGTCTAGCGTATATCTGTGACTGTTGCATCTATCGAAGCGCAGTCGGCTCACGCAGCAGGCGTGCAGAGACTGCTGGCGAGTTACCGCGCCATCCCACCGAACGCCACGGTTCGTCTGGCGAAACCCACCTCCAACCTGTTTCGCGCACGCGAGAAGTCCACTGCCAAGGGGCTCGACGTGTCGGGGCTGACGGGTGTCATCGCCGTCGATCCCGAGGCCCGCACCGCGGACGTGGCGGGCATGTGCACCTACGAAGATCTCGTCGCCGCCACCCTTCCCCATGGGTTGTCGCCGTTGGTGGTGCCGCAGCTGAAGACCATCACTCTCGGCGGCGCAGTGACGGGACTCGGCATCGAGTCAGCGTCGTTCCGCAACGGTCTGCCCCACGAATCCGTGCTGGAGATGGACATCCTCACCGGTAGTGGTGAGGTTCTGACGGCATCTCCCTCGCAGCATCCCGATCTATTTCGTGCCTTTCCGAATTCCTATGGGACGCTGGGCTATACGGTGCGGCTGAAGATCGAGCTAGAGCCGGTCAAGCCCTTCGTGGCGTTGCGACACCTGCGATTCACGTCGTTGACCGAACTGGTCGAGACGATGGAGCGGATCGTCGAAACCGGCGGCATCGACGGCGCGCCCGTGCACTACCTCGACGGTGTCGTCTTCAGCGCCGACGAGTCCTACCTCTGCCTCGGGGTGCAGACCTCGACGCCCGGCCCCGTCAGCGACTACACCGGCCAGGACATCTTCTACCGCTCCATCCAGCACGCCAGCGGCGAGAAGCACGACCGTCTGACGATTCATGACTACCTGTGGCGCTGGGACACCGACTGGTTCTGGTGCTCGCGGGCGTTCGGCGCCCAGAACCCGATGGTCCGTCGCTTCTGGCCGCGGCGGTACCGGCGCAGCAGCTTCTACTGGAAGCTGATCGCGTATGACCGCCGCTTCGACATCGCCGACCGTTTGGAGAAGCGCCACGGCCGACCGCCGCTGGAGCGCGTCGTACAGGACATCGAGGTACCGATCGGGCGGACGGCCGAGTTCGTGGACTGGTTTCTCGAGAACGTGCCGATCGAGCCCATCTGGCTGTGCCCACTGCGACTGCGCGACGACGCGGAGTGGCCGCTCTACCCGATAGCCGGGCATCACACCTACGTCAACATAGGCTTCTGGTCTTCGGTGCCGGCCGGCTCGGAAGAGGGTGCGACCAATCGCCTCATCGAGAAGAAGGTCAGCGAACTCGACGGGCACAAGTCCCTGTATTCCGACGCCTACTACTCTCCTGACGAGTTCGACGCACTCTACGGCGGCGACACCTACGACACGGTCAAGAAGACCTACGACCCTGACTCACGACTGCTCGATCTGTACGCGAAGGCGGTGCAAGGCCGATGAGCGCTTGCGCGAAGAGAAGATGGCAGCGATGAGCGCTTGCGCGAAGAGGAGAACACACCGATGAGCGCTTGCGCGAAGAGAAGATGGCAGCGATGAGCGCTTGCGCGAAGAG
>NZ_JAEMTA010000066.1:0-18890 GCF_016462545.1 Mycolicibacterium sp. | reverse complement strand
GAGAACACACCGATGACGACCTACAAAGAGGCTCCGACGGATCTTGCGACGTCCGGCAGGCTCACGCTCGCCGAGATTCTGGAACTGTTTGCCGCCGGTGATGACCTGCCGCTCAATTTCACGGCCTACGACGGCAGTTCGGCGGGACCCGCGGATGCCGAGATCGGCCTCGATCTGCGTACCCCGCGCGGCACCACCTACCTGGCAACGTCACCGGGCGAGCTTGGCTTGGTGCGCGCCTACGTCTCGGGCGACGTCGAGATGCGCGGTGTGCATCCAGGCGACCCCTACGATCTGCTGCGCGCGCTGGCCGACAAGCTGGACTTCAAGCGCCCGTCGGCTCGCGTGCTGGCCAACATCGTCCGGTCGATCGGCTTCGAACATCTGCGGCCGATCTCTCCGCCACCGCAGGAGGCGTTGCCGCGCTGGCGACGCATCGCGGAAGGGCTGCGGCACAGCAAGACCCGCGATGCCGATGCGATCCATCACCACTACGACGTCTCGAATACCTTCTACGAATACGTGCTGGGTACGTCGATGACCTATACCTGCGCCTGCTACCCGGACGCCGATGCGAGCCTGGAAACGGCGCAGGACAACAAATACCGCCTGGTGTTCGAGAAGCTGCGCCTGCAGCCGGGCGATCGACTGCTGGACGTCGGCTGCGGCTGGGGCAGCATGGTGCGCTACGCGGCGCGTCACGGCGTGAAGGCCGTCGGCGTCACGCTGTCCAAGGAGCAGGCGGCATGGGCGCAGAACGCCATCGCCGAAGAGGGCCTGTCGCACCTGGCGGAGGTGCGCCACGGCGATTACCGCGACGTGCGCGAGTCCGGCTTCGACGCCGTCTCCTCGATCGGCCTGACCGAGCACATCGGCGTGCAGAACTACCCGTCGTACTTCCGGTTCCTGAAGTCCAAGATGCGCACGGGCGCACTGCTTCTCAACCACTGCATCACTCGTCCGGACAACCGCGCCGGGGCCTCGGCGGGTGGCTTCATCGACCGCTACGTGTTCCCCGACGGGGAGCTCACCGGGTCGGGCCGCATCATCACCGTGGCCCAGGACGTCGGCCTCGAGGTAGTACACGAAGAGAACTTGCGCCATCACTACGCGATGACGCTGCGGGACTGGTGCGCCAACCTCGTCGAGCACTGGGACGAGGCCGTCGCAGAGGTCGGCCTGCCCACGGCCAAGGTGTGGGGCCTGTACATGGCCGGATCCCGGCTGGGCTTCGAGACGAATGTCGTTCAGCTACATCAGGTTCTGGCGGTCAAGCTGGACAACAACGGTGGCGACGGCGATCTACCGCTGCGGCCGTGGTGGACGGCCTGATCTCGAGTCCAATCACGCGGCACCAGTTCATGGACGATCGCCATGCGCCTGCGTCGCCGCAACTCCGGACCGCTTGACCTCGTACATCGCCGCGTCGGCATGCCGAATGACGTCGTCGATCATGAAGTGCGGCGCGTCAGTGCAGTCGGTTGCGACCCGATACTGACATTCAACTCGACACCGTCGACTTCGATCTGCGTCAACGGACGCAGTCGGTCGACCACCGCTGACGCCTCTGCAGGGTCATCGACGAAGGCCAGCAACACCATTTCGTCACCACCGATACGGGCGGCGATGTCGCCACGCCGCGCGACCGACTCCAACGTGCGCGCCACCGCCACGAGGATGAGGTCACCAGCTGCGTGACCCCGTTCGTCGTTGATCTTCTTGAAGCCGTCGATGTCGCAGACCGCGGCCACCAGCGTGGTGGGGGTCGGCACTCGGCCAAGGGTGTTCTTGGCCGCGACATGCATGCCACGCCTGTTCAATAGTCCTGTCAATGGGTCATGCTGCGCTGAGCGGACTGTTCGGCGGAGTGCACGACGTCCACTGGAGATCAGGACTCCCCCGCCCATGGGGACGAACACCACCCAGGTGACCGCGGGCATGAAGAAGGCGAACAGATCGAAAGCGTGGGCGCCCTCCATCCACACCGCCCATCCGGTGATGGCCGTGATGACGACCAGTCCGAAGCCACAGTGCACGAGTAGTAGCCGCCAACCCAGCACGAAGCTCACGAACACACCGACGAGGCCCATGTAGAGCATCGTCGTAAGGCGCGCTTCGGGGCTCGACAGGGTGACCGCAACGACGCTCACGGCGACGTCGGCCCATAGAACGAATGCCACCGCTTGGGCGTAGCTGGGCCACGGGCCGATCCGCCACCGAAGCCCGGCGGCAAACGCCGTGATGGCCACCGCGACATGCGAGCAACGGTAAATCGTCTCGCTCGCTCCTAGCGGAGACCAGCTCAATACCAGACTCAATGCGGCCAGCATCAGACACGACAATGCGATGAAATCGCAGAAAGCACGCATCATTCGTCCGTGCCGAAGTGTTCGGGTCGCGAAGCCGTATTCTCTTCGGCCCAACGCGCACCCCCTGCTTCGGCAGATTACGCGTCCACCATAGCGCGGCGCCGCAGCGGCATGGCAAACTAATTCGGCAGTGCGAAAGTGGTCCGGGATGGCTCGATCAGCTCGGCCTAGGCGTCGTCGATACGACGCGCGCCCAACTCGCTCTGCAGTAGCTCCAGCGCGACCTCCTCGGGGTCGCGGCGGGGACCGGCTTCCTCGTGGACGGCCTGGGCGAGCATGCTCTCCTCATCGTCCTCCTCGGGCGCCGGTGGCGCCTCCACCACCTTGTGGGGACGGGCGGCCGGGGTCGCTGCCGTCGGCGACCCGGCCTCGCACCGAATGTTCCAGTTCACACCGAGCGCGTCCTTCAACGCATCTCGGATTATCTCGACGTTGCGGGCCTCGTTGAGCCGGTTGGCCAACGGGGGTGACACGTGGCTGAGGACGAGGGTGTCGCCTTCGACCGCGAGCACGATGGCGCCGTCGAGCATGACGTCCGTGGGGCGTCTGCGCTCGCGCACCTTCTCCCGGATGGTCGACCACATGGTTCGTACGACGGCGGCGTCGGGCTGACCGGCCGTGGCAGGTGCCGCAGCCGGCGGAGGCGGGGCGGCAGGCGCGGTGGGTGGCGGAGTCGGCTGCGCGACTGGCGTCGGCGGCGCGGTGCGCGGCACTGGCGCGACGGGCACAGGTTCCGGTCGCTCCGCCGGTGGCTCGGGGGCGGGCTCGGGCGGCTCGGGAGAGGTACTCCTGCGGGTGAACTGCTTGCTGGGCGGCGCCTCGACGGCCGCGGCGCCCTGCGCCGCTTCGCCCGCCGGAATGGACACGTTCATCCGGGTCTCGATGCGCTCGATGCGTTGCAGCAGAGCAGCTTCGGTGTCACTCGCCGAAGGCAGGAGCAGTCGCGCGCAGACCACCTCGAGCAGCAACCGCGGCGCGGTGGCACCCCTCATCTCGCCGAGACCGGCGTGTACCACCTCGGCGTAGCGCGTCAAAGTGGCGGTACCCAACCGCGCCGCCTGATCCCGCATCCGCTCGATGACGTCATCGGGCGCGTCGACGACACCGCGTGTCGCGGCGTCGGGCACCGCCTGCAGCACGATCAGGTCGCGGAACCGCTCGAGCAGGTCGATGGCGAAGCGGCGCGGGTCGTGGCCGGCGTCGATGAGCGACTCGACCGCGCCGAACAGCGCCGCGGCATCGCCTGCGGCCAGCGCGTCCACCGAGGCATCGATCAGCGCCAGATCGGTCGCGCCAAGAAGCGACAGCGCCTGGGCGTACTTGACGCGGTCGCCGTCAGCGCCTGCCACCAACTGATCGAGCACGGACAGCGTGTCGCGCGGAGAACCGCCGCCCGCGCGGATCACCAGCGGGTAGACCGCGTCGTCGACGGAGACGTCCTCTTGCGCGCAGATGCGTTCCAGCAGACCGCGCATGGTCTTGGGCGCCAACAGCCGGAACGGGTAGTGGTGGGTTCGCGACCGGATGGTGGCCAGCACCTTCTCCGGCTCCGTCGTGGCGAACACGAAGATGAGGTGCTCCGGCGGTTCCTCGACGATCTTCAGCAGGGCGTTGAACGCCTGCGGCGTCACCATGTGCGCTTCGTCGATGATGAAGATGCGGTAGCGCGAGTTCGCCGGTGCGTAGAACGCACGGTCACGCAGCTCGCGGGCATCGTCGACGCCGTTGTGGCTGGCGGCGTCGAGTTCGGTGACGTCCAGGTTGCCCGGCCCATTGGGCGCGAGCGCGACGCACGAGTCGCACACGCCGCACGGGGTGGGGGTCGGACCCCTCTCACAGTTCAGCGACCGCGCCATGATGCGCGCCGACGAGGTCTTGCCGCAGCCGCGCGGGCCGGAGAACAAGTAGGCGTGGTTGATGCGGCCGGATTCCAGAGCATTCGACAGTGGCTCGGTGACGTGCTCTTGGCCGACCACCTCGGCGAAGGACGCTGGTCGGTACTTGCGGTAGAGAGCCACGTGAGCAGGCTACCCAGGCCCGGTGACGCACCGCGCCTTAGTCACGCTCCAGCAGCGACTCGGTGGCGGCGAGCAGCGCGCACGTGGCGAGGCCGTCGATCGCCTCGGTCAGGTCAGACGTCGAGGGGAAGGACGGGGCGATGCGAATGTTCTTGTCGTCCGGGTCTTTCCGGTACGGGAACGACGCACCCGCCTCCGTCACGGCGATCCCCGCATCCTTCGCGAGCGCGACCGTGCGCTTGGCAGTCCCCGGCTGGACGTCGAGGCTGACGAAGTATCCGCCCTTGGGGTCGGTCCACGACGCGATCTTCGACTCCCCCAGGCGGTCTTCGAGGATCTCTGCCACGAGGGCGAACTTGGGTGCCAACAGCTGCTGATGGCGCTGCATCTGCAGCCGCACTCCGTCGGCGTCGCCGAAGAAGCGGAGGTGACGCAACTGGTTGACCTTGTCGGGTCCGATGGTCTTCTTGGCCGCGTGCTGCAGGTACCAGGCGATGTTGCCGAGCGAGCCGCCGAAGAAGCTCACGCCCGCCCCCGCGAAGGTGATCTTCGAGGTCGACGCGAAGACGTACGGACGGTTCGGGTTGCCTGCCTTGGCGGCCAGACCCAGCACGTCGACCTGTTTGACGAAGTCATGGGTGAGTGTGTGCACCACGTAGGCGTTATCCCAGAACAGCCGGAAATCCGTTGCTGCGGTGTGCATTTGAACCAGCCGCCGGACTTTCTCCCAGGAGTAGGTGGTGCCCGTCGGGTTGGAGAAGACCGGCACGCACCACATGCCCTTGATGGCCGGGTCGGCGGCGACGAGTTCCTCGACGAGGTCGACGTCGGGACCGTCCTCACCCATCGGCACCGGGATCATCTCGATGCCGTAACTCTCGGTGATCGCGAAGTGACGGTCGTAGCCGGGGGACGGGCAGAGGAACTTGACGCCGCTGCCGTCGCGCAGGTCCTCGATCCACGGCCGCGCCGAGTCGACGCCACCGTGCAGCAGCGAGAACACCACGATGTCGTGCATGATCTCGAGGCTCGCGTTGTTGCCCGCGATGAGGTTCGGCACCGGGATCCCGAGCAGCTCGCCGAAGATGGCGCGCAGTTCCGGCAGCCCGTGCAGGCCGCCGTAGTTGCGGGTATCGGTGCCGTCACCGTCGCGGTACTCGGTGCCCGGCAACGCCAGCAGGTCGTTGGAGAGGTCGAGTTGCTCCGGCGACGGCTTACCGCGCGTGAGGTCGAGGCTGAGCTTCTTGCCCTGCAGATCTGCGTAGTTGCGACGCTGCAGCTCGTGCTGCGCGACGAGATCGTCACGGCCAAGGGACAGAAACGACACGGCAGGCCTTTCATTGGGGCCGTGAATGAGGAAGAAAGGGGACCCCGCGCACCCGCCAGAGCCCATTGACCCTTGCTGCCTTCCGGCCCTGGGGGAGTTCACAGGATGGACGCCGCGCGGGGTCCGATGTGAGTGTAGTACCCACGGCATGGACCGCCGGAGCGTAGGGGACGCACACTGCTCGTGAGGAGCAGGTGGCCGGGTCGGCTACCATGGCCCGCGGAGGATTCGCCTAGTGGCCTATGGCGCTCGCCTGGAACGCGGGTTGGGTTAATAGCCCTCAGGGGTTCAAATCCCCTATCCTCCGCGCTGGTCCGGATGCGGCCAGGCCAGAGTGCCTGGTCGCGTCCCGGTCTCACTGGCCTCACCGACTCAAGGAGGAGCATGCGGCGCTGGATCGCGGTCCTGTGGCACGCATCGTTCTTCATTCTGGCGGGTGCTCTCTACTTCTTCTTCGTCCTGCCTCGCTGGTTCGAGCTGACCGGCGCCTGGCCCGTAGGCCTCGGCCTGGCGATGCGCATCGCGTGCGGAGCGATCCTCGGTCTCGCGGCCCTTCCGGTGGTGTTCACCCTGTTGAAGACGCGCAAGCCGGAGTTCGGTACGCCGCAGCTTGCCCTGTCGCTGCGGTTCTGGTCGATCGTCCTGCACGTCCTGGCGGGTGCGCTCATCGTCGGCGCGGCCATCAGCGAGATCTGGGTGAGCCTCGATTCCGCCGGCCCGATCCTCTTCGCGATCTACGGAGCGGCCGCCGCAGTCGCCGTCCTGGGTGCGGTGGCCTTCTATCTCGCCTACGCAGCCGAGTTGCCGCCGCCCCCGCCGAAGCCGCTGCGACCCAAGACGCAGACGCGTCGGCGCGGTCGCGCGGCGAAGCAGGACGAGGTCCACGAGGTCGACGAGGTCCACGAGGTCCACGAGGTCGACGAGGACACGGTCGCTTCCGATGAGACCCCAGAACCGGAGACCCCCGACACCGAGGTGGAGAAGGACGACGTCGTTCCCGCCCCGGTCGCCACCGAGGAATCCGACGCCGGCGAGATCGCGGAGCCCAGCCCCACCGACGAGGTCACCGAGACTAGCGAGACCAGCGAGACCCCCGTGGCCGATGAGGTCAGCGCCAACGGCTCCGGTAACGCGGAGGCGGTCGACGCCGATGAGCCGGGTGACAAGTTGCGCAACCGGCGACCGAACGGCAAGTCGACGTCGCGGCTGTTCGGGCGTTCGCGTCGCGGAGTAGCCCTCGAAGACTGACGTCTACGTGGTCGGTTCGTCGACAGCCCACGGTGTCAACGTCAGAATTGTGGGTAGAACTCCAGTCATGACCGGGGGAAGGTAGCCCATGCGCAGGTTCCACACCAGATGGCGATTCGTCGTCGCGGTGGTGGCGACGTTGGCCTCGACGTCCACGCTCATCGCACCCGCATTGGCCGCTGCCGTGCCCGCGGATCTCACCAGCGTCGCGACACAGGTCGAACCGACCGTGGCACGCATCGACACGACCATCAACTACCAGCGCGCCATCGGGGCAGGCACGGGCATCGTGCTCGACCCCAACGGGGCCGTGCTGACGAACTTCCACGTGGTGCAGGGTGCGGACAGCATCACCGCAACGGTCGCAGGGCGGCAATACCAGGCCGACCTGGTCGGGTACGACCGCAACCGCGACATCGCCGTCCTACAACTACGCGGCGCTAGCGGACTACCCGCTGCGGCCTTGGGCGATTCCTCACAACTCGCCGTGGGTGACCCCGTCGTCGCGCTCGGCAACGCCAGGGGCTCGGGCAGCCCGCTGACGCAGGAGGCCGGTCAGGTGGTGGGCTTCGGCCGCACCATCAACGCCAAGGACGAACTCACGGGCGCCTCGAATCAGGCCACCGGACTGATCGAGATCGCCGCTCCGGTACGGGCGGGCGATTCCGGGGGGCCGGTGGTCAACGGCGCCGGACAGGTCGTCGGCGTCACCACGGCCGCGACCGTCAACTTCCGGATGGATCCGGGAGGCTCCGGCTTCGCGATCCCCATCAACGATGCTCTGGCGACGGCGAATCAGATCCGCTCCGGGTCGGCGACGAGCACGGTGCACATTGGACCGCCGACGCTGCTCGGGGTCGGCGTGAACTCTCGCGACCAGCCCGGGTCGCTGCCGGGGGTCATCATCTTCGAGGTGCTGCGGGGCGGACCGGCACAACAGGCCGGCTTGCACGACGGCGACGTGCTGCTCAGCATCGACGGCGAGCAGCTCAACTCGGCGACGTCCCTCACCAACGTCCTGGACCGCCACTATCCCGGCGACGTCGTCGACCTAGCCTGGATAGACCGCGCCGGCCAGCAGCTGACCGGCAAGGCCACTCTCGGGTCCTGAGGTTCGGCCAAACCGGCCGGAACCCGGCTTCCCGCTCCTATGCTGAGCGAGTGCCAAACACATCTCCGTATCGCGTCGTGCAGTGGACGACGGGCAACGTCGGCAAGAGTTCGGTGGCCGCGATCGCGCGCAACCCGTCCCTCGAACTCGTCGGGTGCTACGCCTGGTCGCAGGACAAGGTCGGGCGCGACGCAGGAGAACTGGCGGGTATCGCGCCGCTTGGCATCACCGCCACCGACGACGTCGACGCTCTACTCGCACTCAAGCCCGACTGCGTGGTCTACAACCCGATGTGGATCGACGTCGACGAGCTCGTCCGCATCCTCGAGGCCGGAGTCAACGTCGTGGCCACCGCGTCGTTCATCACCGGCCACAATCAGGGTGACGGCCGCGAGCGGATCGCGGCCGCCTGCGAGCGCGGCGGGTCGACGATGTTCGGATCCGGCATCAGCCCCGGCTACGTCAACCAGCTGTCTATCGTGGCCGCGGGCATCTGCGACCGGGTGGACAAGATCACGGTCAACGAAGCCGCCGACACCACCTTCTACGACTCCCCTGCCACGGAGAAACCGGTCGGCTTCGGCCAACCGATCGATCACCCCGACCTGCAGGCCATGACCGAGCACGGCACCGGGGTGTTCGGCGAGGCGGTGCGCATGGTCGCCGACGCCCTCGGCATCGAACTCGACGAGGTGCGCTGCGACGCCGAGTACGCGGAGACCACTGAAGACCTCGATCTCGGGTCATGGACGATCCCGGCCGGCTGCGTGGCCGGTGTCCACGCGACCTGGCAGGGCGTCGTCGACGGCGTCACCCGCGTCGAGATCTCGGTCCTGTGGAAGAAGGGGCAGACGCTCGAACCGAATTGGCCCATCGAGCAGGACGGCTGGGTGATAGAGGTAGCCGGGCGACCGACTGTGACGATGAAGGTCGGGTTCCTTCCGCCCCCGGACTTCGAGGCGACGACGCTGGAGGAGTTCATGGTGCTGGGGCACATCATGACGGCTACACCACCACTGAATGCGATTCCCGCGGTGGTGGCCGCTGCGTCGGGAATCGTGACCTACAACGATCTGCCACTCATCCTGCCTCGCGGTGTGGTACCGGTCAGCTAACGGATGCTCTTTGCCGGCTACATCCGGGGGCCCGGAACGACACGCCGCGAGGTCACGGCGCAATTTGTCATTGCCGTGTGACCGGCGTTACAGTCCGTGCGACGACATCGGACGGGTGGGGTGGGCTACGCCGTGATCATGACATTCGCGCTGGTCTACCTGGGTGCGTGGGCGGTGACCACCGCTATCGCTTTCATCGCCAGCCGGCGTTTGGCCGACGGTTGGACGTCGCCGCTGAGTTCGTTCTGCCTGAGCCTTCTCGCGGGCATGGTGTGGCCGCTGATGATCATCGGTGCGGTTGAGTTCAGCTCTGTCGCGGTGTACTCGAGTGCCAATTCGCGGTACCAGCATCGCGAGGTTCCAGACTCGTGGATGACCGCGGGCGCGTTCGACAACGTCGTCGTACCCCTGCGCTGAATCCGTCTTCGCGCTGCGATCGCGCTACGGTGTCGTGGTGCTTCGATTCCTCCTGGCGTGCGCGCTGACGACGGCGGCGATGTCGATGTGCGCACCGGTCGCGATGGCCGACCCACCGGATTGCCCCGTGACAAACCCTCCGGTCATCAACCGATGCGGGTGGGACGCGCCACCGCCGCCGCCACCTGCACCACCGCCGGGCGTGACGGTCGCGATGTGCCAGGACGGCGCGTTCACGTTCACCCAAAATCCGAATTACCGGAGCACGTGCGCCGAGAACGGCGGCGTCGCGAAGTGGATGACGGGCTAGCTGTACTGCTCACGCATCCGTGACTGGGTTTCCGTCAGCGTCCCAGTGGGCCGCGACCTTCTTGCTCGGCTGCACGCGCGGCGGTTCGCCGGGCATCTTCGGATAGCTCGGCGGATAGGGCAGATCGCCGAGTCCGCGCTCGTCGTCGGCGGCGACCATCTCCAGCAGCCGCTCGATGGAGTGGGCCACGTCGTTGATGTCTGCCCACGGATCATCGCGCGTGGCAACGAGATTCGGCACCGTAGCGATGGTGTAGTCGTCGGGGTCAGCGGTCGCCAGGTCCTCCCACGACAACGGCGTGGACACGGTCGCAATCTGCGTGCGACGGGCCGAGTACGCCGAGGCGAAGGTGCGGTCGCGGGCGTTCTGGTTGTAGTCGATGAACAACCGCTGGCCGCGCTCCTCCTTCCACCACGACGTCGTCACACGGTCCGGCGCCCGCCGCTCGACTTCGCGGGCCAACGCGATCCCCGCCCTGCGAACCGCGATGAAATCCCAGTCCGGCTTGATCCTGATGAACACGTGCACGCCGCGACCGCCCGATGTCTTGGGATAGCCCACGATGCCGAGCTCGTCGAGCACGGGCTTCAGCACGTCGACGGCGATCTCACGAGCGTCGACGAACCCGGTGCCCGGCTGCGGATCCAGGTCGATGCGAAGCTCGTCGGGATGCTCGGTGTCCGGGCACCGCACCTGCCACGGATGGAACGTGACGGTGCCCATCTGCACCGCCCACGCGATCGCCGACGGGTGCGTCACCTTCAGGGCATCGGCGGTCCGTCCCGACGGGAACGTCACCTCACAGGTCTCCAGGTAGTCGGGATGCTTTGCCGGCACGCGCTTCTGGTAGATCTCTTCCCCGTCGATGCCGTCGGGGAATCGCTGCAGGTGGGTGGGGCGGTCGCGCAGCACCGCGAGCATGGGCGTGGCGACGGCGAGGTAGTAGTCGAAGAGGGTGCGCTTGGTCCCGTGGGCACCGAGCTTCGGGAAGTAGGGCTTGTCGGGGCTCGTCAATCGGACGGCGACCCCGTCGACGTCGACTTCGGTTGCAGGACTTGCCATGTCTAGCCCTCCAATACGTCGGACAGGTCGTAGTTCAACGGCACGTCGAGTTGACCGAAGGTGCAGCTCGCGGGTTCGCGGTCGGGCCGCCACCGCACGAACTTCACGGCGTGCCGGAAGCGTCGATCACTGCTGCCGTTGCCCTCCATCTGGTCATACGCCACCTCGGCGACCTTCTCGGGTCGGACCGGGATCCACCGCTTGTCCGCCGCGGAGTTCCACCTGCTCGGGTCGCCGTCACGCACATCGCCGTCGCGAAGCGGCTCGAGGTCGGCGAGCATCTCGAGGCGATCCTTGACGCTGAACGACGCTGCGCCACCTACCATCTGAAGCTCACCGTCCTCGCGATACAGCCCGAGCAGAACCGATCCGACTCCCTCTCCGCTCTTGTGGATGCGGTAGCCGATCGCCACGCAGTCGGCGTCGCGCTTGTGCTTGACCTTGATCATCTCGCGCTTGCCGGGCAGATAGCGACCGTCGAGCCGCTTGGCGATCACCCCGTCGAGACCGGCGCCCTCGAACGTCGTGAGCCATTGCGTCCCCTGCTCCGGGTCCTCGGTGGTGCGAGTGACGTGGCACCACGTCTTCTCGTCGACGAGGTCGCGCAACGCTTCGCGCCGCACGCGGAAGGGCTCGCCCAACAGGGACCGGTCGGCGGTAGCCAACGCGTCGAACCCGATGAAGTGTGCGGGCGTCTGTTCGGCGAGCATCGACACCCGGCTCTCGGCGGGATGGATGCGCTGGCTCAACGACTCCCAGTCCAGCCGGGTGCGTCCGTCGATCTCGCGGGGCACCACCACTTCCCCGTCGAGGACGCAGCGCGGGGCCAGTTCGTCACGGATCGACTCGACGAGTTCCGGAAAGTACCGCCCGAGTTCCTTGCCGCTGCGGGACTGCACGACGACGTCGTCGCCGTCGCGGAACACCAGGGCTCGAAAGCCGTCCCACTTCGGCTCGTAGGACCACACCCCGGGCTCGGCGGGCACCGCGACCGCAGCCTTGGCCAACATCGGTTCCACGGGGGGCTGCACGGGAAGGTCCACGGGTTCCATACTCACGTAGACCGCGGTCGCCGGGCAATGTCATCGCGGGAGCAGGGACGTCGTCTCGTCGACGAAGCGCCGACGGTGGACTCTCCCCCTACCGGAGGCGTCACACTGGAGCCATGACGGGACGGTTGAGCATCGGTGACTTCTCCCGGATGACGCACCTCTCGGTGAAGACGCTGCGGCACTATCACGAAGCCGGGCTGCTGCCACCGGCCGAGGTGGACCCGTCGAGCAACTACCGCTACTACCTGGCCACCCAGATTCCCGTCGCGCAAACCATCCGCAGGTTCCGCGATCTCGGCATGCCGGTCCGCGAGGTCGCCGACCTGTTGGCCGCCGGAGATCCGAACCGTCGTGGAGAGCTCATCGCCGCGCATCTGGGCCGCCTCGAGACTCAGCTCGAGCAGACGCGCATCGCTGCGGCCACGCTCCGACGCCTTCTCGATCCGGATGCGGAATCCATTGCCGTGCAACGGCGTAGCACGGAGGCGATGCGGGTGGCTGCCATCAGTGGGGTCGTCTCCAGCCCGGATGTCCTCACCTGGTACGCGGACGCCATGACGGAGCTCGACGATGCGCTGGACTCGGTGGGCCGGGTACCGACCGGACCACCGGGCGGCCTGTACGACAACGCGCTCTTCACCGACGATCGTGGCGAGCTCGTGGTCTATGTGCCGGTGCCCGACCCACCGCGAGTCGGCCGAGTCGCTCCGTTGGACGTCGGGCCCACCGAACTAGCCGTCACGGTCCACAATGGGGCGCACGACGACATCGACGTCACCTACGGCGCCCTCGGAGTCTGGGTCGACCAGCACGCGCTGGCCATCGCCGGGCCCGTGCACGAGACCTACCTCGTCCGTCCACGCGATACCCCCGAGGAGTCGGCATGGCGTACGGAGATCGGCTGGCCCGTAAGGCCCAACCCGACCGGGGTCACCGCGCGACAATGAGGTCATGCAGCTGCCCGTGATGCCACCGGTGTCTCCGATGCTGGCCAAGTCGGTGCCGGAGATCCCACCCGACGCGTCGTACGAGCCGAAGTGGGACGGGTTTCGGTCCATCTGCTTTCGCGACCGCGACGAGGTCGAACTGGGCAGCCGCAACGAGCGGCCACTCACCCGCTACTTTCCCGAACTGGTGTCGGCGGCGCAGACCGAACTTCCCGAGCGCTGCGTGATCGATGGGGAGATCGTCATCGCCGGCGACCACGGTCTGGACTTCGAGACGCTGCAGTTGCGTCTGCATCCCGCGGCATCACGGGTGCGCATGCTCGCCGAACGGACACCGGCCTCGTTCATTGCCTTCGACCTGCTCGCGCTCGGTGACGACGACTACACCGACCGATCGTTCACCGAGCGCCGGGCCGCCTTGGTTAAGGCGTTGGCAGCCTGCGGTCCCACCTTCCACGTCACGCCGGCCTCCACGGATCCAGCGACGGCCGCGCGGTGGTTCGACCAGTTCGAAGGTGCCGGACTCGACGGCGTCGTCGCCAAACCGCTGACGGGGACCTATCAGCCGGACAAGCGCGTCATGTACAAGATCAAGCATCGGCGGACGGCGGACTGCGTGGTCGCGGGCTACCGTCTGCACAAATCCGGGGACGACGCGATCGGCTCGCTTCTGCTGGGTTTGTATCGCGACGACGGCGCACTGGCGTCAGTCGGCGTGATCGGCGCCTTCCCGATGGCGACGCGGCGCCAAATGTTCACCGAATTGCAGTCATTGACAACGACATTCGGCGATCATCCATGGAACTGGGCGGCGCACGTCGAGGCCAACCCCGCCCTCAAGCAGAATTCGGCGGGGTCGAGGTGGAGCGCGGGCAAGGATCTCTCCTTCGTACCGTTGCGACCGGAACGCGTGGTCGAAGTGCGCTACGACCACATGGAGGGCGAGAGGTTCCGTCACACCGCCCAATTCAACCGGTGGCGACCCGACCGCGATCCGCGGTCGTGCACCTATGCCCAACTCGAGGTTCCGGCGACCTTCGACCTCGGTGACATCGTCTCGGGTCTCGGATAGCGCGTCGCCGGGCTCCCGCTCTAGCGAACCTACTGCCTTACTACGTATATAGTTGGGCCACCACGCGCCACGACCAGCGATCAATGCTGCCGACGAAGGACCTCCGCAGATGGCACCCGTTACGCGAGTTCTGCTGACCGCCTGTGCAGTCATCACCCTCATCATGGGGGCTGGCGTCTACCTCTCGGTCCGAGACGGAGACGCACCGGCAGTGGCACAGGCCCAGGTCGACGACGCGGGCCAACTCGTCCGCGACGACAGCCGTCGACTCAGCACCGTGCCCAGCAGCGATGTCACGTTCGTCGAGTTCCTCGACTTCGAATGTGAAGCATGCCGCGCGGCATTCCCTATGGTCGAACAGCTGCGGTCCGAGTACGGAGACCGCGTCAACTTCGTGGTCCGCTACTTCCCGATCCAGTCTCACGTCAATGCCGAACGCGCGGCTCGCGCGGTGGAGGCGGCTGCGCAGCAGGGCAAGTTCGAGCCGATGTACGAGAAGATGTACGAGACCCAAGCCCAGTGGGGCGAGAGACGAATTCCAGCCGACACCGTATTCCGCGGCTTTGCAAGCGAACTCGGCCTCGACATGCCCGCCTTCGATGCTGCCTACGACGACCCCGCCACGCTCGACCGCATCAACGTCGACGTCGCCGACGGAATGGCACTCGGAGTACAAGGCACCCCGACCATCTTCCTCGATGGCAATCGCCTGCAGTTCAACAGCTACGGAGATCTGGCAGCGGCAGTCGAGCGGGCGTTGCAGCAATGATCCGGAGATCGGCAATTCGCGCCGCACGGCAGACAGTCGACGCGATGGTGGCGGCGCCCAGGACTGGCAGATCTAGGGGTGCTGGGGCACCGTAAGCTACCTACTGACTAATTCAGGAGGTCCCATCATGGCTCGCGTGCGTGGCTTCGGCGAACTCGAGGCGACCGTGATGGACCGCTTGTGGAATCGGGACCCGGACGCCGCTACGACGGTCAGGGAGATCTTCGACGAGCTGAGCGCCGAGCGCCACATCGCCTACACCACGGTGATGTCGACGATGGACAACCTGCATGGCAAGGGCTGGCTGTCGCGTGAACGCGACGGCAAGGCCTACCGGTACCGGCCTACCCTGACTCGCGAAGAGCACAGCGCCCGACTGATGTTGGAGGCTCTGAGCGGCGGAGGCCGCTCCGAGGCGGTGCTCAGCCATTTCGTGGCGCAGATCGACGCAGCCGAATCCGCGGACCTGCGGGCAGCGTTGCGCCGCCTGGCACGCAAGTCGAATCGGCAATGACCGTCGTGGCGGCACTGCTGCTCTACGTCGTGAGCGTCGCAGTGGTTGGCCCGAGGCTATTACTCCGAATCACGTCCGACGGTGGGGCCCCGCGTCTGGCGATCGCCGTGTGGCTGACGGCCGTCGTGACCGTGATCGGCTGCTCGATCGCTGCAGTGGCCGTGCTACTGGTGGAAGCCGCAGGTCATTGGGGTAGCACCGATGCGCTCCTCGCTTCGTGCCTGGAACGGCTTCAGGCGGTTCTCACCGGCGATGCCGGCCGGCTTACGCAGACCGTCGCGGCGGCTACCGTGGCCACTGCGGTCGGCACTTTGATTGCCATCTGCGTCCGTGTGGCCCGTGCCCTGAGCCGCATGCGCACGCATACCTTTGCGCATGCGGATGCCGTACGCATGGTGGGCAGGTCCGACGGCAGCGACATCGTGGTCATCGAGGCAGCGGAGCCTGCGGCGTACAGCGTGGCGGGCCGCCCACCGGCGATCGTCGTCACCACTGCCGCTTTGGCCGCACTAGACGGAGCACAGCTGGCCGCAGTGGTCGCCCACGAACGCGCTCATCTCGATGGCCGCCATGCATACGTCGTCGCCGCCGTGCGCGGGCTGGCTGCCGCGCTACCCAGAGTTGCGCTCTTCACCTGTGCCGCAACCCAAGTCAGCTCGTTACTGGAGATGTGTGCCGATGACGCCGCCGCTCGTCGACACGGTCGTCAGCCCCTGCTTGCGGGACTCTTGACGCTGTCGGGCGCGGTCACACCGGCCCACGGCCTGGCCGCAGCCGGTGTTGCGGTGCTCGTCCGCGCCGAGCGTCTGTCGGAGCCGCGGAGAGGATTGGCTCGAATCCAGACCCGAGTCACGTTGAGCGGAGCAGTCGCAACGATGACAGCGACACCATTGGCGATCGCCGCCCTATCGTTGTCGGGTGCGTTGATGTGCTTTGCGTGAGGCCGGCTCGGTCGACGCCGACGACGGGAGGACCGTGAACGTACGCACGCGCGCCATCGCAGCGGCAGTGCTGGCCCTGGGCTTCTGGTTGTCGGGAGCGGGGATGGCTGCCGCCCACACGGCGCTCACCGGCTCCGATCCCGCCAAGGACGCGAGCGTCGCTGTGACACCGACCGCCATCACGTTGACCTTCACCGAGGACATCAATCCGGCGTTCGCCAACGTCGTCGTCAACAGCCCCGACGGTCGCAACCTGGTCTCCGGCCCTCCGCGGGTCGAAGGACCGAGTATCACCGCCGACGTAAAGCAGGACCGTCCCGAAGCCGGCATGTACACGGTCGCGTATCGCGTGGTGTCTGCCGACGGCCACCCCGTGTCCGGCTCGTACGGCTTCACCGTCGTCGGCGCTCCCGGTGTGTCTCCACCCCCGTCCACGCTGGCCACCTCCGCGCCAAGCGTCGCCTCCGCGCCGCCCGAGTCGTCGGGTCCGCTGGGGTCGGATTCCAAGACGTCCGTGCTTCTCGCAGCCGCCGCGGGGTTGACCCTCGGCGGCGTGATCGTGTTCTGGCAATCGAGGAAGCGCCGGGGCAGGGACGACTGACCGCTCTCGACTCCTTCGAATCACTGCGCGCACAACCCTGGTCGGTCCACCGACGATGTGGAAGTGATGGAGGGTGTGACCGTAACTCCCGACGAGGCTGCTGACGTCGACCACGCCATCTCACCGGCGGCACGTACCGCGCTGTGGGCCAGCGTCATCGGCACCACGATCGAGTGGTACGACTTCTTCCTCTACGCCACTGCTGCCAGCCTCGTCTTCAACCAGGCGTTCTTCCCCGATCAGAGCTCGCTCGTGGGGACGATGCTCGCCTTCGCGACGTTTGCCGTCGGCTTCCTGGTCCGGCCCATCGGGGGTTTCGTCTTCGGCCACGTCGGCGACCGCATTGGCCGCAAGAAGACGTTGGCACTCACGATGTTCCTGATGGGCGGTGCCACCGCGCTGATGGGTCTGCTCCCCACCGCCGCTCAGATCGGAGTGCTCGCACCGATCCTGCTTCTGCTGCTGCGGGTGGTCCAGGGATTCGCCCTCGGCGGCGAGTGGGCGGGTGCCATCCTGCTGGCCGTCGAACATGGCCCACCCAGACGAAAGGGCTTGTTCGGCAGCGTCCCTCAGATCGGACTCGCCCTCGGGCTGGCCCTGGGCACGGGAGTGTTCGCACTCCTGCAGATCGCGCTGCCCGACGACGCCTTCTTGGCCTACGGATGGCGCATCGCCTTCCTGTTCAGCGTAGTGCTGGTGGGATTTGGCATCGTGGTCCGGCTGAAGGCCAGTGAGACACCGGCTTTCGAGAAGATTCGCGACGACGACGAGCGTTCCGTGGTTCCCATCCGGGAGGTGTTCAGACCGCCGTCACTGCGACCCACGGTGCTGGGGATGCTGTCGCGTTGGGGCGAGGGCGCCGCCTTCAACACCTGGGGAGTCTTCGCCATCTCGTATGCAACCGGCACCCTGCACCTGGCCAGGGTTCCGGTACTGATTGCCGTCACGGTCGCCGCCCTGGTGATGGCCGTCCTGCTGCCGGTGTCCGGCCTGCTGGCCGATCGATTCGGCCCCAAGCGGGTGTATGCGAGCGGCATCGCCGCCTACGGTCTCGCCGTCTTCCCGGTGTTCGCCCTGTTCGACACCGGCAGCATCGTGTACTTCGCCCTGGCAATGGTGTTGGTGTTCGGCGTGATTCACGCGTGGTTCTACGGCGCGCAGGGGACGTTGTATGCCTCGCTGTTCCCGACCAGAATCCGCTACACCGGACTGTCGACGGTCTACCAGCTCTCCGGTGTCTACGCCTCGGGCCTGACGCCGCTCATCCTCACCGCGTTGATCGCCGCGGGCGGGAACACTCCGTGGCTCGCCTGCACCTATCTAGTCGCCACGGCGACCATCGGAGTGGTGGCCACCCTGCTGCTGCGCCCGCGCACGCTGGCCGAGCTCTAGTCGCTAACAGGCTTCGTCGTCCTCGCGTGGGGCGAAAAGTCGTTTGGGAGCCGCTGATCCGGCTCATCCCGTCGGGGCCTTGCGGACCGAGGTGGATGCAGCGTGTGCGGGCGCGTTCGCGGTCGTCGGGGGCGGGGCCGTCCTGATCGATCAGGGTGGCCAGGGTGTCGGCGTCCTTGCGCAGTGTCTCGGGCCCGGTCAGGGTCGCGATCCGCACCAGGCTGGCCTCGGACTGCTCCCCAGTCGCGGGATCGACCCACCCCGGCAGCTTGTCGGTGAAGGAGCGGATGATCTCGACGTGCTCCGGGCCGACGGAACCCGACGCTTGGGCGGCGGCCGTCTCGGCCAGCAGCGGCGCCATCGGCTCCCCATTCAACGCGGTCCTCGGACCCAACTGCGTGGCCTCGGCGAGGCGGCGGGTGGCGTCGCGCCCGGAGATCCGCAACCGCTGCGTCAATACGGCTTTCAGTGACTTCGCACCCAACTCGACCGGGGAGGCCTCGCGCTGCAGCCGCGCGAGGATCCGATGCTCGAGCGCGGGCAGCCGCCACGCCGCGGTCTCCAACGAGCCCAACAGTTCCAGCAGTTCGGGGTGGGTGAATCCGTCGCAGTCCAATTCGACCAA
>NZ_JAEMTA010000065.1 GCF_016462545.1 Mycolicibacterium sp. | reverse complement strand
CATCGAGGCGGCCGAGAAGGGCAAGAACTACTCGGAGAAGATCGAGGCCAAGGCGCTCGAGCGGGGCCGCACCACGCAGGAGCGCTCCGACGCCCTGTTGGCGCGCATCACGCCCAGCGCGGACGCCGCCGACTTCGCGGGGGTCGACTTCGTCATCGAGGCAGTCTTCGAGTCGGTTGAGCTCAAGCACAAGGTGTTCCAGGAGATCGAGGACATCGTCGAGCCCAACGCACTGCTGGGCTCGAACACCTCGACGCTGCCGATCACCGAACTGGCGACCGGTGTCAAGCGCCAGGACGACTTCATCGGCATCCACTTCTTCTCACCGGTCGACAAGATGCCGCTGGTCGAGATCATCAAGGGCGAGAAGACTTCTGACGAGGCACTGGCCCGGGTGTTCGATTACACCCTGGCGATCGGCAAGACCCCGATCGTGGTCAACGACAGCCGTGGCTTCTTCACCAGCCGCGTCATCGGCACGTTCGTCAACGAGGCGCTCGCCATGCTGGGCGAGGGCGTCGCGCCGGCGAGCATCGAGCAGGCCGGTTCGCAGGCGGGCTACCCGGCGCCGCCGCTGCAACTGTCCGACGAGCTGAACCTCGAGTTGATGCACAAGATTGCCGTCGCTTCGCGCAAGGGTGTCGAGGATGCGGGTGGGACCTACGAGGCGCACCCCGCCGAGGCGGTCGTCGAGAAGATGATCGAGATCGGTCGACCGAGCCGATTGAAGGGCGCCGGGTTCTACGAGTACGCCGACGGCAAGCGCGTCGGTCTGTGGTCGGGCCTGAAGGACACGTTCAACTCCGGCACCACTGACCTGCCGCTGCAGGACATGATCGACCGGATGTTGTTCGCCGAGGCACTGGAAACCCAGAAGTGCATCGACGAGGGCGTGCTGATGACCACGGCCGACGCCAACATCGGCTCGATCATGGGCATCGGGTTCCCGCCGTACACCGGTGGGTCGGCACAGTTCATCGTCGGCTACGAGGGACCGGGTGGCATCGGCAAGGAGGCGTTCGTCGCCCGCGCCAAGGAGTTGGCCGCCACGTATGGCGACCGCTTCAACCCGCCGGCGTCGCTCACCAGCTAGACGCAGTTACGGCAGAGGTCCCCGAAACGACGATGTTTCGGGGACCTTTGCTCTTTGGGGCTAGGCCTCGTGGAGCCAGAGTTCTTCCGTCATGTCGTCGAAGGTGGCGATGGCCACCTCGTCGTCGCCCACCACGAGGGCTTCGCTGACCTTGGCGCGCACCGTCGACCCGTCGAGATGGATGAGATCGACGATGAGGTCGGCGTGGGCCCGAATGACGGACATCGCCGACTCACCCCGCAAGGCTCCTTCGAAGATCTGTCGGCAGCTGAGCACCCGCACCATCTCCGGGGTGTAGCCGATCATGTCGGCGAATGCCCAATTCGAGAACACCACCGTTCCGTCGCACGCCATGGCGAGCACGGGAACCTCGATCCACTCGAGCACCGTCAGCGCACCCAGTCCCCCCAGCAGCGCCATCTCCGGTCGACCGGATCGGTCCCCTCTTCGCCGGTCGGCGATGCGCTGCTGGTGGGGCAGAGGAATTGGTGAACTGGACATCGTGGTCGTTGACTCGTCCGAATTCGATTGCGCTGCAGGCGTTGCCAGTGCATTCGGAGAAGAGTGTGGCCTCCTCACGGTCCGGATCGGATTGGCGAGTCACACCGACCAAAGCGTCGATCTGACGTCGAGCCACCGGGGACTGGGGAAGCGTCGAGGTCAAGTATGGCACGGGTCGCAACGACCCGTCGGAATTCGAAATTGCGGTATTAGGCAGACCCACTGCCGAGGATGTCGGAGGTCTCGGCACCGTCGACCACCTCGCGGGCGAGCTCGGCGAGACGACGGTTGGTCTTGCGGGCGTGACCACGGAGCAGGTTGAAGGCACGGTCCATGTCGACGGTGCCGCGCTCGGCGAGCACGCCCTTGGCCTGCTCGATGATCAGACGCGTGTTCAGCGCTGTCTGCAGCTGCTGATTGACCAGCTCGGAGCGGGTCAAGATCCGCTGATGCAGAATGCCGATCGTCGCGACGTCGGCCAGGGCCTGGCCGACGGCGACGTCTGCATGTGTCATGGGACCCGTTTCGGCGCGGAAGAGGTTCAATGCACCGACGCGTTCGTCTCGCAGCCGCAGGGGCAGCGCCACCACCGACCGGAAGCCGTACTCCGCGGCGCGCTCGGCGAACGCCGGCCACCGGTTTGCCTCGGCCGCGAGGTCCTCGACCAGCACCACCTGTTCAGTGCGGTATGCCTCGAGGCACGGACCGACGTCGGCCTCCACCTGGAGTAGCTCCAACAACCTGGTCTGCTCGCTGCTCGAGGCGAACACGTGCAGCCCACCATCGGGGTCACCGAGCAGAATGCCTGCCGCGGTGATCGGCAGAAGTGACATGGTGCTGTCGATGAGCTGCTGCGCCAGCTCGATGACGTCATAGTCCGCGACCAACGTGTCCGCCAAGCCGACGAACGCGTTGGCTAGACGCTCGTAGCGATCCATCGCATTTTCCTCCTAGTTACGAATTTCCCACGGCAACCGTGGGATCGAATACGGTCACGACTGTTTCGCCGGCGAGGCCACGTGGTCCTGGTCTCCGTCGGGATCGACGTCGAACCGCAGGGTGCGGCGCACGACGGCATTCGCGACCTCACTGAGCATCCGCCCCTGCGAATACGCGAAACCCTGCATGCGTACATAGGCCTCGTGGGCGGTGATGCCCAACTGTGCGACGATCATTCCGGTGGCCTGATGAACCTCCCTGGTGCTCAGCGGCTGGTCCCACCACGGCCCCAGCGATTCGGTGATCCGACCGTCCTTCCCCACCGTGAGGAGGATCGCGGTCACCAGTTCGGCGACCGCGAGGGCATCGGCGAAGTCCTTGGCGCTCAAGGCTCCCGGGGTGTCACGGTAGAGGTCCAGGACACCCACCCGGATGGCGCCGACCTCCAACGGCAGCGAATACACAGCATTCACACCGCACTTGACTGCCTCGGCCGCGAACGTGGGCCAACGTCCGCGTGGATCGGCGAGATCGGAGGCCACCATCGGTCCGCCGGTGGCGACCGCATCCACCCCCGGGCCCTCTCCGAGGGTGATCTGCGTCCACTCGACCTTCTCCGCGACGCCGTCACTGGCACAGAGCACCTCGAGGCCTGAACCCTGTACGTGCACTGCAATCGAGGCTCGCTGTACCGGAAGTGCCTCCACACAGGCTTGACACAGGTGGGCGGGCGCCTTCTGCTCGGACTCCAGCCTCCCTACCGCGGCGAGGAAGCGGGCCCGAGCGCCCTGCGCGGTGGCGTCCATGTCGAACACCACCTCCTCACCGGGTTGTGGCGAGGTGCCCCCCCTGCAGAGACACGTGCACCACTGACGACACTACGGCGAAGTGGGGCCGTGACGGGCCGTATGGTCGCCTAGAGTCGGTGTCATGCGCTTCGGACTCTTCATCCCGCAGGGTTGGCGACTCGACTTGGTGGACATTCCCCCCGCGAAACAGTGGGAGGTGATGCGGGACCTCGCCACGTACGCAGATGGCGGGGCGTGGGATTCACTCTGGGTGTACGACCACTTCCACACCGTCCCGGTGCCGACGGACGAGGCAACGCACGAGGCGTGGTCGTTGATGTCTGCTTATGCGGCGACGACGACGCGCATCGCACTCGGCCAGATGTGTACGGCGATGAGCTATCGGAACCCGGTATATCTCGCGAAGGTGGCCGCCACGGTGGACGTCATCTCCGGTGGCCGCGTGCAGATGGGCATTGGCGGTGGTTGGTACGAACACGAATGGCGCGCATATGGATACGGCTTTCCGTCGGCGGGAGTGCGGCTGGCGCGGCTCGACGAGGGCGTACAGATCATGCGTGCCGCGTGGCGTGACGGCAGGGTGAGCTTCGATGGCAAGCACTATCAGGTCGATGGTGCGATCGTTGCGCCGAAGCCATTGCAGGAGAACGGTATTCCGCTCTGGATTGCAGGTGGCGGTGAGAAGGTGACGCTGAAGATCGCGGCCAAGTACGCGCAGTACACCAACTTCACCGCCGAACCGGAGGGCTTCGTGCACAAGTCGAAGATCCTCGAAGATCACTGCGCGACAGTGGGAACCGACTACGGGGCCATCGTGCGATCGGCGAACTTCAATGCGGTCGTGGGATCGTCGGAGGCCGAGGTGTCGGATCGCGTCGAGCGGATCCGGGCGCGTCAGATTTCGAAGGCGAACCCGGAGGCGGTGGAGGCCATGCTGGCGAACGCCACCTCGCCGGATTCGGCTTCCGGGACACCCGAGCAGATCGTCGAGCGGCTGTCCCGGATGCGTGACCTGGGTTGCGAATACGCCATCATGTACTTCCCCGAGGCGGCCTATGACCGCTCGGGCATCGAGCTATTCGAGCGCGAAGTGATCCCGGCACTCAGCTAGCGGTGGCTCAAGACGTTGACGACGTTGCCCGACGGGTCCTCGAAGAAGAACCGCCGCACACCCCATTCCTCGTCGGTCAACGGATGGACGATTCGCAATCCTGCCGACACCGCCCGGTCGTGGGCGGCATCGACGTCGTCGACCTCCACCGAGACGGCGGGGTTGACGGATGCGGTGAGATCCCTTGTCATGAAGCTGATCTGACGGTTGTGGTCGGTATCGGCGAGCGTGAGGATCCAGCCGTGATTCATCACCTCGGCCAGGCCCAGCGTCTCGACGTAGGCGGCACGGGCGGCGTCGAGATCCGCGACGGTGAGGTTGGGCACCACCCGCCGGACCGTCATATCGCCGGGCCCAGTAGGTCGTCGGCGTCCTTGATGACGTACCCGTAGCCCTGCTCGGCGAGGAACCGCTGCCGGTGCGCGGCATATTCGGCGTCGAGGCTGTCGCGGGACACCACCGAATAGAAGATCGCGCCGCCACCGTCGGCCTTGGGGCGAAGCAGTCGGCCCAGTCGCTGCGCCTCCTCCTGCCGCGAACCGAATGTGCCCGAAACCTGCACCGCGACACTGGCTTCCGGAAGGTCGATGGAGAAGTTGGCGACCTTCGACACCACCAACGTCTGGATCTCACCCGTCCGAAACGCCTGGAACAACGTCTCGCGCTCCGCGGTCTTGGTCGACCCCTGGATCACCGGGGCGTCGAGTTCACGTCCGAGTTCGTCCAACTGGTCGAGGTAGGCACCGATCACCAGTGTCGGCTCGCCGGGGTGCCGCGCCAGGATCGACTTCACCACCGCGACCTTCGTATGCGCGGTCGAGCACAGCTTGTAGCGCTCCTCGGGTTCGGCCGTCGCGTAGATCATCCGCTCGTTCTCGGTCATCGTGACGCGCACCTCGATGCACTCGGCGGGGGCGATCCAGCCCTGTGCCTCGATGTCCTTCCACGGTGCGTCGTAACGCTTGGGTCCGATCAGGCTGAACACGTCGCCCTCACGGCCGTCCTCGCGGATCAGCGTCGCCGTCAGCCCCAGCCTCCGTCGCGACTGCAGGTCGGCCGTCATCCGGAAGACGGGAGCAGGCAGCAGGTGCACCTCGTCGTAGATGATCAGGCCCCAGTCGCGGCTGTCGAACAGCTCGAGATGCTTGTACTCGCCCTTGGTGCGTCGGGTGATCACCTGATACGTCGCGATGGTGACAGGTCGAACCTCCTTGCGCTCTCCGGAGTACTCGCCGATCTCATCCTCGGTGAGCGTGGTGCGGGCGATCAGCTCGCGCTTCCACTGCCGGCCCGCCACGGTGTTGGTGACCAGGATCAGCGTGGTCGCTCCCGCCTTGGCCATCGCGGCCGCGCCGACGATGGTCTTGCCCGCGCCGCAGGGCAGCACGACGACACCCGAGCCACCCGCCCAGAACGAGTCGGCGGCCATCTCCTGGTAATCGCGCAGCTCCCAGCCGTCCTGCGCCAGGGCGATGGGATGCGCCTCACCGTCGACGTAGCCCGCCAGATCCTCCGCGGGCCAGCCGATCTTGAGCAGCATCTGCTTGATGTGCCCGCGTTCACTGGCGTGCACGACGATCGTGTCGTCGTCGAGGCGGGCGCCCAGCATCGGAGCGATCTTCTTGTTGCGCAATACCTCTTCGAGCACCGCGCGGTCCAGGCTCACCAGCACCAGGCCGTGCACCGGGCTCTTGACCAGCTGCAGACGGCCGTAGCGGGCCATCGTGTCGACGATGTCGACGAGCAGCGGCTGAGGCACCGAGTAGCGGGAGAACGACACGAGGGCATCCACCACCTGCTCGGCGTCGTGGCCTGCCGCGCGCGCGTTCCACAGCGCCAGCGGCGTGATGCGGTAGGTGTGGATGTGTTCGGGGGCGCGCTCCAACTCGGCGAACGGGGCGATCGCTGCCCGTGCCGCGCCCGCAAGCTCGTGGTCGACCTCGAGCAGCACCGTCTTGTCGGACTGCACGATCAATGGGCCGTCTGTCATGCCTGGCCTCCTGCTGACGTCATCCCACCCATTATCCCTGCTCGGCCGACACCACCGACGTCACGCGGTGGATGGCGAAGTCCCGCACCCGTCCGGCGGCCGGATCGTAGGCGGTAAGTTGGCCGCCTCGGACGTTGATCGGAGAGACGACGCGCTGGGTGGCGACGCCCGCCGGGTCGACGTAGCCGATGACCACCGATTCCTGCCGGTGGGCCGCGCCGTGCAACTGCGCCATGGCCTCGGAGGGATCGAGCCGGGTTCCGTCGTTGGGGGTGGAGGCCACCTTGCGCAGCACCGCGACGATGGCGCCCAGCGTCGCGGCCGTTGGTCCCTGCGGTGGCCGATACCCGCGCCGGCGAACGGGGGTGGGCACCCGCGCGCCACGCGACCGGATGTCGACGATCGCGCCCGACGAGTCCTCGGCGGCCGGCGCGAACCCCGCGGTCCGCAGCGCTGCGAGCAACTCGTTGATCGGTGACATCGACACGGCGACGGTGGGCGCCAACGCCCGGACGTCGAGCTTCTCGAGTGCGGGCGCCGCGACCGCCTGGGTCAGCAGGGCGGGGTCCTCGCACCGGACGAACGACGCGGCCATGCCCACCCGCAGCTGACCGTGACGGCGGGCGACGTCGTCGATCAAATACGTCAAACCTTGCGGCACAGGTGTTTTCGAGTGTCGGGCGAACAGCGTGTGCAGTTCGCTCGCGCTGAGACCGGTGTCGAGGGCGCGACGGATCGACTGCTCGCTGATCCGGTACACCATCGCCGCGCCGGCCGACTCGACCGTGGCGACCGCTGAAAGCTGTTCGGCCAGCGCGCGGTCCAGCGGTCCCGGTACCACCACCGTCAGGTCGGCCTGCAGCAGGAAGTGGTCGATCGGTGCAGGCAGCACCTTGGTCATCGCTGCGACGACCGTGTCCTCCGAATCGGCCGCGAGCAGGCAACGGCTGGGCGTGGCGATCGCGCCGCGACCGATCGCGCCAACCGCATGCGCCTCGGCGAGCAGGTCGGCGACCGGTGTGAGTTGCAGTCGAGCGGCCCAGCGCGGTCGCCGCCACGTCATTGCCCGAGACACTCCCACGGCGTCCATGCCGGTGCCGGGCGGCAGGTCGGCGAGGGTGGTGAGCAGCAGTCGGCGGTCCAGCGGCGCCGCCGTCGAGTACAACGAATCCGACAGTGCCGCATAGGGTTTGCCATCTGGTCCACGCTCGCCGATCAGCCCTGGCCTGGCGGGCAGGTCCAGCCAGGCCGACGCGATCAGATGCCAGCGCACCGCGGTGGGGGACTCGATGAACCGGTCGGCGGCCAACGTCGGAGCCCAATGGGCTCCGGCCCCGTCGAGCGGATCGGGTTCGGGGACGCCCGCCGCGATGAGCCCCGCCGCGGAGGCCACCTCCAGGATGAGGCCGAGGCGATCGTCGTCGATGCCGGTGCCCTTGGTCAGACGTTTCAGCTCGCGCACTCCGAGGCCGCCGTTGCGGAGTTCGGGGATCGGTGCTGCGGAGAGGGTGTCCAGGACCAGGTCTATTTCGCGAAGTAGATCCATCGCCGACCCGGCTGCGGCCGCATCCACGTCGGCGACCGAGGTCTGCGCCGTCGTTGCCTCGGGCGGACTCAACCCGACGGGGCCCGGGGACTCGCCACGCATCACCTGTCCGACGAGGCGCGGCAGCATCACGGTGTCCTCGTCGATCCGGCGCAACAGTCCGGCCGCGAGCAGTCGCTGCACGGGCCGCTCGGACGGCGTCCCCGTCGCGGCGTCGCGAGTGCGCCCGATCGGGGATCCGTCGACGAGGCGCTCCAGGAGCTCGCGCTGGGGTTCGTCGACGCCGTCCAACAGTTCGACGATGCGCTCGACGGCCAGGCCGTCGGCCTCGAGGGTCACCTGCCCCGGATGCCAGGGCAGGCCCGCCGCGGATTCCGGCGCCACCCGCACCGCTGCGTCCCCCCAGGCCAGGGCGCGCGCCCTCAGGTCGTCCAGGGCGGTGTGCACGTCCTCGGGAGTCGCTCGGTCGCCGATGAGCGTGACGAGTTCGGTCACCGGCACGCCGCCGCCGTCGGCCTTCAGCACCAGCAAGGCGTCCAGTACGGCCAGGTCCAGGAAGTGCAAGCCGTCCATTGCCGCCTTGACCGATTGACGGGACTGAGCCCTGGCGGCCAGCGCCGAGATCGACCCGGGTGGTGGTTGCGCCAGATCGGGTCGCAGCTCCAGCAGGCGGACGAGCTGATCGTCGGTCAGCTCCGCCAGCCAGGCGCCCAGCGGCACGACGGGAGCTGATTCGGACATTGGGTACCAGCCTAGCCAGCGCCGCTCTCGCCAGCACACGCGTCGCCTGCCACAATGTCAGGCGTGGCTGACAAGAAACCGCAGAAGAACCGCTACGTCGACAACGGCTGGCCCGCCAGCGACGACGACGACCATGCGGTCAGCGAGCTCGCCGCTGACCGGACCGGCGCGCTGTCCCCGTTCGGCGACCTGACATTTCCGTTGCCTGCCGAGGAGCTGCCCTACACGCACCCGGTCACCGTCATCAACAAGTAGCCGTGACGGCTCGCCCCGATCGGCTGTCGCACCTGGACGAATCGGGCGCGGCGCACATGGTCGACGTGACCGCGAAGGACGCCACCCGGCGTACCGCCGTCGCGACGGGAGTGCTGCGTACCCGCCCCGACGTCGTCGAACTGATCGCCACCGGTGGCCTGCCCAAGGGCGACGCGTTGGCGACGGCCCGCGTGGCTGGCATCCTCGCCGCCAAGCGCACCAGTGACCTCATCCCGCTGTGCCACCAGTTGGCGCTGACGGGCGTCGACGTCGAATTCGCCATTGGCGCAACGGATGTCACGATCACCGCCACGGTTCGCACGACCGATCGCACGGGTGTCGAGATGGAGGCGTTGACCGCCGTCAGCGTCGCCGCACTGACGCTCTACGACATGCTCAAGGCCGTCGACCCGGCGGCGATCATCGACGGCGTTGCCGTGGTGCGCAAGGACGGCGGCAAGACGGGGACGTGGCAACGGGCATGACGCGTTCGGCCAGGGTCATCATCGCGTCCACGCGCGCAGCCAACGGCGTCTACTCCGATCGCACCGGGCCGGTGATCGTCGAGTGGCTGACCCACCGCGGTTTCGAGGTCACCGCCCCCAATGTGGTGGCCGATGGCCTCGCGGTCAGCCGCGCGCTCCTGGAGGCGCTCGGCGAGAAGGTGGACCTGATCCTGACCTCAGGAGGCACCGGCATCTCGCCGACGGACGGGACCGCCGACGCCACGGCCACCGTCGTCGACTATCAGATTCCCGGTCTGGCCGACGCGATCCGCCGGTCGGGACTGCCGCACGTGCCGACGTCGGTGCTCTCCCGCGGCGTCTGCGGCGTCCGCGACGGCACACTGATCGTCAACCTGCCCGGATCGCCCGGCGGCGTGAAGGACGGCCTCGGGGTGTTGGCCGACGTGCTCGAGCATGCCCTCGACCAACTCAGCGGAGGAGACCACCGACCATGAGCGCGATCGTTCTGCGGGCCGAACTCAGTGATCGGGTCATCGAACTCGCCGAGCACGAAGCCCTGGTCCTACACCGGGCGGCAGGCGCCGTCGTGGGCTTCGTGGGGATGGTCCGCGATCACGACGGTGGCCGCACGGTGACGCGCCTCGAATACTCGGCACACCCCACGGCCCAGCAGACGCTGGCCGACGTGGCGGCCGAGATCGCCAGAGACTGCGACGGCGTGCGAGCGATCGCCGTCAGCCACCGCATCGGCACACTGGACATCGGCGACGCCGCTCTGGTCGCGGCCGTCGCGGCGGATCACCGCAGGGCGGCCTTCGACACGTGCGCTCTGCTCGTCGACACGGTGAAGGCGCGCCTGCCCGTGTGGAAGCACCAGTTGTTCGTCGATGGCACCGACGAGTGGGTGGGCTCGGCCTAGTTGGCGGGAGCGGCCGGCGGCGAGTGTGTGGCCTATGTACGAAACCTAGCCATGTCTCGTACCCGAGCCCCACACTCGAAAGGCCGTTGGGCTCGGCCTAGTTGGCGGGAGCGGCCGGCACCAGCAGGGCCGGATCGGCAGGAGCCGGCGCCGCGTTGCCCGGGGTGATCGGCACGTTCGGACCGGGAGCCTGCGCGGGGATCGGCGTATTCATGCCGCGTTGGGACAGTCCCACGATCAGGGCTTCCTTGCCGCTGATGTCATGGTTCTGAACCGCCTGCCACAGATCCTTGAGGTAGCTGGTGTTGGGGCTGTCCGCGGGGCCGGCAGCGTTCGGGTCCATGGTCGCGCCCGGGGGTAGAGCGTCCGGGCTGGCGAGGTGTGGGATGCCGTTCGGCGGCGCCGCGATGCCGTCGGTGACGACCTGGTTGGCCGCGTCGAACACGGGTCCGGGGACGTTCACGTCGTTGAGCGGTGCCAACGGATCGGGCGCGGGCGCCGCGATCGGGGCGGGGGCGGCGGCGTCGGGAGCAGGCAGCGGGGGTGCCGGAGCCGGCAAGACCGGATCGAGCGGAAGATCGCCGGCGTGCAGGGCCCAGGCCTGCGGCTGATCGGCAGGAGCAGCGCCTTCGGGCGCGACGTCCCAGTTAGAGACGCTGACTGCGGGGATCGCTTGATCGAGCTTCAGCGGGCCGAGTCCTGGCGGCAGCGGCGCGGGGGCGTCGAGCGGCACGGCTGCGTCCGCGGGTGCGGGCAGCTCCTCGGCGGGCGGCGGCGGCATCGGTGCGTCCATCGCGACCGTGACGGCGTCGCCGGGAGGCGGGGGAACCGGATCTCCGGGCGGAGGAGGCAGCGGTGCGTCGAGTGCGACGGCCTCGACGGGGAGCGGCGGGGGCATCGGCGCATCCGGCGGAGGCAGCGGAGCGTCGAGCGCGACGGCCTCGACGGGCGGCGGCGGTACGTTTCCATCGAGGTCGGGGTTGTCGAGAGGAGCGGCGTCCGCGAGCACGTTGCGAGGGGTCGCGCTGGAGAGTCCGGTGCCGCACACGGGCCACGCGCCGCGGCCCTGAGTGGCCAGCACGCGCTCGGCGACGGCGATCTGCTCGTCCTTGGTGGCGAGGTGGGCGGCGGGTGCGTATTCACCGCCGCCGTGACCGGCCCAGGTGCCGGGGGAGAACTGCAGCCCGCCCTGATAGCCGTTGCCGGTGTTGATGGCCCAGTTGCCGCCGGATTCACAGCCTGCGACCCGATCCCATTCGCCGTCGGTCGCCGCACCTGCGTGACCGGCGAGGGCAAGGCTGCCACTACCGAGCACGGCGCCGGTGAAGGCGATCTTCGCAACGTTCTTTGCCGAGCTGGTGGTCTTGCGATGCCGTCCACTCATGCGTACAGAAGGTCCTCTCGTCAACGCCTACGAGGTCAGCTGTCGGGTTCGGGCTTGAGAGGTCGCCCGGCCTCGGCCTTTCGGCTCCGGCTTCACCCCAAGGAATCCGTGCCATCGCACGTGACTCCGAGTCCTTGTACTTCGGTGGACCGGTTGGGTCCCCCGCCCCCATCCCTGAGGTAGGTCTTGACCATGTCCAACGGATGGAGCTAGGCGTAACTGGACATGGCGGGCCACTGATTAGGGTCGAGTGGCTTGGGATAGGACGGTAACGGGTACATCCGCCTACGTCATCTTGGTCAGGTGTCGGCGTTTCCCTGCCCAGCAAATCTTGTGAGAACGTTAAAAGAGCAGCACGGCCCGACGTTTTCGCAGGGAATCTCAATCGTGAACAGCGCGTGTGACACTTTGTGACCGTTTCGTTATGTGACGCATATCACTCTCATCCGCCCGCGAACGGCGGTAACACATCGACGGTTTGGTTTGTTTTCAACGACTTTCGAACGTCGCGCACCGCGATCCCGTCGCACAGGAACGAGCACCGGTCGAGCACGGTCGACAGCTTCTCGCCCCGCGCCCTGAGGGCGACCACCAGATCGGCGACCGTCGCTCCCGGCGCGATGGATACGGTTTCGTCGTCCACCCCCGCGGCCGCCCGTGCCGCGGCGAAGTACCGCACGTTGACGTCGATGGTTTCAGCCACCGATGGCGCTCATCGGGCGCACGGGTTGTTCGAATCCCGGCTCGTTGATGCCATGGCCGGCCGGTTTGGCCCACATCGCGGCACGCCAGGCGGCCTCGAGGGCGTCGTCGTCGGCGCCGCGGCGCAACAGGCGCCGTAGATCGGTCTCCTCGCTGGAGAAGAGGCAACTGCGGACCTGCCCGTCGGCGGTGAGCCGCGTCCGGTCGCACGCGCCGCAGAACGCGTCCGAGACCGACGCGATCACGCCCACCGTGGCAGGACCGCCGTCGACCCGCCACAACTGCGCTGGCGCCGATCCCCGGGGCTCCGCGTCGGGCACCAGGTCGAAGTGGCCGCGTAGCGCGCTCAGAATGCTCTCCGCGTCGATCGTCTGATCGCGGCGCCACTCGTGACCGGCGTCCAGCGGCATCTGCTCGATGATGCGCAGCTGATAACCGTGGTCGAGACAGAACCGCAACAGGGCCACGGCGTCGTGCAAGCCCGTCTCGGGATCGAGTACGGCGTTGACCTTGACCGGTGTCAGACCAGCCGCCGCCGCGGCAGCCAGCCCGGCGATGACGTCGGCGAGCCGGTCGCGACGTGTGATGCGGGCGAAGTTGGCGGCGTCCACCGTGTCGAGGGAGACGTTCACCCGGTCCAGGCCCGCGGCCTTCAACGCGTCGGCGCGACGGGCGAGCCCGATGCCGTTGGTGGTGACCGCCGTCCGCGGACGCGGGTGCAAGGCCGTCGCCGCTGCGATGGCGCCCTCGAGATTCCGCGACACCAGAGGCTCGCCACCGGTGAAGCGGACGTCGGTCACGCCGAGCCGGGTGACGGCGATGGTGAGGAGACGCTCGAGTTCCTCGGGCCGCAACAGGTCGTCGCCCGGGAGCCAGTCGAGCCCCTCGGCGGGCATGCAGTAGGTGCAGCGCAGATTGCAGCGATCGGTCAGAGACACCCGCAGATCGGTCGCGACCCTGCCGAAGGTGTCCACCAGCGGTCCGCTGGACGGGCCGGGCGCCACCGACCGCGCCACCGACCGCACGCTGGGAACACCGAGGGCCGTCACCGTCATGCGAACACACCCTGGGTCGTCGGCACGATCTCCTTGCCCAGCGGGAACAGCGACACCGGGATCAGCTTGAGGTTGGCGATCGCCAGCGGGATGCCGATGATCGTGATTGCCATCGCGATCGCGCTGACGACGTGTCCGATGGCCAGCCAGATGCCGCACAGGACCACCCAGATCACGTTGCCGATCAAGGCGCCCGGGCGCGGACCCGGCTTCTGCACGACCGTCTGCCCGAAGGGCCACAGCGCGTACATCCCGATGCGGAACGCGGCGAAGCCGAACGGGATCGTCACGATGAGGATGAAGCAGAGAATCCCGGCCAGGAAGTACCCCAGCGCTAGCCACAGGCCGCCGAAGATCAACCAGACGATGTTCAGTATTAAGCGCATGTCTCCTCCAGCGGTGGTTCCCAGACTACCGACCGTCGGCGGGGCAGGGGTTGATCAGGTATTGGCTGCGCCCTGAATTCGATTAGGACGAACTTGTAGGATCATCGCATTCGCGTCCTGCATCGGCGGGACGCGTTCATTGCGAGACGAGCGGGTGAGACCAGTGCCGACCGGCAAGGTGAAGTGGTACAGCGCCGAGAAGGGCTTCGGCTTCGTGTCCCAGGAGGAAGGCGAGGACGTCTACGTGGGCTCCTCGGCGCTTCCGGCGGGAGTGCAGGAGCTCAAGGCCGGTCAGAAGGTCGAGTTCGGCATCGCCGCGGGCCGCCGTGGACCGCAGGCGTTGAGCCTCAAGGTGATCGAACCGCCTCCGAGCGTCGTCCGGACGCGCCGCGAGGCCTCCGCCCCCGAGCACAAGCACACCCCCGACGAACTGCACGGCATGGTCGAGGACATGATCACGCTCCTCGAGGGTTCGGTGCAGCCGGAACTGCGCAAGGGGCGCTACCCCGACCGCAAGACCGCCCGCCGCATCTCCGAGGTGGTCAAGGCGGTCGCGCAGGAGCTCGACGCCTAGCAGGGGTGCCCACCGGTTCCCTGCGTGCAACGGGAACAATGGCGGAGTGGCCTACGTAGAGGCGGGCGAGTTCACCCGCGACACCAAGTACATCGAGACCCGCATCACGGCCGACGGACGCGATGGGTATCCGGTGGAGCCCGGCCGGTACCGCCTGATAGTCGCGCGAGCTTGTCCGTGGGCCAACCGCGCGATCATCGTCCGCCGCCTCCTCGGGTTGGAAGACGTTCTGTCCATTGGCTTTTGCGGGCCGACGCATGACGAGCGCAGCTGGACGTTCGACCTCGACCCCGGCGGCGTCGACCCCGTCCTGGAGATTCCGAGGCTGCAGGACGCCTACTTCAAGCGGTTCCCGGAGTACCCCAAGGGAATCACGGTGCCCGCAATCGTCGACGTGCCGACGGGTGAGGTCGTCACCAACGACTTCCCGCAGATGACGCTCGACCTGTCCACCGAGTGGACCGCCCATCACCGCCCCGGTGCTCCACAGCTCTATCCGGAACCGCTGCGCGCCGAGATCGACGAGGTGGCCCGGCGCATCTACACCGAGGTGAACAACGGCGTGTACCGCTGTGGTTTCGCGGGCTCGCAGTCCGGCTACGACGCGGCCTACGACCGGCTGTTCACCGCACTGGACTGGCTGTCGGAAAGGCTTGCCGGGCAACGGTTTCTGGTGGGCGACACGATCACCGAGGCCGACGTGCGGCTGTTCACCACCCTGGCCCGCTTCGACCCCGTGTACCACGGGCACTTCAAGTGCAACCGCCAGAAGCTCGACGAGATGCCGGTGTTGTGGGCCTATGCGCGCGATCTGTTTCAGACCCCCGGCTTCGGGGACACGGTCGACTTCGTCCAGATCAAGAAGCACTACTACGTCGTGCACACCGACATCAACCCGACCCAGGTGGTGCCGAAGGGCCCGGACCTCGCGAATTGGCTGACGCCGCACGGGCGGGAAGCATTGGGCGGCAGACCGTTCGGTGACGGTACCCCGCCGGGTCCGACGCGCGACGGCGAACGGGTGCCCGCCGGACACTCGGCCGGTTAGGGCCAGACGGTCGCCACCGACCACTCGGCGTGTGGCCAGGGAAACTCGTTGTTCTGCTCGTCGCGCACCAGGGTGGGCAGTTGCACCACGACGCCGGTCAACTTGCCGCGACGCGGATCGACGGTCGGGATGGTGACGGCGAGCTTGGTGTCGGGCCGGAACTCGTCGACTGCCGATCCGCCGCTCTCATAGGCGCGGATGAGAATCCATGGCGCCCTGGCGATGGCCGCAGGAACCGACAACTGCACCGGATCCCGTGGGTTGACGGCCAATACGCCGACGGTCTGGGGGATGTCGCACCTGGTGATCTCGAAGACGTCGCAGTAGCGATAGGGCCCCACCCGCACCAGTTGCCCGCGGGAGTACGCGCTGATCTCGGGATGTTCGGGTGCCGGCGTGCGGGTGAGCCGCCAGATGAGCGCGCCGGTGCCGCTGGACGCGATGACCGCGACCGCCAGCAGGACGACGATGACGCGCTTCACTCGCGCACCGCCGAGGCCGTGCCGCGGCTCTCCTGCTCGGCGAATACCGGCCGATTGCCGCCAAGTCCGGGAATCAGTGAATCGCCTCCGTTGCTCACGAGGGTTTGGGCCAACCCGAGGATCAGCACCGCGGTGATCGCGGTGAAGCCCACCCACAGTTCGGTATAGATCAAGACTCCCATCGCTCCTCCCGCGACCCAGGCGAGTTGCAGCAGTGACTCCGAGCGCCCGAAGGCCGAGGCGCGAGACTGCTCGGGCAGGTCGTCCTGCAATGAGGCGTCGAGCGACGCCTTCGCGACCGCACTGGCGCCCGAGGTGACCAGCGTCGCCAACGCCGCAACATACAGATTGCCGAGGACCGCGGTCGCCAACGCCATCACCGTGACCGCGGTGGCCGCGCGTACCACCAGCCGCGACGGGTTGCCGAGTTGCAGGCGGGCCGCAGTGAAGTTGCCGACGAAGTTGCCGATGCCCGCGGCGGCACCGATCAACCCGAGGATGCGCAGCTGTTCCCAGCCGCTGGCGTCGTGCGACTTGGCGACGAAGGCCGGGTAGAGAAACAGGAAGCCGACCATCACCTTGATGGTGCAGTTGCCCCACAGCGAGGTGATGATGTTGCGGCCCAACGGCTGTCGCGTCTTCTCAGACTTCCCCGGGTGGGGCAGGCGACTGAACTTCTCGGTGGGCCCGTGATAGCTCAGCGTGGTCGGGACCTCACCCTCGGTGACCTCGACCCACTTCGGGATGCGCATCGACAGGAAGGCTCCCACGACCGTCACGGCGACGCAGACGTACAGCGCTCCGGGCAGCTGGAAGAGGGCGAACAGGTACTCGACGCCCGCAGCGATCGCGCCACCGAGGATCGTGCCGCCGAGCAGACCGAACATCGTCAGACGCGAGTTCACCCGGACCAGGTCGATGGTGGGCGGCAGCACGCGGGGCGTCACGGCGCTGCGCAACACGCTGAACGACTTCGACAGGACCATCATGCCCAGCGCGCAGGGGTAGAGCACCCAGGGCGGAAAGCTGCCGGTGGCGGGGTCGTAGTTCGCGATGAGGACCACGGCCAGTGCGGTGCGGACGGCGAACGACGTGGCGAGCGCGACGCGGCGCCCGTGCTGCAGTCGGTCGATCGCGGGGCCGATGAGGGGCGCGATGACCGCGAACGGCGCGATGGTGATGAGCAGGTACAGCGCCACCTTGCTCTTGCTCTCACCGGAGGCGGCTGCGAAGAACAACGTGTTGGCCAGGGCGACGGCCATGGCGGAGTCGGCCGCGAAGTTGGCCATCACGGGGTAGGTGAGCGCCGTCAGTCCCGACTTGTCGGCGCCGTCGGCGGTGGCGGCCTTCTGAAAGAGGCCGTACATCTTCGTGCCCATTTCGCGGCCGCGGCCTGCGGCGCCCCTGGGCCTGCCGGCGGATTGCCCTACCCCGCCGGGCGGCGGATCTCGGTGCTCCGAGCGATGGCCGGGGCCGTGGGTCTTGTCGATCGGCGGCAGCCACCTGTTGGCGCTCGACGGGCTGCTCGGGTAGTTCGCCATGCCGGGATGTTCACCGCGATGGCCGCCCGGCGGACGTGGCGGGTGGTACCGCGGGTCTCGCGAGTCATCGGGCCCCGCCGGGGGGTCACGCCGCGAACCGGTCACCCCGTCGATTGTTCCCCATGCGGGGAACCGTCGCCCGCAGGGCGGCCGGTGTGGCTTTGCTCCTAGGGCGTCAGGCAGTATTGACCACGATGGACAGCATGATCGAACCGGCCCAGCAGGCCGCCGAGGACCCCGTGACCGAACAGCCGCAGCCGACCCCAGAGGTGACCGCCGTGCTGACGGGTGCGGTCGACGCGGCGCGCACGGCGATCATGGAGTTCGAGGGCGGCGCCGACGCCGAGGGCCTGGTGGGCGAATACCTGGGTGTCAGCATCGACGATCAGAGCGCTGCGACGCACCGATTCCTGGCCTCCATGCCCGGGTATCAGGGTTGGCAGTGGGCCGTGGTCGTGGCGGCGCATCCGGGTGCGGAGCACGCGACCATCAGCGAAGTGGTCCTGGTGCCCGGCCCGACGGCGCTGCTCGCACCGCAGTGGGTGCCGTGGCACGACAGGGTCCAGCCGGGCGATCTGAGCCCGGGCGATCTGCTTGCCACACCGGTCGACGACCCGCGGCTGGTACCCGGCTACGTGTCCTCCGGCGACGAGGAACTCGACGACCTGGCCGCCGAAGTGGGATTCGGCAAGACCCAGGTGCTCAGCCAGTGGGGTCGGATGGAGGCGGCGGAGCGCTGGTACGACGGCGACTACGGCCCGGGTTCGGCGATGGCGCGCGCCACCCGCAAGGTGTGCCGCGATTGCGCCTACTACCTGTCTCTTTCCGGTTCACTCGGAACGCTGTTCGGGGTGTGCGCCAACGAGATGTCGGCCGACGGACACGTCGTCGCCGGTGAGTACGGCTGCGGTGCGCACTCGGACACCCCGCAGCCGGCCACCATCGGATCGCCCATGTTCGACCCCTTCGACGACGGCGTTCTCGACTTGACCCAGCCCGAAGCCGAGCCGGCAGCCGAGCCCGAAACCCCGGAGCCCGCGGCCGAGCCGGCAGCCGAGCCCGAAACCCCGGAGCCCGCGGCCGAGCCGGACGCCGCTCAGCCCTAGCTCTCGGCGGCCGCCTTGATGCGGCCCAGCGACGCGTTCATCCCGTCGACCAGTTCGCGTTCGAAGCTGGGCACGCCGCCCATGACGGCGTTGACCAGAAGGTTGGACACCGGCTTCACGCCGTTCTCGGCGTGCCTGCTCTCGACGAGGCGGGTGCCGGTCGCGGTCGGTTCCAGTTCGTAGGTCCAGATGGTGTTGTTCTCGTTGACACGGAAGGCCAGTTTCCGTTCCGGAATGACCTCGGTGACCCGGCTGGTGGTGGGCCAGAACAAGAAGTTGCGTCGATTCAGGTTGAGGGTCTTCGTGCCGGGGCGCAGCGGCCCGAACGCCTTCATGAGCCGGCACTGGGGACTCCACCGCGGCATCTGCCGGAAGTCGGACACCAGCGCCCACACCTTCTGCGGCGAGGCATCGATGTCGATCTCGGCCTGTAACAGGGCTTCGGCCATTTCTCCTCCGTCGGGTTCAGTGGATACCGCGCTGCGCGCCGCGGGAGCCGCGACGGACGGCGCTACGTTGCCACAGGAAGATCGAGGTGCCCAACGCGCCCACCCCGAGCCCCGCCACCGTCACCGGCCGCCAGTCGTGCAGACCGGGCACCGTGAACGCCAGTACCACCGCTACCAGCCAGCCCGCCGAGATCACGTAGATGACGGGCCACGGCGCCAGCAGGATGTCGGGTAGCGCCGGGGGAGTCGGCGGATCGTCTCGGGAAGGCGCGTCCATTGCGGACCAACCTAATGGATTCCCGTTCCGGTGTCGGTACTGTTTGCGTCGTGACCGATCCCGACGACCGGCTGGCCAGCGATCTGTCGCTGGCCGTGGTGCGGCTGGCGCGGCAATTGCGCTTTCGTCGTCCGGACTCCCCGGTGTCGTTGTCACAGCTGTCGGCGCTCGCGACGCTCGCCAAGGAGGGTCCGATCACGCCGGGCGCATTGGCCATTCGCGAGCGGGTCCGGCCGCCATCGATGACGCGGGTCATTGCGTCGCTGGCCGAACTCGGCTTCGTCGATCGCTGCGCGCATCCGGACGACGGCCGTCAGGTGCTGGTGTCGGTGTCTCGGGCGGGCCACGACCTGATCGACGTCGAGCGCCGCGCCAGCCAGGAGTGGCTGCAGCAGCGTTTGGCCACACTTCAACCGGAACAACGCAAGACGCTGTTGGCGGCGGCCGATCTGATGTCCGCGATCGTGGATGAAGGCGGCGCTTGACCCGAGTAATAGACGTCGACGATCCCGACGATCCCCGGCTCGACGACTTCCGTGATCTGAACAGCATCGACCGTAGACCCGACCTGCCCAGCGGCAAGGGGCTCGTCATCGCCGAGGGCGTGCTGGTGGTGCAGAGGATGCTGGCCTCGCGCTTCGAGCCTCGCGCCTTCCTCGGCACCGATCGGAGACTGCGCGAGCTGACCGCCGACCTCGACAAGACGGATGCGCCGTTCTACCGGGCGAGTGCGGAGGTGATGGCCGCAGTCATCGGATTTCATCTGAACCGCGGGGTGCTGGCGGCGTCGCCGCGTCCGGCCGAGCTCTCGGTGGCGCAGGTGATCGACGGTGCCCGCACCATCGCGGTGCTCGAGGGCGTCAACGATCACGAGAATCTCGGCTCGGTGTTCCGCAATGCGGCGGGTCTCGGCGTGGATGGCGTCGTCTTCGGTCTCGGGTGCGCCGACCCGCTGTACCGGCGGGCCGTGCGGGTGTCGATGGGCCACGCGCTGCTGGTGCCCTACGCCTGGTCGAACCGTTGGCCCGGCGATCTCGAGGCGTTGCGGGACAACGGGTTTCGGGTACTTGCGATGACACCGAATCCCGCTGCGCAGACACTGGCCACAGCCATGGAGGGGCTGGTGGGGGAGAGGGTGGCGATCCTGGTCGGAGCCGAAGGCCCTGGCCTGCACGAGCACACGATGCGGGCCAGTGACCTACGGGTGAGGATCCCGATGTCGCGGGGCACCGACTCGTTGAACGTGGCCACCGCTGCAGCCCTGGCCTTCTACGAGCGCGCCCGGCGATAAACTCGCGACGTGAACGAGGATGCGACGCCCTGGGGGACCGGGCTGACGGTGGCCGGCTTCGTCGCCGCCGTGACCGCGGGCGCGATCGTCGTCTTGAGCCTCGGCCTCACCCGGGTGCATCCACTGCTGGCGTTCGGTTTGAACCTGGTGGCAGTCGGCGGGCTCGCGCCGACGGTCTGGGGCTGGCGGACACGGCCCGTGTGGCGGTGGTTCGTGCTCGGCAGCGGAGTTGGGGTGGCCGCTGGGTGGCTGACACTGCTCGCGATGGCGATCGGCTCGCTCGGCGCGTAACGCTGCTCGCGGCCGACGTCAGGGTTGGGTGCCGGAGCGTACGCCGAGGAGGACGTCTTCCCAGCCGGGAACCTCTGGCCTGCGCTTGCGTGGGCGGGGCTTCGGCGCGGGCGCCTGGGCCTTCGCGGGTTCGGGTGTGGGGGCAGCCGGCTCCGGCGCGGGCTTGACGTCCGGCAGTGCGAGGTCGAGGGTCGGCACCGGCGCCACGGAGCGCAGCGGCGGGCGGTCGAACTCCGGATCGATCAGCTCGGCGGCGGCGTCGTCGAAGGCCGTCGCGGTGCCGCCATGTGCCCCCGGGACGAAGCGGAAGTGCGCGACGTTGTCTGAACGGCCTGCCTTCCAGGAGAGCTGGACGGTCCAGCGACCATCCTCGTTGCGCCAGGCATCCCACGACGTCGCGTCGGGATCGAGCCCCCGCGCCACCAGCGCCGTCGTCACCGTCTCGAGCAGCGTGAGCACTGCGGGTCCGTCGGCGAGTACGGGGTGAGCCGCGGTCGCGAGCTCGGCGGCACGTGAGCGCTCCAGCAGGACCGGGTGCGCGAACCGCTCGACCCGGGCGGCATCTTCACCCGATGCGCCCGCGGACACCTGCTCGATGGACGCGCCTGCGCGAATCCTGGATTGAATCTCCTTGGGGCTCAACACGTTGGGAACCTCGACATCGACTGGAGTTGGCATGGCGTGCTCACCGCTCAACGCGGCGCGAAGGCGGTCATCGGGACGCAGAATGAACTTCTCGCTGGAGCCCACTACTTCGCAGATGATGCGCGTGCCGGCTCGGTCCTCGTTGAAATCGAGTCCGACGACCTTCAGTTCCCGCATGTGCGACCTCCTAGGGCGGCTCAACGGCCCACCCTACTTCGTGATCGGTCCGTGACCGGGCTGACACGCTGGGTGGCGTCAGAGGCGCTCGACGACCCAGTCCACGCAGGCGGTGAGAGCGCTGACGTCGTCGGGATCGACGGCGGGGAACATCGCGACACGCAGCTGGTTGCGGCCCAGCTTGCGGTAGGGCTCGGTGTCGACGATGCCGTTGGCGCGCAGGATCTTGGCCACGACAGCCGCATCTACGTCGTCGGCGAAGTCGATGGTGCCGACCACCTGCGAGCGAAGCGCGGCATCGGTGACGAAAGGCGTGGTGTAGCTCGTCTGCTCGGCCCACGAGTACAGCCGCTGCGAGGAGTCGGCGGTGCGCTCGACGGCCCAGTCCAGTCCGCCGTTGCCGTTGAGCCAGTCGAGCTGATCGGCCATGAGGACCAGAGTGCCGATGGCCGGAGTGTTGTACGTCTGGTTCTTCAGGCTGTTGTCGATCGCGATCGGCAGCGAGAGGAAGTCGGGCACCCAACGGCCCGACGCGGCGATCTGCTCGACCCTGGCGAGCGCGGCGGGGCTCATGACGGCCAGCCACAACCCGCCGTCGGAGGCGAAGTTCTTCTGGGGCGCGAAGTAGTAGGTGTCGGTGTCGGCGATGTCGACGGGAAGGCCACCGGCCGCTGACGTCGCGTCGATGACCACCAGGGCGTCGCCCGCCGGGCGCTGGATCGGCACGGCGACACCCGTCGAGGTCTCGTTGTGGGCCCACGCGACGACGTCGACCGATGGATCGGACTGCGGCTCGGGGGCGCTGCCCGGATCTGCCTTGACGATGATCGGATCGCCGACGAACGGGTTGGCCGCGACCGCGGACGCGAACTTCGCGCTGAACTCGCCGAACGTGAGGTGCAGCGACCGCTTGTCGATCAATCCGAAGGCGGCGGCATCCCAGAAGGCGGTGGAGCCGCCATTGCCCAGGATGACCTCGTAGCCGTCGGGCACCGAGAACAGCTGCCGGACGCCGTCGCGAACCCGGCCGACCAGGTTCTTGACGGGTGCCTGCCGGTGCGAGGTGCCGAACAGATGAGCGGAGTCGACCAGCGCCTGCAACTGCTCGGGGCGCACCTTCGACGGCCCGGAGCCGAAACGTCCGTCGGCGGGCTTGAGGTCGGCGGGAATCACGAGTTCGGCCATGGCTACCTACCCTAATCCCCGCCGCTTCGCTCGCCCCGATGCCTGGATCGTGGCCTCAGTTCGTCAGGATTCGCACACCGTCGCCGGTGAGGGCAATGGTGTGTTCGCTGTGCGCGGCGCGGGCGCCCGTCGCGGTGCGCAGCGTCCAGCCGTCGGAGTCGTGTACGTAGCCGTCGGTGCCGTCGGCGATGAGCATCGGCTCGATGGCGATGACGAGTCCAGGTTGCAGCACCATCCCGGAGCCGGGCCGGCCGGTGTTGGGCACGTGCGGCGCCTCGTGCATCATGCGCCCGATGCCATGGCCGCCGTGGCCGGCGAGCATCCCGTAACCCGCGTCGCGGGCGCTGGTTTCGATCGCGTGGCCGACGTCGCCGAGCGTGTTCCCCGGCTTGACCGCCGCGATGCCCGCGGCCAACGCTGCGTCGGTCGCCGCGATGAGCGCGACGTCCTCCGCCCGCGGAGTCCCGACGACGAAGCTACGTGCGGCATCACCGCACCACCCGTCCAGCGTGGCTCCGAAGTCCACCGACACCAGGTCGCCGTCGGCCAGGGTCTGGTCGGTGGGGATGCCGTGGACGACGGCGTCGTTCACGCTGACGCACAGCACGGCGGGGAAGGGAACCGGCGCCCATCGGGGGTGGTAGTCGAGGAACGGCGAGGTTGCGCCGTGCGCGGCCAGCACGTCGGCGGCGACGTGGTCGAGGTCAGCGGTCGAGCACCCGGGCTCGGCGTAGTCGATGACCGCGCGCAGGGCCTCGGCGACGACGGCGCCCGCCTCCCTCATGGCCGCGATCTGGGCCTCCGACTTCAGCTGGACCATCACTGCACGAGATCTGCATCACATGTGACGTGAATAACGCGATCGGCGCACACACCGAAAAATGCCCTGTTCAATTCGTGGGACCTCCGGTACCGTCTTGGACATTCGGCCGACGAATGTAAACGCACGGGAGGCTCGACATGGCTATCAAGACTGCACCCACATCGGATCGGACACGCATCATCCGCCGCTGGCGCAAGAACATGGACGTCACGGACGACGCCGCGTACGTGGACACCCTGACCACCCTCTCCGAGGGGTCCGTGCGCCGCAACTTCAACCCCTACACCGACATCGACTGGGATTCTCCCGAGTTTGCGGTGATCCCGAACGACGAACGCTGGATTCTGCCCGCCACGGATCCGATCGGCCAGCACGCCTGGTACAAGGCGCAGTCCAAGGAGCGCCAGATCGAGATCGGCATGTGGCGCCAGGCCAACGTCGCCAAGGTCGGACTGCACTTCGAGTCGATCCTCATCCGCGGGCTCATGGAGTACGCGTTCTGGACGCCCAACAACTCGCCGGAGTACCGGTACTGCCTGCACGAGGCGGTCGAAGAGTGCAACCACACCCTGATGTTCCAGGAGATGGTGAACCGCATCGGCGCCGACGTTCCCGGCATGCCGCGGCTGCTCAAGTGGGTGCAGCCGGTCATCCCGCTGGTCGCCGGACCGCTGCCGATCCCGTTCTGGTTCGGCATCCTCGCCGGCGAGGAACCGATCGACCACACGCAGAAGAACGTGCTGCGCGAGGGCAAGGCCCTGCACCCGATCATGGAGCGGGTCATGGCCATTCACGTGGCCGAGGAGGCGCGGCACATCTCGTTCGCACACGAGTACCTGCGCAAGCGGGTGCCTCACCTGTCGCGGGCCAAGCGCTTCTGGCTGTCCCTGTACGTGCCACTGACGATGCGGGTCCTGTGCTCGGCCATCATCGTGCCGCCGCGTGCGTTCTGGAAGGAATTCGACATTCCGCGGTCGGTCCGCAAGGAGATCTTCTTCAAGTCGCCCGAATCGCGAAAGATGTTGCGCGACATGTTCGGTGACGTCCGGATGCTGTGCAAGGAAACCGGCTTGATCAACCCCGTCGCCAAGCTGATCTGGCGGTTGTGCCGGATCAATGGCGCGCCCAGCCGCTATCGCAGCGAGCCTCAGCGCCAGCACCTGGTGTCGGTCGCGTAGGCGAACATGCCTCATGTGATCACCCAGTCGTGTTGCAGCGACGGGTCCTGTGTCTATGCCTGCCCGGTGAATTGCATCCATCCGTCGCCGGACGAACCGGGGTTTGCGACCGCCGAGATGCTGTACATCGATCCGGTGGCGTGCGTGGACTGCGGTGCGTGCGTCAGCGCGTGTCCCGTCGGTGCCATCTCGCCCGACACCAAGCTCGACGACGACCAGCAGGTGTTCATCGAACTCAATGCGGCGTTCTACCCAAAGCGCGAGGGCAAGCTCCCGCCGACGTCGAAGCTTGCGGCCGTCCTCGAGGCGCCCGTCGTGCACTCCCGGGCAGGCGGACCGCTGACCGTCGCCATCGTCGGTTCCGGACCTGCCGCGATGTACGCCGCGGACGAGCTTCTCACCCAGCGTGGCGTCGTCGTGAACGTGTTCGAGAAATTGCCGACGCCATACGGTTTGGTGCGATCGGGTGTGGCACCCGATCACCAGGCGACCAAGCGGGTCACCCGACTGTTCGATCGAGTCTCGAGGCTGCCGGGATTCACGTTCTTCCTCAACGTCGAGGTGGGCAGGGACGTCTCGCACGCCGAGCTGCTCGAGCATCATCATGCGGTGCTCTACGCGGTCGGCGCGCCCAACGACCGTCGCCTCGACATCGAGGGGATGGATCTCGCGGGCACCGGCACCGCGACGGAGATGGTGGCGTGGATCAACGGCCATCCCGATTTCGCCGAGCTGCCGGTCGACCTCGGTGCGGAGCGCGTCGTCATCGTCGGCAACGGCAACGTGGCATTGGACGTGGCGCGAGTACTCACCGCCGACCCGGACGACCTGGCCCGTACGGACGTGTCCGATCGCGCGCTGGCGGCGCTCCGTGAGTCGCGGGTGCAGGAGGTCGTCGTCGCCGCGCGGCGTGGACCCGCGGCATCGGCGTTCACACTGCCCGAGCTGATCGGACTGACAGCCAGGCACGACGTGGTGCTCTCGGCAGAGGACCACGACCTGGTGTTGCGGGATCTGGCGGTGGAGTCGGATCCCCTGACCCGAAACAAACTCGAAGTGCTCTCCAAGCTCGGTGACGCGGCGGCGCCGATCACGCGGCCCCGGATTCGGTTGGCGTACCGGCTCACTCCGGCGCGGGTGCTCGGCGAGCAGCGAGTCGCGGGCATCGCCTTCACCGTGACCGGCACCGACGAGGTCCGGCACCTGGAGACGGGCCTGGTCTTGACGTCGATCGGCTACCGCGGCAAGCCGATTCGCGATCTTCCCTTCGACGAGTCGACCGCGGTCGTGCCGAATGACGGTGGACGGGTCGCTGGGGCGTCGGCGTCGTACGTGGCCGGCTGGATCAAGCGCGGCCCCACCGGATTCATCGGCACCAACAAGTCGTGTGCGGCCGAGACGGTGCGCAGTCTGGTCGCCGACTACAACGAGGGTCGTCTGATGGATCCCACGGGCCGACCGTCGGCGTTGGCGAAGCTGATCAGGGCTCGCCAGCCTGCCGTCGTCGATGCCGCCGGATGGAAGGCCATCGACCAGGCGGAGATCGCCAGGGGTGGGACGCTCCGCCCGCGTGACAAGTTCACGGCGATTTCCGAGATGCTCGCGGCGGCCGCGACGGCGCCGACCCCGACGCTCGGGCAGCGGCTGCTCGCGGGGCTGCGGCGTTGACACCGTAGACGTTGTCAACGGGCGGGCCTACACCACGGAGAACGAGTCGGGGAGTGCGATCCGCCCGGTGAGCGCCGACAGGACGATCTCCCCGCGGCCGGAGTCGACTGCGATGCGGGCGGCCAGTGCCGTCGCGTCGGCGAGAACATGTGTGGGAAGCGTGATGTCGACGTCCGCTGCCCTGGCGATGTCGAGACCGTGCACGGCGAGTTCGAACACGCGGGTGGGCAGGTAGTTGCTCAACCTGATGCCGAGCCCGCCGATCACCTCGATCAGCGGATCATCCACGCCGTCGAGGTCGTCGAGGACGCGCGCGAGGAGGGCATCGACCGCGGCCCCGGGATGTTCGCCGAGGTCGCGGCCCGCCTGGCGTCCACGCTCGACGATCGCCTCGGCGCCCGCGCTCGTCGCATATCCCTGAACCCGTGCGTAGTAGTCGGCCGGGCTCGCCACGTCTTCGCGGTCTGCCGGGTGCCGGAGGTACGTGCTGACGGTGGTCAGTGAGCGTGACGTGTGTCCGACCAGAGCGCGCAGATCCCAGTCACCCAGACCTGGCCCCTCCCAGGATGTTTCGGGGATGCCGCGGACGAGGGCGGCGAACGCGTGCGCCGCCGCGGTGTAGGTCTCGACCGTGTGCACGAGAACTCAGGAGGCCTTGACCTGGTCCCAGCCCTCGACCGATTGCGGGCTGCGCGGCGCCGGTCCCACGTAGATGGCTGCCGGGCGGACCAGCTTGCCGAGCCGCTTCTGCTCGAGGATGTGGGCGCACCATCCCGCGGTGCGCCCACACGTGAACATGGCGGGCATCATCGTGGGCGGCACGCCGGCGAAGTCGAGCATGACGGCGGCCCAGAATTCGACGTTGGTCTCGATCGCCCGGTCCGGGCGTCGCTCACGGAGCTCGGCGAGCGCGGCCTGCTCGAGCGCGGCCGCCACCTCGAAGCGCGGGGCGCCCAGTCGCTGCGCGGTGGCCCGCAGGACGCGCGCCCGGGGGTCCTCGGCGCGGTAGACGCGGTGGCCGAAGCCCATCAGCTTGTCCTTGCGGTCGAGGATTCCCTTGACCACGGCGCGGGCGTCGCCGGAACGTTCGACCTCCTCGATCATCGGCAGCACTCGCGCGGGTGCCCCGCCGTGCAGGGGACCGCTCATGGCGCCGACGGCGCCCGACAGCGAGGCTGCGACGTCCGCGCCCGTCGAGGCGATGACCCGCGCGGTGAAGGTGGAGGCGTTCATGCCGTGCTCGGCCGCGGTCACCCAGTATGCGTCGATGGCCTCGACGTGCCTTGGATCGGGATCGCCCTTCCAGCGGACCATGAATCGCTCTGTGACGGTGGAACATTCATCGATGGTGCGCTGGGGCACCGCGGGCTGGTAGATGCCGCGGGCCGACTGCGCGACGTAGGACAGCGCCATCACCGAGGCGCGGGCCAACTGGTCGCGGGCGGTGTCGTCGTCGATGTCGAGGAGCGGCCGATAACCCCAGATCGGCGCCAGCATCGCCAGCCCCGCCTGCACGTCGACCCGGACGTCACCGGTGTGAATGGGCAGCGGGAAGGGCTCCGCGGGTGTCAAACCCCTGCCGAAACGGCCGTCGACCAGCAGCGACCACACGTCGCCGAAGGTAACGTGCTGCGTCACCAGATCCTCGATGTCGACGCCGCGGTAGCGCAGTGCGCCGCCGTCCTTGTCCGGTTCAGCGATCTGGGTGGTGAAGGCGACGACGCCTTCGAGACCTTCTACGAACCCGTCTGGAACCGCCGCCCCGCTAGTCATGAGCAGATTCTCGCACCCGGCCCGGCGCTGATCCCTGCCGGTCGGCGTAGCGTCTGCGGCGTGGACCCCAAGGACGACGAGCACCTGGCGCGCATGCGCGTGGAGTACGGCTCTCCCGAGAAGGACGGCAGCCCCGATCTCGACGCCGATTGGCTCGCCGATGGATGGATCGTCCTGTTGCGCAAGTGGTTAACCGACGCCGAACAGGCCGGTATCGCCGAGCCGAACGCCATCGTGGTGGGCACCGTCGACGCGGCGGGAAGGCCGGTGACCCGCACGGTGTTGTGCAAGGGCGTGGACGACACCGGTATCACCTTCTACACCAACTACGAGTCCGCCAAGGGGAAGCAGCTCGCCGCGACGCCGTATGCGTCGGCGACCTTCACCTGGTACGCCCTCGGACGCCAGGTGCACGTCCGCGGCGCCGTCACCAAGGTTGCGTCCGAGGTGACGCAGGCCTACTGGTCGAAGCGGCCGCGCGGTTCGCAGCTGGGCGCGTGGGCGTCGCACCAATCCCAATCCATCGCCTCCAGGGCGGCGCTGCAGCAGCAGCTCGCGGACGTCACCGAACGGTTCGCCGGGGTCGACGAGGTGCCCGTGCCCCCGCACTGGGGCGGTTATGTCATCGCGCCCGACGAGGTCGAGTTCTGGCAGGGGCGCGAGAACCGGGTACACAATCGAATTCTGGTCACCGGGGCCACGATCGAGCGACTGCAGCCCTAGGGGTGGCGGGGTTCTTCGCCGACACCACACCGCTGCGGACGCCGGACTTTCGCCGGCTGTGGCTCGCCGGCATCGTCACCGTCATCGGCGCGAATCTGACGATCTTCGCGGTTCCCGTTCAGCTCTATGCACTGACGCAGAACTCCGCCTACGTCGGCCTGTCGGGCATCTTCGCGCTGGTGCCCCTGGTGGTCTTCGGGCTGTGGGGTGGCGCCTGGGCCGATGCAATGGACCGCAGGCTGCTGCTCGTCATCGCGTCCATCGGCCTGGCGGTGTCGTCGGTGCTCCTGTGGGCGCAGGCGGCGCTCGGCCTCAACAACGTCTGGGTGGTGCTGTGCCTGCTGTCGGTGCAGCAGGCCTTCTTCGCGATCAACAGCCCCACCCGATCCGCGGCGATCCCGCGCATGGTGCCCGCCGAGCAACTGCCCGCGGCGAACTCGCTGAACATGACGGTCATGCAGTTCGGCGCGATCGTCGGCCCCCTGCTTGCCGGGGTGCTCCTTCACTTCGTCGACCTGTCGACGTTGTATCTGATCGACGCGTTGGCGTGCATCGCGCCGATCGTGGCGACCTTCCAGCTGGCGAAGATGCCGCCCACCGGGACCGCGCAGGGTTCCTCGCGGTGGGGTTTCGCGGCCGTCCTCGACGGATTTCGCTATCTCGCGGGCAACCGGGTGGTGCTGATGTCCTTCGTCGTCGACCTGATCGCGATGATCTTCGGCATGCCGCG
>NZ_JAEMTA010000017.1 GCF_016462545.1 Mycolicibacterium sp. | reverse complement strand
CCGGCCTTGAGCATCAGCGCGGTGTGCTTGGTGCCCTCGCCGCCGGTGATGCCCTGGACGATGACCTTGCTGTCCTTGTTCAGGAAGATAGACATATTTGTTGGCTCCCTTTACTTGTTGGCCAGCTCGGCGGCCTTGTCGGCGCCGGCGTCCATCGTGTCGGCCTGGATCACCAGGGGGTGGTTGGCCTCATCGAGGATGCGGCGGCCCTCTTCGACGTTGTTGCCGTCGAGACGGACGACCAGGGGCTTGTTGGCACTGTCGCCGAGCTTCTTCAGCGCTCCGACGATGCCGTTGGCCACTGCGTCACACGCGGTGATGCCGCCGAACACGTTGACGAACACGCTCTTGACCTGGCTGTCGCCGAGGATGACGTCGAGGCCGTTGGCCATGACCTCCGCCGAGGCACCGCCGCCGATGTCGAGGAAGTTGGCGGGCTTGACGCCACCGTGCTTCTCACCGGCGTAGGCGACGACGTCGAGGGTCGACATGACCAGACCCGCGCCGTTACCGATGATGCCGACCTCGCCGTCGAGCTTGACGTAGTTGAGGTCGTTCTCCTTGGCCTTGAGCTCCAGCGGGTCGGTGGCGTCCTTGTCCTCGAACTCGGCGTGCCCGGGCTGCCGGAAGTCGGCGTTGCCGTCGAGCGTGACCTTGCCGTCCAACGCCAGAATTTGATCGTCAGGCGTGCGCACCAGCGGGTTGACCTCGACCAGGGTGGCGTCCTCGCCGACGAAGACCTCCCACAGCTTCTGGATGGTCACGGCCGCGGCATCGAGCACCTCGGCGGGCAGGTGGCCCTGCTCGGCGATCGAGCGGGCGAAGGCCAGGTCGACGCCGGTGACGGCGTTGACCGGCACCTTGGCGAGGCGTTCGGGGTTGTTCGCGGCGACCTCTTCGATCTCCACGCCGCCTTCGACCGAGCACATGGCCAGGTATGTGCGGTTGGAGCGGTCCAGCAGGAAGGAGATGTAGTACTCCTCCGCGATGTCGCTCGCCTCGGCGACCAGAAGCTTCTTGACGACGTGGCCCTTGATGTCGAGGCCGAGGATGTTCTGCGCGTGGGTGAAGGCGTCCTCGGGAGTGGCCGCGTACTTCACCCCGCCCGCCTTGCCGCGTCCGCCGACCTTGACCTGAGCCTTGACCATGACGGGCTTGCCGATTTCCTCGGCGATCGCCTTGGCATCGTCCGCGGAATCGGTCACCCGGCCTGGCGTGGTGGGGACGTTGTGCTTGGCGAACAGCTCCTTCGCCTGGTATTCGAAGAGATCCATGGGCTCACCGTCTGTCTGCTTTGACTGTTTGGTTGATTACCTACGTTTTGGCCAGAAAGGCTCGGGGGAACCATATCCACACAGCCCAATGTGACCCACACCGCCTCCCGCTCATGTGGCACATCTCACCGAGCCCCGGCCAGTGACACAAGTCACATTATTCGCGGGAACATGCTCACGGGTTGCCACCAACATTGGATTTTGGTTAACGTGCCTCTGGTCTAAGTAACGGGACGGTCACGGCGCGAAGGACATTTCGGTTGGCTGAGCAAGGTACGACTCGACGCTCTCGAGCAGTGCCGACGACCCAGTTCGACGCCACCACCACCGACATCATCCCGTTCAACGAGTTCGGCGATCTCGACGACCTCGAGTTCAGCAACGCTGCCGCGTTCGAGCGCGAGTCACACGTCATCCGCGCCCCCGAGCTCGACGACATGCACGACACCGACGACCTGATCCCCATGCGACTGGCCGTCCCTTCGCAGTTCCGCCCGAGCGCAGGTGACGACCGCCGGTCCTCACGGGCCTATCGCGACAGCCACACCGATGTCAGCGACGGCATGGAGAACACCGACGTCATCGACATGTCGGGGCGCCGCGGATTGCACAGAAAGGTCGGCGACGGCCACGTCAAGGCGCGCCTCGTCGCTGCGGCCATGGCCGTGGGCGCCACCGCTGCCGCTGCCTACTCCGTGGTCAACGCCTCCGACAAGGCTCCCGCCGACCAGATGGTCGCCGCGGGACCCAACGCGTTCGTCGACGGCGCCGCGATCACCGGCTCCTCCGACGGCATGCAGATCGTCACCGTCGCGCCCGCGGCCAGCGAGGCCGTGCACAGCCAGGAACTCGCCAACGGCGCCGCGTTCGCCGCCGAGCGAGCCGAACGCGAGGCTCGCCTGTCTCGGCCGATGTACGTCATGCCCGCCCGTGGCGTGTGGACGTCCGGCTTCGGCTATCGCTGGGGCGTTCTGCACGCAGGCATCGACATCGCGAACTCCATCGGCACCCCGATCGTGGCTGCCGCCGACGGCGTGGTCACCGATGCCGGCCCCACCGCCGGGTACGGCGCCTGGGTCAAGATCCGCCACTCCGACGGCACCGTGACCCTGTACGGTCACGTCAACACCTGGCTCGTCAGCGTCGGTCAGCGGGTCATGGCGGGCGACCAGATCGCCACCATCGGTAACCGCGGCCAATCGACCGGCCCGCACCTGCACTTCTCGGTGCTCGTGAACGGCAAGGACTTCGTCGATCCGGTGCCCTGGCTCGCCGCAAAGGGACTGAGCCCCGGCAACTACGTCGGCTGACCGTTGACCTCCGGCGGACCTCCCTCCGACCAGACCCGCATCATCCGGCGGCAGCCAGAAGCCGCCCCACCACCTTCTGCCGAGCCGTCCGAACCGCAGACGGGCATCATCCGCAGGCACCCCACCGGGACGTTCCCGGCGGCGTCCCCGGACCCACGGACCAGTTACATCCCGCGGCCAGCTCCGCCGGTCATCGGCTCGCCGGACCTCCGCCGGCCATCGCCAGCCGTGGCCTCCGCCGCGGCCACCGTCAGCATCGTCAGTGGCTGGGCCACCGCGGTGATCGCCACGTCGCTGATCAGCGGGTGGTGGCGCACCGACGAATTGTTCTGCATCGCAATCGGTTTCCTGTCGACGGTGTCGGCGGCGGCCACCATCGGTGGACTCATCTCACTGCTGTTGCGTCGTCGCATCGGGCGACTCTTGATCGTCGTGGGCGCCATCGTGGCGCTGATGATCTTCGCCGGCCTCTTCGTCGCAGGCGCCGACCTGCCGAGGATCGTCTACGCCATCCCGGTACTACCCGTGGCGAGCATCGTGCTCGCCCTGCTGCCCGCCGCCGGCCGTTGGTGTCGCTAGCCCCGGCTAGAGCTTCTGGATCGGTGCGTGGTTGTGCATCAGCTTGACCCGGCCGGCGCTGCCGAAGTCGATGAGCGACATCGCTGACTCGCCCATACCCGACACCTCCTCCACGCGCCCGAGTCCGTACTTGTCGTGGGTCACGCGATCGCCGGGTTCCAGCGTGATCGCCTGCCGGCTGCGGGCACCCGTCGTACGCGCGGGCGACGGTCTCGGCGTGCCGTAGCGCCCCGCGTTTCCCACGGGTGCGCTGAGCGAGGACTGCGGTGCCTCGACGCGACGCCAGTCGATGAGCTCCTGCGGAATCTCGCGCAGGAAGCGGGACTCCGGGTTGAGCATCGGCTGCCCCCACGAGGACCGCACTTTCGCGCGGCTCAGATACAGCCGCTGCCGGGCGCGGGTGATGCCGACGTAGGCCAGCCGTCGTTCCTCGGACAATTCGAGGGGATCGCCGAGCGCGCGCATGTGCGGGAACATGCCGTCCTCCCACCCCGTCACGAAGACCATCGGGAACTCGAGGCCCTTGGCGGTGTGCAGCGTCATCATGGTCACGACGCCGGAACCGTCCTCGGGTATCCCATCGGCGTCGGCGACCAGCGACACGCGTTCGAGGAACTGGGCGAGCACCCCGGTGTCGGGGACGTCCTCGTCGACCGGCTCGCCCTCTTCCTCCCGCAGTGCGGCGGCGTTCGCGAGATCGATGCTGAATTCGTGTGCCACGCTGACGAGTTCGTTGAGGTTGTCCAGGCGTGCCAGATCCTGCGGATCGCTTGATGATTCGAGTTCGCGCCGGTATCCGGTCCGGTCGAGCACGGCTTCGACGAGCACGCCCAACTCGTCACCCAGCAGGCCGCGCAGCTCGTCGAGCAACGCGACGAAGCCGGCGATCGCCTTCTCCGAGCGCGTGTTCAGCATCGGCACACGGCCTTCGGCGGCGGCCTGCAGGCTGTCGTTGAACGTGCCGCCGGTGTTCTCCGCATGCACAGCGACGCAGGCCTCGGCCCGGTCCCCGATCCCCCGGCGCGGCGTGTTCAGGATGCGACGCATGCTGACCGCGTCGCCGGGGTTGTCGAGCACGCGGAGGTAGGCCACGATGTCGCGGATCTCCTTGCGCTCGTAAAACCTGACTCCGCCAACCACCTTGTATGGGATGCCGGCGCGAATGAAGACGTCCTCGACGGCGCGTGAGGAGTTGTTGGTGCGGTAGAACACCGCGACATCGCTGTAATTGATGTCACCGCGATCGGCGAGTGCGTCGATCTCCTCGGCGATGAACCGGGCCTCGTCGTGTTCGTTGTCGGCCACGTAGCCGACGATGAGTTCACCTTCACCCGCGTCCGTCCACAGCCGCTTCTCGCGGCGGCCCGCGTTGCGTGAGATGACGGAGTTGGCCGCCGAGAGGATGTTCTGCGTCGACCGGTAGTTCTGTTCCAGCAGAATCGTGGTCGCGTTCGGGTAGTCGCGCTCGAAGTCCTCGATGTTGCGGATGGTGGCGCCTCGGAAGGCGTAGATGGACTGGTCGGCGTCACCCACGACGCACAGTTCCGCGGGCGGCACCCCGTCGGCGCCCTCCTCGAGATCGTGGCCCACCAACTCCCGGACCAGGGCGTACTGCGCGTGGTTGGTGTCCTGGTACTCGTCGACCAGGATGTGCCGGAACCGGCGGCGGTAGTACTGAGCGATCTGCGGAAAGGCTTGCAGGACAGCGACCGTCTCACCGATCAGGTCGTCGAAGTCCAGCGCGTTGGCGGCCCGCAGCCGCCGCTGATACTCGCCGAATGCCTCGGCGACGATGCGGGCCAGGTCGTCGCCGCCCTCGGACGCCTCGAACGCCGCCTTGTCGGGATCGATGAGCTCGTTCTTCAGGTTCGAGATCGAGTTCGCCAACAGGCGCGGCGAATACCGCTTGGTGTCGAGGCCCATGTCCTTGGCGATCATCATCAACAGACGCCGCGAGTCGTCGGCGTCGTAGATGGAGAAGTTCGAGTTGAGGCCGGGCAGCAGGGACGCCTGGTTGCGCAGGATTCGCACACACGTGGAGTGAAACGTCGACACCCACATCGACCGGGCCCGCGGGCCGATCAGCGCGACGACCCGCTCGCGCATCTCGGCGGCGGCCTTGTTGGTGAACGTGATGGCCAGGACCTGTCCGACGCCGACATCACGCGCGGCCAGCAGATAGGCGATGCGGCGCGTCAGCACCGCCGTCTTCCCCGACCCGGCGCCAGCCACGATGAGCAGCGGTGAACCCTCGTGCAGGACGGCCTTGCGCTGCTGCGGGTTGAGCCCGTCCAAGAGGTCGGAGTGAAGCTGATCCGTCTGGGTCGCGATCGTCATATCGAGGTCAAACTTACCGCTGACCAGAGACACTTTGCGCCGACGTGGCCCTTGGTGGCACACTCGATCCGTGCTCGATCAGCAGGGACGATTTCTTTACGGATACCGGCCGCCGGTGTCCGTGGTCTAGCTGCTTTCGCCAGAGCCCCGCGGTCCGCTTCCGGATCCGGGGCTCTCTTTCGTCGTGAGGCCTGAATTCGGATGAGACCAGATCACCCACACGACGAGGAAGCGGAGTCACCCATGAGTATCGAAACCGGCCACGAACCGGACATCGACGACCTCCGACTGGAGATCGACCGGCTCGACGCCGAGATCCTGGCCGCCGTCCAGCGCCGCGCCGAGGTATCGCAGATGATCGGCAAGGCCAGGATGGCCTCCGGCGGCACCCGCCTGGTGCACAGTCGCGAAATGAAGGTCATCGAGCGGTACAGCGCGCTCGGTCCCGAGGGCAAGGATCTCGCGATGATCCTGCTGCGCCTCGGTCGCGGACGCCTCGGCCACTGAGAATTGACCGCGACGTCTATTACGGAGATTCCGATCTCGTAAGCGCGTAGCGTCGCCGCATGTTCCCGAAGGTGCGCCGACTGCTCCAGCGGGGACGCTACCCCTACCTCCGGCGTCGGCGCATGCGCCGCGCGCTCGGCCCGGATCTCGGTGCCGAAGTCACCTGGCCCATCTCGGATCCACCGATCCCGGAGGGTGACTTGGCGGCGATATTCGCCGAGGCCACCGACGTCCACAAGTGGGCGCACTACCTACCCATCTACGAGTCGGCGCTCACGCCATTTCGATCGCGACCGATCCGGATGTTGGAGATCGGCGTGTTCCACGGCGGCTCGTTGCAGATGTGGCGACGCTACCTGCATCCCGATTCGGTGATCGTCGGCATCGACATCGATCCGGCCACCGCGCGGTTCGACGACCCAGCCCGCGGCATCCACGTCCGCGTCGGCGGCCAGCAGGACGTCGACTTCCTCCGAAGGGTGGTCGACGAACTCGGTCCCTTCGATGTGATTCTGGATGACGGCAGCCACCTGGCGTCCCACATCATCGACACCTTCCGTTATCTCTTCCCCAACGCCCTTGCCGACGGCGGCCTGTATCTCGTCGAGGACCTCCATGCGAACTACTGGACCGGATGGCGCGATGTCCCAACGACTTTCGCCGACTTCACCCGCTGGCTGACCGATGCGATGCACGCGCACTACCAGTCGTACGACTCCGAGTCGGACTTCCGGACCGACGGCCCCGAACGCCAGCGGTCGTTCAAGGTGCCCTTCGCGACCACCGTGCTAGACAAGATCGAGTTCCACGATTCCATCGCGCTGGTGTATCGCGCCAACGGGCGACGAGTACCGCCTCGCACGATCTACAAGTGAACGGCCGCGGCGCCGATCAGGACGGGGTCGGCACCGCCGCAACGTCATGCTCGGCGCACAGCACGCGCCGTGCGCGGGCGAACTCGGTGAACGGCGCCGCCGCCGAGACCTTCAGGTGTTCGTAGCGCTGCGGGCCGAATGCGACACCCTCGAGCCCCACTCTCGGCCAAATGAGGAACCACCACATCAGGCTCAGAAGCCGAACGCGCGGCGGCGCGGCGGTATCCACGACCATCGAGGCGATGACACGCATCTGGTCGAGCCAGTCACGCCGGATCGCCTTGTTCCGCACGGACTCCGTGGCGGTCGTGTGACAGCGCGCGGACAGTTCGCGCGGAAGGAAGCTCACCGGACCCCTCAGCATCAACCGAAGCCACAGGTCCAGGTCGAGCAGTTGATAGATGTCGTCGCGGAAACTTCCCGCGTCGAGAGCGAGCTGGCGCTGAAACATCACGCACGTCGGTTCGCCGATCCAGTTGTGGTGCACACCGTGGAAGGTCATCTGCTTCACCAGAGCGAGCCCGTCGTTCCGGCTGTGGAGGTTCCTGAAGTGGGTGTGAAGCTGGCCGTACCTACGCAGGAAATCCGTGTCGTCGGTGACTATCTGCCGCGGCGCGAAGGCCATCGCGGCGTGTGACTCGTCCATCTCCGTGGCGAGCGTGCGCAGCGCTCCGGGGAGAAGCCAGTCGTCGGCGTGCACGAACTGTATGTAGGTGCCGAGCGCCAGCTGAAGGCACTTGTTGTGATTGCCGACCAGACCGAGTCGGGTCCGATTCCTGATCAGTCGATCCGATGGCCGCAGTGCCGCTGCGACGATCGTGGCGCTGTCGTCGGTGGAGTCGTCGTCGACGACGAGCACCTCGAAGTCGACACCCTCCTGCGCCAGGACGGTGTCCAGGCACCGGGTTACCGTCGAGGCGTTGTTGTACATCGGGATGCACACCGAGACGACCGGCATCGTCTGCCCGACGACGCCATCCTGGTCACGATCCATAGACACCCTGCCCCCTACCGGGTCGCTTCGACGCCGGAGCCCACCAATTCCTAGATCGTCGGCGAGGCCACACACGCATATTGCATGTGAAAGCCGTCGGCGAAATAGCCCAGACTGAGCACTGTCACCAGTAATCCCCATGGCTTCACCCGGGTGTTGATGCCTTTCATGCGCTGCATGGTGAAGCCGGCATCCGTGAACATCCTGACCATGCTCTTACGGGTGAAGAATCGGAGATGAGTTCGATCGAAGATGCCCGCGTCTTCGGCTGGGAAATCCTTCTTGACGATGATCTCGCGCAGCGCCGGGAAATAACGAATGTTGGGAATCGAGGCGACCACTACCCCACCCGGCTTCAGCTTGTGCCGAAGCTTGGCCAGCGAGTCGCCTGGGTTCTGGAGATGCTCGAGCACGTCGTTGCAGACGATGACGTCGAAATACCCGTCGGGCAGCGCTGCGGCCTGCTCGTCCACGTCGCCGATCAGCACGCGGTCGATCGAGGTGGTCGCCCGGTGAGCAACCTCGGGATTGAACTCGATGCCCCACACCTCGGCGCCTGCGCGCTGCTTCAGCGCGGCGCCGAACGTGCCCTCGGCGCAACCCACTTCCAACACGCACCGCGCCGAGTCGGGTACGAATGGCATCATTTCGGGCCGCGGCGCACGATAGTAGATCGCCTTATCGTTGCGTTTTCCCCAGGTGCGCATTTGCCCCCCACGCTCTCGATTGATCGTGCGAGCATACGGTCGCATTTTCAAGATCGCAGGGGTTAACGACGGAATTACCGACAAAATGTCCGTGCCATTGTATTACGACAATTATGAATGGCTTTTCGGAAGTGGCACTAGGCAATTCGCTGTAAGTGACTTCGCGTTGGTACAGCTATTAATTGCGATTGATGAAATGTCCCGAATTCACCGTCAGCCTCCACAGACGGCTCACAGCATGAAGATGCGGGCGGCGTTGGCAAACCACCGCCCGCATCCTGATAGCAAGCTGCGACGTCAGTTCGTCAAGGCGATGTACTTCGTGTCGAGGTACTCCTCGATCCCCTCGGATCCGCCCTCGCGACCGAACCCGGATTCCTTGACCCCACCGAAGGGCGCGGCCGGATCGGAGATCACGCCGCGGTTGACGCCGACCATGCCCGCCTCGATCGCCTCTGCCACCCGCAGCGCACGATCGAGTCCCTGGGTGTAGATGTAGGCGGCCAGCCCGTACTGGGTGTCGTTGGCCGCGGCGATGCCCTCCTCCTCGGTGTCGAACCCGATCACGGGCGCGACGGGCCCGAAGACCTCCTCCTTGAAGATGCGCGCCTCGGCGGGGACGTCGGCCAGCACCGTCGCCGGGTAGAAGTGACCCGGTCCCTCGGGTGCGACACCGCCGACGGCCACGGTCGCACCCTTGGCCACCGCATCGGACACCAGATCCTCGACGGTGGCGACCTGCTTGGCGTTGACCAGCGGGCCCAGGGTCGACGTCTCGTCCAGTCCGTTGCCCAACCTGAACTCGCTCATCCGCTTGACGAGCTTCTCGGTGAACTCGGCGCGCACCGCGTTGGCGACGTGGAAGCGGTTCGACGCCGTGCAGGCTTCGCCACCATTGCGCATCTTCGCCAGCAGCGCACCGTCGACGGCCGCATCCACGTCGGCGTCGTCGAACACGATGAACGGCGCGTTGCCACCCAACTCCAACGACAGCCGCAGCAGCTTGTCCGAACTCTGCTTGGCCAGTGCCTTGCCGACGCCGGTCGACCCCGTGAAGGTCAGCTTGCGCAGGCGGCCGTCGTCGATGAGGGCCGTGGTCAGGTCACCGGGCTTGCTCGTCGGCAGGATCGACAGCACACCCTTGGGCAGACCGGCCTCGTCCATCAGCTTGGCCAGCAGCAGCATCGTCAGCGGCGTCTCCTGGGCGGGCTTGATGACCATCGTGCAGCCGGCCGCCATCGCGGGACCGATCTTGCGGGTGCCCATCGCCAGCGGGAAGTTCCACGGCGTGATCGCCAGACACGGACCCACCGCCGACTTGGTGACGATGATGCGGCCGGTGCCCGCCGGACTCTTGGTGTAACGACCGCCGATGCGCACGGCCTCCTCGGCGAACCACCGGAAGAACTCGGAGCCGTACTTGACCTCGCCCATGCTCTCGGCATAGACCTTGCCCATCTCGAGGGTCATCAGCGTCGCGAATTCCTCGGCGCGGGCGGTGATCGCCTCGAACACCGAACGCAGGATCTCGCCACGCTCGCGCGGTGGCGTTGCGGCCCACTCCTTCTGCACTGCGGAAGCCGCATCCAGCGCGGCGATACCGTCCGCGGGGGTGGCATCGGAGATGGCGATCAACACCTCGTCGGTGGCGGGATTGAGCACGTCGAACGTCGACGACGCGGCGCGCTCCTCACCGCCGATCCAGAGACCGGTGGGGACGGTGGAAAGGAGCTCTTTGATGTCCATACGTCCATCATTTACACCTTCGAAAGCGTCCCCGCACTAGGGTCGAGATATGTCAGCCCAACCCGTTGAGATTCCCGACATCACGGCCACTCCCGCGTGGAACGCCTTGCTCCGCCACCACGACGAGATCGCCGGTAAGCACCTTCGCGAACTCTTCGACGAGGACCCCATGCGCGGCCGCGAACTCGTGCTGAGCGTCGGCGATCTCTACGTCGACTACAGCAAGCACCGGGTGACGCGGGAGACGCTGGCGTTGCTCATCGACCTGGCGCGCACGGTAGATCTCGAGGGTCGCCGGGATGCGATGTTCGCCGGCGAGCACATCAACACCTCGGAGGACCGCGCGGTGCTGCACACGGCGCTGCGGCTGCCCCGGGGAGCGGAGCTCGAGGTCGACGGCCAAGACGTCGTCGCCGACGTCCACGAGGTGCTGGACTCGATGGGTGCCTTCACCGACAAGCTCCGCAGCGGCGAGTGGACGGGTGCCACCGGGGAGCGCATCAGGACCGTCGTCAACATCGGCATCGGCGGCTCCGACCTGGGCCCGGTGATGGTGTACCAGGCATTGCGCCACTATGCCGATGCGGGCATCACGGCGCGCTTCGTCTCCAACGTCGACCCGGCCGACCTGGTGGCCAAGCTCGATGGACTGGACCCGGCCACGACGCTGTTCATCGTCGCGTCGAAGACCTTCTCGACCCTCGAGACGCTGACCAATGCGACGGCCGCCCGGCGCTGGCTCACCGAGGCCCTAGGGCAGGACGCGGTGTCGAAGCACTTCGTCGCGGTCTCCACGAACGAAGAGCTGGTCGACGAATTCGGCATCGACACCGACAACATGTTCGGCTTCTGGGATTGGGTCGGCGGCCGCTACTCGGTGGATTCGGCGATCGGGCTGTCGGTGATGGCGGTGATCGGCAAGGAGCGGTTCGCCGAATTCCTGGCCGGCTTCCACATCGTCGACGAGCACTTCCGCACCACCCCTCTGGAGTCCAATGCGCCTGTGCTGCTTGGTCTCATCGGTCTCTGGTACAACGATTTCTTCGACGCGCAGGCGCGCGCGGTACTGCCGTACTCCAACGACCTTGCCCGGTTCGCGGCGTATCTGCAGCAGTTGACCATGGAGTCCAACGGCAAGTCGGTTCGGCGTGACGGCACACCGGTGGCTACCAATACGGGTGAAATCTATTGGGGCGAGCCGGGAACGAACGGTCAGCACGCCTTCTATCAGCTTCTCCACCAGGGCACCAGGCTGATCCCCGCGGACTTCATCGGGTTCTCGCAACCCACCGACGACCTTCCCACGCGCGACGGCACCGGCAGCATGCACGACCTGCTGATGAGCAACTTCTTCGCCCAGACCAAGGTGCTCGCCTTCGGCAAGACCGCCGAGGAGATCGCCGAGGAGGGCACCAAGGAAGACGTCGTCCCGCACAAGGTGATGCCGGGCAACCGGCCGAGCACGTCGATCCTGGCGACCAAGCTGACACCGTCGGTGGTGGGTCAGCTGATCGCGCTCTACGAACACCAGGTCTTCACCGAAGGTGTCATCTGGGGTATCGACTCGTTCGACCAGTGGGGCGTGGAACTCGGTAAGACACAGGCGAATTCACTGTTGCCAGTCCTGGTCGACGACGCGGCACCCGCCGAGCAGTCCGACAGCTCGACCGATGCACTGGTGCGTCACTACCGCGAGGAGCGCGGCCGGGCATCGTAGCGATGGGGGCCGGGGTGTTAGGCGAAGTATTTGGTGAATCGCGGCGGCAACACCTTCATCACCTCGACCAGCGGCCACCACGGCCAGCCCGGCACGACGGCGCGACCCTTCTCCTTCTCGATCGCATCGACCATCGCCTTGACGCCGGTCTCGTTGTCCACCATGAGGAGCGTGGAGTTCGACTTCGCCGTCATCTCGGATTCGATGTAGCCGGGCTCGAGCACCGTGACCTTGATCGGCCCCGATCGATACTCGGCGCGCAGCGACTCGCCCAGCGACGTGACGCCGGCCTTGCTCGCGGCGTAGGCCGCCTTGTGCCCGGGCACGCCGACGTTGCCGAGCACCGAGGACACCAGCACCAGGTGGCCTGAGCCGGAGGCCGTGAACATCTCCAGTGCAGTTTCGATCTGCACCAGTGCCGCAACGAGATTGGTCTCGATGGTCGCCTTGTTGGCCCAGAGCTTGCCCCCACCGAGCGGGTAGCCCTTGCCGATGCCGGCGTTGACGATCACGCAGTCGAGGCCACCCAGCTCATCGCTCAACTCGGCGAACACCTTGGGAACGGCCTCGTGGTCGTTGACGTCGAGTGCGGCGACGGCCACGGTGATGCCGGGGTGCCGGCCGGTCAGCTCGGCCTTGAGCTCGTCGAGGTTGTCGGTGCGACGCGCGCACAGCGCCAGGTCACGCCCCTTGGCGGCGAACTGGCGGGCCATGCCGGCGCCGAGGCCCGAGCTGGCGCCGGTGATGAGGATCTTTTGGCGAGTCATCCGGGAAGCCTAACCAACCGGTCGGGTGGCAAGCCTCTAGCTACTTGAGCAGCTTGGACATCCGCCGATCCGCCAGGGTCTTGCCCCCGGTCTGACATGTCGGGCAGTACTGGAACGACTTGTCGACGAACGACACCTCCCGGACCGTGTCACCGCACACGGGGCACGGAAGACCGGTGCGGGCGTGCACCCTCAACCCGGAGCGCTTCTCGCCCTTGAGGGTTGCGGCACCCTGGCCTACCGAGCGCGACACCGCATCGGTGAGCACGGAGATCATCGCGTCGTGCAGGTCGGCGAGCTGGGCGTCGGTGAGCTTGCTCGCCGTCGCGAACGGCGAGAGCTTCGCGACGTGCAGGATCTCGTCGCTATAGGCGTTGCCGATCCCCGCGATCACCTTCTGGTCGGTGATGACGCCCTTGATCCGACCGGTGTTCCCCGCGAGCACGGCCGCCAGGTCCTCGGGTCCCAGGGACAGTGCGTCCGGTCCGAGACTCGCGATCTGCGGCACCTTCATCGGATCGTCGACCAGCCACACGGCGAGACGCTTTTGGGTACCGGCCTCGGTGAGATCGAAGCCGGCCCCGTCACCCGGCGTGCCGAGATGCACGCGCAGGGCGATCGGACTCTTGCCCCCCGGCCGCAGCGGCACCGCCGACAGCTTGTCCGACCATCGCAGCCAGCCCGCCCTGGACAGATGCGTGATCAAGTGCAGATCCCCGGCCTGCAGGCCGAGGTACTTGCCCCAGCGGTTGGCGCCGGTCACGGTCTGGCCGTGCATCGCGGTGGGAGGCGGGTCGAAGGTCTTGAGGACCGACAGCGCGGCGACGTCGACGCGTCCCACGGTCAGTCCCACGGCGTGACGGCGGAGGTGGTCGGCAAGGGCTTCGACCTCGGGTAGTTCCGGCACCAATCCAGGTTAGAGCAGATTCTCCACCCGGATGGGCAGGTCGGTCACCCGCTTGCCGGTCGCGTTGAACACCGCGTTGGCGATGGCCGCAGGCACTCCCACGATGACGACCTCACCGAGCCCCTTCACGCCGATGGGGTTCGCGACCATGTCCTCCGCAGTCAGGAACGTGGCGTTCAGCGCGGGCACGTCGGCGTTGACCGGCACCAGATAGTCGGACATGTTCGCGTTGACGACGCGACCGTCGCGGTGGTCGAGGTCGGTGCCCTCGAGCAGTGCCATCCCGATCCCGCCGACCATGCCACCGATGGCCTGGCTGTGGGCCAGCTTCGGGTTGATCACCCGGCCGGCGTCGTAGCAGGCATGGATCCGCCGGACGCGGACCATCCCCAGCGAATCGTCCACCGCCACTTCGGCGAACACGGCGCCGTAGGCGTACATCGAGAAACGCTCGTCGGCGTTGTCGGGGGTCCAGTTGCCGCGGCTGTCGAGGCTCGGCCAGCCGCGCCGGGCCAGCAGATCCCGATACGCCTCCCCGCGCGACGGGTCGGCGATGACGAACATCCGCCCGTCGGCCACCGCGACCCCCTCGGGCGCCACGCCGTTCAGCGGTGAGCCGGGATCGACGACGGCTGTACGAATCATTCTGTCGCGCAGCATGTTCGACACGGTGAACACCGCGGAGCCGACGCTGGCCATGGTCCGCGATCCCGAATGTGACGGTGCGGCCGGATAATTACTGTCGCCGAGGGCGAACCGCACACGCGAAATCGAGAGTCCCAGCGCGTCGGCCGCAACCTGGGACATCGACGTGTACGTGCCGGGGCCCATATCGCTGGTGGCAACCTGGACGTCTGCGGTGCCGTCGGCATTGATCCTGGCCAGTGCGTCCGACTCGCTGCGGCTGGTGTGATACCCGGCGGCGGCCATCCCGATGCCGATGAGGGTCGAGCCCTCGCGGACGGCCCGTGGCGTGGAATTGCGCCGGGACCAACCGAATTCGTCGGCCCCCCGCCGTAGGCACTCGGAGAGTCGCCGCGTGGAGAACGGCAGCCCGTCGGTCTGGTCGCGATCGGGCTCGTTGCGCATCCGAAGCTCGATGGGGTCGAGGTTGAGGCGGTAGGCGAGGTCGTCCATCGCCGACTCCAGCGCGAACGTCCCGGTGGTGTACCCCGGGCCACGCATGTAGGTGGGCTGGTTCACGTCCAGCGGCACGACCCGGTAGGTCGAGCGCATGTTGGGGCTGGTGTACATGAACCTCGGCGAGGCGGTCAGCCCGTCCTCATAGGTGGCGTAGCGCGCGGTCTCGGTGCGGCCCTCGTGGACGATGGCACCGATCCGGCCGTTGCGGTCCGCACCGATCGCCATGCGCTGCCTGCTGATTGGCCGATAGCCGATGCCGGCATAGGTCTGCTGCCGGGTCAGTACCAGCTTGACGGGCCTGCCGACGACGCGCGCCGTGAACGAGGCCAGTAGCTGGTGCGGCCACACCGTGCCCGCGCTTCCGAACGCGCCTCCGACGAACGGAGAGATCACCCGGACGTGGTCGACCGGCACGCCGAGGGCCTCCGCGTGGGCCTTCTGGGCGCCGACGATGGACTGCACCTTGTCCCACACCGTCAACCGGTCACCATCCCAGCTCGCGACGGTCGCGGGCAACTCCATCGGATTGTGGTTGTTGCGCGCGATGCCGAAGCGCATGTCGCTGGTCACGGCCGAGGACCGCAGGGCCGCCTCGGGGTCGCCGCGCACGTAGTCGACCTGCCGTTCACCGGGCTCCGGAATCGCTTGCGGCGCATCGATGTCGGTCACCTGGCCGCCCGCCGAATAGCGGACGTCGACCAGTGCAGCGCCGTGGGCGGCCGCCTCCAGCGTGTCGCCGACGACCACGGCCACCGGCTGGCCGAAGAACGCGACGCGACGGATGTCGTACGGCAGCGTGACGCCGCCGAAGTCGGTGATCACCCGCAGCACTCCCGGTGACCGGGTGGCCGCCCCGGGATCGATGCGCTGCACCGTCCCGGCCGAGACGGTGCTGCACACCAGGACCGCATGCACGAAGTCGGGCACGGGATTGTCGGCGGCGTAGCGAGCCGCTCCGGTGACCTTGAGCGGACCGTCCACCCTGGACACGGGCGCACCGACCACGGGATTGGCCATCCGCACCGGACGGGTCACGACAGACCCGCGACCGTCTCGAGCTGACGCTGCACCACGCGTTGCACCAGCGTCACCTTGAACCCGTTGTCGGCCAATGGCGTAGCGCCGTCGGCAGCGCGGGCGGCGGCATCGCGCCACAGATCCGGCGTCACGGGACGCCCGATCAGGGCCCGTTCGACGGCGGGCAGCCGCCACGGCACCGTCGCGACACCGCCGACGGCGACCCGCGCGCCACGTACGTTGCCGCCGGCGAGGTCGAGCGCCACCGCTGCGGAGGTGAGGGCGAACTCGTAGGACTGTCGGTCGCGCACCTTCAGATAACCGGACCGCGCCGTCCACGGTCCAGTCGGGACCTCGACGCCGACGATGAGTTCGCCGAGACGTAGGTCGTGCTCCTGATCCGGCGTCGTACCCGGCTGGCGGAAGAACTGTCCGAGCGGAATCCGCCTGTCACCGTCCGCATCCCGCGTCACCACGACGGCGTCGAGGGCGACCAGGGCGACCGCGAGGTCGGACGGATGAGTGGCCACGCACTGGTCGCTGCCCCCGAGGATGGCGTGCATCCGGTTCACCCCGCCGAGCGCCGCACAGCCGGTGCCCGGTGCGCGCCGGTTGCAGTTGGCCGACACGTCGCGGAAGTACAGGCACCGCGGCCGTTGCATCAGGTTCCCACCGATCGACGCCATGTTCCGTAGCTGCGCAGAGGCACTGAGCTCCAATGCCTGTGTGATGACTGGGAATTGGCGCCGCACTCGCTCGTCGGCAGCGACGTCGGCCATCCGGACCAGGGAGCCGATCCGAAGTGACCGTCCGTCGAGGTCGAGGTTGCGATAGGGCAGGGCGTTGATGTCGACCACGGCGTCCGGGCGTTCGACCGTCATCCGCATGAGGTCGACGAGCGTCGTTCCCCCGGCGATGTAGCGGGCGCCCGACCGGCCCGCGGTGAGCGCGGCCTGCTCGTCGGAAGCCTTGGTGAAGGCGAAGGGAAACAACGGGTCTCATGCCTCCTTGGCGGCGATCGCGATGGCGGCGACGATGTTGGTGTAGGCCCCACAGCGACAGATGTTGCCGCTCATCCACTCTCGGATCTCCTCGTCGGAGCCGGTGTGTCCCTCGTCGATGCAGCCGAGACCCGACATGATCTGCCCGGACGTGCAATATCCGCACTGGAAGGCATCGCAGTCGATGAAGGCCTGCTGAAGTGGTTGCAGCCTGCCGTTGTCGGCGACGCCCTCGATGGTGCTCACCTCGGCTCCGTCGTGCATCGCGGCGAGCGTCAGGCACGAGTTGACGCGCTTGCCGTCGAGCAGCACGGTGCACGCGCCGCAGGCCCCCTGATCGCACCCCTTCTTGGTTCCGGTCAGCCCGACGCGCTCGCGCAGCATGTCGAGCAGCGACGCGCGGGTATCGACGGTGACGTCCTGTGACTCACCGTTGATGCGCATGCGGACGTCGACGGTGTGGCCCGCGGCCGGCGGGGCTTCGGTATCGCAACCGGAGGCCAATGACACGGCGGCGACCGCTCCACTGACTGTGATCGAGGCGCCGACGAAGGTCCGGCGGTTCAGCTCAGGAGCCACTCAGCCGAGCGTACGCGGCGATCTTGACCCGTGACGGCAAGCAGTTTCAGTCGGGAACCACCAACGACAGCAACCAGCTGACGATCGACAACACGATCGCCGCCCAGATCGCGGTCCACCAGAAGTCGTCGATGTAGAGACCCCAGTGCGTGGTGTTCTCGGTGACTCGCGAGGTGATCCACAGCATGAGCGCATTGATGACGACGTGGATCAGGCCGAGGGTGAGGATGTAGAGCGGGATCGAGATGAGCTGCACGATCGGCTTGATGAATGCGTTGACGACGCCGAAGATCACCGCCACGACGAAGATGATGCCGGCCCGTTGCAGCGAAGAGTCACCACCGACGAACTCGATGCCGGAGACGAGTTTGGTGACCACCCACAGGGCCACTCCGGTGAGCCCGGCGCGAACGAGGAACTGAACCACGCGCCGATCTTGCCACGGCTGCCCGATCGATCCTCAGGCCCGCAGCAGATAGGTGTCCATGATCCAGCCGTGGCGTGCCCTGGCTTCGGCGCGAACCGCCGCGATCCGCTCGCCCACCTCGCCAACGGTCCCGTCGACCAGGATCTCTTCCGGTGTGCCGAGGTAGGCGCCCCACCAGATCCGCGTCGACGGCGGGCAGTCGAGGAAGGCGCAGCCGCCGTCCAGCATCACCACTGCCGATCCGGCCAGACCACTTTCGCGGAGCCGACGGCCCGTCGTGATGAGCACCGGCTCGCCCACGTCGTTGAGCGGTATCCGGTGCCGGGCGGTCAGCGCCTGAATGGCGGTGATGCCGGGGATCACGTCGTAGGTGAGGTCGAGGCGCTGGGCCACCACGTCGAGGATGCGCAGGGTGCTGTCATACAGCGAAGGGTCTCCCCAGGCGAGAAAGGCGCCGACCCCGTCGTCGAGCAGTTCGTGGCGCAGCGCCTGCGCCCAGAGGTCCGCGCGCGCCTCGTGCCAGTCGGTCACGCGTTGCCGGTAGTCGCCCGTCGGCGCCCGTGTCGGGTCCGGCAGCTCCACGAAGCGGTATCCGGGCTCACGGATGAAGCGCTGGCACACCTCACGGCGCAGGGCCACCAGATCGTCCTTGGTGTCGCCCTTGTCCGAGGCGAAGAAGACGTCGACGTCGTTGAGCGCCTCGACGGCCTGGACGGTCACGTACTCGGGATCGCCCGCGCCGATGCCGATGACGCGGATGCGGCGAGTCACGGAACCGCCAGTATCCGGTACCGGGGGTATTGACATGTTGAGCAAAGCCTCATTAGGTTTCGAAGCATATCGACGCCCCACGTCAGCTGAACGGATGTCAACGATGACACTTTCCCCTGAAGCCGTACGGCGCAGCGCTGCCCCGAGTCGCGAGGAGTTCTCCGAACGGCTGCTTCGCGGTTCGGTGAAGAAGTACTACGAGCCGGTCGTCGACATCGACTGGGACGCACCGCTGGATCCCGACAAGTTCTTCCTTCCCCCGAAGGTGGTGTCGCTCTACGGCACCCCGATGTGGAACGCGATGACGCGGGCCGAGCAGATCGAACTGTCTCGACAGGAATTCGTCAACACGCTGTCGGCAGGCATCTGGTTCGAGAACATCCTCAACCAGGCCATCCTCCGCAAGATCATGCACGAGGACCCGACCGCGAGCGCCACTCACTACGCGCTGACCGAGCTGGGCGACGAGACCCGTCACATGGTGATGTTCGGCAAGGCCATCAACCGCGTCGGCGCAAAGCCCGTGCAGCCGCGCTGGTATCAGCGAGTGATCATCAATGCGCTCCCGCTGACGTTCAAGGGTTCGATGCTCTGGGTTGCGGCACTGATCGGCGAGGAGATCTTCGACTCGCTACAGCGCCAGATGATGGATGACCCCGAGCTTCAGCCAATGGTTCAGCGGCTCATGCGGATTCACGTCACCGAGGAAGCCCGCCACATCCAGTTCGCCCGCGACGGCGTACGCAAGCGCATCGGCGACATGCCGCGCCTGAACAGGTGGTGGTTGGCCAACGTCAACGGGGTCGGAGGCTTCTTCTTCCGGTTCCTGTTCACCAATCGGGTGCAGTACCGCCGCGTCGGCCTCGATGCGCGTGAGGCCCGCCGCATGGCGCGCCGCAGCCCGCACCGTCACGACGTTCAGATCGCAGGCTTCGCACCGCTGGCCGCGTTCCTCGACGAGGTCGGGTTGATGGGACGGATCGCCCGCCGCATGTGGCGACGTACCAACTTCCTGCCTGCTGCCGCGGCGGCACCCGCCCCCGAACTCGACGTCGTCACCGAGCAGCACGACACCGTGTACGACGGTCCGGCAGTGCTCCGCACCGGTGACGGCGACCACTCCGCCCGGGTGCGACTCATTGGGCACCTGGATCCGATCGACGGTCGATACCATTGGCAGGGAACGATTTTCGGGACGCTGCCCGACGACGTGCTCACCAGGCCGAAGGTGACACTCACGGTGAACGGACGCACCGCACAGGCGCGCCTCACCGAACGCACGCCACAGGGCCTCTACGGCGTGGTCGGCGTGGGCGCCCCACCGTTCGAGTGACGGCGCCCGCGGAACCCCACTGCCAGTAGCAACACCGCGAACACCGCGCCCACCGAGCCGGAGATCAGCAGCGGGACCGTGCCGTCGGCGCCCCAGGCGAAGCCGGCCCACAACCCGGCGGCCAACACCGCGAACCCGGTCGCGCCCTGAAACACGCCCTGCGCGCTGGCCTGCACGTCCGAGCCCACCAGCGACGAGATCCATGCCTTGCCCACCCCGTCGGTGCATCCGGTGAACAGGCCGTAGGCCCCGATCAGCAGCCAGGCGGCGAGGGGGTCGTCGGTCAGTCCGAGCCCGAGGTACCCGATTGCGAAGAACACCAGTCCGATGCCGAATACGGCCGCCCGCGGGATCCGATCGGCGAGCAGCCCCGCCGGATAGCTGGTGAGGGCGTAGACCGCGTTGTAGCCGACGTAGGCCAGAATGACCTGCGCCACCGAGAAGCCGATCTCGTTGAGCCGCAAGAGAAGCAGTGCATCGGGAAAGTTCACCACCGCGAACGCCACCAACAGCGCCGTCACCCGCCAGTAACCACCCGGCAGATCCCGCACCCGGGCGAACATCCCGGCTCGCGCCGCCGTCACCACGCGCTTGGGCTCCCGCACCAGGAACACCAGCGCGACGCTCAGCACGGCGGGGATCACCGCCACCCACAGGAGCGGCGCAATCCGATGATCGAGCAACTCGTAGCCGGCCAGCCCCAGCAGCGGGCCGACCACCGCGCCCATGGTGTCCATCGCGCGATGGAACCCGAAGACCCGGCCGCGGTCCCCCACCTCGACGTCGGTGACGAGCAGCGCGTCCCGCGGGGCCCCGCGGACGCCCTTGCCGAGCCGGTCCACGACCCGGCCGGCGAGCACCCCGGGCCACGCGGCGAATGCCGCCACCATCACCTTGCCGAGCGCGGCCATCCCGTAGCCGGTCGCGATGAGCGGGCGCCGGGCGAACCGGTCACCGAGCGGACCCGACGCCAGCTTGGTCAGCGATGCCGCGCCCTCGGCGGCACCCTCGATCGCACCCACCACCGACGGTGGTGCGCCCAGCACCGCTGTGAGGTAGATCGGCAGGAGCGGATACAGCAGCTCGCTCGCGGCGTCCTGGAGGAAGGACACCGCCGAGAGCACCCGGACGTTGCGGGTGAGCCAGGGGCGTCCCCTCGGGTCTTCGGTCACGCGCCCATCATGCGCCGCCGATTCGGCACCATGGAACTAGAACACGTTCTAGTATTGCGATCATGCGGTTCACCTATGCGGAAGCCATGACCGATCCCAAGTACCTGATCCCGTTGGCCAAGGCGGCCGACGAGGCCGGCTACCACGCCATGACCATCCCGGACAGCGTCGCCTATCCCGAGGTGTCCGACTCGAAGTATCCGTACACCGAGGACGGGAATCGCGAGTTCTTGGACGGCAAGCCGTTCGTCGAGTCGTTCGCGTTGATCGGCGCGCTGTCCGCGGTGACCACGAGGCTGCACTTCAACATCTTCGTGCTGAAGTTGCCGATCCGCCCGCCGGCGCTGGTGGCCAAGCAAGCCGGCTCGCTGGCCGCGATGTTCGACAACCGCCTCGGCCTCGGCGTGGGCACCAGCCCGTGGCCCGAGGACTACGAGATCATGGGCGTGCCATTCGCCAAGCGAGGCAAGCGGATGGATGAATGCATCGACGTCATCCGGGGACTCACCTCCGGCGACTACTTCGAATACCACGGTGAGTTCTACGACTTTCCCGCATTCAAGATGACGCCTGCGCCCACCAAGCCGGTGCCGATCCTGATCGGCGGGCACGCCGACGCCGCACTCAAGCGGGCCGCGCGCAACGACGGCTGGATGCACGGCGGCGGCGATCCCGCGGAGCTCGATCCGCTACTGGCCAAGCTGGCGAAGTACCGCGAGGAAGAGGAGCGGATCGGGCTGGCCGACGAGTTCGAGATCCATGTGATCTCGATCGATGGCTTCACCCTCGACGGCGTCAAGCGGCTCGAGGACAAGGGCGTCACCGACGTCATCGTCGGCTTCCGCATCCCCTACATCATGGGCGCCGACACCGAGCCGCTCGACGACAAGATCCGCAACCTGGAGTGGTTCGCGGAGAACGTCATCGCGAAGGCCACCTAGGTTCGGGCGGCTCCGGCCGCCAACGCGTCCACGGCGTGGGCACTGAGCACCTCGTCGAGCACCATGACGGCACCACCGACGGTGCCGGACTGGCTGCCGTGCGCTGCGGGCACCACCTCCAGGGTGCGGGTGGCTTGCGCAGTGGCGTTGCCGTACAGCGTTTCTCGCAACCCCGCGACGAAGATCTCGTAGGCGCCCGCCATGTCGCCCGCCACCACGACCACCGCCGGGTTCAACAGGTTCACCGCCGCGGCGAGCACCTCGCCCACGTATCTCCCGCTGTCGCGGATCATCCGGCGCGCCTCGGCATCGCCCTCGTGTGCGATCTCGACGACGTCGCGCAGGTTGCGGACCGACCGGCCCTGCTGCTGCAACGCATGCACGACGGCCCAGCCGCCCGCGATGGCTTCGACGCAGCCGGTGTCCCCGCATCGGCACGGAAGACCCTGCGCCGCAGCGATCTTGTTGTGGCCGAATTCGCCTGCGGCCTGCGCGGCACCCCGCTGCAGGACCCCGCCCGCCACGATGCCTGCACCGAGACCGCTCGATGCCTTGATGACGAGCACGTCGTCGTACCCATGGCTCTCGACGATCGCGATGGCGTTGGAGTCGTTGTCCATGATCACCGGAACACCCGAAAGGCGTTGCAGCTCATCGAAGTACGGGCGCAGCTCGACGCCGTCCCAGCCGCGCAGGATCGGTGAGTCCCGGCTGCAGCCGCGATGGCGGTCCACGGTTCCCGGCAGGCTCAGCCCGACTCCGTACACCGGGAGGTCGGGATACTCCTGCAACATCACGTCGAGCCGCTTGACGACGTCGGGCATCAGATCGTCGGGCCCGAGCGCGACCTCCTGATCGATGTCGGTGACCGACTGCACGTCACCGGCGAGGTTGCACACCGCCAGGCGGGTTCGGCTGATGCCGACGGCCACCGACAGCACGATGCCCGCGCCTGTGTCGAACGACAGCAGAGTCGGGGGGCGACCGCCGGTCGAGGGCGCCTGCTCCCGCTCGATCACCAGACCGAGACCCGTCAGCGGGGCGATACGGGAGGCGACCGCCGTGCGGGACAGCCCGGCGAGGTGGCCGATCTCCGTGCGGGTGATGTCTCGGCGCTCTCTGATGAGTGCGAAGACGTCGCCGACGGTGGCCATGGCAAATATTCAACCCCAAAAACGTAAGCTAAGCCACTTTTGTGTTGCATAAGACATAAGTCGGTTTGATGGAAGGCGTAAGTGCGTCTACCGTTGTCCCGGTGACCAGATCACTGGAACGACCGTCCGTCCCGCTGTCCGTCGTGTCACCGCCTCCGTCGGTGCGATGGCTGGCGGTGTTCGCGCTGGCCGTGGGCAGCTTCGCCATCGGCACCACCGAGTTCGTGGCCATGGGCCTGCTGCCCGACATCGCGTCGAGCCTGAACATCACCGAGCCCATCGCCGGACACGTCATCTCCGCCTACGCACTCGGCGTGGTGGTCGGCGCGCCCGTCATCGCCTCCCTCACCGCACGCATGCCCCGCAAGACGCTGCTGCTCGGACTCATCGCCGTCTTCACCCTCGGCAACCTGGCCAGCGTGCTGGCGCCGAGCTACGAAACCCTGATCGCCGCCCGCTTCGTCGCAGGCATTCCGCACGGCGCCTTCTTTGGGGTCGCCGCCCTGGTGGCCGCTCACCTGATGGGGCCGAAGAACCGCGCGAAGGCCGTCGCACACGTCATGAGCGGACTGACCATCGCGACGGTGCTCGGCGTCCCGCTGGCGTCGTTCCTGGGCCAGCACTTCGGCTGGCGCAGCGCGTTCGGCCTGGTCGTGGTCATCGGCGCCGTCACCCTGACCGCCATCTGGTACTGGCTGCCGGACCTGAGCTCGATGCACGTCACCAGCCCGCTCACCGAACTCAGCGCCCTGCGCCGACCCCAGGTGTGGTTGGCACTGCTGATCGGCATGGTCGGGTTCGGCGGCATGTTCGCCGTGTACACCTACGTCGCGACGACCCTGACCGACGTGTCCGGACTGTCCCGCGGCCTGGTTCCGCTCGGACTGATGATGTTCGGCCTCGGCATGGTCGTGGGCAACCTGGTCGGCGGCAAGATGGCCGACATCTCGGTGATCAAGGGCCTTTATGCATCCATCACCGCGCTCGGTCTGGTACTCGCCCTGTTCGTCTGGGCGGCCCACAATCCGTGGACGGCGATGCTGGGGCTGTTCCTCATCGGGGCCTCGGGCTCGGCGATCGCACCGGCACTGCAGACGCGGCTGATGGACGTCGCGCGCGGCGCCCAGACCCTCGCCGCGGCGCTGAATCACTCCGCACTCAACATCGCCAACGCCGCGGGTGCGTGGATCGGCGGCCTGGTGATCGCCGCGGGATACGGCTACACCGCACCTGCCGCGTCGGGCGCCGCGCTCGCTGCCGCCGGCCTGGTGGTGCTGACCATCTCGGTGCTGCTGCAGCGCTGGACGGAGCGCTCGCATGCCAACTGATCGACGGTGGCAGGTCAACCTGCACTTCCTCGGACTTCGCCTCGACTTCGCGTGGCGACCCTCCAAGCCCGTGACCGCCTAGTTCTGCTCAGCCGAGCAGCGCGGCGACGAGCCTGGTCACCGACACCGTGGCGATTCCGATTGCGCCGTCGCTGATTCCGTACGGGAGGACGAGCCAGTCGCCGTGCACGAGCGCGCCGCAGGAGTACACGACGTTGGGGACGTAGCCGTCACGCTCCCCGGCGGTAGGGCTCAGCAGCGGCTGCCGAAGGCGGCCGAGCACCTTGGTCGGATCGTCGAGATCGAGCAGGATGGCCCCGATTCCGTAGGTTCGCATCGGGCCGACGCCGTGCGTGAGCACCAGCCAGCCCGCATCCGTTTCGATTGGGGCGCCGCAGTTTCCGAGCTGCAGCACTTCCCATGCCTCGGTTGGCTGCTGGCACGGAAGAGCGTCTGCCCAGACGCTCAACTCGTCGGAGAACGCGACGGCGTTGGACTCCCGGTCGGACCTCGACATCGCGTAGAAACGACCGTTGATCCGGCGCGGAAACAACGCCAGTCCCTTGTTGGCCGCCGCGCGGCCGACGAGTGGCACCGAGGTGAAGTGCTGGAAGTCCGCCGTCGCAAGGAGTTGTTGGCCGATCTTCGATCCGCTGTATGCCGTATAGGTCGCGTAGAAGGTGACCGCGCCATCGTCGTCGACGAACCGCACGAAGCGCGCATCCTCCATCCCGGCCGCCTCGGCCCCGGTCGCCGGCCAGAGCACGCGCTCGGGCAACGGAACGTCGTCCGGAAAGCGGATCGCATACGTCCGGTCGGCGACGGCGCGGATGACGGCGATGGTCTCCTCGGCGTTGCCACGGGTGATCACGTTGGCATGAAGCCGGGCCAGGCGGCGGTCCAACGCGTCTCGCGTAAAGCAGTCGCCGAGGGCATCGAGCACGTAGTCGGCGGCCTCCCCCGCATCGCGGAAACGCTCGAGTTCACTGCGGAACCCGGCCGCGCCCAGGACGGCTGGTTCTGTCGTCCCGACTGTCGCGAACGGACCGGGGTCGTCGACCACGACCGCTCCTCCGGCGTCCACCGTGCCGGTCCGGAACCCGATCGACGACAGGTGTCCCTCCCCGATGCCTCGGACACTCATGACGAACCGGGCACTGCCCGAGTCGATTCCGGACTGATCGGGGTGGACGACCATGCTCGGATTGCACAGCGCCGCCCCTTCGATGGCGTACTCGCTGGTGAACGTCGCCCCGAGTAGCAATGAGCGCGACACGGATAGTTCGCGATCGGGATTCAGCCGATCGGCGAGCTCGCCGGCATGCGCACGGAACGTGCCACGCAGATCGCGATGCCGATCGTCGAAACGCGAGACGACGTCATCGAGCGCCGACTGCACGTCGTCCTCGTCGAGTGCCAGAATGCGTGCGAGCACCGCCCCCGCTCGGGTGTCCTGTTGCTCGAAACCCTCTTGGCCGGGGACGAACAGCCGGCTGATCACCCGTGACGGATTCGCCTCGAGCCGGATCGTGGTCCGCGTGGCGAGACCGGACTGGGTGGACGTCACTGCTGCACGGGTGAGAAGCGTCGGGCCTGCTGCATCGTCGAGAGCAGGGCCAGAGTCGACTCAGCGCCTTGATTGCGGTTCACGCGGTCGGCGTGCAGGCCGTCGAATCCACCGCCGGTCTCGGGATTCCACATCGGCTGGCCGACGTCGTTGCCGCCCTCGAACCAGGCCACGGCGGCTGACAGCCCGGTGAGCCAGATCGATGCGTCGTCGAGCTGCGCCGCGCGGGCGCAGGCATCGGCAAGGGTGGACACCTCGATCGGCTGCTGGTCGAAGCCGGGTTGCGCGTCGCCCGGTCCCCGACCCGCAGCGGGGCTGGGAGACAGGTGGCCCGCTGACGAGTGTTCCTCGATCAGCCATGCCAGCATCCGCAATCCCCGCTGGAACAGCTCGGGTCGGCCGAGGACAGCGCCCGCAGCGATACGTGCTTCTGCAAGAACGGCATTCGCGTATCGGAGCCGGTCCTCGGGCCATGGCCAGGAAGCCTCGGTCTCGATGTCGACGGCGCTGTCGGCGAAGTCGGCCAAGAGTCGTCGCGCCGCATGATGGCCCGGCACGACGTCGAGAAGCTCCGCTGCGCCGACCGCAGCGAAGGCCATCGCCCGCGGCCACGGTGAGCGCCGCTGGGCCGCGACGTCGAACTGCGCGATCGCAGCATCGCGAACGCCCGTCAGCTCGCTGCGGGCTGCAGTGCCAAGACCCCAGATGCTGCGTCCCCAGCAATCCTCGACGGTGGGTTCGTCGAGCCAGCGTCCCGCGGCATCCATGCGGTTGCGGTAGGAGCCATCGGGAGCCTGAGCCTCGCCGAGGAAGCTCATCGCGAGCCGGGTCAACCACTGGACTGCGGGCGCCGGTTCCGGCTCTCGGCTGGCGACGACGAGAACCCTGGCCATGTCGTCGGTGCAGTAGCCGTGCTCTGGCCGCGGCTCCGACAACAGGGCATGCTCGAACGTCCCACGCTCGTCGGTCAGATACAGCAGGTGGTCGAACCGGGGAACGGGTGTGCGGGTCACACCAGCGCCGGGCGCTCGGCGAGCAATGAGCGCGCAAGCGACACATACGCATTGGCCACTACGGGCCAGGCCATGGCGGGCGCGAGTCGTGCGGCCTCGGCGGCCATCGCGGCAGCCACGTCGGGCTTGGTCAACAGCCGGTGCAGCGCGGAGGCCAGCGCATCCGGATCGTCGTGGTCGACGACCACGCCCGCGCCGCTGGCCAGGAGTTCGATGGCGTGCGGGAAGGCGGTGGCGACCACCGGACGCCCGGTGGCGATCGCGTCGACGAGAACGCCGGACGTGACCTGTTCGGTGGAGTCGTATGGAAGGACGACGACCGCCGATTCCTGAGCCAGCCGTGTCAGCGAGGCGACGTCGCGGTAGTCGGCGTCGAACGAGACCGAGGCGCCCACGCCCCGGCGGCACGCCTGGTCGATGCGGGCATTCCGGTATGCCTCTCCCTCTGCGGCAAGGACTTTGGGATGGGTCCGACCGGCAACCAGGTAGCGCGGCCGACCGGGGAGATCGTGCAGCGACACCATGGCGTCGACGACGCGTTCGATGCCCTTGCCCGGCCCGAGTAGCCCCCACGTCAACAGGGTCGGCCGGCCCGGACGTGCCGAGGAGGCGAGTCGGGCCGGAACATTCGCACCGTGCGGGATCGTCGAAACCTTCCGAGGATCGACGTCGAAGCCGCCACACAGCCGACGATTCGCGGCTTCGGACATCACCACGATCTGATCCGCCAGTGCGGCAACGGCTTCGAGGACCGAGCGCTGGTGCGGGGTCGGGTCGGTCAGGACGGTGTGTACCACCACGATCGACGGAATGCGCAGACCGCCAATGACGTCCACGACGTCATCACCGTCCGGACCGCCGTAGATGCCGTACTCGTGTTGCACGATCGCCACGTCGCCGCGGTTCAGCAGTTCCGAGGTCGCGGCCACCGACGCAGGAGAGTCGTTCACGAGCTCGCCGACCACTCTGCCACTGGACGACGGGGATCCGTCGGCGATCTTCACGACGCTGACGCCGGCGCCGTGCACCGCGAGCCCGTCGGCCAAGGCCGCGCTGAAGGTCGCCAGACCGCAGCGCGTCGGCGGGTAGGTGCCGAGAATGCCGAAGGAAGGGGTCGCGGCGACACCCCGGGACGAGGTGGCGGAGCAACTGAATGACGGTGGAGTGTTCAAAGTGGAGTTCCCAACGGCAGATTCTCGCGGACGTGCACGACACGAGCAATTGCTCGGCGAGGTCACAGCGGACGCCGTCCTCATCCCGGACTGGCTGGGTTCCCAACGGGCTCTACGCTACACCTCGTAGGGGCATCGGTCCGGCCGAGCGTAGGCCGGGCCTGGCCTGATGTGTCACCCTAAGGACATGACTACACGCCATCTCGCCCGCCTGGCCGGCGCGGCCGCGGTGACCGCCTTCACGCTCTCGCTCGCCCCGGCGGGCGTCCCGCTCGCCTCCGCAGCAGCGTGCCCCGACGTCGAGGTCGTGTTCGCACGGGGCACGTTCGCCCCACCGGGACTGGGCGGGATAGGCGAGGACTTCGTCAACGCCGTACGCGCGAAGGTCGGCGCCAAGTCCGTCGGCGTGTACCCCGTCGTCTACCCGGCCAGCATCGACTTCCCCACGGCCGTCGACGGAATCCGCGACGCCGCGAATCACATCGAGGCCACCGCCACGACGTGCCCGAACACGAAGATGGTGCTCGGGGGCTACTCCCAGGGCGCGGCAGTGATGGGTTTCGTCACCAACAACGCGGTGCCCGGTGGCGTCGACCCGTCCGAGGTGCCCAGCCCGATGCCGCCCGAGGTGGCGAACCACGTCGCCGCCGTCGCCCTGCTCGGCACGCCGGACAACCAGTTCATGGACAGGATCAGGCAGCCACCGGTCACCATCGGCCCGCTGTATGCGAGCAAGGCCATTCAACTGTGCGCACCGGGTGACCCCATCTGTTCCGACGGCGACAACGGCGCCGCGCACGCCAGCTACACCAACATCGGCTTGACCGACCAGGCCGCGGCCTTCGTCGCCGGTCGGGTGTAGCCGAGGGTCGGCCTAGAGTCGCCCCGCCAGTCGTAGGTCCGGGTGCACCCAGTCCGGCGAGCGCCGCTCCTTGAAGGCGAGGAACCCCTCGACGGCCTCGGGCGCCCGCAGGCTGGCCTGCATCCCGATGCGGTCGTTGAGACCCAAATAGGCGTCCAGACTTGCCTTTACGACGCCGCGCGCCGCCGGGGCGGTCCGGCAACACTGAGCCAGCACCTCGGTTGCCGACGCCATCAGGTCGTCGTGTGCGACGACGCGCGCCACCATCCCCCAGTCGACGGCTTCCTCGGCGGTCAGGACACGGCCGGTCAGCATCAGGTCCCGGGTGCGGACGGGTCCGATGATGCGGGCGAGCATCTGGCTGTAGTACGTGTCCGCGATACCTCGGAACAACTCCGGCACGCGGAACGTGGCACGGTCACTGACCACGGCCATGTCGCTGCACATCGCGATCATCAGGCCGCCGCCCTGACACAGCCCGTTGACCGCCGAGACCACCGGTTTGTCCGACGTACGTAGCGGGTCGAACGGGAGCACGGCATCCATCGACAGGATCGACCCGAAGTCCATCCAATGATCGACTCCACCGCCACCCAGGTCGCCGCCCGGAGCGAAGACGTCGCCGGTTCCGGTGATGATCAGTCCGGCCAGGTCGTCATCGGAGTTGACGTGGTTGACCGCGTAGCCGATGCCGAAGTACATCGCCGGCGTCATGGCATTGCGGGCCTCCGGGCGATCCAGGGTGCAGACGGCGATCGGGCCGTCGCGCCGGAAGGTCAGGAACGGGGTGCCCAACCAGTCACCCTCGGGCGGACGGGGGGTGGCGTCGTTCGGCTCCGCGGTCTCGGTCATGGGGGCTCCTCAATGTGTCCTCAATGCGATTGTCGTGCTGGGCCTTTCGCGGTCAGGACGCGGTGATTGATCAGACAGTACTACGGACGCCGACTCCGTTCACGAGTCTGCGTCGGGTACCGTCTCCCGACTAGTCTGAGCGGCAATGTCCTCTATTCTCACCGTCGCCGAGTTCGACGTGGCCGATCCCACGGACGCGTGGCTGGCAGCCGGGTTCGACGTCGGCCCAGCTGACGTCTGTCGGATCGGCGGCGTCGGCATCCGTTTGGCCGGCCGTGGCTCCGGCATCCTCGGGTGGTCGTTGCGCGGCCTCCCGTCGGATGACTCGGTTCACGACCTGGACGGGATACCGACGTCGCGGTCGGAGGCGGCGCCCACGGTGCCGGCCACCCACCCGAACGGCGTCACGGCCATCGACCACGTCGTGATGCTGTCTCCCGACCTGGACCGGACGGTGGCGGCGATGGCAGCGCTGGGAGTGGCTCCGCGCCGGGAACGGCTGGGCGAACTCGGCGGCCGGCCCATCCGTCAGGTCTTCTTCCGCTTCGGAGAGGTGATCGTCGAGGTCGTCGGTGCGCCGGAGACGGCCGGCGAGGGTCCGTCCACCCTGTGGGGCATCACCTACGTCGTCTCGGACATCGACGCCACGGCGGCGTTCTTCGGTGACCGCACGGCACCGGTCAAGGATGCCGTTCAGCCCGGACGGCGGATCACCACGCTGAGGCACCGCGACCTCGGAATGTCGGTCCGCTCGGCGATGATCTCTGCGCCTATCCTCGCCACATGACCCAACCGGCGAGCGATGACGTGGTGGTGATTCACACCGACGGCGGCTGTCGCCCGAACCCGGGCCCCGGCGGCTGGGGGGCGGTGCTGCGGCAGCGCCACCACGTCCGCGAGATGTGCGGCGGCGAGCCTGGCGAGACCAGCAACAACCGGATGGAACTGATGGCTCCGATCATGGCGTTGGAGGCGCTCACCCGACCCGTGGTGGTGCACCTGCACACCGACAGCACCTATGTGCGGAGCGGCATCACGAAGTGGATCCTCGGCTGGGAGCGCAACGGCTGGCTCACGTCGGCGAAGCAGCCGGTCAAGAACGTCGACCTCTGGCAGCGACTACAGATCGCCTGCGCGCGGCACCAGGTCGAGTGGTTCTGGGTGAAGGGGCACTCGGGGGTCGCCGACAACGAGCTGGCCGACGTACTCGCGACCCGCGGCATGGAACAGGCGATCGCCGCGTCCGTATGACCAAATGATTACCGCGGTGGTTTGACCGCGGTCACCGTACGCGTGGCGGGTATGACACTCCCATGGCACTCATCGACAGCTCCGGCTACGCCCACGTACGGCTTACCGTCACCGACATCGACCGTTCGAAGAAGTTCTACGACGAGCTGTTCGGCTGGCCAACGGCCATCGACGAGTCGGATGCGGTCGATGAGCCCGGCGTGACGGAATCCGTCGAGAAGTTCTACGGCGGGGTGGTCTACCAAACACCGCAGGGCACGCTGTTCGGGCTTCGTCCCGTGGGTGACGACCGGTTCGATTCCACGCGAACGGGCCTCGACCACGTCAGCTTCGCCGTGTCGGACCGGTCAGTGCTCGAGCGCGCCCTGAAGGCGCTCGACGATGCCGGCATCACCCATGGCGACATCATCGATCTGAGCGACGCCGGGATCGCGATCCTGTCGATCCAGGATCCCGATGACATCAACATCGAACTGACCGCACCGCTGTCCTGAGACTCTGACCGAATAGAGGGCCACACCGACGGCCCTGGGACACTGGCAGCGGCCACGGTGTGCATGGTTCTAGCGAGACGGGTGCCGAAGTGAATCCAGAGTCGACCATCGGGACGACGACGCCCACGCCGTCCGCGGTCGGTTTTCGATCCGAGCGAGGACCCGTTCTCATCTCGGTCATGCTCAGTACCGGGTTGGTGGCCATCGACTCGACGGTCCTGGCGACCGCGGTGCCGTCCATCGTCGGTGAGTTGGGTGGCTTCCACCAGTTCCCCTGGCTGTTCTCGGCATACCTCCTCGGGCAGGCCGTGACCACGCCGATCTACGCGAAGCTCTCCGACGTGTTCGGGCGCAAGCCGATCCTGCTACTGGGGATCGGCCTGTTCCTGGTGGGCTCGATCCTGTGCGCAACGGCGTGGAACATGCTCGCGCTGATCGTCTTTCGCGCAATTCAGGGCCTCGGCGCCGGCGCGGTACAGCCCACGGCCATGACGATCGTCGGCGACATCTACACGGTGGCCGAACGCGCCAGGGTGCAGGGCTATCTGGCCAGCGTGTGGGCCGTGTCGTCGGTCATCGGGCCGATGTTGGGTGGCGTCTTCGCGCAGCTCGGGTTCTGGCGCGGCGTCTTCCTGATCAACATCCCGCTCTGCGTGCTGGCGGCGTGGATGTTCAACCGGCACTTCCACGAGACCGTGACGCCGCGGCACGCAACCGTCGACATCCTGGGCGCGGTGTTGTTGACCCTGTCGATGACGTCGCTGGTTCTCGCCGTCCTCGGTGGGGGTCAGACCTGGCCCTGGACCTCGGCGCCGAGCATCGTCGCCTTCACCGTGGGCGTCCTGCTCCTGGTGGCCTTCGTCCTCGCGGAGCGTCGGGCGGCAGAGCCGATTCTGCCCCTGTGGGTCTTCTCCCGTCGACTGCTGTGTGTGACGACCATCGTCGCGTTCGGCGTCGGTGCCATTCTGATGGGTTTGACCTCCTACGTGCCGACCTACCTCGAGGGGTCGCTAAACGTCGAGCCGATCATCGCGGGTCTTGCGTTGGCCGCGTTGACGATTGGCTGGCCTGCCACGGCGGCCATCGCCGGCTCACTCTATTTGCGGTGGGGTTTCAAGAACACCGCGTTGATCGGCGCCACGCTGGTCGTCGGCGGCTCGGGGGTGCTGGCCGCGATTGCGCACCGACCCAACGTCTCCATCGTCGCCGCAGCCTGTTTCGTGATCGGCGCCGGCATGGGGTTGCTCGCGGTTCCGACGCTCATCTCGGCACAAGCGAGCGTCGATTGGAACGAACGTGGCGTCGTCACGGGCACCAACATGTTTGCGCGCTCGCTGGGCAGCGCGGTCGGCGTGGCCGTGTTCGGCGCGATCGCGAATTCCATCTTCGGCTCGGGCGACATCCACTCCGTCGGTCCCGCGGCCATCCGGTCGGGGTCGGCAGCGGTGTTCGCCGGCGTGTTGGTCGTCGCCATCGCGACCGCCGTCGCGATCGTCGCGATGCCCCGCACCCCGGCATCGGGTCGTAGCTGACCGAGCTTCCCGAGGGTCGCACCGTCGACCGGCGGCCGGCAGGGCACGATGGGACCAATGGACGTGTTGGTGGTCGGGGGCGGCCCGGCGGGCGTGGCCCTGGCGGGGGCGTGCGGACGGCTCGGACTGGCCACCGGGTTGGTCGATCCGGCCCCGGAGCGGCCGTGGACCGCGACCTATGGGATGTGGAGCCGGGAGTTGCCGGTCGACCTCCCCGCCACCGTCGTCGCGGCCCGCGCCGCCGGCCGGGTGATCGCCCGCACCGAGCACCAGTTGGGCTGGGAGTACGCCGTTCTCGACGTGCCCGCTCTGCAATCCCACCTCGCCGACCGGCTGACGGGGGTGACGATCCATGCCGGGCGCGTCCTCGGGTCGCCGGAGCCAGGCGTGGTCGCCCTCGCCGATGGATCGCACCTGCGGGCCTCTGTCGTGATCGACGCGGGCGGCGGCGCGCGACCCCTGGACCCGACGTCGTCGCACCGGGCGCCCGCGGCACAGACCGCTTACGGCGTGATCGTCGATCAGGATGCAGCCGCTCCGCTGATCGCACCCGGCGAGGCACTCTTCATGGACTGGCGCGCTGATCACGGCGAAACCGGTTGGCCGACGTTCCTCTACGTCATTCCGCTCGGCGGCGGCCAGGTGTTGGTGGAGGAAACCTCGCTGGCACGCCGGCCGGCACTGTCACTGTCCACGCTGCGCCGGCGGCTGCACGCCCGGCTGGAGCGCCACGGTATCGAGCCCAGGAAGGACGCGCGCAGCGAGAAGGTGTTCTTCCGGGTGGACCATCCGCGACACCGCGGGGCAGGCGCGCTCGGCTTCGGAGCGGCCGCGCCGCTGATTCACCCGGCGACCGGATTCAGCCTGGCGTCGTCGCTACAGCTCGCCCCGCGGGTGGCCGCCGCGCTCGCCGCGCATCTGCCTGGCGACCCGAGCCGGGCCATGACAGCGGCCCGAAAGACCGTGTGGCCGCTCGACGCGCGGGTCGTCCACCACGTCCGGCGGATCGGCTTGGAGTCGCTGTTGCGGATGCCACCGACGGAGGTCCCGGACTTCTTCGAGCAGTTCTTCGAATTGCCCGAGGCCCATCGCTGGACCTACCTCACCGCCCGCGACGACGTCCGCGGCACCCTCGCCGCAATGAATTGCCTCTTTCGGGTATCGAGCGGACGGTTGCGCCGCCACCTCGTCTCGTCGGCTCTGGTCCCCCCGGTGCGCACCAACGACACCGCAGCGAGTCGATGAGACCGGGTTCTACTCCCACACCACCTCGTCGGGCGACTTGTCCGGACGCATGCCCCGCCAGCTCGGCTGCCGCAGGCGCCCGTCCGACGTCCTCTCGCTGTAGCGCACCTCGCCGACGAGCGTGGGTTCGACGTATGTCACGCCCTTGGCGTCGGGACCGGAAAGCCTTGTTGTAAAGGGTGATTGATCAGTGAGCAGCGGGGCGAGCGTCTTCTTCAGCTTCGCCAGGTCGTTCTCGGTGAAGCCCGTCCCGACACGACCCGCGAACTGCAGGCCGCCCTCCGATGGCACGCCGACCAGTAGCGCGCCGATCCCACTGGTCCGCCCGCCCTCGCCGGCCCGCCACCCGCCGATGACTACTTCCTGCGTCAGCCATAGCTTGTCCTTGATCCACGACCGCGATCGCCGGCCCGGCTGATAGGTGGCGTCCCGTTTCTTGGCGACGACCCCCTCCCAACGGTGCTCGCGTGCGTACTCCAATGCCGCGGGCCCGTCGCCGGGCAGCTGCTCAGGCACGATCAACCCGCCGCCCTGCGCCAAGGTCTCGAGGAGTCGGCGCCGGTCGGAGTACTTGGCGCGCAACAGGGATCGACCGTCGAGATGGAGGATGTCGAAGGCCCAGAACTCGATTCGAGTCGACCGGGCCCGGTTCTGCATCTCGCCGAAGCTCGGGACACCGGTCTCGTCGAGCGCGACCACCTCACCGTCGAGGATCACGTGGTGCTCAGCGAGGTCGGCGGCCAGGGCCTGCAGCTGTGGATACTCCCGCGTGACGTCGCGACCACTGCGCGAACGCAGTCGCAGCTCACCGTGATCGGCGTCGACCAGCAGCCGGTACCCGTCCCACTTACCCTCGAATGCCCATACCACCGACGACAGCTTCTCCACCGACCCGTGGGTGGCGAGCATCGGCGCGAGATCGTCTCGCGTGGGCTGCTTCTGTTCCTTCATCCGGTGGGCCAGCCAGTTCTTCCCGCCGGTCTGGATCAACGCGTAGCGCCCGGATACCTTGCTGCCGTGCAGCGTGACGATGACCTCTCCCCCCTTCTCCGGTCCGTCGGGGGGATTGTCGCGAAACTTCTCGGTCTCGTATGTGCCTGAGTCCCAGACGATCACGTCACCGCCGCCATACTCCCCCTTGGGGATCTTGCCCTCGAAGGTCGCGTACTCGAGCGGATGATCCTCGGTGTGCACCGCGAGATGATTCACCGAGGTCGTCTCCGGCAAGTTCTTCGGCACCGCCCATGACACCAGCACGCCGTTGCGCTCGAGCCGGAAGTCGTAGTGCAGGCGGCGCGCGTGATGCTCCTGGATGACGAACGTATCGTCGTTGCCCACCGTCGGTGGGCGCTGCGGCACCGGTTCGCGCGTCTTGGCCGCGTCGCGCATGCTGCGATAGGTCGTGAGTTTGTCTGGTATCGGCACGTTTTCGTCGAGTCCGTCGAGCAGATCGCCGTCCCGCGCGACGCGCTCGAGCACCTCGTCGAACGTCAGATGCCGCAGATCCGGATCGCTGATCTCGTCCCAGGTGCGCGGCGCGGCGACCGTGGGGTGATCGCGACCACGCATCGAATACGGCGCGATGGTGGTCTTGGCCGCACTGTTCTGACTCCAGTCGAGGAACACCTTGCCCGTGCGCAGGCTCTTGGTCATCGTCGCGGTCACCTGCTTGGGCATCGTCTTCTCGAGCTGCTGTGCGATGCGTTTGGCCAGGACGGACGCTCCGTGACTGCTGATCGGGTCCTGCAGCGGCACGTAGAGATGCAGGCCCTTGCTGCCGCTGGTCAGCGGGAAGGTGGTCAGGCCGATGTCGGTGATGAGACCGCGCACCTCCTCGGCGACCTCGCACAACTGGTGGAACGTGACGCCCTCACCGGGGTCGAGGTCGAACACGATGCGCGTCGCGGGACCGGGATCGGAACCCACGAACCGCCACTGCGGGACGTGTACCTCGAGCGAGGCCTGCTGGGCGATCCAGGCCAGCCCCTCGCGGCTGTCGATGATGGGGTACGTCGTGCTCCCCGACTTGTGCACGACTGTGCCGCGCGCCAACCAGTCCGGCGCCGACGACGCGAGTTGCTTTTCGAAGAAGTCGGGCTGTCCAACGCCGTTCGGCCAACGCTTGCGGGTCACCGGCCGACCCGCGATGTGCGGCACCATCACCTCGGCGATCGCCACGTAGTACTCGAAGATCTCTGCCTTCGTGGTGCCGGTGGCCGGGTAGAGCACCTTGTCGGGGTTGGTCAACCGGACCCGTTCGTAACGCTCCACGAGCCCAGTATCGGCGGAGTACCGTTCATACCGTGGGAAGATTCGTCGCGGCAGCACTGTTCGCGGGTATCACCGCGCTCGGCGCCGCGATACCGGCGGCGGCCGATCCCGCCGACCTGGTGCCCTACTGCTCCGGCGATCAGACCCCGATGGACACCAACTGCCGCGCGCCTTCGTCGCAGATCTTCACCCATGACAGTTCCGGGGTCAGCCCCGAACTTCCGTACGGCGTCGACCCCGGGAACGACCCGGCGATCTAGGCCGCGTTGGGTTCTGGCCCACCGGGTTCGCGAAGGTCTGGAGCCGATGCGTCGTCATCGGCTGGGAGATGCAGCCGTTCGGGTCGGTGGTAATCGTTGACGCGCGCTTGGCCGGTGTCCAGATGCGCCGGCGGAATCCACTCGACGTCGTGTCGCGCGTCGATCCGGGTGGCCCAGCCCTCGGGGCCGACCATGCGGTTGTCAGGGCCGCACGCCAAACCGAGTTCGTCGACGTTGGTCTGTCCACCGTCGGCCCAGTCTCGCGCGGCGTGATGGACCTGGCTGCCGTACGCCGGCACCGTGCAACCCGGTTTGGTACAGCCCCCATCACGCGCGATCAACATGATTCGTTGGGCAGGCGAGGCATTGCGGCGAGCACGGAACAGGTTCAGCGCCGACCCGGTCGCCCCGTCGAACACCGCGAGGTACTGGTTGGCACGAGCCGCCAGTCGAATCACATCGCTGATCGGGATCACGGTGCCACCGCCGGTGACGCCGACGCCGGCGCGGCTCTCGAGGTCCTGCAGCGTGGTGCGGATGATGATCGTGGTCACCAACCCGTTGTGCTGCCCCAACTCACCGCTGGCCAGCACGCTACGCCCGACTTCCACCAGCGCGTCGTGCTGACGCTCGGCGAGGCTGCGGTGGTCGTCGTCGATCTGTTGCTGAGATGGAGTGCCCGACACGCACGGGTCCGCGTCGGCGGGGTTGCACAACCCTGGCGCCGCCAATTTCGCGAAGATCGCCTCCAAGATCGCCCACGCCTCAGGGGTCAGGTTGCACGTGAGCCGGGTCATCCCGTCGGGCTGCTGGGGTGCCTTCGTCACACCGCGGCGTCTTGCTCGTTCGGCGTCGTCGGGCACGGGGCCGTCCTGGTCGAGCAGGAACAGTCTTCGGTCGGCGTTGTCCTTCAGTTCCTTGGGTCCGACCCCCATTGCGGTCCGAACCAGGTCGGCCTCGATCTGGCCGCGGGTGGTGACGTCGACCGCAGGAGGGATGCGGTTCATTGCGTCGCCGAGAATCCGAACGTGTTCGCGGTTGATCAAGCCGTGAGCCTGGGCGATTGCCGTGCAGTCCAACACCGGCTCGAGGCGTTCCCCGCTCAGCCCCTGGCGCGGAGCCAACGTGGCTGCTTCCTCGAGGCGACGGCCGGCCTCGCTTGGCGAGATCCGCCACCGGGTCGCCAACACGTCGCGCCAGGACTTGGCGCCCATCGCCTTCGGGGTGGTTTCGACCTGCAGGCGGGCCAGCATCCGATGACACTGCATGGGCAGTTGGCATGTGAGCGTCTCGAGACCGTCGAGAACGCCGATCAACTCGACCGCAGTGAGCGCATCGACCGACAGCGCGGCCATCGCGTCGTGGGCCGTACGCAATGCGGTTACCGCCGCTTGCACTGCACCCGCGCTCATGATTAGAACATACGTTCGATGACTAAGAACTCTCTGACGCTTTCTCCAAGAGTTCCCTAAGGATGTAAATCCGTTGCAGCACAACGAAATACAGCCCTATTGGTCGTCCATCTCCAGCACCGCGAACGGTGCCGTCGGCACCTCTGCGACCGCCATCTTGGCGGCCGAATCCGTCGGAATGACGTCGCCCGCCAGCGCCGCCAGCGCCTTGTTGGTACCGACGTCGCGACCCGCCTTCTCACTGAGCAGCCAGCGCACCTCGAGCAGGTCGCAATATGCCTGGATGGCGGTGCCCCGATATTGCAGAACCTGATGCGCCAGTTGCTCATACGGAGTCAGCACCTCGAGGACCCAGAGCCGTGCGGCCGTGGTCTCGTCCACGTCGTGGCCCGCCTCGAGGCACAGCTGTGCCTGATACGCGTGCAGATCACCCAGCAGGATGGCCGCCTGCCCCTCGCCGACGTCCAAACCGGTGAGCTCCTGTAGATGCTGCGCGTGATAGCGACGGTCTCCCACGGCGACGCGTACCCGCATCCGACTCGGATCCGACCCGTCCGGCTGCAGCGAGAGCTCGTCGACGGCGAAGCCGAGCTCGTTCAGACGACGGATGGTGCCCTCGACGCGGTACCGATCCGAGAAGCCGAACACCGGCTCGGCGTGCAGCAACTCCCAGAGCGTCTCGTAGCGAACCTGGACCTGTTCGGCCTCGGCGATCAGCGTGCCGTGCATCTCCTCGGGAAGACCGAGCCGCTCGGCGAGATCGACCAGCCCCTCCGCGACGTTCTCCACCAGGATCTCCAGGTCATGCCTGCGCTGTCCCCGGCTGAGCTTGGGGTGGACCTCGGAGGTCTCGGCGTCGACCAGCCACGCCTGCAAGAGTTGTCCGTCGCGCGAGAACAACGTGTTCGCCAGCGAGCAGTCACCCCAGAAGACACCGTGCCGATGCAGTTCGACGAGCAGGCCGGCCATCGCGTCCAGTAGGCGGGCCCGATGCCTCGGCTGGTCCGGCGGCAGCCGCATGAAGAGCCTGCGGTACTGCCAAGATCCCTCGAGATAGCGGGTCACCAGGATCGCGGTCTCGAATTCGGGCTGCAGCACCAACCCGGCCGGATGCACCGCGGGCAGCCCCATCTCCTCGAGCCGCCGCAGGACGTCGTACTCCTTGATCGCGATCCGCGGGGGCATGTCCTTGACTGCCCAGAGCAGGCCGTCGGCATCGACGAACTTCACCAGGTGGCGACTCATCCCCACCGCGATGTCACGCAGCGGTACGTCCGGGACCACCCACTCCGAAAGTGGTCTATCCCAGGGCAGCCCGAGGAGATCGGGCGTTGGTGCGCGCAGCCGCAATTCCGGCGCGCGCATGCTAGTTGAGGCGCTCGCCCGAGCTCGGGTCGAACAGGTGCACGGCGCCCTCCGGATGCCGACGCAACCGAACCGTGTCAGCCAGCCTGGGCGCCGTACGCGGATTGCACCGCGCTACCAACTCGACACCGCTCGCGTGCGTGTAGACGTACGCCTCGCTGCCGAGATCCTCGACGAGGTCGACGACCACCTCGACGCCACCGGAATCGGTGATCTCCAGTTGCTCGGGCCGGACACCGACGGTGACTTCCTTGAGGCCCAACTCGTTCAGCTTGGACAGCTGATCGCGTTCGAGCTCGAACGTCGAGTCCCCGAGCTTCACGCCATCCGACGTGATGGGTGCGGTGAACAGATTCATCGCGGGTGACCCGATGAAGCCGGCGACGAAGGCGTTCGCCGGACGGTCGTAGAGCTCATTCGGCGAAGCGAACTGCTGCAGCTTCCCGAAGCGCAGCACCGCCACGCGGTCACCCATCGTCATTGCTTCGACCTGGTCGTGCGTGACGTAGACGGTGGTGGTGCCGAGCCGACGCTGCAACGCGGCGATCTGGGTGCGGGTCTGCACGCGCAGCTTCGCGTCGAGGTTGCTCAACGGCTCGTCCATGCAGAAGACCTGAGGCTCGCGCACGATGGCGCGACCCATCGCGACGCGCTGCCGCTGACCGCCGGACAGCTTGGCGGGCTTGCGATCCAGATGCTCCGTCAGGTCGAGGACCTTCGCGGCCTCCTCGACCTTCTTGCGTCGTTCCTCGGCCGACACGCCACGCAGCTTGAGCGCGAAGCCCATGTTCTCGGCGACCGTCTTGTTCGGGTACAGCGCGTAGTTCTGGAACACCATCGCGATGTCGCGGTCCTTGGACGGAACGCCCGTCATGTCCTTGCCGCCGATCTCGATGCTGCCCTCGTCGATGTCCTCGAGGCCGGCCAGCATGCGCAGTGCGGTGCTCTTGCCCGAGCCGGACGGACCGACGAGGACGATGAACTCGCCGTCCTGGATGTCGAGGTTGAGGTTGTCAACCGCGAGCTTATCCGAACCCTCGTAAATGCAGGAGGCGTTCTTGTAAGTGATTGCAGCCATTGTATTTATCTCCTCTACTTGATGGCGCCGAAGGAAAGACCACGAACGAGCTTGTTTTGAGCGAACCAACCGCACAGGATCACCGGCAGCGCGGCCATGGTGGCGGCCGCCGACAGCACGGCCCAGTACTGACCCTCACCGGCGATGAAGCCGACGAGGTACACCGGCATCGTCTGGGCGTTCACCGCGGTCAGATTCACCGCGAGGAAGAACTCGTTCCAGGCGAAGATCACGCAGATGAGCGCCGTAGCCGCGATTCCGGGTGAGACCAGCGGCAGGATCACCTCTCGCACCGACCGCCACAGGCTGGCCCCGTCGAGGCTGGCGGCCTCGAGGAGTTCACCGGGCACTTCGAGGAAGAACGAGCGCATCATCCAGATCGCGATCGGCAGGTTCATCGACGTGTAGAGGATGACGAGGGCCCAGATGTTGTCCAGCAGGCCGAGATTGGACACGATCACGTAGAGCGGCAGGATGGCGGCGACGACGGGCAGCATCTTGGTGCTCATGAAGAAGAACAGCGCGTCCGACGTCTTGCGGACGGGCCGCAGCGACAGGGCGAACGCGGCGGGCACTCCCAGCAGCAGCACCAGGATCGTCGACATGCCGGTGGCGAACACCGAGTTCAACATCGCGGGGCCGATGCCTTGGGAGAACACGGCACCGTACTGGTCCAGGGTCGGGGTGAAGAACAACGTCGGCGGGTTGGTCGCGGCGGCGCTCTCCGGCTTGAACGACGTCAGGACCATCCAGAACACCGGGAAGAAGAACCCGAGACCGACGAGCCACGCGACGACGCCCCATGGGCTGAACTTCTTGGTCTTCTTCTTGCGGACCGGTGCGACATCCGTTGTCGCCGAGGTCCGTTCGGCAGTAGTAGTCATGTTAGGCCGCCTCTTCCTTGCCGGAGAATGATTTGAAGATCAACCGAAGCGCGAAGCTGGCGATGATCATCGTGAAGATGACGACCACCACGCCCATGGCTGCCGCCTGGCCCATGTCGAAGCCGAGGAACGCGCGCTGGTAGATGTAGAACGGCAGGTTCGCACTGGCGACACCGGGTCCGCCCTGCGTCATCATGAAGATGGCGTCGAACGTGTTGACCAGGTACACCGCGCCGAGCACGACGCCCAACTCGATGAAGCGCCGCAGGTGGGGCAGCGTCAACTCGCGGAAGAGCTGGAACGCGGTGGCCCCGTCGACCCGGCCCGCCTCCAGTTGATCGCGGGGCATGGACGTCAGCCCCGCGAGGATCAGCAACATCATGAAAGGCGTCCACTGCCAGATCAATTCGACCATCACCATGGTGAGCGGGAACTGACCGATCCAGTCCACCGGTCCGAGGCCGACCAGGGACAGCACCCAGTTCAGGATGCCGTTCGTGGGATCCAGGATCGTGGTCTTCCAGATCAACGCTCCCGCAACGGGGGTGATCAGGAACGGCGTGATCAACAGCGTTCGCACGGCACCACGGCCCAGGAACGCCCGATCCAGTAGCAACGCGATCAACAAGCCGAACAGCGCCGAGATCAGCACCACCCCGACGATCAGAATGACGGTGTTGCCTGCCACCGACCAGAACTGACTGTCCTTGACCACTGCGATGTAGTTGTTCAGCCCGACGAACTGGCGTGACCCCGGCCGAACCAGGTTCCACGACAGGGTCGAGTAATAGAGCGTGAAGAGGAACGGCACCTGCGTCACGGCGATCATGAAGATCAGCGCGGGCAGCAGCGGTCCCCTCCTGCGCCAGCCCTCGGCGCGGCTCACGCCGGTGTCCTGCGCTTCCCGGATCTTGCGGACCCGTTCGGACACTGCCTCCTGACTGGCGTCTGACTCGGTATCAGCAGTAAGAGTCATCACTTCTCCTGGTAGCTCTTGCCGACGACCTCGGCGTATTGCTGTGATTGCTTGAGCGCCTCGTCGACCGATATCTGGCCGGCGATCGCCGCACTGATCTGCTGGCTCACCCTGGTGCCCAGATCCTGAAACTCGGGAATCCCGACGAACTGCACACCCGTGTACGGAACCGGTTGCACCGTAGGCTTGTTCGGCGTCGCGTTGGTGATCGACTGCAGCGTCAGCGGGCCGTACGACTTCGAGATCGCCTCATACTCCGGGAGATCGGTGTACGTCGAGGTCCGGCTGCCGGGTGGGACCCGGGCCCAGCCCAGCTTCTCTCCGACCAGCTTCATGTAGTCCTTGCTGGTCATCCACGAAATGAATTTCCAGGCACCGTCGGGGTTCTTGGCCGCCTTCGGGATGCCCAACGCCCAGGTGTAGAGCCAACCCGAGTTGGGCTTCTCCACGATCGGCGCGGGCAGATAGCCGATCTTGCCGACCAGGTCCGGGTACGTCTTGGGGTCCTCGAGAACGGAGACCGCCGACGTCGCGTCGTACCACATGGCCGTCTGCCCCTGGCCGAAGAGGTTCGCGCACTCCTGGAATCCGGTTGACGAGGCGCCCAATTCGCCAGAATTCTTGATCGTGTCGACGTAGAAGTTGACGGCGTCCTTCACCTGGGGGCTGTCGAGTTGAGCGTTCCACTTCTCGTCGAACCAACGCCCACCGAACGTGTTGATCACGGTGTCCAGTGGCGCCAGCACCTCACCCCAGCCGGGCTTGCCGCGCAGGCAGATGCCGGCATCCGAGACCTGCTTGGCCTTGATGGTCTTGGCCCAGTCCGCCACCTCTTGCCAGGTCGGCTGGTAGCTCGGATCCTGGTTGACCTTGATGCCGGCCTGCTCGAACATGTCCTTGCGGTACATCAGGAACGACGACTCGCCGTAGAACGGCACCGAGTACATGTTGCCCTCGTACGAGAGCGATTCGCGCAGTGAGGGAATGAAGTCGGCCTCGTCGTAGCCTGGCGTGTTCTTCGCATAGTCCGAGAGGGGAAGCAGCCAACCGTCTTTCGCCCACTGGGGCGTCTCGAAGTTGCTGATCATCGCGACGTCGAACTGACTTCCGCCCATCGCGGTCGACATGGTGATCTTGGCGCGGGCCTGGTTCTCCGACAGCGAGATGAACTTCAACCGCACGCCGGGATTTTCCTTCTCGAACTCCGGCGCCAGTTTCTGCGCGTCCGTCATCTGCGAGTTGGATACCAGAGCGATCGTCACCTCGTTGTCCGATGCCCCCAGACTTCCTGCACCCGAACATCCGGCGGTCAACAGCAGCCCTGCGGCCACCGCGGACACCGAGAGCTTTCGCAGTGCTCGTGTCGCTTTCATCTTCACCCCACTCCTCATCGAGTAACCCTTCACTGTTCTAGAAGCCAACGTGCGCAATCGATGTCGCACACCAACAGCTTGGCCAGCCCGCCTCGCAACGCGGCCAACGTGGCCTGATGCTTGAGCGGTCCGCTGCAGACCAAGATCGTCTTGGAGCACCTGCGAATGTCCTCGAGCGGTACCGAGACCGCGCGGTGTGCCAGCTCGGTGACGACGGCCGCGCCGTTCGCGTCGAAGAACCGGCCGCCGATCTCACCGACGGCGCCGAGTGACACCAGCTCGTCGAGCATCCTGGTGTCGAGGAAGCTGCCCTCGAACAACGTGGTGGACGTGGTGACCGAGCCGACGCCGAACAACATCGTGTCGGCGCGCCGGCCCGCCTCCAGCGTCCGCGAGATCACCGAGTCGCTACGCATCGAGACCACCGTCGACGGGTCCGCGTAGAGCGGAGCAGGCAACCGCATGGCGCTGGCACGCAGCATGTCGGCCCCGCGGCTGAGGATGAATTCCATCCCCGTCTGATAGGCCGCAGTCGACATCGCGCCGTCCAGCTGGACCACCACACGACAGCTGGCCACGCCGGGCGTCAGCGCAGACACCGCGGCGACCTGCTCCGGCCCCCAGGTGAAACCGAGGACGTCGTTCTCGGATAGGCGCCGCATCAGCAGTGCTCCGGCAGCTCGGCCCAGATGTCCGGTGACGACCGCTTCGGTCAAGCCGAAACGCTGCTCGAGGAGGCGTTCCTCATCGGCGTGGAGATCGTCCTTCATGGTCGGCGGGACGACGACCTCGATGCGCACCAGGCCGCGAGCCTTGGCTCTGGCGATCAGTCTGCCCGCCGTGGGCCGGGACACCCCGAGCTTGGCGGCGATCTCCGCCTGGGTATGACCGTCGAGGTAGTAGAGCGTAGCCGCGCGGAGGGCGAGACGAAGGTCCTCAGGCGTCGCGCCCCCGTTCGGGGCAGCGTCGGCAGACGGTTCCATCGACTCAGCTCCTGCCCGCCGAGCCAGCCGTCCGTTCGACGTCGATGTCGCCACGATCTCCCGCTCACCTCTCTCGTATCCGTGAGCAAAAGCTCAGGGGTGCGTGTAGATGTTCATCACGCTAACATCTAAATGTGACGTACACAACATTCTTGGTTTCCAAACCGAACAGGGCCGACGCATCGGCCACCAGCTCCCGCATGAGGCTCGACGCCGACCGGCTGCGGGGTAGCGTCGAGGAAGTGGTGGTGAAGTCATGAAACTCAACAATGCGTCCCTAGCCGAGATCCCGATCGCCAAGCCGAGCTACGACCGAAGCGAAATCAGCGTCGGCATAGTGCATTTCGGAGTCGGCGGCTTCCACCGCGCACATCAGGCGATGTACGTCGACCGCCTACTCGAGATGGGCCTGGCCAAGGAGTGGGGCATCTGCGGTGTCGGCGTTCTTCCCGGCGACCGCAAGATGGCGAAGGTCATGGCTGACCAGGACGGCCTCTACACGCTCATCGCGATGAACCCCGACGGCACGCGTGAACCACGTGTCATCGGCTCGATCGTCGACTACCTCTTCGCACCCGAGGATCCAGAGGCCGTCATCGAACTGATTGCCGCGCCGAGCACACGAATCGTGTCGCTGACCATCACCGAGGGTGGTTACGTCATCGACGACGCCGGACCCGACAGCGTCTTCGGTTTGGTGACCGCCGCCCTTGCGCGCCGCAAGGAGCGCGGCGTGCCGTCGCCGACCATCGTGTCGTGCGACAACATCGAGGGCAACGGCGACGTCGCGCGGGCGGCCTTCACCGCGTACGCCGAGAAGACGCACCCCGAGTTGGCCGACTGGATAAAGGCCAACACCCGCTTTCCCAACTCGATGGTCGACCGCATCACGCCGGTCACCACACCCGACGTCATCGAGAACCTGGCGGCCGACTTCGAGGTCGAGGACGAATGGCCGGTCGCCGCCGAGCCGTTCACCGCCTGGGTCCTCGACGACGACTTCTCCGACGGCAGGCCGCCATACGAGGATGTCGGCGTGCTGCTCGTCGAGGACGTCACGCCGTATGAGTTGATGAAACTGCGGATCCTCAACGCCGGTCATCAGGCCCTCTGCTACTTCGCCTACCTGGCCGGCTACCGGCTGGTCGCCGACGCTGCGGGTGACCCGCTGTTCGCCGAGTTCCTGCTCGAGTACATGGATTCGGAGGCGACGCCGACGCTCAAGCCCGTCCCGGGCATCGACCTACCGGAGTTCAAGCGGACGGCCATCGAGCGCTTCGCCAACCCCAGCGTGCGCGACACCGTCGTTCGGCTGTGCTTCGGCTCGTCGGACCGCATCCCGCAGTGGCTGCTCCCCGTCGTCAGGGAGAACCTCGAGTCCGGTGAACCCGTCCGGCTGTCCGCGGCCACCGTCGCCAGCTGGGCCCGCTACGCCGAGGGAGTCGACGAGCAGGGCGAACCCATCGACGTGCAGGATCAGCTGGCGCAAACTCTGGTCCCGATCGCCAAGTCGCAACTCGAGAACCCGATGGCGTTCATCGAGAACACCTCCGTGTTCGGCGATCTCGCACAGCAGCCGCGCTTCGTCGAGGCCTATCTGTGGACGTTGAACTCGCTGCACCGCGACGGTGCCCGGGCGACGCTGGAGGCACTCGCGGCAGGCAAGGGCCCATCGTGAGCAACCCACGAGCACTGGTCATCGGCGAGGCCTTGATCGACATCGTCCAGCGCGAGGGCCAGGTGACCGGCGAACACGTCGGCGGCAGCCCGTTGAACGTGGCCATCGGGCTCGGCAGGCTGGGCCGCGGCGTGGACTTCCTCACCCACATCGGCGACGACGAACGCGGCCGTCGGATCGTGGACTACGTGGAAGCCTCCGGCGTGCGCCTGGTCGCTGGTAGCACCACGGCTTCGCGGACTCCGACGGCATCCGCTCAGATCGATGAAAATGGCTCTGCCACTTATACGTTCGACATCGACTGGCAATTGACCGGGACCGCCGAGGTACCCACCCCGTTGATCGTGCACACCGGCTCGATCGCGGGCTTTCTGGATCCAGGTTGCCTCGCGACGGCCGCGCTGCTGGACGCCTATCACCTGGGCGCGACGATTTCGTTCGACCCGAACGTACGGCCTGCGCTGATCGTCGATCGCGAGCAGGCGATCGCTCGGATCGACAGGCTCGTCGAGAAGGCCGACGTGGTGAAGGCCAGCGATGAGGATCTGCACTGGATCGACCCGGCTCGGACCCCCGAGCAGATTGCTCGGGCATGGCACGAAGCAGGTCCGTCGATCGTCGCGGTGACGATGGGCGGACAGGGTGCGTTCGCGGTGTGCGCCGCGGGCACCGTGCGCGTCGCCGCGCGTCCCGTCGAGGTGATCGACACCGTAGGTGCAGGCGACTCGTTCATGACCGGACTCATCGACGCACTGTGGTCGCTTGACCTGCTGGGCGGCGACCGACGAGCAGCGCTCGCCAAGATCGACGTCGACACCCTGGAGGACGTACTGCAGGCGGCGGCGCTCGCATCGGCCGTGACCGTGGCGCGGGCCGGAGCCGATCTGCCAGATCGCGCCGCGCTACGGCTGGGTTGATCCTGTGCGCCATACTGGGTCATGCGTTCCATCTGGAAGGGATCCGTCGCCTTCGGCCTGGTGAACGTGCCGGTCAAGGTCTACAGCGCGACCGAAGACCACGACATCAAGTTTCACCAGGTCCACGAAAAGGACAACGGGCGCATCCGCTACAAGCGGGTCTGCGAGATCTGCGGCGAAGTGGTCGAATACCGCGACATCGCAAAGTCGTACGAGTCGGAGGACGGCCAGACCGTCATCATCACCGACGAGGACATCGCCACGATGCCCGAGGAACGCAGCCGCGAGATCGAGGTGGTCGAGTTCGTTCCGGCCGACCAGATCGACCCGCTGATGTACGACAAGAGCTACTTCCTGGAACCCGATTCGAAGTCATCCAAGTCCTACGTCCTGCTGGCGGAGACGCTCGCCAAGACCGACCGCGTCGCGATCGTGCACTTCGCATTGCGCAGCAAGACGCGGCTGGCGGCGTTGCGCGTCAAGGAGTTTGGCAAGCGCGAGGTCATGGTCGTGCACACCCTGCTGTGGCCCGACGAGATTCGCGATCCCGACTTCCCCGAATTGGACAAGAAGGTCGACATCAAGCCCGCCGAGCTGAAGATGGCGGGCCAGGTCGTCGAGTCGATGACCGACGACTTCCATCCCGAGGCGTTCACCGACAACTACCGCGTCGAGATGATGGAGCTCATCCAAGCCAAGATCGACGGCGGGGAGGCGTTCGCGGTCGAGGAGCAGCCCGCGGCAGACCTCGACGAGACCGATGACGTGTCAGACCTGCTGGCCAAGCTCGAGGCCAGCGTGCAGGCGCGCAAGGGCGAATCGGACGCGAAGCCCGCCGCCAAGAAGGCCCCCGCGAAGAAGGCGCCCGCGAAGAAGGCCGCGGCGAAGAAGGCCCCCGCCAAGAAGTAGGTGGTGGCCGTGCGGCGTCGCCGCCGACGCCGACTTCTGCAGTAGGGCCGTGACGTCACGCGAATAGCAGCCGTTGTGCAGAACTCGCGAAAAAATAGAACGTGTTCTAGTAGCGTCTGCGAACGTGATTCTCGACAGATTCAAGCTCGATGGCCAGGTCGCCGTCGTCACGGGTGCGGGCCGTGGTCTCGGTGCCGCCATGGCTCTCGCGTTCGCAGAGGCGGGCGCTGACGTGTTGATTGCGGCGCGCACGCAGTCCCAACTCGACGAGGTGGCTGCGCAGATCCACGCGGCGGGACGGCGCGCGCACGTCGTGGTCGCCGACCTGGCACACCCCGAGGACACCGCCAGACTGGCCAATGCGGCCATCGAGGCGTTCGGCAAACTAGACATCGTCGTGAACAACGTCGGCGGCACCATGCCCGCGCCGCTGCTGGACACCTCGACCAAGGATCTTCGCGACGCCTTCACGTTCAACGTGACGACGGCGCACGCGCTCACGACCGCCGCCGTCCCGTTGATGCTGGAACACTCCGGCGGCGGCAGCATCATCAACATCACCTCGACGATGGGCCGCGTCGCCGGTCGCGGGTTCGCCGCCTACGGCACCGCGAAGGCAGCGCTGGCGCACTACACCCGACTGTCCGCGTTGGACCTCGCGCCGCGAATTCGGGTCAACGCCATCGCACCCGGGTCGATCCTCACCTCGGCGCTCGACATCCTCGCGAGCAACGACGAACTGAGGAAGCCGATGGAGGAAGCCACGCCGATGAAACGACTCGGCGACCCACTCGACATCGCGGCGGCCGCCGTCTACCTCGCCTCACCGGCGGGCAGCTACCTGACTGGCAAGACCCTCGAGGTCGATGGCGGCATCACCCATCCCAACTTCGGCTTCCCCATCCCCGATCTGTAAAGGAAAGCGACGCATGACAATCAGAGTCGCCGCGATCGGCACCGGCAACGTCGGTCGGCACGCGCTGACCCAGCTGATCACTGACGCCCGATTCGAATTGACCGGCGTGTGGGTGTCATCGGAGGCGAAGGCGGGCAAGGACGCCGCCGAACTCGCCGGGCTGGAGCAGCCGACCGGCATCACGGCCACCACCGACCTCGGCGCCATCCTCGCCGCGAAGCCCAAGTGCGTGGTCTACACCGCGATGGCCGACAATCGGCTCGTCGAGGCGCTGGAGGATTACCGCCGCATCCTGGCGGCCGGCGTCAACATCGTCGCCAGTGCGGCGGTGTTCCTTCAATATCCCTGGGGCACACTGCCCGACGAGATGATCGCGCCCATCGCCGACGCCGCGGCGGCGGGCAATGCCAGCATCTTCGTCAACGGCATCGACCCCGGCTTCGCCAACGACCTGATCCCGATGGCACTGGCGGGCACCTGCCAGAGCATCGAGCAGATCCGCTGCATGGAGATCATCAACTACGACACCTACGACAGCGCCACCGTGATGTTCGACGTGATGGGCTTCGGCAAGCCGCTCGACGAGACTCCGATGCTGCTGCAGCCGGGGGTGCTGAGCCTCGCGTGGGGATCGGTGGTTCGACAGCTCGCCGCCGGCCTCGACGTCTCGCTGGACGAGGTGACGGAGATCTACGAGCGGGTGCCTGCGCCGGAGGACTTCGACATCGCCTCCGGACACATCGCCGAGGGCACTGCGGCCGCGCTGCGCTTCGAGGTACGCGGCATGGTCGGCGGCAAGCCGGTCGTCGTGCTCGAGCACGTCACCCGGATCCGCGACGACCTGTGTCCGGACTGGCCCCAGCCTGCACAGGAGGGCGGCTCCTACCGCATCGAGATCACCGGTGAGCCGTCCTACGCCCTGGATCTGTGCCTGAGCAGCCCGAACGGGGATCACAACCATGCGGGTCTCGTGGCGACGGCGGCCCGAGTCGTCAACGCCATCCCCGAGGTCGTGGCTGCGCCGTCGGGGATCCGTACGACGCTGGACTTGCCTCTCGTCACCGGAAAAGGGCTGTACGCTCCCCATTGACTGTCAGTCGGCGTAACGAAGGGCCTGCCATGCGGACGCGTTATCTCATTGGTCTGATCGCATCGGTGGGCGCCGCGGCCGCGGTCGTCGTCGCTCCCGTCGCCTCAGCCGATCCGACCGAGGTGTCGAACCAGCCGGCATGCACGAGCGTCGGCGGTGGCGGCACCACCGGCACCGGCATCACGCAGTGCCAGACGCCCGGCAACGTGGAGATCTCGGCCGAGGCACCGGACGTCCCGACCTACACCTACCCGTGGGACGACGAGTTCTACGGGCCCGCCCTGATCATCGGCGGCGGGAACCGCTGACCGCGGTTCACCACCTCGAACTGGTTCCGATCAGAGGTTTCGGCTAACCTAACTTTTCTGTTCGCATGGCCGGATGGAGAGGGCTGAGTTGTCGATCGCGATCAAGGCGCCCAAGCGCGCGGCCGTGGCGTTGCTCGGACCCGCGTTCGTGGCTGCGATCGCGTACGTCGATCCCGGCAACGTCGCAGCGAACGTCAGTGCCGGCGCCCAGTACGGCTTCCTCCTCGTCTGGGTCATCCTGGTCGCCAACGTCATGGCCGGGCTGGTGCAGTATCTGTCGGCCAAGCTCGGACTCGTCACCGGGCGCACCCTGCCCGAGGCGGTCGCTGACAACTGCCGCACCCGCACCCGGATCGCCTACTGGCTGCAGGCCGAATTGGTTGCCATGGCAACGGATCTCGCGGAGGTCGTCGGCGGCGCGATTGCGCTATACCTGCTGTTCGACCTTCCGCTGGTAGTCGGTGGTCTCATCACCGGCGCTGTATCCCTGCTTCTTCTCGCGGTCCAGAACCGTCGCGGCCAACGGGTATTCGAGCGCGTCATCGCCGGCCTGCTGCTCGTCATCGCGATCGGCTTCCTGACGAGCCTCTTCGTGCAACCGCCGTCGGCAGGCGACGTGATCGGCGGCCTGGTCCCGCGTTTCGACGGCCCGGAGAGCATCTTGCTCGCCACGGCGATGCTCGGCGCGACCGTCATGCCGCACGCCGTCTACCTACACTCCGGGCTTGCCCGCGATCGGCACGGCCAACCCGTCGCCGGTGCACCAAGGCGCCGGCTGCTGAGGGCAACCCGCTACGACGTCGGCCTCGCCATGTTGGTCGCCGGCGCGGTCAACCTGGCGATGCTGCTGGTCGCCGCCACCCATCTGCAAGGCATCGAGAACACCGACTCCATCGAGGGCGCGTACGTCGCGGTGCAGACGACGCTGGGTCCTACCGTCGCGCTGTTCTTCGCCATCGGCCTGCTGGCGTCCGGGCTCGCGTCGACGTCGGTCGGCGCCTACGCGGGCGCGATGATCATGCAGGGCTTGTTGCGCAGAAGCTATCCACTGTTGCTGCGCAGGTTGGTGACGCTGATCCCGGCCCTCGTCGTCCTGGCCATCGGCGTCGACCCCAGCCGGGCGCTGGTGCTGTCGCAGGTGGTGCTGTCGTTCGGCATCCCGTTCGCCCTGGTGCCGCTGGTGCGGCTGACCAGTGACCGGCAGCTGATGGACGGTTCCGTCAACCATCGCGTCACCACTGCGCTGGGGTGGACGGTCGCCGGGGTCATTAGTGTGCTGAACGTGGTCCTCATCTATCTGACAGTCACCAGCTGAATGCAGCCCTACTTCGCGTACGGGTCGAACCTGAACGTGACGCAGATGGCGCACCGCTGCCCCGACGCCACCGACCCCCGGCCCGCCACCCTCGCCGACCACGACTGGCTCATCAACGAGCGCGGCGTCGCCACCGTCGAACCGCTCGACGGCGCGCAGGTGCACGGGGTGCTGTGGCAGGTCAGCGACCGCGACCTGGCGGTCCTCGACAGCGCCGAGGGCGTTCCGGTGCGCTACCGCCGCGACCGGATGACGGTGACCACCGACGACGGTCCCGCCGAGGCATGGGTGTACATCGATCACCGCGTGGAACCGGGCGCTCCCCGCCCCGGTTACCTGGAGCGGATCATCGACGGCGCGACGCACCACGGGCTGCCGCAGCGCTGGTTGGACTACCTGGTGCGATGGGATCCGGTCAACTGGCCAAGGAGGCTGGCGCCAACCGATCTTCCTGCCCCACAATCGCTTTCGGAACTACTCGCCGATCCGGAGGTGGTCGAAGCCAGCACGCTGCGCTCGCGTTTCGGCTTCCTCGCGATCCACGGCGGCGGACTCGAGAGGATGACCGACGTGATCGCGGAACGCGCGGCCCTGGCCGCCGACGCGTCGGTGTACGTCGTGCGCCACCCCGCCGACTACCCCCACCACCTGTCGTCCTCGGCGTACCGAGCCGGGCAGTCGATGTGTCTCGACGCGTTCCTCGACCACGTCGACGTCGTCGTCTCGCTGCACGGTTACGGCCGCATCGGACGCACGATGCAACTGCTGGCGGGCGGCGGCAACCGGGACCTGGCCGCTCACCTCGTCGAGCACGTGTCGATACCCGGGTACGAGGTGATCACCGATCTCGAGGCGATCCCGCGCGAGTTGCGCGGGCTACACCCGGACAATCCCGTGAATCGCTGCCGCGGCGGCGGGGCACAACTCGAGTTGACGCCGCGGGTGCGGGGAACCAGTCCGCGCAGTGGTCCCGTGGGCGAGGACGGACTGTGCGCGCCGACGGCAGCGCTCGTCGCCGGACTGACCTCGGCGGCGACGGCCTGGCCATCAGCCGTCGACTGACGCGTGCCGCGAATCCAGTTGCCGCAGTGCGTTTTCGACGTTCTCGACCTGCGGAAGGTCAGCGGTGCCGCACACCCGCATCACCCGCCTGACCGCAGGGCCTGCCACCAGTCGCCAGGCCGTGCCGCCCCTGGTGCAGCTGCGGTCGACCCGATGCAGGACGGCCAGCGCCGAGGCGGCGAAGAAGACGACGGCGCTGGTGTCGACGATGAGGCTCCCCGAAATTGCGGCGTGGCGCTCGAGGTAGTCGGCCAGCCGCGCGCAGTTGCCTGCGTCGACCTCACCGTGAATCGACACGACGAGGACGTCGTCGTGCGTGCGTTCCGCGTCCGCGCTCGCCCCACTCCACTGCTCGTGGACACCGACGGACGTCGGATCAGGGCGGTAGAGACGGCAGGTACCAATGGGTGTCATCGTGACCCCTGAGCTCGATGAGCGGATGAAAGGGGCGCCGGATACTCGACGTAGGGGCAACCTACAACGGAATCCGCACGATCGTGTCGGCATTCGCAAACTGCACGAAAGTCCGGCACCGATGTCACGTGAAGCGGGTTTGGCAACCCCGCGCCACGGATTCCGTTGCTACTCCTCCATGGCCAGTACGGGCGTCGGCCGCTGGAATCCTCGGGTCACGACGAGCAACCAGATGAAGCCGATCGCCAGCCAGATGAGCCCGACCTGAAGGGTGAGCCACGACAGGCTCGTCCACAGCCACACCGTCAGGACGAAACCGATCAACGGCAGGACGAGGTTGTTGACGACGTTCTTCTCACCCTGGTCGATGAAGTAGTGCTTGATGACGGTGAGGTTCACCGCCGAGAAAGCCGTCAGCGCACCGAAACTCACGATCGAGGCGAGGAAGCCCAGGTCGATCCACAGCGCGACGAGCGAGATCACCGACACCACCAGAATGGCGAAGGTCGGCGTCGCAAACCGCAGCGAGACGTGGCCGAACACCTTGCGCGGCATGATGCCGTCGCGACCCATCGCATAGAGGATGCGGGCTACCGACGCTTGAGAGGTGAGGGCCGACCCGATGCAGCCCGCGATGTAGGCGGCGGTGAAGAACGTGTTGAGGAACTGGCCGCCCGCCGACGTCATCACGTCCAACGAACCGGAGTCGACGTCGGCGAACTGGTTCGACGGAAAGACCAGCTGGGACACGTACGACAGGCCGAAGAAGATGAGCCCACAGACCACGGTCGCGATCATGATCGCCTTGGGCACGCTGCGCGTGGGGTCCTTGGCCTCCTCCGACATGGTCGAGACCGCGTCGAACCCGAGGAAGGACAGGCACAGAATCGCCGCACCCGCGAAGATCGGGCTCGCGCCGCCGACCGAGCCGTCGCCGGTGAAGGGTGCCATCAGGTTGACGTTGCCAGCCTTCGTGATGGTCATGAACGCCATCACCACGAACACGACGATGAAGATCACCTGCAGGGCCAACAACAGGAAGTTGGCCCGGGCCACCGACACGATGCCGATGATGTTGAGCACCGTCACGACGACGATCGACACCAGGATCCACACCCACGCGGGTACGGACGGGACCGCCGCCTCCATGTAGATGCCGATGACGAGGTAGTTCAGCATCGGGAGGAAGAGATAGTCGAGCAACAGCGACCAGCCGGCCAGGAAGCCGATCGGTGCGCCGAACGTCCGCTGTGTGTAGGCGTAGGTCGACCCTGCGACCGGATAGGCCGCCGACATCCGGGCGTACGACCTGGCGGTGAACACCATCGCGGCCAGCGTCACCAGGTAGGCGACCGAGAGCCGACCACCGGTCAGCTGGGTGACGATGCCGTAGGTGGTGAACACCGTGAGCGGCACCATGTACACCATGCCGAACAGCACCAGTGCGGGTACGCCGAGCGCGCGTTTGAGGTGACCCTCGGTCTCGACTGCTGAGGTCGTTGACGACATGGCGCTTCCCTTCCGATTCTCTACTGCGCTGGTGAAGTGAACGGTCGACCGAGCTCGCCTCGGAGGTAGGTGCCCCGGATCCGAAGGCCGGGTAGTTCCAGGGCAGGCGTCTCGCGTGGGTCGCGGTCAAGCCACACCAGATCGGCACTGGCCCCCGGAACCAGACGGCCCCAGGTGTCTTCGGCGAAGGCCTGCTCGGCGACGCCGGCGGTGTAGGCCCCGAGGGCCCGTTCGATGGTGAGGGTTTCCTCGGGTGTCCAGCCGCCCTCGGGCTCTCCCTCCGGGGTGCGCCGCGAGACGCCAATGGCGATGCCGTCGAGGGGCGCTCCCGAGGACACCGGCCAGTCCGACCCGAGTGCCAGCGGAGCCCCCGACTCGTCGAGACTGCGCATCCGGTACTGCTTGTCGGCGCGCTCGACGCCGAGGCGAGGGATGGTCAGCACCGTCATCAGCGCATCCATCTGCGCCCAGAGTGGTTGCATGCACGGGATCACCCCGAGCCGCGCGAAGCGGTCGAGGTCGGCGTCGTCGACAAGTTGCACGTGGGCGATGACCGGCCTGCGATCGCGCGGCCCGTTGGACTCGATGGCGTACTCGATGGCGTCGAGTGCCTGACGTACGGCGGCGTCGCCGATGGCGTGGATGTGGATCTGCAGGCCGAGTTCGTCGACGCGGCGCGCGGCCTGCGCCAGGCTGTCGCCCTCCCAGACGGTCATACCGTGCTCGTGCAGACCGGAGCAGTACGGCGCGATCAGCGCACCGGTCTCGTTCTCGACCACGCCATCGGCGAAGAACTTCACCGTGTGGGCCGTCAGCAGCGGCGAGCCGACCTCCTCCACCCGCCGACGCGCGTCCGCGAAGCCAGCCAATTGCGAGTCGAAGTGCCTGGGGTCCGCGTAAAGGGCCAGGTTGAACCGAATTCGCAGGGCATCACGTCGGGCCGCCGCGATGTAGGTGTCGACGTCACCGGGTTCCACCCACGCGTCCTGGACCCAGGTGACACCCCTGGCCAGGTAGTAGTCGGCCGCCGTGCCGAGCGCGGCCACCCGAACGTCCTCGTCGCGCTCGGGCATGACGGCGGAGATCAGGTCGACCGCACCCCATTCGCGCATGGTGCCGAGCACCGAGCCGTCCTCGCGGTGGGGAATCTCGCCGAGCACCGGGTCCGGAGTGTCTGCCGTGACGCCTGCGCGCTGCAGGGCAACGGAATTGACCCACATCGTGTGGTAGTCCCAGGCCCGCAGCGCGACGGGCCGGTCGGGCACGGCCTCGTCCAGCCAGCGCGCGTCGAACAAACCGCCGGGCGCCAGGCTGCCGTCATAGGAGGCACCGATGATCCAGTCCTCGTCGGGGTTCGCCTCGGCGTACTTGCGGACCTCGGCGACGATCTCCTCGACCGAGTTGCACGGCCGCACCGCGGGTCCGACGAACTCCAGACCACCGAGCAACGGGTGGGCATGCCCGTCGCCGAACGACGGCATCAGGAAGCCGCCCCCGAGGTCGACCTCCTCGGTCCCCGGCCGCTCGGCCGCCGCCACGTGGGCCACGTCACCCAGGGCGACGATGACGCCGTCCTCGACCAGGACGGCGTCAACCGTCGGTTGAAGGGCCCCAGTCCATACGGTTCCGTTGCGAAACAGCGTTATCGCCACGGGTTGGCACACTACGCGGCAGTAAGGGATGCGCAATGCGAACCGCGATGAACTGTCCCATCCGCCGTGGAATTAGTTACGAATAAAGAACGTGAACCCAGAAGACCTCGACGGGCAGTCGATTGCCGTCGTCGGAAGCGGCGTCGCCGGCCTGGTTGCGGCCTACGTGTTGTCGGCCCGCAGTCGGGTGACCCTGTACGAAGCCGACGATCGCCTGGGCGGACACGCACACACCCACTTCATCGATCGCGGCGACGGTGACGTCATCGGCGTGGACACGGCCTTCCTGGTACACAACGACCGCACCTATCCCACGCTGTGCCGCCTGTTCTCGGAACTAGGCATCGACACCCACGACACCGACATGTCCATGTCCGTCCGCGACGATCGCGTGGGCTCGACCGGCCTCGAGTACGCCGGGGCCCGCGGCATCGGCGGACTCTTCCCGACACTGAAGAATCTCGCCCGACCGCGATACCTCCGAATGCTCACCGAGGTCAAGCGCTTCCACCGCGAAGCGACCCTGCTGCTGGACTCCGATTCGAACGCCGACGAGACCCTGGGGTCGTTCGTCGCACGCCAGGAGTTCTCCCCCTACTTCGTCGAACACTTCATGACGCCACTGGTGGCCGCGGTCTGGTCGTGCGCGCCAGGAGACGCCATGCGCTACCCCGCCCGCTACCTCTTCGTCTTCCTCCAGCACCACGGCATGCTGTCGGTGTTCGGATCGCCGACGTGGCGGACCGTCGTCGGCGGGTCTGCCACCTACGTCGAAGCGATCTCCCAGCGAATTCACGAGATATCCCTTGGCGCACCGGTGCGTTCGGTGAAGCGGGTCGCCGACGGCGTCCAGATCTCCGTCGGCGATGCCGCCCCTCGACAGTTCGACCGCGCCGTCATCGCCACCCATCCGAATCAGGCGCTGCACATGCTCGCCGAACCGACCGCCGCCCAGCGCAGTGTCCTCGGCGCCATCCGCTACTCCACCAACCACACCCAGCTACACACCGACGAGTCGGTGCTGCCGCGACGACAGCGTGCCAGGGCGTCCTGGAACTACCTGGCCACCCCCGACACCGATCACGTTCTCGTCACCTACGACATCACCCGGCTGATGGGGCTCCCCGGGCCGGGACGCTACCTCGTCACCCTCGGCGGCAAGGACCACGTCGACCCGGCCAGCGTCATCGCAGAGATGACGTACGAACACCCGCTGTACACCCCAGAATCCGTTGCTGCTCAAGCACTTCTACCGACGATCGACGACGATCGGCTGACATTCGCCGGCGCGTATCACGGCTGGGGGTTCCACGAAGACGGCGCCGCATCGGGTCTGCGGGCCGCCCAACGACTCGGTGCCGAATGGCCCGCTATGACGAATCTGGAGTCGGTGCCATGTTGACCGCCCTGTATCGGACCCGCATCACCCATCTGCGCCGTTCGCCGGTGCACCACTACTTCGAGCAGAGTGGCTACTGCTGGTACATCGACGTCGACGACCTGCCACAGCTCCCCGGCTGGCTGCAACCCTTCGCGAGATTCGAAGCCGCCGACCATCTTTCACCGCCCACCAACGGCGCCGACGACACCCTGCGGAACCGGGTCGACAGCTACCTGGCCGAACGCGGCATCGAGCTACCCGGCGGTACCGTCACCGCGCTGGTCCAGGCGCGAGTCCTCGGCTACGTCTTCAATCCACTCAGCGTCTTCTGGTGCCACGACAGCGAGGGTGTGCTGCGTCACGTCATCGCCGAGGTGCACAACACGTACGGCGGCCGTCACGCCTACCTGCTGCCACCCACGGGCGGTCAGCCGGCCGCCGTGAAGAAGGCGCTGTACGTCTCGCCGTTCAACGAGGTCGACGGCTACTACCTGGTGCGCGCTCCACTCCCCGACGCCGAGCTCGACGTGACGATCTCACTCCATCGCGAGAACAAGCCCGCGTTCGTCGCCACCCTGCAGGGCACGCGGCGCAAGGCATCGATAGCGAACGTCATGCGCCTCCAGATGGTGGCACCGGTGGCACCATTGATGGGCGCAATGTGGATCCGCATCCAGGGCGTCACGCTGTGGGCTCGGCGGGTACCGGTCGTGCCGCGTGAACCCGCGGCCGAGAGGGAGAAGGTCGGTTCACTGTGACCATCAAGACCACCGGAAACGTCGGCACGGCAATCGATTCGGACCGCTGGCCGTCGGTCGCCCACGTGCCGAGGGGACCCGTCAGCGCCGTGACCGCGCAGGTGGCTGAGTCGTTCCTCAGGCGCGCCGCCGCGCGACTGCCGCTGCGCCTGCGGTATCCGGACGGCTCGGTCGTCGGGGCAGCCGATCCCACGCTGCCGACGATGGACATCCATCGTCCCGCGGCCCTCTTCCGCCGCGTCGGCCGTTCCGGACTGATCGGGTTCGGGGAGTCCTACATGGCAGGCGAGTGGACCTCCGACGATCTCGCCGGGTTGCTCACCGCCTTCGCCAACTCGATCGCCGACCTCGTTCCCCCGGCACTGCAATGGCTTCGCCCGCTCGCGGTCGTGCGGCATCCGCGGACGATGATCAACAGCCTCACCCAGGCGCGGGACAACATCGCCGAGCACTACGACCTCTCGAATGACCTCTTCGCAGAGTTCCTCGACGGCACCATGACGTATTCGGCGGCGTCGTTCGAGGGTTCGCACGCCGCGTGGTCCGATCTCGAGGCCGCACAGCATCGCAAGATCGACCGGTTGCTCGACTCCGCGCGCGTCGGCGAGGGCAGTCGCGTCCTCGAAATCGGTACGGGCTGGGGCGAATTGTGCATTCGCGCCGCCGCCCGCGGCGCGGAGGTCCACTCCATCACGCTCTCGGCCGAGCAACGGCACCTGGCCCAGGAACGCGTCGCAGCCGCCGGTCTGAGCGACAAGGTCACGATCGAACTCAAGGACTACCGCGAGGTGGAGGGCTGCTACGACGCCGTGGTGTCGGTCGAGATGATCGAGGCCGTGGGATACCGCTTCTGGCCCACGTACTTCCACACCCTGGACCGCCTGGTGGCGCCCGGCGGGCGTGTGGCGATTCAGGCCATCACGATGCCGCACGATCGAATGCTGAAGTCCCGCAACACGTATACCTGGATTCAGAAGTACATCTTCCCTGGCGGGCTGATTCCGTCGGTCGAAGCGGTCGTCGGGATCACCGAGCGTGAGACTCGGTTGCGCACCATGGGCATGCTATCCCTGCGCACGCAATACGCCGAGACTCTGCGACTATGGCGCGAGCGTTTCAACGAGCGTCGGGATGCGGTGTCGGCGTTGGGATTCGACCACGTCTTCCAGCGCATGTGGGAGCTGTACCTGGCGTACTCCGAGGCGGGCTTCCGGTCCGGCTACCTCGACGTCTACCAGTGGACCTTCGCGCCGACGGGTTCCGAGGCGGGTCTGAGATGAACTTCGTCATCGTTTCCGCTGCGTCGCTGGCGATCCTGGTGCTGGTCTACGGCGCCACGTTCGTCATCGGACGCCGGATCGGCCGCTACAACGTCGTCGACGTGACGTGGGGTGCCAGCTTCGTCGCCGTCGCAGCCGTCGCCGCGCTCGTCGGCAGCGGCGACCTCTTTCGTCGACTACTCCTCCTGGCGCTGGTCGCGGTCTGGGGCCTTCGGTTGGCGTGGCACATGGTCGGCAAGTCCGCGGGCAAGGGCGAGGACCCGCGCTACGACCAACTCCTCAAGGGTGACTTCTCACCGGCCAACGTGATCCGCAAGATCTTCCTGCTGCAGGCAGTCATGTCGTGGTTCATCTCGCTCCCGCTACAGCTCTCCGCTTCGCTGGGGCCGACCCCGCGTGCGCTACTGCCGGTTCTCGCCGCTGGCGTCGTGGTGTGGATGATCGGCGTCCTCTTCGAGGCCGTAGGCGATCACCAGCTTCGACAGTTCAAGGCAGACCCCGCGAACAAGGGGACGATCATGGACCGCGGGCTGTGGTCATGGACGCGGCACCCCAACTACTTCGGCGATTCGGCCGTGTGGTGGGGCATTTGGCTCATCAGCATCGCGGGTTGGCTCTCACTCGTGACGGTGCTGTCCCCGGTCGCAATGACGTACTTCCTGGTGTACGCCACAGGCGCCCGGCTCACGGAGCGAATCATGGCCGACCGCCCGGGCTTTCGTGAATATTGCGCGCGCACATCATTTTTCGTTCCCCGGCCGCCCAGATCGCGAATATTATGACTACCGTCGCCGCGCCCAGTACACTACGGCGCGTGACGCCCGACCTCGACGCATTGCTGCGCCGGGTCGCACAGCAGGACGTCGAGGCGTTTGCCGAGTTCTACGATCTCACCCGCGCCAGAGTGTTCGGTTTGGTCCTGCGAGTGCTCCGCGACCCCGGCTACAGCGAGGAAACCACCCAAGACGTCTACCTGCAGGTATGGCGCAACGCGGCGGGTTACAACCCGGCTGCCGGCACGCCCCTCGCCTGGCTCATGACGCTGGCCCACCGCAGGGCAGTCGACCGGGTGCGGTCCGAGCAATCAGCTAGCCAGCGGGAGTCGCGGTACGGCGCCGCGAACGTCGACCTGCCCGCCGACCGCGTCGCGGAGACCGTCATCCAGCTCGATGAACAGCGCCAAGTCACGGCGTGCCTGGATTCTCTGACCGATCCACAACGCGAGTGCATCCAACTCGCGTATTACGAAGGCCTTACCTATGTGCAGGTATCTGAGCGTTTGTCCGCAAATCTTGCAACCATAAAGTCAAGGATGCGAGACGGCATCCGTGGTTTGCGCAAGTGTCTGGGGGTCTCGTGACCGAACCAAGCGCCAACGAACTACTGGTCCTCGCGACGCCCTACGCGTTGCACGCGATGTCGCAGTCGGACATCGACGACATCGACAGGCAGCTGGCTCACGCTCCGACGCCCGTTGCCATTGCCTTCGCCGACGAGGTCCGGGTGGTGCGCGAGACGATGGCGATGATCTCCGCGTCGACCGCGCTCGAGCCGCCGAGCCGTCTGCGTCAACAGGTGCTGGCGGCCATCGACGGCGGCAGGGTCATCGAGATGCGCCCGCAATCGACGCGGTGGCGCACCATTACGTTCGCCGCCGCCGCAGCGGTGGCCATCGGTCTCGGCGCCGTCGGCGTCGGCATCGCCGTGCGGCCCGAGCCGAAGCAGACGGCGGCCGAGCAGATCTTCGCCGCGCCCGACGTCCGCACCGTGTCGGGTCCCATCCCGACCGGCGGAACGGCCACCGTGGTGTTCTCCCGGGAACGCAATGCCGGCGTGCTGGTCATGAACAACGTCGCGCCGCCCAAGCCGGGCACGGTCTATCAGATGTGGCTGGTCGGGAAGAACGGGCCGGAGTCCGCGGGCACCATGGACGCCGCGGCCGTCGCACCGTCGACCACCGCGGTGCTGCCGGATCTCGATGGGTCGCGCACCCTGGCCTTCACGGTCGAGCCCAGCGGCGGTTCGTCGTCGCCGACCACCCCGGCGTTCGCCGAGCTCCCGCTGATTTGATTCGTCGACCTCTGAAGTGTTGATCCGGCCCATCGGACTGTTCACAACGGGCCGGATCAGGGTGTCACTCCCAGCGCCGCGGCGACCTGTTCGCGCGGCTCGGGATCTCACATGCCCCAGTTCCACGGGACCAAACATCCGATTCCACATCCGCACCTAAGCTCGCAGCATGGCGCGAGAATTTCGGTTCGGATTCGGCCTCCACGCCGCTCCCCGGCAGTCGGCCGTTCAGGACTGGGCCCGCCGCGCCGAGGACATGGGCTACGACGTCCTGCACGTGCCCGACCACCTCGGCGCGCCCGCTCCGTTCCCGACGTTGATGACCGCGGCCGAGGCCACCAAGACGCTGCACGTCGGGACATTCGTGCTGAACGCCGGGTTCTACAAGCCGGCACTGCTGGCCCGCGACGTCATGGCGATGCGAGACCTCACCGGCGGACGCCTGGAACTCGGGCTCGGTGCCGGCTACGCCAAGAAGGAGTTCGAGGCCGCCGAGATCCCCTACCCGACGGCGCGGCAACGCGTGGACCACCTTCGCCACGTCGTCGAGTACCTCGGTGAACACGCCCCGGACGTACCCCTGCTCATTGCGGGCAACGGTGACCGCCTCCTGACGATCGCGGCGCAACGGGCTCAGATCATCGGGCTGACGGGTGGGGATCCGGCCGGTGAGGGCGGCGATCCTCTGGCCGAACGAATCACGTTCGTGCGCAACGCCGCTCCCGAACGATTTGACCAATTGGAGTTGAACATCTCCATTACCGCGATGCCGCTCGATGAGTCTGGCGTGCCCGACCTGTCCATCACGCGCAGGTTCCTCTCCGAGCTGACCGACGAACAGTTGCTACGCACACCCGGGGTGCTGTCGGGCTCGATCACCGACATCACCGACGAGATACGTCGCTACCGCGACGCCTACGGGGTGACCTACATCATCGTTCAGCAACCGCATGCCGAAGCATTCGCGAAGGTGATCGCCGAACTGCGGTGAGCTAGCGGCCGCGCACGGCGTCCTTCAGGCGCTCGCCCGTCATCTTCACCCGGGCCTTGACCTGGTCGACCTTGCCTTCATTGCGCAGGCGGTCGTTGCCGGTCACCTCACCGAGATTCTCCTTGACGCGCCCCGCCAGTCGATCGACGGTGTGCTTGGCCTTCTTCGAAGTACTCATGAGCGTGTCTTGCCACGGCATCACCTCGGGAAACACGGAGTTGCCGCAGACTTCGGTATGCTGCGATCCGGTCCGCCCCCGTAGCTCAGGGGATAGAGCACGGCTCTCCTAAAGCCGGTGTCGCATGTTCGAATCATGCCGGGGGCACCAGACGCCGTATTTAGTGTGCCTAGACGCAGCGATTCATCGTTACGGAGCGATCAGCGACGTCCGCCGCCGGGAGCTGCATTGAACCCTGGCTGCGCCACATCCGGTTCGGTGAGCTGGAAGGGGGATGGCGCGACGACCTCGGGCGCGGCCGGTGCGGTCCCCACGTCACCGCCGCCATCCGTGGGGGCACTGCTGATGATCTCGCTGGAATCTCCAGGCGCTACCGGGCCTATTCCCTGGTCGACACCGCTCGTCGAGACCCATACGAGCAAGTCCTGGACACCGTCGTTGTAGACAACGCTGTTCGGAGTGTCGCCAACGACGTCGAAGTAGATCTTGCCCGGGATTCCGCCGCCAATGACCGGATAGCTCTGCCCGCTCTCAGCGCGCGCGTTGAACAGCGCAGCTATGGGAACGCCCCCGTCGTTCGTCACGGTTGCTTCGTACAACCGGCCGTTGTGAAACACGGCGTCCGAACTCGGTTGCAGCCCTTGGACCGTGTAGGTGATCATTGGGTTGCCGTAGACATCCTCGAGTGACTCCGGCACGCCGTATGGCTTGATGTTGTTGGCCGCTGACGCTGGGACCGCCGTACCAACTGCCATGCCGACCGCGACTGCCGCGATGCCGACACGTGCCACGAGTGTGCGAATCTTCATCCTTACCCCTCCGGTCAGACGTTTCGGGGCGAACGTTACCTCGCCGTTTCAGCATGAAAGGGCTATTTGGCGCAGGCAGGCCACACTGATGACGCGATCGAATGACCGGGCCGCGTTAGTAGAGGCGAGCCCTTGCGCCAGCGGACGTCGCAGACTCGTGCAACTCGATCGCCGCGACCCTCGGCTCCTTGGGCACATCGAAGCGCATCCTTACCTCGATGGCCTGGCCGGGGTTCACGACCGCCGTCGTCGTGTCCTCTTTCGCTGCCCGCACGTCCATGCCCGTTGCCTCATACGCAAGGCCTGAGGCACTGATCAACTTCTGATTCCGGGCGATGACGGTCCGAGGCTCCGTACCGGTGTTGGAGACGGTGACATCCGCGATGACGTACACACCCGTAGGCTGCGGATTGCTCTGCAGGCCAGCGTTGTTGACGCTGTGGACCACGAAGCGCAACGACCCATCGTCAACGGGAACGCCAATGTCGGTCTGGCCGAACACAGACGTGCGATCCCCCGAGACGATCGACGAGATCGCACTGCGCTCCGCGATCAGGAACGTCCCACAACCACCGAAGGCCAACACGCCGACGCCGACGAGGACCCACGGCCACTTAGCGCGCTTCTTCACTGGGGCGACCGCACGATGGTCGGTCCAGTTCACGAATACTCCCCCATGGCAACGACTTCAAGTGATCCTCGGCGAAAGTGGACTGTTCTGCGCCGTCGCGCGTCTACGAAGGATCCTCCGCCCGCCCGATGCCGTCGCACTGTACCGCTGCAGAATCTGCGGTGCGCTCGAGGAAGGCCTCGGCCTTGACGTCGGGCGACGGGCGCCACGTCTTGACGACTGCCGCGACACCGACCAGCACGAGCACGACGCCCAGATACCGGAACACCTGCGTGGTGGCCTGCGCCATGACACCGACGCCGAACGCCGGCGGCGCCATGGCCATCCCCACGAACAGGACGGGGGCGGTGATCATCCAGAGCCGCGTCACCCAGGACACGAGGCGCGAACGCGATCGCGCCACGCGATCCTCGGCGAGCCAGCGCAGCCCGGGTACTTCCGCCTCGAAGTAGCGGTCGACGCCGTTGATTTGCCGCTGCGCCAGACGGAGGTAGTGCAGTCCGCCGAGAGCCGCGCTCGGACGCACCCAGCTGACCCAAAGCAGGCAGCCCTGGGTGAGGTACAGCGCGATGAGCGCGACGAAGAACAGCAGGTGACCGGCCGTGGTCAGCGAACTCGGCTGGTCGACGACGCCGGTGGTCGCGCTCGGGGCTGACACCAATTGCGTCACCACGAACACGGACGGTAGGAGGAGGCACCCAAGGATCAGCCAGAAACTCACGGTCAACGCCGGTATGCGCCTGTTCACTCTTCGATGCTAGGACTCACCGACCTTCGACGTCGTCTGCGTGTTACCGGGCACCGAGCCTTCCGCCGTGGCTGAAGCGGGCCGCGCGACGCTGGATTTGGTGTTCGCGGCCGCGCACGCGGCGAGGTGCGCCGGCGAGGGGAACCGGGTCGGCGTAGAAGACATTCTTGGTGACCTCGACCAGGACGAGGTACGCCACGGTCAGCAGGACCAGGGCACCGAAGAACTGCCACGGCAGCGCCGTGAACCCGAGCACGCCTGCGACCGGTGAGAGCGTGATCACGACGCCGATGGCGACCACCGACAACGTCGTCAGAATCATGATCCCGCCCGGCCTGCTGCGGAAGAACGGCACCCGTCTGGTGCGAATCGCGAAGATGATGAGCGTCTGGGTCGCAAGGGATTCCACGAACCACCCGGTCCGGAACTCGACGGGCCCGGCATGCAACACCCCGAGCATCAGGCCGAAGGTCAGAAAGTCGAAGAGCGAACTGATGGGGCCGAATGTGAGCATGAAACGACGGATGAACGCAATGTTCCAATGCGAGGGTGCATGCAACTGTTCCTCGTCCACGCGGTCGGTCGGGATCGCCAGTTGCGAGCTGTCGTAGAGAAGGTTGTTCAACAGGATCTGGCTCGGCAGCATCGGCAGAAACGACAACACGGCCGACGCGGCCGCGGCACTGAACATGTTGCCGAAATTGCTCGACGTGCCCATCAAGACGTACTTGATGGTGTTGGCGAAGATACGTCGCCCCTCGGCGACCCCGTCCGCGAGCACGTCGAGGTCCTTCTCCAGCAGCACGACATCGGCGGCGTCCTTCGCGACGTCGGCTGCGGTGTCGACGGAGATCCCAACGTCGGCCGCGTGCAGGGCCAACGCGTCGTTGACGCCGTCGCCGAGGAAGCCGACCGAACGACCGCTACGCCGCGCTGCGCCCACCAGGTGAGCCTTCTGCTCGGGTGAGATCCTGGCGAAGATCGTGTTGTCCCGCATCACCGACTCGAGCTCGGCGTCATCGAGCGAATCCAACTCAGCACCGGTGACGGTGCCCTTGGACGCCAAACCCAAATCAGCACATACCTTTTCGGCGACTCGAGGATTGTCACCCGTCGCGACCTTGACCTCGATGCCCAGCGCCGTCAGTCGAGCCAACGAGTTCCTGGCCGCAGCCTTGGGCTCGTCGGCGAACACCAGGAATCCCACCAACTCGAGACCAGTCGCCTCGGCCGCAGTGATCGTGGTCAGACCCGGTGCCGGTCTGCTGGCGACCGCCACCACGCGGCGGCCATTGGCGAACAACCCATCCAGCACTGCCTGCGCGCCCGTCGGCACCGAGACGCAGTCTTCGAGCACCTGCTCGGGAGCGCCCTTGACCACCAACACGCGTGCATCGCCGTCGTCGACCAGGGCGTAGGTCGCGCGCCGCTCGTGGTCGAACGGCAGCGTCGCGATCCGATGCGCCGCAACGGTCGTCAGTCGCCGTGAGTCGGGCGACTCCCAGAGCGCGGCGTCCATCTCGTTGGAGCTTGCGCCCCCGGTGTCGAGGTCCACGTCGGTGGCCAGCAGTCCGGCCCTGATCACCGCGTCGCAGTGGGCTCCGTCGGCGTCGACGCCGTCCACCAGGTGGATCCGGCCTTCGGTGAGCGTCCCGGTCTTGTCGGTCACCAGCACGTCGATGTCGCCGAGGTCCTCGATGCAGACCAGGCGCTTGACGAGAACCTTGAGCTTGGCCAGCCGGCGCGATCCCGTCGCGAGGCTGGTGCTGACCACGGCGGGCAGCAGCTGCGGCGTGATGCCGACCGCGATCGCCAAGGCGAACAGCATCGACTGGATCAGCGGCCTGGCCAGGAGCAGGTTGATGACGAGGATGAAGACCGTCAGGGTGAGGGCCACCCACAGCAGCAGGTAGGAGAACTGACGCAGCCCCCGCTGGAAGTCGGTCTCGGGGTGGCGCTCCCCCAGTCCGGCGGCAATCCGACCGAACTCGGCCCGGGCTCCGGTCGCGTACACGACGCCGATGCCTTCGCCCGCGCTGACGATCGTGCCCATGAAGGCCAGGTCGGTCGAATCGCTCAGTGCACCAGCCGTCTTCACCGTCTGTGGCCACTTCTCGGCGGCGGTCGACTCGCCCGACAGGATGCTCTCGTTGCATTCCAGACCCGTCACCTCGATCAGCCGGACGTCGGCCGGGACGGCCTCCCCCAGCGCGAGCCGGATCACGTCGCCGACTACCAACTCGGCCACGTCGATCTTGACGAAATGCCCGTCGCGTCGCGCCAGCACATTGTGGTGAACCCTCGAATGCAAGGCGGCAGTGGCGCGTTCGGCCCGGTACTCGTTGACGAAGCCCAACGCGATGCTGGCGACGAGGATCGCGCCGATGATGCTCGCCTGCGTCCCGTCGCCGAGAAAGTACGACAGCGCTGCGGTCGCGGCGAGCAACCCCAGCAGTGCGCTGCGTAGCTGCCGCCCCAGTACGGCGATCGCACTGACCCGATGGGTGCGTAGGGCGTTCGGTCCATCTCGAGCGAGACGTGCGGCAGCCTCCGCACTGGTCAATCCGGCTGCCGACCCGTCGAGCGACGCCAGGACGTCGGCGACGGACGTCGTCGACACCTCCGCGGCGGTGAGCACCCGATCAGCCACGGGGCGCAGTGAGCAACACCTTCAACGCTCCCGTGTCGGAGGCGTGGCCGAAGACGTCGTAGGCGGTCTCGAACTCGTCCAGCGCGAAGCGGTGGGTGATCATGGGCGAGGTGTCGAGCTGATGGCTGGCGACCAAGCCCATCAGGGTCGGCGTCGAGTAGGTGTCGACCAGCCCGGTGGTGATGGTGAGGTTCTTGATCCAGACGTCTTCCAGGTGCAGGGTGGCCGGTGCGCCGTGGACCCCGATGTTCGCGACGTGACCACCGGCGCGCACCAGTCGGACCGCCAGCTCGAAGGTGTGTGGTGTCCCGACCGCCTCCATGGTGACGTCGGCGCCGAGACCTCCGGTGAGTTCGGCAATCGCCACCTCGGGATCGATTGTGCTGGAGTTGATCACGATGTCGGCGCCGAACTTGCGGGCGGCCTCGAGACGCGCATCGGCGATGTCGATCGCTACGACGTGGCTGGGGCTGAACAAGCGGGCCGTGAGGATCGCGGCCAGACCGATCGGACCCGCGCCGACGATGACGACGACGTCGGCCGGGCGAACCGTCCCGTTGAGCACGCCGACCTCGTAGGAGGTGGGCAAGATGTCGGCGAGCATGATCATCTGTTCGTCGGTCACACCCTCGGGTATGACGTGGGTCGAATTGTCCGCGAACGGGACTCGCACGTACTCGGCTTGAGTCCCGTCGATCAGGTGACCGAGGATCCAGCCGCCCCCGCCGAGGCACTGTCCGTACGCACCGTCGCGGCAGTAGCGGCAGGTTCCGCAGGACGTGATGCACGAGACGAGGACGCGGTCTCCGACCGAGAGTCGTTGCACCCCGGCACCGATGGCGGTCACCGTACCGACCGCCTCGTGGCCGAGGATGCGCCCGGGGGTGACCTCCGGTACATCGCCGCCGAGGATGTGCAAGTCGGTGCCGCAGATGGTCACCGCATCTACCCGCACGATGGCATCACCGGTGTCCCGGATGGCGGCGTCGGGCACGTCCTCCCATGCTCGCTTGCCGGGTCCGTGATAGACGAGGGCCTTCATCGAGTCACTGCTTTCATACTCGAATCGTGCGCCGCGACGGGTCGCCTGCACAGATGCCGGACGGCACTTCGACCTGCCGAAGGTCCTCGACAACCGGGGTAGAACGACCCTATGGCGGACGCCGCGGCAATGGGCCCGACGGAAATCAAGATCTTTCCCCGCGCCCGTACTAGCGTCCAGCGATTGTTACCGGACGCACCGAAGGGATCGCCATGACGAGCACCCCGTCATCGCAGGGACACATCGCGCGCGAGCACCTACCCATCCCCGACACGAAGCACGTTGGTCTTACGACCTACGACGCCAAGGATCCGGACACCAAATACCCGCCCATCACGATGCTGCGGCCGCCGGAGGGGGCGCCCAACGTGCTCATCGTGCTGATCGACGACGTGGGCTTCGGGGCGTCGAGCGCCTTCGGCGGGCCGTGCCACACACCCGTCGCCGAGCGTCTCGCCGCGGGTGGCGTCAAGCTGAACCGCTTCCATACGACGGCTCTGTGCTCACCTACCCGACAGGCCATGCTGACGGGACGCAACCACCACTCGGTGGGCATGGGGGCGATTACGGAGATGGCGACCTCCGCGCCGGGCAACTGCAGCATCCGGCCCAAGGAGAAGGCGCCGATCGCGGAGACCCTTCGACTCAACGGCTATTCGACCGCCCAGTTCGGGAAGTGCCACGAGGTGCCGGTGTGGGAGGTCTCCCCGGCTGGTCCGTTTCACCAGTGGCCCACGGGCTCCGGGTTCGAATACTTCTACGGCTTCGTCGGCGGGGAGGCGAATCAGTATTACCCCGGCCTGTACGAAGGCACCACCGCCATCGAGCCGCCCAGGTCGCCGGAGGAGGGGTACACCCTCAACTCCGATCTCGCCGATCGAGCCATCACCTGGGTGCGCCAGCAGAAGGCGCTCATGCCGGACAAACCGTTCTTCATGTACTACGCACCCGGCGCGACACATGCCCCTCACCACGTGCCCAAGGAGTGGTCCGACAAGTACGCCGGAAGGTTCGACGACGGCTGGGACGTGTTGCGCGAGAGGATCATCACCGAGCAGAAGACGTTGGGCGTGGTTCCCCGGGACGCTGCCCTCACCCGCCGCCACGACGAGATCCCCGCGTGGGACGACATGCCCAGCGAGTTGAAACCCGTTCTCGCCAAGCAGATGGAGCTCTACGCAGGCTTCCTGGAGCAGACCGACCACGAGATCGGACGGGTGATCGACGCGATCGAGGATCTCGGCTTCCTCGACGACACCCTGATCTACTTCATCATCGGGGACAACGGCGCGTCCGCCGAGGGCACGCTGAACGGCTGCTTCAACGAGATGACCACGCTGAACGGGATGCCGGGCATCGAGACCACGGAGTTCCTGCTGTCGAAGATCGACGACTTCGGCACGCCCAAGGCGTACAACCACTACGCCGTGGGCTGGGCGCACGCGCTCTGCGCGCCGTATCAGTGGACCAAGCAGGTGGCCTCGCACTGGGGTGGCACCCGCAACGGAACGATCGTGCACTGGCCCAACGGAATAGCCGACAAGGGTACGACCCGCGACCAGTTCCATCACGTCATCGACGTGGCCCCGACCATCCTGGAAGCGGCCGGGCTGCCCGCACCTGCCTCGGTGAACGGCATCACGCAGGCTCCGATGGAGGGCGTCAGCATGCTCGGCACGCTGCGGGACGGCGGAGCTCCCGAGATGCATGACGTGCAGTACTTCGAGATGTTCGGCAACCGCGGCATCTACCACCGCGGATGGACCGCCGTGACCAAGCACCGCACCCCGTGGAAGGCGGACACCCCGGTGCCGTTCGCCGAGGACGTGTGGGAGCTCTACGGGCCCGACGACTGGACCCAGGCTCACGATCTGGCGGCCGAAAATCCCGAGAAACTCGCAGAGCTGCAACGCCTTTGGCTGATCGAGGCGGTCAAGTACAACGTGGTGCCACTCGACGACCGCGGCTTCGAACGCATCAACCCGGACATCGCGGGCCGTCCGCAACTGATCCGAGGGAACACCCAGTTGCTGTTCGACCGGATGCGGGTCAGCGAGAACTGCGTCGTCAACCTCAAGAACAAGTCGCACTCCGTGACCGCGAACGTCATGGTGCCCGAGTCCGGCGCCGACGGCGTCATCGTCACCCAGGGCGGAAGCGTCGGCGGCTGGTCGCTCTACGCACACGAGGGACGGCTGAAGTACTGCTTCAACTTCTTCGGCATCGACTACTACATCATCGCCGCGGACAGTCCGATACCGGCGGGCAAGCACCAGGTGCGGATGGAGTTCGCCTACGACGGCGGCGGGCTGGCCAAGGGTGGCGACGTCACGTTGTACTACGACGGCCAGTCCGTCGGCTCGGGCCGCGTCGAGAAGACTCAGCCGATGGGCTTCTCCGCGGACGAGGCCTGCGACGTGGGTTCTGACACCGGCTCGCCGGCCTCACCCGACTACGGACCGACGGGAAACCGGTTCACCGGCGAGATCGAATGGGTGCAGCTCGACATCGGCGACGACGGTCACGACCACCTGATCACCGCGGAGGAGCGGTTCAATCTGGCGATGGCCCGTCAGTAGGAACGTCGCGGCCTACTCGCCGCGGGTGTCGATGACGCGTTGCGCGACGTCGATCAACTTGGTGTTGGTGTCCTGCGAGAGCTGGCGCAGCATGGCGAACGCCCGCACGTCGTCGATCTTGAACCGCTCCATGATGATGCCCTTGGCCTGACCGATCCGATCCCGCGTCGACAACGCCGACTGCAACTGCTCACCCTCGCGGCTGGCCAGGATCGCCGCCGCCGCATGCGCCGCCAGGATCATCCCGATCGACTCCGCCTCGCTGTCCCACAGGCTCGGCTCGTAGCCGAACAGATTCAGCGCCCCGGCGGTGCGATCGGCGGTGTAGAGCTTGAACGACAACGCCGAGAGCACCCCCAGCTTCACCACCTCGGGTGCGTACTTCGGAAACCGCGGCTCATCGCGGAAGTCATCGGTCCGCACCACGATCTCGTCCAGGGCCGCCTCGACACACGGCCCTTCGTTGAAGCGCATCTGCAGTTCGTCGAGCTTGAACATGAGATCGTTCGTCGGCGCGAGGGTCTCGAAGTTCCTCGCCTTGCCGACGAGGAGCACCCCGGCGACGTCGACGCCCGGGATCAGTTCCTTGGCGGTCGCGGTCACGTCGGCAAGGACGTCCTCGACCTTTCGCAGCGCGATGACCCGCGCCAACTCCGCCATGCGCAGCGCAAGGTCGTGGTTCTGCAACTTCATGACGACATTTTGCCCTGTTAGGGGACCATCAAGCACGTTTGTGACACCCGGGACCGGGAAATGCCTAGTCCAGGTGTGCTCGGTTGTCGACAATCGAGCAAACCTAGGTCCCGTCGGTTCAGCTAGGAGCCGACGGGACCGTTTGGATTCCGGTGAGCCAATCGGCCTCAGTCACTCTGTTATTCGTAGTAGCGTCCGACCCATGAGCGGCAGTGACGTGTGGATCCTCGGCGGCCATCAGAGCGACTTCGCCCGCAATCTCACCCGCGAAGGCCTCGACTTCGCCGCGCTGACCGCCGACGTCGTCACCTCGACACTGCAGGACGCCCGGATCGCCGCCGCCGACATCGGCGTCGTCCACGTCGGGAACGCGTTCGGGGAGATGTTCGCCGGTCAGGGTCACCTCGGCGCCATGCCCGCCACCGTCGTCGACGGCCTCTGGGACAACCCGTCGTCCCGCCACGAGGCGGCCTGCGCCTCCGGCAGCGTCGCGGTGTTGGCGGCCATCGCCGACCTGCGTTCGGGCGCCTACGAAACCGCTCTCGTGATCGGCGTCGAGTTGGAGAAGACGGTGCCCGGCGACACCGCGGCGCAACACCTGGGCGCCGCGGCGTGGACCGGCCACGAAGGTCAGGACGCCCAGTTCATGTGGCCGCACATGTTCTCCCGGGTGGCCGACGAGTACGACCGCCGCTTCGGCATCGACGAAACCCACCTGCGGGCCATCGCGACACTCAACTTCGCCAACGCGCGCCGCAACCCCAATGCCCAGACCCGCGAGTGGAGCGTGCCCACGCCGCTGACCGACGACGACGTGCAGAACCCCGTCGTCGAGGGACGAATACGGCGTTTCGACTGCAGCCAGATGACCGACGGTGGCGCCGGCGTCGTGCTCGTGACCGACGACTACCTTCGCGATCATCCCGACGCAAAGCCCCGTGCCCGCATCGAGGGCTGGGGTCATCGCACCGTGGGCTTGGGCATGCGCCAGAAGCTGGACCGCGCGGCTGAGGGCCCGTATGTGATGCCCCACGTCCGAGGGGCGGTGCTCGACGCGTTCGACCGCGCCCACGTCACGCTCGACGACCTCGACGGCATCGAGGTCCATGACTGCTTCACCCCCAGCGAGTACCTCGCGATCGACCACATCGGGCTAACCGGTCCGGGCGAATCGTGGAAGGCCATCGAGAACGGCGAGATCGAGATCGGTGGCCGACTGCCCGTCAATCCCAGCGGCGGACTAATTGGCGGCGGCCATCCGGTCGGAGCGTCGGGAGTGCGGATGTTGTTGGATGCGGCCAAGCAGGTCAGCGGTACCGCGGGCGACTATCAGGTCGACGGTGCAAGCACTTTCGGCACGCTCAACTTCGGCGGCAGCACCGCCACCACCGTCAGTTTCGTCGTCGGGTCGGCGTCGTCGTGGCACAACTGAGGAGTAACGCATGGACGTAGAGGTCGTCGGCAAGTTTCTCTCGACGCTGCCGGAGGACGACGATCACCCCTACCGGACCGGGCCGTGGCGGCCGCAGGCCAGCGAGTGGGACGCCGATGACCTCACCGTCGTCGAAGGCGAGCTGCCACGCGATCTCGATGGGGTCTACCTGCGGAACACGGAGAACCCGCTACATCCCGCGATGAAGGCCTACCACCCCTTCGACGGCGACGGCATGATCCACGTCGTGGGCTTCCGCGATGGAAAGGCCTTCTACCGCAACAGGTTCGTGCGCACCGACGCGTTCGCCGAGGAGAACGCGGCGGGCGGGCCCCTGTGGCCCGGCCTAGCCGAACCGGTGGGCCTCGCCAAGCGCGACTACGGCTGGGGCGCAAGGACGTTGATGAAGGATGCCTCGAGCACCGACGTCATCGTGCACCGCGGCACGGCGCTGACCAGCTTCTACCAGTGCGGCGATCTCTACCGCCTCGACCCGTTCAGCGGCAACACCCTCGGCAAGCAGGAGTGGAACGGCGCGTTTCCGTTTGACTGGGGCGTCTCCGCGCATCCCAAGGTCGACGACAGGACCGGCGAGTTGCTGTTCTTCAACTACTCGAAGCAGGACCCGTTCATGCACTACGGCGTCGTGGACGCGAACAACGACCTGGTGCACTACATCGAGGTGCCACTGCCCGGCCCGCGCCTTCCGCACGATATGGCGTTCACCGAGAACTACGTCATCCTCAACGACTTTCCGCTGTTCTGGGAACCCGAATACCTCGAGCGCAACGCACACGTGGCGCGCTTTCATCGTGATATGCCGTCGCGGTTCGCCGTCATTCCCCGGCGCGGTGACACCTCACAGATCCAGTGGTTCGAGGCCGACCCGACCTATGTGCTGCACTTCACCAACGCCTACGAGGACGGCGACGAGATCGTCCTCGACGGGTTCTTCCAGGGCGACCCGGAACCCACCGACAACGGACTCGGCGACAAGTGGCAGCGGGCCTTCCGCTTCCTCGCGCTGGATCGCATGCAGGCGCGGTTGCACCGCTGGCGGTTCAACCTCGTCACCGGCGGTGTCCGCGAAGAGCAACTGTCCGATGCCATCTCGGAGTTCGGCATGATCAACCCTGCCCACGCGGGCATCGACTACCGCTACACCTATGCCGCCACGGGCAAGCCGGGATGGTTCCTGTTCGACGGCATGGTCAAGCACGACCTGCGGACGGGTGCCGAGGACCGTTTTGCCTTCGGCGACGGCATCTACGGCAGCGAGACCGCGATGGCGCCACGCCTGGGCAGCGCAGGCGAGGACGACGGGTATCTGGTCACCATCACCACCGACATGAACGCCGACGCCTCCTACTGCCTGGTGTTCGACGCCGCCAGGGTCGGCGACGGTCCGGTGTGCAAACTGGCTCTGCCGGAACGGGTTTCCAGCGGCACCCATTCGACGTGGGCACCGGGGTCGGAGTTGCGTCGCTGGCAGCAGACCGACGCCGCGGCAGAGGCGATCGGGCTCTAGGTGACACCGCCGGGCGGGGTCAACGCCGTCGGCCGCATGCTCGGGGTGCTCGGCGACGAGTGGACACTGTTGATCCTGCAGCAGTCTCTGCTGGGCATCACCCGCTATCGCGAGTTCGCCGCGCGCCTGCCGATCTCCAACGCCGTGCTGACGGGTCGGCTGGCGGCGATGACGGCTGATGGCCTGCTTTCCCGCACCCTCTACCAGGACAATCCGCCGCGCCACGAGTACGTGCTGACGCCGCGGGGTCGGGCCCTGTGGCCCGTGCTGACGTCGATCTGGGAGTGGGAACGCCGCTGGGTGCCCGAGCACGCGGAGCGGTTGCCGACCATGCATCATGCGGTCTGCGACGCCGACTTCGCGCCGCTGATCACGTGCCGGGCGTGCACGCAGGTCGTCAGCGAGAAGGAACTGACCGTGGCCTGGGGGCCCAGCGGATCCTGGCAGCGCTCCATGCCGATCGAGTCCACCCGCCGCCGGTCGGGTTCCGGGACTGCTGTCGGTCGGGCCGGGTTGTTCCCCGAGACCATGAGCATCCTCGGCAACCGATGGTCCTTCGCGCTGCTGGTCTCGGCATTCGTCGGCGCCTCGAGGTTCAACGACTTCACCGAGCAGCTCGGCGCTCCGCCCAGCTCGCTGGCGCACCGCCTGCAGATCTTCACCGCGGGCGACGTCCTCGAGGCCAGCGGCGGGGGTTATCTGCTGACCGAGAAGGGCCGAGCCGTGTTCGGAATCCTGATCACCGCGCTGCAGTGGGCGCAGCGTTCGTTCGAGTCACCCGAGGGACCTGCGGTGCTCCTGCGACATACTTTGTGCGGCAACGCCTTCGATGCCGTACTGACCTGTGACCAGTGCGCAGGAACCCTTCGCGGAGCCGACGTCGAGCGCCGAGACGCTCCCTTCCGGTGGCCCGCCCGCACTGAAGCATCCCCCTGAAATGCGGACGAGCAGCCGCCCAGGTGGCGACTGCTCGTCCGCGGATTCTGGGACGTTCTACGAGTTCTTGGCAGCCTTTTCACGGGCTTCCTGAGTCTTGGCCTCCGCACGGGCGGCTTCGGCTTCGGCTTCCTTCTTCGCGACGTCCTTCTCGGCCTCGGCCTTGTCCTGCTGAGCCTTGCCCTGCTCTTGCAGACGATCGTTGCTGAACACGATGCCGAGCACCTGCTTGGCGATGCCCACGGCACCGTCGATGACGCTCTTCACGAGATTGATGGGTCCACCATTGTTCGACATTCGATCTCCTCTTCGATTGGTGCCCCGGCGGCTCACTGCCTCTCCGCCGAGCGCGGGTGTGAACCCAGTGTTGCAAGCTGGCGCTAGCTAGAGCAAGCACCTTGTTGGCATGATCACTTTGGGTTTAGGCACGCCGCCGAACGGGTTGTGGGCGAGGGGAAACCCCCGGTCCGGCCGGGTGCGCTAGATTCCGATACGTCGTACCGGTCGGTCGGCGTCGTTGATCTTGGAGGGTCCGTTGCGCGTACTCGTCACCGGTGGCACCGGCTTCGTGGGAGCGTGGACCGCGAAGGCTGCGCAGGACGCCGGCCACCAGGTCCGCTTCCTCGTTCGCAACCCCGGCCGACTGCGCACCAGCGCCGAGCAGATCGGGGTCGACATCGGCGACCACGTCGTCGGCGACATCGCCGACGCCGAGGCCACCTCGATCGCACTTCAGGGCTGCGATGCCGTAATCCACTGCGCGGCAATGGTCTCCACCGACCCGTCGCGTGCCGACGAGATGCTGTTCACCAACCTGGAGGGTGCCCGCAACGTGCTGGGCGGCGCGGTCAAGGCCGGCATCGACCCCATCGTCCACGTATCGAGTTTCTCGGCGCTATTCCGCCCCGGCCTGGAGATGCTGCATGCGGACCTGCCCGTCGTCGGCGGGTCGGACGGCTACGGCAAGTCGAAGGCCGTCGTCGAGGCCTACGCACGCGGCCTACAGGATGCCGGCGCACCGGTGAGCATCAGCTATCCCGGCATGGTCCTGGGTCCGCCCGCGGGCGACCAGTTCGGCGAGGCTGCCGAGGGCGTCGAAGCCGCGGTCAAGATGTACGGCGTGCCGGGGCGCAGCGCCGCCTGGATCGTGATCGACGTCCGAGACCTCGCCGACCTGCACGTGGCGCTGCTCGAGCGGGCCAGGGGCCCGCGCCGCTACATGGCTGGCGGCCAGCGCGTCCCAGTGGCCCGCCTGGCGAAACTGATCGGTGACGCCGCCAACCGCCCCCTGGTGGCAGTTCCGGTGCCCGACAGCGGGTTGCGGGCGCTGGGCCGGCTGTTCGACGTCATCGGCGACCGACTTCCGTTCGACACACCGATCGACTCGGCCGCCATGCAGTACTACACCCAGATGCCCGCGTCCGACGACGGACCGGCCGAACGGGAGCTGGGCATCACGCAACGCGATCCCGCGGAGACGCTGGCGGACACCGTCGCCGGGCTGCGGATCGTCGGCAGGATCTAGACCGGCGCCCGAGCTACCGGTCCGACCGGAACCGCAAGTTGTTGCGGACTGACGGCCACTCACCGTCGAGGATCGAGTAGACGACGGTGTCGCGCCGGGAGCCATCGGCCAACAGCTGATGGCTGCGCAAGATCCCGTCCTGCTTCGCACCCAACCGCTCGATGGCGGCACGGCTGGTGGAGTTGAAGAAGTGCGTACGGAATTCGACTGCCACACAGTTCAACTCGTCGAAGGCGTGGCTCAGCATCAGTAGCTTGCACTCGGTGTTCACGCCCGTCCGTCGCACGGACTGGCGGTACCACGTGTAGCCGATCTCCAGGCGCCGGTTGGGTGGATCCACGTGGCAATAGCTCGACGAGCCGATCACCTCGCCACCGTCCAGAGCGCGGACGACGAACGTCAGACCGGTTTCGGTGCCCTGCGCCTCCAGGCGTCCACGCACCCACTCGTCCGCGCTCTCGGGCGTCGGAGCGCTGGTGAACCACAGCGGCCGCACATCGGCCGACGCCGTCTCGATCTCCGACGCGTGATCGGGCGTCAGCGGTTCGAGCGACACCCAGCGCTCGCCCACGAGCCCGACCGGTTCGAGGAAGCCGCTCACCTGCGGTGTCCCACCGAAGACCACGCCACGATCATGGCCAGCACCGAGAGGACCGTGGCGGCCACTATCGCACCGCCGCCGATGTACAGGCCATAGCCCGCAGCCACCGGAGGCGCCACGTACAGGCGGTAGTACCACAGCACCGCCACCGCCAGTAGCACTGAAATAGCCAGTGCTGCAGTAGAAGCCAGCTTCGGGTAGAGACTCCGCGCCGCCATCGCCGCCGCCACGATCAGCGTCGAACTGAGAACGACGATGAGCTGGCCCACGCCGAAACCGTTCGGTGGAACACCGATCACGCCGAGCTTTCCGCCGATCGCGTTCGCCCGCCCCCCGCCGTCAGCACTGCTCACCAACCACGGCAGCCACGCGCTGACCAGAAGCACCGTCGAGCAGAGCACGACAAACCATCCGGGGCGTAGGCGTGCCATGCGATGAGGGTATCGGTTGGACGGCGCCCACCGACGTAGGCTGCACGCATGACGGAGCTCCCCGGATGGGCCCTGAAACTCGACCTCGCGCCGCACCCGGAAGGCGGCTGGTACCGCGAGACATGGCGCAGCGAGCTGATCCTGGGGCAATCCTCGCTCCCGCCCGACTACACGGGCAGCCGGAGCGCGGGGACGGCGATCCTGTTCCTCCTGATGCCCGGCCAGCACTCGGCGTGGCACACCGTCCGCAGCGCCGAACTGTGGTTGCACCACCGCGGCAGCCCGCTGCTGCTGGAGGTCGGCGTTGAACAGCACGGCGCCACAACACATCTGCTCGGCAGCGACGTCGACGCCGGCGAGGAGCCGCAGTTCGTCGTGCCACCCGGACACTGGCAGCGGGCCGTGCCGCGCGACGACGAGCCCACGCTGGTGAGCTGCGTCGTCGTGCCCGGCTTCGACTTCGCGGACTTCGTGTTGGGCGCTCCTACCGACTGATCACCGGCTGAGCAGCCGAACCGCGGCCGCCACCAGTGCGGCGTTGTCGGGCGTGACGGAGCCGTCCGGCAGCTTCAGCGTGTCCTCCATGCCGATGCGCGTCTGGACGCCACACACCCCCGCGTGTTCGAGCAGCGGCCAGCAGCTCTCGTCGAGACCGTGCAGCAGGACCGGCGCCGGGGATCCCACGGCCGCGATCCGCTCGAGCATCGCGTCCGCCACCGCGACGTCCTCGTGGCCCTGCAGCTCGATCATCACGCGCATGCAGTGCTCGGCCATCGGGGATTCGGCCCACGCCGCCGCCGCCTCGAGGTGGAACAACCCGATCTCGACGCCGAGGCCCTTACCGAGCAGCACCTCCGCGAGTTCGGGTGAGCCCGGCTCGTGCCAATTCAGCGACGCGAAGTCGGGCAGCACGGTCCAGCCCTCCACCGCGCGACGCCGTGCGTCCGCATCCGGCAGTGCCCAGAACCCCGTCGTGACCCCGAGCGGCAGACCGGGCGCCGCTTCCCGGACCGCCGTCACCGCGGCGGCGACGACGTCGGGTTCGAGCGAGTCCTTTCCGTCCGGCGACTTGGGATGCATGTGAACGGCCTGCGCGCCGGCTTCGTGGGCCTCGACCGCGGCCGCGGCCAACTGCTCCGGCGTGACGGGCAGATTCGGATGCTGATCGGGGGTGCGAGCACCGTTGATGCACGCCTTGACGTAGATGGTGGGGCTAGTGGCCATGGGTACATCATCACCCCTCGCCGCCGACGATTCCCAAGTAGCGTGCACCCATGCAGGGGCACACCATCGTCTGCGGAGACGATCCGCTGGGGATGCGGATCATCGAGCAGTTGCGCGCCGCAGGCCGCGAGATCGCGGTGATCTTCTCCTCCACCGAGTTGCAGGATGCGGGCATCGGGACTGCGGCTGCCCTGATCTGCGCCGATGACGACGACGTCCTGAACCTCGAAATAGCGCTACTGGCAAGGCAACTCAATCCCGACGTGCGCGTCGTGGCGAGACTGGGAAACAGTGTTCTACGCGAGGCGGTGGCCCTGGGCAACGGGCCCGGCGCAATCCTCGACGTCGCAGATCTGGCGGCACCGTCAGTGGTAGAGGCCTGCCTGTCGCGGACGACGCACTCGATCTCGGCGGCAGGCGTGGAGTTCGTCGTCTCCGGTGCCGACGCCCCGCGCGGAGCCACGCTGAGGGAGATCTTCGGCGATCTCGCGCCCGTGGCCGTGGTCCGCGGCGAGAACTCACCCAGCCCCGGCGAAGTCGTGGCCTGCCCCGGCCGTGACGTTCGCGTCGAAGCAGGCGACTGGACGGCCATGATCGGCACGGCCGACGAACTGGTGGCCCAGGGTATCGAGGTCGCACCGCCCTCGACCTCGGGGGCGTCGGTGGGCCACCGAGGTGCGCGCGGGTACAACCAACACCGGCGCAAGCCGATGAAGCGGGTCCTCGACGCGGTGCGCGCGTTCCGCGACGACGTGAACCCCAACTTCTTCAAGGCGTTCGCCGTGTCGATGACGCTGTTGCTCAGTGCGACGGTGCTGCTGCGCTTCTCCTATCACAAGCCGGGCATGAGCTTCGTCGACGCGCTCTACTTCTCCACCGAGACCATCGCCACCGTCGGCTACGGCGACTTCAGCTTCGTCGACCAGCCCACCTGGCTGCGGCTGTTCGGAATCGGGCTGATGTTCGCGGGCGTGACCACCACGGCGGTGCTGATGGCGTTCGTCGCCGATCTCCTGCTGTCACGCCGAATCTCGCAGAACGCGGGCAAGCGGAGAGTCCGCGAACTCACCGACCACATCATCGTCGTCGGACTCGGCTCGTTCGGCATCCGCGTGGCCGCCGATCTGAAGGCGGCCGGTCACGACGTCGTGGCCATCGAGCGCAGCCCCGACAACCGGTTCCTGTCCTCGGCGGCAGAACTGGACGTACCGGTGATCTTCGGTGATGCCACGCTGCCGGCCACACTCGATTCGGCGCGCATCGACGATGCGGTGGCCGTTGCGGTGCTGACCCAGTCCGACATGATCAACATCGAGACGGGCATCGTGCTGCGCGAACGATTGGGCGCCCGGTGGAAGCGCTCGGCCACCACCCCGGGCGTGCCCGTCGTGCTGCGCGTCTACGACCGCGCGCTGGGCGCGGCGGTGTCGCAGCGCTTCGGGTTCGAGAACGTCCGCTCCACGGTCGAGCTCGCGGCGCCGTGGTTCATCGGGACGGCCATGGGTCTCGAGGTGTACGGCACGTTCTCGGTGGGCCAGCAATCGTTCATGCTCGGCGGCGTGCGGGTCGAACCCGGGAGCGAACTGGATGGTCTGCGGATGGCCGACATGTCGACCCAGACGCGTGTCATCGCAATCGCGACGGCGGGCGAACCGGCGCGGCTGCATCCGCGCCGCGACACCCAACTCGTCGCCGGCGACACCGCGTATCTCGTCGGGCCGTACCGCGAACTCCTGGACACGTTGCACAAGGGTCAGCGAGTCACCGCGTGAGGCCGAGCACCCGCAGCGCGTTGTCCTTCATTATCAGCGCTTCGGTCTCCGACCCGAGCTCCAACGCCGCGAATTCCCTTGTCCACCGGTCCATCTGGACGTAGGGGTAGTCCGTGCCGAACAGCGCCTTGGTTTTCAACTGCCGACTCAGTGCGCGCACCAGTTCGGCCGGAAAGTACTTCGGCGCGTAACCGGACAGGTCGAGGTAGACGTTCGACTTGTGTGCGACAATGGCGATCTGCGCCTCCACCCAGGGCACCGCGGGATGCGCCATCACGATGGTCAACGCGGGAAAGTCCGCAGCGACGTCGTCGAGCAGCATCGGATCGCTGAAGCGCAATTTGATGCCGTGCCCACCCGGCAGTCCCGAACCGAGCCCGGTCTGGCCGGTGTGGAACAGGGCAGGCACGCCGGCCGTCTGAATCGCTTCGTAGATCGGGTAGAACCGTCGGTCGTTGGGCTCGAATCCCTGCACGCTGGGGTGAAACTTGAAGCCGCGCACGCCGAGTGCGGCCTGTTCGCGCACCCGGGCCACCGCCCGCTCGACCTGAAGCGGGTCGACCGTGCCGAACGGGATCAGCACGTCGTCGTGGCGCGCGGCGCCCGCGATGAGGTCCTCGACCGAGTTCGGCGGGTGACCCGTCGCCGTCTCGGCGTCGATCGTGAAGACCACGGCGGCGGCGTGGCGTTCCCGGTAGTGCGCGGCGAGGTCGTCGATGGTCGCGGCCGCCTGATCGCCCATCCTGAAGTAGGTCCGGGTGGCGTCGGTCAACTCGTCGTCGTAGGCGCTGTGGCCGTGGCAGTCGACCTCGACGTGGGTGTGGACGTCGATGGCCACCACGGCATCGACGTCGATCCCGCACTCGTAGCGCTCCGTCACGGCTTGCGGGCCAGGATCTGGTCGACGCCCATCCGGCCCTGCTCGAAGGCCAGCCCACCGCCGATCAGGTAGAGGCGCCACACCCTGGCGACCTCCTCGGACTGCAGTGCGACGAACTCGTCGTAGAAGGTCTCGAACGTCTCGAGCCAGTGTTCCACGGTCTTCACGTAGTGCTCGCGCATCGCCTCGACGTCGCGCACCTCGAAGCCGGCGTTCTCCAGGTGCCGGATGGTCTGCCACAGCGGCCGCATGTGCATGTCCGGCGCGATGTAGGACTCGATGAAGGGTCCCCCACCCGGTGCCGTGCCCTCACGTCGCGACATCTGTTGCAGCAGAAGGCGACTGCCCGACTTGAGGGCGCCGAGCATCGTGGACACGTAGGTGGGGTAGTTGCCCTCCCCGACGTGCTCACCCATCTCGATCGAACTCACCGCATCGAAGGTGGCCGGCTCGTCGGACAATTCGCGGTAGTCCTGCAGACGCACCTCGACCAGACTGCCGAGTCCCTCCTGCGTGACGCGCTCGGTGATGAAGTCCCGTTGCTCGGCCGACAGCGTGATACCCGTGGCGTGGACGCCGAAGTTACGTGCGGCGTAGAGGATCATCGACCCCCATCCGCAGCCGACGTCGAGCAGACGCTGCCCTTCCTTCAACTCCAACTTGCGACAGACGAGGTCGAGCTTCGCCGACTGCGCGTCGTGCAACGACTGGTCCTCGTGCGTGTAGAACGCCGACGAGTAGGCCATGTGGTCGCCGAGGAGCAACTTGTAGAAGTCGTTGGACAGGTCGTAGTGGTGCGAGATCGCAGCGCGGTCCCGGCCGCGGGTGTGCAGCCGCCCGGCCAGTCGCGCCTCGGATGCGGGCGGCTTCGGCGGCAGCCCAACGGCACCGAGCCGCGCTGCTGCGAAACCAGCAAAAGCCTTGTCCCGCAACAGAATAGATGTACGACGCTTGGCCGACATCGCCCACGCACGACGAAAGCCGTCGGCCATGTCACCGTCGACGTCGATGTCCCCTGTCACATAGGCGCGCGCGAGACCCATCTCGCCCGGCGCCCACAACAGCCTGCGTAGGGCGCGGCGATTGTTGATGACCAGGACCGGACCATCTGCCGGACCTGCCTCGGTGCCGTCCCAGGCCCGGATGCGGACCGGCAACTCGACGCCTGCGCCGTCACGGACCAGATCGGCCAGCCGGCGGGCGACGGTCACGAGAAGACCGACTTGAAGTTGTCCAGCGATTCGCGGATGTCGCCCTTGAGCGAGCTGGCGACGATCATCCCGATCGGCCCGAACAGTGCGGGCCCACCCAGGTGCACGTCGAAGGTGACGGTGGCCCCGTTCTCGGCGGGCTTGACCTTGCCCATCAGCTTGACCTTGACACCGCCCTTGCCGTCACCGTCGAGGGTGAGCGACTGCGGCGGCTTGTAGCTGACGATGGTCCATCTGACCAGGTTCATCATGCCCTTCACCTCGACGACCGACGCCAACTTGGTGCCCTTCTCCAGGGTCTCGGGCAGCGTGGTGCGCCACACCCGGTGGATGCTCAGCCACTCCTTGTACCGCGACAGATCGGAGGCAGCCTCCCAGGCCTGCTCCGGCGACAGCGGCACGTCGACGGAGACCGACAGTTTGGCCATGGTCTAGGACGTCGGCGGCGGTCCGGACGGCGCGGCGGGCGGTGCCGCCGGCGGGGTGCCGCCTGCGTTCTTGTCGACGGCCTTCTTCGCGGCGTCCTGGACCTTGTCGACCTGTCCGGCGTATTTGCCCTGCGTCTTCTTGTCGACCAGATCGCCGGCCTTGTCGATCGCCATGTCGACCTTGTCGCTGTTCTTCGACACCAGGTCCTTGACCTTGTCTAGAAATCCCATGGCCCCACCCTAATCACTCGAGTGGCTAGTCCGACCGCCAGAGCCGTCGCCGTTCGCCCAGAAGGCGTCCCTGGACCCACCAGATGATCTCGATCAGCGCGGCCGCCACGGCCCCGATGAGCAGGGCGGTCGTCGTCGCCAGCGGAGAGGGATCGAGCATGAAGGCCTTCCTCGCCAGCGGGAGCGAGAAGATCACCACATAGGCCAGCGCCGATGCGCCGACGAGTGCGATCCGCCACCACTCGTACGGCCTGGCCACCACGGCCAGCACCCACAGCGCGCTCACCAGTAGCGTGATCAATGCCGCCGTGGAGGCCTGCGTCTGCTGCGCCTCGGTCGAGGCCCGACCCTCGTACGCGAGTAGATAGCTGACGAAGGTCGCGAGGCCGACGACGATCCCGCTCGGCAGGGCCGAGGTCATGACGCGTCGGACGAAGCCCGTGTGAGCGCGTTCCCGGTTCGGCGCGAGGGACAGCACGAACGCCGGGACGCCGATGGTGAACCACGCGGCGATCGTCACGTGGATCGGCTGGAACGGGAACAACAACGGATCGGTGCCGAAGATCTTCGCCGATAGACCGGCGAGGCCGACGAGCACCGCCAGCAGCACCGAGTAGACCGTCTTGGTGAGGAACAGATTCGATACCCGCTCGATGTTGCCGATCACCCGCCGTCCCTCGCCGACGACGTAGGGCAGGGTGGCGAACTTGTTGTCCAGCAACACGATCTGCGCGACCGCGCGGGATGCGGAGCTGCCGGAGCCCATCGCGACGCCAATGTCGGCGTCCTTGAGTGCCAATACGTCGTTCACGCCGTCACCGGTCATCGCAACCGTGTGGCCGCGCGATTGCAGCGCGTGCACCATCGCGCGCTTCTGATCGGGCCGCACCCGACCGAACGTCGTGTACTCGTCCACGGTGTCGGCGAGCGCATCGGCCGCCTCGGGCAGTTGGCGGGCGTCCATCGTCTCACCGTGCAGTCCGAGGCCGTCCGCCACGGCCGCGACGGACACGGCGTTGTCGCCGGAGATCACCTTCACCGTGACCTTCTGCGCCGCAAAGTAATCGAGTGTCTCGCGGGCGTCGGGCCGGACCCGCTGCTCGAGCACGACCAATGCCACCGGGGTGACGTTGCCGGGGGCGTCTGGCGCGTCGACCGGCCCGTCGGACGAGCCGAGGAGCAGCACGCGCAGACCCTTCGCACCGATCCGCTCGGCGACCTCGGCGTCGGGCGATGCGGGATCGAGCAGCACGTCGGGCGCGCCGATCACCCAGTTCCCCTGCTCCCCAAAGGACGTGCCGCTCCACTTGGTCGCCGACTTGAACGGCGCACTGGCGGTGGCGGTCCAACCGGGTGGGTCACCGTAGGCCTCGCCGATGGCCTGCATGCTGGCATTCGGCCGATCGTCGGCGGCGGCGAGCGACGCGAGGGCATCATGGGCATCCCCGTCGGACAATGCCTTGAGATCGCTGAGCCGCATGCCGTTCTCGGTCAGCGTTCCCGTCTTGTCGGCACACACCACGTCGACCCGCGCCAGACCCTCGATGGCGGGCAGTTCCTGCACCAGACACTGCCGCCTGCCGAGCCGGATCACCCCGACGGCGAAGGCGATCGACGTCATGAGGACGAGGCCCTCCGGCACCATCGGCACCAGCGCACCGACCATGCGCAACACCGACTCCCGCCAGCCGGCATCAGTGGTGAACAGCTGCGAGTAGATGGTCAGGAGCCCGGCGGGGATCAGCAGGTAGGTGATGAATTGGAGGATCTCGTCGATGCCGCTGCGAAGCTCTGACTTCACCAGGGTGAACTTGCTGGCCTCCGCGGCGAGCTTCGCGGCGTATGCCTCGTGACCCACCTTCGTCGCCCGGTAGGCGCCGCTGCCCGCCACCACGAAACTGCCCGACTTGACCTCGTCGCCGGCGTCCTTGGCCACCGGGTCGGCCTCGCCGGTGAGCAGGGATTCGTCGACTTCGAGGTTCGCCTCCTCGAGCACCTCCCCGTCGACGACGATCTGATCACCCGGACCGATCTCGATGACGTCATCGAGCACCACGTCATTCGGCGAGAGCGGACCGGTGCCAGACTGCCTGCGCACCAACGGTTTCGCCTGCCCTACTATCGCCAGCTCGTCCAGCGTGTGCTTTGCCCGCAACTCCTGGACGATTCCGATGGCACTGTTGGCGACGATGAGAATGCCGAAGAGCCCGTTGATGAACGATCCGGTGGACAGCACGATGATCAGCAGCACGCCGAGGATGGCGTTGATCCGCGTGAACACGTTGGCGCGGATGATCTCTCGGACACTGCGAGCCGCCCTGGTGGGGACGTCGTTGGTCTTGCCATCGGCGACCCGTTGGGCCACCTCCGCGTCGGAGAGGCCCGTCGCCGTCGCCACGCTCATCGTCCCGGGACCCTGGTGAAGGTGCCCATCTTCTCGTCGTCGTAGAACTCCAGCGTGAGAAGGTCACCGGTGAAGGTGGCCTTGGAGATCGAACCTGGCGGTGCGTTCTCACCGGTTGGCACGAAGGTGAACACGTTGCCGTCCCAGTGGGTCAGTTCGAGCTTCTCGCGCGGTCCGATTGCGAGAGTGAGCTTTCCGTCCGCGTCGGTGACCGTGGCCGGGCCCCAATAGGGATTGTCATAGGTGCCGAGCAGCGTCGGCTGGGCGGGCGCAGGGGCGGGGCTGGCGGGCGGCTTCTGACCCGCCAGCGAGCCCTCCGGCTTCTCCATCGCCGCGAACGCGGCCCCGTACAGTCCGCGCCAGTCCTGGCGGACCTCACCGAACTGGACCAGGTCGGCGAACTCGGCGGTGAGCGTCTCGGGGATGCCGGACGGGGTGGCGTTGGTCAGCGCGACGATGGCCACGTCGGCGGAGGGGATGATGACGAAGTTCGTGCCCGCCCCCAGTTCGAAGGCCCCGGAGTGGCTGAGTTGCACCCGGGCGGCCGACGTCGTCCCCACGTTGAAGCCGTACCCGTAGAACCCGGAGCGCATCGCCGGCTCCGACGGTGGGGCGGATACGATCTGCGGGGTGACCGCGGGCAGCAACGCCTTCGGGTCGACGATCTGTTGGCCGTTGACGCTGCCGTCGGCGAGCATCATCGCCAACCACTTGGTCATGTCGTTCGCCGAGGAGCTGACCCCACCCGCGGGCGACTCGGCTTGGGCGTCGCGAACGTAGAGCGGCTTGTAGGCGTCGTCGACGTGAATGTGGCCGACGGCCTTGTCGGTCCTCGCCTCGTACTCGTCGAACCGCGAGCTCGTCGACGTCATCCCCAGCGGGCCATAGAGAACCTCCTGGCTGAGCTCCTCCCACGTCTTGCCCGCACTCGTCGCCACCGCTTCGGCCCCTGCGGTCAGCCCGAAATTGGTGTAGGCGTATGAGATTCGGTACGGGTCGAGCGGCAGCTGGCGAAGGTGATCCAAGACGTAACGCCGGTCGTAGCCGAGGTCCTCCAGCAGGTCTCCCGCGTGATCGGGCAGCCCGGAACGGTGCGAGTACATGTCACCCACCGTGACCATCTTGGTGACGACCGGATCCTTCAGCGCGAACCAGGGCAGCTTCTCGACGATCGGGGTGTCCCAACTGATCGCACCCTTGCCCACCTGCTGGGCGACGACGGTGGCCCCCAGCGGCTTGGACAACGAGGCGAGCTGGAAGACCGTGTCGGGGTCGATCTTGTTGCCGGGGCCGTCGCCGTTGCGGACGTCCTTGACACCAAAGCCCTTGGCATAGACCGTCTTTCCACCATGGACGACGGCGACTGCCATCCCGGGGATGCCGGACTTCTTCATCAGCTCGTCGGCGATGCCGTCGAGTTTGGCGACCGCGTTCTCGACGGCTTTGTCCGGCAACGGCATTGCTGGCACCAGCGGCGGTGGAACGTCGGCGGAAGCCGCGGCACTGGGCGGGCTGAGCGGGCTGGGCGATGGCGCAGCGGGAGGCAGCGGCTTGGCGCAACCGGCCAGCAGGGTCAGCACGAGCAACGGCGTGATCAAGATCGTGGTGCGCACACCAGAACGTTAGCCGCTCAGGTACGCCACCATGGGTCCAACGTGACCGCCGCTTCCGATTCCGGCTCCCTCTCGATGCGCTGGCCCGGCCGTGGCGTCGCCACCAGAACACCCTCGCCCTCGGCGGCGGTCAGCAGCCGCTCGACGGGTTCGGACCACGGGTGCGGTGCCAGTCGGAACGTCGCCCAGTGAATGGGAACCAGTAGCCCGGCGTCGGTCACGTCGCGGTGTGCGCGCACCGCGTCCTCGGGATTCATGTGGATGTCGGGCCAGCCGGGGTGATACGCGCCCACGGGCATCAGCGTCAGGTCGAAGGGGCCGTAGTCGACGCCGATGTCGGTGAAGCTCTTCGTGTAGCCGGTGTCGCCGCCGAAGAAGGCGCGGTGGCGTGGTCCGATGATTGCCCACGAGGACCACAGCGTGACGTCGCGCGTCAGGAAGCGACCGGAGAAGTGCCGAGCCGGTGTGCACACCAGCTCGAGCTCGCCGAGGTGTGCGCTTTCGTTCCAGTCGAGCTCGACGATGCGGTCGGCGGGAATGTGCCACGTCCGCAGATGAGCACCGATGCCGAGCGGGACGAAGAACTTGGCCCGCTGCGTCAGCGCCAGCTGCTTGATGGTGTCGACGTCGAGGTGGTCGTAGTGGTCGTGGCTGATGATCACGGCATCGATGGCGGGCAGCGCCTCCAGCTCGACGGGAACCGGATGCAGCCGCTGGGGGCCGACCGCCCGCGACGGCGAACAGCGGTCGCTCCAGATGGGATCGGCGAGGATGCGGTAGCCGTCGACCTCGATCAACACCGACGAATGGCCGTACCACGTGGCCGCGAGGTCTCCGGCCGGCACGCTCGGGTCGGGCGTGACCAGGGGCACCGGTGCGGAGGGATGCTGGACCGAGCCACCACCGATGACCTCGCGGGCCAACATGAACTGCTCCTGGCGGGACAGGCTGATCGCCGATGCGGGTTCGAGGTTGACGAAGACACCGTCACGGTTGTTGGGCGACCGCTTGGTTCTGCCGTCGATCTCGACCGGCGACGCGCCCAGCGCCGAGGGCGCACCCTGCAGTGCCCGCAGCGCCCATCCGCCGCCGACAACCGCTGCGGTGCCGCCGATCAGACGCGTCGCCCGCCAGAACATCTAGGCGCCCTTGAACTTTGCAGGTCGCTTCTCGATGCGCGCCACCTGCGCCTCGATGATGTCCTCGCTGGACCACGCGCGGTCGAACAGTTCCTGGTGAGCGGGCCACGCGTCCTCATAGGCGCCGTCGTCGTTCAACACCCGCTTGGCGTGTTGCAGCGCCAGCGGTGCGAACCCGGCGATCTCGGCTGCCCAGGCCTGGGCGTCGGCGAGCGTTCCGGCGCGGTTGGCCATCCCGGTCAGCAAGGCATCGTCCGCGGTGAGCCGCTCGGCGGCCAGCAGCATGCCGCGGGCGCGGCCCGCGCCGACCAGTGACGTCAACCGGCGGATGCTCCAGTTATCAAGGGCGATACCGTATTTGGCCACGGGGAATTGGAAGTATGCCTCGGGCGCGACCACGCGCAGATCGCAGATCATCGAGAGGATGACGCCGGCCCCGATGGCGGGACCGTTGATCGCGCCGATCACGGTCAGGGGCGCCTGATCGATGGCGATGTTGAGCGCCCTGGCCTTGTCGGGCAGTTCGTCGGCGACGCCCTGGCCGCCCGAGAGATCCGCACCGGAGCTGAAGACATGCCCCTGACCGGTGAGGACGATTGCCCGGACGTCCTGGTCGGCGGCCTTCTCGATCGCCTCCCGCAGTCCGTCGACCAATTCGCTGTTCAGGGCGTTGCGCCGCTCGGGGCGCTGCATCTCCAACGTCAACACGGCGCCGTCTCGGCTAACTCCGATCATGGGGTCAGCCTATCGACCCGCCCGATAGCCTTGCTCCGTGAGCCGGATCAGCGCCGTTGCGCTGCGTGACGCCGTCCTCGACGAGGGGTCGTTCCTCAGCTGGGATCAGGCCCCGCTCGACGTGGGCCCCGACGCTCGTTATCGCCAGGAACTCGAGCAGGCCAGGGCTGCGACCGGGCTCGACGAATCCGTCCTGACCGGCGAGGGAACCGTCTTCGGCCGCCGGGTCGCCGTGGTCGCGAGCGAGTTCGACTTCCTGGCCGGGTCGATCGGCGTGGCCGCCGCCGAGCGGATCACCGCGGCCGTGGAACGGGCGACCGCAGAGGGGCTCCCGCTGGTGGCGTCGCCGAGTTCGGGTGGCACGCGCATGCAGGAGGGCACCGTCGCCTTCCTGCAGATGGTCAAGATCGCCGCTGCCGTCGAGTTGCACAAGCAGGTGCACCTGCCCTACCTGGTGTATTTGCGGCATCCGACGACGGGCGGGGTCTTCGCATCGTGGGGCTCGCTGGGCCACGTCACCGCGGCCGAACCCGGCGCACTCATCGGCTTCCTCGGGCCGCGGGTGTACGAACATCTGTACGGCGAACCCTTCCCGACTGGCATCCAGACCGCGGAGAACCTGCACCGGCACGGCGTCATCGACGGCGTCGTCCCCATCGAATTGCTGCGCTCGACGCTGGACCGGGCGCTCAAGGTGCTGGCGGACCAACCCGGCGTGCCGCCGCCCGCACCCGAACCGGAGCCGATCGCCGACGTGCCGGCCTGGGATTCGGTGGAGGCCTCTCGACGCCCCGACCGCCCCGGCATCGGCTATCTGCTGCGGCACGGGACGACGGAGCGGGTGCTCCTCTCTGGTTCCGGCGGGCAGGAGCGAAGCGACCCGGGAAGTGGCGGTAGCGGACACGGCGAGGCGGCCACCACGCTGCTGGCGCTGGCGCGATTCGGCGGCCAACCCGCAGTCGTCGTCGGGCAGCAGCGTGGCGTCGGCGGTGGCCTGGCGGGTCCGCAGGCGCTGCGTGAGGCGCGACGCGGGATGGCGTTGGCCGCCGGGCTGCGGCTGCCGTTGGTCCTCGTCATCGACACCCCCGGCCCTGCCCTGTCCGCCGAGGCCGAGGAGGGTGGACTGGCCAGTGAGATCGCCAGGTGTCTGGCGCAACTCGTCACGTTGGGAACGCCGACGGTGTCGGTCCTCCTCGGACAGGGCAGCGGCGGACCGGCGCTGGCGATGGTGCCCGCCGACCGCGTGCTCGCCGCCCTGCACGGCTGGTTGGCGCCGCTGCCGCCGGAGGGCGCCAGTGCCATCGTCTACCGCGACGTCGATCACGCACCCGAACTGGCTGCAGCACAAGGCATCCGATCGTCCGACCTCTTGCGCAACGGAATCGTCGACGTCATCGTGCCCGAGCACACCGATGCCGCCGACACACCGTTGGACTTCACGCAGCGCCTCTCGGCCACCATCGCAGGCGAGTTGGTCGCGCTGCGCGGGCTCGGCGCCGAGGAGCGGTTGGCGTCTAGGCTGCGGCGCTACCGCGGGATCGGGCTGCCGTCGTCGCTCGGCTAGCGACGGCGGAACACTTCGGCGGGGCGGCCTCTGCCTGACGCGATCGACCGTTCGGTGGCTTCGAGCTGTGGCGCCATGACGCGTCGAAACCGGTCTCGCTGCAACGTCTCTCCCGCGACGGCTTCGTGGGCCTGTCGCAGTTGACGCAGCGTGAATTCCGCGCCGAGCAATCCGTAGGGATCCGGCTGGGCGGCATACCGGGGACGCAAATCGTCCACCGCCCGCGCGATGATCCCGCCGTGGCCGTAGGGCAGACGACCGGGGTGCGACGTCGGCATCAGCCGGGTGCGATCGGGAAGGCGTGTCGAGATGCGTTCGGAGCGCACCACCGCGAGGTGAGCCACCGAGAGAACCCAGCCGCGATCGTCGCGGTCTGGATCGTCGAACACGTGCAGTTGACGAGGTCGCAACCCGCGCACACCGGCCTTGGTGCGCAGCGCGCGGTCGACCGCGTCGGCCAGCCGTTCCCGCGGATGAAGGAACGTCCCGGGAAGGGCCCAACCGGTGTCGTCGTTTCGTCGCACCTGTAGCACCAGGAGTTCCGAACCGGACGGATCCAGGGTGAGCAGTGCCGTGTCGACGGCGACCGAGGGTCGCGGAAAGTCGGTGAGGATTCTTGTCGTCCCTCCGTAGTATCTTGCATTTAGCTCATTATTGCGCAAAATAGTTCCGGGGAGGGGACGACATGACATTGACGACAGCTCAGATCGACAGGGCCTGTGGCGTACTACTGGCCACAGCGGCGGGAGACGCGCTCGGCGCGCCGTACGAATTCCAACCCGCGAGGGGCCCCGAGAAGCAGGTGGCCATGGTCGGTGGCGGCGGCTTCGGGTGGGCACCCGGTGAGTGGACCGACGACACGTCGATGGCCATCGCGATCGCCGAAGTCGCCGCCACCGGCGTGGACCTTCGCGACGAGGCCGCGCAGGACGCCATCGTCGAACGCTGGCACGGGTGGTCCAGGACGGCCAAGGACGTCGGGATACAGACCCGCGCTGTGCTGAGCCGGGCCACGGCCGAGGGCGGCTGGGCTGCAACCGCTTTGGCCGCGTCGCGCACGCACCACGAGCGCACCGGGCACACGGCGGGCAACGGCGCGTTGATGCGCACCGCGCCCGTGGCGCTGGCCTACCTTCATGACGAGGACGCGCTCGTCGCAGCCGCGCGCCAGATCAGCGCGCTGACCCACTACGACCCGGATGCGCGCGACGCGTGCGTGGTGTGGTGCTGCGCCATCCGCCATGCGGTGCTGACGGGTGAGTTGGACGTGCGAGTCGGACTGCGGCACCTGGACGCGGAGAGCCGCGCGACGTGGTCCAAGCGACTGGACGTGGCCGAAGCGTCGCGCCCGGCGGACATCGCGAACAACGGCTGGGTCGTGGCCGCACTGCAGGCGGCCTGGTCGGCGATCTCCGCGACCAACACCGTCGTGGACGGGCTGGATGCCGCGGTGCGGGCTGGCGATGACACCGACACCGTCGCGGCGATCGCCGGGGGCCTGCTCGGCGCCACGCATGGGGCGTCCGCGATTCCCAGTACGTGGCGACGGCTGCTGCACGGCTGGCCGGGTCTGAAATCGCGTGATCTCATCGCGCTCACCAATCGCATCATCAAGGCGGACAACGAGTTTCCGCGGCCGCAGGGACCGGCGATCGCCGTGCGACATCCGTACGACGAGGGCGTCTGGCTGGGCAACGCGGCGGCGCTGCTGACGCCACCGGAGGGCGTCGACGCCATCGTGTCGCTCTGTCGGGTCCACGACGACGACCTGCCGGCCGGCGTCGAGCAGATCGACGTGCGGCTGGTCGACCGTGACGGCGCCGAGGCCAATCGGAACCTGGACATGGTGCTGAGCGACACCGTCGATCTAATCGACCGACTGCGGCGCGAAGGCCGAATCGTGCTGGTCCACTGTCACGGCGCCTACAGCCGGACACCGACGATCGGCGCGCTGTACGGCGCCCGCGTGGGTAAGGCGGGCGTGGACGAGGCGCTGTCGGACGTATTGGCCGTCCTGCCGGGGGCGAATCCGAATCCGGGCTTTCGCGCAGCGCTGAAGCGCCTCGCACCCTAAGCACCGCCGCAGTGATGGCATCCTGGGATGGGTGGATTCCGTGTTGCACTTCGCCGGAAATTTCTGGTGGCTGATCTTCCCCCTCGGCGGGGTCATCGGCGGCGGCGTCAGGGCCATCGGCGCAGCCAACGAGCGACGCGCTGAGCGACGTCTCGAGCGGTACCGGATCAAGCAGCAGACCAAGATCGCCGTCGCAGAGGCGTCTGGACGAGGCAAGTTCGACGAAGCTGCAGCGCGCCGCGAGACCGCCAAGATGATGCAGCGCCACGACAGCACGGATGCTCGGTGGCTGGACTACGAGTTGGATGTCGCGAAGCTCCTGGACTTCCCGCTGATGACCGACATGCGCGAACCACTCACCGCCGAGTTCCATCGGGCGCGCAGCCGCGCCGATCTGCTGCGACCCGCCAATGCCGACGAGCTGGCGGGCGACCGCGACGGCCAGCTCGACTATCGCGACGCCGTGCACGCCTACGTCACGGCGTTCGACGTCGCCGAAGCCGAGGCGGTTCGGAGGCGACGCAGCGACTTCTCGACCGAGGCACAGGAGCGGTTGGAGCGCGCGCAGCGTCTGCTGCGGGTGGCAGCGGATGGTGCGGCCACGGCCGACGAGCGCCGCAACGCCTACTCGAAGGCTCAGCGCGAACTCGATGGGCTGATCGTGCTGCCCGCCATCACCCGGGCTGGGATCGAACGAGGGATAGCCGGGGAGATCGAGGCCTAATTAGCATGTGGGGCTGACATTTTCGGTGTTTTTGCCGGTGTTGTGCACAGTCCGGGTTTCATCCACAATGTGGACTTGACGTCGCATTTCCGTCGGTCTGGCCGCGTAGATTCGAATGCATGTTCGACTCATTGGTGGCTTCGGCGACAGGCGCATCCGGTGCCGCTGGGCTGGACGGGTGGACCCGGGTGGAATCCGCGTCCTGCGCCCGCCGGGTAGCGGCCATGGTCGACATGCTCGCCGCCGTGCACGCCGCCGACGGATCCGCCGAACGCGACC
>NZ_JAEMTA010000064.1 GCF_016462545.1 Mycolicibacterium sp. | reverse complement strand
CCTCTGACGTAGGGCGACTGGGACTTGAACCCAGGACCAACGGATTATGAGTCCGCGGCTCTAACCAACTGAGCTATCGCCCCCTCGCGCGTGTGCGCGGCCACCATGGTCCCACGAGCCCCCGCAGCCCAGCACCGGCGATATCCGAACGCCGATCACGACCAACCTCGCCGCACTAGGCTCCGACCGTGATCCGCTTCCTGCTTCGCGTCGTGGTCTTCCTGGGTTCGTCTGCGATCGGGCTGCTGGCGGCGGCCTGGCTGGTTCCGGGTGTCACGGTCCGACCGCTGGGCTTCCTCACCGCCGTCGTCATCTTCACCATCGCCCAGGCCATCCTCGCCCCCTTCTTCCTCAAGATGGCGAGCCGCTATGCGTCGGCGTTCCTGGGAGGCATCGGCCTGGTGTCCACGCTGGCGGCCCTGATCCTGGCGTCGGTGCTCACCCACGGGCTGAGCATCCGCGGCCTCGGCTCGTGGGTCGCGGCGACGGTGGTCGTGTGGCTGGTCACCGCACTCGCGACGCTGCTACTCCCGATGTTGGTGCTGAAGAAGAAGATCGCGTAGCCAGCGACAGCCTCGCTGTCGAGAATCTGCCGGGCTGGCGTGTCGACCGCACTACTTCTTGGTGCGTCGACTACCGCCGTGCCAGTCCTCCTGCACGCCTGGCGCCTCGGGGTCGACGCCGAAGCTGGCGAGTTGGGGCCGCTCGCGCAGGCTGCGCTTGAGCTCGGCGAAACCGGGAAAGCTGGCCAAACCGAGCACGTTGTCCCAGAGTGGGCCTGCCTCTTCGGCTTTCGGTAGTCGGCTGATCACGGGTCCGAAGAACGCCACCCCGGTGGGCGGTTGGAACTGCAGGATCGGGGTGCCGACGTCCTTGCCTGTCAGCGCCAACGCCTCGTCGGTCTCGGTGCGAATCTCGTCGTCGTAGGCCGTGTCGTCGAGGGCATCGCCGAGTTCGGTGGGCAGACCGGCCTCCTGCAGAATCGGCTCGAGGAAGCTTCGGGTGCCCCGCTCCGCTCCCGAAGTCGGTTCACCGACCGGCGCCGTGTCGAAGATCCGTCGCCCCATCGCCTCGTACAACGGTCCGATGGCGCCGCGTCCATGCTCGGCTCTGGCGCGGGCCGCGACTCGAAGCAGCTTGAGCCCCGCCGTGTGTCCGTCGTCATAGCCGGGCGGGAAATGGGCGTCATAGTCGATGTGCGCGTTGATCATTCGCAGGGAGATGAACCGCCAGTCCACCTTGTACGCACGCTGTTCGGCCACCATGCGGACCCACTTGCTCGTCATCCATGCGAATGGACACACGGGGTCGAAGTAGAAGTCGAGGTCTGCGCGGTCTGCAGTTTGGTCGATGGTCATGGTCATGCCTCCCCGTCGCCGGATTCGCGGAGGAACCCGTGGATCGCATCGTAGGCTCGGTCCTGAATCGTCTCGTCGCCGAAGTCGGCGACGATGTCCGCCTGGTCGACGAGCGGTCCGGTGAGCGCGCGCTCCGCACTCGCGTAGAACCCGCCGCTGGGTAAGGGCCCACCGACCAGCGCGTCGACGAGTCGTCCTGCGCCCACCTCAAGTGGATGGGAGATTCCGAACATCGGTGCCACATGGGGCATGACGACGTGTTGCATGATCATCCTGGGCACGGTGGGCAGGTCCCTCAGCGCCTCGGTGCCGGACGTGTTGCCGGGACTGACGGTGAGCAACCGTAGGTCGGGATGCCTGCGCGCCAGCGCGGACATCCACAGCGCGCCGAGATACTTCACCTGACCGTAGGCAAGCAGGGGATCGACCTTGCCGCGGAAGTACGATCCGTCGATCACCGAGGCGAACTCGTCGACCGAGTGAGTGTCGAAGGTGGGGCGCTTGATTCGGAGTTTCGGCACCCCGCGCGCCGCTTCGCTGCCCGTCAGCACCGCCGTCGAGGTCAGCATCCCGTCTGCGATCAGCCGCTCCAGCAGAACGACGTGGCCGAGAACGTTCGCGGCGAAGATCGTCGTCACCCCTGCCGCGGTCAAGGCCATCGGCTTCGGGCCGCCGGTACCACCGGCATTCAGCAGTACGGCCCGCAGGGGCGTGTCGATGGCGTCGAGCGCCGAGCGCACCGAGTCGGGATCCGCGGTGTCCATGATCACGATCTCGAACACCGATCGCGCGGTCGTCCGCTGCAGGTCGGTGCGAGCCAACCGTGCCTTGGCCTCGCTGCGGCATGCCAGATAGATGGTGTCGACGTCGTCGCGCATGGCCAACTGCCGTGCCACGTCCTTGCCCAGTCCGGCGTTGGCACCCGTGATGAGAAACGTGTTGTTCGACAAGGGTATTCAGCCCAGCGAATCGGCGGCGAGCAGGATGTCGGACACCTCGGTGCGGCCGGCATAGTTGGGGTGCACGTCGATCCACCGGATGATGCCGGCGCTATCGACGATCACGACGGTCGGCATCGGCAGCGTCCTTCCTCCATCGGCGTTCACCTCGGTGAGATCGAGCCCCAACTTGAGCTGTCCCGCAACGGCATCCGGAGAGGGTTCGGTCACGATGCCCAATGCGGCCCCGAGTTGGTTGCCCGGATCGGATGCGACCGCGTACGTCAGCTCGTTGGACTCGGCGGAACTGAGCGAACCATCGGGCTTCTGCGGGCTGACGGCGATCAGCACGACTCCGCGCTCGGCGAGCGGCTGCACCAGCTCGGCTTCGTAGGTACGCAGCGCGATGTTGCAGTACGGGCACCACGCCCCACGGTAGAAGACCACGACCGCGGCGCGGCCGTCCCGCAACTGCGCCAGCGAGGTGGGCGCACCGTGCACGTCGAGCAGCTCACCGTCCGGCATGACGGCGCCCGGCTCCGCGACTCCGTCCGGCACACCGTTCGCGTCCAGAGCAGCCCGTTCGGCAGCGAAGGCGGCCACGATGTCAGCCGGTAGCGAGGCGGCGGGTCCGCTGGTCAAGGCGTGCGACTGTTCGGCGATGGTGGATGTTTGCGACGACACGCGACCAGCTTTCGGTAGAAATTGGATTGATCACTCCACACAACCCCGGGTGTTTTGGATTGTCAACTCCAAAATCAGTAGACTCCGAGAATGATCACCCGGAAGGGACAGGCCACCCGGGAAAGGATCCTGGCAGCCGCCGCCGCCCTGATGTACGAGCGCGGGGTCGCCGGAACCAGTACCGAGGACGTCCAGACCGCGGCCGGCGTCAGCGCGTCGCAGCTCTACCACTACTTCGGCGACAAGCGTGCACTCGTCCGAGCGGTGATCGAGCACCAGACGGAGGCGATCCTCGGCTTTCAGGAAACCTTCCTCGCCCGCCTGGACGATCTCGACGCGTTACGCGCCTGGGCCGACGTCGTCGTCACCTTGCAGCGGTCTCGCGGGTTCCGCGGCGGGTGTCCGCTGGGTTCCCTGGCCAGTGAACTCGCCGATGGCGACGACGCGGCGAGGGAAGACCTCGCGATCAGCTATCGGCGGTGGCGAGAAGCGATTCGGGACGGGCTGGCCGACATGCAGCAGCGCGGGGAACTGGTCGCCGCCGCCGACGTCGACAGGCTGGCCACGGTGCTGCTGACCACGTTGCAAGGTGGACTGCTGCTCACCAAGACGATGCGCGATGGTGAACCCCTTGAGACGTCGCTGACCACCGTCATCGACTACATTGCATCCTTCGCCGCCTGAGGTCGGCACGGCTCGGCCCCGCCTCGTGACGGGACCGAGCCGCTAGCGCGGCTCTTCGCTCAGCAACCTCCCCGGCACGCCATGTCCACGTACACGGTGCCTCCGGCGTTCGTGGCCGACGCGCCGTGGACGCCACTGACGGTGCATTCCGAGAGGGGTTGACCCACTCCCCCGTTCATCTGCACGCTGTAGCCCTCGGCCTGCAGGCCGGCGATCGTCTCGGCGGCAGGCGCATCTGCCGCTGCCACGCCGGCGACACCGAGCCCGACAGCGGCCAGCCCCCCGGTGATGGCTGCCGTCACTAGCAGTCTCTTCATGTCAATCCCAAACCTTCCTGCGGTCGAACGCCGTGGCCGCGCGATTGCGCGTACCAAGGGGTGGTTCTCGTAGCTCCGATGCCCGTTACGCCCTCGGGGATGAACATTCGGGGTTGCTCGACCGTGAGTTGGCTGTGAGTCCGCCGACCTGGGCAGACGGCGCGCCACCAGGGCGTTAGCGTGACGCCGTGAACAAGCCCTTGATCGCCGGGTTGCTGACCGCGTGGTGCGTCACCCTGGTCGCGCCAGCGTGGATCGTCTACTTCGCATTCAGGGGCATCGACCAGGACACCCCCATCATCGGCCCGATCATCGCGATCTGGATCGTCGGCTATCTCATCCAGTTCGGCATCTTCATGGCCGTGGCTCGCAAGTCCTCAGGCAACAGCATCCTCGGCTGGCTACTGGCCTCGACGATGCCGTTCGTCGCGGACTGGACCGTTCCGGTGGCGCCCTGGTCGCCGGCGGCAGTGCTCGTCGTAGTCGGCGCCTACGCGGTGTGGTTCCATTCTCGGCTGGCCCGCAGTGATGACCTGCAGCACAACGGAATCCCGGCCACGGGTACGGTGCTCGACGTCAAGAAGCCGATCATGAACATGATCATCAACAGCGTCTACATTCGCCGCACGATGACACTGCGCATCGAACGCGCCGACGGGACGCCGCCGTATGAGGCCAAGTACTCGGGCACCTTCATGCTGGGCGAGATTCCCGGGCCGGGCGCGGTCTTCAGCCTGCGGGTTGATCCGAAGAATCCCATGCACTTCGAGACCGTCGACGACGCCAGCGCTCCCACACCATCCCCACCGGCATCGCAGTGGATCCCGCAGAACGATCCCACGATCGCCGAGCAGCTCCAGCAGCTCGACGAGATGCACCATCGGGGCGCCCTCACCGACGCCGAGTTCGCCGCAGCCAAGGATCGCGTCCTGCGAGGTTAGGAATACACGGGCTGGCCGTCCAGGCCAAGCACATAGCGTTCGGTACCGGTCTCGACCCGCGGCGCATCGCCCCCGAGGGCGACGGCAATCTTGTTGGCCCCGTTGCGCATCACGTCGAGGGTGATCTCCAAGGCCTCCGCATCCGCGAAGTGCGTCCGCACGCCTGCGGCCACGTCGGCGTCGATCTTCGAGGGCGTCCAGATCAACGCGTCGACGTAGCGCAGCGCCGCCTTGTGCCGATCGTCGAGCAGCCTCGACGACTCGTAATCCTCGATGTCGGAGTACAGCGACTCCGTCCCCCCCGCGTCGAGCGCAGCGCCCTCACGCAGAGACTTGCACAGCCGGCAGTCGTGCTGGACCGCTCCGCGCAACCTCACCACCTCGGTGGTCACCGGATCCAGTTCGCGCAGCGCGCCGACCATCGGGGCGAACTGGTTGAGCAGCAGATCGACCGGATCGGTGTCACGGTCCCACACCACGGGGTCCACGACGGGAGCGAAGCCCAGCGCGCTCAGGCCCATCCGCACACGCGGCACGAAGTCCGCGACGAAGATGAGCGCGGCCATGCGGAATGCCTTGGCGCCCAACGCCGTCATGAACGCTGCGCGCTGCTGCGGACTGATCACCGAGACGTCGACCGCGAATTGCTCCGCGAACTCGGCGAGCTGCGGATCGTCGTCGGCCTCGCCCTCCGCAGCCAGCGGCAGCAGCGACACCGCCTCCGCACACACCGCCCGCACCAGGGCATTGCGGCCGGCATCGCCCTCCGGCGACAGCGCGATCAACCGCGTCAGCATGCCGTACAACCGGTCGTCATCCATACCCTCGATTATGTCGGCTCGGTCGCCACACCCACGGTGAAACTCGGCGATCCCATACCGAGCGCGCGGTCAATGGATACCGTTCGATCATGACCACGGCATGCGCGGAACGAATCTTCCGCGGCGGCACGATTCTCACCATGGACGATGCCCGGCCACGGGTCGAGGCCATCGCCATCGGCGACGGCCGCATCCTGGCCGTCGGCGACGAAGCCCACGTCATGTCCACCCGTGGCGAGGACACCGAGATCGTCGAGCTTGGCGACCGCACCCTGATGCCCTCGTTCATCGACGCCCACGGCCACTTCGCCAACGCACCGCAGATCGTCACGTGGGCCAACGTGTCCGGCGTACCCGCGGGCCCCGTCACCTGCATCGCCGACATCCAGCGCGTTCTCACCGATTTCGTCACGGTCAACGCGGTGCCCACGGGCGACTGGGTGGTCGGCTACGGCTACGACGTCTCCAACCTGTCCGACGGCCGCCAGTGCACGCGCGACGATCTCGATGCCGTGCTGCCGGACCACCCGGTGCTGCTGATCCACAGCTCCAATCACGGAGCGGTGTTGAACTCCAAGGGTTTTGCCGCGGTCGGCTATGACGCGTCCACGACGACGCCGCCCGGGGGTCTGATCCTGCGCAAGCCGGGCGGAAACGAACCCGAGGGCCTGATCATGGAGACCGCCTTCGTGCCCATCTTCGCCAACATGCCGCAGCCGTCGCAGGACGAGCTGCTCGAGACGTTCGACGCCGCCCAGCAGCTCTACGCCAGCAAGGGCACCACCACCGTGCAGGAGGGCGCTACCCACGCCAAGGACCTCGCCCTCATCCGCACCGCGGCCGATCAGGGACGCCTCTACCTCGACGTGGTCGCCGTACCGCTGGTCCTCGAGGTGCCCAAGCTCGTCAAGGAGTACTTCCCCGACTTCACCGGCGGCCCAATGGAGTTGCCCGACACGGCAGCCGAATCCTTTGGCACCTACCGCAACCGGCTCAAGCTCCAGGGCATCAAATGCATCGTCGACGGCTCCCCGCAGGGAAAGACCGCGTTCTGGACGGAGCCACTGCTAACTCCCGGACCCAACGGTGAGGCCGACTGGTCCGGCCAGCCCGTGTTCCCGCCCGAGCTGATCCACCAGATGGTCAAGCAGATCGCCGACGCGGGCATCCAGATCTTCAGCCACTGCAACGGTGACGCCGCGATCGACCTGATGATCGATGCGTGCCGGGCGGCCGGGATGACCGCGGGCGACGACCGCCGCACGGTGATCATCCACTCCCAGTTCATGCGCCCCGAACAGCTCGCCGCCTACGTCGAATTGGGCTTGTCCCCAAGCTTCTTCACCGTGCACGCCTTCTTCTGGGGCGACGTCCACGTCGCCAACCTCGGCCGCGAGCGCGCGTACTTTTTGAGCCCGATGGCCTCGGCCGTCGACGCCGGGTTGCACTGCTCGAACCACAACGACTTCTCCGTCACGCCGATCGATCCGATGCGGATGGTGTGGAGCGCGGTCGCTCGCGAATCCCGCTCGGGCGAGGTGATCGGCCCCGACGAACGGGTCGACCCGTGGCAGGCGCTGAAGGCGCTCACGATCGAGGCGGCGTGGCAGATCCGCGAGGAAGACTCGAAGGGCACCCTCGCGGAAGGCAAGCTGGCCGACGTCGTGATACTCGACGGCGACCCGACCGCCGTGCCCACCGACCGGATCCTCGACATCGCCGTCGTCGAGACCTTCAAGGAAGGCCGACGCGTCTACTGCGCCTGACTCACCGACGACATGTGGAAGTCGGGGATGCGCAGCGACGGCATCTTCGCCCGCGTCGCCCAGTCACCCCATTCCCTGGGCAGCGTCGTCTCGCTGACACCCGCCTCGGTGGCGCGCCGCAACAGGTCCAGCGGGCTCTCGTTGAAGCGAAAGTTGTTGACGGCCCCCGTGACCTGACCGTCCTCGATCAGGTACACGCCGTCGCGAGTCAGGCCCGTTAGCAACAGCACGGTGGGGTCGACCTCGCGGATGTACCACAGCGTGGTCAGCAGCAGACCCCGCTCGGTGCGGCGGATCATGTCCGACAAGCTCGCCCACCCGCCCGTCATCAGCATGTTGTCCGCGGGAACCGCCACCGGCACGTCGAACTCGGCGGCCGCCGACCGCGGGTAGGCCAGCGCGTTGACCGTGCCGTCGCGAATCCACTCCACCCGGTCGACGTCCATGCCGTTGTCGAACACCGACACCCGCTCAGAGGAACTGGTCGCCGCCACGAACGGTGAACACTCCAGGCCCGTCGCCGCCGGATCGGAGTACAACGTCAGCCCGAGATCGGTGAGCTTCTCCCCCACCCGTGTGCCGCCCGGCGCCGAGAGCGCGGTGCGGCCCTCCTGTGCACCGCGGCCGTCCATGGTCCAGCCGAGGTAGATCATCATGTCGGCGACCGTCGACGGCGGCATCAACGTCTCGTAGCGACCGGCAGGCAGTTCGATGCTTCGGCCGGCCCAGTCCAGTCGGGTCGAGAGCTCGTCGAGCATGGAATCGGTTGGCACGTCGACGAAGTCGGGGGTTCCGACGCCCACCCAGGCGCTGGGGCCCCGGCGCTTGGCGTTGATCTCCACCGAGCCGGTCGGCTGGGTGTAGCGCCGACGCAGCCCGCTCGAGGTCGCGACGAACGTCGTCTCCAGTTCGTGGCGGGCGAAACCGTAGAGCCGATCCGTCCCGCGAAAACCCTTCGCCAAGCTCTTCGCGACGCCGGCGAAGACGTCGGCGGCCGTCTCGGGCACCGGCGTGTCCCAGTCATCCGGGGTGCCGTCGCCGGCCAACATCGGCGCGGCGTCGCGCGCTTCCGGTGCCGAGCGTGCCGCATCCTGCGATGCGGCCACCAGGCCGGGGATCGCCGACGGGTCGACCTCGCTGGACTTCACCGAGCCAATGTGCGCGCTGTTGCCCTGGCGGACAATCGATATCACCGTGGTATCGCGACTCAGCGACTCGCCGTTGGTGGTCATCGAGTTGCCCGCCCACCGCAGCGACGCCGTCGCCCGGTCGGTGACCACCACGATGGTCTCGTCGGCCACCCCACGGCGGGCGGCCTCGGCGAGGACGATTCCGACGACGTCGGGTGCGCTGATCATCGGCTTCTCCCCGATTCGACCTCTTCGCTGACGCTCATCGGCCGGCCTCCTCGCGGGTATTCAACACGCTGATCCCACGGAACAAAGCCGACGGGCAGCCGTGACTCACCGCGGCGACCTGCCCCGGTTGCGCCTTGCCGCAGTTGAACGCCCCGCCGAGGCGCCACGTCGACGGGCCGCCGACCGCCTCCATCGCGCCCCAGAAGTCCGTGGTGGTCGCCTGGTAGGCGACGTCGCGGACCTGCCCGTCGAGCCGACCGTCGCGGATCCGGAAGAATCGTTGACCGGTGAACTGAAAGTTGTAGCGCTGCATGTCGATCGACCACGACTTGTCGCCGACGACGTAGATGCCGTCCTCCACGCGACCGATCAGGTCCTCGGTGCTCAAGTCGTCGACCCCGGGTTCCAGGGACACGTTGGCCATGCGCTGAATCGGCACGTGGTGCGGCGAATCCGCGTACGAGCACCCGTTGGAGCGCGCCTGCCCCAGTCGCGGCGCGAACACCCGGTCTAGTTGATAGCCGACGAAGACACCGTCGCGCACCAGATCCCACTTCTGGGCGCGCACCCCCTCGTCGTCGAACCCGATGCTCGCCAAACCGAATTCGACGGTACGGTCGGCGGTCACGTTCATCACCGGCGACCCATACCGCATGACACCGAGCTTGTCCGGCGTCGCGAAGGACGTGCCCGCGTAGGCGGCTTCGTAGCCGATCGCCCGGTCGTACTCGGTGGCGTGGCCGATCGACTCGTGGATGGTGAGCCACAGGTTGGTGGGGTCGATCACCAGGTCGGTGGGACCCGCGACGACCGACGGCGCCTTGGTCTTCTCGGCCAACAGCGAGGGCAGCTCGGCAAGCTCGCCCGACCAGTCCCATACCTCGTCGCCGGCCACGAACTCCCAGCCCCGCGCCATCGGCGGCGCCAGGGTGCGCATGGTCTCGAACGTGCCCGCCGCGGAGTCGACCGCGACCGCGTCGAACCTGGGCTGCAGGCGCACCCGCTGCTGGGTGATCGACGAGCCGAACGCATCGGCGTAGAAGCTCTGCTCCTTTACCGACTGCAAGCTCGCCGACACGTGGTCGATGCCGTCGGCCGCCAGCAGGCGCCCCGAGTACTCGACGAGCGTGCCGATCTTGTCGACGGAGGGGACGTCGAAGGGGTCGACGGCGTAGTCCGACACCCAGGAGACATCCGAGTACACCGGCTCCGGTGCCAGCTCGATGCGCTCGGCGTTCAGCGGAGCGAGGGTGGCGGCGACGCGGACCGCACGACGTGCCGTCTCGGCGGCAACCGCCGAGTCCAACTCGGCGTGCGACGCGAAACCCCAGGTGCCGTCCACGATGACGCGCACCGCCAGGCCAATCTCACGGCTGACGACCGACGTCTCGAGCTCGCCGTCGCGCAGTTGCACGATCTCGGTGGTGATGCGCTGAATCCGCAGGTCTGCATAGCTCGCGCCGGCGGACGTAGCCGCCGAGAGTGCGGCGTCGGCGAGCTGATGCCGGGGCAATGCGAGAAAGTCGGGGTCGACACGTCGGCGCGCTGTCACGGCTCTACCGTAGTGGCACCATAATGACGCCGTGGGTCGCCAGCCAATTCGACACGGCATTCGCAACACCGCCGTGGGCTATGCGCTGCTCGCCCCCAGCCTCTTCGGCGTCGTCATCTTCCTGCTGTTGCCGATGCTCGTCGTGGTGTGGCTGAGTCTGCACCGATGGGATCTGCTGGGCCCGATCGAGTATGTGGGGCTGAGCAATTGGAGATCGGTACTCAGCGACGAGACGTTCGGCACGTCGCTGACCGCGACGCTGATCTTCATCCTTCTGGTGGTTCCGCTGCAGACGGTGCTCGGATTGCTCGCGGCGGCGATGCTGGCGCGCAACCTGCCGGGCAGCGGTTTCCTCCGGACGCTGTACGTACTGCCGTGGATCTGTTCACCGCTGGCGATCGCCGTGCTGTGGAAGTGGATCCTGGCGCCGACCGACGGCGCGGTGAGCACCGTCCTCGGGTATCCCATCGAGTGGCTCACCGACCCCGTGCTGGCGCTTCCCGTCGTCTCGGCGGTCACGGTGTGGACCAACGTCGGCTACGTGACGTTGTTCTTCCTCGCGGGCATCCTGGCCATCCCCCGCGAGGTTCACAATGCGGCACGCACCGACGGGGCGAACGACTGGCAGCGGTTCCGCTACATCACCCTGCCGATGCTGCGGCCGACGCTGTTCTTCGTGCTCGTCACCGGGATCGTCAGCGCCGCTCAGGTTTTCGACACCGTATACGCGCTGACCGACGGCGGTCCCCAGGGCCGTACCGATCTGCTCGCACACCGCATCTACGCCGAGGCGTTCGGCGCGGCCGCGGTCGGGCGCGCCGCCGTGATGGCAATCGTGCTGTTCGTGCTGCTGCTCGGTGTGACGCTGGTGCAGCACGTGTACTTCCGGCGAAGGATCAGCTATGACCTGGTCTAGAAACGCCGCGATCTACCTGGTGCTCGGCGTCCTCGCGCTCATCACCCTGGTTCCATTCGGACTCGGCCTGCTGACGTCGTTCACCTCGGCACGTCAGTTCAACACCGAATCCCCACTGTCGGTGCCGTCCCCGCCGACGGTGGCGAACTATCTCGGCCTGGCCGACGCGGGATTCGGCCGCGCACTGGCGGTGACGGCGCTGATGACAGCCGTCATCCTGGTCGGGCAACTGAGCTTCTCGGTGTTCGCCGCGTATGCCTTCGCGCGGATGGAGTTCCCCGGCCGCGACGCCCTGTTCTGGGTGTACGTCGCCACGCTGATGGTGCCCGCCACCGTGACCGTGGTCCCGCTGTACCTGATGATGGCCGAGGCCGGTCTGCGAAACACGTTCTGGGCGTTGGTGTTGCCGTTCATGTTCGGCTCGCCGTACGCGATCTTCCTCTTGCGAGAGTACTTCCGCACGATTCCCGCGGACCTCGTCAGGGCCGCGCGGATGGACGGCGCCAACACGCTCGACGTGATCGTGCACGTGGTGCTGCCCGCGAGCCGCCCGATCCTGGTGACCCTGGCGCTGATCACCGCGGTGTCGCAGTGGAACAACTTCATGTGGCCGCTCGTAATCACCAGCGGCGGCGAATGGCAGGTGCTGACCGTGGCGACCGCGGGCCTGCAGTCGCGCTACGACGCGCAGTGGACGCTGGTGATGGCCGCGACGACGGTGGCGATCGTCCCCCTGATCGTGCTGTTCGTGGCATTCGGCCGCCACATCGTCCGCTCCATCGTGGTGACGGGGATCAAGTGACGCCGACTTCGTTGAGTGAGCGCTCACGGTCAGGAATTGCGAGCGAATCCGACCGTGACCGCTATCTCAACAGGTGGAGGTCGAGGTGAGACCCAAGTTCTCGACGCTGTTCGTCGGCGCGCTAGCCATCGCGATGGCGGCGCTGCTCGGCGTCGCCGTGCTACTCGGCGGCCCGATCGAACGCTCCGGCAAGACGGTGGTGACCGTGCGACTGTGGGACGAACAGGCGGCCGCGGCCTACCGCCAGTCGTTCGACGAGTTCAGCCGCCAACACCCCGACATCGAGGTACGCCTCAACGTCGTGGCCTACTCGTCCTACTTCGACACGCTGCGCACCGACGTGGCCGGCGGCGGCGCGGACGACGTCTTCTGGCTCTCCAACGCCTATTTCGCCAACTACGCCGACACCGGCAGGCTGCTCGACATCGGCACGACACTGGGCCCCGGCGCGGCGCGAGCGTGGGAGACACCGGTCGTTCGACAATTCACGCGCAACGGTGTGCTGTGGGGCGTACCTCAGCTCACCGACGCCGGGATCGCGGTGTACTTCAACGCCGACCTGCTCGATCAGGCAGGCGTGGGAGTCGAGGAGCTGCTGGGCCTTCGCTGGTCGCCAGGCGCGAACCCCGCCGGAGACACCCTACGACCGCTACTCGCCCGACTGACGGTGGATGCTGACGGAAACCGCGCCGACACACCGCGATTCGATCCGTCCCGGATCAGGCAGTGGGGCTACAACGCCGCCAACGACCTGCAGGGCATCTACCTGAACTACATCGGCTCGGCGGGCGGCGCATTCCAGGACGGCGACCGGTTCGCGTTCGACAACCCCGCGGCGATCCAGGCGTTCGAGTATCTCGTCGGGCTGATCAACACCGACCACGTCGCGCCGCCGGCGTCGGACACCAACGACAACGGTGACTTCTCGCGCAACCAGTTCCTGCAGGGCCGCATGGCACTGTTCCAGTCGGGCACCTACAACCTGTCCGCGATCGCCGACCAGGCGCCGTTCCGCTGGGGCGTGACCATGCTGCCCGCCGGCCCAGCGGGGCGCGTCAGCGTGACCAATGGCATCGCTGCGGCGGGCAATGCGGCCTCGCCGCATCCCGACGCGGTGCACGAGGTGCTCGAGTGGATGGGCAGCACCCGCGGAAACGCATTCCTCGGTGCAGGCGGCGCAGCCATCCCCGCGGTGATCGCGGCCCAGCCCGCGTACTTCGACCACTGGGCCGCCAGAGGTGTCGACGTGACCCCGTTCTTCAAGGTGCTCAACGGACCTCGTATCGCGGCGCCGGGCGGGCCGGGCTTCGCCGCCGGGTATCAGGCCTTCACGCCGTACTTCGCCGAGATGTTCCTGGGCCGCCGCGACGTGGCGAGCAGCCTCGCCGACGCCCAGGCCGCCGCTAATGCGGCGGCGGATCGTTAGCTCGTCGCCAGCGAGGTGAAGACCTCGACGTAGACCGAGACGGCACACAGGGCCAGCACGACGGCGGCGGCAACGACATCCGCCCATCGAGGCCGCGACGGCAACGCCGAAATCTGACCGGCGCCACCGCGGGCCGTGATCGCGTCACCCATCTCGTCGGCGCGGCGCAGCGATACCGTGACCGCCGCCGCGAGCAGGTCGACGATCTCCGCGGACATCCGGCGCCGCCGGTCCCGTCCCGAGTTGGCAGCCTCCCGAGGCCTCAGCTTGCGCGCGGCGAACAACACGCGGAATTCGTCGATCAGCATCGGGAAGGCCCGCAGCGCAAGCGAAAGCGCTACCGCCCAGTCATCCACCGGAAGCCGCAGCAGGCGCAGGGGCCTGCCGACCTTGGCGACCGCAGGGGCGATCTCGGCGACGTTGGTGGTCCAGGAGACCAACCCGCCAAGGCCGAGCAGCACGATCGAGAGGACGGTGATCTGAAGGAAGTTCAGCAATCCGCCGAGCCACAGGTTCACCGACGCGATCGTGACGTGCGGGCTTCCGCCGGCGAACGACGCCGTCAGGGCGCCGAAGAAGAGCAGCACCCACAGCCAGCGGGGCACCGAGGGCAACACACCCCGGGGAATGTGAGCGATCCACGCGGTCGTCAGCACGAGCACACCGACGAGTGCGATGGGAATCCAGCCCGGATAGAGCGTGAGCAGGATGCCGATGGCAGCGACGGCGAGAAGTTTCGTGCCCGCCCACAGTTCGTGGATGACGCTGCGGCCGGGAACGGGTCGCAGCAGCACGACGGGTCGGGATTGGCGACGCTGCGGCGCGGTCACGAGACACCCCCCGTCGTCGTGGGCGCGGGCATGACGGCGCCGTCGCGCAGCCGTAGTGTCCGGGGGCAGAGTTCTTCCAAGCCGGAGAAGTCGTGCGAGATGACGATCACCGTCAGGCCGGCGTCCCGTCGCAGCGCGGTCAGCAGGCCCAGCAGTCCCCGTTGGCTTGCCGCGTCCAGACCGGCGAGAGGCTCGTCGAGGATCAACACCCGCGGCTTGCGGGCCAGCAGACCGGCCAGCACCACCCGACGCATCTGGCCACCGCTGAGTTGATCGATGCGCCGCAGGCCGATCGCCGGATCGAGGCCGACCATAGCCAAGGCGGCGACGATCTGCGAGTGGTCGTAGTAGTCCAGCCCGGCGGCGGAGGCGATCTCGATGTCGACGCGCCCGCGCATCAGCTGCAGCCTCGCGGCCTGAAACGAGATCGCCACGGCGCCAACCTGTTCCGAGACGGGTTTACCGTCGAGCAGACACGTTCCGGTGCTCGGCGTCAGCAACCCGGCCATGATCCACGCCAGCGTCGACTTCCCCGAGCCGTTCAGCCCGTGGATCAACACGCCGTCACCCTCGTTGACGACGAGGTCGACGCCGCAAAGGGCGGTCGACGCCCACGGGGTGCCCTGCCCGTACTCGTGTCCGATGCCCTTGAGCTCCAACAGGGGCGACCCACCGCGGGGCGTCTGCGCGTCAGTCGGGGCAGGCGCGGGCGCGGTGCTGACCATCTCGACGTTGTCGGCGCTGCCGCCGTTTCCGGTGAGGTCGATGACGCGATCCGCCGAAGCCGCCTCGTCGTTGTAGTGCGTGATGTGCACCAACGACATGCGATGCCGCTTCGTCAAACCCGACAGGACGGAGATGAGCGCTTCCCGGCCCTGCTGGTCGACCATGCTGGTGACCTCGTCGGCGATCAGCAGCGACGGCTCCCGCGCCAGGGCCGCGGCGACCGCGAGACGCTGCAGTTCACCGCCCGACAAGCCGCCCGTGTCGCGTTCGGCGAGCCCGTCCAGGCCGACCTCGGCGAGGAGTCGCTCGACGTCCGTGGTGGCGCCCGGTGGGAGCCCGAACACGACGTCGTCGGCGACGCGGGTGCCGAGGACCTGACTCTCGGGGTGCTGCATGACCACTGCGGTGCCGCCGACCTTGCCGAGACCGACCGCGCCGGGACGGTCCACGGTGCCCGCCGTCGGGGGTCGACCCGACAGCACCAGCATCATCGTCGTCTTGCCCGACCCGTTGGGGCCGGTCACGGCCACGTGCTCACCCTCGCCGATGGACAGCGACACCGGGCCGAGGGCGTCGTGCTTCGCGCCCTCGTAGCGGAAGCTGACGTCGCGGAATCGCGCGGGCACCGGGCCGACGGGTTCGGTTGCGTCGACGTAGTCGAGCTTGTGCACGTCGGGTACCCCGGACAGTCGCACCAGGACCTTGGACAGCGCCCACCATCCGATGAGCGTGACGGAGCCGATGCTGAGAATGCTGGAGCCGATGATCAGGAGTGGCCAGTAGGTGAGCACCGTGCTGAAGTCGTCCCGCAGTCGTTGCGCGGCCATCTCCAGGCCGGAGATGCGCTCGAGTACGGCGGCGATGCCGTTCATGTTGGCGGTGATGGACGCGAAGACCAGTTCGCGTATCCGGTAGAAGACGATCAGGAAGCCGACGCCCAGGACGCCGAACAGTGCACCTGCGATCAACGACGCGACGGTGATCGTCGGGGTACCGCGGCCGCGGCGCTTGACGATCCCGACCAGACCCCCGATGTAGGCGCAGTTGACCACCGTCATCAAGCCGCCGAAGCCGGCGATGAGGAAGGCGATGATGCCGCCGGCGACGGTCGCGGCGACCAGAACGCGGAAGCGGTGGCGGTAGGCGAGCAGCCCCATCGGGACGGTGCCGAGCACGGACAAACCTGCCGCGAACGGCACGACGACGGCGATGATCGCGGTGGCGGCGCACAACGCGGACATGACGGCGGCGTGCGCCAACTCGTCGGGTTTCATCGAGCCAGCCCGTCGAGGTGCGCCGCCGCCGGTCTCGCTGCCGGTCTGGGCCATTTCTCGATTCTGCCAGTTGCCGACCACGAGCTGTCTCAGCCGGCTGTGAGCATGGCCACCACGACCCCGCGTTTGATGTACATAGAACTTCTATGTAAAAATGGTCGGATGCCTCTCCCCTCCGCGACTCAACCGGCTGCCGACAGCTCGCTCGCCGGCGACCTGTTGTCCGTGGTCGCCAGGCTCAACCGGCTCGCCACCCAGCGCGTCAAGATGGAGTTGCCGTACGCCCAGGCCCGACTGTTGTCGACCATCGAAGACCAGGGTGCGGCGCGCATCTCCGACCTCGCCGCCTTCGACCACTGCTCGCAGCCGACGATGACCACCCAGGTCCGCCGACTCGAGGAGGGCGGCCTGGTGTCCCGCATCACCGACCCGGCCGACGCACGTGCGGTGCTGATCAGCATCACCCCGCGGGGCAAGGACGTACTGGCTCGCGTACGCGCCGACCGCGGCGCCATCGTGAACCCCTACCTGGAACGCCTCGACACCGCCGACCGTGAATCCCTCACCGAAGCCGTCCGAGTCATGCGCTCGATCCTCGAGGACGCCCAGCGCGAGCGCTGAAATCCTTTCTCCGACACCCCGATTCCCTACCGAAGAGGAGTAGCCGCCCATGTGGCGCCAACCCAAGGCCGTTTGGGCCGTCGCGTTTGCCTCCGTCGTCGCCTTCATGGGCATCGGCCTGGTGGACCCGATCCTGAAGCCGATTGCCGACAACCTGAATGCCACGCCGTCGCAGGTGTCACTGCTGTTCACCAGCTATATGGCCGTCATGGGCGTCGCGATGCTCATCACCGGCGTGGTGTCCAGCCGGATCGGACCCAAGCGGACCCTGCTGATCGGACTGGTGATCATCATCGCCGGGGCCGGCCTGGCAGGCATGTCCGACTCCGTGACGGGCATCGTCGGATGGCGTGCGCTGTGGGGTCTGGGCAACGCGTTGTTCATCGCGACCGCGTTGGCCACCATCGTGAACTCCGCCCGCGGGTCGGTGGCCCAGGCGATCATCCTCTACGAGGCGGCGCTGGGACTCGGCATCGCCGTCGGCCCGCTCGTCGGCGGAGTGCTCGGCTCGATCTCCTGGCGTGGCCCGTTCTTCGGCGTCTCCGCACTGATGGCGGTCGCGCTGGTGGTCACCGCCTTCCTGCTGCCCTCGACGCCCCGTGCCGCCCGGGCCACCAGCCTGGCGGATCCGTTGCGCGCGCTGCGCCACCGCGGCTTGCTCGGCGTCGGAATCACCGCTCTGCTGTACAACTTCGGCTTCTTCACGCTGCTGGCGTTCACGCCGTTCCCGCTCGACATGAACGCCCACCAGATCGGGCTGATCTTCTTCGGTTGGGGCCTGGCACTGGCCTTCACGTCCGTGGTCGTGGCGCCGCGCCTTCAACACCGGTTCGGTACCGTGCGGGTGCTCGTCCTGAACCTGCTGGCCTTCTCGGCCCTGCTCGCAGTGATGGCGGTCTTCACGGACACCAGGGCGGCCCTGGCCGCGTGCGTGGTGGTGGCCGGCCTGTTCATCGGCGTGAACAACACCCTGATCACGGAGACGGTGATGAAGGCGGTTCCGGCGGGCAGGAGCGCAGCGACCGGGGAATCGACCGGGGTCGAACGCGGCGTCGCGTCGGCGGCGTACAGCTTCCTACGGTTCGGCGGGGCCGCGGTCGCACCCTGGCTGGCCGGCGTCCTCGGCGAGACGTTCAACGTGCACCTCCCGTTCTGGGTCGGCGCGGGCGCCGTCCTGCTCGGTGCGGGCGTCCTGCTCGCCACGCGTCCGCACCTGAGCCACATCGACGATCCCGAGACCGAGATCGACGAACTGACCGACGAGGCCACCGCGGTCACCGTCGGCAGCGACAGCTGACGGGAACTCGACGACAACCGAGTGTGGCCAGGCCGGTTCGGGCAGACTGATCGTCCATGACTGTGCTGACGGTGGTTTCGACGACGCTGGTGCCGGTGGTGTCCGTTCTATCGACTGCGGCAGTGGCGATTTGGACGAAGCGCATCGATGCCAGAAACAAGCGGGAAGACAGGACGCATGATCTCCGACTCGAGTACGAGAAGCGAGCCGCAGACGACAAGAAGGCCGTCCTGAAGTCGCTGATCTCGGCGACCCTGCACCTCAGGCGTGGCGCAGAGGGGCTCGCCGGCACCGAGGTGAGCACGAGCGACAGACGCGCAGAGGCGATCAGACAGCTCTATGAGTTTCGTGCACGCCTCGGATTGGACGACGGAATCGCCGAATTGTTGATCTACGTAGCGGAACCGGTGCGCGACCTGACCGAGTTGATCCTCGACGAATGGGACCGTCAGTTCCGGGACAACGGTTACTCGCTGGCACAGCTGGACACGTGCAAGAAGCAACTCGTCATGGCGGCCGGTGATGCCCCTGACGACCAGACGATGCTCGAAGGGCAGCGCAGGTGGACCGAGCTCAGGGACGAAGAGACGGCGTGGCTCAGGCGGCTGGGCGACGAGTCCGGCCTCGACGTCGATGAGCTCGTGGCACTCTGCGACCGCACGTTGAAGGCCGCGCACAAGGACCTTCGGGGCGGTTACGCCATCGAGTTCTAGGTCACGGACGCGCCTATCAGGTGGCCGACCACATACGTCGCCGCAATCGCGACTCCACCAAAGGCCAACTGCCGCAGGGAACCCAGCCACACCGACCGGCGGGTGAAGTAGGCGGCCACCCCGCCGGCCACGAGTAGTCCCACGCCGCCGCACGCCAGGCCCAACCAGAGTGACGAGTACCCCAGCAGATACGGGATCAGCGGCACGATGGCACCTATCGCGAACATGACGAACGACGAGCCGGCAGCCACCCACGGCGACGGCTTCTCGTTCGGGTCGATGCCCAACTCCTGGACGAGGTGAAAGTTCAACGCACGGTTCTCGTCGCGGTGGATTTCGTGCGTAGCCGCGGTGGCGGTTGCTTCGCTGATCCCCAGCGCGACCAGCGTGCCGATGAGCTCGTTGCGCTCGGCGTCCGGGTTCGTCTTGAAGGACCGCCGCTCGACGCGGACCTCGGACTCGATCTGCTCGTTGGCCGTCGTCACCGAGGTGTACTCGCCGAGCGCCATCGAGAACGCGCCCGCCAGCAGACCCGCCACACCGGAGACCACCACGGCGCTGCTGTTCGCAGCCGCGGCGACGCCCGCGATGAGTGCCGTATTGCTGACGAGTCCGTCCATCGCCCCGAACGTGGCGGCTCGCAGCCAGCCGCCCGTGACGTCGGCATGCCGATGGTCGATCTCGAGGGGCTGCCCCGGCGGCCGCCGGATCGGCTCTGAAGTGCTCATGTCGACGATTCAACGCGAGCCCGTTCGGTCCGTTTCAATGAGGTTTGCCTGGGTTTGCCACATCACAGTTTCGGCACCGCATTCTGGGGATAACGTGGAAACATGACGACCACTGCGGATCACATTCGTAACGCGCTCGACGGCCGCTGGCGCGACATGAAGAACCGGATGCGCCAAGAGCTTTCCTCCGAAGTCTTCAAGCCGCACTACACCCCCAATACGGTCATCGCCCGCACCAAGGTGAACGAACAAATGCGGATCATGGCCGCGAACGGCGCTGCCGAGGACGGCTTCAAGAAGGAGCACGGCGGCAACGGCGACGTCGGGGCGGCCGTGACGCAGATCGAGATGCTGGCGATGTCCGACCTCTCGCTCATGGTGAAGGCCGGCGTGCAGTGGGGTCTGTTCGGCGGCGCGATCGAGAACCTCGGCACCGAGCGCCACCACGAGGCCTACGTCAAGAAGCTCATCGACCTCGAGGTGCTCGGCTGCTTCGCCATGACCGAGACCGGACACGGCAGTGACGTACAGGCGTTGGAGACCACCGCGACATACGACCCGGACACCCAGGAGTTCGTCGTCGACTCCCCCACACCGTCCTCGCGCAAGGACTACATCGGTGGCGCCGCGAACACCGCTCGGGTGGCGGCGGTGTTCGCCCAACTCATCACCAACGGCGAAGGCCACGGCGTGCACTGCTTCGTGGTGCCGCTTCGCGATGACGACGGCAACGATCTGCCGGGCATCACGACGTCGGATTGCCAGTACAAGGGCGGGCTGCCCGGCGTCGACAACGGACGCATCCAGTTCGACCAGGTGCGCATCCCGCGCGAGAACCTGCTCAACAAGTACGCCGACGTCGCCGAGGACGGTACGTATTCGTCACCGATCGAGAACCAGGGCCGCCGGTTCTTCACGATGCTCGGCACGCTGATCCGCGGCCGGGTCACGGTCGGCGGCAGCGCGGGCGCCGCAGCCCGGGTGGCACTCGACATCGCGACGCGATATGCGTTGCAGCGCAGGCAGTTCGAAGCCCCGGGCGCTGAAGATGAGGTGCTGATCATGGACTACCTGGTGCATCAGCGCCGGCTGTTCCCGCTGATCGCCAAGTCGTATGCCCTGCAGTTCGCCCAGAACGAGCTGGTGGCCAAGTGCCACGAGCTGCAGACCGCCGACGACCCCGACGCCGAGGAGCAGCGCGAGCTCGAATCCCGCGCCGCCGGGCTGAAGGCCGCCAACACCTGGCACGCCACCCGCGCCATTCAGGAGGCCCGCGAAGCCTGCGGCGGTGCGGGCTATCTCGCGGAGAACCGTCTCATCGCCCTCAAGGCCGATACCGACGTGTTCACCACGTTCGAGGGCGACAACCACGTGCTGACGCAGCTGGTGGCCAAGGAGCTCCTCACCGCCTACGCCGATGACGTCAAGAGCATGAGCCCGGCGCAGTGGGTCCGGTTCGCGGCGAACTTCGCGGGCGAGCGGGTGCTCAAGCGGACCGCGGCGCAGACGATCATGCAGACGATCGTCGACTCACGTGAGGACAACGAGGAAGAGGGGTCGCTGTTCAACCGCGGCACCCAGGTGAAGATGTTCGAGGACCGCGAGGAGTACATGCTCGCGTCGGTGGCCCGCCGGCTGCAGGGCAAGTCCAAGGAGATGTCTCCGTTCGACGCGTTCAACGCCGTGCAGGACCACGTGTTGCACGCCGCCAAGGCGCACATCGACCGGATCATCCTCGAGGCGTTCGTCGCAGGCATCGACACCTGCGAGGACGACGAGGCACGCGAGATCCTCGGCATGGTGTGCGACCTGTATGCGCTGTCGGTGATCGAGGACGACAAGTCGTGGTTCGTCGAGCACCGATTCCTGTCGACCGAGCGCTCCAAGGCCGTCACCCGCGGCATCAACGACCGGTGCCGCAAGCTCCGGCCGCACGCCGAGCTACTGGTCGACGGCTTCGGGATTCCGGAGCAGCTCCGCTACGCCGAGATGCTGCATCCCGAGCACATCCCCGACGCCGACGAGCACGTGGAGCAGAACGCGGAGTAGCTAGCAGAACCGTGGCTCCCCCGCGTGGACTCGAACCACGAACCTGCCGATTAACAGTCGGCTGCTCTGCCAATTGAGCTACAGGGGAATGCTCGTCGGCCGTAGGGCGCGCCTTCGACCGAGCGTTGACTTTAGCGCATGGACTCTGGAACTCCGGTATCGGGCACGTCACGCGGGGTGCCCGCCTCCCTCAGCCAGATCTTCTCCGCACGAGGCAGGATGGACGCAATGCACCATCGTGAGGAAGGGCTCCTGTGATCCGCGTCGCCGCCGTCATGGCAGTTGGATACGTGTTGGGCGCGAAGGCGGGCAGGCGCCGCTACGAACAGCTCGCCGGCACGTTCCGTGCGGTCACCGGGAGTCCCGCGACGAAGGCGGTGTTGGATGCGGGACGGCGCAAGATCGCCGACCGGGTATCACCGGATTCGTCGATCGGCACGCTTACCCCGATCGACGCGGAGACGGCCGTGTGGCAGCCCGGGAAGAACCGCTAGCTGATCGGTTGACGCCAGGTCTGGCCGGGAAGCAGCGGGCCCGTCGAGATACCGGAGTTTCCGTTGGGTCCGAACGTGCCGAACGGTGTGCCGACGTTGGTCGGGTTGCCGTTCGAGTACCCCAGGCAGATGCCGTCTTCCTTGTTGCCGTACCACGCAAGGCACGGCGCAGCTTCGGTGGTATGGCTGGAGCCGCTGGTCACGGCAATCGTCAGCGGAGCGGCGACGGCGGCAACCGCCAAGGCTCCCGCGGTGAGGATTCGGCGTGCTCGGAAGATCATGTGTGCGAGCCTTCCATACCGGTGATGTGGTCTGACGGCGAACTCACCATAGCGCGACGGGACGCGTCACGCAGTGAGGTCGTCGCCGCTCGCCCGCTCCACCAGGCTGCGCCGGTAGGTCTCCATCGCCACGAGATCGCCGAACAGCGCGTTGTACTCGTCGTCGTTGTCGACCGGTGACATGCGCTGCAGCTTGGACTTCATCTCGGCGATCTGCCTGCCGACCCAGACCTCCTGCAACCTGGCCAGCACCCCACCGATGTAGCGGGCCAGCCGCTCGTCGTCCTCGACCTTGAAGGCCTCGACCCCGAGTTCGTTGATCAGGTTCGCCGCCTGTGCGGACGCCGCCTGCTCGCGGACGGCATCGATCCACTGGCCTCCGGAACCGCCCGCCGACATGCCGCCGGCCGCAGCGATCGCACTGCGCACGGCGGCGTACCCGGGATGGGTGAAGTTCTCGACGCTGAGCGTGTCGAAGACGGGCCCGGCGAGCGCGGGGTACTGCAGTGCGGACTTGAGCGCCTCCCGCTGCGGCCACAGGGTGGGGTCGCGCGGATCGGGACGTGCCACGGCGGGGGCGGGCCCGGCGGCCGGGGCCGCTCCCCTGCGCGCATCGCGCCGCGTCGCACCGCCGCCGGCCTTCGCCGTTTCCCGCACTCGGCCGATGACCTGGGCGACGTCGTCCCAGCCGACCCAACCGGCCAACTGGCGGGCGTACTCGTCGCGCAGCGTCGGGTCCTTGATCCTGGCCGCCATCGGCACACAGCGGCGAAGCGCCGACACCCGGCCCTCCGCACTGTCGAGATCGTGATCGGCCAGCGCGGTACGAATCACGAACTCGAACAATGGGGTTCGCCGCGCGACCAGGTCACGCAACGCACCGTCACCGGACTTCAGCCTCAGATCGCACGGGTCCATGCCGTCGTCGGCGACGGCGACGAACGATTGGCCCGAGAGGTTCTGCTCACCCTCGAACGCCTTCACCGCGGCGGCCCGACCCGCGGCGTCGCCGTCGAACACGTATATGAGTTCGCCGCGAAAGAAGTTGTCGTCCATCATGAGTCGACGCAGCATCGACAGGTGCTCCTCGCCGAATGCCGTGCCACAGGACGCGACGGCCGTGGTCACACCCGCCAGGTGCATTGCCATGACGTCGGTGTAACCCTCTACCACGACGGCCTGATGCCCCTTGGCGATGTCACGCTTGGCCAGATCGAGCCCGAACAACACGTTCGACTTCTTGTAGAGCACGGTTTCCGGGGTGTTCAGGTACTTGGCCGTCATCGTGTCGTCGTCGAAGATGCGGCGCGCACCGAAGCCGATGACCTCGTTGCTGGTCGCTCGGATGGGCCACAGCAGCCGTCGGTTGAAGCGGTCCCTCGGACCGCGGCGACCCTCCAGGGACAACCCAGCTGCCTCGAGTTCCTTGAACTCGAAACCCTTGCGTAGCAGGTGCTTCGTCAGCGTGTCCCACCCCGACGGCGCGAAACCGCAGCCGAACGTCGCGGCTGCCTCGGCGTCGAAGTTGCGTTCGAGGAGGTACTGCCGGGCGGGCGCGGCCTCGGCCGACTGCAGCGCCTCGGCGTAGAACGCCTGCGCGGCGGCATTGGCGGCGATCAGCCTGCTGCGGCTGCCCCTGTCCCTCTGGACGTTCGCGGCCGAGGCGCCGGAGTAGGTGACCGTGTAGCCGATGCGGTCGGCGAGCATCTCGACAGACTCGACGAAGCTGACGTGCTCGATCTTCTGCAGGAACGCGTAGACGTCGCCACCCTCACCGCACCCGAAGCAATGGAAGTGACCGTGGTTGGGGCGGACGTGAAACGAGGGTGACTTCTCGTCGTGGAACGGACACAGCCCCTTCAGCGAATCGGCTCCCGCGCGTCGCAACTGCACGTAGTCGCCGACCACGTCCTCGATGCGTGTGCTCTCGCGGATCGCTGCGATGTCGCGGTCGGGGATCCGCCCGCCCCGCGTCCCATCGCTCCTGCCAGCCGCTGCAGCCACCGGCTCAGTCTAGGGGCCGGGGCGAGCGCGCTTCGTGCACGCGTTCCAGCCTTCCCTCGGTGTAGGACGCGATCTGGTCGATCACCACGCGCAATCGGGCTCCGTCGTCGTCGGCCGCGACGAACTCCGGCGCGAACTGCGGGTCGAGGCTGCTCGGCGCCTGCGCCCACAGCGCCAAGGCGACCTCGTGGACGAGGGTCCGTTGATCGGCCTGGATCTGCAGATGCTGGTGGTCGGACATGATGAACTGCAGGGCCAGCATCTTGAGCACCGCGACCTCGGCACGCACCAGTGCGGGCACCGCGAGCTCGGTGTCGAAGCGCGTGAGCCGACCGTCGCCGGCTACGGCTCGGGTCGCCGAGATCGCGGCGTTGGCGAACCGGCCGACCAGTTCACTCGTCAACCGTTTGAGTGCGACCGAGGCCCCGACGGATCCGTCGTATTTGCCGACCGCCGCCACCACGGGTATCTGCGAGAGCCGCTGCGCAGCAGCCAGCAGATCGTCGACGCGCACGGCCTCGAACGACTCGGCACCGAGCCGGGCCAATGAGGTGGCTGCGTCGGTGTCGGCCAGTACTCGCAGGTCGATGCGCCCGGAGATCACCCCGTCCTCGACGTCGTGCACCGAGTAGGCAACGTCGTCGGCCCAGTCCATCACCTGGGCCTCCAGACATGGCCTGCCCTCGGGTGCGCCCTCTCGCACCCAGCGGGCCCACTCGGCATCGTCGTCGTAGAACCCGAACTTCCTGCGGTCCCCGCGTGGCCACGGATACTTCGTCACCGCATCGAGTGACGCCCTGGTCAGGTTCAATCCCACCGACCGTCCATGCGCATCAAGGACTTTGGGCTCCAACCTGGAAAGGATCCGGAAGTTTTGCGCGTTGCCCTCGAAGCCCCCGAAGGCCTTCGCGATCTCGTTGAGCGCGCGTTCCCCGTTGTGTCCGTACGGCGGATGGCCGATGTCGTGCGCCAACCCGGCCAGGTCGACCAGGTCCGGATCGCAGCCAAGTCCGACGGCCATCCCACGGCCGATCTGCGCCACCTCGAGGGAATGGGTCAGCCGAGTACGCGGGGTATCACCCTCCCTGGGGCCGACCACCTGTGTCTTGTCGGCCAGTCGACGGAAGGCGGCACTGTGCAGGACGCGCGCCCGGTCCCGGGCGAAGTCGGTGCGGCGCTCGGTGTCGGTCCCGGGCAGCGAGGCACCCTTCGGCGCCTCGACCACCATGCGTCGAAGGTCGAAGTCGTCGTAGCCGTCCGCTGAGTGCACCACCGACGCACAGTCTGCCAGGACGGTCCCGCAGTCTCCGGTGCCCGTCGGCCCAGGCGCACTACATTGACGGTCATGCGCTGGAATCTCTGGGCCACACGCCTGCTCGGCATGCTCCTCGCGGTACTGACCGCGGGCGCACTGCTGGCGCCGAACCTCCCGACGGCGCAGGCCGACCCCCCTGCTCGACTGACCGGCTACGTCACCGACAGCGCAGGCGTGCTGGACGCCAGTGGCCTCACCCAGGTGAAGGGGGCGGTCGACGACCTCTACAACGCTCGCCGAGTCCGGCTGTGGGTTGTCTACGTCGACAGCTTCTCCGGGCAGACGGGCGTCGCCTGGGCGCAAAGGGCCATGCGGATCAACGACTTCCAGCCCGATCAGGACGCGATCCTCGCCGTCGCCACCCAGGACCGCGACTACGCCCTGCTGGCGGGGACCGGGATCCTCAGCGATTCGGATCAGGCGAATCTTCGCCGCAACGAGGTGGAACCGGCGTTGCGCCAAGGCGACTGGGCCGGTGCCGCGACCGCCGCCGCCGCCGGGCTGAAGAACGACGGCACGTCGTCGGGCAGCGTGTCCTGGGTCGGTATCGCCATCTTCCTCGCCGTACTCGCACTGGCGGTCCTGGCGTTGGTGATGTGGCGAGGGCGCAGGCGTCGCAAGCGCCGCGAGGCCGAGTTCGCCGCCGCACAGCGGGTCGACCCTGCGGACCCGAACGCCTTGGCCTCGCTGTCCCTCGATGCGCTCGACGACCTGTCGAAGTCGATCGTCGTCGAGGTCGACAACGCCGTGCGCACCAGCGACAACGAATTGGCCCTGGCGGTCGAGGAGTTCGGCGAGCGGGACACCGCGCCGTTCGTCCAGGCCGTCGCGGGAGCGAAAACTGCACTGACGCAAGCGTTCAACGTCCGCCAGATCCTCGACGACACCATCCCCGAGACACCCCAGCAGCGCCGTGATCTGCTCACCCGCGTCATCGTCGCGGCCGCCCGCGCCGATGACGAACTCGAGGCGCAGCGCGAGGCCTTCGGAAAGCTGCGCGATCTGGTCATCAACGCGCCGGATCGACTCGACACTCTGACCCAGCAGATGGTCGATCTGACAGCGCGTATCGCCCCCGCAGGGCAGTCGCTGGCAGCCCTGCACACGCAGTTCTCCGACACCGCGCTGGCGTCCGTGGCGGGCAACGTCGACAACGCCAAGCAGCGGTTGAGCTTCGCCGATCAGAACATCAGCCAGGGGCGCGCGCTCGTCGCGAAGCCCGCGGGCAGTCAGGGTGGGCTGGTCGACGCGGTGCGCGCGGCGGAGTCCGCACTGGGCCAGGCCCGCACCCTGCTCGACGCGGTCGACAGCGCGTCCACCGACATCAATCGGGCGGTGGCTGCGCTTCCCGCGGCGATCGCCGACATCCAGAACGGCATAGATGCTGCCGCCGCTCAGCTCACGAGGGGCAACGTTCCGCGCGCAGCCGAGTTGACCACGGCGCGCGACGCGGCCGCCGCAGCCGTCGCGCACGCGCGCAGCGCAGGTACCTCGGACCCGCTGGGCACATTCACGCAGCTGACGCAGGCCGACGCCCAACTCGATCGGCTGCTCGCGGCGATCAGCGACGAACTCGAGACGGCCGCCCGCTTGAACCGCGCGTTCGACCAGGCGCTGTTCAGCGCGCAGTCGCAGGTGCGGTCGGTGTCGGACTTCATCGATACCCGCAGGGGCAGCGTCGGTCCCGAGGCGCGCACCCGGCTCGCGGAGGCCGTGCGCCAGTTGGAGGCCGCGCAGGCTCTCAAGGCGACCAACACCTCGGAGGCCATCCAACACGCGAATGGCGCCGCGATGCTGGCAGCGCAGGCGCAGACGATGGCAAACGCCGATGTCAGCGCCGCCCAACGCCAGTACACCGGACGCTACGGTGGCGGCGGATTCGGCGGCGGGGGCTCCAACACCGGCGCCATCCTCGGCGGCATCCTCATCGGCAACATCCTCTCCGGCGCTCTGCGCGGCGGCATTGGCGGCAGTGTCGGGGGCGGGGGCGGCTGGAGCCCAGGGTCGTTCGGTGGTTCGGGCGGCGACTGGGGCGGTGGCGGCGGCCGGTTCTAGTTTCTTGCCCCTCTCCTTCCCGCGAGCGTGCGTGTTGGTACGTCGACACGCCGTAGGTCTTGGCATTTTGCGCACCTTCAGGCCGCTGCGCGGTGTCGTAGTTCGACGTTGATTCGACTGACCGTGTCATACGGTCGGCGCCGGACGTCGTCGAAGACGATCGAGATCACCGCCCATCCGAGTTCGAGAAGGGCTGCCCGTTTCTGCCGATCGCGCCTGAGCGCGTCCGGGGAGCTGTGGAAGTCGAACCCGTCGTACTCGACGGCGACCTTGGCGTCGGGCCAGGCGAAGTCCAAGCGCCACAGTTTGCCGCTGCGATCGATCACCTCGTACTGCAGCTCTGGCATGGACAGTCCGCCGTCGATCATCACCAGCCTGGCTTCGCTCTCCATCGGCGACTCGGCTGCCGCGTCGGCCAGCGGGACGAGGTCGCGCACCGCGACGATGCCCCGCCGTCCGGCTTGGGCAGTGGCAGCGAGCGACAGCTCACGACGGTCACAGGTGCCACTGCGCAACGCGGCATCGAGAGTCGCAAGCGCCCGCGGTCGCCGCAGCGCTCGCGCGACCTCAACCGCAGTCCATGCGGGCGCCGTCGCCGGGCGGCCATCGATCAACACCAGCGGCGCGCCGTCGCGGCGGTGGACGACGAGTCCGTCGGCGCACCGGAGTTGACCGTCGTCAGGATTGAGGACGTGGAGGTCGACGACACCCTCGGTATCGAAACCGTAGGCGCGCGCCGCACTTCCGAGGCAGACGGGGACGGGCACTCCCGCGCGAATGTCGAGCCCGCGCAGCCGCAGAACGTCGTCGACCTCACCCCGGCCATACACGCCGGACCACAGCTTGACGACGTCACCGTGATTCGCCGCGGACTCGAGTGCGCGGCGAGTGAGCAGGCGGCGCAGTTGCGCGGTGGTGGCCACTCCGCCCTGTCCGTCGAACAGTGCGTCGAGTTCGTCCATGGCCACCACGGTGGGCGGCGGCCTTGGTCGGCGGTAGTCCCTGCGGTCAGAATGTGGATCGACATGCAACTGTGGACAACTCGACCGTCGCGAGCGTGCGGGGAATGCCAATATTCACGGCGTGTCGACGTACCGACACGCACGCTCGCGCAGGAGGTTAGGCGCCCAGGAAGCTAGGCGCCCTTGAGGCGGACTGCGAGGTAGTCGGAGACGGCGTCGATCGCCACGCGCTCTTGGGTCATCGCATCGCGTTCGCGGATGGTCACCGCATGATCTTCGAGCGAGTCGAAGTCCACCGTGACGCAGAACGGCGTGCCGATCTCGTCCTGGCGGCGGTACCGGCGCCCGATCGCCCCCGCGTCGTCGAACTCGATGTTCCACGTCTTACGGAGCTCGGCCGACAGGTCGCGGGCCTTGGGCGAGAGATCGGTATTGCGCGACAGCGGCAACACGGCGGCCTTGACGGGCGCCAGTCGCGGGTCGAGCTTGAGTACCGTGCGCTTGTCGACGCCGCCCTTGGCGTTGGGGGCCTCGTCCTCGTGGTACGAGTCGACCAGGAACGCCATCAACGACCGGGTCAGGCCGGCGGCCGGCTCGATGACGTACGGCGTGTACCGCGTCTCGGTCGCCTGGTCATAGAACGACAGATCGGTGCCGGAATGCTTTGAGTGCGTGGACAAGTCGAAGTCGGTCCGGTTGGCGACGCCTTCGAGCTCACCCCACGGGTTGCCCTGGAAGCCGAACTTGTACTCGATGTCGACCGTGCGGTCCGAGTAGTGCGACAGCTTCTCCTTCGGGTGCTCGTAGAGCCGAAGGTTGTCGGGATCGATGCCGAGGTCGACGTACCACTGCAGCCGGGTGTCGATCCAGTACTGATGCCATTCCGCGGCCGTGGAGGGTTCGACGAAGAACTCCATCTCCATCTGCTCGAACTCGCGGGTGCGGAAGATGAAGT
>NZ_JAEMTA010000063.1 GCF_016462545.1 Mycolicibacterium sp. | reverse complement strand
GCGCCGGACCCCAACGCACCACCACCGGACCCCAACGCGCCGCCCGCTCGGCCGGGTGTCGGCGTTCCGGTGCCAGTGACGAACGCACCGCCCGGAATGATGCCGACGGGGTAACGAACACGGCCGAAATCGACTGACGAACGTGCATCTCTCGCCTGCCTAATCGTTACAGTGCGCGAGTACACCTGAATTCGAGCCAACGGCGTGCGTTGGTTCGGTCGGCGACAGGCAGGAGTTCGTCATGGAAATGATTGCGGCAACTGAGTTCTTGGCAGCGCGATCCAGCACCCTCACCAGCGTGGGATGGATCGGCTACATCATCATCGGAGCCCTTGCGGGCTGGATTGCGGGCAAGATCGTCAAGGGCGGCGGCTCGGGAATCCTGATGAACATCGTCATCGGCATCGTGGGCGCTCTCATCGGCGGCTTCCTACTGAGTTTCTTCCTCGACACCGCAGCCGGTGGCTGGTGGTTCACCCTGTTCACCGCGATCCTCGGCTCAGTCATCCTGCTGTCGATCGTCGGAGCTGTGCGCAAGAGGTAACTACATCGCTGCGAGCACTCCCCGCATCGCGGCGGCGAGCGTGCCGCCCCCGGCACGGTAGAGCGGGCTGCGGCCATCGCTCAGCAGGATGCGCAATCGGGCCATGCCGCGCGCCCGCACGGGCTGCGGTCCCGTCAGTCTCACCAGGACGTCCTCGACGACCGCCGCCGACCGCCGGACTGCGTCGGTGTCGAACGGCACCCGGCGCGCGGATCCGCGCGCGCGTGGCGCGGTATCCGCGTTCCGCAGGAGCAGTCTCATGGCCTCGGCCATGTCGTCGCGTTCCTGACGCGAGACGAGCCGGACGTAATGCGCAGCCAAGGGGGTGCCTGCCACGACCGGGATCCCGTCCTCGATCTGCCGGTCGTAGCGTGCGGCGAACAGCCGTGCCCACATACGTTCCCAGAATGGCACGTCGGCCCGCCTGATTCGGTGTCCTCGCCGTCTCGGGTCGCAGTCCGCGGTCGTCCACGTAACCCCGCCCGGGATGTCGTTGCGTGACGTCATCATCGCCCCCATTCGTGACCTACGAAAAAGCTATACCGGTCACGAATGACTAGTCAAGGCTCAACGCTGGTCACGTAGGTCTATTCTCATTGGGTGACGTCCACACCGTGGCTCGGCGACATCGAGGCCAAGCCGGCGCCGGGTTCGCTACGACTCGTCCAGGCCTTCATCAACACCGTCGACCTGGAATCCGGTCGGGACCGGTTGGCCGGCGTCGACGATGCGCGTGCGTGGCTCGTCGGCAACGGTTTGTCGGCGCCGACGGACACCCCCACCCAGGAAGACCTGCGCTTCCTCGCCGGTGTGCGGGAGGGTCTGCGTGCCCTGGTGGTGCACAACTCAGGCGGACCCGCGATCGATCCGACGTGTGTGGCGCCGCTGCGGGCCGTCGCCGAGAGCGGTGCCATCCGAGCCGTCCTCGACGACGACGGCCGGGTATCCCTGATAGCCGACGGCGACTCGATCCGCGCACGGATGCTGTCGCTCCTCGTGATCGTCAAGGACGCGCAACTCGACGGCACCTGGACGCACTTGAAGGCCTGCGCCAACGACGACTGCCGGTGGGCGTTCTACGACCGCTCGCGCAACCACGGCGGGACGTGGTGCGACATGGCCACGTGCGGAAACAAGCTGAAGAACCGCGATTTTCGGGCGAGGCGCCGCGGCGACTAGGTCGAGAGGTGCCAGACCAGGGCGGCCGCGAGCGCACCGAGGCCGTTGAGCGACCAGTGCAGGGCGATCGGGGCGATCAGACTGCCGCTGCGCCTGCGCAGCCAGGTGAAGACGAAACCCGCCGCGCCGGTGGCGATCACGGCCATCACGACACCCGCGATCATGCCGACCACGCCCGCGCCGAACAGGGCGGTGAAACCGACGTTGCTGCTGGTCAGGCCGAACGAGGTGGCGATGTGCCACATGCCGAACAACAACGAGCCCGCGGCGGCGACACCGCGAAATCCCCAGGCCCGGTCGAGCGCGCCGTGTAGGACCCCGCGGAAGGCCAGCTCCTCGGGGATCACCGTCTGCAGCGGGATGATGATCATCGACGCGAGCAGCGCACCCGACACGGTGGCGTAGTGGTCGTTCATGAACATCGGCCGCGTCCAGGGCAGTAGCGCACCGACGACGATGACCGTCCCGACGAGTGCGACCGCGCCGATCGCGTACCAGATGCCGGAGCGCCACTGGTCCCGGCCGAGCCCGAGCTCAGACCAGCCGAGACCGCGCGAGTGCACCAGGACCACTAGGCCGATGGCCGCGGCGGGCACCACCACGACGTTGGCCCACGGGGTGGTGAAGTGCGCGATGAGGTTCGTCAAGGCGAGGACGACGACCACGACGCCGACGTCGACGTAGACGCGGAAGTGGTGCAGAGCCGCCAGCTGACCGATCAGCGGATGCGGTGGCGCGTCCACCGCGCTGATGTCAGACATAACCTCCTGAGCATACGTGCGGCAGGGTATGCGCAGGTCAGGGTTGAACGGAGTGTGCCGGAGGCCACTGCGCGTTCGGTGGCCGTCGAATGAATTCCTCGGACGGCCCCGCGCAGTCAGGCCGTTCGAGGAGTTGGATGACGGGTAGAGCGTCGCCGCGGCGCCTGAGGAGTGTTTCCCATGACCACCGGTCAGACCGCACGATCCGCCGCCTGGCGTAGTACCGATCCCGCCCCACTGACCGACGAGACCGTCGCCCAGCTCGACGGCTGGTGGCGGGCCGCGAACTATCTGTCCGTCGGACAGATCTACCTGCTCGACAATCCGCTGCTGCGCACACCGCTCGCCCGCGACGACGTCAAACCTCGACTGCTCGGACACTGGGGCACCACGCCGGGGCTCAACTTCCTCTACGCCCATCTGAACCGGGCGATCAAGGCCCGCGAGCAGTCGACGATCTATCTCACCGGTCCCGGCCACGGTGGACCGGGGCTGGTGGCCAACGCCTATCTCGATGGGACCTATTCGGAGGTCTACTCCGACATCACCCCGGACGCCGAAGGCCTGCGACGGCTGTTCCGACAGTTCTCCTTCCCCGGCGGCATTCCGTCGCACGTCGCGCCCGAGACCCCCGGGTCGATCCACGAGGGTGGCGAGCTGGGCTACGTGCTCTCACACGCCTACGGTGCGGCCTTCGACAACCCCGATCTGCTCGTCGCCGCAGTGGTTGGTGACGGCGAGGCGGAGACCGGAGCGTTGGCGACCAGCTGGCATTCGAACAAGTTCACCAACTCCGCGCAGGACGGCGTCGTCCTGCCAATCCTGCATCTCAACGGCTACAAGATCGCCAATCCGACTGTGCTGGCTCGCATTCCGGAGACGGAGCTGCGGAGTCTGATGATCGGTTACGGACACGATCCATACTTCTTCGAGGTCGCGGATACCCCGGACGCGGAGAACGCCGCCGACGTCCACCGGCGGTTCGCGACCTTGCTCGACACCGTTCTCAACGCGATAGCCGAGATCAAGCAGAAGGCCCACGCCGGAGATGACGAGCGGCCCCGGTGGCCGATGATCGTCTTCCGGACCCCGAAGGGCTGGACCGGCCCCGCCTACATCGACGGCAAGAAGACCACCGGCTCGTGGCGCGCCCACCAGGTTCCGCTCGCCAACGCCCGCGACACCCCCGAACACCTCGAGGTGCTCGCCGACTGGCTGGCGTCCTACCGAGCCGAGGAACTGTTCGACGCCGACGGCAGGCTCGATCCGGCGATCGCCGCGCTCGCCCCGTCGGGCACCTTGCGGATGAGCGACAACCCGTACGCCAACGGCGGGCTGCTCCTCAAGGATCTGCGGCTACCCGACTTTCGGAAGTACGGCGTCGACGTGCCCGCGCCCGGTGCGACGGTCGCCGAGGCCACCCGGGTCCTGGGCGGTTGGCTGACGGACGTAGTCCGCCTCAACCCGCACAACTTCCGCATCTTCGGGCCGGACGAGACCGCGTCCAACCGTCTGCAAGGCGTGTTCGATGCCACCAACCGGCAGTGGAACGCCGAGTACCTCTCCCCGGAGGTCGACGACCACCTCGCGCGGTTCGGGCGCGTGGTGGAGATGCTCTCCGAGCACCAGTGCCAGGGTTGGCTCGAGGGGTATCTACTCACCGGGCGGCATGGTCTGTTCAACTGCTACGAGGCGTTCATCCACATCGTCGACTCGATGTTCAATCAACACGCCAAGTGGCTCAAGGTCACCAACCACATCCCGTGGCGCCGCCCGATCGCCAGCTTGAACTACCTACTGTCCAGCCACGTCTGGCGCCAGGACCACAACGGGTTCAGCCACCAGGACCCGGGATTCATCGACCATGTGATCAACAAGCGCGCCGAGGTCGTCAGGGTCTACCTGCCACCGGACGCCAACACACTGCTGTCGACCTACGACCACTGCCTGCGCTCGCGCCAGTACGTGAACGTCGTCGTCGCGGGCAAGCAACCCGCCCCCAACTTCCTCACGATGGAGGAAGCCGTCGCGCACTGCACCAGGGGTCTGGGCATCTGGGAGTGGGCGGGGACCGAGCAACCCGGTGAAGAACCCGACGTCGTCGTGGGCACCGCGGGTGACGTCCCGACGCTCGAGGGACTCGCCGCGGTGGATCTGCTCAGGCAGCACATTCCGGACCTCAAGATCCGCTTCGTCAACGTCGTGGACCTGATGCGCCTGCAGGATGAGCGCGAACATCCACACGGGTTGTCCGACAAGGCATTCGACATGGTCTTCACACCCGACAAGCCGGTGATCTTCGCCTACCACGGATATCCGTGGCTCATCCACCGGTTGATCTACCGGCGCACGGGCAGTGAGAACTTCCACGTCAGGGGCTACAAGGAGGAGGGCACCACGACCACCCCGTTCGACATGGTGATGCTGAACGACCTCGACCGCTTCCACCTGGCAATCGACGTCATAGACCGCGTGCCGTCGCTTCAGACGAGGTACGCGACGGTCCGTCAGAAGATGGTCGACGCGCGCCTCGCCGCCCGCGAGTACACGCGCGCGCACGGTGACGACGTGCCCGAGATCCGCGATTGGGTGTGGCCCGACGCCCGCGGGGCCATCTCGCAGTCCGAGATCGCCGCCACCGCCGCGACCGGCGGGGACAACGAGTAGAGGACCCGGCACACGTCGTCGGGGGCCGCTGAACGATACTGATCCGCATGCTTGACAGGTGTCAGCTTCTGGCGTCGGTGCGGGTCCTGGACGTCGGGGGGGCGAGCTCCGACGGGGTGAGCCGACTCCTGGCCGACCTGGGCGCCGACGTGCTCAAGGTCGAGGCCCCGGGGGGTGCCGCACACCGCGCGACCCGGCCCAGTATCGCCGGCACGTCGGTGGCCTTTGCGTTGGAGAATGCGAACAAGCGCAGCACCGTGCTCGACCCGCTCGAGGTCGCCGATCGCGACCGTCTCGTCGAACTCGTCGGCGAAGCAGACATTCTGATCGACGGCGGGGGGCCCGTCGGAACCGTGGCGTTCGGTACGTCCGCAGAAGCCATGGCGGACCGCTACGAACACCTCGTCGCCGTCGAGATCACCGATTTCGGTACCTCGGGCCCTCGGTCCGGTTGGCAGGCGACCGACGCCGTGTTCTACGCGATGTCGACGGCACTGTCGCGGTCGGGTCCCACCGCGGGCCGACCCGTGCTGCCGCCCAACGGGATAGCGTCGGCCACCGCGTCGGTCCAGGCCGCTTGGGTGGCACTGGTGGCGTACTATCAGCGATTGCGTTGCGGCCGAGGCGATTACATCGACTTCTCCCGATTCGAGGCGGTGGTTCAGTGCCTGGATCCGCCGTTTGGTTCGGAGGGTCAGGCCGCCGTCGGGCAGAAGCGTTCCGGCGAGTTGTGGCGCGGACGTCCGCGTAATCAGCAGATCTACCCGACGTTTCGGTGCCGCGACGGATTCGTCAGGATCTGCCTGCTGTCCGCACGTCAGTGGCGAGGGATGCGGGCCTGGCTCGGCGAACCCGAGCAATTCTCCGATCCGGCGTTCGAGTCGATCGGTGCCCGCTACGCCGCGTCACGAGAACTCAACGCCGTCATCGCCGACCTGTTCGAGGCGCACACGATGGAGTCCCTCGTCATGGAGGGGCAGCGCAGGGGAGTCCCCATCGCCGCCGTGCTCAGCCCCGCGGAAGCCCTTGCCTCGGAGCATCTTCGCGCCGTCGGCGCTCTGACCGAGACCCGGATCGCGCCCGACGTCACGCTGTCGGTACCGGCGGGTCCGTTCGTCATCGACGGTCGCCGCGCCGGCCTCGTGCAGCCATGTCGGGAGGCGGGAGTCGACGACGGCGGCTGGATCGGAACGCGACGGTCGTCGGCGTCATCGGCCGTGTCGCCGGGTTCCCGGCCGTTCGAGGGGCTGCGGGTGCTGGACCTCGGCGTCATCGTCGCGGGCGGTGAGCTCGGCCGATTGTTCGCCGACCTCGGCGCCCAGGTCATCAAGGTGGAGAGCGCAACGTATCCCGACGGGTTGCGGCAGACCCCGCCCGGGCAGCCGATGAGCAGGTCATGGGCGCTCACGCATCGCAACGAGTCCAGCCTCGGCCTCGACCTTCGCAGTCTCGACGGCGCCGCGCTCTTTGGCCGACTGGTCTCGGCATCCGATGCGGTGTTTGCCAACTTCAAGCCGGGAACCCTTGCTTCCCTTGGATTTTCGTACGGTGAGCTGCGCAGGCTGAACCCCCGTATCGTGCTCGCGGAGAGCAGCGCCTTCGGCGCGACGGGACCGTGGAGTGAGCGCATGGGCTACGGCCCGCTGGTGCGGGCGAGCACCGGCGTCAGCAGGCTGTGGACCTCCGACGACGCCGCAGACGACGGCTTCTACGACGCCACCACGATCTTCCCCGACCACGTCGTCGCCAGGATCACCGCGATCGGCGCCCTCGCCGCGCTGATCGACCGGGATGCCGCCGACGCGGGCGCCCATGTCCACATTTCGCAGGCGGAGGCGGCCGTCAACCAACTCGCCACGTCCTACGTCACCGATGCCGCCCGAGCCGCCGGCATCGACGTCGCCGACGACGATGCGATTCACGCGGTCCTTCCGTGCGCGGGGGACGACGAGTGGTGCGTCATCTCGGTCCGCTCTTATGAGGATCGCGTGGCGCTCGCCAAGGTACTGGGTGTGGCCGAGTTGGCAAGCAGCAGAGCAGGATTCGTCGAACAAGTGTCGCAATGGACTTCGGCGCGGGACAAGTCGGAGATCGTCGAGGCGATTCAGGACGCCGGCGTGCCTGCCGGTCCGATGAACCGCGCGGTCGACGTCCTCGCCGACCCGCAACTCGCCTCCCGCCACGTGATTGCCGAGATGGTGCACCCGCTGTTCGCGGCGCCGATGCCCACCGAGAGTCATCCGGCGCCGTTCCGGCGGATCCCGGACGCGCCGCTGCGGCCCGCTCCGATGCCGGGGGAGCAGACTCGGGAGATCGTCGGCGACGTCCTGGGTTTGGACGCCGACGAGACCGACCGCTTGATCGCCGAGGGCGTGCTGTTCGCATGGTCCGCCGCAGAGACAGGAACCACACGATGACGACACTCTCCGACTTCGACGGCGGCAGGTTGTTCGTCGATGGACGATTTCGCAAGGCAGAGCAGGTGGAACCGGTCATCGAGGCCGCGACCGGTGAACCGCTCGGCGCCGGGTCATCGGCCACAGAATCCGAGATCGACGATGCGGTGGCCGCGGCGGGTGTGGCGCTAGACGGCTGGCGTGCTACCCCGGCGGCCGACCGCGCCGCGATCCTGCTCCGCTTCGCCGACGCGCTGGCTGCGCGATCGTCGACCACCAACGAGCTGTGCACCCGCGAGAACGGCATGCCGATTCGGTTGTCGCGAGGCTCGAACGGCGCCTTTCCCGCGGCACTGCTGCGGTACTACGCCGGCCTGATCCTCGAGTCCGACGAGGAGGAGATCCGGCCTGCGGCGATCGGTCACACCATCGTGCGTCGCGAGCCGGTCGGTGTCGTCGGGGCGATCACCCCGTGGAACTATCCCCAGGCGCTGGCGGCGATGAAGATCGCCCCCGCCCTGGCGGCCGGCTGCACGATGGTGCTCAAGGCCGCTCCCGAAACAGCCATGGACGCCGTGATCTTCGGTGAGGCAGCCGCCGAGGCCGGCCTGCCGCCGGGGGTTCTCAACGTGGTCGCGGGCGGTCCGGTGGCGGGTGCCCACCTGGTTCAGCATCCCGGCGTGGACAAGGTGGCCTTCACCGGTTCGACAGCGGCGGGCCGCGTCATCGCCGAGATGTGCGGGCGCCTGATGCGACCGGTCACCTTGGAGTTGGGCGGGAAGTCCGCCGCCATCATCCTCGACGATGCCGACCTCGAGGCGACCATCAAGGGTCTGCGCTCGGCATCGTTCGTCAACAACGGTCAGACGTGCCACCTGAGTTCGCGGATCCTGGCGCCACGGTCGCGGTACGCCGAGGTCGTCGACGCGGTGGCGGCACTGGCGGACGGCCTCACCGTCGGCGACCCCTTGGAGAAGACCACCATGGTCGGCCCGCTGGTCAGCGCGCGCCAGCGTGACCGCGTGCTGAACTACATCGACATCGGCAAGGCCGAGGGTGGGAAAGTCGTTGCGGGCGGTTCGGTTCCGACCGATCAGCCGCGTGGCTGGTTCGTTTCGCCCACCGTCTTCGCCGACGTCGACAACTCATCCCGAATCGCGCAGGAGGAGATCTTCGGGCCGGTGGTCGCCGTGATTGCCTACGACTCCGATCGCGAGGCGATCGACATCGCCAACGACAGCGAGTTCGGTCTCGGCGGCACGGTGTGGTCCACCGACACCGACCGCGCGACCGACGTCGCACGAGCGGTCCGCACCGGCACCATCGGCGTCAACGACTACCAATTGGACATGCAGGCCCCCTTCGGCGGAGTCAAGGCCAGCGGCATGGGCCGCGAGTTGGGCCCCGAGGGGCTCGCCGCCTACCAGACGCTGAAGTCGATCTACCAGGTCGGCCCGGCCTAACCCCCTCCCCACCCTCCCGCGAGCGTGCGTGTCTGCGCACGACACGCCGGTCGGGAATGACACAACGCGCACGCTCGCGCACGGCAGAAAGGCTCGAAGTGCCCCTAGATCCCCGCACCCCGGTGCTCGTCGGCTACGGCCAGGTGAACCAACACGACAGCGATCCCACCGTGGAGCCGGTGGACCTCATGGAGCGAGCCGCTCGGGCGGCCGCCGACCCGCGGGTCCTCGAAGCGGTGGACTCGGTGCGCATCGTCAACCTGCTGTCCTGGCGGTACCGCAATCCTGGTGTGCTGCTTGCCGAACGGATCGGCGCGCCCGACGCGGAGGGGCGCTACACCAGTATCGGCGGCAACGTCCCGCAGTCGCTGGTGAACCAGGCCTGCCTGGACATCCAGCAGGGTCGCGTCGACACCGTGCTCATCGCCGGCGGCGAGACCTGGCGCACCCGCACGAAAGTGCGCGCCGCGGGCGGCAAGCTGGACTACACCAAGCAGGACGACAGCGTGCCCGTGCCCCAGGGCGCCGACGACGAATTCGCCTTGGCCGGGCCGGTGGAACTCCGCATTCACCTGGATCGGCCGTCCTACGTCTACCCGATGTTCGAGCAGGCGCTGCGCATCACGGCGGGGGAGACCCCCGACGTGCACCGCGGTCGGATTGGCGAGTTGTGGGCCCGCTTCAGCGATGTCGCGCAGGCCAACCCGCATGCCTGGAACCGGGATCCCGTTACCGCCAAGGAGATTTCAGAGCCCAGTCCAAGCAACCGGATGATCAGCTGGCCCTACACCAAGTTGATGAACTCGAACAACATGGTGGACCAGGGGGCAGCCCTGATCCTGACGTCGGTGGAGAAGGCGACGCATCTGCAGATCCCCACCGACCGCTGGGTGTTCCCGTATGCGGGCACCGATGCCCACGACACCTATCTGATCGGCGAGCGCGCCGAGTTCGACCGCTCACCCGCCATCCGGATCGCCGGGGGACGGGCACTCGAGCTGGCAGGCAAGGGCACCGACGACATGGACTTCGTCGACGTCTACTCGTGTTTCCCGTCGGCAGTCCAGGTCGCCGCTCGCGAGCTCGGCCTGTCCACCGACGGCGATCGCCCGCTGACCGTGACTGGGGGCCTGACCTTCGCCGGCGGGCCCTGGAACAACTACGTCACGCATTCCATCGCCACGATGGCCGAGCGTCTCGCGGCATCGCCAGGCACGCTCGGCCTGATCACGGCCAATGGCGGATACCTCACCAAGCACAGCTTCGGCGTCTACGGCACCGAGCCGCCCAGTGGCGAATTCCGTTGGGAGGACGTCCAACCCGCCGTCGACGCCGAGCCCACCCGCGTGGCCGAGGACGTCTGGGAGGGCGTGGGAACCGTCGAATCGTGGACCACCCCGGTCAACCGTGAGGGCGTGGCCGAGAAGGTATTCCTCGCCGTGCGCACGCCGGCGGACACCCGCGCCCTCGCCGTCGTGACGGACGCCTCTCAGGCCGACGACAGCACGCGCGACGACATCGCCGGAGCCAAGGTCAAGGTCGAGGCCGACGGGTCCGCGCACCTCCTCTAGCGAGCGATTCGGGCGTGTCCACCGGCGGTGAGCGCCGGTGGGCACGCCCAAATCGCGAGGGGTGGGGGCGGTGTTGACTTCCCCACGAGCCATGCCTAGGGTGAGCGGCACCACATATTGAAACGTTTCAAGTATCGAGAGGGTCCGCATGGCCAATGCCGCGGCAGAGCGCGTGTGCTTCGTCCTGCGCCTCAAGTCCGACCGGGTCGACGAGTACGTCGCCACCCACCAGCACGTGTGGCCGGACATGCTCGATGCCCTGAGCGCCGCGGGATGGCGCAACTACTCGCTGTTCGTTCGGCCGGATGACGGACTGGTGGTCGGTTATCTCGAAACCGACGACTTCGCCGCGGCACAGTCCGCGATGGCCGCCACCGAGGTCAACGCCCGCTGGCAGGCAGGCATGGCCGACTTCTTCCAGCACCCCGCAGGCGTCCAGCCGGATCAGGCCATCAAGCCACTGACCGAGTACTTCCACCTCGACTGAAGGACCGACCATGAAAATCGGAGCGCGCACCACCACCGGCTGGAGGGCGACCATCGCGGTTGCCATGTCCAACTACATCGAGGCCGGCTCGATCATCGCGATCGCCACCAGCCTGGCCTTCTGGCAGTCGGAGTTCGGCATCAGCAATTTCGCCGTCGGCCTGCTTGCGGCGCTGAGCGCCAACGCATTCGGTGCCGCGATCGGTGCCATCCTGGGCGGCCCGCTGTGTGACCGCTTCGGCCGCAAGGCAATCTACACCTACGACCTGCTGGTCTACATGGCAGGCGTACTGCTGGCCGCCTTCGCCGTCGACTACGCGATGCTCCTGGCCGCGTTCGTCATCACCGGAATCGCCGTCGGCGCAGGCGTACCCGCGTCGTGGACGTACATCGCCGAGCAGGCGCCGTCCGACGGCCGCGCCAAACACGTTGGTACCGCCCAGTTGGCCTGGTCCATCGGCCCGCTGATCGGCTTCGCCCTCGCGGCGGCGCTGGCTCCGCTGGGTCTTCTCGGTTCGCGGGTGATCTTCCTCCATCTCTTCGTCGTCGCCGCCGTGGTCTGGTGGGTGCGCCAGGGATTGGCCGAGTCGAAGATCTGGACCGAGGAGGGTCAGGGTGAACCGAGAGAGGTCGCCTCGGCGGTCGGTCTGCGTGGACTTCGCGGCCTGTTCTCGCGGCGGGTCAACATCAGCGCGTTGCTCTTCCTCGGCGGCATCTACCTCTTCTGGAACACCGTGGCGGGCCAGGCCGGCATCTTCATGCCGCGCGTCTACGACACTGCGGGTCTGCACAGCCCGGTCGCACAGAACATGCTGCAGGTCCTGGTGTGGGGCTGCACCGTGGCCGCGACCTACTTCGGCTTCATGCGCTACGGCGACAGGATGTCGCAGCGGCTCCTCTACGTGATCGGCGCCGCCCTCGGCATCGTCGGGTGGATCGTACTGGTGGCCTTCACCGATGGCGGCGTGCCGACCATGCTGGCGTTCGCAGTGCTCTGGGGTGTCTCGGCGGGTATCGGTGCGCAGGCGTTCTACAGCCTGTGGGCCAGCGAGTTGTTCGCCACCCCGTACCGTGCCAGCGCCCAGGGCGTGATGTTCTGCGTGGTCCGCAGCTTCACCGGGCTGCTGAGCTACTTCTTCCCGACCCTGCTCGTCGCCATCGGGCTGACCGGTGTCGGGCTGCTGCTGATCGGACTCCTGACGGTGGCGCTGATCATCGGCGCGGTCTGGGCACCGAAGACCAGGGGAAGGACGTTGCAGCAGATCGAGGTCGACCGCTATGGCCGCTATGGCAATGGGGCGAGCGAAGCGACGGATGATGTGAAGATGGCGAGCACGGCAGTGACGGAGGAGGCAGTCCGATGAACACCCTGCTCGACAACCTGGCCATCGAACTGCCCTCGTGGGCGTTCGGAAACTCGGGAACGCGATTCAAGGTGTTCGGCACGCCAGGCACACCGCGGACCGTCGAGGAGAAGATCGCCGACGCCGCCACGGTGCACCGCTTCACCGGCATGGCCCCGTCCGTGGCGCTGCACATCCCGTGGGACCGGGTCGACGATTACGCGGCGCTGGGCGTCTTCGCGGCCGAACACGGCGTGGCGTTGGGCACCATCAACTCGAACACCTTCCAGGACGACGACTACAAGTTCGGCAGCCTGACGCACACCGACAAGGTGGTGCGGCAGAAGGCGATCGATCACCACCTGGCCTGTATCGAGATCATGGACCAGACCGGCTCGCGGGATCTCAAGATCTGGCTGGCCGATGGCACCAACTATCCCGGCCAGGGTGACATCCGCGGCAGGCAGGACCGATTGGCCGAATCACTGTCGACCATCTACCAGCACATCGGCCAGAGTCAGCGAATGGTGTTGGAGTACAAGTTCTTCGAGCCCGCCATGTACATGACCGACGTACCGGACTGGGGTACGTCCTACGCCCAGGTCTCCGCGCTGGGTGAGCGTGCGAAGGTCTGCCTCGACACCGGTCACCACGCTCCCGGCACCAACATCGAGTTCATCGTCGCGCAACTGCTGCGGCTGCGGAAGCTGGGCTCGTTCGACTTCAACTCACGTTTCTACGCCGACGACGACCTCATCGTGGGCGCGGCCGACCCGTTCCAATTGTTCCGCATCATGTTCGAGGTGATCCGCGGCGGCGGGCTCGAATCGGGATCGGATCTCGCGTTGATGCTCGACCAGTGCCACAACGTCGAGGCCAAGATCCCCGGCCAGATCCGCTCGGTGCTGAACGTCGCCGAGATGACCGCGCGTGCATTGCTCGTCGACACCGACGAGCTCGCCGTCGCGCAGGAGGCCGGAGACGTGTTGGGCGCCAACGAGATCTTCATGGACGCCTTCTACACCGACGTCCGGCCGGCCATGGCGCAGTGGCGCACCGACCGCGGCCTGCCTGCCCACCCGATGCGTGCGTTCGCCGAATCGGGCTACCAGGACACCGTCAACGCCGCACGAGTCGGCGGAACCCAATCCTCGTGGGGAGCATGAGCAGCATGACCAATTCGACCGTCGCCGAGCTGATAGCCCGTTCCAACCGATTGGGCTCGGATCCGAAGAACACCAACTATGCGGGCGGCAACACCTCGGCCAAGGGTTCGGAGATCGATCCGGTCACCGGGGCGCCCGTGGATCTGTTGTGGGTCAAGGGTTCCGGGGGAGATCTCGGCACCTTGACGGAGAGCGGACTTGCCGTGCTGCGGTTGGACCGCATGCGGGCACTCGTCGACGTCTATCCCGGCGTCGAGCGGGAGGACGAGATGGTCGGAGCATTCGACTACTGCCTGCACGGCCGTGGCGGTGCAGCACCCTCCATCGACACGGCGATGCACGGTCTCGTCGATGCCAATCACGTCGACCACCTGCACCCCGACTCGGGGATCGCGCTGGCGACGGCGGCCGACGGCGAAGCGTTGACCAAGCAGATCTTCGGCGACCGGGTGGTGTGGATTCCCTGGCGCAGGCCCGGCTTTCAGCTGGGACTCGACATCGCCGAGATCAAGGAGCGCAATCCGCAGGCAATCGGCACCATTCTCGGCGGACACGGGATCACCGCTTGGGGAGACACCTCGGCCGAAGCCGAGGCCTACTCGCTGGAGATCATCGACACCGTCGCGCGCTACATCGACGCCAACGGCAGGCCCCAGCCGTTCGGGCGGCCGTTGGACGGCTACGGCGCACTGCCCGACGAGCAGCGCCTGACCAAGGCCGCCGAGCTCGCCCCGTTCGTTCGCGGCCTGGCCTCAGCCGACAAGCCGCAGGTCGGCCATTTTACCGACGACCCGAGAGTGCTCGAATTCCTCTCCAGCAGTGAGCATCCGAGGCTCGCGGCGCTCGGCACCAGCTGCCCTGATCATTTCCTGCGCACCAAGGTCAAGCCGATGGTGCTCGACCTGCCCGCCGATGCGTCGGTGGAGGACTGCCGTGCCAGGTTGACGGAGCTGCACGACGCCTACCGCGCCGATTACCAGGCTTACTACGACCGGCACGCCACCGTGGACAGCCCGGCCATCAGGGGCGCCGATCCCGCGATCGTACTGATCCCCGGCGTCGGGATGTTCAGCTACGGCAAGGACAAGCAGACCGCCCGCGTAGCGGGAGAGTTCTACCTCAACGCGATCAACGTGATGCGTGGAGCCGAGGCCATCTCCACCTACGCCCCCATCGACGAGGCGGAGAAGTTCCGCATCGAGTACTGGGCGCTGGAGGAGGCGAAGCTGGCGCGGATGCCCAAGCCGAAGCCGTTGGCCACCCGTATCGCCCTGGTCACGGGCGCCGCCTCCGGTATCGGCAAGGCGATCGCCGAGCGCCTCGCAGCCGAAGGCGCCTGCGTCGTCATCGCAGACCTCGACGCCGAAAAGGCAGCTGCGGCAGCGGAAGCGATAGGAAACTCCGACGTCGCGATTGGGATCGCCGCCGACGTCACCGACGAGACCGCCGTCCAGGCGGCGATCGACGGATGTGTGCTGGCGTTCGGCGGCATCGACATCGTGGTCAACAACGCCGGCCTGTCGCTGTCGAAGTCGCTGCTGGAGACCACCGCCGAGGACTGGGACCTGCAGCACAACGTGATGGCCCGCGGGTCGTTCCTGGTGTCGAAGGCCGCGGCGCGGGCGCTCATCGATCAGGGGCTCGGCGGCGACATCATCTACATCTCTTCCAAGAACTCGGTGTTCGCGGGTCCGAACAACATCGCCTACTCGGCGACGAAGGCCGACCAGGCGCACCAGGTGCGGCTGCTGGCCGCCGAGCTCGGCGAGCACGGAATCAAGGTCAACGGCATCAACCCCGACGGCGTGGTGCGCGGCTCCGGCATCTTCGCGGGCGGCTGGGGGGCCAAGCGTGCGGCGGTCTACGGCGTGCCCGAGGAGGAGCTCGGGGCCTACTATGCCCAGCGCACCCTGCTGAAACGCGAAGTGCTGCCGGAGAACATCGCAAACGCCGCCTTCGCGCTGTGCACGTCGGACTTCTCGCACACCACGGGGTTGCACGTGCCCGTGGATGCCGGCGTGGCTGCCGCGTTCTTGCGATGAGCGCTTGCGCGACGAGAAGAGTGACGCGATGAGCACCGGCACGTTCGTCGCGGTCGACCTCGGCGCCACCAGCGGCCGCGTCATGCTCGCCGAGGTGGGCCCGGGGTCACTCGAGATGCGCCAGTTGAACCGCTTCGCCAACGAGCCGGTGTACCTCTGGAACGGTCAGAGGACCGCGATGCACTGGGATCTGCCGGGCTTGTTCGCTGGGGTCTGCGCGGGGTTGGCCGAGGCGGGGCGCGTGGCACCCGATCTGACGAGCATCGGCGTGGACTCCTGGGCGGTCGACTACGGGCTGCTGCGGGACGGGAAACTGCTGGGACTGCCGTACCACTACCGCGACGCCCGGTGCGCGATCGGCGCCGACACCGTGCACTCGATCATGCCGCAGGAGGCGATCTTCGCCCGAAACGGATTGCAGTTCCTGGCGTTCAACACGATGTTCCAGCTGGCGGCTGACCGCCTGGACGGCCTGCTCGACGTCGCAGACGTTGCACTCCTCATTCCGGACCTGATCGGCTACTGGCTCACCGGCACACTGGCGACCGAGCGGACCAATGCGTCGACGACGGGGTTGCTCGGCGTCGACGGCCGGTGGGACGACGAGTTGGAGTCGATGCTCGGGCTCCCCGGCGACCTGTTCCCGGCGCTGGTGGAACCCGGCACCGAACTCGGCGCGCTGCTTCCCGAGGTCGCCGGGCGAGCTGGACTGGGGACCGGCGCACGGATCAGCACCGTCGCCTCGCACGACACCGCATCAGCGGTCGTCGCGATCCCGATGCAGTCGGAGTCCGCTGCCTACATCTCCTGCGGCACCTGGGCGCTGGTCGGCGTCGAGCTGATCGACCCGGTCACCACGCCGGCTGCCCGCGCCGCCAACTTCACCAACGAGGTGGGAGCCGACGGTCGAATTCGGTTCCTGCGCAACGTGATGGGGTTGTGGCTGCTCAGCGAAACCGTGCGGCACTGGGAGCGCGACGGGTCCCGCATCGACCTTCCTCACCTGTTGGAAGCCGCCGCCGCCTGCCCGGCGCCCCGGGCGGTGCTCGACTCCGACGACCCGCGGTTCGTCGAACCGGGAGACATGCCCGCCCGCATCGCCGATTGGTACAGCGAACGCGGCCTGTCCGCGCCGACGACGCAGGCCGAGACGGCCCGGGCGATCGTGGAAGGCCTTGCTGCCGGATTCGCCCGTGGCGTCGAGCAGGCCGCCGCGCTCTCCGCGGTCCCGGTCGAGACTGTTCACCTGGTAGGGGGCGGTGCCAAGAACCGTCTGCTCTGCCAACTGGTCGCCGACCGCGTCGGCAAGCCGGTGGTCGCCGGACCCGTGGAGGCGACCGCGATCGGTAACGTTCTGATTCAGGCGCGCGCACACGGTTTGTTGCGCGGCGATCTCGAGGAGTTGCGTGGCAGCATGGCCACCACGTTGCCCACGATGCGTTTCGAGCCGCAACGGGCTCGAGCGGGAAGGGTGTGACAGCCATGAGCACGATGAAGAGACGGATTCCGAACAGGCACGATCTCGCGCCTCTGATGCAGTTCAAGAAGCCGGAGTTCAATGCGACCAAGCGCAGATTAAACAAGGCGCTGACGATCGAGGACCTGCGCCGCATCGCCAAGCGTCGCACTCCGCGGGCGGCGTTCGACTACACCGACGGCTCTGCGGAGGCGGAGCTGTCGATCGCGCGGGCGCGGCAGGCGTTCTCCGACATCGAGTTCCATCCGGCCATCCTTCGGGACGTGTCGAAGGTTCGCACCGGCTGGGATGTCCTCGGTGCGCCGGTCAGCATGCCGTTCGGTATCGCGCCCACCGGCTTCACCCGCATGATGCACACCGAGGGTGAGATCGCGGGTGCGCACGCCGCGGCAAGAGCGGGCATACCGTTCTCCCTGTCGACGATGGGCACCACCGCGATCGAGGACGTGAAGGCTGCGAACCCGTTGGGCCGCAACTGGTTTCAACTCTACATGTGGAAGGATCGCGACCGGTCGATGGCGCTCGTCGAGCGTGCCGTGGCCGCGGGCTATGACACTTTGCTGGTGACGGTCGACGTACCCGTCGCAGGTGCCCGGCTGCGTGACAAGCGCAACGGCATGTCGATCCCACCCGCCCTCACGCTGCGCACCGTGGCCAATGCGCTGCCGCGACCGCAGTGGTGGATCGACTTCCTGACCACCGAGCCGCTGGCATTCGCGTCGCTCGACCGGTGGTCCGGCACGGTGGCCGAACTCCTGGACACGATGTTCGACCCCACGGTGACATTCGACGACCTCGCCTGGATCAAGTCCCAGTGGCCGGGCAAGTTCGTGGTCAAGGGCATCCAGACGGTCGCCGATGCGCGCGCGGTCACCGATCTGGGCGTCGACGGGATCATCCTGTCCAATCATGGTGGCCGCCAATTGGATCGGGCGCCGATTCCATTTCACCTGCTGCCCGCGGTGGCCGCCGACGTCGGCAAGGACGTCGAGGTACTGCTCGACACCGGCATCATGTCGGGCGCCGACGTCGTCGCCTCGGTGGCCATGGGGGCGCGGTTCACGTTGATCGGCCGGGCCTACCTCTACGGGCTGATGGCGGGCGGTGAGGCGGGCGTCGATCGGGCCATCGAGATCCTCTCGGACCAGGTCGAGCGCACCATGCGCCTGCTCGGCGTCACCTGTCTCGAAGAACTGACCCCCGACCACGTCACACAGTTGACGAGGTTGGCTCCGCGGCATCTGGCGGCGGAGTAGCCCGGTGGCCGCCGGCATCCGCGACGTCGCCGCTGCGGCGTCGGTGTCAGTCGGCACGGTGTCCAACGTGCTGAACGCCCCGGACCGGGTCGCACCCGCCACCGTCGCACGCGTGCACGCCGCGATCGAGGAGTTGGGCTTCGTGCGCAATGATGCGGCCCGCCAACTACGCGCCGGCCGCTCGCGCTGCGTCGGGTTGCTAGTCCTCGACGTCGGCAACCCGTTCTTCACCGATGTGGCGAGATCGGCCGAACGTCATGCGGCACACAGCAATCTGGTGGTCTTGCTGGGCACGTCCGACGAGGATCCGGTGCGCGAACGGACCTACCTCGAGACGTTCGAGGAGCAGCGTGTCTTCGGCTTGCTGATCTCGCCGGTCGGCGAAGACCTGGACCGCCTGCTCGCTCTGCATCGTCGCGGTGTGCCCGTGGTGCTGGTCGACCGCGACGGCACGGGCACACCGTTCGCCTCCGTCGCCGTCGACGACGTCGCGGGTGGGCGGCTGGCGGTCGAGCATCTCTGTGAGCGAGGCCGCTCGCGGATCGCCTACGTGGGTGGGCCGCTGAGCTTGCGGCAGGTCGCCGACCGGTTGACCGGCGCCAGGGCAGCGGCGGACCGATACCCCGGCACCACCCTGGACGTCATCGCCACCGACGAGCCGAGCGTGCTGGCGGGACGGGCGGCGGGGGAGCGACTGTGTGCCCTGGCCCCGGATCGCCGACCTGACGCGGTGTTCTGCGCCAACGATCTCCTGGCGATCGGGATGCTGCAGGCGTTGTCGGTCGGCGGTGTGCGCGTGCCCGAAGACGTCGCGCTGATCGGCTACGACGACATCGACTTCGCCCGTTCGGCCGCCGTTGCGTTGTCGTCGATCCGGCAGCCGAGTGCGGACATCGGCGTGACGGCGATCGATCTGTTGCTCGCTGCGACCGAGTCGCCGGCTGCCGAGCCACGGCACGTGGTGTTCGAGCCGGAGCTGGTGGTTCGCGCCTCCACTACCGTGTGACGCGGCCCGCATCCTCGGCTACTTGATGGTGTAGCCACCGTCGACGAGGAGGTCGGCGCCGTTGATCATGGCAGAGGCTCCCGATGCGAGAAAGATTGCGGCAGCCGCGATCTCGTCGGGATAGGCGAAGCGGCCGGTGGGGATCAACTTCTTGAGCGCGTCGCCCTTGGGGTTGTCCCACGCCTTGATGCCGAGATCGGTCAGCACCACGGTGGGGGAGATGCTGTTGACCCGCACGCCGCGGCCTCCCCATTCGGTGGCCAGCACCTTGGTGATCCCGACGACGCCGAACTTCGAGGCGCAGTAGGCGACGTGCTCGTCGATGGCCACGGTGGCGGCCTGTGAGGCCATGTTGATGATGGCGCCGCGGCCCGCGGCAAGCATGTGCTTGCCGACCGTCTGGCACATCAGGAAGGTGCCCTTCAGGTTGATGGCAATCGTGGCGTCCCAGTATTCGAGCGAAAGATCCTCCGCGGGTGCGAGCCTGGCGATCCCTGCGCTGTTGACCAGGATGTCGATCTTGCCGTGGTCGGAGATCACGCCAGCCACCGTGGCGGAGACCGACTCTGGATCGGAGACATCGCAGGTGTAACCGCCGTCCCCGGCGAGGTCGGCGATGGCGACCGTGGCACCCTTGGTCTCGAACGCCGACGCAATGGCTGCTCCGATCCCGGAGGCACCGCCTGTCACCAGCGCGACCAAACCGTCCAGCCGGAAGTCGAAATCCACTGCGGGTTGGGTTGATTCGGACATTGACTCAGCTCTCCTTCGAGTGGCGGGTGGGATCAATCCAGGACGGCGGTGGCGATGTCGACGTCGGTGACGAGCGACGACACCAAACCCGACTTGAGCACGGCCTTCGTGGCGGCTGCCTTCGCCTTGCCCGCCGCGATGGCGATCCTGGTGGGAATCTTGCGAAGCACCGGTTCCTCGATGCCCATGCGACGTGCGTCGAGCCCGGGCACTCGTCGACCATCCGCATCCAGCAGCAGGGCACAGGTTTCGGCGCACACCCCGGTTCTCTCGAGAGCGGCTGCCTCGTCGGGGGACAACGACTCGTACACCTGAGAGGCGCCGGGACTCCAGGCGCCGACCGAGACGATGGCGCAGCTGACCGAGGACTGACGTTCGATCGCCTCGCGAATCTGCAGGTTGTCACCCAGACTCTGCGCGGTGCGCGCGTCCGTCACCACGAGCGGCGCATACAGCGGCCACGACTCTCCGCCACTGACCTCGCTGATCCGTCGCACCAGGTCGGTTCCGTTGGAGGTGATGGCACCTGCCATACCGGTGAGTTGGACGACGTCGCACCGCGGCAGCGAGGTCAGGTAGGGAGCGATGTGCGTCAGGGTGCGGCCACAGTCGACGCCGACGACGTCACCGGCGCGCAGAATCGATTGCAGCAGTTCGGCCATCGCCCTGGCGACCGCATCGACGTGGTCGGCGGTGTTGGCCGAGTCGGCCGTCACCGCATAGGCGTGCTCGAGGCCGTACTGCTTCTGCAGGGCGGTCGACAGCTCGACGTCGATGGCGCCGGGATTGTGGATCTTGATCTCCACCATCCCCGACTCCACCGCCTCGTCGAGCATCCGGGCGACCTTGAACCGAGACAGGCCGAACTCCTCGGCGATCTGAATTCGCGTGCGCCCCTCCAGGTAATAGCGGCGGGCGATCACTGCGCGCTGGAACAACTCGTCGGGTCCCATAGGTCGCCTCCCGGTGGATCCTGAGCCGCTAGGCTCGCCCGCACTGCACATATGTGCAGCCGCGTTGACATGTGAGCATAAGCATTGCATGATCCACATCACAAAGAAACACATGAGTATCGGGGCTAACAGATGAGCAAAGACGACACCAGCTTGGCCGAATTGGCCAGCGCCGTGTTGTCCCGTGAGTCCGCCGCGCTCTCCGCACTGGTGGGGTCGGTCGAGTCGAGCGTCGTCACCGTTGCCCGTCAGATGATCGAGGTGGCGGGCAAGATCGTCACGACCGGCTCGGGAACCTCCGGCATCATGGCCGAGCGCCTCGCCCACCTCCTCTCGGTGTGTGGCACGCCCGCGGTCTACCTCCCGTCGATGGACGCCCTGCATGGCGGGATGGGCGCCATCACCACCTCTGACCTGGTAATCGCCATCTCCAAGACCGGGCAGAGCCACGAGCTCACCAACCTCGTCGAACGGCTGGGCCGACGCGGTATCCACGTCGTCGCACTCACGGAAAGCCCTGACTCGCCGTTCGCGGTCGCCGCGGGCAGTGTCGCGGCGCTCCCTCCGACGCCCGCCAACGCCGATCCCGGCGACATGATCGCCATGGCCAGCACGCTCGCGGTCGGCGCCTGGAGTGACGCGGTCGCCGTCGTGACGATGTCGATGCGCGGCCACACCTTCGGTGACGTCATCGACAGTCATCCGGCAGGCGGCGTCGGCGTCCGCGGACACCGTCCCGGCGACGAATCGGCGCCGGTGGTGCGGGGCGCATGACCACATCGGCGGTAATGGGCGTCGACTCGTCGACGCAATCGTGCAAGGTCGAGATCCGCGATCTCGGCTCGGGCCGACTCCTGGGCTCGGGGTCGGCGCCACATCCGCCCGCCTTCCCGCCCAGCAGCGAACAGAATCCGAGCGACTGGGTGACGGCCCTCGTCGCCGCGGCGAATCAGGCGATGGGCGCGTGCGACGAACCGCCCGACGTGCGGGCGATCTCCGTCGCGGCGCAGTGCCACGGTCTGGTCCTGCTCGACGAGCGCGGCGAGGTACTTCGGGCGGCCAAGCTCTGGAACGACACCACCGGTGCGCCAAATCTCGCCCGTCTCGTCGAGCGCATCGGCGCCCGCCGCTGGGTGATGCGCATCGGCACACTGCCCACCGCGGCGTTCACGATCGCCAAGCTGGCGTGGGTCGCCGAGTATGAACCCGGGCTCATCGATCGCGCGGCGACGGTACTGCTGCCGCACGACTACCTGACCTACTGGCTCACCGGCGAGAAGGTGACCGATCGCTCCGATGCCTCGGGCACCGGATACTTTGATGCCACCGACGGCCAGTGGATACCGTCCTATCTCGAATTGGCTGCCGGAGACCGCAACTGGGCGGCCAAGCTGCCAACCGTCCTCGGTCCAACGGATTCGGCGGGCACCGTACTGGCCGGTCGGGCTGCCGAACTCGGCCTCGGCGATCGAGTGCTGGTGGGCGCGGGCGGCGGCGACCAGCACGCGGCATACCTGGGGCTCGGGCTGACGGACGGCGACCAGTACTTCAGCATCGGCACCTCCGGCGTCGTGGCGACCTCGTCGCGCGGTCCAGTGTTCGACACGACCGGCGCCATCGACGGTGTCGCCGACATGACCGGTGGCTACCTGCCACTGATGAGCACCCTCAACGCCGCCAGAGTCACCGACCGCGCCGCCGCCCTGCTCGGCACCGATCTCGCGGGCATCTCCGAACTGGCGCTGGCCGCCGGCGCCACCCAGGGTCCCGTGCTGGTGCCGTTCCTCGACGGTGAGCGCACGCCCGACAGGCCCAACGCACGCGGGGCCCTGGCCGACATCACGTCGGCGACCACCCGCGAGGAACTCGCCCGCGCCTTCGTCGAGGGCCCGCTGCTGTCGCTGCTGTCGGGCCGCGACAGCCTGCTGGCCTGCGGAGTCGAATTGGGTGGCGCCGCAACGGCCGTCGGCGGCGGGACACGGTCACCGGCGACGCTTCAGCTGCTGGCGGACCTGCTCGGCGACGAGGTGACCCTGCCCGACGTCGACGAAGCGACCGCACGTGGCGCATGCATCCAGGCCGCCGCCGTGGCCTCCCGCGCCGACCGTGCCGGACTCGTCGACCTCGCCAAGCGGTGGCTGCCCGACGCCAGGGCGCGGGTCGAGCCCCGCACACACGGACGCGACCTCGCCGCCGTGCGTGCGCGATGGGCATCGCTCGCAGCATCCCCGATGCTCGACGGAGCGGGCATCCCATGACCGAAGTCGCCTCCTGGCACCATCAGTTCCCCGGACTGCTGGCGGGGTCCATCTACGCCGCCGCCGACTCCAGGGTTGGTGCTGCACAGACCCTCGCCGAGGCCGGACTCGACGTTCACGTCGACGTCATGGCCGTCTCCGAGGGACTCCCCGCCGGTGTGAGTCTGGCCGAGCTGCAGATGATTTCGGCGGCCGTCGATCGCGAGCGGATCGGTGTTCACCTCATCGGGTCCTGTGACTTCGTCGACGCCGTGTTGCCGAAGATCCTCGCCCTGCGCCCGGGCGCCGTGTTCCTACCGTGGCAGGCCTTCACCCCGGAGCGCGCCCACGCCATCCGCACCACCGACGGCGCCGCCTGGATCGTCGTATGGCGGGAATGGGACGGACTCGATGATCCGCAGTGGACCACCGCACCAGACGGTGTCCTGGTGATGCTCATCGAGCCGGGGACCCGTGATCGCTGCCGACTGGATCGACTCGGCCTCGTCACCGCCTGCACGACGAAGTTTTCCGAGTTGCCCGTAGCCGTGGACGGCGGGGTCACGGCGGAGATTGCGCCGCTGTGCGCCGCCGCCGGTGTCCAACAGATCGTCGTCGGTCGGGCGCTGTTGACCTCCGAACGAAGGGAAGAAGCGATATGAGCACGATGAGAGCCAGCGTGATGACCGGTGTCCGCACGCTGCGGATCGAGGACCGCCCGGTTCCGGCACCCGGGCCGTACGAGGTGCTGGTCGAGGTGGCGGCCGTCGGGGTGTGCGGATCCGACGTGCACTACTACCGCGAGGGACGGATCGGCGACTTCGTCGTCGAAGAACCGATGATCCTGGGCCACGAGCTGTCCGGGCGTATCGCAGCCGTGGGGGAGAAGGTCGACCCGAGCCGCGTGGGGCAGCGGGTCGCCGTCGAGCCGCAGCACCCCTGCCGACGCTGCAGGCAGTGCACCGCGGGGCGCTACAACCTGTGCCCGTACATGGAGTTCTATGCCACCCCGCCGATCGACGGAGCGTTCTGCCGCTACGTGACCATTGACGCCGAATTCGCCCACCCGGTGCCGGATTCCATGTCCGACGAGGCCGCCGCACTGCTCGAGCCGCTGTCCGTGGCGGTGACGACCATGCGCAAGGCGCAGGTGGCGCCGGGGACGTCGATCCTCATCGCGGGCGCCGGACCCATCGGCGTCATGTGTGCACAGGCTGCCCGCGCGTTCGGCGCCGCCCGGATCGTGGTGTCGGACCCCCTCGAGTCGCGCCGCGAGAGCGTGCTGCGTTTCGGCGCGACGGAGGTCATCGATCCCTTCGCCGACGACGTCGCCGCGCTCGACCCTCAGGTGGACGCCTTCGTCGACGCCAGTGGCGCGGCCCCCGCGGTGGTCAGCGGCATCAAGGCCGTCGGTCCAGCCGGGCACGTCGTGCTGGTCGGCATGGGATCGGGTGACTTCGCACTGCCCATCGGCTACATCCAGAACATGGAGATCAACGTCACCGGCGTCTTCCGCTACACCGATACTTGGCCTGCCGCAATACATCTCGTCACGTCCGGTGCCGTCGACCTCGACGGCATGGTGACCGGCCGATACGACCTCGAGCATGTCGGCGAGGCGCTCGACAGCGACACCGATCCGGCCAGCCTCAAGTCGATCGTCGTCCCGAAATGAAGGAGAGCACAGTCATGAGCACTCGCTCACCGTTCGACCTGACCGGGCGCACGGCGCTGGTGACCGGAGGAAATCAAGGGCTGGGCCGGGCCTTCGCCTTCGGCCTGGCCGAAGCCGGCGCGACCGTGGCGATCTCGGGCCGAAGTGCCGAGCGCAACGAGAAGGTCGTAGCGGAATCAGGAAACATCCTCGGTGCGGACCGCCAGTTCCATCCGATCGCCGCGGACATCACCAGCCAAGCCGACGTCGAGCGCATGACGGCCGAGGCCGTCGCCGCCCTGGGACACGTCGACATCCTGGTGAACAACGCGGGCACCTGCTATCACGCCGAGTCCTGGGACGTCACCGAACAGCAATGGGACGACGTGTTCGACCTCAACGTCAAGGCGCTGTGGGCGTGTTCACTCGCGGTCGGTGCGCACATGCGAGAGCGCGGCTCGGGTTCGGTGGTGAACATCGGCTCGATGTCAGGCCTCATCGTGAACCGTCCGCAGATGCAGCCGGCCTACAACGCCTCCAAGGCGGCGGTGCATCACCTCACCAAATCGCTTGCCGCGGAATGGGCTCCGTTGGGCATTCGGGTGAACGCGGTAGCGCCCGGATACTGCAAGACCGAGATGGCCCCCGTCGACCGCCCCGATCTCAAGCGTTACTGGATCGACGACGCGCCGCAACAGCGGTACGCGATGCCGGAGGAGATCGCACCGAGCGTCGTCTTCCTGGCCAGCGACGCGGCCTCGTTCATCACGGGTTCGATCCTCGTCGCCGATGGCGGGTACACCGCGTGGTGATCACCAGCGAGAAGCCAGAGGCGCCGAGCACCAACCGTAGGGTCGTGGTCAACTCCATCGACGATGTGGTCTTCGAAACCGTGCCGGAGACCGGCCCGGCAGCGGGCGAGGTCCGCATCCGCGGAACGGTGGTCGGCATCTGCGGCTCGGACACGCACGCCGCGTGCGGCCACCACCCGTTCATCGACCTGCCCTACCGACCCGGACACGAGGTGATCGGGATCGTCGACGCAGTCGGCGCCGGAGTCGACGACTCCTGGTTGGGCACGCGCGTCGTCGTGGAGCCGAACCTGGCCTGTGGCCACTGCACCCAGTGCCTCGCCGGTCGGTACAACATCTGCCGGGAACTGCTGGTGCTGGGGTGCCAGACCCCGGGCGGGCTGGCCGACAGCTTCACGGTCGCGGTCGACCGGATCATTGCGCTGAACCCCGAACTCGATGACGACCACGCCATCCTGATCGAACCGCTGGCCACTCCGATTCACGCCGTCCGACGCGCCGCCGCGGCCGTCGGTGACCTGCGGGACCGCCCCGTCGTGGTCATCGGTGCGGGTCCGATCGGACTCTTCGTCCTGCTGGCCGCCCGCGATGCAGGCGCGAACGTCGTAGTCGCCGACCTCCTGCCCTCCAAGCGCGAGCGTGCCGAACGCCTAGGAGCCGCAGGCAGTTTCGATCCGACCGCACCCGGCGCGGTCGAGGCCGCGCTGAAGATCCTCGGCGGTCCCGCCGCCGTCGTCATCGACTGCGTCTCCAGGGAGAGTTCGGTGGCCCAGGCCATCGAACTGGTCGACAAGGGCGGTGCCATCATGATCGTCGGCGTGGCCGCGGGAGCGACTCCCGTTCGTCTCGATCTGATCCAGGATCGCGAACTGGCTCTCATCGGCAACCTCATGTACGTCCGCGAGGACTACACCGCCGCGATCGATCTGCTCGCCTCCGGTGCGGTCCCGATCGACGAGATCATCACCGCCCGATACGACTTCGAGCATTCGGCAGAGGCCTTCACGGCGTCGATGGATCCGGAGAATGTGAAGGTCGTCGTCACGGTCGGGGCGAGCGAAGCGACGGGGAATGTCGTCGGGAGTCGATCATGAGCTCGGCGATCCTCGAATGTGCCGACATCACCAAGAGTTTCGGTGGGGTTCCGGTGCTCAAGGGCATCACGCTGGACCTCGAGCCGGGCTCGGTCACGGCGCTGGCGGGCGAGAACGGCGCGGGCAAGTCGACGCTGATGAAGATCGTCAGCGGCCAGTACAGTGCCGACGGCGGCTCGGTGACGGTGCAGGGCACCCACCTGACCCCTGGGAACCCGCGCGACGCCGTGCGGCACGGCGTGGCGATCGTGCCGCAGGAACTGGCCTCCATCGAGGACATGACCGTGTACGAGAACCTCTTCGTCGGTCGGGAGATCAAGACCGGGCCGTTCTTGAACCGCAAGGCGATGATCGGTGAGGCGAAGGAAGCCCTTGCGGTCTTCGGCGTGGACATCTCACCGACCGCGCGGATGGGCAGCCTCCCGGTCGGTTTGCGCCAGATCGTGGAGATCGTCAAGGCCGCCCGCACCGGTGCGCAGGTCGTCATGCTCGACGAGCCCACGTCGGCGATCTCCGAGCGCGAGGTCGAGGGCCTCTATGGGATCGTCCGCAGGCTCCGCGACCACGGCGTCGCCATGGTGTACACCACCCACAAGATGGCCGAGATCCGCGCCATCGCCGACCGAGTGGTGGTACTGCGCGACGGCGGGCTGATCCTCGACAAGCCGCTGATCGAGGTCACCGACGACGACATCGTCACCGCGATGATCGGTCGTGAACTGAACGCGCTGTTCCCCGATCGCGTTGCGCCGAAGCCCGATCCCGTGCTCGAGATCCGCAACCTTCAGGTCGACGGAGCCTCCGAGCCGGTGTCCTTCTCGGTCAGCTCCGGTGAGATCGTCGGGCTCGCCGGTCTGGTGGGTGCAGGCCGAACGGAGTTGCTGGAGGCCATCTTCGGCGCCAGGCACACCAGTTCGGGAGACATCCTGGTGCGCGGCAAGAGTGTCAAACGCAACGCACCGGCGGCCGCGATCACCGAGGGCATGGCCATGGTTCCCGAAGACCGAAAGATCTCCGGTGTCGTGCTGTCGATGAGCGTGCTCGACAACGGTTCGCTTCCGCGGCTCTCGTCGTTCAGCGTCGCCGGTTGGCTGAAGGGGAAGGCCCGCACCAAGGCCGTCTCGGAGGTGATGGCGTCGGTGCGGCTGCGCAGCAGCGGGATGGGCCAACTGGTCGGCACGCTGTCCGGCGGCAACCAGCAGAAGGTCGTGCTGGCGCGATGGTTGACGGGTGAGGTCAACGTCCTTCTGCTCGACGAGCCGACCCGCGGGGTGGACGTCGGCGCCCGCAGTGAGATCTACCGGATCATCACCGAATTCGCGGAAGCCGGAATGGCCGTCGTGATGGCGTCCTCGGACATGCCCGAGATCATCGGGCTCTCACATCGCGCCTTCGTCATGCGCGATGGCGCGTTCGTCGGAGAACTCGACCGCGACGCCCTCGATCATCCCGCCGTGCAGGAGTCCGTGTTCCGGATGGCGACCGCGCTCGATGGACCCAAACACATTCAGAATCCAGATCCGGAGGCAGCATCGTGACCACCCCAGTCGACACCGAGAAGACCCCGGAGTCATCCGGACCGCCGGTCGTCACGTCACCGATCACGGGGGAGCCCGTCCGGTTGTTCTCCCGCGAGTGGATCAGTGGTATCGCGCTGCGCTACTCGATGGTCATCATCATGCTGCTCGTCATCGCGTACTTCAGTTACCGCAGTGCACGATTCGGCACCGTCGACAACCTGGTGACCATCCTCGTCGCCGCGGCGCCGTTCGCGCTGATCGCTCTGGGGCAGACGCTGGTGGTCCTCACCGGCGGCATCGACCTGTCGGTCGGCTCGGTGATCGCCGTGTCGGCCATGGCGGGCGCGGCGACGGCGAAGGCCAATCCCGGCCAGGTGTGGATGACCGTGCTGGTGGCGATGGTCGTCGGCCTGGTGGTGGGTTCCATCAACGGAATCCTGGTGTCGCGAATAAACGTGCCACCGTTCATCGCGACGTTGGGCACCTTGACGGCAGGCTCGGGCCTCGCCTACGTGATTGGTGGCGGAGCGCCGATCAACGGGCTGCCCGCCGAGTTCGGCTCCATCGCCAACACCAAGATCCTCGGTCTGACGATCCCCGTACTCGTCATGATCCTGGGCATCATCGTGCTGGCGGTCGTGATGAAGCGGACCACCTACGGCATGCGGGTGTACGCCGTCGGAGGCAACCGCAACGCCGCCGAGATCGCCGGCATCAATGCCAAGAACGTGCTGTTCAGCGTCTATGCCCTGTCCGGTCTGCTGGCGGGCATCTCCGGGGTGATGCTGGCCTCCCGCGTCATCTCCGGTCCGCCGAACCTAGGCCAGGGCTACGAGCTCGACGCCATCGCCGCGGTGGTGATCGGCGGTGCCAGCCTGATGGGTGGCCGCGGCACCATCTGGGGCACGGTGCTGGGCCTGTTCATCATTCAGACGCTGAACAACGGCTTGGACATCCTCGTCGTGCCCGCCTACTGGCAGGACGTCATCAAGGGCGTGCTGATCGTCGCAGCGGTGGCGGTCGACGTCTGGTCGACCCGAAGAAGAACGTGATCCTTTGCTAGGAAAACCTTTTCGTCCAATGAACACATCAATGGGAGTGAGAGATCAGATGAGACTGACAACGAAGTTCGTCGCCATCGCCTCGGCGGGGCTGCTAGGGCTTGGCCTCACCGCGTGCGGTGCCGGTGACACGGAGTCCAACAGCGGCAAGACCCGCATCGGTGTCTCGGTGTACGACATGAGCTCGTTCATCACCGCTGGCAAGGAGGGAATGGACCAGTACGCCAAGGACAACGACATCGAACTGGTCTGGAACTCGGCCAACCTCGACGTGTCCACCCAGGCCACCCAGGTCGACTCGCTCATCAACCAGGGTGTCGACGCGATCATCGTCGTTCCCGTGCAGGCGGATTCACTCGGCCCGCAGGTGGCGTCGGCCAAGGCCAAGGGCATCCCGCTGGTTCCGGTCAACGCCGCGCTCAACAGCAAGGACATCGCGGGCAACGTACAGCCCGACGACGTCAAGGCCGGTGAGCAGGAGATGCAGATGATGGCGGACAAGCTCGGCGGCAAGGGCAACATCGTCGTGCTGCAGGGCCCGCTCGGTCAGTCCGGCGAGCTCGACCGCACCAAGGGCATCAAGAACGTCTTGGCCAAGTACCCCGACATCAAGGTGCTGGCGATGGACACCGCCAACTGGAAGCGTGACGAAGCGGTCAACAAGGTGAAGAACTGGATCTCGGGCTTTGGGCCGCAGATCACCGGCGTGGTCGCCGAGAACGACGACATGGGCCTCGGTGCGC
>NZ_JAEMTA010000106.1 GCF_016462545.1 Mycolicibacterium sp. | reverse complement strand
CGGCGAGGCGGCGGGTGGCGTCGCGCCCGGAGATCCGCAACCGCTGCGTCAATACAGCTTTCAGTGACTTCGCACCCAACTCCACCGGGGAGGCTTCGCGCTGCAGCCGCGCGAGGATCCGATGCTCGAGCGTGGGCAGCCGCCACGCCTCCGTCTCCAACGAGCCCAACAGTTCCAGCAGTTCGGGGTGGGTGAATCCGTCGCAGTCCAATTCGACCAACTCCGCGACCGCGCCCACGTAGGCGGCGACCACGGCAGCGACCCGATCCGAACTCATACCCGAACACTAGTTCGACCCACCGACACCTAAAACTCAAGTGCCACAACGGGTTAGGAGTTGGGGATAACTGATCCGCCTGTGGGTGGATCCTGCACGCAGCGCCCGTTTCTGGTAGTGGGATGGCAGGCTGGTGATCATGAGCAATCCGTTCGGTCGACCCTGCCCGTGCGGCAACGGCGCCGCATATGAGGCATGTTGCGGTCCGCTGCATCACGGTGAGCGTCAGGCCACGACTGCCGAGGAGCTGATGCGGTCCAGATATGCCGCCTACGCCACCGGTGAGGCCGACTATCTCTTCCGTACCTGGCACCCGCGAACGCGGCCTGCAGCGGTGACGGTCGACCCCGACGTGGTCTGGAAGGGCCTCCGCATCACCGACGTCGTGGCAGGCGGCGATGACGACGAGCTCGGGGAGGTGGAGTTCACCGCTGCCTACGACGACGGCGCCATGCACGAACGCAGCAGCTTCGTGCGGCGCGGCGGACGGTGGGTCTACCTGGACGGCACGCCGCAGACGGAGTAGACGAACTTCGCGGGAACGTCGAAGGTGAAGGTGCGCTGAGGTATTCGCGTCAGCATCTCATCGGACAACGGCGCTTTGTAATGCAGGGACACCGAACCCACGAAACACGGGTCCACGACGGAGATGTCGGGTGCGTCGAGCCGCAGTCCAGACCGGTCGAAGGTGGCCTGCACCATGGAGCCACCGCGAGCGTTCCACTCGTGGTCGACCGTCCGGCCTGCCTTCTTGGGTACCGACGACAGGGTGCCCAGCACACGCCGCCGGGTGATCACGAACGCGCCGACATAGCTGCTGAGGTTCCCCTTGGCCACCTTGCCGGGGATCTTGCCGGAGAACCGATAGGTCACGGGAACGAACTCTGCGAGGTGCAGGATGCCTTCGGCCTCGGACTGCGCGCGCATGTCGTCGGGTAGGGCGCCGATGCCGAGCATCTTGCGCACGAAGACGGCCATGGTCGAAGAATATCGACCATGGCCGCCGTCGCGCGTGCCGTTCTAGGTTTGAGCTGGCAGTACGTTCTCGCCGGTCTTGTCGGTCGACAGGCACAGCGAGCAGATGTAGCCCTCGTTGCTCGCCGACTTGATCATGTCTGGTCGCTCGTAATCATGGTGGCAGACATGGCATTTGAGATGTGCATCGGACGGGTTGCCGTATTCGTCGAGCATCGGCAGGTCGATACCGTCATCGGTGCGACGCAGGTAGTACCTACCCTTCGTCGCGAGCGCGATGATGGGCGGAAGCACCAGGCCCAAGCCAATGGCCACCAGTGGCGAGTACGGCCGGATGGCCTCGCCGAGGCCACCGAAGAACGCGATCACCGACAGGCCCGCCGCGATCAGCATCGAGCCGAAGCCGACCGGGTTGAAGCTGTACAGCATGCCGCGACGGAACTCGGGCTGCATCGGCGACAGCTTCAACAGGTACTTGTTGAACACGATGTCGGAGGCCACCACCACGACCCACGCCATACCGCAGTTGGCGTAGAAGCCGAGGATCGTGTTCAGGAAGTCGAACATGTTGGCTTCCATCAGGATCAGGGCGATCAACAGGTTGAAGCCCAGGAACACCAGGCGACCGGGATAGGTCTTCGTGACGCGGGTGAACGAGTTGGTCCACGCCAGCGAGCCCGAGTAGGCGTTGGTGACGTTGATCTTGACCTGGCTGATGACGACGAGCACCACCGCGAGCGTCATGGCCAACCACGGCGGCAGGAAATTCTGATAGATCTCCAGGAACTGGTGCACCGGCTGGTTGGCGATGCCTGCGCTGTCCGCGACATTGGCGATCAGGTAGACCGCGAGGAACAGGCCGACGATCTGCTTGATGGCGCCGAAGATGACCCAGCCAGGGCCGGCCAGGAACATCCAGGTCCACCAGCTGCGCTTGTTCTCCGGGGTCTTCGGGGGCATGAAGCGCAGGTAGTCGTTCTGCTCGGCGATCTGCGCGATGAGCGACAGGCACACGCCCGCGGCCAGCAGGGTTGAGCCGAGATCGAAGCCCTGCACGCCGTTCTCACCCTGGTAGGCGAAGAACTGGCTGACCGACTCGGGATGGCTGACGACGAGGTAGACGAACGGCGCCACCATCAGCACGAGCCACAGCGGCGTCGTCCACACCTGCAGCGTGGAGAGCACCTTCATGCCGTAGATGACGAGCGGGAAGATGATGAGCGTCGACGCCGCGTACCCGACCCACAGCGGGACGCCGAGGCCGAGTTTCAGGCCCTGCGCCATGATCGAGCCCTCGAGGGCGAAGAAGATGAAGGTGAAGGTCGCGAAGATGACGTTCGTGACCACCGACCCGTAGTAGCCGAATCCGCTACCGCGGGTGACCAGGTCGAGGTCGATGTTGTAACGCGCCGAGTAGTAGGCGACCGGAAATCCGGTCAGCATGACCACCACGGCGAAGATCAGGATGCCCCACAACGCATTCGTGGTGCCGTAGGCGATGCCGATGTTCGCGCCGATGGCGAAGTCGGCGAGGTAGGCAATGCCTCCGAGGGCCGAGATGCCCACCACCCGGGTCGACCACTTGCGGTAACTGCGCGGCGCAAAGCGCAGCGTGTAGTCCTCCAAGGTCTCCTTGGTGGCGGTCATCTGATCTAGACCTGCGTCGAGATCCGTCCGGTCCGGGGCGTCAGGCTCCTTGCTGAGCTCTTGAGTCATGGTTAGCAAAGCTAAGACCGGGTTGTTTCAGCAATGTCACAGCCGTGTTCCCACCAAAAACGGAAAAAAGGCCCGCACTGCCGTCAAGAGTCGGGGTGGTGACGGCAGCGCGGGCGCTACTTCATTCATCGACACAGGAGTGCAAGGTGTTACAGGTGGTACAACGTGGACTCATGACGAAACGTCGGTGGCTGATCGGTTCGGCGGTGCTGGCCGGGGTCCTCTACGCGACGATGTGGGTCGGCTGGGTGTCGGGCTGGGGCTGGCTGGGGACGGCGGACGACTCGACGCTGGCGATCGGCAGACGGATCGGCGTCGAGAACCACGCCTGGGTGACGTTCTGGGACGTGTGGTGCACGGTGTTCTCGCCGGTGTCCTTTCGTGTCGTGACCGCAGGGGTCGTCGTCTACGCGTTCGTGAAACGCCAGGTCCGCGTCGCGGTGTTCCTTCTCGTCAGCGTTGAGTTGTCGGGGGTGCTCACGGAGGTGTTCAAACGTCTGGCCGACCGGCCACGGCCGGATACCGCGATGGTCGACGCGCTGTCGACGTCGTTTCCGTCCGGTCACGCCGTGGGGACGATGGTCGCCGTGCCTGCCCTCGCGGTGGTACTCCTGCCGCGGGTCCGACGCGAGCTGTGGAAGTGGTTCGTGGCGGCCGGCGTCCTGATCGTCGTGTCGGTGGGGGTCGGGCGGGTTGCGCTCAACGTTCACCACCTGTCCGACGTGATCGCGGGCTGGGCTCTCGGCTACCTCTACTTCGCGCTGTGCCTGTTGATCCTGCGCGGTGAACAGGTCACGGCAACGGACGAAACACCGGCAGCGCCCGATATCGGACGCTGAAGGTCGCCTCGTCCAGCTCGTCGGCCAACTCGCCGTCGTGGGCGAGCAGGGTGGGTCCGTCGACCGCTCGGAACGAGAACTCCGGCACCCGAAGTTCGTGGTACAGCGGGCTGCGGACCAGCCGGCCGAGCGCCAACGACGTCAGGATGCGCAGCGTGCTGAACCGTTTCTCGGTTTCCAGGATGCGCACGTCCATCAGGCCGTCGTCCATCCGCAGACGTCGAGAGGGCGCGAAGCCGGACGGCAGGTACGACGAGTTGCCCAGGAAGAACAGCGAGGTCTGCAGGGTCTTGTTGTCGTACTGGATTCGAACCGGCTTACCGCGCCGCAGCGTGTGGAACATCGCGTACACCCCGGCCAGCGGTTTGCCGATCCGGTGTTCCAGCTTCTCCCGCTTCTGCACGAACGTCGGGTAGGCGCCGATGCTGGCCGTGTTGATCACCGTGCCGGTCTCGTTCAGTCGAAGGACGTCGACGCACACGATGCTGCCCTCGCGGATCGATTCCACCGTCCTGGCCACGGTTTCGCAGCCGATGTCCTTGGCGAAGTGGTTGAAGGTGCCCCCGGGGAAGACCGCGAGAGGACGGTCGGTGGCAAGCGCCACCCCCGCCGCGCAGGCCACCGTTCCGTCGCCACCGCCGACGGCGAGCACCTCGGCGCGTTCGGCCGCCGAACACATGACCTCCTCGACGTCGTCGTCCTTGTCGAGCTCGACGATCTCCATCCGCGGGAGCGCTTGCCTCGCCTCCTCGATGACCCGAGCCCCGGTGCCGCTGCCGGAGGCAGGATTGATGACGAGCACGACCCCTGCGCCGTCCGGGCGCCGCATGGTGGCCACTCGCAGCGGATCTGCGACCGGCACGCGGGCTTCGACGATGGGTGGCACGATCTTGGCGCCGGCCACGGCGATGGCTGCGCCGAGGCCGAAACCGGCCAGCACGTCCCCGGGATAGTGCGCACCGGTGGCGACACGGGACACTCCGACCATGCCGGCGAGCAGGGCCAGCCCGAGGCCGACGGGCGCGTTCTCCAGTCCGACGCCGACGGCGAACGCCGCTGCGCTCGCGGAGTGGCCCGATGGCAGTGAATTGGAGGTCGGCATGTGGCGCGATCGCCGCAGAACGGGGACCCTCGACCATTCCGGACGCGGACGCTTCCACACACGCTTGGCCAACTGGTTCGCGACCAGGCTCGTCACGGCCAGGGATGCCACGCCGCGGCCCGCCCCACGCTGAATCGACGGCTGCTTGGTGGCCATCAGTGCCGCCGCGATCGCGAACCACAGCTTGGAGTGGTCGGCGGCGGCCGTCAGACGGGGCATGAAACCGTCCAACAGAGGGCTCGGCGACTCTGCGATGGCCTCGAAGATCTCGCGATCCAGCGTGCCAAGGCCCTCGCCGATCTGGCGGATGCCGCGGTGCCTGGTTCCACGACCTCGAAGTAGTTCCATGCCACCAACCTAGCCGGATCGCGAAAGGGCTTTGGGCGCAACTCATCTCTGAACCGGAAGATCGTTGCTAAACCTTTACTTGACCTCGAGCATCGGGTGTGTTGACGTTGAAACCGTGCGCCGACTGTTGATCTCGCTGTGCGCGTTGGTCGTTGGGTTGGCTGCGGCACCGGTGGCCCGCGCCGAGTTGACGCCATGGTTCGCTCCGGGCGTCGGCAACGCCACGCAGGTCATTTCCGTTGTCGGCGTGGGCGGTTCGAAGGCGAAGGTCGACGTGTACCAGCGGTCGGCAGCCGGGTGGCAAGCCGTCGCCGCTGGAATCCCCGCCTTCGTCGGATCGGCTGGCATGGCCCCCGAGACGCATGACGGTCAGATGCTCACCCCGATGGGCATCTTCACCCTCGACTTCGCCTTCGGTACGGCCCCCAACCCCGGAGGCGGCCTGCAGTACGTCCAGGTGGGCCCCGACCACTGGTGGGACGGAGACATGAAGAGCCCGACCTACAACACGATGCAGGTCTGCAAGAAGGCGCAGTGCCCGTTCGACACGAACCCCAGCAGCGGAACCGAGAACCTTCAGATCCCGCAGTACGAGCATGCGGTGGTGATGGGGGTCAACAAGCAGCGCGTGCCGGGCAACGGCGGCGCATTCTTCCTGCACAGCACCGACGGCGGACCCACGGCCGGATGCGTCGCCATCGACGACGAGACGTTGGTCGGGATCATCAAGTGGCTGCGTCCCGGTGCGCTGATCGCCGTCGCCAAGTAAATGTCGCGCGTCAAATGTTAACGGCGCGACCGGCTTTCACCTTGAAGTCGAGGGCCTTGGTCGACAGCGACGCGTCGTAGGTGCGGTCGTAGCCGGTGACGCTGATCTTCCAGCCGTCGGCGGTCCGCCGGTAGCGGTCGTGATAGAACCCCGCGCCGATCAACATGAAGTCGAACTTCGGGACGATCACCTTGTCCTGCAGGTACCAGGTCGCGGTGGCCTCGTCGCCATCGACGTCGATCTCGGGATGCGTCACGCGGTGCTCGGTGATGACGTCGGCCGGCATCGACTTGCGCATGAACTCGACCAACGAGTCGCGATCGGTGAAGTGGTGCTCTTCGCCGAGGGATTCGCCGTAGTCACCGACCACGTCCTCGGTGAGCGTGTCGGCGAACTCGTCCCAGTGCTTCGTATCGAGCGCGCGTAGGTACCGGTACTTGACGCGCTGAATGTCTTCGATGTCACCCATGTCGTCATTGCAACACAGAGGCGACCCGCACGATAGCCCCGACCCCATGCTTGGTTGACGGCGACGTCAAATCATGGCGGTGGCGTCGAGAAGGGTCTGAACGGCGACGAGTACCAAAGATAAGCTGGCAGAACGCTGTTCGTCTCGGGCCCCGCGGAGTGTCTGGCCCGTCCGCACAGCTGGGCGGGTTATCGTGGTCGGCGTTATGAGCGACCCGTTGGGGTTGTCGATCGGCACCACCAACTTGGTTGCGGCCCGTGTCGGCAATCAACCAGTCACGCGGCGATCCGTGCTGCCTCGCAACGGCCAGATCCTGGGCGGCTTCGTCGAGCGTGTCGGAGACCCGGTGCCGTTGATCGCCGACGACGGCACCTCGTATGCGGCGGACCTCCTGATGGTCGAGGCGCTCGACGCCATGGTCGTCGAGGCGGGCAGCGACGCATCGTCACAGATCGCCGTCGCCGTACCGGCGCACTGGAAGGGCGCCACCCTCCGCTCGCTGCGCGACGCGATGCGCAGCCGGCCCAGCCTCGCCCCGAACGGCGTGCCGGTTCGGCTGGTATCCGACGCCGTCGCGGCTCTGACCGCCCTCGCGGCCAACCCCGGACTGCCCGTGCGTGGCGTCGTGGCGCTGCTGGACTTCGGCGGCGGCGGTACCAGCGTGACGTTGGCCGACGCGTCCGCAGCATTCGAGCCGATCGACACCACGCGCTTGACGGAGTTCTCCGGGGACCAGATCGACCAGTCGCTCCTGACGCACGTGCTGACGGGGATCGCAGAAGACGTGGATCCCGCGGGCACCGCGTCGGTCGGATCGCTGACCCGGCTTCGTGACGAATGCAGGCGGGCCAAGGAGGAACTGTCGGAATCGCCGACGGCGGACGTCCGTGTCGAGCTTCCCGGCCATCAGTCGACGGTTCGCGTCACCAGGGACGAACTCGATGCGTTGATGGTGACGCCGCTCGCCGATGTGCTGTCGGAGCTCGATGAGTCGTTGCTGCGCAATAGAATTGCGATGGCCGACGTCGCTGCCGTGGTCGCGGTGGGCGGCGGCGCACGCATTCCACTGATCACCCGCACGCTCACCGAGCGCGATCGCGGCACCTTCGTCACGACGCCGCATCCGGCTCTCGACGCCGCCGTGGGAGCCGCGCTGTTCGCGGCCTACGGTGCGGACGCCGACGCGCAGACCGGCGTCGCTCCCACCCCGCTGATCGCGGCGACCGAGCTGGCCGCCGCCGCACCCGATTCATCCACCTTCCGTGCGCTGGCCTGGTCACAGGACGACGATGCCATCGGAGATCCGACACCGTATACGGGCGAGAACCCGTACGCCGACCCCTATGCCGATTTCAGCACCACCCGCGTCGTCACCCAGTACCACGCGAAGCGGGACGATGAGACGCGGTCGTGGCAACGCTTGCCACAGTTGATCTTCGGCGCTGCGGCAGTGGTGGCGCTGGTCGCGGTCGGAGGCGTCGCCGTCGCGCTGACCAGCGCGACCGACGAGACGAAGCCCACCCCGACCCCGAGCTCGAAGATGGTGTCCGTGAC
>NZ_JAEMTA010000062.1 GCF_016462545.1 Mycolicibacterium sp. | reverse complement strand
AGCGCACTTGACTGGGGGTCAAGTGGTCGCAGGTTCAAATCCTGTCAGCCCGACAGAAGAAGTAGCAGGTGAGAGGCGGTTCCGGAGCAATCCGGAGCCGCCTTCCTCATACCCCCCTCGAGCGTATGAATGACGACACGATTCACGATCTGACTCGACGCCGCCGATCCCAGCCTTCATCGTCGGGAACTCCCGGGACCGGATGATCCCGCCGTGGCATGCGCTCAGTGACCAGAAGTTCATCCCCGCATGTCGGGACGACGTGAGCCGCTGCGGCGACGACGGCTTCCAGGTTCTTCGTTTCGAGGCAATTGCCCGGGGCGGCGACTAAGAACGTCTGAATGACGTCTGATGTGGCGATAAGACTCTCGACCCGGCGAGACATCGCCGCAATGATGGCGCTGGAAGCGCGCTACTACGTCGGTAACCTCGATCCCTCCGAGCGTGCCAAGGGCTTCATCTCCACTCTCCAATCTCAGGATTGGTTCACCTGGGCGGTGGACTCCTCCGGGGTGCATGTCGCCGTGACCGATGACGATCGTGTCGTCGGTTTCATCGCCGTGACCGATCCGCCCACCCGCTCACAGGTGGGCTCGTCTCCGATCGTCCGGGCGGTGCTTGAGCTCGCCGGGTCACTGGAATTCAGCGGAAAGCCGATCGCGCAGAAGCGCTTTGCGTTGCGCGGGCCGGTCTGCGTAGACGAGGCTGCCCGGGGCCGCGGCGTCTATTCCGCGTTCAATGCGGTCACGCAGGAGGCCTATCGGGAGCGCTTCGACCTGGGCGTCCTCTTCGTCGCTGCGGACAATCCCCGGTCGCTGCACACCACCACCACGAAACTGGGAGCGAAATCCTTGGCCGTGTTCGAGGTCGACTCCAAGCAGTACCACTTCATGGCGTTCAGTTTCTGAGGCACACGACGGCAAAGTTTCGCTCTGCCATCTCAGTCGGACAGCTAGGAGTAATCGATCACGTCCGTCACGGATGCACCGTCAGCGACAGGCGACCAGCCGGCTGGTATTCGGACGCGGGGCCGAAGGGGGTCCCGGTTACCGCCTCCGCACCTGGCTGGTCAGCCAACTCTGCTTGGCCACCAACACAACTCCTTGGTAGCCGCCCAAGTGCGCGCGGACCGACCCCTGACTCCAATAGCCCTTGGAGTGCGCGAGATCGGTGAACTCTGGGTTCAGAGGGCGGCTCCTGCGGACTTCGAGGCCGTCCGATCAGCCGCGCCTGGTCTCATAGCGCAGCAGGACCGTGCCACCCGGGAAGGTGCGGTTCTCCACCAGCCGCAGCGAGAGCCATGAGGGCAGTGTCGGGAAGAACGGAGTGCCGCCGCCTACGGCGGTGGGCGCGACCACGATCCGGTACTCATCGACCAGTCCGGCCTGCACGATCGGAGCGGCCAGCGTGGCGCCGGCCACCTCCAGCCTGCCGTCGGTTTCGGCTTTCAACCTCGTCACCACCTCGACCGGATCGCCGCGTTCCAGGCGGGAGTTCCAGTCGACGGACTCCAGGGTGCGCGAGAATACGACCTTTGGCATGTCGCGCCAGATGCGAGCAAAGTCGACGATCAGAGGAGTGGCGTTCGGGGCTTCGTCGGCAGTCGGCCAGTATTCGGACATCAGGTCGTAGATCCGCCGCCCGTAGAACGATAGGGCGGTCTCCCGCTCGAAGTCGTTCCAGTACTGGTGCAGTTCTTCGCTCGGCTCAGACCAGTCGATGCTGCCCCGCGCGTCGTTGATGTACCCGTCCACCGAGACGGTGAAGCCGTAGATGAGTTTGCCCATGCAGATCAGACTGCACCGGGAGGCCAAACTCATCGCGACGCCACGCGGCGCACCTCGTGGAGTCCGCGGCGCAAGATAGACAACTGACGGTGCTGGATCATTGCGCCGCGAGTCGAGAGTGGCGGGTTGCGGTTGGTGGCAGCGTTGATTTTGCAAGTAAGGCTCATGATCTGTTTTTGCAACTCCTGCAACAGATTTCGTGCCTGCGAGGTATCGACGTCATCAACCATGCTCCCCGGTCTCATCACCGCTTCATGGTCGCCCGACGGCATCCCCCTGCGAGCCGGCAACGCAGGCATGAGCGCGAAGTTCAGCGGCTAGCCCTACGACCGTAGTGAGGCGAAGCGGCGATCAAGACTGGCGATCAGGCCATCGAGATAGCGCAATTCGGCTTCCAGTGCGCGTACCTGCGACGTCAAGTGCGCCAGGCCGGACATCGAGCCGCCGCCCGACCGTTGAGCCAACAATCCTCGGTGCTTCGACAATCGGGCATTGATGTGGTCCCGTTCGTCACTCAACGTGGCGCGGAAGTACGCGGCCTGCATGACGTCGGCCGCCACGGCAGGCCCGACATCCTGCACTCTGGCCGCGGTCATCGACAGACCGTAACCCTCCCGCAGCCGACCAGTCCCGTGAAATCAGATTTCCGGACGGTGCGCGCCTGCCACCGTCCGGCCCGAAAGATGAGAAAGTGTTGGAAAGTTTTTGTGGGACAACGAAATCAGCTGTAAACCACGTCGGCACCCGGTGATACGGGACCGTCCCGGGGGTCCTCAGCGCACACATGCCCACCCAGCGACGCCGTGATGAGGGCCGGTGGGGTGTAGGACGCGAGCAGATTGGCACGTTCCTGTGGAGTGAGATCAAGACGCGCGCTAGGGAGCACCGAAACCTGCTGCGCCCAGTACTTTCTGACCCTCCGGACCCGTGACCAAGTCGATGAACTTCTGCGCAGTGGCCGTGTTCTTCGACTCCTTGAGGAGTGCGATGGGGTAGGTGTTCACGGCGCCGCTGGACTCGGGAAACGGCACCGAGGTGACCTTGTTGCCGGCCCCGGCGGCATCGGTCACGTAGACCAGACCCGCGTCGGCTTCGCCCGAGGTGACCTTGCCCAACACGTCGGTGACGGCGGACTCCTCACTCACCGGCGCCAGAGTGACACCGGTGGCCTTCTCGACCTTCTCCGTTGCGGACCCGCAGGGAACCTGCGGCGCACACACCACCACTTGCGTGCCGGGCCTGGCAAGGTCCGCGAAGGACGCAATGCCCATTGGGTTTCCCGGCCTGGTGACGATCGTCAAGGTATTCGACGCGAAGTTGCGGGGCTCGACCGCGACGAGATTCGCGTCCGTTGCCTTGGTCATGTTCTTCGTATCGGCAGAGGCGAACACGTCCGCAGGCGCTCCCTGGGTCAACTGCGTGACGAGGTCGGAAGAACCCGCGAAGCTGAAAGTGACGGCCGTGCCTGCGTTCTCCTTCTTGAACTGTTCGCCCAACTCGGTGAACGTCGACTTCAGCGACGCCGCGGCGAACACCGTGATGTCGCCAGTCACGCTCGTCGACGTCGGCGATGCACTTCCTGTCGTCGATCCCGCGGTGCTGGTCTGCGACGACGAGCAGCCGGCGACCAGAGTCGCCGCGCTCAGGGCCACGGCAATTCCGAGAATCGATTTCACGAGGTCTCTCCAGAGGTTTCGACGATCACGGTTGTTGCCTTGACCACTGCCACCGCCACCACACCCGGCGCGAGGCCGAGTTCCGTCGCGGACGAACTGCTCATCAACGAGACGACGGTGAACGGCCCGCACTGCATCTGTACCTCGGCCATCACCTGATCCGCCGTTACCTTCGTGACCAAGCCGACGAATCGGTTGCGGGCAGAACTCGAGACGCCAAGCGGATCGGGCGGGGGTGTCGCATGGTCACGCGCGAAGGCGGCCAGGACCTCGCCGGCTATGACCTTTCGACCCGATTCGTCCTTGTGGGACGTGAGGCTGCCGCCGTCAACCCACCGGCGCACCGTGTCGTCACTGACCCCGAGCAGCACGGCCGCATCCTTGATCCGAATGTCCGACACGACTCACCACCTCCGCCCACTCATCTCCGCGTATACGGACAAATTAGCCTAAAACATCCTGCTTGTCGGTTGCTATGGCGTCTTTGGCTTGCAAGTGCGGTGGATAGTAGCTCACGGGCGACGGCGCAGTGTCTGAAAGTCGTCATCAGACAACAGATGCGCCCAACCACGAGGAATCAGCTGCCGGGTGTGGTCACCGAGGTGAACGTCGGCGATTTGCTGAGCCGTACTTCGACGTTGTCGCGCGAGATCTGATCGCCAGCGGCGATCTGGTGACGGGTCGGCGGTCCGTCGATCTTCACGTCATTCGTCGGTGCGTCGTGAGTCACCGGGACGTACCGGCGCCGCCCGGCAACCCCGTCAATGGGGATGACCGTCAGCGTGGGTTTTTACGCGAGTTCTCGGTGCGCTATTCGACGCAATGATTATTTGCCAGAATTGCACTCCGCGTTGATGTAGGGACCCGTGCCAACTGTTATTGCGGAAGTGGTCGAATCAGCCCTTTCCGAACAAGATCAAAAGAATTATCATGATCGTCAATTACCCCTTCGCACCACTGGTCCACGAACCGGAGGCGCCCCGTGATGTCGTCATCAACGGTGGTTTTACGGCGATTCGCGATGCGAATCGGAATCGCCGTGGTCGCAGTTTCGATGCTCTGTGCGGGGGCGACGCAATTCGTCGGCCTCGACCCGCCGTCGGTCCACGTCGAGGTGAAGCCGGTGGCGGCGATCGTCGAATCACCGAGCACGATCGGCGTCGCGGATCCCTCGCTCTACTTCGCCTCCACTACCGAGATCGACACCACGCTGGACGCGTTGCAATCGCTCGGGGTGCAGAACGTCCGAATCCAAATCCCGTGGGCGGCGGTGCAGAAATCGGGTCCCACCAGCTATGACTGGACGGCCGTCGATCAGATGATCACGGCCGCCACGGCCCGCAACATGGGTGTTCTCGGCGTTCTCAACGCCACGCCGTTCTGGGCGGGTACGCCCTACCTCAGCGGCCAACCCGCCCCTCAGGCCTACGCCACCTTCGCCTCAGCGGTGGCCAGTCGCTACGCCGGGAAGATCTCGGCCTACGAAATCTGGAACGAACCGAACGCGTACATGTTTCTCAGCCCCGCCGATCCTGCCGGCTACACGCGGTTGCTAAAAGCCGCCTATCCCGCGATAAAGGCGGCTGATCCCGCGGCAATCGTGGTCGGGGGAGTCGTGGGCGCGGGCGTCGGTATCGATAACTTGACGGTGAGTCCGCAGGCCTTCATCGCAGGAATGTATGCCGCTGGAGCGAAGGGATCATTCGATGCTCTGTCGTTTCATCCGTATCAATTCTTTCTGCCATTCTCTGCCGGCGCTTCAGTCGCTGATTCACCGCTAAATCAGCTTGCTGCGATAAGGCAGCTCATGGTCGCCAATGGGGATGGAACATTGAAGATCTGGGCCACTGAGTACGGCGAGCCGAGTTCCGTGGTCACCGAGCAGCAGCAGGCCGCCTACATCAAAGACTTCTTGACCACGTGGCAGACCGAAGACGGTGCGGGTCCGATCTTCCTTCACACGGTGCGTGACTCTGCCTTCGACATCAACGTGAGCGATTCCCTTGGTCTCTTCTCCAGCGGTTGGACGCCGAAGCTGGCGGCCCTGATGATCAAGAACTTCATCACCGGGAACCCGGATCCGACACCGTCGGCAATCGCCGTCGGTGCAGTCACTGCACTGGCCGTCACCATCAACCAGATCACGGGCATTCCGCTGCGAATCGTCGCCTACGTGGCCGGCGTGGTGAACGACGTGATCAGCACCATATCGGCGGTGATCCAGCGCATCACCGCCTTCGCTCAGGGCGTCGTCACCGCGATCACGGCGCCATTCGTCCCGGCTGCACGATCCGCGGTGGTCCCGCCAGCGGCCCGTACCGCGACGGCGACCATCACCGTGCCGCCCGAGGCGCCAGTCCGCTCGACGGCGACAGAGGCCGCTCTGGCGGGGGACCGCGCGACGGCGCCGTCTACGAAGGGACCGGCTGGCGCTGGCGACGTCGCTTCTCCCCCCACCAACCCCGAAGCCACGGTCGTTACGGCGCCGTCGCCGGCCGTCGGGGCGACGCCTCCCTCCGAGTCGGCAGTGTCGGTGCAGAACTCGGATCCGCCGGGCGACGATGTGTCACCCTCCGCTGTCACGTCGGCGCCAGGGACACGCATCCCGAAGCCCGCGCCGACGGCGATCGCAGCGGGCGACTCGCCGAAGACCGGCTTCGATGAGTCAACCGGTGCGACCAAGTCTCCAACTGTCTCGCACAGCACCGAATCCCAGTCGGCGGCCTCGAAGCAGGGAGCCGCGGGGACGGACTCGCACGCCCAGAGCGGACCCGGCGGCGCCGGTCCGGACGACAACGGCTGAGCCCGATCCGGGGAGTTGCACTCCTGTAGACGCGCGGCTACGGCAGGGTTACTGTCAACGGGTTCGATCCAGCCGAGCGGTCCAGACAATAGCCGCCAACAACGCTTCGGATCGTCCAATCTGAGGCGGCGCCTTGCTCGACTCCAACACCGACGTACAGATCCTTGCCTACTTCTTCGCTGACCTGGCGCTGCCTGCTGACGCCATCGACTGCGGTCCGTGGGGATGGCACGGCGTCGACGACTGGCGGCGTGGCTTTCTCACCTGGGAGCGCGACGTGGCCGCCATCAGTGTCACCGTCGCAGGCGAGCAGAATCACCATGGTGAAGTCACGCGTTGGCTTCACGTCAGCGGCGACGGCGAGTGCACCGCACGCGAGCGCCAACAGCTGATCGCAACCCTCGCGACGGCCGGAGAGCTGTTCGACTCATTGATGGCCCCGAAGCGGCGCTGACTTCAATGGGTACCTACATTCGGCCAGCTCCGGGGTTGGCGGCAGCCTAGCACTAATTGGGCTCCGAATAGTCAACCACAACAACATGTTTCGGTGTCCAAATGTAGCCGACGCGGTGATGGTTCGATGATCGAGGACCGGCGATCTCATCTGACGGGGCATCAGAAGTCGGCCGCGACGGGCCCGGCCTCGCATGGAGCATAGGAGAACCCGGGTAGGTAGTTCAGGTAGATCTCCATGCCGCGTTCGAGGCCGTTCAGGGACACGAAGAACTTGCCGCCGTTGCGGACCTCGGAGTGTCCGACGATGTCGCGCCGGGGATCCGGTTCGGCGCCGCGCTCACGGGCGATGGCGAGCATGGTCCCGTTGGTGACGAATGATCGATCGTGTAACCGGACGCGACCGAGTACCCCGGGTTCGGCTACTACCTGGATGTCCGTGATCATCGTGCTTCGGCCCGAATTCACCTGCACCGCAGCGCCGCCCGTGCACTTTGCGACGCAGACCCCGGCCACCCATCCCGAGATCTCCAGCATGTTCGGCGTCTCCCACGCCGAGCCTTGCTCGATGGACGCGGCGAAGGCCGGGTCGCCCTCCAAGGATTCGGTCATCACCATGACGGACGAGCTTTCGTGCGGGCCCAACCGCAGCCAGCTGTGCTCGAGGTACGTGCGATAGAACGGCATCGTCTGGCGCACTTGGGGGAACATCACCACGGTGCTGTTCGTCGGGTTCTCCAACTTCACCGGGAAACGTACGCGGGTGGACGGTGATGCGCTCTCCGACCAGAACTTCGTGTAGTTGCTCTGCGCGAAGTTGTCCCGGTCGCTGCTCTCGTGAACCGCCGGGTTCGCCGGGTCCTCGTAGAGCGGGATGTCGACGGTGATGCAGAAGTGCCCCTCGCCGGGGGGCACCCACGGGATCGTCAACTCCTTGGTCTGTCCGGCCGGGATCGTCACCGCGGCGGACGAGCCGAGGGGCTGAGCCGCCGGCTGCCGTTCGCCGTTGGTCGTGAAGTCCAGCGACGAGAAGAACGCCTTCACGTTCTTGGCCTCCAGTGCACCGCGATTCGTCACCTTCGCGACGATGGTGTTCGGCTGGCCAGCCCATGGCACGTTAAGCCACTTCGGGTCGGCATCGCTCTTCGCGTTTCGGACCTCGATGTCGGGGCTCTGCCATTGATTGTCTCCGTTGGGCCATGGCCTGATCGACAGTTCCGGCCGACCTGTGGTGTTGTAGCGGATCTCGACGTCGGCGCTGTCCGGCCGGATCGCCTTCGTCGTGACCACGAAGTCCTTCGGGGCGCCCTCCGTGAAATCCGGCTCCCGGTAGTCCTTGTTGGCGGTGAGGAAGGCGCCCTGAGTGGTGAGGCCGTCTGTGTCGTCGACGCCGTCGGCGTCGTCTTCGAGGCGAAGGGTCATCACTCGGCTGTCGAGATTCTGGGCCCCCTTCGGCGATACGACGTCGGTGCCGACGACCACCGGCCCAAGGGGCAAGCTGGCGTCGCCCAGCGATGCGCCCTGGCGGCTCCGAAACTCGAAATAGTAATTGCGCCCCGGAGCCAACCGGATCTCCGCGCCACGAACGGCATTGGCGGGAATCGTCTTCGTCTCCAGTGCGTGAAGCGTGATCTGCTCCAGCAGCGCGGGCTGATGGTTGGCCGCGAAGTTGTAGGCCTTCACCTCGTTGGCGCCCACCCATCCGAGTGCCATCCGGCTGGGCAGGCTGAGCTGGGGGAGTCCACCGTCGTTGCACATCAGGTCCCACTGACCAAGCTCACGCGCGGTCAGACCCTGGTTCATCCAGGGATAGAGGTAGAGGTCGGGTAGCTGCAACGTGTGACCGAGTTCGTGGGCCAGTGTCTCGTACACCTGCCTGCCATCGATCGCCGTCCAGTCCTCCGGCATCACCAGCATCGGCAGTGTCGTGTCCTTGCCGTTGAGCTTGACGGTCATGGTGGTCTGCTGCGGCCAGACGAATCGGCCGATGCTGACCGCGGTCGGCGGATTGACCGCTGGCATGGGCGCATTGACCGTGCGCACCACGAAGGCGACGGCGTCGGTCTTGCCGAAGTCCACCAGCGCGGGGTTGCCCGCCTTCACTGCGGCCGCATTGGCCTGTTCCAGTGTCGATACGAGGGTCTTCCACGTGTCCGGCTTCGGGTTCCACCGCCGCGGCAGGGTCGCACCCGGGATGGCCGGGTCGGGCACGGTCTCCACCTCGAAGAGATCGTCCCAGCTACCCGTCGCGTGAACTGGTCCTGCGACCGCGTTTCCGACAAGGCTCATCGTCAACTTGCCGTAGGAAACCTCGCTGTAATATCCAGTGACCGAACGTGTTACGCCGCCCGAGGCGACACCCCCGGTGAAGTTGTCGAACCAGTTCTTGCGGATCTTCGTGACGTCGGCCGCCACTGTCGGATACGGATTGGTCGTGGTGTCGATCAAGACGATGGCCACCCGCCATGTCGCGGGCGCCTTGTAGACGCCGACGTTCTGGACACCGGCATCGCCACCACCCCAGGCGGGCTTCACGACGGGGCTGTCCACCTTGCCGGTCACGCAGAAGCTCGGCCCGACCTTCGCGTCCTCCCACGTCCCGTCGATGCGAAAGTTCGCGCGGCCGACGACCGTTCCCGTGGCGATCTCCTTGGCGAGGATCTCGCCGACCCCCGGTCGCCACCCGCCGGCCAGTAACAGATGCGGATGGTCGGGGTCGAAGGTCGAGTCGCGCGACGGCGAAATGGCACCAAGGTCGGAATCCGGGACGCTCAAGGAGATGTCGTCGATGGTCAGGCCGCTGGCCGCGACGTCGACGTGTACGGGTGCATATCCGCCGATGAAGATCGGCCCGGGATCCAGGGTCAGCAGGACGCGCTCGCGGATCCCGGCAGGAAGGGTGTCCTCCAGGACGGAGTCGGTGGTGGCCATCAGGACGTGGGCGTCCTTCGTCACGGCGACGGCGGTCACCGGTGTCGGGGACCCGGCACCAACTGGCCGACGGAGGGCTCCGTCACGGCGGACGCAGGCGAACTCGCCGTTCTTCGACACGACCAGTGCCCATTGGCTGTCGAGCGCGGCGAGGTGGCCGCCGAAGGGCAAGGCGCCGTTGGACATTTGCGTGACGGTCGACGTGGTCCACTCGGCCAGCTGCAGGACGTTGCCCGCGGCCACGGTGGTGAGCAAGAACGCCGAGGACGAGTCGGCGACCGCGGCGTCCTTGGCGCCGTCGAGCGATTCGATCAGGGTGTCGACGGTGCTGCCCGGGTTGGCGCCCAGGCTGTAGGAGTCGATGTGTGGTGAGGGATCACCGTCGAGCACCAGCGCCATGGGCGAGCCGGCCGCCGACGCGGTCATCAGGGCGCGGACGTCGACGGGTGACTGTGCGAACTGGGTGGCATCGGCACGGTCGGCGGCGGCCAGGCGTGCCATCCACAGGCCGTCCCCGTCGGCGATGAGCAACCTATCGGAGATGTCGTCGTAGGCGAGGTGGTCGACGTTGCGGTAACCGTCGCCGAGGAATCGCTGCTCGTACCCGCCCGGAACGGGCCGGAGCAGATCGAGCAGAGTCAGCCGGCCGCCGCGTTCGCCGACGATGGCGACGTTGCGATTGGCCGAGTAGGCGAGGGCGACGGCTTTCGTGAAACCGGTGGCGACAGTGGGTGCGGACATTTCGGCTCCTGCGGGCGGGAAGGATCGGGACCTGCACCGTCAATGCTCGGCGTGCGATCCACGGGCCACACGGGTAGCGCACTACCTGCCTTTCACAGACTTCCGGCAGCAAGCCGATGGACTTTGCTACGACAGCCCGAGATGCGTATAGGATTCGTCGGTCGGTAAGACCGAGGGGGATGGCCATGGGGCGGCACAGGAGATCGACGGAATCGGGGAGCGCGGCGAACTACGTCGGGCGCGTCGGCGCGTTGGCATTGGCATTGGGCGTCGGGGTGATGATCGCCGAAGGCGCGGGAGTCGCCAGAGCCGACAGCACCTCGGAGAGCGGTGCGGCGAGCGGCGGTGCCGCGCAACCGTCGACTGAGGCGGTCAGTGCGGCGGTCGACTCGCCCAAGGGCACCTCGAGCAGCGTTGCACCGAGTTCGCCAACCGTGCCCAAGATGGAGCTCGGCGGCAGCGACGGCAAGCACGTGGACTCGGCTGACCCGGACTCGGCCACCGACGCGATCGCAGGCCTTCCGCACCGGAAGCCGACCCTCGTCACCGACCGTACGTTCGGGGACGGCAGGCCGTCGACGTCACCCATGCGGTATGGACCGACCACTCGGAGCCGACTCGCGGTCGGCGCCTCGCCCGAGGTGACGGGGTCGACCACCGTCGGTACGGACACTGCAACGGTGCCTCGCGCCGTTGCCGAGCCCGCCGTCCGTCTGGTCGACGCAAGTGATCAGCCGTCGTCCACCGTCGTCGCGCCCCAGCCGGATCCACCGGCCCGGGAAGCGCCGATTGCCACGATGGTCCCCGGCCCGAGGGCGGCCCTTGGCGCCACGCCGGCGGCGGACACCGGCGATGCGCCGGTCGGCCCGATCCCCGTGGGTCTGGCTGTCCTGCAATTGATTCGCCGTGACATCGAGGACACCTTCGGCGCCGCGGCGGTGACCACTACGTCACCGAAGGCAGTCACCACGGCTGCGGTCGTCACGCCGGCTGCCCCCAGTCCCACCGACGTGGCTCAGACTCCGTACGGTGACGTCGGCCCGTGGCTGCTGCAGCCAAACGGTCAGATCGCCAACTACGGCGGAGTGCCCCACGACGGTAAGACCGTCCTGGAGCCGATCAACGTCATCATCATCGACCCGACGGCCACCAGTTCCGCGCAATCCACCGCGAGACTCAACGCGGCCATGGCCTACGCCGGCTTTCCAGCCCAACCCATCCACAGCACCGGATTCCTCGGCAACATCGACGGCACCACCTACGGTCAGCAACCGTCCGGATTCCTGCAGGCGTTCTCCGATCAGTTCTTCCTGTTCACCAACGACCACGGCCGGATGTTCGGGCCCGCTCCTGCCACGAACGGCACAGGCTACGTCTGGACGGGTGCGTTCAGCACCGAACAGCTCAACCCTGCGAATCCCCTTACCCACGAATACGTCTCGTCCGAGATAGCCCGCGCCGAGCTCGCGCGTCGACTCGTCGCCAGCGGGCGCGCGACGGTCGTCGGCTACGTCCCCCTGGGCAATGCCTACGACGATGGAACCTTCACCACCGGCGATCACGACGGCTACGCCGTGGTCTTGCAGCTGACACCGGTGCCGGTGACGCTGCTCCCCACCGGCGGCCTGCTCGGAGCTGCGTGTGGGCATGTCCCCGACCTCCCGGGACCGATCTTTCGGCAGGTCGCCAAGGACGTGTGCGCCGTCGCGTCGTCGATATCGACCGCGCTGGGACTGCGTTCGATCATCTGACCGAGCTCGACGTCATCCGCCGAAGGTGGACACTCCCGACGGTGAGACCTGAAACCCTTGCAGTGCACCGGCAATCGTGCCCACGCAGGCCACTCCGCCGGGAATCGCCACGCAGGTGGAGCCGATTCCGTTGACCCGGTAGCCGACGGGCAGCTGCTTGATCGGCCCCGGATGGGCGGGCGTGCTGAACTTTGGCGTGTCGGCACGACGTATTCCCGAGGTGCCGGGCAGCTGGACGAAGACTTCGTTCTGGCCGCCGGTGACGCCGGGCAACGGCCCGTCGCAACCGATTTCGCCGCCGCTGTAGACGACGATCGAACACGTCAGGCCGCCTTCGACGGTGAACACCGGAAACAGGTTCTTCGCGCCTTGCCCGACGATGTAGGTCTCGTCGCCAAGGACGAACTCGTTCGGATCGGGGAAGCCAGGTGGCAGGCCAGCGGTCGCCGGTCCGATGCCGGTGCCGCTGGGCGACATCACCATCCACTGCGTCACCGGTTGGCCCTTGGTGCAGGCCGTGAACGAGTTTGGGGCGACGGCACATTCGAAGTCGCCGAACACGATCTTCTGACCCTCGCGCAGTACTGGCGCCGCGTCTCCGGTCGACTTCACGAATCTCGGGCTCGCGGTCGCCCGGAGGCCCCGCGCGTTGGCGTCCTGGGTGAGGACGATCTCGTTGGCACCGCTCACCGCCCCCGGCAGCCGTCCGTCGCAGCCGGCGACCCCACGGTCGGGCTGGATCGCGCACAGCAACCCGTCGGGGGTTTGGAAGTATGCCTCGTTGTTGCCGGTGACGAACGCGTCGGGCACCACCGCGAGGTAACCGCGAAGATCGGGCAGTGCTGCCGGTGCGGCATTGGCGCTGGTCGCGGGGCCGGCCAAGACGCCGATGAGCAGGGACAGAACGATCAGTGCGAAGCGCATCACCCTGCAATCTAGGCGAAGGTCGCCCGTCGACCCAAAGTCGCGTAGTCCTACTCACCCGCGGCGACCCGCGGCCCGGCATGCTGGGCTCATGGCACAGACCAAGTCGTCATCGGACGGATCCACCGTCGCCGACGGCGGTAAACCCGTCCGCGACCGCGCCGTCGACGTCGCCCGGCTCGGCGCACTCGTCGTCGTGATGTTCGGGCACTGCGCGCTGTTGCTTGCCACCATCGACGACAACGGTTTGCGAATCGGCAACCTGCTGGGCCAGTTACCCGCGTTGGCGCCGATCACCTGGGCCGCCCAAGTCATGCCATTGTTCTTCCTGGCGGGCGGGGCGGCGGGGGCCTACGGCTGGAAGCCCGGCACGCCGTGGGGTACGTGGTTGTTCACCCGGTCGCAGCGGCTCTGCCGACCCGTGTTCTGGTATCTCGCTGCCTGGGCGGCCGGCCTGCTCGTCGCCCAGCTGGTCCTCGGGTCCGAGTCCGCGGCCGGCTTGGGCCGCGAATGCGTCGCACTGCTCTGGTTCCTGGGCGTGTACCTCGTCGTCATGGCCTTCGTTCCGGCCCTGATGCGGCTGCGGTCGGGGCGGGCGATCGCGCTGGTCGTCGCCGTGCTCCTGGTCGCCGCGGGCGGAACCGACGCCGTGCGACTGGCCGTGGGCACACCGGAGGCGGGCGTCGCCAACTTCGTGTTCGTGTGGCTGATCCCCGTGGTGATCGGCGTGGCCTATGCGCACCGTGTGATCGGTCCGCGGGTGGCCTTCGCGGTGGCCGCGGCCGCCTTCGCCGCCCAGGTCGTCGCCGTCGTCACAGGGCCCTACGAGGTGTCCCTGGTCGTGACCGGAGTCGAACGCCTGTCGAACGTCTCGCCGCCGACGCTGTTGCTCGCGTTGCAATGCACGTGGATGTCGTGTCTGTTCGTGGCGGCGGCGGGCGCCATCCGCAACTGGGCGGAGCGGCCGAAGGTCTGGCGCGTGGTCGCGGTGGGAAACGGCGGCGCGATGACGCTCTATCTCTGGCACATTCCCGCGATCGCGGTCGCCACCTTCGCCCTGCACGCCGTCGGCATCGATGCCTACGACGTACACGAGCCGGGCTTCTGGGGCCGGCTGGCACTCCGGGCCGTCGTGTTCGCAGGGGTCATGGCCATCACGTTCGTGCTGTTGTCGCCGCTCGAGCATCGTCGGTTGCCATGGTGGGATGCGCGGCCGCGGGCGACCGGCACCCGTTCGGTAGCCGCGGGCGCGCTGGTCTGTGTCGCCGGCATAGCCGTGCTCCTGATGGCGAAGGAGGGCCTCAGCGGCATCGTGGGCTGGTCGTCCCTCGGATTCTTCGTCGCAGCAGCGGCCGCCGCACGGATGTGCGCGGCCGGCGACGAGAGTTAACCGGACGTTTCACCAATGGTTGATGCGCCGAACGGCCGAATCGCCGCACACGAGCGAGCATCGTGACGTGGCCTCGAACCGTGTGAATCCATCAGGGCAGACTCCCGATACCGGCGTTCCGCGGACCCTGGCTTCGCACATGACGATGGCCGAGCAGCACGAATGGCACCTCGCCCACCTCCGTCGCCACCCCGTCTCGAGACGTAACTTCCTGGTCGGGTCGGCAGCTGCGGCGGCGATCTCGACGGTCGGCTTGTCGCCGTTCGGTTCCCGCGCCTACGCAACAGATGCACCACTGGAGGTGGCCAATCGGCGGGTGGGATACGGCCCGGACGCGTCCAGCCAGCTTCGCTTGGCGGCCCAACTGTCGCGAAACCCGAATGGCGGCAAGATCTTCGTCGATCACGGTCCCACTGCCGCCCTTGGCGCGAGCGCCGAGGTGGAGATCCGCAACCTGGTGACCCAGATTCCCGACGGCGACGGGGGAGTGCTGGCCGCCGAGCAGTTCTATGCTCACCTGCCGGTCGACGGACTCCCCGGCGGCGCGCCGCACTTCTACCGGTGGCGCACCGCAGACGGTTTCGTCACCGACGTTCGCTCGGCTTCGACGGCGATGCCGAGCGTTCGAGACGGCTTGGGCCCGTTCAGATTCACGATGATCGGCGACCAGGGTACCGACGAGACGCCCACGTTGCCGCCCGGAGTGCGTGCCGGCGACTACGACGATCGCTACTACGCGTCGGACAACGATCCCGCCGTGCCGCACACCGCGAACGTGCTGCAGCAGATCGCGGCATCCAAGCCGGACTTCCATCTGCTGGCCGGCGACATCGCCTACGCGGATCCGTCCGGTGCCGGCAAGCCGGCGGCGTACGTGCCGTCGGGTGGGACCCCGCCGAGCGGCTTCGACAAGTTCAACCCGTACGTCTGGGACGTCTACCTCGGATCCATCGAGGCCAGTGCGTCCACGACGCCGTGGATGTTCGCGACCGGCAATCACGACATGGAGGCCGCCTACCCGACTCACGGCTACGGAGGGCATCTCGCACGCCTGGACTTTCCCGGTAACGGACCCACGGGGTGCCCGTCGGTGTACTCGTTCACATACGGCAACGTCGCCGTGCTGTCGCTGGACGCCAACGACGTCAGCTACGAGATCCGCGCCAACACCGGTTACTCGAAGGGTGCTCAAAGTGGTTGGGCGGAGCGCACATTGGCAGCGCATCGTGCAGATCCCGACGTCGACTTCATCGTCTGCTTCTTCCACCACTGCGCCTACTCGACGACCTCACAGCACGCCAGCGACGGCGGGGTGCGAGCAGCCTGGTCGGAGCTCTTCGACCGCCATCAGGTCGATCTCGTGCTCCAAGGCCACAACCACGTCTTCGAGCGCACCGACCCCATTCGCGGCAACAGGCCGACGAGGGCGGCGGGGGACAACGCGACCATCCATCCCGAGACCGACGGCACGGTGTACTACACGGTGGGGTGCGGGGGTCGGCCACGGTACGAGTTTCAGCCCGGTGAGCCGGAGAGCTATCGGGGCAACGAGGCCCCTGACACGTTCGTGGCCAACAGCTACGTCTGGACTGCGCAGGGCGACAAGCAGACCGAAGCGGTCGGCTGGTCCCGGGTGCGGTTTCGCAACTACGCGTTCCTCCGGGTGGACGTCCGGCCCGGCCAACTCGTCAGCGAGATGGACGTCGTGGCCGTCGATGAATACGGACGGGAGTTCGACAAGCTCACCTATCGCCGGCCCGTTCGCCTATGACCCGTTGGGCGAGTGCGGTGTAGGAAGCGGATCGCTCGGTCACCAGGTCGTCGATCGCGATGAGGCCCCGTCCGGCGCGCTTGGCACGGTACATCGCCTGGTCCGCCCTGGCCACGAGCTCGTCCAGACACGCGCCTCGAACCGTCGTCACACCGACGCTCACCGAGAGGTGCATGGTGTGCGCGCCGACCTCGTAGCGTCTCGACAGCTCTGCTGAGACTCTCTGGGCGATCGTCGAAAGCTTGTGCCGGTCCTGCACTTTGGCGCAGTAGACCACGAATTCGTCGCCACCGAGACGCGCGGCGAAGTCGTGCTCGCGAATGACGTTGCACAGTCGCTCGCCCATCTGGCGCAACAGCATGTCGCCGACCTGATGGCCGTGCTGGTCGTTGACGGTCTTGAAGTCATCGACGTCGATGAACAGCAGGGCGCTGCGGTCACCGGGACCGAGACGTCGGGCACTCTGCGCGAGGTGCTCGTTCAATGCCGAACGGTTGGCGAGCCCCGTCAACGGGTCATGCGTCGCAAGGTGGGCGAGCTCGTCCAGGGCCTGTCGGCGCGCAGTGACGTCCCGGACGTGGAGCAACCGTCGCCGACTGCCGTGGCCGTCGGCATCACGAATGTCCACCAGGGTGTGATGGCCCCACATCCACGAGCCGTCGCCACGCAGGTAACGCCTCTCGGTCTCGTGGCCCTCCGAGTCGATCTGCCGTGGGTTGAGAACGTCGGCACACTCGTCGTCATCCGGATGCAGCAGGTCGCGCAGATTGCTGCCGAGGAGTTCGGAACGGCCACGCGCCAACATCGAGCAGAGCGAGGAATTGACGTGTTCGAACGTGCCGTCGAGGAGGCACACCGCAATGCCTATCGGCGAACTCTCGGCCGCGGACTGCAACAGTCGAAGTGCCGCGTCCCGCTCCTGTTCGGCGATCACGCGGGCCGTCACGTCACGCCACGCCGTACGAACCTGCGACGCATTGCCGTCGGCATCGGCCAGCACTTGTCCGGCTGCCTCGGTCCACACGTAGTGGCCGTCGCGATGACGCATCCTGAGCAACAGGGACGCCAGGCCCGCATTGGTGCGCACCTTCGACTCGGCATCGTGGAGCGCGGCCAGATCGTCGGGATGCACGTAGTCGTAGACGGTCGTCCCGATCATCTCCTCGGGCGCACGGCCCAGCAGCGAGCGGCACACCTTGGACACCCAGATGAACGTGGTGTCCGGCAGCTGCCAGGCCACCATGTCCGGGGCGTTGTCCACCAACCACCGGTAGAGGCGTTCCGATGCGGCGAGCCGCAACTCCGTAGCTCGAGGCCCCGTCATGAGCGCGAACCTGGTCACCGCGACGGTTGGCGCGCCGGGGGTAATGAGAGGCACGCTGTCGACGAGCAACCACACGTGCTCGCCGGGGGCGTCGTGACCGGGTCGATGCACTCCCATCACCGCACCCCGGACCGCGATGCCGGTGCTGATGGCGCGCATCGCAGGGTGGTCCTGCCCCCGAAGTGCCGCCCCGGCCTCGTCGACGGCCGCCCAACGCTCATCGGCGGAATCGCGTCCCAGCATCTGAGCGAGTGTCAGCCCCAGGATGGCCTCCGCTTCGGGAGTCGCCGCCTCGATGACGCCGGAAGCAGACTGCACGACCAGACCGGCCCCGCCCTCGGCCACGTCGAAGCCGGCGGCCGCCCCCGCCTCGAGGGCGCGCTGCGCGATCTCCTCGCTCACGTTGCGGCGTCGATGCGGCGGGACCCCATGACGACGTACCTTACCGTCGCGTCAGTTCCGGGTCCTCCGCTGTGGAAGGCAACGTCACTTTGGGGCACGCCGTGATCGTCGGGGGCGTTGGGTAGGGTCTCGGCGTGACTCCGAGCCCTGTCGTCAAGTCCGTAAATGCCCGCCTCGCTGAAGAACTGGCTGTTCGGGAAGCTCAGGTGGCCGCCACCGTCCACCTGCTCGACGAGGGCGCCACGGTCCCGTTCATCGCCCGCTACCGCAAGGAGGTCACCGGCAGCCTCGACGACGGGCAACTTCGAACACTCGAGGAGCGTCTCGGCTACCTGCGTGAACTCGACGCTCGTCGCACCGCCGTGATGGCGTCCATCGAGGAGCAGGGCAAGCTCACCGATGACCTTCGCGCCGCACTCCTGGCGGCCGACACCAAGTCGCGGGTCGAGGACATCTACCTGCCCTTCAAGCCCAAGCGTCGGACCAAGGCGCAGATTGCCCGCGAGGCCGGTCTCGAACCGCTCGCCGACCGGTTGCTGGCCGATCCGACGCTGGTTCCGGAGGCCGTCGCCGTCGAGTTCCTGAACGACGACGTCGCCGACGCGGCCGCCGCGCTCGAGGGCGCCCGGTACATCCTCATCGAGCGCGCCGCGGAGGACGCCGAACTCGTCGGCGCCGCCCGCACCAGGTTCTGGGCCGAGGGCTCGCTGCGCACGTCGCCCTCGTCAGAAGCGATATCGAAAAGTCCTGCGGCGCAGAAGTTTCGAGATTACTTCGAGTTCTCCGAGCCCCTCGAGAAGATGCCGTCGCACCGCGTGCTCGCTGTCATGCGCGGTGAGAAGGAAGGGGTGCTCGCCCTGACCCTCGAGGGCGGTGACGACGAGGTGTATCAGGCCATGGTTGCGAGGACGCTCGGCATCGACCTGTCCGCGAAGGCGCCCGCGACACCGTGGCTGGCCACCACGGTGAAGTTGGCCTGGCGGGTCAAGCTGATGGTCTCGGCCGCGGTCGACGCGCGGATCCGGCTCAGGCAACGGGCCGAGTTGGACGCCGTGGCGGTCTTCGCGAAGAACCTGAAGGACCTTCTGCTCGCTGCGCCGGCGGGCAACCGCACGACGCTCGGACTCGACCCCGGCTTCCGGACCGGCGTCAAGGTCGCCGTGGTGGACGGCACCGGCAAGGTCCTCGACCACTGCGCGATCTTCCCGCATCAGCCACAGCAGCAGTGGGATCAATCCAAGGCGGTGCTCGGAGCGCTGATCGCCCGCCACGACGTCGATCTCATCGCCATCGGCAACGGGACGGCGTCACGCGAAACCGATCTGCTGGCAACCGAACTCATCGCCGACATCCGTGGCTCGGGTGCGAAGGCTCCGGTGAAGGCCATGGTGAGCGAGGCGGGCGCCTCGGTCTACTCGGCGTCGGCCTACGCGGCACACGAACTGCCGACCCTCGACGTGACGATCCGCGGCGCGGTGTCCATCGCGCGGCGCCTGCAGGATCCGCTGGCCGAGCTGGTCAAGATCGACCCCAAGTCGATCGGCGTCGGTCAGTATCAGCACGACGTGACCCCGGGGACGTTGGCCAGGAGCCTGGACGCGGTGGTCGAGGACGCGGTGAACGCCGTCGGCGTCGACCTCAACACCGCGTCGGTGCCGTTGCTTGCGAGGGTGTCCGGGGTGACGGATTCGTTGGCGGAGGCGATCGTTGCGCACCGCGAGTCGACCGGACCCTTCCGCAGCCGCAAGACGCTGCTGAAGGTTCCGCGACTGGGCCCCAAGGCATTCGAGCAATGCGCAGGTTTCCTGCGCATCAACGGCGGTGACGATCCGCTCGACGGGTCCGGTGTGCACCCTGAGTCGTATCCGGTGGTGCGGCGCATCCTGGACCGCTCGGGCGTCACGCTCGCGGAGCTCATCGGAGACGAACGGTCGTTGCGGACTCTGCGCCCGGCTGACTTCGCCGACGACCGCTTCGGCATCCCCACGGTCACCGACATCCTGGCGGAGTTGGAGAAGCCGGGCCGTGATCCGCGGCCCGCATTCACGACGGCGACGTTCGCCGCAGGGGTGGAGAAGGTCGCCGACCTGAAAGTCGGCATGGTCCTCGAGGGCGTGGTCACCAACGTCGCTGCGTTCGGAGCGTTCGTCGACGTGGGCGTGCACCAGGACGGGCTGGTGCACGTCTCTGCGATGTCCGATCGCTATGTCTCCGACCCGCACGAAGTGGTCAAGTCAGGCCAGGTGGTGAAGGTGAAGGTGCTCGAAGTCGACGTCGACCGCCAGCGGATCGGCCTGACGCTTCGCCTCGGCGACAGCCCACAGCGAGGCGGGGGCCAGGGCGGTCCGGGAGGCAACAGCAGGGGGCCTGCGCCGAGGAACCGGGGCGAGCGGCCAAACCCCAACCGCGCCAAGAACTCCGACCGTCGCGAGGCGACACCGGCGGCAGGGTCGATGGCGCAGGCGCTCCGGGACGCCGGTTTCGGACGCTGACCTGGCCGACTCGTGAACGAATGCGCGCGAGATACCCGACGACAGGCCGCTGACACGTGCGCGCCGTACCGTCGCCGGTGACCCGGTCTCGGCGGGACCTGTAAGAATCGGGGCATGGCCTCTCCTCACCGCGGCTCACGTCTGGGCACTCGGTTCGGGCCGTACGAGCTGCAGTCCCTCATCGGTGTGGGCGGTATGGGCGAGGTCTACCAGGCCTACGACACGGTGAAGGACCGAACGGTCGCCCTCAAGCTGTTGCGAGCCGAGATGGCGACAGATCCGGGCTTTCAGGAGCGTTTTCGACGTGAGTCGCGGATCGCAGCTCGCCTGAAGGAGCCGCACGTGATCCCCGTGCACGACTTCGGCGAGATCGACGGAGTCCTCTACATCGACATGCGTCTCGTGGAGGGCGCCAACCTGAAGGACGTGCTGCGTGCGCAGGGGCCGTTGGAGCCCAGGCGGGCGGCGGCGATCATCACCCAGGTGGCGGCGGCGTTGGATGCCGCGCATGCCGACGGCCTGGTGCACCGGGACATCAAGCCGGAGAACGTGCTGCTCACCGCTGACGATTTCGCCTATCTCGCGGATTTCGGGATCGCACACGCTCAGGGCAACGCAAGCGTGACGATGACGGGTTCGGTGGTCGGCTCGGCCGACTACATCGCGCCCGAGCGCTTCAGCGCCGGCGTCGCCGGACCAGAGGCCGACGTGTACTCCCTCACCTGCGTGCTCTACGAGAGTCTCACCGGTCGGGCACCGTTCGAGAGCGGCGACCTGGCGCAGTTGATGAGTGCGCACGTGCTGGCCCCGCCGCCGCGACCGAGCATCATGCGCCGGGGGATCGGGCGGGCGTTCGACGCCGTCGTCGCGCGCGGGATGGCCAAGCAGCCGGAGGCCAGGTTCGGTTCGGCCGGAGAGTTGGCGCGGGCTGCCACCGCCGCGGCCTCGGCTGCGGGGATGGCGGATCAGGCAGCGGTCGCGGCCACACCGTCCCGCGGACCCACCCCGGGAACGCGACAGTTCTCGGCGATCTATCCGAATCCTGCCGAGACCGGACAGAGCCCGTATCCGCTACCCGCACGGCCACCCATGCCACCGGTTCGGTCCTCGGGACTGAGCCGAGTGCAGAGGGCCCTGGTCGCGGGTACGGCGTTGGCCCTCGGGGGAGCGCTGGTGCTGGCCGTAGTTCTGTTGCTTCGCAATGGAATTGGTGGATCGCCGGTGGCGTCGACGTCGACGGTCCCGCCTCCGTCGAGCGTCTCCCCGTCGATCACAACGGTGGCGCCGACGTTCTCGGGCGCCGACGCACAGGGCTTCCTCAACCAGGCGGCACGCTGCGACACCGGCGACCTGGCCGCGGCGATGATCCGTACCGCCAGCTCGCTGGCCGTGATCTGCCAGTCGGCGCCGAACGTCTTCTACTATCACGGCCAGCGACTCAGCGACGGCGCGAACCTCAAGCTGACCGACGCGGTGCCGATCGACGGGGGATTCGACGTCACGAACCCGGCCAACGGCGCACGGTACGAGGTACGCCCAGATCGGCTGACGATCATCAGCAACGGTCACGTGGATTCTTCCGAGGTGCCGACGCAGTACGCCTCGGGATAGGGAAGGCGAGGCCCTCGACCTCGTGCGCCTGCCGGGTGTCATCGACGCCGGCCCGAAGATCAGGTACGGCAGACTTCGCGATCCGATGGGTTCGTCACGGGCACCACGGAGGAAACGGGCAGAAGTTGAGGGCAGGTGCAGGCGGCGGCCGAGGCGGTGGATTCTCGCCATCCCAAATCATGTTCGACACGTTGCCCATACCCGACCAGAGGTAGTAGTAGGTGTGACACACGTTCCAGTCCCAGGTGATCGGGTCGGTGACGTGATTGCCGGTCGATGGCACCGGTTGCTGCCCGGGGCACCAGTGTTGCGGTGGTCCCCACCCACCATCGTCTGCTGGGAACGGGCCAAGGAACAGCGGCGACTGACTGGGCCGGGCCTCGGCCGTGCCCACGACTCCGCCCCAGAGCAGCGTCGTCACGGCCAGCCCTGCCAGCACCCTCTTCGTGCGATTCATCGGTTCATTCCCTTCGTGAGCATGTGCGCCGGTGGGCGCGATCCGATGAGTACAGGCCGTGGAGGCAGCTACCGATCACGAGAACTGCATGGTGGTGCGACCTCGAATCCTCGTCATGAACTGCGGGCGGCGGAGGGGTCCAGCGCCATGATTCTGCGATCAACGCAGCGTACCAACGTGTTTCGACGTAGCTAGCTGCTCGTGTAGGCCCGACCGGGGGTGCTCACGAGCGGTGAGCGCCGCCTACTCCGCATGTGCAACCACACCGCCATCGACGCGAAGGCTGCATACGCGCACCACAGGGACGTGAACGAATCGAAGTAGACCATCGCCACCACGGTGAGGCCGACGAGGTTCAGCGCGCCGAACACGACGACGAGGCGATGGGTGGACGACACCAACGCGCCGACGATCGCGGCGACGTACAACGTCGCCCACGACCACGGATTCACGACACCGGTCTGATATTCCAGTGCATGCGGATGCACCACCACGACAACGGGTCTCGCGAGCACGACGTAGCTCAGATGAGCTGCCACCACCAGGCCCACTGCAACGAACGGCGCCACCCGCCGCCGCGTCTTCGGCGGCTCGAGCAGCATCACCGACACGGGGACCAGTGCGGGCAACAACGGCCACGCAATGAACACGTAGACCAGCGCTGCCAGATGACCGACGCTGGGAGAGACGCTGCCGTCCTGCCAGGCCCACACCAGCGCCTCGATCAGCTGATGGGCGGCGAATACTGCGGGCAGCGCCGCATAGGGCACGTCACGCCAGCACCTGACTTCGCGCAGCGACAGCACGGCGACGGGCGTCAGCGCCGCGCCTGCGACCAGGTCTGCCGTGACCGAGAAACACATCCGCCACGCCTCTCGTTCGTGTGCTCCGCCACCGAGGGTGTCACGAATCACGAGTTCACGGGGCGCGCGACACGACGTCTGCAACCAGCGCCGTCGAGCTTTGGCTAGCCTTCGATTGCTGGCTGACCTGCGCGAAAAGGAATATCCTCCGACACCGTGAGCCAACGTCAGGACGAGAACGCCGACACCACGGGCAATCAGCCACCCGAGTCCTCCTCCCACCCCGCCGAGCCCCACGGCAGCGGCGTGGCCTCGAAGTTGAACTGGTTGCGTGCCGGGGTGTTGGGGGCCAATGACGGCATCGTCTCCGTGGCGGGCCTGGTGGTCGGCGTGGCCGCCGCGACCACGGAGCGCGGACCGATCATGACCGCGGGCATCGCTGGTCTGGTCGCCGGTGCCGTGTCGATGGCGCTGGGTGAGTACGTCTCGGTCAGCACCCAGCGCGACACCGAGAAGGCCCTGCTCGAGAAGGAGCGCCAGGAACTCGTCGACTCGCCTGCCGACGAACTCGCCGAACTGGCGGCGATCTACGAGGGCAAGGGACTCAGCCCGGCCACCGCCTGGCAAGTCGCCGAAGAACTCACCGCGCACGATGACTTCGCGGCACACGTGGATGCCGAGCTGGGCATCGACCCCGACGACCTCACCAATCCGTGGCAGGCCTCGCTGTCGTCGGCCGTCTCGTTCACCATCGGCGCGCTACTTCCGCTCATCGCGATCATCGCCCTGCCCCCGGCCGTCCGCATCCCCGTCACCTTCGTTGCGGTCCTGATCGCCTTGGCGCTCACGGGCACCGTCAGCGCTCGCCTGGGCGGTGCCGACCCCACCCGGGCGGTCCTACGCGTCACCATCGGTGGTGCCATCGCGATGATCGTCACCTACGGGATAGGTCAGCTGCTCGGGGTGGCGGGCGTCTAGCGGAGACTAGGCCGCCGGCACCTCGTCGGTCCAGACGGTGAAGCTGGTCAACGTGTTGGGCCCGAACGCATTGCTCAGTGCGACGTCGGCAGCGTCGCGGCCCCGGGCGAGCAGCACCCTGCCGATGCGCGGCGTGTTGTTGCGTGCGTCGAAGGTGTACCACTGGCCCCCGAGATACACCTCGAACCAGGCGGCGAAGTCCATCGGCCCGTAGGGCGGCGGCATGCCGATGTCGCCCAGATATCCCGTGCAGTAGCGGGCCGGGATGTTCATGGCGCGACAGAACGCGACGGCCAGATGCGTGAAGTCCCGGCAGACGCCGACTCGTTGCTGGTAGGCCTCCAACGCCGTCCGCGTGTTGTCCGCCTGCTGATAGTCGAACGTGATGTGGTGGTGCACGTAGTCGCAGATCGCCTGGACGCGATCCCACCCGGTGGGTCCGGTTCCGAACAGATTCCACGCGATCTGTGACAGCCGATCGGTATCGCAGTACCGGCTGCCGAGCAGGAAGACGAGCGCTTCCTCCGGCAGATCCGGTACCGGAATCTGTTGCGCCTCACGGACGATGACGTCGGGCAGCCCGGTGTCGTTGACCATGGCGTCCGACCAGATGCGGGTCTGACCCGCAGGCGCCACGATGCGGGTGCACCAGTTGCCGAAGCCGTCCCGGTAGCCCGACATCGGGACGGCCGGCTCGACCAGCAGATTGTCCCGGCCGATCAGATCGGACATGCGGCTGTAGTGAATGTTGAGCGTCAGCATCATCGGTGTGGGCCGTGGGCAGTCGAAGATCATCTCGAAACCGACGTGAATCTTCATCGTCAACCTCCATCCCTCGTAGTGGAACTCACCAACGCAACTCGGGCAGATGCCGAAACACCTGCCGCGTTCCTTCGCCCCACTCCTGGCTCAGCGCTGTGAAGTACGGATCGCCCACATCGAATTTGCGTCGCAAAGTCACTGCGAGACTGTCTCTTTCGTAGCACAGCAGATCGATCGGCATACCGACCGACAGGTTGCTGCGCATCGTGGAGTCGAAGGACACCAGCACGCACTTCGCGGCATCGGGCAGGGGAGTGTCGTGTGTCAGGACGCGATCCAGGATCGGCTTGCCGTACTTGGTTTCGCCGGTCTGAAAGAATGCCGTCTCGACGCCGGCCTCGATGAAGTTGGTCTCGGCGTAGATCCGGAAGAGTCGCATGGGCTCACCGTCGATCTGACCGCCGACGATGAACGAGGCGTTGAAGCGCACGTCCTGCTGTGCGAGGTACCCGGCGTCGCGCTTCTCGATGTCGCGCATCGCGTCCGCCACCAAGCGGACGACGTCGAACATCGTGCGCGCGCCCATGACGTTGGTGGCGGCATCACCGTCGACGCAACGTTGGCGCAGCACGCTGATGACGGCCTGAGTGCCAGCGAGGTTCCCCGAACTCAGCAAGACGATGACGCGGCTGCCACGACGCTCGAATACGGTCATCTTGCAGAACGTCAAGATGTTGTCCATGCCGGCATTGGTGCGCGAGTCCGACGCGAAGATGATTCCCTCGTCGAACATGGCGCCAATGCAGTAGGTCAAGAACCAGGCTTTCGTATGCGACGGCGTCGCCACTGCGGCGGGTGTCCAATCGATACAACGCAATTGACGCTACACCGGGTGGGGCCCGCCTGCAGTGGTGATCAACCCGCGTACCCCGACACCGTCTAGTGTCGAAGCATGCGCATAGTCGTCCTAGGTCTCGGTGTCGTCGTCGCCTGCTTCGGGGTGCTGTGGGCCCTGCAGGGGTTCGGCGTCGTCGGCGGCAGTCCGATGTCCAACACCACCACGTGGTCGATCATCGGCCCCATCACCGCGTTGGTCGGCGTTGCCATCGCGGGATACGGTGTGCGGATGCGAAAGTAGCCAGCCCTCAGGGCATTTGGAGTTCGGTGGCGAACCTGACCAGGTCGCCCAGCGCCTCGTCCATTCGCTTCAGCACGAAGTCGGGGCCCAGTTCGACGTCGGGATCGCTGGCGGCGACGTCCTGGCAGGCGCTGACGATGGTGGTCGTGAACAGCGTGACCGCCAACTCGAGGCGCCGATCGTCCGGCGCGACGCCCATGTGGCGGGCCAACGCCTCCATGGCGGCGGGGTTGCGGTAGTCGGTGGCAGCCTGACGCAGCGCGTCCGAGGAGTAGACGACCTGGAGGATGAGCACGATGCGCTCGGCGGTCAACCCGGCAACCGGCCGCCGCTGCGCCACCCGGGTCAGGACGGACACGTGCGCTGCGCGCAGCGCCTCGATCGGACCGAGGCCTGAGGGCTGGGCGTCGAGTTCGGCGGTGATCTCCTGGCTGAGTTCGTCGATCACGGCGATGAACACCGCATCCTTCGACGCGAAGTACCGGCTGAAGGTCCGCGGCGATACCTCGACGGCTTCGGCAATCTGCTCGATCGTGGTGTTCTCGTAGCCCTGCTTCACGCAGAGTTCGACGGCCATGTCGATCAGGAGGCGCCGGGTGTAGGCCTTCTTGCGTTCGCGCAAGCCCGCGAGCTGAACGACGGCGGGCTGGGGCACGGGCCAATCCTAGCGGCGCTGGCTACTTCTGCGTGGAACGCCACTCACGTCAGCAGGCCTTCCTCGACCAACCAGTCATGGGCCACCAGAGCGGGATCGTCACCGTCGGTGTCCACCTTGGCATTCAGTGTCAACATCACGTCGTTCGTGACCTTCGGATTGAGCTGAGCGAAGATGTCGGCCAATTCCGGGTGCGCACTCAACAGTTCGCCGTTGATCACCTCGGTCAGGTTGTAGAGCGGAAAGAACTGCCGGTCGTCATCGAGTACGCGAAGGTTCAACGAAGGAATCCGGCCGTCGGTGGTGAACACCTCGCCGAAGTTGCAGTCGCCGTCGGCCGTCGCCGTGTAGATCACACCCGTGTCCAGATTCGTGACGGTGCCGAGGCTGTCGCGGGACATGCCGTAGGCCGCCAGCATGGGTACGAATCCGTCGTTGCGACTGGCGAATTCGCTCTCCACGCAGAACGTCAACTCCTGCCGCGGCAGCCGTGCCAGGTCCGACAGCTTGGTCACGTTCAGCCGCTCGGCTGCGGACTCGCGGATCGTGAACGCATAGGTGTTGTTCATCGGCGCCGGCGGTAACCACGCGAGGTTGTTCTTCTTGTCGGCGTCGTTGACCGCCAGCCACTGCTGCTGCTCGCCCTTGACCGGCTGCTCGTTGCCCAGGTAGTTGATCCAACCGGTGCCGGTGTATTCGGGGGAGACGTTTGCATCACCGTTGAGCATTGCCTGCCGCACCCCGAAACTGCCCGGTGTATTGGTCAGGTTGGTGACGTCGGCCCCGGCCGCGCCCAAGATGATCGACAGCATGTTGCCCAAGATCAGCTGCTCGGTGAAATCCTTGGCAGCAACTGTGATCTTGACTCCCTCCAGCGAGGCGTAGTGCTGGATCGCACCGGGCTTCGCCTCGAGCACGGCGCCGCTCGCCGATCGCAGACCGCATCCGGCCACCGAGAAACCGAGCACCACCGCGACACCGATCGCCAGCCACCGTCGCGCCATGACCTAGAGCCCCTTCGGTGAAGCGACGATTTCGACCACCCGCGCCAGCCAGTCGATGGCCAGCGCGAGCGCTGCGACCAGGATCGCGCCGACGATCAACGTGGTCGTCTGCTGCAGCTTGATGCCGGTGGTGATCAGCTGCCCCAGCCCACCGGCCCCCGTGAACGACGCCAATGCGGCCGTCCCGACGATCAGCACCAGCGCGGTACGCACGCCCGCGATGATGACGGGCAGAGCCAGCGGCAACTCGATCCGCAGCAGCGTGGCACGCGCCGACATGCCCATCCCGCGCGCGGCCTCCACCAGCCGGGAGTCGACGCCGTCCAGACCGACCACCGTGTTCGCGATGATCGGCAGCGCGCCGTACACGGTCAGTGCCACGATCGCGCTCACGCTGCCGATGCCGAACACCACCGCGCCGAGGGCGATCAGTCCGATCGCGGGCGCCGCCTGCCCGAATCCGGCCACCGTGATGATCGGCTTCGCAAAACGACGCATCGGCCCCCTGGTCAACGCGATGCCGACCGGGATGGCGACCAGACACGTCAGCAGCGTCGCGGCCAGGCTGACCACCAAGTGTTCGCGGAGCAGGGTCAACAGGGACGACATCGACAGTGACCGCTTCTCGGACTCCGAGATGTCGGCGACGTTCACGTAGAGCAGCGAGCCGACGACCGCGACCACGCAGAGCAGCGGCTGCAACACCCATCGCAGGCGTCCCGGTCGGGCCGCGGCGCCCGTTGCGCCCTCGAGCTCGACGTCGATCTCCGGAACGGCAGCCGTCACGACGCCGGCTCCACCGGTGTCGACGCACCGCGCAGATCGCTCATCGCGTCCATGATCGTCTCGACTCGGATGACCCCCTGATAGACGTTGCGTCGCCCGGTCACGACCACCACGCCGTGCGACGACGTCAGCATGCTGTCCAGCGCGTCGTTCAAGGTAGACGCCAGGCTGACCACCTCGAGGTTCTCGTTGCGGGGCACCGCCGCGAGCGACCTCGGATCGGTCAGCTCGTCGAGCGACAGCCAGCGCTGCGGGCGGTCCAGGTCGTCGAGCACGATCACGTGCTCGCGGTGAATCTCCCGCGCCGCCCGCACGGCCTCCGCGGGATCTCCGCCGACGCGGGCGACCGCCGCGTCGTTGAGCGGGACGTCGCGAACCCGGGTCAGCGTCAGTTGCTTGAGCGCAGCGCCGTGCCCGACGAAGCCGCGGACGAAGTCGTCGGCCGGGTTGGCGAGAATCTCCTCGGGGGTGTCGTACTGCACGATGCGCGAGCCCTGCTGCAGGATCGCGATCTTGTCACCGAGCTTCACCGCCTCGTCGAAGTCGTGGGTGACGAAGACGATCGTCTTGCGCAGCTCGTCCTGCAGTCGCAACAACTCGTCCTGCAGGCGTTGCCGGGTGATGGGGTCGACGGCTCCGAACGGTTCGTCCATGAGCAGTACCGACGGGTCGGCCGCCAGTGCGCGTGCCACCCCGACCCGCTGCTGCTGCCCGCCGGACAGCTCGCGCGGATAGCGGTCGCGGTACTTGCCTGGTTCCAGGTTCACCAGCTCGAGGAGCTCGTCGATGCGAGCCGAGATGCGCTTCTTGTCCCACTTGAGCAGCCGCGGGACGATCGCGATGTTGTCGCCGACCGTCAGATGCGGGAAGAGCCCGGCGCCCTGGATCACGTATCCGATGGTGCGGCGCAACTCGTCGGCGTTGCGGTGGGTGACGTCGTCGTCACCGATGAAGATGCGTCCGCTCGTCGGCTCGATGAGTCGGTTGATCATCTTCATCGTGGTCGTCTTGCCGCAGCCGGACGGGCCGACCAGCATGACGATCTCGCCCGCGGGGATCTCGAGCGTGACGTCGTCGACCGCGGCCGCGGACTGCCCGGCGTAGTGCTTGGTGACGCCGTCCAGCAGGATGCGGGCGCCGCCCTTGGAGCCGGCCACGGTGTCAGACACGAATTCCCCTCGGGGTGGTGAGTCGGGTGATCAGGTTGAGCACGGTGTCGAGGACGACCGCGAGAATGAGGATCCCTACGGTGCCCGCGACGATGGAGTTGGTGGCGTTCGCCCCGCCGGTGCGGGAGATGCCGGAGAAGATGTAACCGCCCAGCCCGGGGCCCAACGCGTAGGCGGCGATTGCGGCGATGCCCATCAACATCTGTGCCGATACCCGCACGCCGGTCATGATCACCGGCCACGCCATCGGCAACTCGAGGCGCACCAGCGTGGTGAACCGACCCATCCCCATCCCGCGCGCCGACTCGACCAGCGAGCGGTCGACGCCGGTCAGCCCGACCAGCACATTGCGCAGGATCGGCAGGAAGCCGAAGAACACCAGCATGATGACCGATGGCAGGACTCCGATTCCGACGATCCCGACCAGTACGCCGAGCAGCGCGTAGGAGGGGATCGTGAGCCCGATCGACGTCAGGGCATTGCCGAAGGCAAGCCCCCACCGGGAGCGATAGACCAGGACGCCGACCGCGACCGCGGCCACCGTGGCCAGCACGAGCGTCTGTACGACGAGGCTCATGTGCTGGTAGGCCAGGAACCACAGCACCGACCAGCGATCACTGACGAAGTCGATGAACCCCATGTGAGCCGTCTGCGCCCTTCCTTTGCCGTAACGCCAGCGCCGGTTTACCCAGGGTTTGCCAAGACAAAACCCCGGAGCGCCGCAATCGGCGGCTGTCCGGGGCTCTGAGGGGGTCGGGACGTGGAATTAGATGGCGATCGGACCCGCGTCGGGGG
>NZ_JAEMTA010000002.1:230423-234012 GCF_016462545.1 Mycolicibacterium sp. | reverse complement strand
TCCGTACCCCCCGCCGCCGCCGCTACGCCATGACGGCGCCGACGTTCTTCACCGTCTCCTACGCCATCAACCCGTGGATGGACACGTCGACACCCGTCGACACCGGCCTCGCCGTACGTCAGTGGGAAACCCTGCTCTCGACCTACCGCGCGCTCGGACACACCGTCGAGATGGTCGAACCCGTCGCGGGCCTGCCCGACATGGTCTACGCCGCCAACGGCGGACTGGTGGTCGACGGCAAGGCCGTCGTGGCGCGTTTCGCCTACCCACAGCGCGCCGGCGAAGCCGCCGCCCACGCCGAATGGATGAGCAGCAACGGATTCGAGCCCAGGTACACCCGCCACACCAACGAAGGCCAGGGCGACCTGCTGGTCGTCGGCTCGACGATCCTCGCCGGGTACGGGTTTCGGACCGATCAGCGCGCGCATGCCGAAGTCGAGCAGATCACCGGCCTGCCCGTGACGAGCCTGGAACTGGTCGACCCGCGGTTCTACCATCTCGACACCGCGCTCGCCGTGCTGGACGACACCACGATCGCGTACTACCCACCCGCCTTCAGCGACGACGCCCGCGCTCGGTTGCAGACGTCGTTCCCCGACGCGCTCGAGGTGAGCACCGCCGACGCGTACGTCCTCGGCCTGAACGTCGTCTCCGACGGTAAGCACGTGCTCATGCCTGCCAACGCCACCGGCTTCGCCGCACAGATCGCCGACGCCGGCTTCGAACCCATCGCGGTCGACCTGTCCGAATTATTCAAGGGCGGCGGATCCGTCAAATGCTGCACACTGGAGGTGTATTCGTGACCATCCTGGATACCGTGGACACTCGACCCGGCAGCCTCACCGAGGCCGCGATCGCGCTGGACGGCCAATATGCGGCGCACAACTACTCGCCGCTTCCCGTCGTCGCCGCGACCGCCGAGGGAGTCTGGATCACCGACGTCGAGGGCCGCCGCTATCTGGACTGCTTGGCGGCGTACTCGGCGGTCAACTTCGGCCATCGCCATCCGCGGATCACCGCGACGGCGCACGCGCAACTGGACGCCGTCACGCTCGTCAGCCGCGCCTTCCACTCCGACCGCCTGGGACCGTTCTGCGCTGCGCTGGCCGAGTTGTGCGGCAAGGACATGGTGCTGCCGATGAACAGCGGCGCCGAAGCCGTCGAGAGCGGCCTCAAGGTGGCTCGCAAGTGGGGCACCGACGTCAAGGGCGTGCCTGCGGGTGAGTCCAACATCGTGGTGGCGCACAACAACTTCCACGGTCGCACCACGACGATCATCAGCTTCTCCGACGACGAGACCGCGCGCCGCGGCTTCGGGCCGTACACGCCCGGCTTCCGTGCCGTGCCCTTTGGAGACGCCGATGCGTTGGCCGCCGCCATCGACGCGAACACCGTGGCCGTCCTGCTGGAACCCATCCAGGGCGAGGCGGGAATCATCGTGCCCCCCGAGGACTACCTGCCGCGGGTGCGCGCGCTGTGCACCGAGCGCGACGTTCTGATGATCGCCGACGAGATCCAATCCGGTCTGGCCCGAACGGGGCGGACCTTCGCGTGCGACCACTGGGGCGTCGTCCCCGATGTGTACCTGCTCGGGAAGGCTCTCGGCGGCGGGGTGGTTCCGCTGTCGGCGGTGGTCGCCAATCGCGACGTGCTCGGCGTCCTGCACCCCGGCGAGCACGGTTCGACCTTCGGCGGCAATCCCCTGGCCGCCGCGATCGGTGCGACCGTGGTCGCGATGCTGCAGACCGGCGAATTCCAGTCGCGCTCCGAGCAACTCGGTGATCAGCTGCATCGTCGGCTCCGCAGCCTGATCGGTCACGGTGTGCTCGCCGTGCGCGGCATGGGGTTGTGGGCAGGCGTCGACATCGATCCGCGGATCGGAACGGGAAAGCAGATCAGCTTGCGGTTGGCCGCACTCGGTGTTCTCGTTAAGGACACGCACGGTTCGACCCTGAGGTTCGCTCCACCGATCGTGATCACCGAGGAGGAGATCGACTGGGCCGTCGATCAGTTCGCAGCAGTTCTGACCGACGCGCTCGCTTCACCCACAATCGCCAACGCTTGACGCCTGCCGAGGAGGCACCATGGCATCTTCCCCACCGACGGTGAGCTTCACCGAACAGATGCTGCGGCGTCGCCCCATCCTCGGGGCGCCTGTGGCGCACGGCGCGTCACAGGAACTCAAGCGCACGATCGGCGTGTTCCAGCTGACGATGTTCGGCGTGGGCGCCACCGTCGGAACCGGCATCTTCTTCGTGCTCTCCGAGGCAGTCCCGGAGGCCGGACCAGCTGTGCTCCTGTCGTTCGTGCTCGCCGGGATCGCCGCCGGCCTGGCGGCGATCTGTTATGCGGAAATGGCTTCCGCCGTGCCGGTTTCCGGGTCGACGTACTCGTATGCGTACACCACGCTCGGCGAGTTCGTCGCGATGGGCGTGGCAGCCTGCCTGTTGCTGGAGTACGGCGTGTCGACCGCCGCCGTCGCCGTCGGCTGGAGCCAGTACCTGAACAAGCTGTTGCAGAACCTGTTCGGAGTCAGCCTGCCGCACGCGATCACGGCGGCGCCGTGGGACACCGAACCCGGCATCATCAACCTGCCCGCGATCATCCTCGTCGTGATGTGCATGCTGCTGCTGATCCGCGGCGCCTCGGAATCGGCCAAGGCCAACACCATCATGGTGCTGATCAAGCTCGGCGTGTTGGCGATGTTCTCCGTCATTGCGTTCACCGGCTTCACCACCGACCACTTCGCCAACTTCGCGCCGATGGGTGGGGCGGCTGTCGGCCTCGCCGCGGGCACGATCTTCTTCTCCTACATCGGACTCGACGCGGTCTCGACCGCCGGCGACGAGGTGAAGGATCCACAGAAGACGATGCCGCGCGCCATCATCGCCGCGCTGCTGATCGTCACCGGGATCTATCTCTTGGTGACGTTCGCCGCCTTGGGCGCGCAGGACTGGACCGGCTTCGAGGGCCAGGAGGCCGGGCTGGCCCAGATCCTCGACGACGTCACCGGACTCAGCGTCTGGAGCACCGTGCTCGCGGCGGGTGCGGTCATCTCGATCTTCTCGGTCACGTTGGTCACCATGTACGGCCAGACCCGAATCCTGTTCGCCATGGGACGTGACGGGCTGCTGCCCTCGATGTTCGCCAAGGTCAACCCGAAGAGCATGACGCCGGTGAACAACACCATCGTCGTAGCCATCGTGGTGTCGATCCTCGCGGGCTTCATCCCGCTCGACAAGCTCGCCGACATGGTGTCCATCGGGACGTTGACCGCCTTCATCGTGGTGTCCCTCGGAGTCATCATCTTGCGTCGTCGCGAGCCCGACCTACCGCGCGGATTCAAGGTGCCGCTGTACCCGGTCACCCCCATCCTCTCGATCGTTGCGTGCGGCTACATCCTGTACAGCCTGCATTGGTACACGTGGATCGCGTTCGGCGGCTGGGTCATCGTCGTCTGGGCGTTCTACCTGTTCTGGGGTCGACACCACAGCGCGCTGAATGACGGCGGGGACGGGGTCATCGCCTCGGCCGCCCCGGGCGTCGACGACGTGCAGATCGTGACGCCACCGAAGGACGCGCCGTGACT
>NZ_JAEMTA010000002.1:85996-230323 GCF_016462545.1 Mycolicibacterium sp. | reverse complement strand
CCCCGGGCGTCGACGACGTGCAGATCGTGACGCCACCGAAGGACGCGCCGTGACTTTCCAGCGAGGAGCGAAGGCGGACCCGCGCAGGACTTTCCAGCGAGGAGCGGAGGCGGATGGCGCATGACTGTCGTCGTTGGCTACCTCGCAGGCAAGGCGGGACTGTCCGCGCTGAACCTTGGTGTGGAGGCGGCCCGCACGCTCAAGACCTCACTGTCCGTCGTGACCGTCGTGCCCAAACCGTGGAGCACCCCGTCGCCCGCCAAGGTCGACGCCGAGTATGCGCAGTACGCCGATCGACTGGCCGCCGACTCCGCGAGCCAGGCCAAGGCGTGCATCGCCACGCTCGACCCCACCCTCGAGGTCAGCTTCCACAAGTACGCGCACCGCTCGGCGGCGGGCGGCCTGTTGGAGGCCGTCGCCGACCTGAACGCTGAAGCACTGGTGCTCGGTTCGGCAGCCGACGGCAGCCTCGGGCAGGTGGTGGTTGGTTCGACCGCCGACCGGCTGCTGCACTCGTCGCCGGTGCCGTTGGCGATCTGCCCCCGCGGTTACCGCGGGTCCAAGTCGCACGGGCTCACTCGGATCACCGCCGCCTATCCGGGAACGGCGGACTCGCTGCACGTCGTCGAGCGGTCCGCGGCACTGGCCACGCAGCTCGGAATCCCGTTGCGGGTCATCACGTTCGCGGTGCGTGGCCGCACCATGTACCCACCCGAGGTGGGGCTGGACGCCGAGACGTCGATTCTGCAGTCCTGGGCACTGGCCTCGCGAGAGGCGTTGGCGGCGTTGAAGACCAAGGGCATCGTCGGTGATGACGTGGTTCTTCAGGTGGTCACGGGCAACGGCTGGGACCAGGCGCTGGACGCCGCTGAATGGGAGGACGGCGAGCTGCTGGCCATCGGCACGTCACCCCAGGGTGCGATCGCCAGGGTGTTCCTGGGCTCGAAGGGCACGAAGATCGTGCGCCACAGCCCGGTTCCGGTGCTCGTCCTGCCGAACTAGGAGTCAGTACTTCATCGTCCCGCGGTCGACGGCGATCTGCGATCCGGAGATCGTCGCTGATCCGTCGCCCGCCAGCCAGGCCACCACGTCCGAGACCTCCTCGGCCGTCATGAATTCCTGCAGGCCCTTCTTGCCCTCGTGATTGACCGGGTGGAACGGCATCGGGGAGAAGCTGTGAATGTAGGTCGGGTACTTCCCGAAGATCTCCATCATGGCCTCGGGCTCGACCATCGGCGTGCCGATCGAGTACGGGTGGATGGAGTTGACCCGGATGCCGTACTCCCCCACTTCGAGCGCAAGGGAGTTGGTGATGGCGACCAGTCCGTGCTTCGACGCCGCGTAGTGGCTGTTGCCCGGCGTGGCCTTGAGGCCGGCCGAGGAGCTGACGACGATGATCGACCCGCCGTTGCCTGCCTCGATCATGGCGGGCACCGTCGCCCGCAGGGTGCGCCAGGTGCCGTTGAGGTTGACGTCGATGACGCTGTCCCACTGCTCTTCTGACATCTCGAACATCCGGCCCCAGCTGAGCACGCCGGCATTGGCCACCACGACGTCCAGTCGACCGAACTGTTCGATTGCGTCGGCCACGACCTGCTGCTGGGCGGCGAGGTCGCGGATGTCGACCTCACGGGCAAGCACCTTGCGTCCCGTGGCCTCGACCGCGCTGACGGTCTCCGCGAGTTCCTCAGACGTGGCGGGCGGGTACGTGATGGTGTCGGATACCGGTCCGCAGACGTCAATGGCGACGATGTCGGCACCCTCGGCGGCGAGTCGAACTGCGTGGGCCCGACCCTGTCCCCGTGCGGCACCGGTGACGAATGCCACGCGACCCTCGAGTGTTCCAGCCATCAATCGCCCTTTCGTCACCCAGTCACGGCGCGAGCGTGCGCGTTCGTCCGCTCACGGCGGCGTGTCGCGGAGCAGACACGCACAGTCGCGCCAGGAGCAGGCTAGCAGTCGAACTGAAACGTGTTCTAGTAGTCGATCGGGTCACGCACGATCGGGCACGTCATGCAGTGCCCGCCGCCGCGGCCGCGGCCCAACTCGGCGCCGACGATCTCGATGACCTCCACGCCGGCCTTGCGCAACAGCGAGTTGGTGTGGGTGTTGCGGTCGTACGCGAAGACCACGCCCGGCGCGACCGCGACCAGGTTGTTACCGCTGTCCCACTGCTGACGCTCGGAGTCGTAGGCGCTGCCGCCGGTCTCGACCACCCGCAGCGAACCGAGGCCCAGTGCCGCCGCGACTACCTCTACGAAGGGCTTGGTCTCCGCCACGACGTCGACGCCGGGCGGGTGATCGCTGGGCAGCAGGGTGAACGTCTGGACGTTGTCGACGATGTCGGGGTAGATGGTGACGACGTCGCGGTCGGCGAAGGTGAAGACCGTGTCGAGGTGCATGGCCGCCCGCAGTTTCGGCATGCCCGCGACGATCACCTTGTCCGCCGCCCCTTCGGCGAACAGTTGCGCCGCGACTTGGGTGATGGCCTGGCGCGACGTGCGCTCACTCATTCCGATGATGACGACGCCGTTGCCGGGAACCAGGACGTCGCCACCCTCGATAGTGGCCATGCCCCATGACTTCTCGGGATCACCCCACCACACCTTCGACCCCGCGAAGTCGGGGTGGAACTCGTAGATCGCCTTCATCAACAACGTCTCGTCGTGACGGGCGGGCCAGAACAGCGGATTGAGGGTGAGCCCGCCATAGATCCAGCAGGTGGTGTCGCGGGTGTAGAGCGTATTGGGCAGCGGTGGCATCAGATATTCGGTGACACCGTTGGCCTCACGCGCCAGAGCGCGGTAACCGGACGTCATCTCCGCAGGGAGGTCACGTGTGGACATACCCCCGATCAGCAGCTCCGTGAGCCTGCGCGGCTCCAGCGATTCGAGAAAGGAGCGGGTGTCGTCGACCAGGCCGAGGCCGACCTCGTTGGGCACGATCTTGCGGTCGAGCAGCCACGATTTGGCGTCGGGGTTGGTCACGGTCTCGGTCAGAACGTCGTGCAACTCCACCACGTCGACGTCGTGGTCGCGCATCTTGCCCATGAAGTCGAAGTGGTCGCGGCGCGCGTTCTGCACCCACAACACGTCGTCGAACAGGAGATCATCGCAGTTGGTGGGCGTCAGCCGTTCGTGGGCCAGACCGGGTGAGCAGACGAGCACCTTGCGGAGCGTGCCCACCTCGGAGTGCACGCCCAGATCCACCGAACCCTTCGCGGCTTGCGTCATCCTCCGATGATCCCGAACACCGACCGCACGCCGTGGCGAAACGCTTGTTCGGCTGGAGAATTGGTCCGATCAGAGGTCGGCAATGATTTGCTGTCGCTTGGCGGTGTACTCGGCATCGGAGATGGTCCCCATGGCGCGCAGCGTCTCCAGCTCCTGCAGGCGTTGCGCGGTCGACGGCTCAGGTGCGGGTGGGGGCGGCGGCGTGTATGCGGCCGCCGGGTCCACCGGCGGTGCCGACATGTGCGCCGCGGGGGGAACCTGTTGCGCAGCAGTGCGTCTCACCACGTTCATGACCTGTTGCCGCACTGCCGGGTTGGACCGGATGTCGATGGTGCCGTTCATCGGCACTCCATTGGCCTTGAGGATCTGCATGATCTCCATCAGCGGCCCCGCCTGTCCGGAGAGATCGTAGGTCCGGTTGCCGTCCTCCGCCAGCGTGAACTGAGCCGGCATCATGCCGCCCACCAAAGCGCTTCGGTTCCAATCGATTTGGTACTGATTGGTGACGGGGTCGACGAGGACCGCCAACTTGCGGCCGGTGATCAACGGCAGCCTCGTCACCGATGCGATCACCTTGTCCTGCGCATCGAACGGCCGGATTCCCGGCCCCTCGATGTGAAGCCCGATCGTCACCAGAGGCTGATCGTTGATCCTGGTACCCGTCTCGCCGATCGCCGTCACCTGGGCGAGCGCCAAGACGCCGTTGGCCTCCAGCATCTGGGTCTTCGCCGCGGACTTGGCTCCGTAACTCGCCAGCGCGATGGCGATCAGTACGTCGGCGGCAGTGATCAGCAGACCCACCCAGAACATCCACGCGATGTAGGGGCGGGTGGCCTGCCCGAGTGCGAAGTAGACCCCGAGGAAGATCGGGCCGACGAGCCCGCCACACAGCAACACCATCAGCTGCGCCTTGACGTAACGGCCGACCATTGTCTCGCTCCTCGTCAGTCGGGCGGTGTGCTGGTCAGATTAGCTCAGAGCGCTCAGGACGACTCGGCCAAATCGGGGATTTCGACGATGACGAACGAGAAGTTGTCGTGGGCCCCCTTCTCACGCGTGGTCGTGATGATCTCTTCCGCGAGCTCATCGAGGTCGGACCTCAGGACCGCCTCCCGAAGCTCGTCGGGGGTCATCACCCCGCTGACGCCGTCCGAACACATCAGGTACGTCCCGGCCTCCCGCGGAAGCACCGTCAGATGCGGATGCACCGGCGGGAACTGCCCGAGCGACTGCGTGATGATGTTGGTCGGTCTGCCGTTGGAGTCGAACACCGAGTCGTCGATGGAGATCTGCGTGCACACGCCGTCGGTGATCGAGAAGAGCGGGCTGTCGCCGACGTTGAAGATGATGATCTCGTCGGCCGTGAGGCACAGCCCGGCGACCGTCGTACCCAGCCCCTGCAGGTCGGCGTCCACGCCGACGGCCCGCACCTGCTCGTTGGTGTCGGTCAGCGTCGCCTCGACGTCTTCGGCGGTGGTCCACTCGAGCGAGCGCTCGGCGATGACGGTGAGCGCCACGCGGCTCGCCAGATCACCACCGACATGGCCGCCCATGCCGTCGGCGACCGCGCACACGAACGGGGTCGTCGGCGCGAAATCCATTGTGACGAGCGAGCCTTCGCGCGTCTGACTGAGCCAGCCGGCGACCAGGATGGCGTCCTCGTTGCGCTTGCGCACCAGACCGACGTCGGTGAACGCGCGCACGTTGATGACGGACAATCCTTACCACCCTTCCCGATCCCCCTGCTCAGCACGCTCATCGTAGACGCCTACGAGTCGAATACCGCTCTGGTCGGGCCATCTCGGCGCGCGCCTGTTCGACGCGGGAGCGAATACGAAAGCGGCGCCCACCCTTTCGGGTGAGCGCCGCTTCGCGACTAGCTCAGATCACTTGATGATCTTGGTAACGCGGCCTGCGCCGACGGTCTTGCCGCCCTCGCGGATCGCGAACCGCAGACCCTCGTCCATGGCGACCGGCTGGATCAGCTTGACGCCGATGTCGACGTTGTCGCCGGGCATGACGATGTCGGTGCCCTCGGGAAGGGTGACGACGCCGGTCACGTCCGTGGTGCGGAAGTAGAACTGCGGGCGGTAGTTCGACAGGAACGGCTTGTGACGGCCGCCTTCTTCCTTGGACAGGATGTAGACGCTGCCCTCGAACTCGGTGTGCGGCGTGGTGGTGCCGGGCTTGACCACGACCTGGCCACGCTCGACGTCCTCACGCTTGACACCACGGACCAACAGGCCGACGTTGTCGCCCGCCATACCCTGGTCCAGCAGCTTGCGGAACATCTCGACACCGGTGACGGTGGTCTTGGTGACCGTCGGCTTGATGCCGACGATCTCGACCTCTTCGTTGACGTTGATCACGCCGCGCTCGACACGACCGGTGACGACGGTGCCACGACCGGTGATCGTGAAGACGTCCTCGACGGGCATGAGGAACGGCTTGTCGGTCTCACGGACCGGGTCCGGGATCGACTCGTCGACGGCGTCCATGAGGTCCTCGACGGACTTGACCCACTTCTCGTCGCCCTCGAGCGCCTTGAGAGCCGAGACCTGAATGACGGGGGCTTCCTCGTCGAACTCCTGGGCGGCCAGCAGTTCGCGGACCTCCATCTCGACGAGCTCGAGGAGCTCTTCGTCGTCGACCATGTCGGCCTTGTTCAGCGCGACCAGGATGTACGGCACGCCGACCTGACGAGCGAGCAGCACGTGCTCCTTCGTCTGGGGCATCGGGCCGTCGGTGGCCGCGACCACCAGGATTGCGCCGTCCATCTGGGCGGCACCGGTGATCATGTTCTTGATGTAGTCAGCGTGGCCGGGAGCGTCGACGTGCGCGTAGTGACGCTTCTCGGTCTGGTACTCAACATGCGAGATGTTGATCGTGATGCCACGCTCACGCTCTTCGGGCGCATTGTCGATCTGATCGAATGCGCGCGACTCGTTCAACGTCGGGTACTTGTCGTGCAGAACCTTGGTGATTGCTGCGGTCAACGTGGTCTTGCCGTGGTCAACGTGACCGATGGTCCCGATGTTGACGTGCGGCTTGTTCCGCTCGAACTTCGCCTTCGCCACTTCTGTGTCCTCCTGGACTTCGATGATGCTTGTTTTAGGTATTCGGTTTTCAGTTGTGTGGTCGCCGCGAGGCTACCGGTTGTCGCCCGGGGGTTACTGCCCGGTGGCCTTCGCGATGATCTCCTTCGACACGTTCGCCGGAACTTCGGCGTACGAGTCGAACACCATGGAGTAGTTCGCCCGGCCCTGGGTCTTCGACCGAAGGTCGCCGACGTAGCCGAACATCTCCGACAGCGGCACAGTCGCCCGCACGACGCGGGCTCCACTGCGCTCCTCCATGGCTTGAATCTGACCACGGCGGGAGTTCAGGTCGCCAATCACTTCACCCATGTAATCCTCGGGCGTGGTGACCTCGACGGCCATGACGGGCTCCAGGATGGTGGGCTGCGCTTGCGCGGCAGCCTTCTTCAGCACCTGAGAGCCGGCGATCTTGAAGGCCATTTCCGACGAGTCGACGTCGTGGTAAGCACCGTCGAGCAGGATCAGCTTCACGTTCACCAGCGGGTAGCCGGCCAGCACGCCGTACTGCATGGCGTCCTGAGCACCGGCGTCCACCGACGGGATGTACTCGCGCGGGATGCGACCGCCGCTGACCTTGTTCTCGAACTCGTAGGTCGCGCCGTCTTCGCCGGTGAAGGGCTCGATGCTGACCAGGACCTTCGCGAACTGGCCGGAGCCGCCGGTCTGCTTCTTGTGCGTGAACTCGACCTTTTCGACCGCACGCTTGATGGTCTCCTTGTAGGCGACCTGCGGCTTGCCGACGTTGGCCTCGACCTTGAACTCGCGCCGCATGCGGTCGACGAGGATGTCGAGGTGGAGCTCGCCCATGCCGCCGATGACGGTCTGGCCGGTCTCCGAGTCCTGGTGGACCTTGAAGGTCGGGTCTTCCTCGGCGAGCTTCTGGATCGCCAGGGACAGCTTCTCCTGGTCGCTCTTCGTCTTCGGCTCGATGGCCACCTCGATCACTGGATCGGGGAAGGTCATCGACTCGAGCACGACCTGCTGCTGCGCATCGCTGAGGGTGTCACCGGTGGTGGTGTCCTTCAGACCGATCACGGCATAGATGTGGCCGGCAGCGGCCGTCTCGACCGGGTTCTCCTTGTTGGAGTGCATCTGGAACAGCTTGCCCAGACGCTCCTTCTTGCCCTTGGTCGCGTTGATGACCTGGGCGCCGGAGTCGACCTTGCCCGAGTACACGCGAACGTAGGTGAGCTTGCCGAAGAACGGATGCGTCGCAACCTTGAACGCCAGCGCGGAGAACGGCTCGGTCGTCGAGGGCTTGCGGGTGACCAGTTCGTCTTCCTTGCCGGGCACGTGTCCGGTCACGGACTCGACGTCCAGCGGGGAGGGCAGGTAGTCGATGACGGCGTCGAGCATGGGCTGAACGCCCTTGTTCTTGAACGCACTGCCGCACAGCACCGGGTAGATCTCGGAGTTGACGGTCAGCTTGCGAATCGCGCCCTTGATCTCTTCGACCGTGAGCTCTTCGCCACCGAAGTACTTCTCCAGCAGGGCCTCGTCGGTCTCGGCGACCGTCTCCAGCAGCTTGGTGCGGTACTCGTCGGCCTGCTCTTGCAGCTCGGCCGGGATGTCGATGGTCTCGTAGGTCTCGCCGAGCTTGGTCTCGCCGCGCCAGACCTTGGCCTTCATCTCGACCAGGTCGACGATGCCCTCGAAGTCGCCCTCGGAACCGATGGGCAGCTGGATCGGCAGCGCGCGGGCGCCAAGGCGCTCCTCGATGGTGCGCACGGTGAAGTAGAAGTCCGCGCCGATCTTGTCCATCTTGTTGACGAAGCAGATGCGCGGCACGTCGTACTTGTCGGCTTGGCGCCAGACCTGCTCGGACTGCGGCTCCACGCCTTCCTTGCCGTCGAAGACGGCGACGGCGCCATCGAGCACGCGAAGGCTGCGCTCCACCTCGACGGTGAAGTCGACGTGCCCGGGGGTGTCGATGATGTTGATCTGGTTGCCATCCCAGAAGCAGGTGGTGGCAGCCGAGGTAATGGTGATACCCCGCTCCTGCTCCTGCTCCATCCAGTCCATCGTGGCGGCGCCGTCGTGCACCTCACCGATCTTGTAGCTGATACCGGTGTAGTAGAGGATGCGCTCGGTCGTCGTCGTCTTACCGGCATCGATGTGCGCCATGATGCCGATGTTGCGGACCTTGGTGAGGTCGGTGAGCACGTCCTGTGCCACGGCGTCTTCCCACTCTTTCTTGCTTGTTGGTTGTTGATGTAGACCGGCGGCCGGCTTGCGCTAACCGCCGGCTGCAATCACCAGCGGTAGTGCGCGAAGGCCCGGTTCGCCTCGGCCATCTTGTGGGTGTCCTCGCGCCGCTTGACGGCGGCACCCAGGCCGTTGCTCGCGTCGAGCAATTCGTTGGCCAGGCGTTCGACCATGGTCTTCTCCCGGCGCTGCTTCGAGAAGCTCACCAGCCAGCGCAGGGCCAGCGTGGTGGACCGCTCGGGGCGGACCTCGACGGGCACCTGGTACGTGGCGCCGCCGACGCGGCGGCTGCGAACCTCCAGCGCGGGCTTGACGTTGTCGAGGGCGCGCTTGAGGGTGACGACCGGGTCGGTACCGGTCTTGTCACGAGCCTGTTCGAGCGCTCCATACACAATGCGTTCGGCGAGGGATTTCTTCCCGTCCAGCAGAACCTTGTTGACGAGCTGGGTGACCAGCTGCGAACCGTAGACCGGGTCGTTGACCAGCGGCCGCTTGGGTGCGGGGCCCTTGCGCGGCATTAGCTCTTCTCCTTCTTGGCGCCGTAGCGGCTCCGTGCCTGCTTACGGCTCTTCACACCCTGGGTGTCGAGCGAGCCGCGAATGATCTTGTACCGCACGCCGGGGAGGTCCTTCACGCGGCCTCCGCGAACCAGCACCATCGAGTGCTCCTGCAGGTTGTGGCCCTCGCCCGGGATGTAGGCGGTGACCTCAACTCCAGTGGTCAGCTTCACGCGCGCAACCTTGCGAAGTGCCGAGTTCGGCTTCTTCGGGGTGGTCGTGTACACGCGAGTGCACACGCCGCGGCGCTGTGGGCTGCCCTTGAGGGCCGCGGTCTTGACCTTGGCGATCTTGTCCCGGCGACCCTTGCGGACCAGCTGGTTGATGGTTGGCATGTACCGGCTTTCTGTGTTGCTTCGTGTTACTGCTCTTCGGTTACTTCGGTCGTTCTCAAGTCTGTGTACTGCGGTTACGCTCTGCCGCCTTACCCCGCGGCCGGGTGTGTCGCACGCGCCCGTGCACCGAATCTCGTCGATGCGTCGTGGACATGCGAATTGGCCCGGCGTGCAGGCTTGCTTGCGGGCATCACAGCCCCAAGCGCCCTATCGGCCAGGCACGATCGACCACAATACCTGTCCGCGGTGCCGCAGGTCAAAGCGCGCCGAAGGCGCCCCCGAGCTGCGCAGATCATGGGGTTTTCAGCTCCCGCTCATCGCCATCTTCTGCTCTTCGCGCAAGCGCTCATCGCCTCTCCATGCCGGCCGCCAGCCGCAGAACCATGTCGGTGAAGACCGCGTCGGTGTCGATCGCATCCATCACGCCGGTCATCTCCAGAAGCACGAAACCGTGCAGGGCCGACCAGAACTCGAGCGCCGCGAAGAATCCGTTCTCGCCCTCGAGCCCATACGACGTCAGGACGTCGATGACCGGCTGGGCGGCCGCGCGGGTGGCATCCGTGTATTCGGGATCGTCACCGCCCAGCGGCATGCGGGTGAACGCCGAATATCGCCCGGGGTGGTGGTGGGCGTAGCTGCGGTAGGCGCTGGCCATCGAGACCACCGCATCGTCGCGGGTGCGGCCGTCCCCGACGGTGTTGAGCATGCCGATGATGTCGTCGACGACGCGCATTCGGACCGTGCGACGCAGGTCTTCGAGGCTGTCGACGTGGTTGTACAGCGACGGGCCCTTGGTGCCGAGCTGCATCGCCAGCGCATTGATGGTCAGCGCGTCCCAGCCCTCACGGTCCAGGAACGTCAGCGCGGCGTTGACGATCGTGTCGCGGCTGAGCTTGGTCGTCCGGGCGGGACTCTTGGATCTGCCCGCGGCGGATGCCGACTCCGACCCAGCTGCCATGGGGGAAGACTCTAGTACCGCCGGTCGGTTCGGAGAGTCGATGTGCCTAGCCCGCCGGTTAGCTCACTCTGTCCTGGCTGAGCTGCGCGAGTGTCTCCGTGATCGAACACAGATCCGGCAACATCACGGCGTTGACCGTCTGGATCGACCATGTGATGACATCGCTCCCCTTGGCCACGTAGACGCTGCAGGCGTTGCCGTCGTAGGCCTTGAAGCCCGTGTTGCCGTCGATCGTCAGCTCGGTCAAGGTGCGGCCCGCGTTCCGTTCCAGCGACCGCTCGGCGTCCAGCCCGCTGCCGCGGTACCACCACGTCGAGATCCCCATCCCGAGTCCGACGTCTCCGATGGCGGTGTTCTCCTGCCAGAAGCAGCCGACGTCGCTGACCACCACCCGGGTGAAGAACGTCGACCCCACGGCCTTCGTGACGTCGGCGTCGGTCACCGCGTTGCAGTCGGTGCTGCGGAACCCGCCGCTCGAGTCCGACGGCGCCGGACCCGCGATGTCCGACCCGGAAGTTCCGCAACCGGCGAGCACGACGCCCCCGACCGCGAGCCCGGCGAGCAGGCGCATGGTGGTCACAGGTTCGCCGACAACGTCGCCGAGAGCAGTTTCTCCGCGGCCGCGCAGGGCTCGTCGGCGCCGGGGCGGAATTGCACCCACCACGTCAGCACACCCGATCCGGCGGCGGCCGTGGCCGAGCAGGCGTCGGCGGCGTCCGGGCGTTGAGCCAGGAACGCCGGGTGCCGCGCGACGTCGACGTCGGTGATGCGCGCGCCGCGGTCGGTGGCGACGCCGCGTTCGCGGGCGATGCTGCCCTCCTCGAACCAGGAGAAGACGACGTCGATCAGACCGCCGTCAGTGGTGAGCAGGTACTGGCACACGGCACCGCTGAAGGGCTTCACCACGCTGACGGCGCCCAGCAGGTCCTTGATCGAGTCGTCGTGCAGGAGCCCGCAACGATCGTCGACGAATCCGTAGCTACGGTCGGCGTCGGGCTCGCCCGGCCGGACTCGCTCGGCGGTTCCACCGACGGTCTGCGAACAACCCGCCACGGCCGCTGTCACGGCCATCGTCACGGCCAACGCCGTGGCTCCCCGTCCGCCCCGCCCGCGCATAGTCTGAACACGCTACCCAGCGCCAACGCCCCTCCCGACGCTGACCTGAACGGCGCCGGGCGGAACGGACGAACGGGTCTCGCGGGGAGGGTGCGGCAACGTAGAGTCCTGCGCAGGGATCGAGGCCGCGACATGAAGGGGACCACCGTGGTGTGGAAGGCGTTGGGCACTTCGCTGGCGGTGGCTGTGATCGCCGCATCGGGCGCTCTGAGCGTCGGCGTTCCGACCGCTCAGGCCAAGAACGGCGACACGCACATCACCGGCCAGGGCATCAATCAGACGTTGGACTGCAACGACTCCGCCCTGATCGTCGTCGGATCGAACAACAACATCAACGCCGTCGGCTCGTGCTGGGGCGTCTCGGTACAGGGTTCGTCGAACATCATCGTGGTGGACAACGTCGTCAACGACATCACCGTCTACGGATTCGATCAGACGGTGCTCTATCACAGCGGCGACCCGGCGGTGTTGGACCGCGGCCGTGAACTCGGCATGACGAACCGCATCGATCGGGTGGCCGCATAGTCATGCGCGCGGACCTCGCCGCTCTGCTTGCCGCCGTGGCCGCCGCCGGTGCAGTCGGCCTAGCCGGTTGTGGCTCCGGCGGTTCGGGCTCCACCTCGGCGACCGTGGGGACGTCCGGCGTACAGGTCGAGATCGCCAACACCATCAACTACGGATCGGTCGGCACCACCGCCGAGATCGACTGCGCCGACGGAAAGTCGCTCACCGTCGGCGGCTCCAACAACACCCTGACGGTGAAGGGCACGTGTGACAACGTGAACATCGGCGGCGCCGACAACAAGCTCACGTTCGAGAAGATCGATACCGGCCTGAGTGTCGTCGGCCTGAACAACACCGTCACGTACGCCGACGGCGACCCGAAGGTCAATGACACGGGTTCGGGGAACTCGATCAGGAAGGGCTAGCGAGCCCGTGGCGGCCCGCACCGTCGGCGAATCGCTTTGCACCAGAAAGTGATTCAGCGGCAACCCGGGACATGCTCCCGAATTCGACGTCCATCGCGTCGGACTCCGACATCCCCCACTGGTTCAGCGCGGACAGCCGATCGGCGCGCAGGCACTGCTGCGGCAGCGCGGCGAGTTCGGCGGCCAGGGTTTCGGCGGCCTCGCGGGCCTGCCCACGGGGAACCACGCGGTTGGCCAGTCCGATCGCGAACGCCTCGCCAGCGTCGACGCTGCGACCGGTGAGGATCAGGTCCATCGCGCGACTGTGGCCGATCAGTCGCGGGAGGCGCACCGTGCCACCGTCGATGAGCGGCACTCCCCAACGGCGGCAGTAGACACCGAAGACGGCGTCCTCCTCGGCCACGCGCATGTCGCACCACAGCGCCAGCTCCAGTCCCCCGGCTACCGCGAACCCGCTCACCGCCGCGATGACGGGCTTGGACAGGGTCATGCGCGACGGGCCCATCGGAGCCGGCCCGGTGCGGTGCACGGGGTTGGCGTCGGGGGTGCCGAAGGCTTTGAGATCGGCTCCGGCACAGAAGGTTCCGTTGTCCCCCCACAGCACTGCCACCGCCGCCGAGTCGTCCCGATCGAACTCTTCGAAGGCGGCGTGCAGACCCGCGGCGGCGGGGCCGTTGACGGCGTTGCGGGCATGCGGCCGATTCATGATCACGGTCGTCACGGGGCCATTGCGTTCCACTCGAACGCCGCCGGGGTTACTCATCGTGCCTCCATCAGTTCGGTGTCGTCTCGTCGGGCCACCAGCTCGGCGGCGAAGTCGTGATAGGCCAGACGCAGGGCAGAGCCCGGCCAGCCGTTGGGCAACAGTTCGGTCGGCAGCACCGGATCGGCGAGCAGGTGGCGCACCATGGCTGCGGCGACCACGAACCGGGCGGGCACGTCCGGGGCGGCCGACATCTCCTCGAGCAGCAGGCGTCCGGTCTGCGCCCAGCGAGGTAGATCCCACAGCGTCGCCGCCAAGTCGACCGGATCCTCGTCGCGGGCGCTCAGCACACGCAGCCGACTCCGCAGGTCGTCGGTCAACTCCAGCTCGAGATTCGCCGGCCGCATCCACACGCCTTCGCGGAGCTCGGCGAATCGCTTGCCGTGCAACGTGCTTCGCAATGTCGCGCGGGTCTTGGCGTCGATGCCGACGCTGGTGATCATCAGCGTCGTCCACGTGCCGTCCCAGGGACGCAGCTTCGGATCCAGCGCGCCGTCCTGACGTCGCTGCCGCGCGAGAAGCCGGTCGGAGAGCCGATAGCCGTCTGCGGACCGCACCAGGTCACCGGCCCCGACCATCCGCGTCAAGGCCACCCGCAGCGTCGCCTCCCTGATCCCGAAATCGGCTGTCAGCCTGACTAATTCGCTCGCCGACGCCCATGCGGGATGCGCGCCGAGCAGCACGCTGAGTACCACCGATCGCGCGGTCAGCCGGGTGAGCGTCGGCCCGATACCCCGGTCGCTTCGCTCGTGCCCGCCGGTGCCCATCTAGACGCCGGATGTCCTGCGGCCCGCGTCGCCGAAGGGCTCATCGCGCGTCTTCACCGCATCGCGGAAGCCGTGTGCGGTGGCTTCGGCGACGAAGGCATGCCCCTCGGGCGTATGCCGAGCGACGCCGTCGAACACCGTGCTGACCATCCGGCTGGTGGCGATCCCCTGGTTGTACAGCGCGGTGTTGAGCGCCAGCTTGGCCATGATGAGCTGATTGACCGGCATGGCGGCGATCCGCGCGACGAGGTTCTCCGTGCGCTCGTCGAGATCCTCGGGTGCCGGCGCCTCGATGGCGAGCCCCCAGTCCGCGGCTTGCGCGCCACTGATGCAATCACCCGTGAACAGAAGGCGTTTCGCTCGCTGGTCGCCGAGGCGGTGCGCCCAGAGGCCGGCCGCGGGCACCCCCCAGACACGCATCGGCGGGTAGCCGATCTTCGCGTCGGACGCCGCGATCACCTGATCGGCGTGCAGGGCGATGTCGGTTCCGCCCGCCACGCAGTAGCCGTGAATCTTGACCACCGTCGGCTTGTCGGCGTGCATCAGGCTGGAGAACCCGCGCACGAAGCGGCTCATCATCTGGTAGTCGACCATCGGATCCCACGGCTGGTCGGGCAGATGGTTGATCGCCTGCGTCTTGCCGTCGAGCACGGTGCCCTTGTAGGTGCCGGTCCCACCCGCGGAGGACGTGCCGTCGGCGTAGGCCGACAGGTCGAAGCCCGCGCAGAAGCCCGCGCCTCGACCCGATATCAACATCACGTGGACGTTCGGATCGAGATCGGCGCGCTCCACCAACGCCGACAGTTCCAACGGGGTGTCGGCGACGATCGCATTGCCCTTTTCGGGGCGGTTGAACGTGATTCGGGCGACCCGGTCGGTCACCTCGTAGGTCATCGTCTTCAGATCGTCGAAGTCGACGGGCCTGATCGCGTGCGTCATGGGGTGGTCCCCCCTCCCCTCATCTCCCGCGAGCGTGCGTGTCTGCACGCGACACGCCGCTCTCGGACGGCAGAACGCGCACACTCGCCCTGGGGCGTCATCCCTTGACCAACGCACGCTCGATGATCGGCCCGAGGTCCAACCCCGTCGGAAGCGTGCCGAACGCGCCACCCCACTGACCGCCCAGTCGGCTGGCCAAGAATGCCTCGGCCACCGCGGGGTGCCCGAAGCGGACCAGCAGCGAACCCTGCAGCGCGAGCGAGATGTCCTCGGCGATCTTGCGGGCCCGATACTGAATCGTCTCCAGGTCGTCGAGCTCGCCGCGCAACGACGCGACGTGGCTGTCGAGGCGCGGATCCTGGCCCGCCGTGCGGCTCAGCTCGTCGAACAACACCTCGACGCACTCAGGGCGAGTGGCCATGGCGCGCAACGTATCCAGCGCACTGACGTTGCCGGAGCCCTCCCAGATCCCCATCAGCGGCGCTTCGCGGTACAGCCGCGGCATACCCGACTCCTCGACGTAGCCGTTGCCGCCGAGGCATTCCATCGACTCCGCAGCATGCGGGGTGGCGCGCTTGCAGATCCAGTACTTGCCCGCCGCGAGCCCGATGCGCCGCAGCAGGGTCTCCCGCTCGTCACCGCGCACGGCCGCATCGGTGGCACCGGCCATCCGCATCGCCAGCATGGTGGCGGCTTCAGCCTCAACCGCCAGATCGGCGAGCACGTTGCGCATCAGGGGTTGGTCGATCAGATACGCGCCGAACGCCTTTCGGTGCTGGGCGTGATGGATCGCCCGCGTCAGCCCGGTGCGCATGCTGGTCGCGCTACCGAGCGTGCAGTCCAGGCGCGTCAGGTTGACCATCTCGATGATGGTCGGCACACCGCGACCCTCCTCGCCGACCAACCAGGCGGTGGCGCCGTCGTACTCGACCTCGCTCGAGGCGTTGGCGTGATTGCCCAGCTTGTCCTTGAGGCGCTGCAGGAACATTCGGTTGCGGGTGCCGTCGGGCAGGATGCGCGGCAGGAAGAAGCAGCTCAGTCCGCCGGGGGCCTGCGCGAGGACCAGGAAGACGTCGCACATCGGGGCCGAGGTGAACCACTTGTGCCCGGTGAGGCTGAAGGTGCCGTCACCGTTCGGCGTCGCCTGCGTGGTGCCCGCGCGGACGTCGGACCCGCCCTGCTTCTCCGTCATCGACATGCCCGCGGTGAGGCCCGCCTTCGTGGTCGGAAGCTTCAGCTCGGGGTCGTACGCGCGACTGGTCAGCAGCGGTTCGTAGATCGCGGACAGTTCGGGATTGTGGCGCAACGCGGGGACGACGGCGTAGGTCATCGAGATGGGGCAGACGTGCCCCGCCTCCGGCGTCCACACCGATTCCTTGGCGGCCCGTACGACGTGCGCTCCCGGGCGGTCGTCGGCCCACGGGGCGGCGTGCACGCCGTGAGCCACCGCCGTGCGCATGAGTTCGTGGTAGGCGGGGTCGTACTCGACCTCGTCGATGCGGTGGCCGTATCGGTCGTGCGTACGCAGGACGGGTTGGTTGCGATCGGCCAGCTCGCCCCAGCGCTGAGCCTTGGCACTGCCACCGAGAGCTCCCAGCTCGAAGACCTCGTCGACGCCCCACTCGCCTCCCTCGCGAACCAAGGCCTCGGCGAGCACGGGCGACGTCGCGGGGTTGTAGTCCTCCAACGGTGGAACCTGATTGGTGACGAGGTGTGTGTCCGACATGCCACCACTGTTACATTTCTCCGACAACCGCACAAGACTCGTAATGCGCTCGCCCTCCCCGTCCCTCTCCCTCCCCGCACCTCCCCGCGAGCGTGCGTGTCTGTACGCGACACGCCGAGCTGCGTCGTGCAAACTCGCACGCTCGCGAGCAAGGTGGTGCGGGTGACACCCAACTCCGTCGTTCACGCCGCGGCCCTCGATCTCGTGCACCAGCCGGTGCCCGCCGAACAGTCCGTCCGCGGCGGACCGACCACGGCGGCCGAGGCTCTCGACGACTTCGGTGGGCTCGAGGTCGGGGTCTGGGAGATGTCGGCCGGCGTCATGACCGACGTGGAAGCCGATGAACTCTTCGTCGTGTTGGCCGGCTCAGCGACTGTCGAGTTCGGGGACGGCAGCCCCACGCTGCGCATCGGCGCCGGCGACGTCGTCCGGTTGGCGGCGGGCGCCGAGACGGTCTGGACGGTCACCGAGACGCTGCGCAAGATCTACCTGACGGGCGCCTGACGCGTGGGCCCTGCGACGCGCCTCGTAGCGGTTCAGCACTAACACCACGACCGCGGCGAGAGCCCAACCGAGCAGGATGTCGACGACGTAGTGCTCCGCGGTGTAGACCAGCGTGAACGCCATGATCAGCGGATAGCCGACCAGCAGCGGCCGCCAGGTGCGCGGCACCCGCGTCCACAGGAATGCCGACACCGCCGCGGTCAGCCCGGCGTGCAGCGACGGAATCGCCGCGACCAGGTTGACGCTGGCCTGCCCCTGATCGAGCAGCGCCGTCGCCGTGTGCAGATTCAGGTTGCCCCAGCCCCGTGCGACGATGCGCTCGACCCAGACGTTCGCCCCGTCGTGGCCGTCCTGCATGGCGCCGAGCAGTCCACCGTCCGGCACGCCGCGGGGTGAGCCGAACATGCACTGCGGACTGGACGGGCCGCCGGCGACGTCGTCGGTGGTGCAGCGCGCGGCCGCCCACGGCGGTGCCGCGGGTACGAGCGCATAGATCACCAGACCCGCGAAGGACAGCCCGACGAAGAGGCGCACGAAGGCCTTCCACTCCTCGCGGTCGCGCATCCACAGCACGGCCGCCACGACGTACGGAAGGATGAAGAACGACATGTAGACGGAGCTGACGACCACCTCCCACCACGGCGGCTGGGGCAGCTTCAGACGTTCCTGAAGCCATACCGTCGGCATCGTCCCGAAGAACAGCCAGCGGTCGGCGTCAGCCTGCCAGTGCCATAGCGTGGGCCGTCCGATCAGCGTCGCCGCGCCCCTGCTCAGGTCGTAGGCGATGAGCACCAGCGCGAATGGCAGCCAGTCCCGCACCAGGCAGAGGACTCGCCGCCCCTGTCCGATGCTGGCGGCAGCCAGACCCGTGCAGATGTAGAGCAGCACCAATTCTCGGTTGAACGCGAAACCGTCGGTGGCGGTTCGATACACGACGACGGCCGCCCAGATCGCGATCGCCGTCCACCGCACGATCGGCAGCCATCGCACCCGCGCCGCGGCGTCGTCGCCACGCGCCGACACGATGGTCGCCTGGTCGATTGCGGACACACGGTCCCCTCAAAAAAGCCGGCACGGTGGAATCCCCGCCGACCCTAGTTAACCCGATGTTCGACCCCAGTTAGTCAGGGATTCACGCATCGGCGTCATCGCGAGTGGGCGGCGAAGAACGACCAGAGCGTCGACGTCGCGTTCAACGTCTGCGTCGGCGGATCGGCGCCCTCCCGGACCAGTTGACTGCCGGGCCACTGGTGCCCCGCGCCGTCGATCGTGATCAGTGCGACGCTCCGTCCGTCCGGGCAGGCAGCGGTCGACGTCGACACGGGACCTCCGGTGGTGACCGCGGGCATCGAGCACTGATCGACGTTGCGCCAGAACGCGTTGACGTCGAGCACCGGTGGACCGTCGATGCGCGCGACTCCATCACCGGGGCCGCCGTCGTAGCGGATCATCCGGTCGGCCGTCCCGTGAATGTGCAGCACCGACGTCGGACGAGGTGCTGGGCAGGCGTCGAGCTGCGTCGCCGCGACAGGCCCGATGGCGGCGAACCGATCCGAATTGCAGGCCAGCGCGTAGGTCATCATGCCGCCGTTGCTGATGCCGGTCGCGTAGATGCGTGCGGGGTCGATACCGACGTGGGCACTCACGTCCGCGACCACCTCGCTGACGAAGCCGACGTCGTCCACGTGGTCTCGCCCCGGCCGACCGCAGCAGCCCCCGACGTTCCAGGCCCGACCCACGCCGTCGGGATAGGCGACGACGAACTTGGCATTCTTCGCCAATTCGTCCCAGCCGTATGCCCTTTCGGCCTGCGCCGCGCTTCCGAAGCCGCCGTGCAACATCACCACCAGAGGGGCCGGCGACGACACCCCGTCCGGGATGTAGAGCCGGTAGCCACGGTCGAGCCCACCGAAGGTCATGGCGTGCGCCGTGGAGCCCGGGGTGAATCCGACGGGTTCCGCCGAGCCAGGCGCGACGCAGCCGGCGAGCGCGAGGACTGCAACGATCACGGCGGCGAGTCGGGGAACCACGCCTCCACGCTAGGGATCAGCGCACGCCCGCGCCGTTCGGTGGCGAAGAAATCAGCTGATTCTCAGACGTTTTCGCGCAGGAACGCGATGTCGTCCTTACGGCCCTCGTCGGACGTCTCGCAGATGACGGGGGCGTCCGCGGCCTTGACGACGGCGACGAGCAGCTGCGGATCGATCTGGCCGGTGCCGAAGTTGGCGTGCCGGTCGGCGCCGGACCCCGCGGCGTCGCGCGAGTCGTTGCAGTGCACCAGGTCGATCCGGCCCGTGATCGACTTGATCCGCTCCACGGCGTCGATCAGGGCCTCACCCGCCGCCCACGCGTGACAGGTGTCGAGACAGAAGCCAATTCCCCTGTCGCCGATGCGATCCCACAGCTTCGCGATGGTGTCGAAGTGTCGCGCCATCGCGTGGTCGCCGCCCGCGGTGTTCTCCAGGTACACCGGGACGTCGGTCTTCAGGCTGTCCAACGCCTTGACCCACCGCTCGAAGCCGGCATCCATGTCGTTGTCGTCGGCGTGCCCGCCGTGCACGATGACGGCCGTCGCGTTGATCTCGGCTGCCGAGTCGCAGGTGTCCTGCAGGATCTTGCGCGACGGGATGCGAACGCGGTTGTTGGCCGATGCCACGTTGATCAGATAGGGCGCGTGTACGTAGAGCGGCACGCTCGAGGCGCGCAGCACCTCGGCGTCCTCGCGAGGCTTGGGCTTCTTCCAACTCTGCGGATTGCCGAGGAAGAATTGCACCGCCTCGGCGCCCTCCGCCTCAGCAGCGGCGAGGGGGTCTTCGTCATGGACGTGCGAACCGATCAGCATGCGGCCAGTTTATCCCCCGCGAGCAGACGCAAAAGGCCCTGAATTCCCGTCATCGAGGGCCCTTTGCGTCTGCTCGCGGAGTGGTACTAGGTGACGAGCCGAGAGATGCGGCTGGTCAACTCATACGGCTCGCAACGAACGTCGTCCAAGACCATGGGCACGGTGGTCCACCCGCAATCCTTCAGGCGCTCCACCTTGATGCGGTCATGCTTCCACGCCTGGGGATTGGCATGCCATTCCATGCTGTCGTATTCGGCGACGACTTTCGCATCGAGCCAGGCGAAGTCAACGCGCCACAGATCGCCGCAGTGGTCCACGATCTCGTATTGAAGCTCGGGTATGGGCAACCCGTAGTCGATGAAGACCAGCCGTGCTTCGCTCTCCATGGGCGATTCAGCCCGACCGTCGGCGTAGGGCAACAACTCTCGTACTTGGACGATTCCTCTCCGACCCTTCTGCTCGCGCAGTGCGCCCTCCAGTTCGACGGCCGCGCAGGCGCCCATACGGAGAGCAGCGTCCAGCATCGCCAACGCGCGCGGCCGTCGCAACGTGCGCGCCACCTCGACCGCGGTCCACGCGGGCGCAGTCGCGAGCCGTCCCTCGACTCGACGCAACGGGGCTCCAGCACGTTGGTGCACCATGACGCCCGCGGTGGGGCGCATTCGGACGCCCGGATCGAGCACATGGACGCGCCGCTCGCCCTCGGTGTCGAAGCCGTACAGCCGGGCCGCCGTTCCCATGCAGGCCACCAGCGGCCGCCCAACCATCAGGTCCAATGCCGCCAGCATCCCGGCGACGTCCGGCTGCGCCAATGCGTACACGCCGTGACACACCCGCACGATCTCGCCCGAGCGAAGGTGCGTCCTCATCATCTTTCGCGACATCACGGCCTGCAGTTGATCTGCTGTCGCAAGACCACCCGCTCCGGTGATCAGCTCGTGGATGTACATACCTTGACGCTGTCGCGGCCGACCGCGGAGCAACAGCCCCTGATGGCAATCTGTGGATAACTTCCACGACTATCCCCCGCGAACAGACGCAAAAGGCCCCCAATCACATGGATTGGGGGCCCTTTACGTCTGCTCGCGCAGAGAAACGACTAGCGGTAGTCGCTGAATCCGTAGTCGTCCAGCGGGACGGCTTGGCCGGCACCCTGACCGAAGTCGGGGCTGTAGTACTGATCCTCGTAGGACGGGATCGTGTACGCCGCGGCGCGGGCTTCCTCGGTGGGCTGCACCTGGATGTCCCGGTAGCGGGCGATACCCGTACCGGCCGGGATCAGCTTGCCGATGATCACGTTCTCCTTCAGACCGTTGAGCCTGTCGCTGCGGCAGTTGATCGCCGCATCGGTCAGGACTCGCGTGGTCTCCTGGAACGACGCCGCCGACAACCAGGAGTCGGTCGCCAACGAGGCCTTCGTGATGCCCATGAGCACCGGACGACCGGCCGCGGGTTCGCCACCCTCGGCCACGACGCGACGGTTCTCGGACTCGAACTCCGCACGCTCGGTGAGCGAGCCGGGCAGGAATTCCGTTGCGCCCGAATCGATCACGGTGACGCGACGCAGCATCTGCCGGACGATCACCTCGATGTGCTTGTCGTGGATCGACACACCCTGAGCGCGGTAGACCTCCTGGACCTCCTTGACGAGGTGGATCTGCACCTCGCGGGGGCCCTGGACGCGCAGCACCTCGTGCGGGTTGGCCGAGCCTTCCATCAGCTGCTGGCCGACCTCGACGTGGTCGCCGTCGGCGAGCAACCGCTCGGAGCCGTCCTCGTGCTTGAACACCTTCAGGCGCTGACGACGGGTGAGCTTGTCGTAGACGACTTCCTCGCCACCGTCATCCGGGACGATCGTCATCTTGTAGAACTTCTCGCCCACCTCGATGTTGACCCGACCGGTGACGTCCGCGATCGGAGCGGTGTTGCGGGGCACGCGGGCCTCGAACAGCTCCTGCACGCGGGGCAAACCACCGGTGATGTCCTCACCGACGCCACCCTCCTGCTTGAACGTACGCATGGTCAGCTGCGTGCCGGGCTCACCGATGGACTGCGCGGCGACGATGCCGACGGCCTCACCGATGTCGACCAGCTTGCCGGTGGCCATCGAACGGCCGTAGCACGTGGCGCACACCCCGGTACCGGTGGTGCAGGTCAGCACGGAGCGGACCTTCACCTCCGTGATGCCGGCGGCGAGCAGTGCGTCGATCGCAGGATCGCCCAGGTCGTGGCCACGCTCGACGACGACGTTGCCGCTCGCGTCGATCGCATCCACGGCCAGCGTCCGCGCGTACGTCGAGGTCTCGACGTGCGCATCGCGGACCAGAGTGCCGTCGGCCTCCAGCGTCGCGATCGTGGTCATGATGCCGCGCTCGGTCTCGCAATCGTGCTCGCGCACGATGACGTCCTGCGACACGTCGACCAGACGGCGGGTCAGGTAACCCGAGTCCGCGGTACGAAGTGCGGTGTCGGCCAGACCCTTTCGCGCGCTGTGCGTGTTGATGAAGTACTCCAACACGGTCAGGCCCTCGCGGAAGGACGACTTGATGGGCCGCGGGATGAACTCACCCTTCGGGTTCGTCACCAGACCCTTCATGCCGGCCAGGGTGCGCGTCTGGTTGAACGTACCGGTGGCGCCGGAGTCGATCAGCTGAATGATCGAGTTCGACGACGGGTAGTGATCGCGCAGGGCGTTACCGACCTCTTCGGTCGCTTCCTTCCAGATCTTGACCAACGCATCGGTCCGCTCGGGCTTGTTCAGTGCACCGCGCTGGTACTTCTTCTCGATGGCGTCGGCCTGCTGCTCGTAGCCGTCGAGGATCTGAGCCTTGTTCGGCGGCACCAGCACGTCGGCCATGGAAACCGTGACACCCGAGCGGGTGGCCCAGTAGAAGCCGGCGTCCTTGAGCTTGTCGACGGTCTGCGCCACGACGATCATCGGGTAGCGCTCGGCGAGATCGTTGATGATCGACGCCTGGACCTTCTTGTGCATCTGCTTGTTGACGAACGGGTAGCCCCTGGGCAGCAACTCATTGAAGAGCACCCGACCCAGCGTGGTCTCCGCCAACCAGGCGTCGCCCATCTTCCAGCCCTCGGGGAACAGCGCAGCCTCGACGTCGGCCGGCGGGCGCTGATGCGTCAGCCGAACCTTGATCTTGGCCCGCACGCTCAGCGCACCACGGTCGACGGCCATCTGGGCCTCGGCGGGCGAGCTGTACACACCGGTCTCGGCGTGATCCGTGGCGGCGGCAGTGCCCTCGCCCGTGTCACCGTCGATCTCGGTGGTCAGGAAGAACAGACCGGTCACCATGTCCAGACGCGGCATGGCCAACGGGCGGCCCGACGCGGGAGACAGGATGTTGTTCGACGACAGCATCAGAATGCGTGCCTCGGCCTGCGCCTCGGCGGACAGCGGCAGGTGGACTGCCATCTGGTCACCGTCGAAGTCGGCGTTGAACGCCTCACAGACCAGCGGGTGCAGCTGGATTGCCTTGCCTTCCACCAGCTGCGGCTCGAAGGCCTGGATGCCCAACCGGTGCAGCGTTGGTGCGCGGTTCAGCAGCACGGGGTGCTCGGAGATGACCTCTTCGAGGACGTCCCACACCTGGGCGCGCTGGCGCTCCACCATCCGCTTGGCGCTCTTGATGTTCTGCGCGTGGTTCAAATCGACCAGACGCTTCATCACGAACGGCTTGAACAGCTCGAGAGCCATCAGCTTGGGCAGACCGCACTGGTGCAGCTTGAGCTGCGGGCCGACGACGATGACCGAACGGCCCGAGTAGTCGACGCGCTTGCCGAGCAGGTTCTGACGGAACCGGCCCTGCTTGCCCTTCAGCAGATCCGACAGCGACTTCAACGGACGGTTGCCCGGTCCGGTGACGGGGCGGCCGCGGCGACCGTTGTCGAACAACGCGTCCACGGACTCCTGAAGCATGCGCTTCTCGTTGTTGACGATGATCTCGGGCGCACCGAGGTCGATCAGTCGCTTCAACCGGTTGTTGCGGTTGATGACGCGGCGGTACAGATCGTTCAGGTCGGAGGTGGCGAAGCGGCCACCGTCGAGCTGAACCATCGGGCGAAGCTCCGGCGGGATCACCGGAACGGCGTCGAGCACCATGCCCATGGGCGAGTTGCGGTTCATCTGGAACGCCGCAACGACCTTGAGCCGCTTGAGCGCACGCAGCTTCTTCTGGCCCTTGCCGTTCTTGATGGTGTCGCGCAGGATCTCGGCCTCGGCGTCGATGTCGAAGTTCTCGATGAGCTTCTTGATCGACTCGGCACCCATGGCGCCGTTGAAGTACTCGCCGTAGCGGTCGATGAGCTCGCGGTAGAGCACCTCGTCGACGATGAGCTGCTTGGGAGCCAGCTTGGTGAACGTGGTCCAGACCTCGTCGAGACGGTCCAGCTCGCGCTGGGCCCGATCGCGGAGCTGGCGCATCTCGCGCTCGCCACCGTCGCGCACCTTGCGGCGGACGTCGGACTTGGCGCCGTCCTTCTCGAGCTCGGCCATGTCGGCCTCGAGCTTCTGGCTACGCTCCGCCAGATCCAGATCGCGCTGGTCCTCGACCGCCTTCTTCTCGACGACCATCTCGGCCTCGAGCGTGGACAGGTCGCTGTGCCGCTGTTCGGTGTCGACGGCGGTGATCACGTAGGCCGCGAAGTAGATGATCTTCTCGAGATCCTTCGGGGCCAGGTCCAGCAGGTAGCCCAAGCGCGACGGGACGCCCTTGAAGTACCAGATGTGCGTGACGGGTGCGGCCAGTTCGATGTGGCCCATCCGCTCACGACGCACCTTGGCGCGAGTCACCTCGACGCCGCAGCGCTCACAGACGATGCCCTTGAAGCGCACGCGCTTGTACTTGCCGCAGTAGCACTCCCAGTCGCGAGTAGGTCCGAAGATCTTCTCGCAGAACAGGCCGTCCTTCTCTGGCTTGAGCGTGCGGTAGTTGATGGTCTCCGGCTTCTTGACTTCGCCGTACGACCAGTTGCGGATGTCGTCCGCAGTGGCGAGGCCAATGCGGAGTTCATCGAAGAAGTTGACGTCGAGCACGTAACTCCCTTTCCCCTTGCGGGACTAGATGACTATCAATCACAGCGCGGACCGCGAGGGTCCCCAAAACACTTAGGCGAGATCCTCGACCGACGGAGATTCGTTGCGGGACAGGTTGATTCCCAGGTTCGCGGCTGCGCGCTCCAGGTCCTCGTCGTCGCTGTCGCGCATCTCGATGGCGTGGCCCTCGGATGACAGCACCTCGACGTTGAGGCACAGCGACTGCAGCTCCTTGAGCAGCACCTTGAACGACTCCGGAATACCGGGTTCGGGGATGTTCTCGCCCTTGACGATCGCCTCGTAGACCTTGACGCGACCGACGGTGTCGTCGGACTTGATGGTCAAGAGCTCCTGCAGCGTGTACGCCGCGCCGTAGGCCTGCATGGCCCAGCACTCCATCTCACCGAACCGCTGACCACCGAACTGCGCCTTACCACCCAGCGGCTGCTGCGTGATCATCGAGTACGGCCCGGTGGAACGAGCGTGAATCTTGTCGTCCACCAAGTGGTGCAGCTTCAGGATGTACATGTAGCCGACCGTCACCGGGTACGGGAACGGTTCGCCACTGCGTCCGTCGAACAGCTGGCTCTTGCCGTCGGCGTCGACCATCACGTCGCCGTCGCGGTTGGGCAGCGTCGCGCCGAGAAGACCCTGCAGCTCGTTCTCACGGGCTCCGTCGAAGACGGGCGTGGAGACGATGCTGTTGGGCTCCGACGAGAGCAGGTCCTCGGGGAGGTTGGCGGCCCAGTCCGGCAGTTCACCGGTCTCGCCGGCAACCTGAATGTTCCAGCCGGCCTTGGCAACCCAGCCAAGGTGCGTCTCGAGGATCTGACCGATGTTCATCCGTCGCGGCACACCGTGCGTGTTCAGGATGATGTCGACGGGTGTGCCGTCCGGCATGAACGGCATGTCCTCGATCGGCAGGATCTTGCCGATGACGCCCTTGTTGCCGTGGCGTCCGGCGAGCTTGTCGCCGTCGGAGATCTTGCGCTTCTGGGCCACGTAGACGCGGACCAGCTCGTTGACGCCAGCGGGCAGCTCGTCGTCCTCCTCGCGGGAGAACATCCGAACGCCGATGACCTTGCCGGATTCACCGTGCGGAACCTTCAGCGACGTGTCGCGAACCTCGCGGGCCTTCTCACCGAAGATGGCACGCAGCAGACGCTCTTCCGGGGTCAGCTCCGTCTCGCCCTTGGGCGTGACCTTGCCGACCAGGATGTCGCCGTCGCGAACCTCGGCGCCGATGCGGATGATGCCGCGCTCGTCGAGATCGGCCAGCACCTCATCGGAGACGTTCGGGATGTCCCGGGTGATCTCCTCGGCGCCCAGCTTGGTGTCGCGGGCATCGATCTCGTGCTCCTCGATGTGGATGGACGTCAGGACGTCCTCCTCGACCAGGCGCTGCGAGAGGATGATCGCGTCCTCGTAGTTGTGGCCTTCCCACGGCATGATCGCCACGAGCAGGTTCTTGCCGAGGGCCATTTCACCGTTCTCGGTGCATGGTCCGTCGGCGAGCACCTGACCGGCCTCGACCCGCTGGCCGCTGTCCACGATCGGACGCTGGTTGGCGCACGTGCCGTGGTTGGAGCGGGCGAACTTGCGCATCCGGTAGGTGTGCCGGGTGCCGTCGTCTGCCATCACGGTGATGTAGTCGGCGGACACCTCTTCGATCACGCCTGCCTTGCTGGCGACGACGACGTCACCGGCGTCGATCGCGGCGCGAAGCTCCATGCCGGTACCGACCAGAGGCGCCTCGCTGCGCACCAGCGGAACCGCCTGGCGCTGCATGTTCGCACCCATGAGGGCGCGGTTGGCGTCGTCGTGCTCGAGGAACGGGATCATCGCCGTCGCGACCGACACCATCTGGCGCGGCGAGACGTCCATGTAGTCCACGTCCATCGGAGAGACGTTCTCGACCTCGCCACCCTTACGGCGGACGAGGATCTTGTCCTCGGTGAACCGGTTGTTCTCGTCGATCGGCGAGTTGGCCTGCGCCACGACGTGGCGGTCCTCCTCGTCGGCGGTGAGGTGGTGGATCTCGTCGGTGACGACACCCTCGACGACCTTGCGGTACGGCGTCTCGATGAAGCCGAACGGGTTGACCCGCGCGTACACCGACAGCGAACCGATCAGGCCGATGTTCGGGCCTTCCGGGGTCTCGATCGGGCACATGCGGCCGTAGTGGCTCGAGTGGACGTCACGGACTTCGAGGCCGGCACGCTCACGGGACAGACCACCGGGGCCCAGCGCCGACAGGCGACGCTTGTGGGTCAGACCCGACAGCGGGTTGTTCTGGTCCATGAACTGCGACAGCTGGCTGGTTCCGAAGAACTCCTTGATCGCCGCCACGACGGGACGGATGTTGATCAGGGTCTGCGGCGTGATCGCCTCGACGTCCTGGGTCGTCATGCGCTCACGCACGACACGCTCCATGCGCGAGAGGCCGACGCGGATCTGATTCTGGATCAGCTCGCCGACGGTGCGCAGACGACGGTTGCCGAAGTGGTCGATGTCATCTACTTCGACGGGAACCTCGACGCCGCCGGGGGCGGTCATCGTGGTCTGGCCCTCGTGCAGGCGCACCAGGTACTCGATGGTCGCGACGATGTCCTCTTCGTTCAGCGTCGACGACGTGATCGGCTGGCCCACGTTCAGGCCCAGCTTCTTGTTGACCTTGTAGCGGCCCACGCGGGCCAGGTCGTAACGCTTCTCCTTGAAGAACAGGTTCTCCAGCAGGGTCTGCGCGGATTCCTTGGTGGGCGGCTCGCCCGGGCGCAGCTTCCGGTAGATGTCCAGCAGCGCCTCGTCGGGACCGGCGGTGCTGTCCTTCTCGAGGGTCGACATCATGATCTCGGAGAAGCCGAAGCGCTCGGTGATCTTCTCGCTGGTCCAGCCGAGGGCCTTCAGCAGCACGGTGACCGGCTGACGACGCTTGCGGTCGATGCGCACGCCGACGGTGGCGCGCTTGTCGACGTCGAACTCGAGCCAGGCGCCACGACCGGGGATGACCTTGACACTCGTCAGGTCGTTCTCGGTGGCCTTGTCCTTGCTCTTGTCGAAGTAGACGCCGGGCGAACGGACCAACTGGGACACGACGACACGCTCGGTGCCGTTGATGATGAAGGTGCCCTTCTCGGTCATCATGGGGAAGTCGCCCATGAAGACGGTCTGGCTCTTGATCTCGCCGGTGGTGTTGTTGATGAACTCCGCGGTGACGAACAGCGGCGCCGCGTAGGTCTGGTCCTTCTCCTTGCAATCGTCGACGGGTGCCTTGACCTCGTCGAAGCGCGGATCGGAGAAGCTCAGCGAGAGCGTGCCCGCGAAGTCCTCGATCGGCGACAACTCAGTGAGCACTTCTTCGAGGCCACCGACGGGGCTGACCTCGCCGCGCTCGAGAGCCTTCTCGCGCCAGCCGTCGGAACCGATCAGCCATTCGAAGGAATCCGTCTGCACGTCGAGCAGACCGGGAACCTCGAGGGGTTCGCGGAGTTTTGCGAAGGAAACTCGGTTAGGTGCTCCAGGAACGGAGTTGTTGGGGTTTTCTACTGACTTGCTCTGGCGAGAGACTGCCAAGATGCATCCTTCCAGCACCGGATGCGACTGTCGGAGACCGACCGGAGCCGGACCCTTGGCCGCGTTATCTGCGTTAGGTTCGGCTGGCGTTCTCAAGCCTGATCTCGGCCCCGGAACACACGACTAGTTGACTGAGCAGAGCTCAGGCTAGGACCACGGTGTCAAGAGGCGGGTGAGGTGGGCAGGATGCAGCCAGCGCAACGTCCAACACTAGCGCAGAACGGCGCATTCCTCAACATCCGCATGGTGAGACGAACCAGGCGCTGGCTGGCGGCTAGATCCTTCAACCCGTGCATACATTGCTGACCAACAGACTGGCCCGGTTTCGCGTTTCCGTCAAGACTTCACACGCGGTTTGGGGAGTAAAAAATCGCCGGTGGCCACTAGACCGTGACCACACTCTGGGCGGCAGCGGGTTGGCGGGTCGGGATGATCCACCGCTTGACGCCCTTCACCGAGGCTCGATTGAGCAGCTCCTGATACAGCCCGTCGGACACCGTTCGGGTACGGCTGAGCAGGAACCCGGTGAGGCCGTTCGGATCGCTGACGATCGCCCAGCTGTAGTCGGGGGCCAGATCGACGATCCAGTAGTTCCCGGGAGGGCTGGCCGACGGTGGCCCGAAGAAGGTCACGTTCAATTTGTTGTTCTCGGCGTTCAGCGGCACCGCGGTGCCGAAGATGCGGGATTCCGGCCCGTTGTTGAAGAAGTAGTTGCCTGAGTTCTCGACGCCGATGGTTCCATCGCCCTTGTCGGTGTACACGGCGGTGGTGTTCACCAGTCCGATGGAGAAGAACTGCCGCACGCTGCCCACCTCGTACCAGGTGCCGAGATAGGAGTTCACGTCGACGACCGGTGGCGGTCCGAGCACCACCGCCGCGGCCGGCCCCAACACGATGTACTGGTTGGGGTCACCGTAGGTCCCGTAGACGCCGTTCGCCGGTCCGAGGCCGGCGTACATGTCGTTGATCCAACCGTTGGCCAGGGTGTAGACGGCCTGTGTGTTGCCGGGAGGAGACCGTTTGATCAGCAGCTGGCTGACGAAGTCGATGATCGGCGAGCCGCCGATCAGCGAGTCGACGTGAGAGCCGTTTGCGAGCACGTCACCGACGAACGCGCCGGGATGCAACGCCACCAGGTCGTTGGTGGTCTGGCCGTTGGCATTCCACGCCTGTGGGGGCGCCGCGATCTGATAGATCGGAATGCCCTTGGCGTCCAGGCTGGCCACCGCGCTCGCGAAGGTGCCGTTCGACGAGACCCCGTCGAACATCACCACGCCGAGGAGGTCGCTGGCCGACGGTGCGACGGTATCGGCATAGAAGCCGCCTGCGGCCGCGGCCAGACCGCCGCCTGCCGAGTGACCGGTCAGGAGGAACTCGTCCGGCAGCACGCCGTGATAGCCGGCGGCCAATGCGCTGGCGGTCAGCGACGTCCGAGTCGGGTCGGTGAACAACCCGGCCACACCCTGTGCCATCGCCGCACTGCTGAGAGTGCAGCCAGCGCAGGTGAAGAAGCCAAAGGATGGGATGTTGGGCACCACCACGATGCTGTTGGTCCGCTGCGCCAGATCCGTGGCAAGGGCCGAGTACCAGAAGTTGGAACCCAGGAAGCCGTGCTGAAGCAGGACCACACCCTGGGCCTGTACATCGCCGGTGAGCTGGGTCGGGAAGTACCAGTCGGCGGCGCCGGTGTAGGTCGACGTGCCGACCGGAATCGCCAGGCTCGAACTGCCGACCTTGACGCCGGTCACCCCATTGATCAGCGACGTACCCGGCACCGGATCAGCGGGCACGCCCACCACGTTGGCCGGGACCGGCGGAAGGGGCGGCAACAAGCCGAAAGGCGAGAGCAGGCTGATCAAGATGGTCGCGATCGGCCCCGGGGTGGGACGAACGAACGAGGCGAGGGTAGGCGCGGCCAGACTGCGGGCGGCGGCGACGTTCTGGACGACCTCCGTGGCGGCTGCGGGCGTGACCGTGGCGTTGGCGGACACGGTCTTCGCGGCCGTCACGACCACCGGTGGCGGCGTCACGTCGGCCACGGGTTGCGATTGCGGTTCGCTGACCGGAGCCGTCTCCTCGACCGGGGTGACCACCTTCACCGGTTCCGCCGCCGATGCCTGTGGAGCGGACTCGACCGTCCGCTCGGGCTGCGGCGCGACGACGGGTTCGGGGACGGTGCGCGTGACGTTCTTCGTCGTCTTCACGGCGGGCTCGTCGGGGGTGGCCGCGCCTTCGGTGGCCCCAGCGTCCACGGCATCCTCGCGGTGAACGGTCACCGTCGACGCACTCACGGTGCTCGTCGGCTTGTCGGCGCTCGTAGGGGCCTTGTCCGAATCTTGGCCATTGTCAGTGGCTTTCGAGCCCTTCGGGGTCTCCGGGGTTCCACTGGTGGACGGTTCCGAGGCCTGGGAGGACTGCGAGGTCGACGGTCCCGCACCACCGTCGGCCGAGTCCGACTCTGCGGCAGCGACCCCGTGCCCCGCGCCGAGCGCGAGGCACGCCCCCGCTGCCGCGATCCACAACCCACGGCTCCATGATTTCGAACTCACGGGCGGACTCTAACCGGGCGGACGGACATCGCACCGGCAATTGTCGTCAACGTCAGCATTTGGACATTCACGACGACTCGGGCCGTCGACCACCCACCGTTTGCGACGCCGCCGATACGTTCCTCGTCACGTCGATCAGACCTTCGCCGCGCATGGCATCGGTGATCTCGTCGACGTCGAACAATCGCAGCGGCGCCACTCGCGATACCGCCACCTGCATCTGGCGCACCTCGGCCGGTCCGCGGGCGCACGTCGTGAGGACGGCGATCCGGCCACCGGGCTTCAGGACGCGGATCATCTCGCGCAGCGAGCCGAGCGGATCGTCCATGAGATAGAGCGCCCCGTAGCAACTGACGGCATCGAACGTGCCGCCGTCGAAGGGCAGGTCGGCGGCGTCTCCACGGACGTAGCCGACGGGACTGCCCGCCGCGGTCTCCCGGACGGCCTGCGCGAGCATGCTCGCCGAACTGTCGACGCCGATCGCCAGACCGTCGGGCCCGAGCTGCTCGACGAGCGTGCGGGTGGTGTTGCCTGGCCCGCAGGCGACGTCGAGCACGGTGTCGCCGGGCTGGATGCCGAGCAAGCGCAGCTTGCGGCGGTCCTCCTGCGCGGTGTTGCGTGCGGTGAAGCCCCAGAACAGCACGGGACGCCAGAGGCGCTCGTAGATCTTCGGGAGCAACGACGACCCCATGACGCGTTGCCCGGTGGTCTGTGGAACCAGGGCATCACCCATGACGTCGAGATAGCCGTCCACCTCCGTGGCGGGACGGTTCAGCAGTACACGCGTGCGCCGGTCGGGTCGACCGGAGGGGGTCACTCCTTGACGGCAGGGATGGACGCCGTCGGGGCTTCGTCCTCGACGGCATTGCGGTGCCGCGCGGTGGCGTCGTTGTCCGGGTTGTAGCCCGCGTGCTGGTTGGTGCCGTCGAGGTCGGCGCGAATGGCTTCCTGGGCGGCGGGCGGCAGGGTGTGCATGATCTCGCGCACCCGAGCCTGACGACGTCCGACGGCCTTGCGCTCCGGCATACCCGGGGTGGCGTTGACCTGCGGCGGCACACCCTCGATCTCCTCGGTACCACCATCATGGTGACCGGCGTCGATCATGGCCTGCTCCTCGGCCATCGTCGACTCGTCCTTCTCCTCGGACATACCGATCGGGCCGATACGACGACCGTTGAGGAACTGCTTGACCACCGGCTCATCCGAGGTCAGCAGCACCTCACGCGGACCGAACATCACCAGGTGCTTGCGGAACAGCATGCCCATGTTGTCCGGCACGGTGCGGGCGATGTTGATGTTGTGCGTGACGATGAGGATGGTGCAGTCGATCTGGGCGTTGATGTCGATCAACAGCTGCGACAGATACGCCGTACGCACCGGATCCAGACCGGAGTCCGGCTCGTCGCAGAGGATGATCTGCGGATCGAGCACCAGGCTGCGGGCCAGGCCGGCACGCTTGCGCATACCGCCGGAGATCTCACCCGGGAACTTGGTCTCGTCACCGGTCAGACCGACCAGGTCGAGCTTCTCCATCACGATCTGACGGATCTCGGATTCCTTCTTCTTCGTGTGCTCACGAAGCGGGAACGCCGTGTTGTCGTAGAGGCTCATGGAGCCGAACAGCGCGCCGTCCTGGAACATCACGCCGAACAGCGTGCGGATCTCGTAGAGCTCCTTGGCCGAGCACTCGATGATGTTCGTGCCATCGACGATGATCTTGCCGCGCTCGGGACGCAGCAGCCCGATCAACGACTTCAGGAACACCGACTTACCGGTACCGGACGGACCCAGCAGAACGCTGACCTCACCCGCCGGGAGGTCGAATGTCACGTCCTCCCAAATTCGCTGGGGCCCGAAGGACTTCGTCAGTCCCTCAACCTGAATACCGATGCCCACGCGCGATCCTTCCGCCAGTGCTTTTGCCCGCCAAACAGACACACCCGCCTGTGGCTTGAGTCACTGTAGCGCACTCATTATGGGCACTCTTCTCTTTGCCACATTCAGCCGGTCTCCCCGGGCCTCGGACGGCGTTTGCTCAAGTTGCTCGCAGACATGAAAAACCGCCCGGGATCGCGATGATCCCGGGCGGCTTTCCGCAGAGCTATTACTTGACGGTGACAGACGCGCCGGCGGCCTCGAGCTTGGCCTTGGCATCGTCGGCCTGGTCCTTGTTGACCTTCTCGAGCAGCGGCTTGGGGGCGCTGTCGACGAGATCCTTGGCCTCCTTGAGGCCCAGGCCCGAGACGATCTCACGGACGACCTTGATGACGCCGATCTTCTTCTCGCCGGCACCCTCGAGGATGACGTCGAACTCCGACTGCTCCTCGGCGGCCTCGGCGGGGGCGGCTGCACCCGGAGCGGCGGCGACGGCGACCGGAGCGGCGGCGGTGACGTCGAAGGTCTCCTCGAACGCCTTGACGAACTCCGAGAGCTCCAACAGGGTCAGTTCCTTGAACGCGTCGAGCAGGTCTTCGGTGCTGAGCTTGGCCATGATTGGTCCTTCCTAATTTCTTGCTTGGGTCTTCAGTGGTGAATGGGGTTGTTACTCGGCGTCGGCCGGGGCATCGGCCGCGGCGTCCGTCGGTGCTTCTGGTTCTGCGTCCGCAACCTCTGCGGCGGGAGCGGCGGGTGCACCTTCGGCGGCTTCCCTCTTCTCCTGCAGGGCGAAGACGAGGCGGGCGACCTGCGATGCCGGGGCAGCGAACAGCGCCGCGGCCTGACTGGTCTTCGCCTTCATCGCGCCGGCCAGCTTGGCCAGCAGCACCTCGCGCGACTCGAGGTCCGCGATGCGGTTGACCTCGTCCACGGACAGCGCCTTGCCGTCCATGTAGCCGCCCTTGATAACCAGGGCCTTGTTGTCCTTGGCGAACGTCTTGATTGCCTTGGCGGCATCGACGGGCTCACCCTTGATGAACGCGATGGCGGTCGGGCCGGTGAACAGCTCGTCGAGACCCGTCACACCTGCCTCGGACGCGGCACGCGCTACCAGGGTGTTCTTGGCGACCGAGTAGGTCGCGGCGCTTCCGAGGGACTTGCGCAGATCCGCAAGGTTGGCCACGGTGAGCCCGCGATACTCGGTGACGACCGTGGCGGTCGACTCCTTGAACTGCTCGGCGATGTCGGCAACGGCGGTGGCCTTTTCAGCTTTGGCCATGCATGCCTCCTATCTAGGATTGGGTCCGCCGGTCGACCCCAGAAACGACGAACGCCCCGGCGCAGAGCGGCCGGGGCGTGAAGATCCGCCGGCGCATGCCAGCGGTGATGCCTCGTCCTCCTGCGTGGGCCGCCCGGATGAATCCGGGACCTTCAACCGATTGCTCGGTGACCGACGGTCTTCGGTGGAACTGCCAAAGGATAGCGCGCTGCCCGCCGATCAGCCAAAACGCGGCGTCCAGCCCTCGCGATTTCGGCGTGCGCACCGGCGCTGAGCGCCGGTCAGCGCACCGAAGTCGCGTCAGGTCACCAGCCAGGCGGCGGAATCCGGCGGAAGCTGAGTGGCGGTGCCGGGCACCGACGCCAGGACCACGCGGGCATCGGCGGGCAGGTCCGCGGGCGACGCACCCGTGTTGACCCAGCACTGCGCGTCGCCACGCCGGAACGCGACCACCGCGGGGGGCGTCGCGATCCACTCGAGATCGCCGGCGTCCACCCAGAGCGACGACCGCGCCGAGAGCGCCTCGCGATAGAGATTCAGCGTGGAGTCCGGATCGCCATCCTGCGCTTGCGCGGTGTGCGACGACCAGTGCGGCGGCTGGGGCAACCACGTCGCCACCTCCGTGTCCGGCGAGAAGCCGTAGGGGGCAACGTCATCCGCCCACGGGATGGGGACGCGGCACCCATCTCGGCCGACGTCGGTGAACCCCGACTGCACCCACATCGGATCCTGGCGAAGCTCGTCCGGCAGGTCCTCGACCTCCTCGAGACCGAGTTCCTCCCCTTGATAGACGTAGGCCGTGCCCGGCAGGGCCAACTGCACGAGGGCCGCGGCTCTGGCGCGACGCAGGCCCACCCCGTAGTCGGCCGATTCCGTCGCCCAGCGTGCGCGCTCCCAGTCGGTTTCGATCAGATGGTCGGGCTGCGACCGCGAGTAGCGGGTGACCGTGCGCGTGACGTCGTGGTTGGACAGCACCCACGTCGGCGGCGCACCGACGGTCGCGGCGACCGTGATCGCATCGTCGATGACGGTGCGCAGGACCTCCGCGTGCCACGGCGCGCGGAGAAAGTCGAACTGAAAGGCGGTGTGCAACTCGTCGGGACGCAGGTATCGGGCCAGCCGCTCATTGCTGGGCACCCAGGCCTCGGCGATGAAGATCCGTTCCGGCGCATAGCGATTCGCGACGGCACGCCAGCCGCGGTAGACCTCGTGCACGCCGTCCTGGTCCCACGCCGGGTGGGACGCGTTGTGCTGGACCAGGGTCGGTGCGGCATCGTCACCGGTGCCGCCGTCCGGCAGCCCCTCGGCCTTCACCAGTCCGTGCGCGACGTCGATGCGGAATCCGTCGACGCCCTTGTCGAACCAGAACGCCAACACGTCCTCGAACTCGGCCCGAACCTCCGGATGCTCCCAGTTGAAGTCGGGCTGCCCGGGCGCGAACAGATGGAGGTACCACTGACCGTCGGCGATCCTGGTCCAGGCCCGCCCCCCGAAGACGCTCTGCCAGTCGTTGGGCGGCAACTCGCCGTCGGCGCCCCGTCCCGGCCGAAAGTGGTACCGCTGGCGGGCGCCCGGCTCGTCTGCGAGTGCTGCGGTGAACCAGGCGTGGTGATCGGAGCTGTGATTCGGCACGATGTCGAGCAGCACCCGCAACCCCACCTCGTGCGCCTCGGCGATCAGTCGGTCGGCCTCGGCCAGGGTGCCGTAGACCGGCTCGATGTCCCGGTAGTCGGCGACGTCGTAGCCGGCGTCGGCCATCGGCGACGGGTACCAGGGGTTGATCCAGATCGCGTCGATGCCGAGGCGCGCCAGGTACGGCAGCCGTGCGCGCAGGCCGGCGACGTCGCCTACGCCGTCACCGTTGCCGTCGGCGAAACTACGGATGTAGACCTGGTAGACGACGGCGGTCTGCCACCAGGATTCGACGGATGTCACGGCACTCCTCGGATCGGTTCGCGAACGGCTGCGCCAAAGACTTCCCAGCGGAGGCCGTGCTGTCAACGCCACTGCGCGTCGTTGGCATCGACGTACCCACTCCGCGTGCCGTCCATACCGTGCCCTCGCGTGCCGCGCGGAAAAATGTAGCTCTGCAACGGCTTCCACAGGGCGGACCGTTCGGGGCCACGGCGGCGCGTCTCGAATCCGCCCGAGCCACTCGACGAAAGCGGATGTGAGGTGTGCCACACTCGGGGGCAGATCGAATGGCTGATCGTGGCTCCCGGGAGCTCGAGATCGCACAGACGAGGGGACGCATGAAGCGAATTGAGTTCGCCCGTTCGCGGAGGCGACGGGCAATCGCGCTGGCCAGCGCACCGTTGGTCGCCGCGACGTTGTTGACCGGCTGCGGCAGCGAGAGCGGTCCCCCGACACTGACGTGGTACATCCTGCCCGACAACGGTGGCTCGGCGGCACGCGCGCAGGAGTGCGCGGACGCATCGGGCGGCGCCTACCAGGTGCGGATCGAATCGCTGCCGAGCACCGCCACCGCGCAGCGCGAGCAGATGGTGCGGCGCTTGGCCGCTGGCGACACGTCGATCGACGTCGTGAGCCTGGATGTGGTGTTCACCGCGGAGTTCTCCAACGCCGGGTTCTTGCGCCCGTACACCGCCGAGGAGACCACACGCCTCACGGCTGGAATGCTGCCCGCGCCGGTGAAGACCGGCATGTGGGACGACAAGCTCTACGGCGCGCCCTACAAGTCCAACGCCCAGTTGCTCTGGTACCGCAAGTCGCAGGCCGCGGCGGCCGGGATCGATCCGACGAGTGCCACGTTCACGTGGGATGAGATGCTGAAAGCCGCTGTGCAGCAGGGTAAGAAGATCTCGGTACAGGCGCAGCGGTACGAGGGCTACATGGTGTGGATCAACGCACTGGTGCTGTCGGGTGGCGGTGAGGTGCTACAGGACGTCTCCTCCGGACGAAATGCCAAGCCGTCGCTGAACACCCCCGCTGGCCTCAAGGCCGCCGAGATCGTCGGCAACCTCGCGCGGTCCACCGCCGCGCCCGTCGATCTCTCCAACGCCGCGGAGGAGCAGGCGCGCGCCACGTTCCAATCCGAGCAGGGCATGTTCATGCTCAACTGGCCCTACGTGCTCGCGGCCGCCCGCACGGCCGCAAAGGAAGGGACCCTCGACCAGGCAGTGGTCGACGACATCGGCTGGGCCCGTTACCCCAGGGTGTCCCCCGACCGCCCCAGCGCCCCGCCACTCGGTGGCGCCAATCTGGGCGTCGGCGCCTATTCCAGGCATCCCGCGCAGGCGGTCGCCCTGGTCGAATGCATCAACGCCGAAGCGAAGGCCACCAAGTACATGCTCGACGAGAGCGAGCCGTCGCCGTACGCCGCGTCCTACGACGCCCCCGAGATCCGCGCGGAGTACGCCAACGCGGATCTGATCCGGGAGTCCATCGCCGAGGGCGGTCCCCGTCCGCTCACCCCCTTCTATACCGACGTCGCCGGGGCCGTCACCCAGACGTGGCATCCGCCGGCGTCGGTCACCAACGAAACCCCCGAGAGGACAGATCAATTCATGGCTGACGTGCTGGCGGGGAGGCGGCTGCTGTGACCACGGTCGAGAGTCCTCCGGTCCCGAAGAAGCCCGAGAAGGCGGCCGTCAGTGCGCGGGTCCGCGGTGAGCGCCGACTCGGTCTCTACCTGACCCTGCCGTCCTATGTGGTGATGCTGCTCGTCACCGCCTACCCGCTGGGCTACGCACTGGTGTTGTCGCTGTACAACTTCCGGCTGACCGATCCGGACGGACGGAGCTTCGTCGGGCTGACCAACTTCGGGGTCATCCTGACCGACCCGGTGTGGTGGAACGACTTCGTGACCACGCTGGCGATCACGATCGTCACCGTCGCAGTCGAACTGGTCCTCGGCTTCTGGTTCGCCTTCGTGATGCTGCGCATCATTCGCGGCCGCGGTCCATTGCGCACCGCCATCCTCATTCCCTACGGCATCGTGACGGTGGTGTCGGCGTTCATCTGGCGCTACGCCTTCGCGATCGACTCGGGGTTCGTCAACCAGTGGATCAACCTCGTGGACTTCGACTGGTTCGGCGGGCGCTGGTCGGCGATCTTCGTGATCTGTCTGTCCGAGATCTGGAAGACGACGCCGTTCATCTCGCTGCTGCTGCTCGCCGGTTTGGTGCAGGTCCCCGAGGACATGCAGGAGGCGGCCAAGGTCGACGGGGCGACGGCATGGCAGCGTCTGCGCAAGATCACGCTGCCGAACATGAAGGCGGCCATCATGGTTGCGCTGCTGTTCCGCACCCTCGACGCCTGGCGCATCTTCGACAACCCGTACGTGATGACGGCCGGCGCGAACAACACCGAGACCATCTCCTTCCTGGCCTACCGGCAGAACGTCACGCTGGTGAATCTCGGTATGGGTTCGGCAGTCTCGGTGCTGCTGTTCCTCAGCGTCGTCGCCATCGCGTGGATCTTCATCAAGGTCTTCAAGACCGACCTGTCGCAAGTCAGGGGTGACCAGTGAACAGCGCCAAGAGCACCCGTCGGTGGACCATCGCCGGCATCGTCATCGTCGTCTACAGCTTCTTCCCGCTGCTGTGGATGATCAGCCTGGCGTTCAAGCCGCCGTCGGACATCGTGTCGGGTACCCCGCAGTTCCTGCCGAGCTCGTTCACGCTGGACAACTTCGCCCAGATCTTCAGCAACCCGCTGTTCACCAGGGCCCTGATCAACTCGATCGGCATCGCGGTCATCGCCACGCTCATCTCCGTCGTCATCGCGATGTTCGCCGCGTATGCCATTGCGCGACTGGAGTTTCCGGGTAAGAAGGTGCTGTTGTCCCTGGCCCTGGGCATCGCGATGTTCCCGCAGGCGGCGCTGGTGGGCCCGCTGTTCGACATGTGGCGCGGGTTGGGCATCTATGACACCTGGCTCGGGCTGATCATCCCCTACCTGACCTTCGCACTCCCACTGTCCATCTGGACGATGTCGGCGTTCTTCCGGCAGATTCCGTGGGAGATGGAGCACGCCGCGCAGGTCGACGGTGCGACGGCGTGGCAGGCCTTCCGCAAGGTGATCGTCCCGTTGGCGGCTCCCGGCGTGTTCACCACCGCGATCCTGACGTTCTTCTTCTGCTGGAACGACTTTCTGTTCGCCATCTCGTTGACGTCCACCGACAGTGCCCGCACGGTGCCCGCCGCGCTGGCGTTCTTCCAGGGCGCCTCGTACTTCGAGTCTCCGGTGCCCTACATCATGGCGGCGTCGGTGATCGTCACCATCCCGGTCGTCATCCTCGTTCTCGTCTTTCAACGCCGCATCGTCGCCGGTCTCACCTCCGGCGCAGTGAAGGGATAACCATGGCTGCAATCTCCATGCGCAACATCGTCAAGAAGTACGGCGACGGCTTTCCCGCCGTCAACGACGTCAGCATCGACATCGCCGACGGTGAGTTCATGATCCTGGTGGGCCCATCGGGCTGCGGGAAGTCCACCCTGCTGCGGATGATCGTCGGTTTGGAGGACATCACCTCGGGCGACATGATCATTGGCGACACCCGGGTCAACGACAAGGCTCCTCGTGACCGCAACCTGGCGATGGTGTTCCAGAACTACGCGCTGTACCCACACCTGACGGTGTTCGAGAACATCGCGTTCCCACTTCGGCTGTCCGGCAAGCACTCCGACGACGAGATCCGCAAGCTGGTCACCGAGGCCGCCGATACGTTGGAACTGGGTGAGCACCTGGACCGCAAGCCCGCCAACCTCTCAGGCGGCCAACGCCAGCGCGTCGCGATGGGCCGCGCCATCGTTCGGCAAGCCGACGCCTTCCTGTTCGACGAGCCACTGAGCAATCTCGACGCCAAGCTCCGCGGTCAAATGCGCACGGAGATCCTGCGCCTACAGCGCCGCCTCGGCGTCACCACCGTCTACGTCACGCACGACCAGACCGAGGCGATGACCCTGGGCGATCGGGTGGCCGTGCTGAAGAAGGGCGTGCTGCAACAGATTGCCAGCCCGCGCGAACTCTACGACCAGCCGGTGAACCTCTTCGTCGCCGGCTTCATCGGATCGCCTCCGATGAACTTCGTGCCCGCCCGCGTCACTGGCAACGAGATCGAGCTTCCGTTCACGACCGTCCCCCTGCGCGACGAGTGGCGCCCATCGCTAGAGGACGGCAAGGTCTACATCGCCGGCATCCGGCCAGGTGCCTTCGAGGACGCCGAGTTCGTGGACTCGGGCAAGAAGTCCCGCGGTGTCACGTTCGACGTCACGATCGACGTCACGGAATGGCTGGGCAACGAGCAGTACGCCTTCGTGCCCTTCGAGGCGCCCGCCGAGATCGGTTCGCAGCTGGCCGAACTCGCCAACGAGCTGGACAGCGAACACATGCGCACCCAGCTCTGCGTCGAACTCGACCCACTGAGCCGGGTGCGCAACGGCGACAAGGCCACGCTGTGGCTGGACGCCGAGCGGATTCATCTGTTCGACCCGTCGTCGGGTGACAACCTCACCCGGGTCGGCGACACCAGCGACTCCTCGGGGCGCCACGCCGCCTCCGCCGCGGGCTAGCCGGGGACAGCCGACGTGGCCGCACCGGAACTGCGGCTCCGCGCCCCCGCTCCCGGGTTGCTGTCGCTGCCGTGGGAGCGCCCGCTCGCCGAGTGGGTGGTACCCGAGGTTCCGTTGCGGGACATGGCCGTCGGGCCCAGCAGGCACTTGGTGAAGTTCGTCGAGTGCGACGGTGCGCTGTGGGCCCTCAAGGAGCTGCCACCGCGCATCGCGGTGCGGGAGTACGACGTGCTGAGCCGGCTCGAGGAGATGCGTCTCGATGCCGTTCGGCCCGCAGGGCTGGTGCGCCAACCCGCCTTCGACACCGCGATTCTCCTGACCCGCTACCTGGTGGGGTCGTGGCAGTACCGGCGGTTGTTCCTGCGGCTGCCGCCCGATGCTCCCAAGCAACGCGCCCGGCTGCTCGACGGGATGGCGTCGCTGCTCGTCGAACTGCACCGGCGGGGCGTCTTCTGGGGAGACTGCTCACTGGCCAACACGCTGTTCACGCGCGACGGTCAGGTCCTGCAGGCGTCCCTGGTCGACGCCGAGACCAGCGAGGTGCACGCACGACTGTCGGACGGCCAGCGCCAACTCGACGTCGACGTGACGGTCGAGAACGTGGCGGCGGGGCTGATGGACATCGCGGCTCGCATCGACGGTGCAACGGCGTTGCGCGACCAGCTGATTGGCGAGGCGCTCAGCTTGCGGACGCGCTATGAGGGGCTGTGGGAACTGCTCCACGCCGAACCAATCTTCGGGTACGCCGACCGCTATCGCGTGGAGGGCAGGATTCGCAAGCTCAACGAGTTGGGCTTCGCCGTCGACGAGGTGTCGCTGCAACCGACCAGCGCGGGCACCGATCAGCTCCGTCTGCACGTCGCCGTCGGTGACCGTCGCTTCCACGCCACGCGGCTGCGTGAGATTGCCGGTCTGGACGTCGGCGAGGGGCAGGCCACGCATCTGCTCGGTGATCTGCAGGCCTACCAGGCTCGGCTCTGCACCGAAGCGGGCCACGACGTCGACGAGCGCACCGCCGCCCAGCTGTGGGTGATGGAGCTGGTCAGGCCGACCATGCACCGGGCACACGCGGCAGTCGGTCACACCGGCACCGCGATTCAGGCGTACTGCGATCTGTTGGAGGTGCGCTGGTTGCTCTCGGAGCGGGCTGGTCGGGACGTGGGTACCGAGCGCGCGCTGATGGCGTTGGCGCGCAGGGTCGTACCCACGGATTCGGCGGCGCAGCTGATGGTGGTGGAGACCCCCGACGTGGAACCGTAGGCGCGCAACGACATCGGCTAGGGGGACGTGTTGAAGAGGGCCGCCGCGCCCACCAGCCCGGCGTCCCCGCCGAGTTCGGCGGGCAGCACGCGCAAATCCTTGATGAAGTCGAGGCCCGCATAGTGGCCGAGCGCCTCGCGCAGCGGGTCGAACAGCAGCGCACCGGACTTCGCCACACCCCCGCCGACGACCACCAGGTCGAGGTCGCAGACCGCGGCGACCGAGGCGATCATCATGGCCAGCGCCGTCGCACCGCGACGGAAGGCCCGAAGTGCCAGGGCATCACCGGCATTGGCGGCGTCGGCGAGTTCCTTCGCGTCGGCCTCCGGCCCTGCGGCCCAACCGTTCTCGCGTGCCCAGCGGGCCAGGTGCGGGCCCGACGCCACCGTCTCCACGCACCCGTGGCCGCCACACGTGCAGAGCAACCCGTCGGGGTCGACGACGACGTGGCCGACGTGGCCGGCGTTTCCCGTCCGCCCGTCGTAGGGCGCGCCGTCGAGGACCAGCCCGCCGCCGATGCCCGTCGACACCACCATGCCGAGCATGAACTGCGCCTCCCGGCCAGCCCCCCGCCAGCGTTCCCCCATCGCCATGCACAGCCCGTCGCCGCCGAGCCGCACGGGCAGTCCGGTGGCGGCTGCCACCCGGTCGACGATCGGAAAGCGTTGCCATGCAGTGATGTTGATCGGGCTGATCGTGCCGCTCGGCAGGTCGATGGGTCCGGCGGAGGCGACGCCCACCCCGCGGACGTCACCGTCGGCAGCAGCCAGCGCCTCGGCCAGCAGTCCGCTCGCAACCGACCAGATGGCCTCGGCGTCGCCGTGGGGCGTCGGCAGCTGTGCGTGGTGCTGCAATTGACCGTCGGGGTCGACGAGGCCGACGGCGATCTTGGTGCCGCCGATGTCGAGCGCCAGTGTCGACGTCATCAGTGCTGGTGGGTGTTGTCGGGCTGGCGGGGGTCACCGGGGTGCTCGTACCCTGACGCCAGGTGGACGAGCTCAGCGCGCCGGGCGTCGAGCCAGCGTCGGAACTCGCGACGCCGGGCGGCCGCCAGCAGGTGGCCCTCGATGTCGGACCGCACGTCGTCGAGCACGGCTTCGACCGGGCGACCGCGCCAGCCACCGCTTCCGGGCGTGCGACCGCCGAAGCGAAAGGGGTTGCGGCAGTGGTAGTCCCTGATCTCGTCGGCACTGATCTCGACGGCCGAGGTGACGTGCACGAACAGCGCCCGCGCCAGCGCGTCCTCGAGGGCTGAGGCCGCCACGCTGCCGATCTCGAGCCGGGCGGCCACGTCCGGAAGGAGATCGGCTTCGGTGGGCGCACCGTCGGCGTCGAGGCCCATTCTCTCGGCCTCGGCGGCTACGACCCGCGACGTGACGAGGACCTGGGTGAGCCACCGCCGCAGCTGACGGCCCTCGCTGGTCCCCGGTTGGGGGAGGGCGTTCGCCAGTCGCGTCGCGCGAAGTCGGTCCTCACGGGCGTCGACCTCGCTGACGAGCACCACCGCCTCGCCGACCGTCGCCACCACCGACGTCATCGGACCACCACCGTGACCGCGGGCGAGTACACCAGGTCACCGGCGCAGCCCACCCGGATCAGCGCCCACCACTCGCCGGGTTGCACCCATGTGGGAGGCGCGACGTCGAACTCCAGGTCGACCGTGCCGCGGGCGGGCAGATCAGCCCCGATGATGTTGGGCCCCATCCACTCCCAGGTCCCCCATGGACTGATGAGGTGTGCCTCGACGGCGAGGTCGGCGTAGGCGTCGGTGCCGACGGTGACGACGATCGTGGCGCTTCGGCCCGCCCGGACCTCGACCGCCTCGGGTTCGCCGATCAGGCGCAGCACCCTGTCGTCGGTCGCGCCGACCGAGATCACGCACACGTCCTCTACGACCTGTCGCCAGGACGCCGGCAGTGCGCTGCCGGTCACGCCCAGTTCGGCGCGAATCGGGTAGAGGCCTGGCACGGTGCCCGGGGGCATCGTCACGTCGACGACGGACTCGAGGAAGTCCCCGGGCGGCAGGACGAACGGCAACTCGTCCATCTCGACCGTCCACCCCGGCGGGCAGAGCAGTCGCACCTTGCCGTGTAGTGCCGTGTCCGTGGCGTCGCTGACGGCGGTCAGTTGCAGTTGCACGGCGTCGTCGGGGTCGACGGCCAATTGATGCGGATGTAGGTGCGCGACCGCGGGCAGACCGCCGAGTGGCGCAGGCCCGCGATTGTGCAGCCAGTACCTGGCGTAGAGCGGTTGTGCGGGTTCGGCATCGGGTGCGAGCGTGGTGTCCTCGGCCTCGAGGACGCGGGGCAGGTTGAGCTGGGCGCCGAACGTGGCGATCTCGTAACCGTGCAGTGTCAGACCACCGGACTGGTCGGCGAGCGGTTGCTCGAGGAGGTCGAGTCGCTGCGGGCTCGAGACGGTACGCAGACCCGAGCTGATGGTGACGTCGGTTGTTCTGCCGCGTATTTCGACGAGGCGTAGTGCTACCCCGTCGGAGGCACTTACGCGCCGTCCGCTGCCGCCCGCGATCGGGTTGCCGGTGACCTTCAACGCCCCGAGTGCTACCTCTCGAGCGGGCTCGACCTCGAGCAGTGCGCCCCACGGCGGCAGTCCACCGGCCGCCGGGTCGTGGTCCGCGGCGACCACGAGCAGCGGCTGGTTGAACTCCGCGCTGCGGGCCGGGATGTCGGAGTCACGCCAGTCTCCGGTGCCGCACGCGACGGCGTAGTCGAAGGTGTGCGTCCAGTGCTGCAGTTGAAAGTTCGATCCGTCGGGTGCCGTGCGTCGCGGCGGGTCGATCCAGGTGCCGGACGGCCAGCCCGTGCAGGACCTCATCAGTGACGTGTGCAGGGTCCCGTCGCCGTCGACCGCGAAACTCGGCACGCCGCGGTTGAACACCGCGATGGTGCGTGGTTCGAAGTCCTCCAGATCGGCGGGAGCCTCCTGGTCGACGACGATCTCGGCGTCGGCGAGGTCGGTCACCAGCGCTGCCACGCTGTCCTCCAGCACACCCCCGATGACGAGTACCGGCAGGTCGTGGACTCCTCGGAGGTCCGCCCCGGGTGCCCACACGTCCTTGAGCGGCAGGCGAGCCGGAATCCACGTCCGCTCAGTAGGATTGGCGCCCGCACCGAGGACCGCCGCGGTGAAGGCGTTGACGTCGGGTCCGCCGAGGGAGATCCGCACGTCGGGCAGGTTCGAGTCCACGCTGAGGTCGCCGTAGCGTGCTGAGGCGGCACTGCTGCAGGTGGCTGTGACGCCGGCACGGGCGAGCGCGACCATCAGGTCACGGACCAACGGTTCCGCCTCGCCGCCGGGTGACACCACCTCGGCCACCGAGATCGCCCGGACACCGGCGCCCGCACCCGGGTCGCTACGCTCCTGCCCACCGGATTCCAAGAACCGCACCCGTACCATCGACGACAGCCCGAACCACCCGTATGCCGGATTGTCCAGGGTGGAGGGAAACTTCTCCGTGTCAACGGCTTTCGTCGAGCCACGATCGTGGGTCAGGCCGAAGCCGCGGCCGATCACCGCATCGCCCACCTCGCTGACGGGCATGGCGCCCGGCACGGGGCACGGCCAGCGCAGCCGCAGCATCCGGTCCGCGCCGGTGAAGTCGTCGACGGTGGTGCGGCAGTCGACCCGGTCGACACCGTGCCACAGCGTCACAGTCTGCCGGTAGGTCAGCAGGTTTCGGATGCGGCCGGTGACGACGACGCGCTCCCCCAGTGCGCTGCGGTAGCGCTGCATCGAGGTGGCCCGCGCACCTGCCGACGTCGTCACCGGACCCTTCGGCAGCAGGTGCCACGGGCCCTCCCCTGCCTTCGGGTGCGCCGAGTACTCGTCGTAGACGGCGAGCTCGTTGCCGACGCGGCCGTCCGCGATCAGTTCACGACCGTCGACGATCAACGACGACACCCCTCCGCCGCGGGCTCTGTCGACGCGGAGCGCGTAGTGCTCGTTGGCGATCCCGTCGCCGGGTAGTGGCTCCCACCGCGATGCCGCGTCGCCCGGCACGACGCAGTAGGACCGCCAGCCCAGCGACGGCACGTCGCGGGCGAGCCAGCTGATCGAGTGTCCGTCGTCGTCACTGAGCACGGGGACGGCGTTGCCGTCGGGATCGAGGAGTGCGCCGTCGAACGGCGCGTCGAAGTGCATGGTGACGACGTCTGTTCGATTGTGCGCCAGGGGGTTCCAGACCACCACGGAGGCGTCGACCGCGGTCGACAGAAGACCCAGCGCGGTGTCGCGCGCTTCGGTCCCGAGCTGCCACGCGTCGCGCCAGCCGGTCAGCAGGTCGAGGTACACCTGGTCGGACTCCGAGCCGGTGATGGCGTCGTGGTGCGCGCCGTAGGCCAGCTGCACCCACGCCTTGGCGAGCGCGGCTTCCGGGTACGTCGCGCCGGTGAGCAACCCGGCGAACACGGCGAAGCGCTCGGCCTCGAGCACGGCGTTCTCGGCCGCGCGGTTGGCCTGTTTGGTGTCGATGTAGGACACGTCCTTGCCCGTGTAGATCGGGTTCATGTCACGGGTCTGGGGTGACGGCGCCGCACCGCGCTCGTCGAGTTCGGTGCGGACCGCGGCGAAGAACTCACTGGGCAGCGCGCAGACGAAGCGGGGCCAGGTGTAGCGCGCATTCCAGTCGCGGTGAATCTCGGTGACCCACTTGTTCGGCGGCGTGTAGTCGGTGCCGACTGGCAGCAGCACGTTGCGGGTCAGCGCGACCGTCTTCATCTTCGAGAACAGCTCGTAGGTGGCATGTTCGGCGTCCTCGAGCGACGCCGAGGAGTCCATCCACCAGCCTGCGGCGTAGTGGGCGGGCATGTAGTGCGTCAACAGTCCCCGGCCCGACGGCGCCATCCACTCGAACTCGCTGGCGAATTGCATGCGCTCGGGGTCGCCGTCCCCCGCCATCGGGCCCCACTGGTGGAACGGGCCGCGGGCCCACGAACTCGAGGTGAGCCCCGCGTCGGCGGCCATGCCGGGGAACTGCGGGTCGTGGCCGAAGACGTCGAGCTGCCACGCGGTCGCCGGATTCGCGCCCATCACGTCGCGCTGAAAGCCGATGCCGTGTACGAAGTTACGAATCGCCGTCTCGGGACTGGTGAGGTTGGTGTTGGGCTCGTTGTAGGTGCCGCCCATCACCTCGACGCGCCCGGCGGCGATCAGTCGACGTAGGTCGTCGCGATCCTCGGGGTTGGTGTCCCAGTACGGCTTCAGGTAGTCGACCTCGGCGAGGACGAACTTGTATTCGGGCTCCCGCCTTGCCATTTCGAGGTGGGCGTTGACCAGTTCGAAGCCATTGGTCTGCCGGCATCGGCCAGGCGGGTCCTCGGTCCAGACGCTGGTGTAGGCGGCCTGAGTGTTCCACCACACGGGGTCGTAGTGGAAGTGGCTGACCATGTGCATGGTCCAGCCGGGTTCGGCCACCGTGAAGTCGAACTCGGTGACGCTGCGACCGACGACCAGCTCGGCACGACGTCGCTCGCCGACCACGGGGTTGGCCACCCGCACGGGAACCTCGACGCTGCGGCCGCGGGGCGTCGCGCTGACGTGGCCCACCGTCTGCAGCCCCGGCCCCTCGACGTGCACGGCAGTGGGGTGCGAACAGAATCGGTAGGACACCCGCACGACTTGAAGTGGCTGATCGGCGGGGCCGGTGAACAGCTCCGTCGACTCCGCCGAGGTGACGTGCATCTGGTCACCCTACGTGCGGGCGCTGGCACGCAGGAGGCGTTCGGCGACGACGCGTGCCGCAGCGATCACCTCGGGCGGTTCGAGCACCTCGAAGTCCACCCCGGGCAGCGCCAGCCACGGGACCATGGCGACCGGGTCATCGCCACCCGCGATGACGATGCATGCATCGGGTCCGTCCTCGTGGATCTCGGCGGACGCATTCGAAAAGGACTGGGCGACGGCGTCCTTGGAGGCCTGGTACCGGACCCGTGCGACGTAGCGGTAGGGCGAGGCGGTGATCGCGCGCCGGACGTAGCTGGCCGCGTCGGGCGCTTCCCGCGGCATGAACGTCGTGCCCCGCGCCGTGACGTCGGCCATCCGGTCCAGGCGCAGGCTGCGCCAATCGTCGCGGTCGCGGTCGAAGCACAGCAGGTACCAGCGCCTGCCGGTGGTCACCAATTGGTACGGCTCCAGCCGTCGTTCGGTGGCGTTGCCGCTGCGGTCGACGTAGGCGACGGCCACGTGTTCGCGGTCGCGGGTGGCGCGCGCCAGGGTCATCAGCACGTCGGGCTCGACAACGTCCTCGGCCTGACCGGACGTCAGCGTGATGGTCGCGTCGTGGATTGCGGCGACCTGTGAGCGCAACCGCGCCGGCATCACCTGGTCGAGTTTCGTCAGTGCCCGCAGCGCGGATTCGCCGACGCCCGCCACACTGCCGCCTGCCGCCACCCGCAGACACACGGCCATCGCGACCGCCTCCTCGGGGTCGAGCAACAGCGGGGGCAGCGCCGCGCCCGCCCCCAGTTGGTAGCCGCCGCCGTGGCCCTTGCTGGCGTGTACCGGATAGCCGAGGTCGCGCAGGCGCTCGACATCGCGACGCACGCTGCGCCCCGTCACGCCCAGCCGCTCGGCCAACTCGTCACCGCCCCACACCCGGCGGGACTGCAGGAGGCCGAGCAGTTGCAGCACACGACTCGTCGTTGTAGGTTCTCGTTTTTCGTGACACTTGGTCATAGTCTGAACAGTACGAACTTGCACTTTCTCATTCCGATGTCATCGATCTTTTTCTCAATCGCGTGTCATTTCCTCACCACCCCTTTCGAGGGACGGATCGAGCATCACGTCAAACGCGAGCACCCCACTCCCCCGCCCACCCCAATGCGTCTTGTGACGTACGTGCGGTCGCGGCGGCACGATACTGTCACCGTGCTCGATCATGCTCGTTTGGTCGCAGGTTCTTTGGCTTGAGAAACTGGGCTGGGGCGTTCTGCGCCATCGAAGCTCGGTTAGGGTCGACGATGTCAGGACTGCCGTTCCGTCGGTCTGCCCGGGCCTGCTAGTCCACGAGGACCGAATCCTGCTCGCTCAGCACCGCATGCAGACGGCGGCACGGTGTGGGTCGGCCGGCGGTGGAGCCCGCCGCGCGTTCAAGAGTTATCCCGCTATCGGGCTGAATCGGCGATGATGCGTGACAGGGTTCGCCGGCCTACTTCGCTGAACGCCGGATTGGTGTCGACGTAGTACCAAACGGCACCCATTGCCTGTTGAAATGCCCACGCCTTTCCGCGCTCCCATTCCTGATCGTCGGCGCCGAGACATGCCCGCATGACCTGCCGCGGTTGCGCTTCGAGAAGATGCCAAGCGCTGACCAGATCCAGGGCAGGATCTGCGGGGCTGAGTCCGCCCACATCGAGCACACCGGTGAGGCGACCCTGGTGGACGAGGAGGTTCCCAGGCAGTAGATCGCCATGATTCATCACATCTGGACTGTCTCCACGGGGCAGCTCTCGCAAGGCTTGCCAAATGCGGGCAAGAGCGTCGACATCCAACAGTTCTTCGCTTCGGGTCAGACATTCCTGAATCCACTCATCATGGTTGGCCAGAGCGCCGCCGCGGCCGAAACCGCTAAAACGTCGTCCGCGAGTATCGATACGACGTACACCGGTGATGAACTCGGCCAGATCGGTTGCAAGACCATCTGATTCACTGGGATCATCGTCGATCGCTACCGTGCCCTCAAGCCATGTCTGAACCAGCCACGGCATCGGGTAGTCCCGACCGGGCGCGCCGATCGCCACCGGCTCAGGGGTAGCGAACCGGGTTCGGTCGGCCAGTTCGCGGGCGGCGGCGGCCTCAGCGCGCACTTCTGACCACACCAATTTGGCATCGTCGGGTTGGAGGCGAAAACGAGCCGCCAACCCATCGCCGAGCCGAAAAATCTCGTGCACCGTGCCGCTGGCGGACACTCTCCGCAACGGGAGATCGCGCCACTGAGGGAATTGCTCGTCAATCAACGCACGCACAGTCGATGGTGAGACCACCAACTGGTCAGCGTGCATGTCCACCAGGCAAGCCTCGCAGGCACGACCAGCGAGGACAACCGATTTTCATCTGGGACGACGTCAAGGAATGCTTGACTAGCATCCTAGGACGTTGACTAAGTTCGCGCGAGGCTGTTGCTCGCGCTCGGTGGTACGACACGCCGGACCTAGAACACTTAGGCAGCGAACCACATGGGTATGGTGCCGCAAGCACGACTGAACTGTTATAGCTATGGGGGTTGCGGTGCCGCTCACAATCCGAAAGATCCTCGAACAAGTCCAAAACGGAACGCTCCGAGTACCAGCGTTTCAGCGCGGATTTGTGTGGGATGCGGAACGCGTAGCCTACTTAATGGACTCAATCTATAAAGGATATCCATTTGGTTCGCTGATCCTGTGGAGAACTAAAGAGAAATTGAGTCACGAAAGACAACTCGGACCATTCGAGTTACCGGATGTCGAACCCGAGTACCCAATCGACTATGTGCTGGACGGGCAACAGCGTCTCACGTCTATATTCGGTGTCTTTCAGACCGAACTATTACCTAAAGAAGACGCCTCATGGACGGAGATTTTCTTCGACATGTCCGCGGAATCAGATCTTCAAGATAGTCAGTTCGTATGCCTCCGACCCGACGAGATAGATATCGAGCGACACTTCCCGGTCGGGACGTTATTCGATGTAACTGCCTACCGCAAGGCGACCGAACATCTACTTCCGGCCGTGGCAGAGCTAATTGATAAGGTTCAATCAGTTTTCAAAGAGGCCACTATACCGACGCAGGAAGTTGCTACTGAGGACCGGGCAAGGGTCGCGATAGTCTTCGAGCGAGTCAACCGCTTGGGCGTGGAATTAGACACATTCCAACTGTTGTCAGCATGGACCTGGAGTGATGATTTCGATCTTCAAGAACGGATTCGCACCCTCGCCGACGAAGTGGCTCCGCACGGCTTCGGCGACATTTCCGAAGATACGAACTTAATTCTGCGCTGCTGCGCGGCGGTCGTGGCCGATGACGCGTCACCGGCCACACTGATGGGACTCAAAGGTGCTGATGTTCGGGCGCGATTCGACGAAATCGAAAATGGCCTGAAAGGGGCGATAGACTTCCTGCGAGGAAACCTGCACATTAAGACACTCGCCAACTTGCCCTATCCGTCGCTGATTGTCCCACTTACCGTTTTTTTGCCACCCCTGACAGCAAAGGGGTGAAGATGAGTGATGCTCAACGCGGCACGATCGAGAGATGGATTTGGAAATCATGCTTCTCTCGTAGGTTCAGTGCAGCCGTTCTCCGGAACCTTAAGCGCGACATCGACGAGATGGTCATACTAAGAAATGACGGTGCGTCAGAACTCGATTCGTTCTCAGTTGCGCTCGACCAGGACTACTTTTTTGATCAAGCCTTCACGATCGGCACTGTTCACACCAAAACACTGATCATGCTGTTGGCGAACCGAGGCCCTCGCTCATTCGTATCGGGAGCATCGGTGGACCTAGGACCGGTGCTCCAAGCCTATAACCGCGAGGAATTCCATCACCTGATGCCTCGAAGTTTCCTAAAAGCACTTGGCAGGACCACGACCGATATAAATCGACTTGCAAATTTCGCGATCATCTCCGCAATGGACAACAAGATGCTCGGTGGTGAGGCACCGAGCATCTATCGAAAGAAAATTCCTTCAGATGCGATTGATGGCATCCTGTCCTCGGCGGTATGCCCAAACTCGCTCTTCGACGATGACTACGAAGCATTCATTCAGGCTCGCGCAAAGGCGTTAGTCGAATATGCGAAGTCTTTGATGGGTGTCCAGTAGAGGCGTCAAATCCCCTCTTGAGCCGCCCGCCGCGACGGCAGGATCGCTTGGACGTGCGCCCACTCGCCGACTCGAAAACCGTAGTACCGCGACCGAGCGGTACGGCGATCGTGATGCAGCCCCAGTGAGGACGTCCACCAGGTGCCTGACGTCTAGACGGGTGCGTTACCGCCTGGAATATCCGGCCTCAACGTGCACCGGCGATACGCCAGCATCCCCAAGTAACCGTGCTTTGGAGCCGTGCTGCGAAGACCGACAGTGGCAAGAATGAATTCCCAAATTTTTGTCATTAATGACATTCAGATGACATTCCAATTGGGAACATGACATCAATTTTGGGAACCTACAACGCGTGTAGGGTCTCGATTCCCGTGACATTCACTCACCATGTGACCTGCAACGCTGCCGACTTTCTCAGGTGTTTGTCATCGGTCATTTTCTCATTCTGGTGTCATTCCTTCGAGTCCCCCCGTGGGGTACCGCGCGACGGGCAGATCGCCAAGACCGTCCACTCTCCGATAACGCCAGTTTCGTCAGGTGACGTAGCCGAGGGCGCCTCTAATCGGTCGGTCGTCGGCGGCTGTCATTTTTCGCAGTAAAAGGTGTCCCTTCACGGGTTGGGCCGTATCTGCGCCGGAGCATGGCCGTGTCGAGCCAACTACCCCGCCGAAAGCGGTACCCCGGTCGTCATCGCAGTCGTTTGCACCAGTAGGAGATGCTCACCCACTGCGGCGGCAGCAGTTCCCGGCAGCACCACCGCACGAAACACGGCGCGCACCACACACAGACAGCAGCCTCGCGAATTCTCAAACTCCGTGTCCGATGGTCTTTAACGACCGATCGCTTCCAAGGTGTAGGTGAGATACCGTTTCTTCACCAGAATGGCCGGTAGGGCAGCGGTTCGAGAATGGCGAGGCGAAGTGCGACGGGCAACTTTCCGTTGGTGTATCCGGTGCTCGCCTTCTCGGCGATGATGACGATCACCTTGTTCGTCATCGCCGCGAAACCGTTGAGGGCAGACTGTTGGTCGAATGCGCTGAGCTCGCGTCGACCGCTTCATCGGCACCAAACGCAACATCACCCGCATGGTCACCTGGATAGTCACGATGAACCTCTGCTACTTGATGTTCATCGTGCCGACTGTGGTGAACCGTGATGCATTCCAAAGGGACAACGCGCTGGTGCCCTAGGCAGACTTGGATGCGACGATCGGCGGAATAACGTCGCTACAACCGAATTGGAGGACAACATCATGGCTCGCATTCAGCCGATACCAGTTGACCAGTGGCCCGACGAACTCGTTGCATTCAAACCCGCGTCACTCAACGACGTGGAACGCGACGTGCTGGGCATTCACGCCCATCTGCCGTCGACCACGAAGGCGTTCTACAAGACGAAAGCTGTACTCGCCCATGAGGGATCCCTCCCGCCGCGCTTGATCGAGCTGGTCCGCCTGCGCATCGCCTTCTTCAACCAGTGCCGTTCCTGCATGGCGCTGCGCTACGACAGCGACACGGTCGACGAGAACGCGGTGTGCTCGCTGGAACGACCCGAAGAGGCCGTCGACCTCACCGCAGCCGAGAAGTCAGCCCTACGTTTCGCTGAGTTGCTCGCCACTGATCACCTCGCAATCGACGACGACGTTTACGCGGACCTTCGCAAGTACTTCACCGAGGCCCAGCTCGTCGAACTCGGCACGGCAGCGGCACTCAACGTCGGCATGGGTCGGCTAGCCGCAACCTGGAAGGTCACCGACCACGTCGATCCGCGTTACGCCCAGGAGGGCGCGGTTTCACCCTGGTAATTGAGCGATTCGTCCTCGCATCACTTAGGTCGTGTTCACCTGCCCTATGCGCGGAAAGGGCTGACAGGCATGGTGGATCGTCATTGCCGATCCCGGCGGCCCGAGGGTGCTCTTGTGCCGAATCTGACGACGGTAGAACAGCTGACAGAGTTCGTCGTCGTGCCTGCCGTCGTCGGCCAGCACGAATTCTTCGAGAGCGGCGTCACCGTCCTGCCACGTCGACGGCCGCCGCCCGAGCAGAGCTGCTAGATCGTCCGAGTCGGCGCTGGTCAGTTCCGCGCCGATCTCGTCTTCCCGTCGAAGATACCGGGCCAGCCGGAACGCCACCCTCAGTCGGTAGGTCGTGTAGTCGTCGTCGGCCGAGGTACCCCGCAGCATGGCAATCAGTTGGTCGTGGGCGACACCGGCGCGCGTCGGCGAGACCTCCGGAATCTCGGGTGCTTCGAGCTCGATGCCGAGCCGCTCACCAAGGGCCTCGATCGCGTGAAGGTTCGTTTCGCTGCACCAGTGCAGGTTGGTCATGTAGTCCGAGTCCGGGCTGGGATGGTTGAGCGAATTGCGGAAGGCGAGTTCGTTGGTGAGGGTGAAAGCGATGTGATGCAACTGAACGGCGTCGAGGTCCACTGGGAAACCACCGGCCCGCTCGTAGACCTCGTAGAGCGCATTCCAATCACCGAAATGCAGCACCGTGTCCCGCATTCGGGGAGCGGCCAGGTCCATCATCGGATCGCCGACATGTCCGATTTCGACGTCGAGAAGCGCAATCAGCTTTCCGCCTGCCTGGTGTAGCTGGCCGGAGTCCCAGACGATCGCCGACTCCCGACCCTCGGTATCGACGGGATGGCGTGCGAGCCAGCCGAGGACGAACTCCAGCAGCGGGTTGGGCGCCCGCTTGCCCGCCCGCCAGACGTCCTCGAAGCGGCGCATGCCAAGACGGCCCGATTCGGTGGGGCTCGCGGCCCGTTCGATCCCCGCGGCGGTGAACGGCTCCAGGGGAAGCCGGTGCAGGCGGGCCAGCGCGCCCATGTAGTCGTGCATTACCGAATCGCGTTGTCCAACAGTCAGTCCGTCGAATCCAGGTTGGCCGTCAACGCGTTCCATGACGTAAGCGGGTAGCTCGTCGATCCAGCCGTAGACCGTAGGGACGGGAATGCCCTGCTCCCCCATGACGCGTTGCAACGTCATCTCGTGACGCAGCGGGAACTGCATGGGGATGTCTTCACCGCGCTCACCCCGCACGACGAGCGGCAGTGCTTCGCTGTCACGCTCGGCGTCCACCAACCACGCCGCCCGCCAGCGGGCTTGCCGCGCAATGCTCGTCACACGGGCACCGAGATGTTCAGAGATCCAGTTGGCGATGACGCCTTCCGCGCCCGTCATCGCGGGCTCGGCGCGGCTAATTGGGCACCCACGGATTGTCTGGCAGGAACAGGATCCGGATGAGCACCAACGGGATCGTCAGACAGACCGCATACATCAGGTTCATCCCGAAGATCCATGCCACGATCTGATGCGCACGCTGAACCCAGCCGGTCACCATCGGCTTGACACCGAGTAGTCGTTCGAACCAGGTGCGCCCGTCGTCGCTACGCCGATCAAGGCTGAACACCACCAACGGTGCGAATACCACGAACGGGAACGCGGGGTAGAAAAGCGGCAGGCCACCCTTGTGGGTCTCGATCGCCGGGCCGACCGGGTGCAGGTACTGGTACCAGTTCGTCAGGAACGAAACACCGTCGGCGGTCACCAGATTCCACAGGAAGAACGGGATCAGCGCGGTGAAGATCAACACGAGGAGGTAGGGAGCCGAAGGATAACGGCCGCGGAACCAGCGGAAGAACGACAGGATGAGCGCAAAGCCACCCGCATAAAACCAGCCGTATCCGGCCAGCACGTACAACGGCTTGTTCGGGGTGGTGAAGGGCGTCTGGCCCCAGGGCAGCAGTACCAGGTCGGGGTTGTAGTAGAGGTAGGCGCCCCAGTCGGCGTAGAACTCCTGCCACCACATAGAAAAGCAGCCAATGAACAACAGCGCCGCGGTGTCGGGCTTGCCATTCTTGCGCCAACGGAAGAGCAACCATGCCGCCACGGCGACGAAGGCGATCCAGCCGCCGATCTCTACCAGCCATGGTGCATTCGACGCAGGAAGTGCTCCTGCGGCCAAGATGGACCCGGTCGGGGTCGGCAAAGTCGCCTCCTGGGGTGCGTGCTACAAAAGTGGTCACGATGTCGGATCTGCTACACGCTAAGAAGAACTGTGATGTCGGTCAAGTCGCCGCCGACGATCTGCAGAGGTTTGCCCTTCTCGCCCGATCGGTAGCCGGGCAGGTACTCGTCGTCGTGCCCTCCGACGACCTGGCTCACACCGACGGCCACCGGCTCCATCTGCCACCCGCATCGGGGGTCCTCACGGTCTGCGCACAGGCCGCTCTGGTCGCCGCCGACAGCCTCACCCCGGCCGTCCTGAGCCGCTTGATCGGGCGCCGGGCGCTCACGGAGCGCTACTTGATATTCGAGTCCGCCCGTGCCACCCTCCTGCTTGGATCGATTCTTTCGACACCGGTGCTATCTCGGCTCGTGTTGCACGACGGCCCCGTCAGTTCGTCTTCGCGCCAATCACTGCACTGGGCGCGCGATCCCACGCGGATTGCTCCGGCCGCTCCGGCGTGGCTCGGACAGATCAAACCGCTCGCCGTCCTGACGTCATCCGCACGGGGTCGGCCCAACGGCCAGGCAAGCCAAAACATCGCCCGCGCAGACGAGGCACTGCTGGAGACGCTCGACACGGCCGCGGACGACTCGCCGCGCAGTCGGATGCTCGACCTCCTCACTGCCCCCGTTCGCAATCCGTTGGCGTCCCGGCTAAAGGACCTATTCGGTGGTAGCAACGCACCCGCGGGTCCCCGCGGGGAGCAACGTCATGGCGACGACGAGTTCGCCGTCGGACGCAGGCTGGGTCCAAGGGGTCCGGGCACGCCCGTCACCGCCCGCAACTTCGGCGCGGGCGCCCATCGCCGCGCCCTCGACCCCGGATCGCTCTATCCCGAATGGGATGCCAAATACGGCAGATACCGCGAAAACTGGTGCACCGTAAGCGAGATCGATCCGCCGGCGTCGTCTACCGCGGTACCAGCAACGACGACGTTCGATGAGCCTTTGCGCCGCCAACTCGCGCGGCTGGGTTCGACCCGCGAACGCCACCGTAGGCAAGACCGCGGGGACACCCTTGACCTGACGGCGCTCGTAGACGTCATGGTGGACCGTAGTACTGGATTCGGGGGCGACGATCGGGTCTACGAGGACAGCCGCCCCACCGCACACGACCTCAGCGTGCTGATCCTGCTGGATACCACCGGGTCGACCGGCGCATCGGGCAGCGGGCGGACGGTGTTCGACGAGCAGCGCCGACTGGCCGATACGCTGACCGCAGCACTTGAGGACCTCGGCAACCGTGTCGCGGCGTACGGGTTCCATTCCCGAGGTCGAAACGCGGTCCGGTTCATGCCGATCAAGGACTTCGACGATCGCTACGAGGGGGCAGCCCGCATCAGACTGCAGGCTTTGGCACCCGGCGGATTCACGCGTTTGGGCGCCGCCATCCGGCATGCAACACACCTGTTGAAGACGCGGGCCGGGACATCGCAGATGCTGTTGGTTCTCATCGGTGACGGATTCCCCTACGAGAACGGCTACGAGGAACGTTATGCCGAGCAAGACACCCGACGGGCTCTGAACGAAGCCACGGCCCTAGGAGTGGGCTGCGTCTGCATCAGTGTGTCCTCGGACACCGATGCCGAGGCATTGCACCGGATTTGGGGCGACGTCCCGTACCGCTGGCTCGACGCTCCGGCAGCCTTGGCTCAGCACGTACGGCCACTCTTTCGCGATGCGCTGCGGGCAGCAGCGGCCAACAAGCCTCGAAACCCCAACGGATAGTGAGGAACCATGACGGAGCAGAACAGTACGACCGCTGCACCCAACCGTGCTGCAGCGCCGTTCTACGCACCCGTCGGTAACGAAGTGGAGGTGTTCCTCGCTGCTCGACGACGCGGTTTTCCCGTGATGCTCAAGGGACCGACGGGGTGCGGAAAGACCCGGCTGGTCGAACACGTCGCCGGCATCGCGGGCGTCCCGCTCTACACGGTGTCCTGTCACGAGGACATGACGGCGTCCGATCTGATCGGGCGATTCGTGCTCACCGGAGGGTCGACGGAATGGATCGATGGACCCCTGACCCGCGCGGTGCGCGAAGGTGGAATCTGCTACCTCGACGAGATCGTCGAGGCACGCCAAGACGCCACCGTGGTCATCCACTCCCTGACCGATCATCGCCGCGAGCTAAATCTCGAACGCCGCGGTGGCGAGCGCATCACCGCCGCCGACGGCTTTCAGCTAGTCGTCAGCTACAACCCCGGCTATCAAAGCGTGCTCAAGGATCTGAAATCCTCCACCCGGCAACGGATGGTGGCCATCGACATGGACTTCCCGCCTCCCGAGGTGGAGATCGAGATCGTGCGCCACGAAGCGGACGTCGACCCGCCGGTGGCGGATGCCCTGGTTCGTCTGGGCACGGCCATCCGCCGCGTCAGTGACGCGGGCCTGCGGGAGGTTGCGTCAACCCGCACCTTGATCACCGCCGCGGCGCTGATCGCCGAGGGTCTGTCGTTTCACGATGCGGCGATGGCGTCGATCACGGGACCGCTGACCGACGACCGCGCAATGTCGACCGGCCTCGCCGGGATCATCGAGGCCCACGATGCCGCTCAGTGGCCCGCGGAGAGCTAGGAAGCCCAGCCCTACCCCGCGTCAGCCCTTCTTCGGTCGTGGCTCCAGCGAGCGCGCCAACAGGTGGCGCAGCATGCCTTCCTCGCCGCCGTCCTCCGGACTCGGCGGTTCGGCCATCAGGCTGAAGTTGACCCGGGTCACCCAGCGCGCCAACGATTCGGGTGAGAGATCATCGCGGACCTCACCTGCGGCCGCGGCGCGGGCGATCCGTTGACCCAGGGTCCCGGCCAGCCTGTCTCGCCAAAGTTCAGAAGCCTGTGCCGCGTGGAAGGTGTGCCCAACTTCGTCGCCATCGATCAGGAGCCTCGTCGTGGGAGACGTCCGGGCAGCCTCGTTGCCGACGAGACAAGCGGCGACGAGCTGATCGAGGAAGGGTTCGTCAGTCGTCCAGCATTCCTCGGCCGCGGTCAGCACCCCCGCCAACGCCCGCACGAACGCCGCTACCAGCACGGCATCCTTGTTCGGGAAGTAGTAGTAGACAGTCGATCGATTGACGCCCGCCCTCCGCGCGATGTCGCCCATCCGGGTGCGGGTCGGCCCACGCTCGGCGTAGCACGCCTCAGCAGCCGCGAGCAGCCGCTCGCGGGCCTCGTCCTCGTTCAACGGGAGGTCAGCACCCCAGGCGCCTGCCCGGTGAGTTTCTGGCTCCGCGGTCATGGCGACATAGCTTAGCGACCCTTGACAACGTCCGACTCGCGGTTTAGGGGTGTGGCGAACCCAACATTGTGACCAAATGTGTCAGACAGGTTCGTCACCCCATCCAAAAGGTATAAATATATGACGCATTTGATCGACCGGGCAACGTGCGCACCGATCGCAGGAGGAACCGACCGTGAGCTCTTCAGCCTTGGCCATCACCGAGGAGCACCGCGAGCTCGCGGATTCCGCCGCCAGACACCTCTCCCGACACGAGAGCCTGGCTGCGGCACGCGCGACCCTGGACGGCGGGCCGGCACACCCCGAAGACATCTGGTCGGCCACCGCCCAACTGGGCTGGAACGGACTCGCGATCGTCGAGGAGTTCGGCGGCTCCGGCTTCGGCATCGAGGAACTGGCCATCGTCCTGGAGGCGCAAGGGCGGGTCCTCTGCCCCGGTCCGTTCCTTCCCACCGTGGCCGCGTCGTTCGCCATCGATCGCGGCGCTGCGGACTCCCTTCGCGCTCAACTGCTTCCCGGCCTGGCCGACGGAAGCACGGTCGGCGCCGTCGGCCTGCACGGTTCGGTCGTCGCCGACTCCTCCGGAGTCGTCACCGGTGAAAGCGGCGTCGTGCTGGGCGCCCCCGACGCCGACGTACTGGTCATCGTGGCCGGCAACGACGTCGTGGTGGTCGACGCCCACGCCGACGGTGTCACCGTGACCGCCCTGCCGGCCCTGGACACGACGCGGAGCGCTGGCACCGTCTTGCTGAATGGCGTGACGCTCGACGAGGATCACGTGCTGCGGGGCGCTGCCAGCAGTGTCACGACCCTGTTTCGGATCCTGTCGTCGGCCGAGGCAGCCGGCTCCAGCTGGGCCTGTCTGGAGGCCGCGACCGAGTATGCAAAGGTTCGCGAACAGTTCGGACGCGCCATCGGGACGTTCCAAGCCGTCAAACACCACCTGGCCGACATGCTCATCAACGCCGAACAAACTACCGCGGCGACGTGGGACGCCGCCCGCGCCGACGACCTGGAGAGCGCGTGGTTCCCCGGTGCAGTCGCTGCATCGCATGCAATCCGTACGCAGATCTTCAACGCGCAGAAGAACGTTCAGCTGCACGGCGGGATCGGTTATACGTGGGAACACGAGGCGCACCTGTACCTGCGTCGTGCCCGCACCCTCGCGGCCATCACCGCGGATGGCGGGGACCCCCTGCTCGACATCGTCGAGGCGCAGCGCGCCGGTCGCGCGCAGGGAGCTGCCATCACGTTGCCAGAGGAAGCCACCGCCTACCGGGCCCAGGCCCGCGAAGCAGTGACCAACGTGCGCAATCTGCCATCGGCAGCCCAGCGTGACTTCCTGGTGGATTCGGGCTACCTGGTCCCGCACTGGCCCAGGCCGTGGGGTCGACAGGCCGACGCCGTCGAACAGCTGGTGATCGAGCAGGAGTTCGATGGCGTCGAGTTGCCCGAGCTAGGCATCACCGGGTGGGTGATGTTGACCATCGCCCAAGCCGGCACCGACGATCAACGCGAACGCTGGGTCGACGACGCCATCCGCGGGCGGATCAATTGGTGCCAACTATTCTCCGAGCCCGGCGCAGGGTCCGATGCCGCGGCGGTCCGAACGTCAGCCAAGCGGGTCGACGGGGGCTGGCGAGTCACCGGGCAAAAGGTGTGGACCAGCCTGGCCCACGAATGCCAGTGGGGTCTGGCCACCGTGCGCACCGACCCCGACGCACCCAAGCATTCCGCGGTCACCATGATGGCCATCGACCTCGGCTCCCCCGGGGTGACCATCAAGCCACTACGGGAGATCACCGGCGACGCACTATTCAACGAGGTCTTCTTCGACGACGTCTTCGTGCCCGACTCCGACGTCGTCGGCGAGGAGGGGCGTGGCTGGTTGGTGGCTCGAGCCACCCTGGGCAACGAGCGGGTGTCGATCGGCGGCGGTTCGGGCACCATCGCCGTTAGCTCCGACGACTTGATCAAGTTCCTCGATGGTGCCCCCGGCCCCGTGGCACAGAGTTGGACGCGCCGCACCGGCGAGGTGATCGCGGAGACGCACACCCTGCGGTTGCTCAACCTGCGTCAGGCCAGCCGAGCCATCATCGGAGCCCAACCGGGCCCCGAGGCGAACGTCACCAAGCTCCTTACGGCCGAGAACTCTCAACACGTCACCGAACTGGGATTGGAACTCGCCGGCTCCGCTGCAGTAGTCGGCCAGACACCGGGGTTGACGCACGCCTATCTGTACGCACGATGCCTCACCATTGCCGGTGGGACGTCGGAGATCATGCGGAACACCATCGCCGAACGACTACTCGGCCTCCCGCGTGATCCGCTGGCCAAGTGAGGAACGGCTGTCCATGGCGCCAGTGATTCGGCAGTCGGTCACTGCGTTCCCGAAACGAGCTGCGCCACCCAAGGACGTCGTTCCAGAGGCGGAGGGCGCACTGTCTTCGTCCGAGGCGTCGAAGCTCGCCGATGAAGACTTCGCCGAGGAGCTCGTGCACGCGTCGTTACGCAATGCTGGAATCTTCCAAGGGGTTGGAAGTAGCGCGAGACTCGCGCTCAGCAAGGAGCTGCAACGAGTGGACTTTCGGCGTGGGCACACGGTGTACGTCGAGGGCGACCAAGGCGACCGCCTCTACATCATTCTGTCCGGAAAGGTGAAGCTGGGCAATCGTTCCCGAGATGGCCGCGAAGAGGTCCTGACGCTTTTGGGACCGTCGGACATGTTCGGCGAACTATCCATCTTCGACCCCGGCCCACGCACGTCGAGCGCCACCGCCGTCACCGCGGTACGCGCGGCGTCGATGGATGGCGACGCGATGCGCACGTGGATCACCGAACGCCCCGAGATGGCCGAACAGTTGCTTCGGGTACTGGCGCGTCGATTGCGCCGCACCAACGACGTCTTGGCTGACCTCATCTTCACCGACGTACCCGGCCGAGTCGCCAAACAACTGCTGCACCTCGCCGAACGGTTCGGCACTCCCCACGGCAACGTCATTCGGGTGGGACACGACCTACGCCAAGAGGAGATCGCGCAACTGGTTGGCGCGTCGCGCGAGACGGTCAACAAGGCACTCGCAGACTTCGCCCAACGCGGGTGGATCCAAGTAGGTGTCAAATACGTCGTGATCACCAACGTCGAACGCCTTCGACACCGTGCGCACCATTGAACGGTGACAATATCCATAAATCGTTAAACAGATTACTAATTATGAACGGGGGTGCCCTAAATTCCTTCGTGTGACTGCCTGCGATTTCGCCGTCTTCGTCCTTCGCGTCGTACTCGGCCTGACGATGGCGGCGCACGGGTACAACAAATTCTTCGGCGGCGGCCGAATCCCGGGCACTGCAGGATGGTTCGACGGCATCGGCATGAAACCCGGCATGTTCCACGCCCGAGTCGCCGCCACCACCGAGGTCGCCAGTGGCCTCGGGTTGGCGGTCGGGTTTCTCACGCCCATTCCGTCCGCCGGTTTCGTCGCACTGATGCTGGTCGCTGCGTGGACGGTGCATCGGAAGAACGGCTTCTTCATCGTGAAGGAAGGCTGGGAGTACAACCTGATTCTGGCCGTTGCAGCGCTCGCGGTGGCAGGCACCGGGGCCGGCCGGTTCAGCGTCGACTACGTGGTGTTTCATGGCACGCCATTATGGGACTACGTTCAAGGCTGGGGCGGGTTGCTCATCGCGGTCGTCCTTGGCTTGGCCGGTGGCGTCGGTCAATTGGTGATCTTCTTCCGGCCCCCGCCTCCGTCCCCGTAGTCGGCAGCACGGGGTGCCGTCCGCGACGGCGCCTCAGCCCTTGGCGGTGTCTGGTCCTACCGTGTCAGCGGTAGCCGACCCAATATGCTGTGCGGATGCAGCAGCCTGCCATGAAGGTCCGCGTGAAGCGTGGGACGGCGCAGCAGCACCTGCTGGATTCCGCTCAGCAGCTCTTCGCCGAGCGCGGCTATCGGGGAACGACGACGAAGGACATCGCGCAGAACGCCGGTGTCTCGGAGAACTTGATCTTTCGATACTTCAAGTCCAAGTCAGAGCTGATGCTCGCCTCGGTCGTGAACCCATTGTTTGCGGTGCTGCAACACTTCACCGACGACTGGCGGCGCAACGATGACTTCCGCGCGCAGCCGCACCAGGAGATCATCCACAGTTTCGTCGGTGAGGTGGTGGATCTGATTGACAGCCACCATGGCCTTGCGCGCGCGATTTTGAACCTTCTCGTCGAGCGTCCGCCCGATTTCGATACCGCTGCGGTCGGCGTTCGGTTTGCGAACATCCTCCAGGACATGGGGCCGGCCATGGGTGAATTTTTGAGCCGCCGAGAGCTGACGTCGACGAGTCCGGGATTGGTCCTGCGGATGGGAATCATCACGGCCATCACCAATGTCGTGCTGCTGCCGGAGACCTACGGTGATGGCGAACGACCGCCGACCAAGTCTGTCATCGTCGACGAGCTCACCAACTTCGTCGTCTACGGCCTTCAGCCGGTGCCGCCGACAGACGCCAAGAAGTAAATCGGACCCCTGATCGCTCCCGGAGCGCTCTCAACCCGAGATAGTTAAGTGGCCGCTTGACAGCGTTGTGACGGACGTCATACGCTCCGTGGCAACTGCTGACGGTCTTCATCCAAGGAGCGTGACCATGTACTGGGGCGTCGTCGTATTCGAAACTCTCTGCTGGGTGGTGTTCTTCGCCATGCTCGGCACGTTCGCCTACCTGAGCTACCAGCGCCGGCGCATTCTCCCCGGCCTGTGGTTCGTCCTCGGCATCTTCGCCATGTCGTGGATCGAGGCACCGTTCGACAACGCCATGTATGCGCAGTTCCACCCCGACTTCCACCGCCTCCCGGCGATTGGTCCGATCGGCATGACGCAGGGTCAACTGCCCGTGATCGCGCCACCGGGCTACATCATGTACTTCCTGCTCCCTGCGCTCATCGCAGTCGGGATCGCCAAGCTGATCATCAAGCGGCGCAACACCAATCGCGTCAACACTCTGATGGCCTGCGGTCTGGCCGTCGGCATTCTCTGGGACGTCACCATCGAAGGCCTCCAAGCGCAGTACCTCCACCTGTGGACGTTCTCCCGCGTCGTCCCGGGCCTTGCGCTCAGCAACGACATGGGCCTGCTGCCGGCCTACATCCCGCTGGCCATGGCTGCCTTCATCGTCTTCGCAGCGGTCGTCATCGGTAATACGACACCCGAGGGCGACTCCGCCGTCGACGTGTGGGCCAAGTCCAAGACGGCATCACCCGGCGCGCAGCGGGGTCTTCAGGCCCTCGCCTACATCGTGCTGTGCAACGTCGTCTATGCCAGCACCTACCTGCCACACGCCATCACGAAGTACGCCGGAATGCTCACCCAGACCGGCATTCTCGTCCCGTACCCGGGCGAGATCACCATGCAGCCCGAGTCGGGTGGCCCGCAATCCAACGGCGTCCTTGGCGCAATCATCATGTGGGGACTGCTGATCGGTGGTGTCGCGGTGACGTGGTGGTGGGCCAAGAAGGCCGATCGGTCGTTGATTGCTCCGACCCTGATCTCCACGGCGATCGCCGAACGCAAGCCGTCCCTGGCGGTGTAGGACAGGCGGTTGCCACATCACGCCGTGAATGAATTGGAGGAGCCCACATGGAGGTCGGTGTCTACGGAGTTCACTTCCCGCCCTTCGAACTAGCGACCGGCGCCGCCGTCGGCGCCGAGGCAGCCGGAATGGACTTCATCATCTATGGCGATCAACTGTGCTTCACCCACCCCACGTCACTGTGGACACCCGACATCACCGACGTCGCCGCGCTCCTCCCGACGTTCAATGCGTTCATGGACACCGGGCCGATCATCGCCGCCGCGGCCGCCCAGACGAGCACCATCCGGTTCCACTACGGCGTCATCGACGCAGTACGACGGCCGCCGTCGGTCATCGCCCAAAGCCTCCTCACGCTCGACCACGCGACCAAGGGCCGGGTTCGACTGCTGCTCGCCAATGGCGAGAACAAGCAGATGAAGCCCTACGGCATCGCCCGCAAGGGCGCCAACGAGAAGCTCTCGGATTCGCTTCGGGTGATCAAGAAGTTCCTGGCCACCGGCGAGCCGATCACCGACGACGGACTGGTGTGGAACCACCGAGACGCCATCGTCGCCGTCCATCCCTACGGAGAGGTCCCGCCGCCGGTTTACGTCGCCGGCGGTGGCCCCGAGGTCCTCGAGTTGATTGGCAAGTACGCCGACGGATGGTTCACCTACATTCCCGGTGCCAGCGAGGACAGCCCCGAACACTTCGCCAAGGAGGTCGCCACGGTGCGTGAGCACGCAGAGCGCGCCGGCCGCGACCCCGACGGCATCAAGATCTCGGTCACCATGATCACCGTCCTTGACGAGGACGAGGCGAACCTCGCCGAACTGCGCGAGCACCCGTTCGTCTTGTGGAACACCATGCTCGCCACCCCGACCAGCGCCACCTACACGCGCTGGGGCCTCGAGCATCCCTATGGCGAGAAGTGGATGTTCTCCCGAGATTGCATCCCGCCGTGGATCTCTCGCGAAGAGGCACTGGACGTGTGCGCGAGGACCCCGCGTGAGGCGGTCGACAAGGTGCAGTTCGTCGGCACCTCAGCGCAGGTGCTAGAACGGTTGCAGCCCTACCTGGATCTCGGGGTCATCGACGAGCTGTCGCTGGTCAACTACGCCGAGTTGTGCGGTGTCAAGTACATGGCGTCGGCCGGGGAGGCGATCGTCAAACTATTGTCGAAGGTGAAGGGCGTCGAGTCCGCCACGGGTTCGGGAGTCACCACGCTGGTCACCGAGGGACTGTCGCACCAGTGACCTACCGCGTCGTCCACGGCGGAACCGGTCTGACGGGCCGAGAAGCGCTGCGTGGCATCATCAACGACCCCGCGCTGGACCTGATCGGAGTGCTGGTCACCACAGCGGACAAGGTGGGGGTGGACGCCGGCTCGCTGTGCGGTCTCCCCGACGTGGGGTTGCTCGCCACCGACGACGTCGAGGCAATCGTCGCCGCCCAGCCGGACTGCTTCTGCTACTGCGGCACCGCCGTGCGACGCGACGACGCGGCGATCGAGGACATGGCCCGGCTGCTGCGGGCCGGCATCAACGTCGTCACCATCTCCACCATCCCGATGGTCTACTCCCCCGCGGCACCGCAGAACTGGCGCGACATCGTCGAAGCCGCCTGTCGTGAAGGTCATTCGAGCTTCTACGCCACCGGCAGTGAGCCAGGCGTTGCCAGTCTGAACATCCCCACCGCACTGCTCGCGGGCGCGGGTCGGGTGCACAGCTACCGGATGGACGAATACGCGCTCGGCCTTGATGAGACCTATCCGATCTGGGAGGTGCTCCACGAGTCCATGGGCTTTGGCAAGCCCGACGGCCACGTGCCCGCCCGGATCGCCTCGGGCAAGGTTCGTCACGACTGGGAGACGGTGGTGCGCTACATCGCCGACATCCTCGGCTACCACCTCGATGCGATCGACCTCGACTGGGAAACCGTCACGGCCCCGACCGATCTGGACACCAACATCGGGATACTGCCCGCCGGAACGATCTGCGCGCACCGGTGGCAGCTCGCGGGCAAGGTCGACGGCAAGGCGGTGACCTCGGTGCAGTACTTCGCCACGGTGTCCAGCACGCCGTGGCCGGACGCGTGGCCCCGTCCGGTCGCCGAGGCCGCCAGTGCCGTGGTGTACCGGGTAGCGGGACGGCCCAACATGCGCATGCAGCTGTGCTTCGACGCCCAGGACGACGAGAAGAACCTCAACTCCGCGATCGCGCTCACGGGAATGGCTGCGGTCAACGCCATTCCCTACGTCGTCGACGCCGAACCCGGCATCCTCGACCCGATCGTGGATCGGGGTGTCGTGACCAGGCAGGCGGTAGGCGCGCGCGCCAGAACCGGAACCCGCACGTGAGCGATCGATACCGGGTTGCCCACTACGGGACCGGACACACCGGCACGCTGGTGCTGCGGCAGCTGTTGGCGCGGCCCGACCTCGAACTGGTCGGCCACCTGGTGCACACCCCCGAGAAGGTCGGCAAGGACTCCGGAGAGATCGTCGGAGGCGACCCGGTCGGCGTGCGCGCCATCGACAGCTTCGACGAGTTCCTCGCTCTTGACGCCGACTGCGTGACCTACCTGGCCACCGAGTTCGGCCGCGACGTCGACGACGTCATCGACGAGATGTGCCGGCTGCTGGAGTCGGGAAAGAACGTCGTCACCACCACCTTCATCCGGCTGGTCTACCCAAAGTCACTGCCGCCCGAGATGCTCGCCAAGCTAGAGAGAGCCTGCGCAGCAGGACAATCCGCCTTCCTGGGCACCGGCATCGCACCAGGCTTCACCACCGACGCCCTGCCGGTCTGCCTCGGGTCGCTATCCGCCGCACCGCGCACCATTCGGATCGCCGAGCGCGTACTGCAGGGCACCTACTCGGACCCGCTCTCGTTCATGGCACTGGGCTTCGGCACCGTCCCGCGAGGCCCGACCACTGACATCCCCGCCGACGTCTGGACGGCACACTTCGAAGGCGCCCTGCGAATGCTGGCCGACGGCTACGGCTGGGAACTCGAGTCCATCAACGCCTTTCAAGATCTTGCCGTCGTCGATGAGGACTATGAGTTCGAAGCAGGTGCCATCCCGAGGGGCACCGTCGGGGCGATCCGACTGCGTTTCGACGGCATCGTCGACGGTGAGGCCCGCCTACGGATGTCCTGGGTCTACACCATGCCCGACGAACCGGGCGACTCCTGGTCACCCGTGCGGCCCCCGGGATCGACTGGACGTCGCTTCACCCACATCGACATCGACGGAACCCCGAGCGTGTCGGTACAACTCGAACTCGACGGTGGTGACCTACCCGGGGGTGACTCAACGGCGACCCGAGCCCTCAACGCGGTGAAAGCCGTGTGCAATGCCAGCGCGGGAGTGCACAGTGCACTGGACCTCGTGGTGACCCCGCAGGGTGTGCAGAACACGAACAGAGGAGATCGAACGTGACCGGGCACGACATCAACGGCGGCATTCCCGAAGGCGCGCCGTCGGTCAAAGTCGGTATCTGTCTCGACTTCCCGATCGAGGACGTCAAACAGACCTTCCTCGACGCCACCCGGTTGGCCTTCGACGAAGCCACCGCTAGCGGCACCATCGACCGCCCGGTCCGGTTGATCGTCAAGGACGTCGAGGGGTTGCCGCGGGGTGACGCCCACGACGTGGTCCTCGCCTGGCAGGAGTTGGCCGACGCCGGCTGCGTCGGCATCATCGGCCCACTCATCAGCGACAACTCCCTGGCCGTGAAGGAGCACATGGCAGGAGCACCGCGCAAGGTACCGACGCTGACGTGGAGCGGCACCGACCGGCAGTACGACGAGTACATGTTCGGGTTCGGCAACGGCAACCTGCCCGAAGAGGGCTACCTCATCGCCGAAGCCATCGCCGACCGCGGACTGAAGACCGTCGGCGTCGTCTACGAACGCGCCGCGACGGGACTGGAGTACACCGAGTTCTTCACCGACGCCTGCCGACGCGAAGGCCTGGAGATCGTCCACAGCGAAGGCGTCGGCCAAGCCGATCGCGACCTCGCCAAGACGGTCGCACGGCTGAAGTCCCGCAATCCGGATGCGGTGGCGTACTTCGGTTTCGGACTGCCCGGGATCGAGATGAACACGGCATTTCACGCCGCGGACTACGACCCGCCGCGCTACATGTGCACCGCCTTCATCAACTGCTACGTCATCCCGCAATGGATGAAGGGCCTTCAGGGTTGGATCGGCGTCGACCAGTACGACGAGGCGAACACGACCGGGCAGGCGCTGCAGGAGCGCTTCGAGGCCCGCTTCGGGTACCGGCAGGAGAACTGCATTCCGACCCTGGGGTTCGATGGCGCTGACGCGCTTGCCCGCGGCATCGGCCACGCGCAGACCCTGACCCCGTTCGGGGTGATGAAGGGCCTGGAGAAGGTCAAGGCCGTCCCGGCCGCCACCGGCGGACCGGGCACCCGCATCTCGCTGGGGCAGTACAACCGTCGCGCGTGGCATGGTGTCAACTACCTTGTGTTGCGCGAGATCAACGAAGACGCAAGCGCGACCCGCTTGGTCGCCCGATTCCGAAGCTGAGAGAAAGCGAGACCTCAACATGGGCAACGGACTTGACGGAAAAGTCGCCTTCATCACCGGCGCAGCGCGCGGCCAGGGCCGCTCGCACGCGGTGCGGTTCGCCGAGGAAGGCGCCGACATCATCGCCGTCGACCTCTGCGAACAGATGGACAGCGTGACCTATCCCATGGCCACCCGCGAGGACCTCGACGAGACCATCGAGCTGGTGGAGAAGACCGGCCGGAGAATCGTCGCCGCGCAAGCCGACGTCCGCGATTTCGAGCGCCTCAAAGCCGTCGTGGCCGACGGGGTCGCCGAACTCGGACGCCTTGACTTCGTCTTGGCCAACGCAGGCATCATGCCGATCCTCGGCGAGCCGTCCCACCAAATCACGGCCTACCTGGACGCGGTCAACGTGATGCTGAACGGGGTGTACTTCGCCATCGAGGCGGCGCTGCCCTCCTTGCTCGACACCGGTGATGGCGGTGCCATCGTCATCACCAGCTCCTCGGCGGGGCTCAAGGCCGGCGGCGTCCGCTTCAGCACGATGAGCCACGGTTCCGCCGGCTACGCAGCCGCCAAGCACGGCGTCGTCGGCCTGATGCGTTACTATGCAAACGCTTTGGCGGAGAAGAAGATCCGTGTCAACTCCGTGCACCCGACCGGGGTGATGACCCCGATGGTGGTCAACGAACAGTTCATGCAGTTCGCGGCCGAGAACCCGGACTTCGGGCAGACAATGCAGAACCTGCTGCCCGACGTCCCGGTCGTCGAGGCCAGCGACATCACCGAGGCCATGTACTACCTATGCGGCACCTCCGGTCGCTACATCACCGGTATTACGCACTCAGTAGACGCGGGCCTCGTCGTCAAGTAGATCGCCGAAAGCACGGCTGTCTGACGGCCCCACTCGGGCGATGGGTTCAACAACCGTACTTTCGGCGGCGGGTCATCACGGGGTGGCGGTGACCGACGCCTTCCACTCCAACGGAAGGCTATGTGCGGTGCGGATTCCGGGCACGAAGTTCACTTCTTCGCCCACGGGCACGCTGAAGGGTCCCAGCATCGCGAAGATCTCCTCGAGCGCGACCATCAGCTCCTGGCGGGCCAAGTGCGAACCGAGGCAACGGTGTACGCCACCACCGAACGCCAGATGGCGGGTGTTGTTGCGGTCGACGTCGAGCGACTCCGGGTCTTCGAACTCGCGGTCATCGTTATTCGCTGAACCAAGCATCAACAGCACCATGTCACCCTTGGCGATCTCGACGTCGTGCATCACCATGTCCTGGGTGGCGTAGCGCAACACCAGCGATACCGGCGTCTCGATCCGCAAAAGTTCCTCGACGATCTGTTTCATCTTCTCCGGGTTGCTGCGCGCTGCGGCCTGAAGGTCGGCGTCCTTGGCGAGCCGGGTGATGACGCAGTCCAGTGTGGCGGTGACGGTGTCCAGTCCGGCGGCCATCTGAAGGAACAGGATGTCCAGCATCTCATGCCGGGTCAGCGGCTCACCCTCGATCTCGGACTGAACCAGCCGCGTCGCCAAGTCGTCTGCCGGTTCGGCGATTCGGCGGTCGAGGAGGACGTCGAAGTAGGCGTAGACCTCCGTGGCCGTACGCTTCCAGAGCTCCCGCAGCACGGTCAGGTCGTCGCTGCCCGCGACGTCCTCGCCGTGGACGAAGGCGTCCTTCCACACCAGGAACTTGTCGAGATCTTCAACGGGGAAGCCCACCACGTTGAGGAACACCCGGCACGGGAAGGGCACCGTGAAGGCCTGATGGAAGTCCGCGCGGCCATCTTCGACCACCTTGGCCAACATCTCCTGTGCAATGGCTCTGGTCTCGTCGGCCATCTCACGCACCGCGCGCGGCGAGAACAACGGGTCGAGCAGCTTGCGGTACTTGGCGTGATTGGGGGGATCCACGTCCAAGGGGATGCAGGGCCGCTGTTGCCCCATCTCGTTGGCGCCGTTGGCCTCGAACAACTCTGGCGACCGCAGCGCCTTGTGAACGTCCTCGTAACGCGAAAGCACGACGACCGTGCCACTGCGCGAGCGACTGAACGGTGCCGCAATGGCCGGCGCGAAGTCGCGCAGCCCGGCGTAGACCGGCCAAGGATTGTTGGCCAGCGCCGGATCGGTCATCATGCTCGACAGATCGAGTTCCACGTGATCAACTCCCACATTCATTCGCCCAAAAGGCGCCCAGACACATGTCGACACCGTGTGACTGCCGTCACCCTAGGTCGAATTCGTGACAGTAGTCAAGTGGACACTTCACTAAATGCGAGGTTCATCGGCCTGACGGTGGCGACACTCGAGCTGCGAATCGACAGTTAGTGCAGTGGTCGCTTGACTACGTTGCCGCCGGCGCTTACCGTGACGGCAGTCACGCGTCGTGGCTGCACACCAGCTCGGCGTGAATACGCCGCCAATGAAGGAGTGGATTCCATGCCACTGCAGCCATCCATGAAACTGTTGTCCGTCGATGACCACCTCATCGAGCACCCTCGCGTGTGGAGCGATCGACTTCCGTCGAAGTACCAGGACGCTGGCCCGCGGATCATCGAGACCCCCCGCGGGGACGGTTTGGCGCCGATGCAGTCCTGGGTCTACGAGGGCCGCAGCTACCCCTACATCGGGCTCAACGCCGTCGCTGGCAAGAAGCCCGAAGAGTACGGCCTGGAACCGGTCCGCTACGACGACATGATCCCCGGCTGCTACGACCCCAAGGCCCGCATCGCCGACATGGACATCGACGGCGTCGAGGCCATGCTCTGCTTCCCGTCGTTCCCGCGCTTCTGCGGCACCATCTTCCTCGAAGGCGAGGACAAGCAACTCGCCCTGCTCGGCGTGCAGGCCTGGAATGACTTCTCCCTCGACGAGTGGTGCGCCACCGACCCGGCCCGCTTCATCCCAATGGCCATGGTTCCGCTGTGGGATCCGGCGCTGATGGTCGCCGAGATCCACCGCGTCGCCGCCAAGGGGTGTCGGGCGATTGGCATGCCGGACAACCCAATCAACCTCGGGCTGCCGAGCTATCACACCAACCACTGGGATCCGGTGTTCTCGGCGCTGGAGGAGACCAACCAGGTCGCAGTCATGCACTTCGGCTCGGGCGGGTTCCCACCCCAGATCGCGCCAGAGGCGCCCTTCGCAGTGATGATCACGCTGATGGGCACGACGTCGATGGCAGCCTGCACCGACCTGCTGTTCTCCCCGGTGTTCCACCGCCACCCCAACCTGAAGGTCGCGTTCTCCGAAGGCGGCGTGGGCTGGATGCCGTACCTGATCGAACGCGCCGACTACGTCTGGCGCAAGCACAAGTACTACCAGAACATCCACCCGTCGATCGCGCCGTCAGAGTTGTTCAAGCGCAACATCTCCGGCTGTTTCATCGAAGACGAAGCCGGCGTGAAGAACCGGTATGACATCGGCGTCGGCAACATCACCTGGGAATGCGACTACCCGCACTCGGATTCGTTCTGGCCGAAGAGTCGCGCCCGCGCCGAAGAGGTGTTCGCCGACGTCCCCGACGATGAGGTCGCCGACATGGTCGAGCACAACACCCGACGTTGGTACAACTTTCCGGTGGAAGGCTTCAAGGCGCACAACGCCGACGAGAACGACCCGTGGCGCCCCAACGGCGGCAAGGGACCCGAGCCGGAATATGCGGGCCGCGGCGAGCACGGCGGGATCGACGACGTCCAGAAGTCGCTCGGCGACCTCTTCGCATCGAAGTAGAGACCGGTGTGACGGACAATGCGGGCGTCGGGCGCAACGAGCAACTCGCCCAATCGGATTGGACCGATCAGGATCTGCTGACCAAGGACGAGGCACGGGAGCGTCTCGTCGAGGAGATCGCTCGCACCCGCAGTCGCCTCGGCGAACTGCAGGCCGGTGCCGGTGACCCCGCCCATGCCGACGCCGAGGTCGCGCTACTGACCCGTCGGCTCAACGCGATGGAATCGGTCCGCGATGAATACGACCCGCGATCTCGGCGTCGGTGGTATGAATGAGTCAGCCGCGCACCGTGCCCCTCGGGGTGGAGCCATCGGACCACCCCGTCATCAGTTGCCCCTACCTGCCAGTCCACTGCGGTGCGCGCTTCTCGGCGAAGGCCCGTGCACCCTCTTTGGCGTCGTCGGATTCGAACACCGATGGTTTGATCTTGGCCTGTTCGGCGAACATGTCCTCGGCAGGCCAGCCTCGGGACTCGACGATGATCCGTTTGGTGGCCGCGACGGCCAAGGGTCCATTGGCGGTGATCTTCTGCGCCAAGGCAACGGCATCATCGAGCGCCTTTCCGGGTTCCGCGAGTCGGTTGACCAGGCCCAACTCGGCAGCACGCACTGCGGGCAGGTTGTCTCCGGTCAGAGCCAGTTCCATGGCGATGGCATAGGGAATGCGTCCCGGCAAGCGTAAGAGTCCCCCACCGGCGGCGAAGAGACCACGCTTGACCTCCGGAATGCCGAACACCGCGTCCTTGGACGCAACGATCAGATCGGTGGCCAGCGCAAGCTCCGTTCCACCGGCGAGCGCGTAGCCCTCCACTGCCGAGATCAACGGTTTGACGGGTGGACGTTCAGTGAATCCGAGCCCTCGGCCTGCAATCGACACCGTTTCGCCGCGAGCGAACGCCTTGAGGTCCATGCCTGCGCAGAACGTCCCGCCGGCACCGGTGATCACCGCTACCGACAAGCCCGGGTCGGCGTCGAGCCGGTCCATGGCGTCGGCCAATCCCTGGCTGACCGCGGAGTTGACGGCATTTCGGGCATGTGGCCGGTTGATGGTGATCACCAGCATCCGGTCATACTGCGCAACAATGACTTCGGGTTCTTCACTCACGCTCCAAGTCCCGTTCGGCATCGACGACCATGCTCCTGAGCAACTTCTTGTCCACCTTGCCGCTGGCGAGAACCGGCAATTCCTCGACGAGGAGTAGGCGGCGAGGCACCTTGTAACGGGCCAGCCTGGTGCGGACGGCGTCCTGCACTTCCGAAAGGGTAAGTGTTGCCTCGCGATACGGGACGACCACCACGCAGACCGCTTCACCCCACTGACGGTCGGGAGCCCCCACGACCGCGCAGGCCTTTACCTGCTCTAGGTCGAGCACGGCGTCCTCGACCTCGGGTGAGTAGACGTTCTCGCCGCCGGTGATGATGACGTCCTTCTTGCGATCGATGAGATAGAGAAGCCCTCGGGCGTCGAAGCGTCCGACATCGCCGGTGTGACACCACCCGTCGCCCAGGGTGGCCAGTGTGGCCGCGTGGTCGTTCCAGTACCCGCGGAACATCGAGTTCGACTGAACCACTATTTCGCCGGGCAACCCCGGCTCGACGTCCCGTCCGTCGTCGTCCACGATGCGCACGCGAACCCCGGGAAACGGAAATCCCACCGAGCCCAGCATTCGCTCACTCTCCGGGTCCCCCACCACGTGTAGTTCCCGGGGCAGACCGGAGACGGTGACCTCGGTTTGGCCGTAGAGGTTGAGGAACCCGACCTTTGGCAGGGTGCGCAGAGCCTGACGCAGCGTATGGGGAGTCATGGGCGCGGCTGCGTACACGATGGTGCGCACCGATCCCAGGCCCTCCCCCGTGACCGCCGTGTCAAGCAGGGTTTGAAGCATGACGGGCGCCAGGTGCAGAACCGTCAGGTCGTGCTCGGCGATCAACGCGACCGCCTCGGCGGGATTGAATTGTTTCTGCAACACCACCGTGGAGCCACGGGCATGCAGGCCGCCGATGATCGCGACGGCACCGAAGTGGAACATCGGCATGTTGATCAGGCCGCGATCGTCACTGCCGCAGCGCATTTCGACATTCATCGAGAAGGCGATCCGACGCAGCTCCCGGTGCCCGAGGATGCAACACTTCGACGCGCCCGTGGTGCCACTGGTGAACAGCAGGCACGCAATGTCGTCGGACTGCGCGGTCAGGGCCAACTCCCCCGGCGCACCCTGAGCGATGAAGTCGTCGTAGCTCGTCATTTGGGGCCAGGATTCGGCACCCAGGGATACGACGAGCCGGACACCAGGCAACTCAGTGATGAGCTCACCGATCATCGGCGCGAACTCTCCATCGCAGAACACGATCGACGGTGTCACCCGTCGCAGCGCCTCGAGCACTTCGCCGCGTGACCACCGGAAGCTGATGGTGGCCATCACGATGCCACTCAGATGGGTGGCTGCGAACAACTCGCCGAACTCGATGCGGTTACGGCTCATCACCGCGATGCGGTCTTGTCGCCGGAGTCCGTTCTGGCTCAACGCCGACACCAGCCGCACTGCTCGCTCCCGCAGTTCGGAGTGGGTGATCTCGTCGGGTCCGAGTCGGTAGGCCACCACGTCGGGGAATCGGTCGGCATTGTCGTTGACGATGTCCCCCATCGTCATCGAGGCATCACCGGCGGCCGATCCGATCATCACGATGCCTCCGTGCAGAGCGCCACGACGTCACGGAGACTGACCTTCATTGCGTTGTTGCGGGGCAGCTCGTCCACGGCAACGATGGCGACCGGGACGTGATGGCGTGGCAGATGTTCGATGACGAGGGCCTTGAGTTCCTCGTCGGATGGAACCGCGACGCCGGGCACCGTTTGGACGGCGGCGAATGGGACCTCACCGAGGCGATGGTCGGGGACCCCGACGACGCAGGCGTCACGCACGCAAGGGTGAATCAGCAGAACCCGTCGTACGGTCTCGGGGAGGATCTTGAAGCCGCCGCGATTGATCGCGCCGTCCGCCCGGCCGTGCAAGGTGACGAAGCCGTCCGCGTCCACCGACGCCAGGTCGGTGGTCACTATCCACTCAGGGCTGATCAGCGGGATACGTGCCTGCAGCAAGCCCTGAGCACCGGGCGTCACCTTCGCACCGGTGTCGACATCCACGATGCGAACCGTGGCCCCGGGCAATGCCATTCCGACACTGTTCCTCTTGTGTCGTCCGAACTCACGATAGCGCTCCGGGGTCCACGCACACACCGATCCCGCGAACTCCGTTGTGCCGTAAGCCCACAGCACCGGCACGCCGTAACGCTCTTCGAACGCATCGCGTGTCTCGGGATCCAGCGGCCCGGATCCGCCGAAGATGAACTCCAGAGACGCGAGGTCGGCGCGGGGGACATCGGCGTTCCGGATCATTCGGATCACGGCGGGTTGCACGGCGCCCGGTCTTCTCCACCAGGTTGACGGTCTCGTCGAGGTCGTCGCGGGTGGACATCGGATACGTCACGCCTTCGAGCTGTCCGCACAGGTCGACCGCAATGATGTCGGCACCCTCCTCGGCGAGACGCACGGCATGCGAACGTCCCTGGCCACGGGCGGCTCCGGTGAGGAACGCGACCGTGCCCGTGAATGCTGCGGCCATGGGACTACCTCTCATGTCAGGAAATCTGCCCAACTGGGAACGTCGAGTGACGCTGATGCGACCTAGGTGTGGTCATCTATGGATGCATCTTTGCTACACCTTAGCGGACCGACGCTCGCGCTATTCTGCAGTTCAGGCATCATTACGCCGAAATATTCGCTACGACGGCCTCCGACTCAGGGAACACTATCTCGAAGATGTATTCAACTGATAAGCTCGGTTGAAGGTCAGTGCCGAGGATTCGGCGTTCCGTGTCAGGCTGCGGTTGCCGACGATGTCCAGAAGCGAGATGAGCCCATGCCCGAAGCAGTGATCGTCGAGGCGATCAGGACTCCCATCGGAAAGCGCAATGGGTCGCTGTCGGACGTTCATCCCACCGATCTGGGCGCGGTCGTGCTGCGCGAGTTGGTCGCCCGGACGGGGATCGACCCGGGTGATGTCGACGACGTGCAATGGGGCTGCGTATCGCAGGTCGGTGATCAGTCCAGCAATGTTGGCCGTTTCACCGTACTGGCCGCAGGATGGCCCGAAACCGTGCCCGCGGTGACGATCAACCGCGCGTGCGGATCAAGTCAGCAAGCGCTCGATCACGCCGCCCACGCCGTGATGTCCGGGCAACAGGAACTGGTGGTCGCCGGCGGCGTCGAAAGCATGTCCCGAGTACCCCTCGGGGCTGGACGTGCGACCGGCATGCCCTACGGGCCGACGCCATACGCCCGTTACCCAGGGGCTGACTTCAATCAGATCACCGGAGCCCAGGCGATCGCAGAGCAATGGGGCCTAACGCGGACCCAACTGGACGAATTTTCGGTCCGCTCACACGAACTCACCGCCGCGGCAATCGACAAGGGACTGTTTGACGGTCAGCTCACCCCGGTGGAAACCAGCGCGGGCAGCTTTACCACCGACGAGGGCCTGCGACGCGGCACCAGCACGGAGGCCCTTGCTGGCTTGAAGTCAGTTTCCGGTGAGGGCGGCTGCATTCACGCCGGCAATTCCTCGCAAATTTCGGACGGTGCGGCGGCCCTCCTAATCACCACTCCGCAACGAGCGAAGGCTCTCGGTCTGCGCCCGCTGGCACGGTATCTGCACGGCGCCGTCATGGGGGCAGATCCCCGCCTGGTATTGACCGGACCGATCCCGGCCACGCGGCGGGTACTCGACCGCGCCGGTCTGACCATCGACGACATCGGTGCGTTCGAGGTCAACGAAGCCTTCGCCGCAGTGCCACTCGCGTGGCTTTCCGATACGGGCGCCGACCTCGCGCGCGTCAACCCCCTCGGAGGAGCCATCGCCGTCGGTCACCCCTTGGGGGCATCTGGCGCAATCCTGATGACTCGACTGATCAACCACATGCGCGACAACGGGATTCGCTACGGCCTGCAAACCATGTGCGAAGGCGGCGGAACCGCCAACGCGACGATCGTCGAGTTGATCGACGACTGAGCAAGCATCTCGCACCGAACACATCACCGACGGAGGTCGCGACCTTATGACACGGAACGAGCTCGAACCCTGCGACGGGTCAGGCCCGGTGTTCATTGCCATCGATGGGTCATGACAGAGGTCATCGGCTTCATCGGGGCAGGCCGCCTCGGCGAGCCCATGGTGCTGCGGCTCCTCGACGCCGGGCACCAGGTGCTCGTGCATGCTCGTAGCGGTGAGGTCCGCGATCGGCTCTGGATTCACGGCGCCGCACTGGCCGACTCGGTGGCCGTGGTCGCCGCGGAGAGCGACATCGTCATCTCCTGCCTCTCCTCGGATGCGCAGCTGAGTGAGATCAGCCAGGGGCTCGACGGCGTCCCGGCAAACGCCAAGCATGATGCGTTGTTCGTCTCCCACACGAACGGCGCCGTGCAGGCGCTCGCGGAGATGGCGGCCCGGTCGACAAAGGGACTACAGGTCCTGGATGCCCCGGTCAGCGGCACGGCCGAAGACGTCGCCGAAGGCGCCGTGACCGTTCTACTTGGCGGCGCATCCGACGCCGTCGAGCGGGTGAAGCCCGTGCTCGCGGCGTACGCAAAACCGATAATTCCGACCGGCGGACTGGGCTCGGCGTTGCACTTGAAGCTGATCAACAATCTTCTCTTCGCGGCCAACGCTCAACTCGTCGTCGCCGCATCTGAATTCGGTCGAGCCCTCGGCGTCGACCCAACAGCCCTGCTCAGCGCACTGATGGTCTGCAGCGGTGGGAGCGCGGCCGCTGCCCAAGCACTCGTGGCCGGCGGCGTGGACGCCTTCGCCTCCGTTGCCGGGCCGAACCTGCGACGGGATGTCGCCGCGTGCCTCGATGCAGCGGAACTAGCCGGTGCCGACTCCGGTGCACTCGGTGCACTCGTGCGCACCGGACCTCTGCGTCTGACGCCGGGACGGCCGTGACGATCCGTCGGGTCGCGCAGGTGGCCACCCTGCGGCACGACGTCGGCTGCGGATTGAATGCAATAGTTTTCTCCGCTTCGGTCTTTGCGACCGTCCCTTGGGCGAGCGCATAGGCATCGACATGGCATCCATGACGACCCGATGGCAAGGACAAAGGATCTTCAACTGAAAAGTCACCCCGACCGGATGGGCGTTATTACCCTCGAAGCCGCGTGGGGAAATGAATGCAAATAGAGAGACAAAGGAGCGTGAAGTCCGATGACGACGCTGTCCGAGGGTGACGCACATATCGACGACGTACCCGAAGTCGACTGGGCTGGCTTGCCGTTTGCCACCAACCGAGGCCCCGGCTGGTCGGTGTTGCGCGACGTTGGGCCGGTGGTGTTGATGAATGGCTGGTACCACCTGACCCACCGCGAGGACGTCCTCGCAGCCCTGCGTGACCCGGAGGTGTTCTCCTCGGCGAAGGCTGCGGAGATTCTCGGCAGCCCGATCCCACTGGTGCCCCTTTCCGTCGATCCACCCGAGCACACCCGGTATCGGAAGATCCTGCAGCCGTTCTTCAGCCCACACACCCTCAACGAGATGCTGCCGTCGCTTCAGCACCAAGCCGTCGACATGATCGCCGCCGTTGCCACCCGGGGTGAGTGCGATGCGGTCGCCGACATCGCCGTGCCCTACCCGTCGCAGGTTTTCCTCACGCTGTTCGGGCTCCCGCTGGAAGACCGCGACCGACTGATCGCCTGGAAGGACGCCGTCATCGCCCTGGCCGACCTCCCCAACCTCGACGGTGCGGACCTCACCCCGGCATTGGAGTTGTCGGCCTACCTCACCGACGCGATCACCGAACGCCAGAGGAACCCCGGCCGCGACATCCTCTCCCAAGTGTTGACCGGGGAGGAGCCGCTCGACGAAACCGAGGCGACCGGGTTGAGCTTCCTTTTCGTGCTCGCCGGCCTCGACACCGTCACCTCGGCGATGACCGCTGCGTTCATCGAGCTGGCGCGCAACCCCGAGTTGCGGGCGAACCTGATCGCGGACCCCGAGCAGGTGAAGGTCTTCATTGAAGAGATCGTCCGACTGGAACCACCGGCCCCGGTCGTCGTGCGGGTGACGACCAAACCCGTCACCATCGGCGACATCACACTTCCCGAAGGCGCCGCGGTGCGGCTCTGCCTGGGGGCGATCAACCGCGACGGCAGCGACGAGACCTCCATCGACGACGTCGTCATGGACGGAAAAGTTCATCGGCACTGGGGATTTGGGGGCGGCGCCCACCGCTGCCTGGGGTCACACCTCGCACGAATGGAGATGACGCTCATCATCAACGAATGGCTGCGCCACGTTCCCGACTTCGCACTCGCCCCGGACCACACCCCTGCGATCGCATTCCCTGCCAACACCTTCGCCTTCACCGAACTACCGTTGCGGTGGACACCGAACCCATCAGCTCCGGTTGCGGGACAGGACTCTGCATGACCAACCCCTTTGCCCCCGAACTCCTCATCGAGTCGCGGGGCGCCGTCCGCGTAGTGACGCTCAACCGTCCAGAGGCGCTGAACGCCACCAATGAGGCCCTGCATCTGGCGCTCAATGCCGTCTGGCGACACCTCGCGGATGACCCCGATGCCAGGTCGGTCGTGATCACCGGCGCCGGAAAGGCTTTCAGTGCGGGCGGCGACATGCGTCACTTCGTCGAACTACGCACCGACACCCGAGCCAGGCAGATCGAGATGGACCGTGCGGGTCACCTCCTGAACGAGATGATCGACTTCCCACTGCCAGTGGTGGCCGCGGTCAACGGCCCGGCCGTGGGACTCGGTTGCAACATCGCGGTGTGCAGCGACATCGTGCTGATCGCGGAGAGTGCGTTCATCGCCGACCCGCACGTCGGTGTCGGGTTGACCGCCGCCGACGGCGGGGCACCGACGTGGCCGCTGCTGATGGGGATGATTCGGGCCAAGGAATATCTGCTGACCAGCGAGCGGATTTCGGCCGACCGTGCCGTCGAGATCGGCTTGGCGACCCGCAAGGTCGCTGACGCCGACCTGATGGACGAGGCAATGAAGGTCGCCGAGAAGCTCGCGGCCCAACCGCCACATGCCGTGCAGACCACGAAGAAGGCTCTCAACATGCACGTCAAGAGAGCGGTCGCCGGTGTACTCGAGTATGCGCTGAGCCAGGAGTATCAGTCCTTCGATACCCCTGAGCACCAGGCGATCGTCGACGAGTTCGTCTCCCGATCGGACGCGCGTAAAGCGTCGTCATGAGCCAGGCGCACCAAGCAACGCCAGCACCGGACCTTCGCAACGCCCTGAACTACGACGGCAAACGCGTCATCGTCACCGGTGCCGCGTCCGGAATTGGCGCCGCGACCACCGAACTGCTCGTCGGGTTGGGTGCCGAGGTGCATGCCGCGGATCTGCGTGAGTCTCCGATTCCCGGAGTGGCCCAATGCCATTCAATCGATCTGACCGACGACGGTCAGGTCACCGACATCGTCGACGCCATCGGTGGCGAGATCAACGCACTGTTCAACTGCGCCGGTGTGCCAGGCACTTTCGACCCGCAGCAGATCCTCGCCGTGAACTTCATCGGCATGCGTTTGCTGACCGAGAACGTCCTCGGCCGCATGCCTTCCGGCAGCGCGATCTGCTGTATCGGCTCCACCTCCGGGGTGTCGTGGCAGCGCCACATCGCGCTGCTGACGGAACTGTTGGACACCGAGGACGCCCCGTCGGCGCGGGCCTGGGGGCTGGAGAACCTGGACAGAGGCGGATATCCGTATGACTTTTCGAAAGAGGCGGTGAATGCCTACGTGGCACGGCGCGGGATCACCGCCATCGGGTCGAAAATTCGCCTGAACGCCATCAATCCCGGCGGCACCAAGACTGCGGCGACTCGTGACTTCACCAAGGTCATGAAGGAGAAGGACGGCGGCATCGAAATGCTACAGAACTATCCGCGCCTGCTGGGCCGACTCGCGAACCCCGTCGAGCAGGCGTGGCCGATGGTGTTCCTGAACAGCCCGCTTGCCAGCTTCGTCAACGGCACGTCGTTGTTCGTCGACGCTGGCCTCACCGGCGGCCTATTCACCGAACAATACGACCCCGCCGTCGCCAAGGGCATGCGCTGGCAGTCCCTTTCACCGTGACCGAATTTCGAGGAACCCCATGACAACCGGCAGATGGGACCGCGACGACCTTTTCGTCGGCGGGCGCTTCGTCGCCCCGGCGACGAAGGCGACGTTGGATGTGATCAGTCCCAACAGCGAAGAGATCATCGCGAAGGTGCCGATGGGATCGCCGCTGGACATCGACGCTGCCGTCACCGCCGCGCGACGGGCGTTCGACGACGGCGATTGGCGCCGCTGCAGCGCGGCCGACCGCGCCGCGGTCGTCCGCGCGATCGCCGATGACCTCGACAAGCGTTCCGACGAGCTCGCCGACGTCATCACTGCGGAGATGGGAGCGCCGGTCGCGTTCTGCGCCGCGGACCACGTGGTGATCCCGATCGCCGCGCTGCGCTATTACGCCGACCTCATCGAGGCGTTCAGCGATGGAGAGACGCGCACGGCGGGCGGCGGGACGAGCCGCGTCTGGCACGAGCCGCTCGGTGTCATCGCCGCCATCGTGCCGTGGAACGCTCCGCTGCGATCGATCATGAACAAGCTTGCGCCGGCACTGGTTTCGGGCTGTTCGATCATCGTGAAATCCGCTCTGGAGACACCCCTGGACACCTATCCGCTTGCCGAGGCGATCGAGCGGGCCGGCGTGCCCGAGGGCGTCGTGAGCTTCGTCGCCGGTGACGCCGCGGTCGGCGACCACCTCGTCGGGCATCCCGGGATCGACAAGGTCGTCTTCACGGGAAGTACCGCGGCAGGCCGCGCGATCATGTCTCGCTGCAGCGAGCGGCTCACCCCGCTCACCCTCGAGCTCGGCGGCAAGTCTGCCGCCGTTCTGCTCGACGACGCGGACTTCGACTGGAGCATCAAGCGACTGGTGCCGATGTCCATCGGCAACACCGGCCAGTCCTGCATGGCGCAGACCAGGATGCTGGTCCCCCGCGATCGCCATGACGAGTTCGTAGAGAAGTTCGTCGCGGGAGTGGAGCGCTGGCCGGTCGGTGATCCGTGGGACCCGAAAACCCTCGTCGGTCCGCTGGTGTCACGTCGACAGCGCGACCGCGTGCTGAACTACCTCGACATCGCCACCGACGAGGGTGCGCAGGTCGCCACCGGGGGTGGCCGCCCAGCTGGCCTGGCCAAGGGTTTCTACGTCGAGCCGACCGTGTTCACCGGCGTCACCTCGGGGATGCGGATTGCCCGCGAGGAGGTCTTCGGCCCCGTCGTGGCCGTCCAGTCTTACCGCGATCTCGACGATGCAGTCGACATCGCCAACGATTCGGAGTACGGACTGGCCGGATCGGTGTGGACCGCGCAGCCGGAGCTCGGACTGGCGGTGGCCACCCGGATCCGGGCTGGCGGCATCCGCGTCAACGGCGCACCCCAGGCGCTCGACGCACCGTTCGGCGGGTTCAAGAACAGCGGTTTCGGTCGTGAGTACGGGCCCGAGGGCCTGCACTCCTACTTCGGCACCAAAGCCGTAGCCGCACGATGAAATTCGAGCCGGCCAAGCTCACCGACGACGAGGTGAAGCTGCAGGGCGAGGTCCGCGACTTCCTCGAGTCGGAGCTGCCGCGAGGCTCCTTCCGCCCAGGTCTGGGGATGAGTTCACCCGCAGACCGCGACTTCTCGCGCAAGCTCGCCCAACGGCGATGGCTGGGGATGGCGCTCCCCGCGGAGTTCGGCGGCGGGGCGCGCACCGCGGTCGATCGTTTCGTTGTGACCGAGGAACTGCTTCGGTGGGGTGCGCCGGTGGGGCACCACTGGGTAGCCGACCGCCAGAGCGGCCCGGTGATCAACAAATTCGGCACGCTCGCACAGAAGCAGCGCTTCCTCCCAGGAATTTGCGCGGGGGAACTTGCCTTCTCGATCGGGATGAGTGAGCCCGACGCCGGCAGCGACCTCGCTGCCACGCGTACGCGCGCGATCAAGGTCGATGGCGGCTGGCACGTGAACGGAACGAAGGTCTGGACGACGCGCGCGCACCGCAATGATTGGCTCATCACCCTGTGCCGCACCAGCGCTGAGGACAACCGTCACGAAGGGTTCACCCAGATGCTCATCGATCTGCACGGTGACGGCGTCACGGTGCGGCCGATCCCCTTTCTCGATGGCACCGAGAGCTTCTCCGAGGTCGTGCTGAACGATGCCTTCGTCACCGATGACCTGGTGCTGGGGACCGTCGGGGGTGGCTGGGCGCAGAACACCAGTGAGCTTGCCTACGAACGCGGCGGGCCCGATCGGTGGCTCTCCACCTACCTCGTCGTGGAACAGTTCCTGCGCGAGCATGACGACACGCTCGAGGATGCCGCACTGGAACTGTTGGGTTCGGCCACTGCCCGCTGGTGGGGCCTGCGACAGTTGTCGCTGTCGGTGGCGCGCGCCATCGACGCCGGCGGTACACCCTCTGCCGAAGCCGCCCTGATCAAGGAGATGGGCACACGTTTCGAGCAGGACGTGCTGGCGGCCGTGGAGCGTCTCGTCGACGTCGAGCCATCCCCCGACACGGCGTCCTTGTTCGAGCGCTTGCTCGCCGAGGCCGTTCTCACCTCACCCTCGTTCACCATCAGGGGCGGGACTATCGAGATCCTGCGGTCGGTGGTCTCGAAGGGTCTGCGGTCGTGACGGTCGATTCCCTGCTCGTCGACTCAGTGCGCGCGCTGTTCACGTCCACCTGCACCCATGACGGCGTCCAGGCCGCCGAGCGCGACGGCTGGGCACCCGAGATCTGGTCCGGCGCCGCCCAGATGGGCCTGCCGTGGATCGGAATACCGGAAGCCGCCGGCGGCTCGGGTGGAACGCTGCAGGACGCGCTGGCGGTCCTCACCGTGGCCGGCGAATACGCTGCACCCATCCCGCTGGCCGAGGCCGGGATGCTGGCCGGCTGGCTGTTGACGGGCGCGGGATACGAAATCAACGTCGGGGCAACGTGTTCGGTCATTCCTGGCCGACCTGACGACATGCTGGAACTGGTCGACGGGCGCGTGACGGGGTGCGCTCATCGGGTGCCATGGGCGCGTTCGGTCGACAACGTCGCTGCACTGCTGACGACGCGCGACGGGCCGGTCGTCGCGTTACTTCCGACCGCGTCGATGCGGATCGAGCTGGCAGGCAACCTCGCGGGCGAGCCGCGCGACACCGTCCACCTTGATCACGTCGAGCCCACCTTCCTCGGGCCCGCGGCCTCGGGCATCGATGCCAGTGCGCTGCACCTGAGGGGGGCGCTGTCGCGGGTGGCGTTGATGGCTGGCGCGTTGCAGTCGATGAGCTCGCTGACGCAGCGCTACACCAGCGAACGCCACCAGTTCGGGAAGGCCGTCGGCTCGTTCCAGGCCGTCCAGCAGCACCTCGTGCTCGGTGCGCAAGAAGCCGCGATCGTGGCGATGGCCGCGGCTGTTGCCGGGCGCGCCGCTGACCGTAGCGAGTCACCAGTCGGTGCCCGCTTCGAGATCGCCGCTGCGAAGATGCTTGCGGACGAGGCGGCGCGGACCGCGACCCGAGCAGCGCACCAGGCACACGGCGCAATGGGGATGACGCAGGAATATTCGTTGCACCAGTTGAGCCGACGGCTCTGGTCGTGGCGCAACGAATACGGCACCACGGCGTCCTGGAGCCGGCAGCTCGGCGGGATCGTGGCCGAGCATGGAGCCGATGGCCTCTATCCGTTGATCACCGGCGGGTCCGCGGCCTGATCACTCCCGTCGTCGCCATGCGGGTAAGCGCAGTGCAGGTCTACGGCGTCTCGCGCTGCGCCAGTCTGGTGGGTTGGGCGGTACGCCAATCTTCGACGTCGGGCGGCTTGCCGCAGGGAAACTTGTCGTCGTTGAGTGCCGCCCAGTGGGCGTGTCCGAGCTGATGGATGTGGAAGCCGTGTTTGAGTGCCTCGGCGAAGCCCATGGCGTCAGTCGCGGCGTTGACCGAGTCCTTGACCAGCAGGGCCGCGATGGTGGGCCGTTGCGCGATGCGCTGGGCGAATTCCAACGTCTTGGCCTCCAGTTCCTCGGCCGGAAACACCTTGGACACCATGCCGAGGCGATAAGCTTCGTCGGCATCCAGCGAGTCTCCGGTCAAGAGCAGCTCCTTGGCCTTGCGCGGGCCGAATTCCCAAGGATGACCGTAATATTCGACGCCCGGCATCCCGAGCCGAACGGCGACGACGTCACTGAACCTGGCATTGTCGGCCGCGACGATGAGGTCGCACGCCCAGATCAGCATGAGCCCGGCCGAGATGGCGTTGCCCTGAACCTGCGCGACGGTGATCTTGCGCAGATTGCGCCAGCGACAGGTGTTCTCGAAGTAGTAGTGCCACTCCTGAAGGTAGGTCGACTCAACCCGGCCCGGCCGAGTCCCCCCGTGATCGGCGAAGCTCGGATGCTGGCCGGGGCCGGCGGCACGCTCGGCGATCGCCTCCTCCGAGCCCATGTCGTGTCCGGCGGAGAAGTTCTTGCCGCGCGCCGCCAGGATGACCACGCGCACGTCGTCGTCGGCCTCGGCTCGGACGAAGGCCTCGTCGAGTTGGACCAGCAGAGTTCGTGATTGAGCATTGTGCACCTCCGGCCGGTTCAGCCAGATGCGGGCGATGCGTCCCGCATCGAGGGTTTCATAGGTCACCAGTTCGGTCACGTCGATACCTCATCGTCTTCCCTTAGAAGCGGTGTTACGGTTCTCGGCCCGTACGCATCGCAGCCGGGGGCCAAGGCCCGTCGGGCTGCCGACGACGACTCCCCAAGGTGCGTCGGGTCGACTGCGCGCACGGTCAAGCTCATGACGGTCAGCGCCATTCGAAGCGGCCAGGCCGGCGTTCCGCATAGGACGCCACGCCCTCGCGGTAGTCCGCGGTCGCCCGAAGCACACGCTGCTCAGCGTGCTCGCGCGCCGTCGCGCTGGCCATCTTGGCGGCGAGGTCGCCGCGCATCGTTTCGCGGATCGACCGCACGGCCAACGGGGCCGACGCCGCGATGCTGAACGCCAACTCGTATGCCGTGCTGAGCAATTGATCTTCAGGGACCAATTTGTCGATCAGACCGATCCGCAGTGCCTCGTCACCGGACACCCGGCGACCGGTGTACAGCAGGTCCATCGCGTGCTGTTGACCGACGACGCCGGGCAACGTCACCGTGATGCCGAATCCATGGTGCATGCCGAGCTGGGCAAAGTTTACCGCGAAGCGCGCACCGGGGCTCGCTACCCGGAAGTCCGCCACCAACGCCACTCCCAATCCGCCACCGATGGCCGCTCCCTGCACGGCAGCTACCATCGGTACGGCACAGTCGGCCAGCCGAACGGCTTGCGCATAGAGCGGATTCGTCTCGACTGACGCCTTGGAGATGAGGTCTTCGGCGCCCGCCTCAAGCTTTGCACCTGCGCAGAAGTGCTTGCCCAGGCCACGCAGAACGATGGCGCGACAGGACCGTTCGTGATCGAGCGATTCGCAGGCATCCGCGATGCCGGTGACCAATTCGAGGTCGAAGAAGTTGTTCGGCGGCCGAGCGAAGGTGACCGTCGCTACCTGGTCGTCGTCCAGTTGCACGTCTACGCCATCAAGTTCGTCTGCGCCGCTCGTCTCCGTCACTTCTTCCTACCGATCAATCGTCGTGGGCCCGGACGCATACACCGCGCGGGTGTTGCCGCTGAACAGCTTTGCCTGTGCCTGGGCGCCCAGCGGCGCGGTGATCGTGGCGTACGCCTGGATGAGATCCGCGAACGTCCCGAACATGGCGTCGACCGGAAAATTGCTCCCGAACAAGCACCGGTCGACGCCGAACACGTCGATCGCGTATTCGATCCAGGGACGCAGCGCCTCGGTATCGAAGGTGTGCAACGTCATCGCCAGACCGGACAGTTTGCAGTAGACGTGCGTGCCACTCGCGGCAAGAGCCTGCATCCCGGCGCGCCACGCCCGGGTGTGGGTCGCGTCGTCGGCGACCAAAGGCCAACCGGTGTGCTCAACCACGAAGGTCACCGACGGATGGGTTTCGAGTGTTTCTGCCACCGTGGCCATCTCATCGGGATGAGTCACCACGTCGAAGACCAGGCCACGCTCGGCGACCAGACCCAGCACCGCGTCCGTGGTGGCCTGGGAGTAGTCCAGCGGCTCCATGGTCCGCACCCCGACGAACGCCGGTTCGCGCGCCTGCGCGTCGAGTTCGGCCTCGATCACCGCGAGGGACGCGGCGGGATCGAAGCCGCCGACGAGCGCGGTCGGCAGACCGTCGACGCTGCGGAGTTTCGCGAGGCTTTCCGTCTCGGCCAGGTAGTTGCCCGAACCTCGGGCAGCGGTGACGTGCACGACGCCGTCGAGCACGACGGACGCGGCATCCGACCGGTACGTCGCCGCGTCGTAGCGGCGTTTCATCCCCGTCGCAGTGCCGAGACCTACCGCACTAACGGCGTCGGGCGCGAGAAACGGATACCAGCAGCGGCATGCCGGATCCCAGAAATGCACGTGCGCATCGAAGAATCGCTGCGGAACGGACACGACTGAGACGTTAGCGGTTCGACGTTCGACCCATGTGCCTAAGGTGTTAAACAGTTATCTGATTCGAGGAGGAATCGTGATCGATGTCGATGCATACGAATTTCTGAAGTTCACCCGTCAGGAGAATGGCGTGCTCCTCCTCGAGATGAACCGCCCGGAGAAGAAGAATTCCATGAATCCCGCGTTGCACACGGAGCTGTCCCGGGTCTGGACCGACATCGACTCCGATCCAGACACCAGTGTCGTCGTCCTGACCGGCGCCGGCTCGGCGTTCTCCGTTGGGGGCGCCGCAGACGAGATCGACATGGAACTGTTCGACGTCGAATACACCCTCGGCCAGATCCGCGAGATCACCGCCATCGTCTACGGCATGATCCGCATGCGCCAACCGATCATTTCCGCAGTGAACGGGACTGCATCAGCGGGTGGACTCGCGCTCGCCGTCACGGCAGACATCTCGATCGTCTCCGAGACCGCCAAGCTTCTCGACCCTCATGTGCTCGGAGGGATTGCAGCGGGCGATCATTCGTCGTTGATGTGGCCCCTGCTATGCGGAATGGCCAAGGCGAAGTACTACATCTTCAGCGGCGAGGTCTTCACCGGCAAGGAGGCCGAGCGCATCGGCCTGGTGAGCAAGTGCGTGCCCTCGGAGGACGTGCTCGATACGGCGCTTGCATTGGCTCAACGCTTGGCCAAGAACTCACGAGTGGGCATCGAGTTGAGCAAGAAGGCGCTCAACGGCTGGTTCCAGTTGGCGTCGCCGATCTTCGAGCACTCAGTAGCGCTGGAGATGCTGACGTTCCTCCATCCCGACGCGGCGGAGGGCATGCGTGCCGGCACGGAACGTCGACCTCCGATCTTTCCGTCGACGCTCCCCCGCCTCTGAAGCGTGACGTCTGGTCCCCGGATGCTCCGATGACATGGTCCGAGCAGGTCGCCGCCATGCACGCGGGAAGTTCTCGCCTGGCGGTCGCCGATACCACTGGTCCGGTGAGTGGACGCGAACTGTTCGGCCGCGCCCGCACTGCTGCTGACTTCCTCACCGACCTCGACGGCGGCCACGGCAGCGCAGTCCCCGCACTGGTGACGACCAACGCCGACGCCCTTGCATTGCTGTTGGGCGGTGCGGTCGCCGACCGCCCGCTCGCACCGCTGGGACCCCGGCTGACGGTGGTCGAACTCGCCACGATGGTCCAGGGCACCGGATCGCGGGTGCTGCTCACCGAGCCGGGCTTCGCCGATACCGCCGACGCGATCGGTGCGTCGACGGGGGTCCGTGTCATCACCGTTCCTGCGCTACCGGTGTCCTCGGAGCCTTTGCCCGCCCCGCGTGGCGACGTGGCGTTCTACCTACACACCTCGGGTACGACGGGGGCACCCAAACGGGTGCCGTTCACCCAGTCGGTGATGGCGGCCCGCACCCGGGTGCTCTCCGGTCTGGCCGCTTTCAGCCCCGACGACCGGTACGCGACCGGCTCCCCGCTGCACCACCTGGGAGGGCTCGGGAACATTACCGCCGCCCTGTCGGCGGGCAGCGCCATCCTCCCCACGACACGGTTCTCCCACGAGTGGTGGCGCGGTCTGCGGGCGCTCGGCGCAACGAAGTGCCTGCTGGTGCCCACCATGGTCGAAATGCTCCTGACGGCGGGCTATTGGACGCAGTACCGCTGCGCACCCTGCTGTACGGCGCGGCACCGATGTCCTCCGACACCCTGCGCCGGGTGCTGACCGTCCTACCCCACGTCGCGCTGGTGAATTTGTTCGGTCAGACCGAGGGCAGCCCCATCACGTCCCTCGACGCCGATGATCATCGACGGGCTGCCGCCGGCGCCGTCGAACTGCTCGACACCGTCGGCCGTCCGGTGCAGGGCCTACGGATGCGGCTGGACCAACCGGCGGGGGCAACTGCCGGCGAGGTGATTGCCTCCGCGCCGCATCTCTCCGTGCACGGGCCCGACGGCTGGCTGCACACCGGTGATCTCGGATCCGTCGACGCCGACGGCTACCTCCATTTGGTCGGTCGACGTCACGACATGGTGGTGCGCGGCGGTGAGAACGTCTACCCCCTCGAGGTCGAGAACGCGCTGGTGGCACATCCACAGGTCGCCGCAGTGGGTGTCGTCGGCGTTCCCGACTCGCGGCTGGGCGAGAACTTGGCGGCGTTCGTGGTTCCGGTGGACACGGGGTCGCCACCCGACTTCGACGAGTTGCGCGCGTTCACCCGCACCCGGTTGGCCGGATTCAAGGTGCCCGCGCACTGGTTCGTCGTCTCCGAGCTTCCACTCACTCACAACGGCAAATTGAACCGAGTTGTTCTGCAACAGAACTGGAAGTCTGAGTGACAAGCGGCGCGCCCGACGATCGGTCGACCCCGTCGTGCATGTCCGTCATCTGCTGCCCCAGCCCCACTGCTAAGGGCAGTAGCTGCGGTGTCATTTCATGTGCTCGATCTGCCGACGACCCGGCGCTCCTCTTGACCTACCGATGGGTCGGCGATGAATGAGTTGTCCACTAACCGCGGGCCGCCTTGGCGACGATCGGCCAGACGCTGGGGTCAGCGTCATAGGGCGCATACAGCGTGATCGAGGAGGCGACGTCGGCCCAGCGATCGTGCAGCGCCCGACCGGCTTCCTCGGGAGTGCCGATCACCGTCATGGCCTCGAGGAGTTCATCGGGGATCAGAGCGCCCATCTCCTCCCATTCACCTTTCTTGGACAGTGCGGTGAGCTGGGGCTGCAGGTCGCAGAACCCGTGCAGTTCGAGCACCCCCCGGTAGGCAGGGGTGGAGGCGTAGAACGCGATGCGGGCTCGGGCCCCGGTGATCGCTGCGTCGATCTCCCGATCATCTCGGCCCGTGACGACGAATGCCTGCCCGCTCAAGGCGATGTCGTTGTCCGGTAGGCGGGTACCGGCCTCTTCGCCGGCCTTGCGCCCGCGCTCCAGCGCCGGAATGGTCACCTCCCGCAGATAACGCTGCGTGGTGAACGGGTGCCATAGGTACCCGTCGGCGACCTCACCTGCGACCCGCGTCATGTATTCGCCAACACCGGCCAGATAGACCGGCGGCGGCCCTGCGTCGTGGCGTTCGGGGGCGAAGAACGGCGTCATCAGGGTGTGGCTGTAGAACTCGCCGCGGAAGTCGAGTTTGTCTCCGGTTTGCCAGCTGTTCCAGATCGCACGCATGGCGAGCACGAATTCGCGCATCCTCGGGCCAGGATGGGACCACGGCATGGAAAATCGGCGCTCGATGTGGGCCTTGACCTGAGAGCCCAGTCCAAGGATGAAGCGCCCGTCGGTGTACGCGGCGAGGTCGTAGGCGGTGCTGGCCACTGTCATCGGATTGCGAGCGAAGGCCACGGCGATGGAGGTACCGACCCGCGCCCGCGGTGCGGCCTCAGCAGCCAGCAGTGCCATCAGGAACCCGTCGCGGCTGGTCTCGCCTATCCACAGCGTGTCGTAACCGTCCGCCTCCGCGGTGACCGCAGCGTCGCGAGAGAACGCACTGATGGGCAACATGGTGTCGATCCGCATCGGCCGACCCGCCTTCCTGTTGACGTCAATCCGGGTATGTCAGACCGGTCAAGTCCTGCGACATCGTCCACAGTCGACGATTCTCCTCCGGGAAACGGGCGCGCTTGGGGACCGAGGCCACTGCCGCACGACCCATGATTTCCCCGAATCCGCTGGGGCCGTAGTACTCGCCGCCATTGGCTTGGACGCTGGTCGCGGCATACAGCGCGGGCAGAATGCCGCTCTCGACGTCCTGGTACGCAAACGGCAACCGAAAAGTGAAGGCGTAGAAGCGCTCCAGTGCCGAATTACCCGATGTGCCGTGTCCAGGTCCGGTGATCTGCAAGTTGGTTCTGGTAAAACCGGGATGCGCGGCATTCGACACGACGCCCCAGTCGCGCTCACGGCTCAGGCGGTCCAATTCGAGCGCGAACATCAGCACCGCCAGCTTGGACTGGGCGTAGGCGCGATTCGCGTTGTAGTGCGCCTCCGACTGCAGATCGTCGAAGTGGATTCGACCGAAACGGTTGACGAGGCTGCCGAGTGAGCTGACCCGCGCCGTTCCGGCGGCCCGCAACAGTGGCAGTAGGTGGGCCGTCAATGCGAAGTGGCCCAAATAGTTCGAGCCAAACTGCAGCTCGAAGCCGTCAGTAGTGGTGGCGCGCTTCGGCGGCGTCATGATCCCGGCGTTGTTGATCAAGATGTCGATTGGACGCCCGTCGGCGTTGAATTCACCGCCGAAGGCAGCCACGCTGTCCAGCGAGGCCAGGTCGAGGCTCCTCAACGAGAGTTTCGCGGCGGGGACACGGGTTCGGATCGTGTCGACGGCCGCTTCGCCCTTGGCCTGGTTGCGAACCGCGAACACCACCTCGGCCCCGGCACGCGCGAGTCGCTCTGCCAAGCCAAGGCCGAGTCCGCTGTTGGCGCCGGTGATGACGGCCAGCTTTCCTGATAGATCAGGAACGACGCCATCGACCACGGTGCGCGCCATCTAGCGCGTTCTCCCGTGAATGCCGGGTTGCGGAGCTATTCGCCGCAAGGCAGTGCGGCGGTGAACGGCGCTCAAGCGCCGGCGTGTTCGAGGACGGGCGGCTTGGCGGCCTCGGGGTCGGGGTTGGCCAGTGGCAAGCCCATGAAGCGTCGGGCGTTGTCACCCATGAAGTCATAGGAACGGCGCACGTCCATCCCCTCGGCATACTTCCAATATCCGTGCGGTTCTTCCAAGCCCTCAGGATGGGGCCAGTCCGACCCGAACATCACCTTGTCCCAACCGACGGTCTGCACGACGTCGGCCACCGAGCCCTCCCAGAACGGACTGACCCAGCAGTTGCGGCGGAACACCTCATGCGGATGCTCGGGGAAATTCTGGGGCATCTTCGCGTAGGTCATCTGCAGATCGTCGAACAACGGCTTGATCCACGCACTGCCGTTCTCCACGCTGGCGATCCGCAATCTCGGGAACCGCGTCAACGTGCCGTGACAGATCAAACTCGTCAACATGTCGGCAATCTCACGATGCCCCAGCGCGGTCCACTTGAACGCCGACATCTCGAATGCCGAAGCGGTGTCGGCAGGCTCCCACTTGTCGATGTACTCCGACAGCGGAGGCTGACTGGCGTGCAACACGATCGGCAGACCAGCGTCCTCAACGTCCTTCCAGAAGGGATCAAACTCCGGCAGCGCCGGGGAGCGCCACCCCTTGTGGCCATACACCGGGGCTGGCTTGATTAATGCGACCTTCGCACCGTTGGCGAGGATGTACTCCAACTCCCGACGCGCCTCGTCCACGATGCCCAAGGTCAGCACCGGAGTGCTGTAGATCCGGTCGGCGTGGACGTAATTCCAGTGCTCCAACATCCACTGATTCAGGGCGTGCACGATCGCCACGGTCAGCTCGGGATCCGTGGCCGAGGAATGCTCCACCAGGTTGGCCAATGTCGGATAGTTCAAGCAGGAGTCAACACCCTGGCGGTCCAACTCGATGATCCGATCCTTGGGATTGCGCGACGCGGCCGGTGAGTCGATGCCATGACCGGACATTTCTCGCATCGAGAGGCCGTCCGGGTTCTGCCCCGAGTAAAACATCTCGTGCGCCCCGGGGGCAGCGACCCGCTCGAAGGTCGGATTGGGCATGAAGTCGTTGATCTGACCCCTGATCGCGATCCGGGTCCGCTTGCCGATTTTGACGAACTGCACCTTCGACAAGTACTTCTCCGGCAGAAACTTCGTCAACGCCTCAGGTGTCTCGTACATGTGCTGATCTGCGTCAAAGATCGGTGCGTCCTTGAACTGACTCACGACGTCACTCTCCCGGATGGGTGGGGCTGTTAACGCCGACTCTAATTGATCGCACCCGCGACCGGCAAGCAGACCTCACCATTTGAATCGAACTGCAAAGCGGGCATAGTGCCTTATCAAGCGCCGTAAACGAAGCCACACCGCCCGTTATGCACCGCGCACTGGCTTCATTTGCATACAAAATGAGCATTGTCGCCGCATGGCGCATCCGGATAGGAGGACCCATGACCACAGGTGTTTGGGACCCGACCGAGGACGGCTTCTGCACCGACGGCCAGCAGGAGGCTCTCATCGCGGCGGGAGACACCGAGATCGGTGGGCGGTTGCGGTGAACACCGACGGCGGTCTGCTGGCCAATGGCGAGCCGATGGGGGCGCCGGGGCTGCGACAGATCTACCAGCTCACCAACCAGCTGCGGGGATCAGCAGGTAGCCGCGGCTCGGGTGGGATATGCACAGCTCTAGGGCGCCCCGGGGACCGCCGCGGTGACGATCCTGTCGACCTGACGTGTTAGCGGCCTGTGTAGACGGGTGATCGCTTTTCGAGGAACGCGCGCATCGCTTCGGTGGAGTCCTCGGTGTTGATGGCGAGGATCTGGGCACGATTCTCGATCGCGAGGGCCGTTTCGAAGTTGTTGTCTACGTTCTGCAGCATGACCTGTTTCGTCTGAAAGATCGCGAACGGGCTGTGGGAGGCGATCTCTCCGGCGAGAGCAAGGGCCTCGTCGACGACGTCGCCGACGGGATACACGCCGGCGACCAGGCCCAGGCGGTCCGCGGTAGCACTGTCGATGGGCCGTGCTGTGAGCATGTATTCGTAGGCCTTCGACGCACCGATGAGGCGGGGTAGGTGGTAGCTGATGCCGCACTCACCTGCCGACAGTCCCAGCTTGACGGCGGCGATGTGGAAGACCGCGGAGTGGGCGGCCACCCGGATGTCGGCTGCCAGGGTGATACCCATTCCGGCTCCTGCCGCGGCGCCGTTCACGGCGGCGATCACGGGTTGGCGGATGGTGCGGATCGTTCGTGGGAGTGAAGCGAACAGTTCCTGGCCGTCGAATCGTTCGGGTATCGGCGTCGGATGGTCGAACTGGCGGGCCATGCTCGCACCGATGTCCAGACCGGCGCTGAATGCCCTCCCGGCGCCGGTGATCACGATAACGAGGCACTCGGGATGATCTGACGCCTCTCGCAGGGCCGCTAGCAGTGACCGCATCGCCCGATGAGTCAGGGCGTTCAATCTGTCGGGGCGGTTAAGGGTGACGAGGGCGACACCGGGTCGGGGCCATTCGAGCAGAATTTCCGGGGCGTCCACCATAGACATGACTAACGCTGCCGAGCGGCGAAGTAGCGCTGAACGGCCTCCACCTGAGCGGGGCTGCCGATGTTATTGGCCATCACCAAGAGTTCCTGGGCCATGCCGTCTTTGACGGTCGATGTCTCGGCAAGACGCACCAGCCGTTTCGTCTCGGCGACGGCGTGCGGGCTGCGCCGTGCAATCGAGCGGGCGAGGTCGAGCGCCTCGGTGAGCGGGTCGTCGCTGAGACGGGTGGCCAGACCCCACCGCACCGCCTCGGCGCCGGTGATCAGGCGCCCGCTCAACAGGAGGTCCATGGTGCGGTCGGTTCCGATCAACCTCGGCAGCAGCTGGCTCGCCCCCATGTCGACGGTCATGCCGAAGTCGATTTCGGCACAGCCCAATTGCACGTCGGCCGTCACGATGCGGATGTCGCAGCCGAGGCTGATCTGCAGCCCGGCGCCAATTGCATGGCCGTGGATCGCCGCGATCACCGGTACCCGTGCATCCCGAAAAGCGCGCACGATGCGCTGACCGCGGCCCGGGGTCCTACCCGTCGAGGTCGGGTCGGAGGGATCGGCGTACGGGCGTTGTCCGGCGCCGCCCTCACTGGCGAAGCTCTGATGCACGGCGAAGTCCAGACCCGCGCAGAACGACCGCCCAGCGCCAGACAGGACGATCGCGGCCAGTTCGGTGTTGTCGCGGGCCGCTTCCGCCGCGGCGACCAACTCGTTGAACATGTCGTCGTCGACCGCGTTGCGCTTGTCCGGACGGTTGAGCCGGATGTGCAGCACTCGATCGGAGGTCTCCTGGACCACGGTGCTCATGAAGTCTCCTCCTCGGAATTTGGATACAACCCCACGCAAGGGTGTCACAAGAGTGATCTCCGACAAAGCATCTATGCAGATGAATCCCGAAGCGGACGCCGACTCGAATAGATTCATCTGTTAGCGTGTTGGGCGTGTCTGACAGCGAGCAGCGCGAGCGCCACGGCAAGTCGCTGCGCTACATGTTCACCCGCGTTCCGTTTACCGTCACGGTTGGATTGGAACTCGTGGATTGGTCCGAGCCCGGCGTTGCGGTGGTGAAACTGCCCTACGGCGAGACCGTCGACAACGGTGGTGGTACCCCCCACGGCGGGGCCATCGCCACCCTGATCGACACCGCCGGGTCTGCAGCGGTGTGGAACGGCCACAACTACGACAGCGGCACCCGAGGTGCGACCGTATCGATGACGGTGAACTACACCGGAGGCGCACGCGGGGAAGCCGTGATCGCCACGGCGCGCTGTGTGCGTCGTGCGAAGGAACTCAACTTCGCCGAGGTCAGCGTGGCCAGCGAGTCGGGCCGATCGGTAGCGACCGGCAGCGTCATCTACCGGATCGCGCCATGACGAAGGCCCACGTACTAGTGCTGGAAGCTCCAAATCGACTGGTGGCCAAGGACATCGTCATCCCCCGGCCGGCAGCAGGCGAGGCCGTCCTGCGGGTCACGGCCTGTGGGCTCTGCGGAAGCGACCACGAGCTGTACAGCGGTGCCATGCCGGGCAGTCTGCCTCTGATACCTGGACACGAGGTCGTCGGGGTCGTCGAGAACGCGACCGACGAGTTCGCCGCATCCCACGGCGTCTGCGACGGGGACGTCGTCGCCCTCGAAGTGTTCCAGCGCTGCCGTGAATGCGACGCCTGTCGCCGCGGCGCGTACCCACTGTGCCGGACGCACGGCATGAAGGATTCCTACGGCAACACCTCCATCTCCGTCGGGTCCGGCCTCTGGGGTGGCTACGCCACCCACCTCTTGCTGACCGCCGACTCTCTCGTCCATCCGATCCCGACCGGCATGGACTCTTCGTATGCCACGCTCTTCAACCCCTTGGGTGCCGGAGTCCGCTGGGGGCAGGTCCTGCCCGGGGTCAAGCAGGGAGACGTCGTCGCGGTCCTCGGCCCAGGTCTGCGCGGCTTGAGCGCCGTGGCCGTCGCCGCCATCGCCGGCGCGAGGTTCACGCTGCTGACCGGCGCCGGAACCCGCGATCACGACCGCCTGAAACTGGGCGAAAAGCTCGGTGCCACCGTGGGAGTGGACATCACGACCACCGACGCCAAGGCGCTCTTGAAGGAACAGACCGGCGGTCTCGCCGACGTCGTCGTCGACGTGACTGCAGCCGCCCCCGCTGCGTTCACCCAGGCGATCGACCTGGCCCGACCGGGCGGCACCGTCGTGGTGGCGGGCACCCGCGGGGTGCACGGCCTCAAGGACTTCAACCCCGACCGCATCGTGCTCAAGGAGCTCACCGTGCTGGGCGCTCGCGGCGTGGACGGCGTCGCCTACGCCCGCGCATTGGACCTGCTCGCCACCGAGGACCGCTTTCACACGCTCCCCCGGACCACCAGCCCCCTAGACGCCACGTCGGTGGCCGAACTGCTCGGCGACATGGCCCACGGTCAGGATCCGCCGCTCCACGCCGTCATCGTGCCCTGAACACCACCGCAGAAGGAACGTCATGACCGAACCCTTCACCCTCCCCGTCGAATTCGGCAAGACACGCGAATTCGCCAAGGCCACCGGATCGCGCCACCGCAGACACTTCGAGCCCGAGAACGCCGTCACGCCACCGACGTTCTTGATGACGGCAGCGTTCTGGCAGACCCCCGAATCCAATGCCTGGCCCAAAGACCGCGACATGCGGCGGGTGCTGCACGCCAGCCAGGAGTTCGTCTTCCCCAAGGGCCCGCCCACGGTGGGAACCGTGCTGACAGGTCACCAACGGGTCGAGGACAGCTACAGCAAGGAGGGCAAGCGCGGCGGGACGATGACGTTCACCACCTTGCTCACCGAGTACCGCGACGAGACCGGCGAGGTGGTCGCCGAGGTACGCAATACGTTGGTGGAGACGTCCAAACCGCCGAAGGCGGACGTATGAGCACCACGACCACCTGGGAGGAGCTCACCGTTGGTTTCGCGCCCGATCCCCGCACCGACAAGCCGCTGCGGGTCAGCGATTTCGTTCGCTATCAGGGAGCATCCGGGGACTTCAATCCCATTCACCACGATCCCGACTTCGCCGCCAAGGCAGGCTTTCCCACCGTCTTCGCGGTCGGGATGCTCGGTGCTGGCCGCTTGGCTACCTTCCTCACCGACTGGCTGGGACCGGACAACGTCCGGAAGTTCGGTGTTCGTTTCAAAGAGCAGGCGTGGCCCGGTGACGAGCTGACCTATGCGGGCACCGTCGTCGCACGCTACGAGGACCATGGCGAGCAGCTCGTCGACCTGGAGCTGAGCTGCACACGGCAGACCGGTGGTGTACATCTGACGGGCTGGGCCACCGTCGTTGTGCCTCAATCGAATTCGTAACTACCGCGGCGCCATCCGCAGTGCGCCGTCCAGCCGCACCGTTTCGCCGTTGACGTAGGTGTTCTCCAACAGCTCGCAGGCCATTCGCCCGTATTCGTCGGGGGACCCCAACCGATGGGGATGCGGAACGCCAGACGCGAGCCGATTTCGGACCTCCTGCTCAAGGCGCCCCAGCATCGCGGTGTCGAAGAGACCCGGCGCGATCGTGTTCACCCGGATCTGCTTGGAGGCGAGGTCGCGTGCGGCGACCAAGGTCATCCCGTGCACACCGGCCTTGGACGCCGAATACGACGTCTGGCCGATTTGACCGTCGAATGCCGCCGCCGAGGCGGTCAGCACGATCGCACCACGGTCGCCGTCGGCGAGAACGTCGTTGCACGCCATGCGTTCTGCGGCCAAGCGGAGCACGTTGTAGGTCCCCACCAGGTTCGTGCGCAGCACCGCCTCGAAGCTGTCGAGGGAGTTTGCGTGTCCGTCGCGGTCAAGGATGCGCAACCGGTCACCGCCACGTCCGGCACAATGCACCACCGCTCGGAGGGGGCCCGCCCCAGCGGCGGCATCGAAGGCTGCGGTCAACGCCCCGGTGTCGAGGATGTCCGCTGGAAGGAAGGTCGCGCCCAAGTCTTCAGCCGCCTTCGCACCCTTCGACGAGGCGAGATCGACGATGACGACCCGCGCTCCTCGCGTTGCCAGAGCCGAGGCGGTGGCTAAGCCCAGCCCCGAACCCCCACCTGTGACCAGCGCTGATACCTCGTTGAGCCGCATGCGTGCATCCTCTCGCCTCGGCGCGACCGCGCCACATCATCATATGGATTCATACCATTCAGCTCGTTCGCCGCATCGAAGGCCCGCCCACGCCGCGCATCCTCAGAATTGCAGGTGAGCGGCGTTGGCTTAGCCCTCGAAGGATTGGTATGTTTGTATTTATCGTATCGGTGCGCGCGATTAACGAGCGGCTGGGCGACGAGCGGAGGGTGTCGTGGTGCCAGTAGTGATCGAAGAACTGACGGTCGAGCAGATGCGGGCCGACTTCGTCGACTGGCTGACGACCGAGGAGTCGTCGCTCGCCGATTTCCGCGAAGAGCGCGTCGAACCGATCGAAGACCGTTGGGCCCGTAGCGCCCGCTTCATGGCCCGACTGTTCGACGCGGGCTGGAATCGTCAGGGCTGGCCGGTCGAGGTGGGCGGTGCCGGCGGCCCGGCGATCCTGCGCAATGCCCTCTACGACGAACTGGAACGCGCTGGCTATCGGGTGCCCGAGCAGTACATCCAACTCGAAGTCCAGGGTCCTGCTCTGATGAAGTTCGCCCCGCACATCGCCGCCAAGCTGATGCCCGCCGCACTGCGTGGCGATGAGATGTGGTCTCAGGGCTTCTCCGAACCCGAAGCGGGTAGTGACCTCGCTTCGCTGCGGTGTCGCGCGGAACGCCAGGGCGACGAATACGTCGTCAACGGGCAGAAGACCTGGTCCAGCTACGCCGTCTCGTCGCAATGGATGGGTGTGCTCACCCGGACCGGGACAACTGAATCCCGACACCGCGGTCTCACGATGCTCGAGGTGGATCTGCGCTCCCCCGGTGTGGAAGTCCGTCCGGTCGCCCTGGCCAACGGACTCAACGAAGTCGCCGAGGTGTTCTTCGACAACGTCCGCGTGCCCGCCGAGCATCTGATCGGTGAGGAGAACGGCGGCTGGGCCTTCGCGATGTACCTGCTGCAGTTCGAACGCGCCAATTACGGATGGATGCGCCAGGCCCACATCAACCGCCGACTCATCGAACTCGCCGCCAACGTGGACGATCCCGACCGACTGACCGCGGCAACTCTCGGTGGTGCGTGGCTGGCGAACCTCGCTCTGCGGGCGCGCTCGGGAGCCACCGCCAAGAGGTTGTTCGCCGGTGAGACCATCGGTCCCGAAGCCTCGATCGACAAGATCCTGCTCGCTCAGGCCGAGCAGTCGATGAACGACGCCTACCGAGATCTATTGTCCGCGCAGTTCGAGTTCGGCACCGACGCGCACGACGAAATCTGGCGATCGGAGTGGTACTACAGCCGCGCCGCGTCCATCTACGGCGGAGCCGGCGAGGTTCAGCGAGGCATCATCGCCGACCGTCTCCTCGCCCTTCCCAAGGAGGCCTAGCCCGTGAGCGATGCCGTGCTCAGCCCCGATGAGATTGCCGCACTGCGGATGAGCGTGCGGGCCTCCATCGAGCGATGTGGCGACGCCGCACAGGTCGTCGACGACGTCGGTGCCTTGGACCTGCTCGACGATGCACTTCCCGTACTGGCGGTGTTCTTCGAGGAATTCGGTCGCCACAATCTGGTCAACGCCTTGACCGATGCCGTAGTGGGACACGCGCTAGGACTCGAGGACACCGCCGTGACCTACGGGCTCCCGAAATCCGGGCGCGCCGACCCTCCCGCGGCCACTGCCGACGGTGCGGGTCTTTACGTCGACGCTGTCCTGCGCGCCCCTGCCGCGCTGCCGTCTCGTGCCGTGCTGCCGCTGGACGGCGGCGCCGTCGTGGTACCGCTATCCGAGCTGCACCTCTCGCCCGCAACCGGATTCGACCGCGACGGCGCGTGGCAACACGTCGCCGGACACGTCAAACAGGAGACGCAGACCATCGTCACTACCGCCGACTGGGCGCGAGCGGTGGCAGTGACCCGATTGTGCCTAGGGAGCGAAATCCTGGGCGCCGCAGCACAAGTCAATGCCGTGGCAGTCAAACACGTGACTGAGCGACGTCAATTCGGCAAGTCGCTGGGCAGTTTTCAGACGGTGCGCCACCGTCTGGCCGAGGCGTATGTCGCGATCCAGGCTGCCCAGACCATTCTCGACCTCGCGTGGACAACGGTGGCCGCGCCCACCACCTCGGCCGAGGACACCGTGCACTATGGCATCGCCGCCAAGGCGATGGCCGGACGCGCCTTCGAATCCGCCAGTCGCACCGCTAATCAGGTGTGCGGCGGAATGGGTCTGACCCTCGAGCATCCGCTGCCCGCCTTGGTCCGGCGCGGCAGCGCCCTCAACGTTCTCCTCGGCGACCCGACCGATCTGACGGCCAGTCTCGGACGCGACCTGTGCGACGCCGTCGCGCTGCCCATTCCGGATCCGCTGGTCCCCGACGGCGAGCACGTGGGGGCGCATTGACGCCACAGCGTTCCGGTGCGCGATCTGAGCACACCGCCGCGGGCCACACCTTCGACCCGCCGCCGCTTGACTCCGAGCCGCCATTTCACTACGTCCGCACTCTGCGCCATCTCGCAAAGAGCCGTCCCGACCATCTCGCGGTCGCCGCCCCGACGCGCGAACTCACCACCATCGAACTACTCTGCCGCGCCGAATCCCTCGCGGCATACCTCCGTTCGATGGGGATCGCGGCAGGCCCCCCGATCGCCACCATGGCGTCCAACTGCGTCGAAGTAATCGAAACCTTCTACGCTGCCCTCGTCGCGGGCGCACCGCCCACGAACATCAATCCCCGTTACTCCGCCGACGAGGTGCGTTACGTCTTGGAGGACTGCCAGGCGGGTGCCATCGTCTACGAGGCGGGCGCGGCCGGCGTCGTCGCCGCTGCCTTGGCCGACATCACCCGCCCCGTGCACGCACTGCAGATCGGCAGCGACACCTGGGAACGGGCGATCACCGGAGAGCCAGGCAGCGCGCGCGCACTCTCCGACGACGACCGGCTGCTCATCTACACCGGTGGCACGACCGGCCTGCCGCGTGCGGTGGAATGGCGGGTAAGCGATCACTACCAGATGATCTGGCAGATGGTGAAGCGTGACGGCCCGCCGCCAACGCCCGAATTCACCGTCGAGTCCGGGCGATGCGCCCCCACCGCACTGCCGTGTTCGCCGATCCTGCACGGGGTCGGCCTGTCGCTGATGCTGAACACGCTCAACGGCGGCGGCACCGTCGTGGTGTCGGACACCCTGTCCTTCGACGCTGAGAAAACGTTGGAGCTGACGGCACGTTGCGGCGTTGCGGTGCTCGGGATCGTCGGGGACGCCTTCGCCCGGCCGCTCCTCACCGAACTGGAGACCGGTCGGTGGGCTGGCAGGCTGCCCTCGCTGCGGGCCATCTCCTCGGCGGGCGCCGTCTGGAGTACCACCATCCGCACCCGGATGTCCGAGCTGTTGCCCGACGTGCGGCTGATCAGCAACTTCGGTTCCACCGAGGCCCTTGTCGCCCGAGACGTGGCCAATGGCGTGCCCTTCGAGCCGGGCGACGACATGATCGTCATCGGCCCCGACGGCGGGCCGGCGCAACCGGGGCAGGTCGGAATCGTCGGAACGACCGGCTTTCTCCCCGTCGGATACCTCGGCGACCCCGACAAGACTGCGCGCACGTTTCCGATCATCGACGGACGCCGCTACGCAGTGACCGGTGACGAGGCACGCGTAGAGGCCAACGGCTGGATCACCCTGCTCGGGCGCGGCACCGCCGTCATCAACACCGGCGGCGAGAAGGTGTGGCCCGAGGAAGTCGAGGCAACTCTGCGCGGCAACCCCGAGGTGATCGACGTCGTCGTCGTCGGCCGGGACGACGAGCGCTGGGGACAACGCGTCACCGCGGTACTGCAGATGTCGGCGTCGACACAGGTATCCGATGGGCAATTGGCCGCTGACTGCCGTGAGAAACTAGCACCCTACAAGTGCCCCAAGGACTGGGTGCGGGTGGACGCGGTCCCGCGCACGCCCGTCGGCAAACCCGACTACCGGGCCATCCAGGAGATGCTGAAAGAGACCTGATGCCAAAGAAATACGGAGTCAAGGAAAAGGACCAGGTCGTTGTCTACATCACCGACCAGCTGCTAAGCGGCAAGCTGCGCACCGGTGACCGCGTGGACCGCAACGAGATCGCCCAGGAACTCGGCTTGAGCCGAATCCCAGTGCAGGAAGCCATCGTTCAACTCGAACACGACGGCATTCTTTCCACCGAATACCACCGCGGAGCCTTCGTAGAGCGCTTCGACGCCGAAACCGTCCTCGAACACCACCAGGTGTACGGAATGCTCAGCGGAATGGCGTCCGAACGCGCTGCGACCTTCCCCAGCCCACGCATCCTGGGCCGACTCAACGAGCTCATGGACGTCCTGCGTAGCGCCACCGAGTCGAAGGTCTTCGAGGAGACGGTGTGGGAGTACCGCCGCACCATCAATCACGAGTACGCCGGCCCGCGTCTGCAGGCCGCGATACGCGCCTTCCAGAGCTTCATTCCGCTTGCATTCTGGACGTCATACGCCGACAACCAAGCCATGATGCTGCCGTTCTACGAACAGGAACATGCCGCCATTCGCCGACGCGACCCGGACGCCGCGCAGCAGGCCTGCCGAGGCAGATCGACCACGATGGCGGGAATCGTCATCAACGAACTGGTCGCGCGCGGTGTGTTCGACGAGGCCGACCGAGTCACCAACCTACAAGCGGCAACCACGCCCTCCCACCCCTAGGAGCCAAACCCATGCGTAGACACCTCTTCGAGAAGGACCACGACGAGTTCCGGCTGTTGATCCGCGACTTCATCGCGCGCGAGGTGTCGCCGCACTACGACCAATGGACCAAGGACGGGGTCGTACCCCGCGAGCTGTACTCCCAGCTTGGTGAGATCGGCGCGGCGGGGATCGCGATCCCCGAAGAGTACGGCGGCGGCGGTCAGGAGGACTACCGCTACAACGCCGTCCTGCAGGAGGAATCAGCCCGCGCGAACGTCACGCTGGGCACCTTCCGCACTCATCTCGACGTCGTGCTGCCCTACATGCTCAAGCTCGCCAATGCCGAGCAGCGCGACCGGTGGTTCCCGGGACTGGCGTCCGGTGATTTGTTCCTGGCGATCGCCATGACCGAACCCGGGACGGGATCAGATCTTGCCGGAGTGAAGACCACCGCCAAACGCGACGGCGAGCACTACGTCATCAACGGCGCCAAGACCTTCATCACAGGTGCCGAACTCGCCGATCTGGTGATCGTGCTGGCCCGGACCGCCGATCCCGGTGACGGCAACCGGCGCAACGGGTTGAGCCTGATCGTGGTCGAGGCCGACACTCCGGGATTCGAGAAGGGACGCCGCCTAGAGAAGATCGGGATGAAGGTCCAGGACACCCTTGAGCTTTCCTTCACCGACGTGCGGGTCCCGGTGACGAATCTGCTCGGCGAGCAGGACAAGGGCTTTTCCTACCTTGGCCACAACCTGGCGCAGGAGCGCCTCGCGATCGCCGTCGGTTCGGTGGCGCAGAGTCGTGCCGCACTGGAACTCACCCTCGACTACGTCAAGAACCGCGGCCTGTTCGGCACCACCGTCGCCGCCATGCAGAACACCAAGTTCGAACTCGCGTCCGTCGCCTCGGAGATCGAAGCCGCCCAAGCCATGCTCGATCTCGGGATCAGCGAACTGCTCGAGGACGAGCTGAGCGGAGCTGACGCCGCGAAGATCAAGCTGTTCTGCACCGAGATGCAGGGCCGGGTGATGGACCGCTGCCTGCAGCTGCACGGCGGCTACGGCTACATCCTCGAATACCCGATCGCCCGGCTCTACACCGACGCCCGTGTCTCCCGGATCTACGGCGGCACTAGCGAAGTCATGAAGACGATCGTGAGTAAGTCATTGGGCCTGTGACGTCCACCCGGAAAGAAGACTGAAGCGGTGGCGTCTCCGCTCAGTGGGTCGGTCAGCACGTCCATCGCAGCGTCCCCGGAACGGGTGTGGGCGCTCATCAGCGGTCAGAACAGCGCCACCGGCCCCATGGCATCGCGGTGGCGCGAAGGACCCTCGCGGGCGCTCGTTGGGCGCCACTTCCACCGCAACGTGCAGCACGATGGAGCCTGCCCCATCTACTGGAGCCACCTGACGATCCGCGCCAGCGAGCCGGGCAGCGTCTTCGCCTTCACCGTCGACCTGCCATGGCGGCCTGCGGCGACATGGCGCTATGACTTGCGTCCTAGCAGAGTTGGCACCGAGGTGACGGAGTCCTACGAACTCGCAGACACCTGGTATTACCACTTCTACGCATCGTTCGCGCGCAGGTGGCGCACGCGGCACCACCGCAAGGCCGGCACCGAGAGACTCGATCGGATCAAACGGGCCGCGGAAGCCAAGTGAGCGATTCCCGAGGGCCGAGAAGAACATCCGACGATGGACGCTGAACGCGCAGTCGAGCTGGTGAGTTGCGCCGGGGATTCCCCGGTCTTCGAAAACCCGTCGGACTACGGCCTGATCTACGACGACGTGACGTTCACCGCGGACGACGGGGTGCCACTGTCGGGTTGGCTCATCCCCGGCGCCAGGTCCGAGGTGATCATCCAAACCCACTTCGGCGGGATCTGCAGCCGCGCCGGTTACACCCCGGACGGGCGAGGTGACCGCCCACCGTGGCCGCAGCCCATTCACTTCCTGCGCCATATCGAAGCCCTTGTCGCAGAGGGGTATTCCGTACTCGCCTACGACATGCGCAACCACGGCGACAGCGGCCCCGATCCGGCCGGGAAGCTGACAAGCGGCGTCCGCGAAGCCAGCGACGTCCTTGCGGCGGTGCGCTTCGTCACCGGGCGCCCCGAGTATGCCCATGCACCGATCGGCCTGCTGAGCCTGTGCATGGGCGCCAATGCCACCACCTACGCCTTTGGCATGACACCCGGGTTGACCACCGTGGCCAACATTCGCGCGCTGATCGCGATCCAGCCGCTGCTCACCGTCGATCAATTACGCGCGATGCGCGTCCCCGATGCGATCATCGAACCGGCCAACGAACTCAATCAACGTCAGGGAGGCGCGGACTTGCGAGCGTCGTTCCTGCCTGCGGTGGCGCGCATAAGGGTGCCGACCATGTTGGTCCAGAACACCAACGACCCGATGCTCAACCGGCGTTCGATCGACGCTTTCTACGACCTCCTCGACGTCGAAAAGGAGATGACGTGGGTCGACCTCGAGTCCGCACGGCTGGCCGCTTACGACTACTTCGCCAACGATCCGACGGGCATGATCCGCTTCTTCGACGCCCACGTTCGGTCGAGATAGCCTACCAATTCACGTCTTTGGTCCACCTGCGAGATACACCACCTGACCCGAGACGAACCCGGCCCCCTCGCTGACGAAGAACGACACCAGGTGAGCGACGTCCTCGGGCTGCCCGACCCGCCGCACGGGAATGGCGGCGCTGCGGTCGGCGACGAAGTCTTCGAACGCAATCCCCATGCGCTCGGCGGTAATTCGCGTCATGTCCGTTTCGATGAACCCCGGTGCGATCGCGTTCGCAGTCACCCCGAACGGACCGAGTTCGATCGCCGCGGTCTTGGTGAAGCCCTGCAGGCCCGCCTTGGCCGTCGAGTAGTTCAGCTGGCCGCGGTTCCCCAGCGCCGCGGTCGACGACAGGCTCACGATCCTGCCCCACCGAGCGTCCACCATGTGCTTCTGCACTGCCCGGGTCATCAGGAACGCTCCGCGTAGATGCACGTCGATCACCGTGTCCCAATCCTCGTCGGACAGCTTGAACAGCAGGTTGTCCCGCGTCACGCCGGCATTGTTGATGAGCACCGTCGGTGCCCCCAATTCGTTGGTGACGCGGGCTACTCCGTCCTGAACCGCCTCCTTGCTTGACACGTCGACGGCCACCGCGATGGCTCCGGGCCCGTTGGCATTGATCGTGGCAGCGGTCTCCTTGGCGGCGGCTTCGTCGAGATCGAAGATGGCGACCTTGATGCCGTCGTCTGCCAGCCTGCGGGCCGTCGCCGCCCCGATGCCGCGTCCCCCACCCGTCACGATCGCGGTGCGCTCGGCTATTGCATTCATTTCGACTCCTTCGACGTCGCTACGGGGTAAATTGCGGCAGTGAACCCTGGTAGATGGAATCTTCACTTTGGATTCAACTGCTAGCATCGATGCCGTGTCACAGACTAAACCCGACGCCGGGAGAGCCTGGATGGGACCCCTCGACGGGGTTCGAGTCCTGGAACTGGGCGGGATTGGCCCAGGACCGTTCGCGGCGATGCTCCTCGCCGACATGGGCGCAGACGTGGTGCGTGTCGACCGGCCCGGGGAAGTCCCACTGTTCCCGGGGAGGCCGGAGCAGAACTTACTGCACCGCAACAAACGTTCGGTGGCGCTCAACCTGCGCGACGACGAGGGCGGTCGCACGGCACGTGCATTGGCAGACGAGGCCCACGTCGTCATCGAGGGCTTTCGGCCCGGCACCGCCGAACGCCTCGGCGTTGGCCCGCAGGACCTGTGGGAAACCAACCCTGCCCTCGTGTACGGGCGGATGACCGGGTGGGGCCAGGACGGGCCCAGGGCGATGACCGCCGGGCACGACATCAACTACGTCGCCGTCACCGGTGCGCTGCACGCGATCGGGGAGGCGGGTGGACCGCCGCAGATCCCGGTGAACCTGCTCGGCGACTTCGGCGGCGGCGGCGCCTATCTGGTGATCGGCGTGCTCGCCGCGCTTCGTGAAGCCGGTGAGACCGGTCGGGGCCAGGTGGTCGACGCCGCGATCGTCGACGGAGTGTCACACCTGCTGGCAGGAACCCACGCACGGATCGCGTCGGGCACCTGGGTCGACGAGCGCGGAGTCAACCTGCTCGACGGCGGCGCACCCTTCTACGCGGTGTACGAGACAAGCGATGGCCAGCACATGGCCGCGGGCGCGATCGAGAACAAGTTCTACACCGAGATGCTGAGCCTCTTGGACCTCGACGACGCGCCAGAGACCCAGAACGACCGGTCGACGTGGCCCGGGCTACGCCAACGCATTGCCCAGCGGTTCGCCTCGCAGACCCAGGCGCACTGGTGTCAGATATTCGAGAAAACCGATGCCTGCGTATCCCCAGTGCGAAGCATGCACGGGGCGCTCGAGGACCCGCAGATCGCTTCTCGCGGCTCGGTGTTCGTTGCCGAGCAGCTCCAGCCCGGTCGCGCGCCACGATTCCCCAGCTATGCCAATACGCCCATCAAGGCGGCACCATGGCCCGGAGCGAACACCGACGAAGTCCTGGCCGAATGGCTCACCAGCCCGCGCACGGTTACCACGAACTAGGAGAGATCCCCTGTCCTCCACCGGAATCCCAGACACCATCGAACACCGCGACGATGCGGGCGTGCGAATCATCACCATCAACCGACCCAAGAGCAAGAATGCCCTCGACATACCCATGCGCGCGCAACTCACAGCGCTGACGTCCGCCTCGCACGGAGACCCCGAGATTCGCGCCGTCGTCATCACCGGCGCGGGCGGCACGTTCTGCTCGGGTGCCGACGTGACCGCGATGGAGCAACAGACCGACCCGGTCAAGGCCCGCGCCCGAGTCGAGACGGCGCAGCAGATCGCGCGCAGCATCGGCGGGGGTTCGACACCGGTGATCGCCGCGGTCGAGGGCGTCGCCTTCGGGGCCGGCCTCGCGATCGCGCTGGCGTGCGACTACATCGTCGCTACCCCAGAGGTCCGGTTGTCGGCGGCCTTCGTCAACGTCGGATTGTCCGGCGACGCGGGCATTCTGTTCAGCCTGCCTCAGCGAGTGGGACCGGCCCGGGCCCGCACCATGCTCATGATGGGCCAGACGATCGAGGGTACCGAGGCGCTACGGATCGGACTCGTCGACGAACTCACCGCCCCCGGTGATGCCCTCGACAAGGCCACCGCAGTAGCCACCTCTCTCGCCGCCCGGCCACCACTGGCGATCGCCGCCATCAAGGGTGCCTTCGCCGCACTGCCCATCAGCCTCGAGGCGGCTCTGGAAACCGAGGTGAGGCTGCAGGCTCCGCTGCTGGGCTCCAACGACTTCCAGGAAGCCATCTCCGCCTTCAAGGAGAAGCGAAAGCCCACATTCACCGGAGCCTGAAACCCGTAGGCGTTCGTTTGCGCCGCTATGCGGCGGAGAGGTGTTGGCCGACCTCCTTGCTGAGAGCGATCAGGGTGGCGTCGTCCTGGGCGACACCGTTCAGCATGATGTCGTGGAACCCCAGTTCCACGAACGGCGCGATGGCCTCGGCGACCTCAGCCGGCGTGCCGCACGGCGTGTACCGCTCGAATTTGTCGAACGGTGTCTTGTAGAGGTTCTCCATCACCGGCGCGACGAGTGAACGTGCCTGGGACGCCGTGTCTCCTAGCCCACACCACACCGTCATTGCGTGGCGATTCGGAGGGTGAGCGCGGCCGTACCGCTCGGCGTGCTCGGCGATGGTCGACAACGCCGCCTCGGCGCGAGCGGGTGAGACCCAGATCGCGATCCAGCCGTCCGCGGCGCGGCCCGTACGTGCTAGCGCTGCAGTAGATCTCCCCCCAACCAAGATCGGAACACGCGGCTGCGGGGCAGGTCGTATCAACGCTCCGGGGATGGAGAGGAACTCGTTGTCGATGCTCACTTCGTCACCCGCCAGCAGTGCGCGGACCGCATCGAGGTGGGCGTCGAGCCGTCGTCCCCTGCGGCGCGGATCGACTCCGCAGATCTCGAGTTCGTGTGGGTCCTCGCCGCCAAGACCGACCCCGAACATGAACCTGCCAGGCGCCAGTCCCGCTAGTGACGCGACCTGGCGGGCGACGGGGACTGCGTGTCGCAGCGCGAGCAGATAGACCGCACTCCAAATGGTCAAGCGTTCACTCAGCACCGCGAGCGCCGTCGCGTCGATCAGAGCGTCGAACCCCCTGCCATCGTGAAAGCTGACATGGTCGCCGCAGAACACACCGTCAATGCCCGCGGCCTCGACACGCGCCACCCATTCACGTAGCGCGGCAGCGCCGCCGCTTGCCAATAGACGCGGAGTCCGGATGATCACCCGGGGATGCCGCAGATGCTCCTCGTCAACGAGTTTCGCGCCCACGTCCACGCGCTACCCCGATGAATTCTTGGACTCGCTGTCGAGAACTGCCTTGAGCACGTTGAGCGCCTGAATGCCGACTGGAAAGCCAGCGTAGACAGTCAGCATCGACAATGCTTGCCGCACAGCGCCTTCGCTCACACCGCCCTGGAGCGCGCCGTGCAGATAGTTGCGAAGTTGTGCGTGGTTTCCCAGCGCCGCCAACGCGGTGATCGCGACCAACATCTGCTGCTCCCACGACAGATCCTCGCCGGCCCAGACCCTGCCAAAGACGAAATCATCGGACCACAGCGCCACCTCGGGGTCGATGTCGACCAGCGACTGCTGCAGTACGGCGTGCTTCTCGCCCTGTGCGCGGTGCCTACGCTGAGCCCCCGCGTCGGCGACCCCGTTATCGTCGTCCACTCAACCTCCAGATCATTCAGATTGAATTCAAGTTAGCAGTTGAAGCGTTCGTTCAGTCTGCACTCGGTGGGCCTGGTGGTGCGTTGGTCACGATCGCCTCGGCAATGATGCGGTCATCTGCATCGCGCACGCGAACCTTGGAGACGTGGCGTAGCGGTCCGGTTTCGATGCAGACGCCGGTTGCGGTGAGATCGGTGCAGCCCGGGGCGAAGTAGTTCGCCTCTGTCGACACGACGACAAGGGAATCCTTGGTCACGCACGCCGCCAGAGACGCGCCAGTCCCGCAGAGTTCGGCGAGGTACGAAGCCGCAATGTGTTGCGAACCGAGCATATTGCTCCACAACCAGTCGTCGAATGGAAGTAGCATGACTACTTGCTGCGCGTTCCAGGAGAGGACGCGTAGGCCGCAGAGACGATTGACGTCGACATCGATTTCGCAATGTCGCGCCTGACGGGCCCACCGCTGCTCTGGAGCTTCACCACCTCGCAACATCTAGCCTGCGCCCCTCCGCCGATGAGAACGGTCCTTGATGCCCCACCGAGAGTCGTGAACCGTCGACCGAATAGTGCCACGAATTCGAGTGGTATGAATTCATTCTGAGGTAAGAGCGCCGGAGCGCATCGGGTGTCCGGCGACCAAGTGGTGGGCCGTGGCGATAATCGACCGCATCGTCCACCACGCCGAGTCCTGACCGTCAGAGGCTCCAGGAACCGACTCAAGGACACCGGAATCGACACCCTGCCCTTCGCCAGAGCAGACAACGCGGCACGAAAGCTACTACCACGTGGTCTACTTCAACCGCGTCGTGAAGATCCGGTCATGAATAACGACTGTTATCCACGAACAAGCCCGCTCCTGCTGCACCGCGACGCCTTGAGCTCGACGCGAGAAATATGCGGAATCGGATATATGGGGTTACCGGGTACCTTTTAGTGGATAGGTTTGGCTGATTCGGTCCGACCGTCAGGCTGAGGTGGCCGCAGCATCTGCAGCCGATGAAGATCGCCTACTCGGACCCGGTGTTGGGCGCGTTCAGTTGCTCTTTGCAGTCCGCCTCGCGAGAGAGGGCGTCGAGGTGATCCAGGAACGCCTGTCCGTCTCGGTGAACGGTGACTTCCCACTGATCCGCTTCATTTCGCCAGCCACTGAGCGTGGGGTCATCCGACGCCGCAATCGCGTCCGCGACCGCGTCGAGGCGACGGTGTCGATCGTCATCAGTCACATTCGCAGCTTGCCAGCCATGGAGTACACACTGCAATTTGTTACTTCGTAGATGGCGAGCACATCGCTAGACCTCACTCAGTCGGGCTACGCCCAGAACGACGTTCCGGGCCCATGGGGGCGGCTCTGTGGCCGACGAGAGGTAGATGCCTGAATCCGGCGTTGACTTGTCGCCGGTTGCATCGGCATTTGTCATGTTGGGCTCTAGCTGAGGACAGGCCCAGCCCCGGTCGTCATTGTGCACCCGAGGTGTCGAGTCGTCGCTGATACGCCGTGATCTCGGCTAGTACCCGGGTGCCTTCGGCGGTGAGTTGCATCGGGTGGCCGCGTTGAGCGCGAATCAGCAGTGTTTCCCCGAGGTCGTGTTCTATTCGGTTGATTTGAACGACGAGCATTGACGGGACGATGCCCATATGACGAGCAGCGGCGCTCAACGAGGTGAAATTGCTGGCGATGACAAAGCGACACAATCGTTCCCAGCCCCCGTTACCCATCAGCGCTGGACGAAGGACGGCTGGCGCCCGGGTGACCGCGGCAAGGTCAGGAGGGTTTCCTGGCTTTGGCCGTTTCGGAATCTGATGTGTCTTCAGCCATTGCGACATGGCGTCTCTGCTAATTCCCCTTTCGCGGGCGAGGGCGCGGACGTCTCGGCGTTGGTGGAAGTACGAGTCGTACAGCCAGTCGCGGTCGATGACGACGTCTTCGCCTTTCGATGGCCCGCGTATCGGGATTCCGTAGTCCTGCGCGAGCTTTGTCAACGTTCTGTGGTCGACGCCGATCCGAGCGCACAAGCTGGCCATGGACAGGCCCTGAGCTTCGTACAAGTCGCGGAAGCGCTCAGGTGTCAGTGCTGCCTTCGCGATGCGGTAGCTCGTGCCGTACCGGCGGCCGCGTTCGGACGAGATCAGCGGTGGGGTCGGGGTGGGGTGAATGGTCAGAAGGTAACGGGCGGCTTCCCCGGAGATGTTTAGTCGTCGTGCGGCCGTGCCGAGCCGGCAATGGTCGCCGCGAATCATCCGGTGCAGGGCCGTGATGTCGATCGTGTGTGGATCGTCTCCTGGCAATGGCGGGCCAGCCAGAATGTCGAGGGGTGGTTGCCAGACGACGGGCTCACCGCGAATGGCGTTGCTGACTAACCATTCTGCGCAGTGGTCATCGAGCGCGGCGGCCAGCTCGGGAGTGAGGTGTCGGGGAAAGGCTGATACTTTGCGGCGTAGTTCGCGGGTGGCCCCGTGTGGTGCTGCCGTGACGGGTAGAGAACTGACGCGCTCGAAGAGGTAGCCCCGGGCGATGCGGCCGCGGGCGGCGAATCTTCCTGGCGTGGCGGTGTCGCGACAGATGCGCACCCATTCGGTGTCGGGAAGCAGTGTCGAGTAGTTCATCTGGCGGCGGCATTGGTAGTCGATGGGGATGTCGGTGTCGGCGAGGTAATCCGACAGCACGGTCAGAGCGGTGCTGATTCCGCTCCAGTGATCGTCGCGGCTCATGACCCCCAGGGCGTGCGACAGTGCCGGGGTGTCGACGGGTGACGCCATTCGTGCCGCGGCCTTGCGCAGTGTCATCCGGGTGCCGACGAGCAGCGTGGCGACGGCCAGGGCCGGCCGCAGACAGCTCGGGGTGACACCTGGGGTGGTAAGTCGCAGGGCCCATTCGGGCCAGAACGTCGTCGGGGTGTGTGCGATGAGTCGGGTGATCCGTGACTGTCCCGCCGGTGCAAGGGCGGGCATCGGTGTCGCCGTCCGATACCGAAGTTGTGCGGTGGGTGAAAGGATCGGCGCTAGCGCGGCCAGTCGCACTGCCTCCAGCACCGGGGTGACGGCGACGCGGCTGCGTCCGACCTGGCTCGGGTGCAGCGCAGTGCTCTGCGCGCGGATGCTGGTCACCAGCCACCGCAACGCCTCACCAGCGGTGGCGACGTCCTGCGTGTCGAGGCTGGCGACCGCGGCGGTGACCCCTGTCGCCAGTGCTGCGGCATCGGTCGGCCGTCGACTGATGGTCCCCGACTGGCGATGCGAGGATTCACCGTCGCGATGATTCGTGCGCGCCCGGTAGAGCTGCACGAGGTCGGTGGGCAGGTGTGCGGCGAGGTCATCGTCGCTGCAGTAGGCCAGTACCTGCCGGGCCACGGCGCGTAGGTCGCCGAGAACACCCAAGCTGGGCTGCGGTGAGAGCCGGTAGACCCCAAAGGGTTCCCCGGTGGCGTCGATGAGGTCATCGACGAGGTGCTGCGCCCTCAGCGCAGGATGGTGTTCCGAAAAAGTGTGGACGACGGCGGCTCCTAGGTCGGCATTGCAGCGCAGGCTCGTGCGTGTCACCGCTCCTGCCGGCGGGTTCGCGCAGCATCCGAGCACGGGGACGGCGTCGGTGAGCAACGAGCGGGTCCCCACCTTGCGTCTACAGGCCGGGCAGGTGTGGGCGAGCAGGCAGCGGTGTGTGACACAGGCAAACGACCAGCCGGTGCGCCACCGCAAGAGCCACCGTCCGCCCGTCTCGGTCAGACACTGCGGGCAATAGGGCGAACCGGCACCACGCCATAGCGCAGGTCCGGTCACGCGGCGCGTCGCGCCGTTGATCTTCAACACTCGATCTGCGTAGTGCGACAGCGTCATTGCCGCCACCGACGCAGGATCGACGTCGGTCGCGGCGGCGATCGACGCAATCTCCCGCGGCAGCGGCTGCACCACCCACGGATCGAGGCCGAAGCGGGCAGGTGTGAGCCCGAGTGCGCCCCGGAATTCACCCCAGCTGACCCCCATGCGCGCCGCCGAGGCGTGTAACCACGAATCGATCGCCTCCCCCGGTAGTGGTGCCACCCGGATCGGCAACGTGCGCACGGCGACCATCAGTCGCCGGCTTGATCGTCCACCAACACGGCGACGGTGACCTGCAACGCCTCGGCGATGTCGAAGAGGCGCTCGTAGAGCAGACCACGCTTACCGTGCTCGACATCGATGAGCACGTTGCGCGTCACCCCCGAGGACAGGGCGAGTTCCTCTTGCGTCATTCCCCGACCGACCCGCAGCGCGCGGATGTTGGCACCCACCATGGCGCGCCGATGTTCCCATTCGGCAACCCGATCCGGGTTGTTCTGACTGGGACGCGTCGGCACGCTCTCAGGTAAACGGCGCGGCACACCACTGTCTGCCCTACTAGTAGTGCATCGTGAAGGCGTGGGTGTCGACTCGGGCGCGTGGGTTGACGGTTCACCGACGGTCAGATTCGCTGGCAGGGATGTTCCGCCTGGCGATCCGTGTTCGGGCGGGCCCCTCACCACAAGTCGACCGGCTCGGTTCTTGCCGTGAGCGTGCGGACGCTGCCGATTCGGCTCGCTCCGCTTCCCGGCGAGGGCTTGGACTCCTATCTGGAGGCATTTGCTCTTCGCGTCGGTGTGGTCTGGGCAGACATGTTGATGGCGGTCGGCCTGAGTCCGACATGTCGCGACTCCTCGGGGATGTACCGATGGCTCACCGACCTCACCGACACCCAGGCAGACGGTGTGTCCACTGCGTGTGGGGTGAGCCCGTCTGCGGTGCGCGCCATGACGATCGGCCACGCGATCCCCGCGGGGTTGGCGATGGTTCCGGGGCGCTCCCGGTTCTGCCCGCAATGCCTCGAGGCGTCGGGCGGCCGGTGGCAGCTGTGGTGGCGGCAGCGGTGGGCGTTCGCCTGCACCCATCACCACTGTCTGCTCGCCGACGCCTGTCCGCACTGTGGTCGCCGCCAACGCGCACGCCCTCGGCGCGGTGACCAGATTCCCGTCCCGGAGCTGTGCACCGGCCTCGCGGACACCGCCCAGAATGGTGGCCGAAGGCGATGCGGTTTCCCACTCTCGACGGCACCGACGCTGCACCTGGGCGCAAAACACCGTGCGCTCGGCGCGCAGACGACGATCGTGACGGCAACGCGTCGTGGCGCGATCGCCGACGGGATTTATCGCACCAACCCGGTGGCCGCACACCAGTTCCTCACCGACATAGCCGAGTTGAGCAGACGCATGCACCGCTGGACGGGTCTGACGGGTCTCGACCACGCGCTGCCCGCCGACCTCGTTCACCACCATCGCAGCCCGAACACGACCAATGCCCAGCACCGCTACGGCGATGCCCTACCGGGGGTGACCGCAACGTCGGCCGCGATCGCCGCCGTCCTGGCCACCGACATCCTCCTGTGCCCCGATATCGAGACCGCCGGTGCCGCGCTGAGATCGTGGATTTCGGCGGCACACCACCACGGCCACCGCCCCACCGTGTCCAGCGTGACACGACACGCGCAGGCCAGCACCGCACTTCGCAGCGTCCAGCTCTGCGCGATGGCACCGTTTCTACCGCCCCATGAGCAACTACGGATCCACTCCGCGTTCTTGACCGCATTCGACGGGGACGTGGCATCGCGACGGTGGCGTCATGTCCCCGCGGTGATGTGGCCAGGGATCATCGATGTCCCGCCAACGTTCACCATCGGACGCGAGCGGTGGGACACCGCGCTGTCGGTCGCCGTGGCGATGGTGGGCACCCACGCGACAGTGCCGGACATGGTGGTGCGGTTGGGATCAGCGACCACCGCGCACTCGGTGTCGCACGTCCTGCGCACCCTGCGCACTGATCATCGATGGCCAACCTTCCTGGCCACGGTCATCTCGCTGGCCGACGCGCTCGACGCCCAACCGTGTCCGATCGACTACGCGGCGCGGCGCGAGCTGCCGTTCGCCGAACTCCTGCCGCCACGACAATGGCGCGACATCAGTTCCGTTGCGAATGTTTCTGCCGCACCGGACATCGCCTACCGCCTGGCGCAATCGTGGCTGTTCGGCCAGATCACGGGGTCTCCCCCGCGTCAGTGCCCCACCGCACCCGACACCAGTGAGTTCTGCCGCAGCCTCAGAGCACTGCCGGTGCTGGTGACCGCCGACCTGGGCAGCACACTGGACCAAGTGGCGCGTCAATTCCTGGATGCCTACGGCTGTGGCCACGAACCGCTGCGGTGGCAGACCGACGATGCGTTCATGAAGGCGGCGGCGATATCCGCATGGCCGGGGGAATGAAGTGACTCACGAGTTCGGCTGCGCCGTCGGCAAGATGGCCTCTTGCTGGTCTCAGGGGTTGGACCTTGGTTGGCGCCAGGCCGGCTCCATTACCCCGGGATCATCGAGGTCAGCTCGGCGGCGCACGCCTGGCTCAGATCCTCGTGTGTCATCGTGCACCGCGGTGGGGTGACGGAACCTTCACGCTCGAACCGCTGATGGAGGAGGTACTGCTGGCGGGAGAGGCCGCGGGCACGGGCGTCGGCATCGATGCGGGGTACGGCGGCCGCCGACGGCCCCTGAATCACCATGTCAGCCACTCAGAGATCGCCTCCCGGATCGCTGCCGTGAGGACACGGCTGCTGGAGAATGACGCTGCGTCGCAGATCGGTGGGTTTGGGCTTCGATTCACGCGTTACGACAACCCGTAGCGGTGTCGAATGTGTTCTGCGCTGACAGTGTTGCCGGCGGCGTAGTCAGCGTCAGCGGCCGTCAGCTCAGCTTTGATCTCGGCAAGGTAGGCAACCACTTCCGACTTACCGTAAACGCGGCCGGCCGCGATGTCTTCCTCAGACTGTGCCAGCGATTCGCGACTATCCAGCACCGACAGCCAGTACGCCGTCTCGTCATCGGTGGTCATCAACTCATTGTGCACGTTTCAGCACGCCAGAGGTAGTGCGATCAAACCGCCGTGGTCGCCGATCGATGCCGTTCGAAGTCTGCCACGGCCCTGCGGACAGGGCGCAGGGTTGGTTGCTCACCTGCGGCGGGCGGGACGGGTGGTGAGGCGGTTCTGTGCAATGGCGGTGCGGATCTCGGTGCGTCGACTTTCCGAGGCGGCGTCCAGCGGTATGCGCTCGAGCAGTTCCTGGTCGATGAATTCGGTGCCGGTGCGGACGGCTCGCTGGCAGCCGCGGTTGATCAGGGTGGTGAGCGGGCCGATCCGCCCGGTGCTGCGCTCCCACAGGTAGTCCGAGAGGGCGATCAGCATGCCCCGTTGCTTGTTGGCCAGGACGATTCGCTTCTCTATCGCCAGGAGCAGTTGTCGCCACTCCATCCGGTGCTCGTCGTCGTCGACGCTGAATTCGCGGAACGTGATCGGTGTGATCCGGCGGCCACTTTGGCCGAGGATGCCGTCGGCGTAGGTGCCGTCACTGTAGAGGCCTCGCTGGCGTAGGCCGATCCCGATGAAGATGATGGTGAGGGGGAACTCGTTGCTGATGTACTTGAACTGATTGCTGATCTGCACGCTCGTGATGCGTTGCTTTAGAAAATGTAGGTCGTCGACGATCAGAAGCCGTGTCTGGCAGGACAGGACGCAGTCCAGCGCGCGGTTGGCGAAGTCCACCGCGGTCCCGCGAGTGATGCCTGCGTGGTTGAAGAATCCGAGCATCGCTCTGTTGAAGTCCTTCATGCCGGTGTCGCCGGTCATTCCCACCCGGCATACCGGCCACCGCTCGTTGCCGTCACCGGTGTACTCACCGAGTTCGGTGATGGTGTCGCGGTGGTAGCGCTTCGCGTAGTCCATCACTGCGATGGATTTGCCGATGCCGGCGGCGCCTTCGATGGCGATCGCGCCCTTCGCCTTCTCCCCATCCTGCTGATTGCTGTCGACGATGTCGCCGAGCTGATCGTGCAGTTCGAGCAGTTGAGCAGTCTCGATGGTGGGGAGGTTGGCATGCCAGATGCTCCGTTGCCGGTCGTAGCGCCGGCGGTCCCCGTCGGTGAGTTCGGCGAGTTGCGTGCGGCTCAATTGCTGGGGTTGACAACGGGGTTGGGCTTCGGCGGCCGCACGGAATCCTTCCTTGCGCGACAACGTCAATGAATCGAGTGCGGGCCTGGTGGCGGCAGGGTCACTTGGAATCGTCGTGGCCCGAGGACGGCGTGTGCCGGCAGGGTTGGTGGTCATCGTGTCTCGAAGGCGTCGGCGTAGTACTCATCGTCGTCGAGGTCATCGTCGTCGTCGGTGAATTCGTCGAGTTCGTCGTCGGCTTCTGAGGTCGCCGACTGCGGCGGATCGGCCGCCGAGGGCTGCGACGCCACGCTTCGGTGGGCCGTGATGAACGCCTCGGCGTCGGGAAGATCGTCGGTAGTCAGGTCCCCGAGTAGCGTGGCGCGTTCCCGGGCCAGGCGCAGTGACATCTTCCGTTCCGTAGCGGTCTTCCCGAGTCCCATGTCGGCCTGCTCGAGCATCGCCTCCAGAGCAGCCTCGGGATTCGTCGAGGACCCGCGAGACTTCGCGAGGCGGCGTGCGAACGTCACGGCGTCCTCGCTCATGGGCAAGTCCAAGGCCGGAGAATGTTCCCACAGCAATGTGTGCCACGTCCGGGCGGTCGGATGACGGAAGTAGACGCGGTTCACGTCGTCGGGGTTGACGTAGATGTACCAGCGTCGCTTGGCGTCGCCGCCGTACGGGCTGTGGTGGCCGCGGAAGCCGTTGAGGCCAGGTCCGTTGTATCGACGGGAGTTGTACTCGACTCCGTAGTGGTGAACTTGGCGACGCACGGGTTTGAGGAACTCGAACGCCAGGTGTGGGTCGCGTGGCGCTTCGATGTATCCGGCCCGTGCGATGCCGTGCTGAAACATCTGTGCCGGTGTGAGTTTGAAGGCCGGGAGGCTGGGGTCGAAGAGGCTGTCGTGTGGTCGATGGTGGTAGACCACGGCGATCCACTTGCGGATGAGTGCTTCGAGTTCGTCGATGTAGAGGAAGGCGTCGGCTTCGACGTCGACGCCACGGGAGTAGACGTCGGGCCCCTTGTAGCCCGGTAGGTGCTGGAGCAGATCCAGGCGCAGACTGAGGAAGAACCGTTCGATCATGCCCTTGTCGGTTGCCGTTCTCACCCGGGCCGGTTGAATCGAGATGCCCATCCGCTGGCACACACTGGTGAGGTGTTGATTCTTGTACGGTGATCCGTGGTCGACGATGATCGTCTCCGGGACGATGGCGGGGTTGCACGTACCGCCCTGCCGCGCCTGCAGTGCGTCGACGTCGGGGAACACCACCCGCGGGATGCCGTGCTCGGGCCACACCGCATGCTCTGGCCAGTCCGCCGGTGCCGGAAGTGGCCGGAACGCTTGGAAGAGAGTCGCCGCGACTTCCAGGGACTTCGTCGTCGGCGCCACCCGCAGACCGGTGATACATCGGGTGTAGGCGTCCATCGCCACGGTCAGTTCGACTGACGCCCACTTCAACGTGATGGGGTCCATCGCGAAGACGTCGAGCGAATTGGTGTCCATCACCATGTACTCGCCGGGCCGCGTCGGAGTGAGCTTGCCGTACACGTCGTCGACCCGCGATGCGACGTCGCGGTTGCGTTCGCGGCTGCCGTGGAAGGTGGGGATGAGGCGGTCGATCTCGGTGAGGCGCCGATAGGCGGTGGCCTTCGAGGGCAGCGGCACGACGCCGTCACCGTACTGAATCGCCAGCCGCGCCCGAGCCTGTTGCACGACGCTTTTCCGGTTGGGTCGCGAGCGCTGACCGTTCTCCACCATGATCTCGGTGACCGCGGCGATCCAGCGCGGATCGGTCTGCCCCATCGGGTCACTCTGAGCTGCGGACGCCAAACCCGCCTCACCGTGTTCCTGGTATGCGGACGTCCATCGCTGCACGGTCCGCCGATCAACCCGCAGTTCGTCGGCTTTGGCCTGGTAACGCGCCAGCATCGGCACGTCGGGTCGATACGGTGCACGTGGCTCACCGGGCCCGGCCAGGTGAGCGGTACCCGATTTAAATCCGCTCAGCACTTCCCGGACGTGGGAGGCGGTCTCACTGACCTTGGCTAGTTGCTGCGACGTCAGGGTGGCGAGAACGGCTCCGGCGGTGTCGATGTCGTCGTCCGAGCGCGGCCCGCCGTCGTGGTCGATGATCGATGTCGTGCTGGAGGCCAGCAGTTCTCGCAGCGAGAGCCAGTAGCGACGCTTGCCTCCGCGGTCCTCGACGAGCACCTGGTTTCCCTGCCCGGCCGCGAACAGTTCCACGATCGTCACGACTTCGCCGTCGTGGGCGAACTTGGTGCCGACACCGACGGGGATGCCCGCCCGCCCACCGGGCCGGCCCGATCTCGGTGGCGGCGTCACGCGGCGAACCGAACCATCGTGGTCGGTGACAGTCTTTGCTTGAGATCGAAAGTCAATTCCTGTCGCCACAACAGGTGCAGCAGTCCGGCCAAGGCAATCGGCTGGGAACACACGGTGTGAGACGTGATGTCGCCGATCGACAGCTCGGGAACACTGTGCGCGGAATGTCTGACGTCGTCGAGGATCTCGTCGTCAAACAACCATTTCCGGCGGTACCCGGCCAGGAACCGGACATTTAAGAACTCGACTCTGGGCGGCTCGTTCGCAATTTCATAGCGCCATCCACGGGCCTCGACTACTCGCCGCGTTCGGTCGAACATCGCCGTGAACTTCGGATCCTTCAGTTTCTCTGCACGCGTGACGTCGATGACGACGGGGCCGCCGTCGCTGATCACCAGGTAGTCAGGGACGCGCAAGATGCGCTCTCCCCCGATCCATCCCCAGATTCGAAACGGCTGACTCACGACGTTCTTCACGGCCGTATCGAAGTCGGCCATCATCAGGCGGGACAGCTCGAGGCGAGACTCATAACCGACCATGGCCCGTTCGGTGTCACACCAATACAACCCCGAATGGTTCAGCTGCCCCAGGTACCACGGAAACGTCCGCCACGGCCGTCCCTTGATCACAGCCTCCACGTCCAAGTCGGACCACGCAGTCTTGACGACCTCGCCATCGGCGCGCTTGTACTCAACTTCGGTACAGTCCGGCTTCGAAGCGCGTGCTGAAATCATGGCCAACCCTGTTCGGATTCCGGTTGTGCCGTCAATGGTGACCACCAGCGAACGAACGGGAACCCATTGCGGCTCAATCGTTGCTGTAATGACTTCGCGTCGTGACATCAGTTGGCTTCTCACCTGCCTGCAGTCACCGCGCGGGTCAGTTGGACGGTTGCTTGGTCCACGGGCTGGCATGATTTGCCCGCGCCGATCCTGTAGCGGGCCGTCCCACGACGAGCCGACAATTTAGACAACGAGTCCGCCGAGTCGGCACACGGCAACGCGAGATCTGCGGTTCACCTGTTGCGCGAGCTGCAGCAAGGCGCAACGGAGTGCGGTGCTCGGTGGCGGTCCAGAACTATCTGACGACTTGGCTATTCAACGCCGGTCCGCACGCTCCACTACCGTCAACCCGTCGTCACGATGCAATCGCACAGTGGGTAAACGCGCCAGGGCTAGCGTGGGACGTGTAGGTCCACAGCCCTAATTGCCCTCCCAAGCAGCGATTTCCGCGTCCGATAGCGGCCCATCGAAGTCGACTGGGACCTCGAGATCCGGGAGTCGGCCGAATTCACGGCGCGAGCCTGTCGCCAACCGCTCTTGATGCGGCGCGGGCGCATCCCATGCCTTTGCCATCAGCGCCGGATCGTCGAGATCCTGACAATGGTCGGCGACACGTCGGAGATCATCTGTCGTCACCGTATGGCGCGCGGATGGGTCCGAGGCATGTTGGTTCTTGGGTAACGATGGGTCTCGCATCGGCGGTCCAAACCATCTGTTGCAGGAACGGTGCTGTCGCTCAATTCTACGCAATGCGTCACTCTGCCCCTTCACGCTTCGCCCCCCGGGCCGTTGACTACTGTAAAAGCGGAGTCCAACAACATGACTCGATCATTTGATCGACAATTGTCACTATCCACGACCTAAGTAGCCGCCGCATCCGCCCGACAGGTAATTGCGAACTGACAGCTGGGTCAAGGTCAAGTCGTACCTTCACCATATCGCGGGTGCAGCTCGGTTGCCGGCTAGCGCAGCGAAGCATTCGAGGCAACATTCCTTGGCCTGACACCGCCGTCCCCACGGGCTCACACCCCCATGCCGGGCTGAACGATTACCTGCTGACGGTCCCTCGCTACGCAGACGCCGTTCTTCACGACGTAGACCTCCACGTAGTGGCTGCCGTTGTACGAGGTTGACTCGTACGTCGTTTCCCCGCCGACAATTACCTGGCCGCGAAGCTGTCCACGCTCCCGCGCCTCCCGTCCGTGGTTCTTCACCTTCCAGTAGACCGAATAGGGTTGACGTACTGTGCATTCGAGCAACGAGAAATCAATTGTGCGGTTCTTGCCCACCCGATCGCCACGCCGCGGAAGGTCGTAGGCCTTCAACACCCCGGCCCGGCGCACCCGGCCCACAAGGCGCACCGTCTCGCTGATCTGGATTGGAATGTTCGTGTCGGAATTGATGAACTCCTCGCCGGCGAGATCTGGCGAAGGCGCGGCCGCGGCGGCAACGACAGCAGCCGGTGGCGCCTGAAATCCGCTGCCTAGGACCGTTTGCCACGCGGCGACGCTCTTGTTCTTGTCGGTTTCGTCGTAGGCGTCGCGGATTCTTCCGGCGTAGTAGTGAACTTGTTTGCGGAAGTTACTGTAGCCCTCTTGGTTCCAGCGATTATTAAAATTTTGCCCAGTACCCGCCGGGTCGAAGATCGGGGGCAGATAGTAGTTGAGCTGGAGGTAGCTGTCGAGGTCTTCGATGATGTGGACCAGCGCAGTAGGTATGTCTCCGTAGTAGCCGTCGTCGGCATCTTGATGCCACCCCTGAATTCGTTCTCCGACGAGGATGGTGAGGAGGACGGACTTGATCGAGAAGGTCATCTTGCTGTCGCGCAGGTATTTCAAGACGCGCAAAATGGCTGGCAGCCGCCCACCGGTCTCACGGGTGCGTGCCTCGAGCCAGGCAGTGAACCCTTCGGGGTCGGTGTGTTCCCATTCGTCGGTCTTGTTGTTGGTGATGTCTTTTCGTGACTCGACGTACGGAACCACATCGATGTGGAACTCGTCGGCGTAGTCGATGTACACGCATCGGGTGCGGCGGTGGGCCATCCCTTTGTACCGTCCGCTCCCCTCGAATGCTTTGTACAATTCGTGCGTGTATTGGGCCGGCGTCCAGTCGGGGTGTTCCTTCATGGCAAGCAGGACATCGACGTCGTATTCGCGATCTCCGACTGGTCGGATGATGGTGCGGTGGGCGTAGGAGCCTTGCGCGACGAGATCGACGTAGAGCTCGCCGAATACGCTATGGCCTCGCAGGAATGAAGCGATCGCGTCTGAGCGCGTGTTGAGTCGCTCGATACGGACGTCGTCCAGATTGACCGTGGTGTCGAGGAAGTGCTTGAAGTAAGAGTGCAGCTTCATCGGCCAATCTCCATGGCGAAACCGTAGTTTCCGTCTGGTGTGCGGTCATACACCCGCAGTACCGGGTGGATGTCACGCATGACGCCTTGGCCGATCGCTACCGCCAACGGGATGGGTACGGCCGGGAAGATGTCGACCTCGGCTAGTCCGGGGTGTTCCCGCTCGAGGTGTGCGAGCAGACCGCGCCATGAGAGTGCGAAGTTGTCCAGGGTCTGCTGACTGTCGATCAGGTCAGGGTTGGGGGTTCTGTCCGAGGGGCGCAGTTCGTAGAGGTGGCTGCCAGTTGTCGTACGGGCGGGGAGGCGGCCGGGATCCACGGTTCCTGAGATAGAGAACGCGATAGCCACGACACATGCATCGTTGCCGTGGAGAAGTTTTCGGAATTCGAAGCCCACGGGTTCAGCAGCGGACCCGTCTGCCCAACCCCAGGATGCATCTGCACCACGCCGTTTGGGGTAGACGTCGGTCGGAATGGTGTCGTCGAGTTCGCAGCCCAGCGCGATGAGCAGCGGAATTCGCGCGAACGCGAAGACCGATACGCGGTGCACGGTTTCGCGGTCGACTTTGGCCCGAAGGAGCCTTATCCGCTGGGCGATGGTGTCCCGGCCAGCCTCCCAATAGGTTTGGGTCGCCGGGTCCTCGCCGGCGAGCTGGCGGAGGTCGACTTCGAGTTCGTCGACTCCCAAGAGGGAATAGTCGGGAAAACGCCCATCGGCGAGCAGCGCTGTGGCGACGGTCTGGGGCGGGGCTGACACGCTAGCGCCCCGGATGGTGCCGATGACGCGCAAAACAGTGGTTTTGTCGTCGTCAACGAGATCTGTCAGCTGCTTGATGCGGTGTTCGTGACGGCGCTTGATGGCTCTCAGCGTGGGGACGTCGTACATGTCCCAGAGGCTGGGATTGTCGATGACGCGGTGCTGGTCGTAGCACAACAGCATGATGTTGTTTTCGTCGTTGCGGTCGCTGCCGGCGAGGGGGTCATTTCCGCGTGGCGAACCCGCGGAGGTCGACCAGCCGACGATGTGTGCGAGCTGGCCCACCGAAACTGCGGCGCCGGTGTATGCATCGTCGGCCAGGCGTCGGTTGCACATCTGGCAACGGCCGCCAGCGGCGGTCCACACGCGTAGCGCCACGCGTTCCGACACGTTGCGGGTCTCGCCGTTGGGGGCAACAACCTGATGCGGTGATTGCGGTGTCGCATGTCGGCTCATCTGCCACCGCCCCTCATCCGATCAGCTGGTTGCTGTTCCCGTTCGCCACATCGCAAAGCTCTCAACATCTCGACGTTCCGTGCGACACCTAGAAAACTACACCTGGCGTAGGGCGGCTACCGTAACTACTACATGTAGTAGTTACATTCATGCAATTAATCCACGATGTTGCGGGTTCTGGCACTTTGCCCTACCGCTGGATTTAGCAGACACGCTGGAGACGGGTCAGGTGAAGACTCCGGCGATCGGTGAACGGCACATGTCCGGTGACAGCCGTGGCGTCGTGCTTGGCCCATGCCCTGGGGCTGCCCTGGGGAGAAGTGGCCTCACGGCCCCAAAGGCCCGGTCATGCTCTGCCGCAAACAAATTCGGCCCCGGGATTGAACCAGTCGCCCAGTTTGGCTCTCGGCTACGCCGGGGCCCAACTGATGGATAATGCAGATATCCACCAGCGCCAACGCCGTGCGGGCGAGCGGTCCCCGTCGCACACCCACCGCGGAGCATCGCTCCACCGTGACGTCCAGAGAAATGTCAGACGTGCGGCTCGAACCAGTCCCAAGCCTCTTGATGAAGCCAGCCGTCGTATGCGCGTTGGGGACGTCGATGACCAACAACCAGTCGGATGTATCAGCTCTCAGTCAACGGTTGGGGGTACGAGGCCCTAAGAGGCTTACCGTCGGCCAAACTAACAGGACCTGCTGTTTCAAAGCGTGACGGCGTCCCGGCAAGGTCGGTGGGCAGTGCGCCTCCTCGCCGACTCGAAACCCTAGTTGCCGCACTGAACGGTATTACGACCGAGACGCTGCCTCGGCGACGAGGTAGATCATGAGCTCGACGTCGAGACTGATGTGCTACCGCCTGCACTTTCCGGCCTCGATGTGCACCGGCGATACGCCAGCATCCGTCGAGTAGCCGTGCCTCGAGACCGCACTCCGAAGATCCGCGTGACGAGAAGAAATTCTCAAATTTATGTCATTAATGACATCCAGATGACATTCCGGTTGAGAACATGACATCAAATTTGAGAACCGACAGTCGTTTCGGACATGCCACGAGTCTGCCGCACTCTTAGGACCGAAACTGTCCTAAGCGGATGTGAGGCTGTTTCCACGAGCAGCCTCACCGCACCTCTGGCCGAGCAACTGCTCCGCTCCGCGACCTGTGCATCCACCACCACGAATACATCCACCACCACGAAGGAAAACTGACCATGCCCGCAATGCCCCCTCCCATCGCCGACGAACGTCAAGGCCTGCGCGACTACCTGTTTCAACAGCAGTACGCGTTTCGCGCATTGGCCTTCGGGCTCACCGACGAGCAGGCGCGGGCCACGCCGACGGTGAGTGCGCTGTCGATCGGCGCGCTCATCAAGCACGTCACCAACTGTCAGCGCGGCTGGATGCAGCGGATCGCTGCCGCTCCCAACGTCCCGCCCGCCGACGAACGCCCCGTGGCGGAGCGGGAGGCCGAGTACGCCGACGAGTTCACGATGAAGCCCGACGAGACGCTGGCCGCGATAGTGGATCGGTTCGACGCAGGCAATGCCGAAGCGCTGCGGCTCGTCGAGACCGCCGACCTCGCGGCCGCGGTGCCCGTGCCCCGCGACGCACCGTGGTTCCCGAAGGACGTCGAGGCGTGGTCGGTGCGGTGGGTGGTGTTCCACGTGATCGAGGAGTTGGCCCGGCATGCCGGCCAGGGGGACATCATCCGGGAGAGCATCGACGGCGCCACGATGTACGAGCTGCTCGCCGGACTCGAGGGGTGGCCCAAGACGGATTGGCTCACGCCGTTCACGCCGCCCGCCGCCGACTGATTTTCGACTTCGATCTCGCCAACGGGATTGACGGCGGGCGCAGGCGGGTAACACGCCCTCAAGTCCTCACTGGGGAGAAGCTCACAACACAGAATCGAGTCATCCATGACGTCCGATCGCAGTTCCATTCGTTTCCGCGTCGCTGCAGGCATCGCCGCTGCGTTCGCCGCAGGAACCCTCACCGTGGCCTGCGGTAGCAGCGACAGTGGTACCGATTCCACCAGCAGCACGACCCCGAGCAGCTCGTCCGAGACGACGACCACCACCACGACCACGGCCCCGATGACCTCGACGGCGCCTGCCCCGCCCGCGACCGGTACCGAAACCGGTGCCCCGGGTGCCGGTGCGGGCCCCGGTGGCGCGACGGCCGAGGTGCCCGGTGGCACCGGCGCAGGCGCCGGACCCGGCGGCGCCACGGCCAGCGTGCCCGGCGGCGGCGCGGGCGCCGGACCCGGCGGAGCCTCGGCAGGCGTCCCGGGAGCGGGCGCAGGCGCCGGACCCGGCGGAGCCTCGGCGTGCGCCGGTGGCGTCTGCGTCGGAACCGGATAGTCCCTCTCAGCAGCAACGGCGGGGCCCGACATCGCATGCGGTGTCGGGCCCCGCGTCGTGCTGGCGGTAGAACTGAATGATGCGCAAGCGCAGCGGACGGGCCATCTGCGGCGACCCGTCGCAGCCCGTCGAGCTGTTCTACGAAGACCTCGGTGATCGCACCGACCCGCCGGTCCTGCTGATCATGGGCGTCGGCGCGCAGTTGCCGATGTGGCCGGACGGCTTCTGCAAACTGCTCGTCAAGCGGGGCTTCCGCGTCATCCGCTACGACCATCGCGACATCGGCCTGTCGACCAAGATGAGCGGGCAGCGCGCCGCAGGCGCCGTGGTCCCCCGCATCGGGCGCTACCTTCTCGGCAGGTCCAGCCCGGTGCCGTACACGCTGATCGACATGGCGGAGGATGCGCGCGGCCTGCTCGACCACCTCCACATCGAGAGCGCGCACGTGGTGGGCGCGTCGATGGGCGGCATGATCGCGCAGATTCTGGCGGGCAGCCATCCGGGCCGGGTCCGTTCGCTGGCCCTGCTGATGACGAGTGCGGGCAAGCCGCTGTCGGCGCTGCCGCGGTGGCGGGTCATCAGGCTGGCGCTGAATCCGCCGGGCAAGGATGCGCCGCGCGCCGCCAAGGTCGCCTTCGAGATGCGCAACATCGCAGTGATCAACGGCCCCAACTTCCTGCCGACGGACGAGCAACTGCGCCATCGCGTCGAGACGCTGACCGCGCGCAGCGACTACAAGCAGGGCGGGCTGCGGCAGTTCGACGCGATTCTCGGTACGGGCAGCCTGCTGCGCTTCACCCGTCGCATCACCGCCCCGACCATCGTCGTGCACGGTTCGCACGATCCCATGATGCGAATTCGCAACGGCCGCAATCTGGCTCGCATCATCGACGGCGCGCGCTTCATCGTCGTCGACGGCATGGGTCACGATTTGCCCGAGCCGGTATGGCGACCGGTGGTCGACGCGCTGGTGGAGAACTTCGCGCAAGCACCCCCCGCGTCGACATAGCGTTCACGATCGCCAAACACACGGCAGCGACTGTGAACGCCATGTCGATGAGAGATTCGGCTGTGACCGGTGCCACACGAAATTTCCGCCCGACCGGCACCTTTGAGACACTTGCACCATGACAACCACCAAGCACCGCGAGGTAGCCCGGCTGGATCGGGTCCCGTTGCCAGTCGAAGCTGCCCGCATCGGCGTGACGGGATGGCAACTCACCCGTACCGGCGCGCGGGTCGTCAGCAACCTGGTCGGCCGCGGCTCACTGCAGGAAAAGATCATCAGGCAGATCCCGCAGACGTTCGCCGATCTGGGCCCGACCTACGTCAAGTTCGGCCAGATCATCGCGTCCAGCCCCGGCGCCTTCGGCGAGCCGATGAGCCGGGAGTTCCGCAGCCTGCTCGACCGCGTCCCGCCCGCCAACCCCGAGCAGGTGCACAAGCTGTTCAAGGAAGAGCTGGGCGACGACCCCGCCAACCTGTTCAAGAGCTTCGACGAGAAGCCGTTCGCCTCGGCGTCCATCGCCCAGGTGCACTACGCCACGCTGCACTCCGGCGAGGAGGTCGTGGTCAAGATTCAACGGCCCGGCATCCGCAGGCGCGTGGCGGCCGATCTGCAGATCCTCAAGCGCGGAGCGCAACTCGTCGAGCTGGCGAAGCTGGGCCGCAGGCTCTCCGCGCAGGACGTCGTCGCCGACTTCGCCGACAACCTCGCCGAGGAGCTCGACTTCCGGCTCGAGGCGCAGTCGATGGACGCCTGGGTCGCGCATATGCACGCATCGCCGCTGGGCAAGAACATCCGTGTGCCGCAGGTGTATTGGGATCTGACCAGCGAGCGCGTGCTCACCATGGAACGCGTGCAGGGCGTCCGCATCGACGACGTGGCCGCGATCCGCAAGGCCGGCTTCGACGGCACCGAACTGGTGAAGGCCCTGCTGTTCAGCGTGTTCGAGGGCGGTCTGCGCCACGGGCTGTTCCACGGCGACCTGCACGCGGGCAACCTCTACGTCGACGATGCGGGCAAGATCGTGTTCTTCGACTTCGGCATCATGGGCCGCGTCGATCCCCGAACCCGTTGGCTATTGCGCGAATTGGTGTACGCACTGCTGGTCAAGAAGGACCACGCCGCGGCGGGCAAGATCGTCGTGCTGATGGGCGCGGTCGGCAACGTCAAGCCGGAGGGTGAGGCGGCGAAAGACCTCGAAGCCTTTGCCACGCCGCTCACGATGACGTCGCTGGGCGACATGTCGTACGCCGCGATCGGCAAGCAGCTCTCGACCCTGGCCGAGGCGTACGACGTCAAGCTGCCGCGCGAGTTGGTGCTGATCGGCAAGCAGTTCCTCTACGTCGAGCGCTACATGAAGCTGCTGGCGCCGAAGTGGCAGATGATGACCGACCCGCAGCTCACCGGCTACTTCGCCAACTTCATGGTGGAGGTTTCCCGCGAGCATTCCGACGACCTGGACGCCTGATGGAGATTCGCACCGGGTCGGCCAAGTCGGGCGAACTCGACATCGTCTACGAGGACATGGGCGACGAGAACCATCCCGCAGTCCTGCTGATCATGGGGCTGGGTGCGCAATTGGTGTTCTGGCGCAACGGTTTCTGCGAGCGACTCGTCGATCAGGGGTTGCGCGTCATCCGCTATGACAACCGTGACGTCGGACTCTCGAGCAAGGTCGAGGGTGGACATACCGGGGCGAAGCTGCTGCCCCGGATGGCCCGGTCCCAGCTCGGCCTGCGCAACGAGGCGGTGTACACGCTCGAGCACATGTCCGACGACGCCGCGGCGCTGCTCGATCATCTGCAGATCGAGAAGGCGCACGTGGTCGGCGCCTCGATGGGCGGGATGATCGCCCAGGTCTTCGCCGCGCGGTATCAGCAGCGCACCAAGACACTGGGCGTCATCTTCTCGAGCAACAACCAGCCGCTGCTGCCCCCACCGGGGTTCAAGCAGCTACAGGCCGTCACGACGCGGCCCAAGGACACCTCGCGCGAGGGCGTGATCGCCAACTCCGTGCGCGTCGGAAAGATCATCGGCAGCCCGGGCTATCCCGTTGCCGAAGAGAAGATGGTCGAGGACGCCATCGAGTCCTACGAGCGCTCGTACTATCCGGCTGGCGTGGCGCGGCAGTTCAGCGCGATCCTCGGCAGCGGCAGCCTGCTCCCCTACGACAAGCAGATCACCGCGCCCACGGTGGTGATCCACGGTCGCGCGGACAAGCTGATGCGCCCCTCCGGCGGCCGCGCGGTTGCCAAGGCCATCCGCAGGTCGCGGCTGGTCCTGTTCGACGGAATGGCCCACGATCTGCCCGAACCCCTGTGGGGAGACATCGTCGGCGAGCTGACGAAGACCTTCGCGGAAGTGCCGTGAAGGCGCTCGGAGAGTGACGTAATCGGTCGTCCACCGATTCGGCTCGGCACAGGCGACGGGCGTAGAGTGCCCGGTTGAGCGCATCAGGGGAGGCTTGGCCGGTCATTGGCGACGTTGCCGAGCCACTGATCAGCCAAGAGAGGCATCTTCACACATGGCGAGTACACGCAAGAAGGGTGGCCTGAAGCCGCACTTCGAGGACGTCCAGGCACACTACGACCTGTCGGACGAATTCTTCAGTCTGTTCCTCGACCCCAGCCAGACCTACAGCTGCGCCTACTTCGAGCGCGACGACATGACGCTGGAGGAAGCCCAGCTCGCCAAGGTCGACCTGGCGCTGGGCAAGTTGGGCCTTCAGCCCGGCATGACCCTGCTCGACGTCGGCTGCGGCTGGGGCTCGACCATGGTGCGGGCGCTCGAGAAGTACGACGTCAACGTCATCGGACTGACGCTGAGCGAGAACCAGAAGGCACACGTCGAGAACGTCTTCGCCACGCACGAGAGCCCCCGCTCCAAGCGCATCCTGCTGCAGGGCTGGGAGCAGTTCGACGAGCCCGTCGACCGCATCGTGTCGATCGGCGCGTTCGAGCACTTCGGCAAGGACCGCTGGGACGACTTCTTCGCCATGGCCTACAAGGCGCTGCCCGACGATGGCGTGATGCTGCTGCACACCATCACCGCGCTCACGCTTCCGCAGATGACCGCGGCCGGTCTGCCCCTGACGTTCTCGATCGCGCGGTTCGTCAAGTTCATCCTCACCGAGATCTTCCCCGGCGGATACCTGCCGACCACCGAGATGGCGGGCGAGTATGCGACCAGGGCGGGCTTCGACCTGACCCGTACACAGTCGCTGCAGAAGCACTACGCCAGGACGCTCGACACCTGGTCTGCCGCCCTGGAGGCGCACAGGGACGAAGCCATCGCGATCCAGTCCGAAGAGGTCTACGACCGCTACATGCACTACCTCACCGGCTGCGCCAAGGGCTTCCACGAGGGCTACATCGACGTCTGCCAGTTCACGCTGGAGAAGTAGGCCGCTGCAGCGCGCGGATGTGCCACCCGTAGCATCCGCGCTGTCACACCCCCTGACCCCGGGTTTGTTCACACGACCCGGAAGGCGTATGCCATGGCCGACTTAGTGCCCCACTTCGACGACGTGCAGTCGCACTACGACCTGTCCGACGAGTTCTATCGGTTGTTCCTGGATCCCACGCAGACCTACAGTTGCGCCTACTTCGAGCGCGACGACATGACGCTGGAGGAAGCCCAGTTCGCCAAGATGGATCTGGCGTTGGGCAAGTTGGGTCTCGAACCCGGCATGACGCTGCTGGACATCGGCTGCGGCTGGGGCGCGACGATGCTGCGCGCAGTCGAGAAGTACGACGTCAACGTCGTCGGGCTGACGCTGAGCGAGAACCAGCACGCGCACGTCGAGAAGCTGTTCGCGGACTCCAAGAGCGCGCGCTCCCTGCGGGTGTTGCTCAACGGCTGGGAGCAGTTCGACGAACCGGTCGACCGCATCGTCTCGATCGGCGCGTTCGAGCACTTCGGCTTCGACCGCTACGACGACTTCTTCGCGATGGCCTACCGGGTGCTGCCCGACGACGGAGTGATGCTGCTGCACACCATCTGTGGGATGTCGATGGAGTACGCCAGGGCGAATGACGTGCCACTCACGATGGAACTCTTCCGCTTCGTGAAGTTCATCATGAAGGAGATCTTCCCCGGCGGTCAGCTGTGCAAGGCGGAGATGGTCGGCCCGATGGGCGAGAAGGCCGGCTTCACGCTGACCCGCACGCAGGAGCTTCGACCCCACTACGCGCGCACGCTGAGCCTCTGGGCCGACGCGCTGAGCGCCCGCCGCGACGAGGCCGTCGCACTGCAGGGCCAAGAGGTCTACGACCGCTACATTCACTACCTGACGGGGTGCTCCAAGCTCTTCGCCCAGCGGCAGGCCTTCGTGAATCAGTTCACGTTCGCGAAGTCGCCGCCCAAATTGGAGTGAAACACTCGCAAAACGCTAGGGTGAACGGCTAGTTGCCCAATTCGCGGGCATGCGCCACGTAGGGTGCGGACATATCAGCGCTCGACACGTGATCGGCCGTAGCGCCGTGTAATGAGGAAAGGCCCAGCAGGAGACACATGGCTGACACCACCGGCATCAAGGACATGACGCCTCACTTCGAGGACATCCAGGCCCACTACGACCTGTCTGACGACTTCTTCGGGGTGTTCCAGGACCCGACGCGCAAATACAGCTGCGCGTACTTCACCGGGCCGGACGCCACGTTGTCCGAGGCTCAGATCGCCAACGTCGACCAGCACCTCGAGCGCCTGGACCTCAAGCCGGGCATGACCCTGCTCGAGGTCGGCTGCGGCTGGGGCTTGACGCTGCAGCGCGCGATGGAGAAGTACGACGTCAACGTCATCGGTCTGACGCTGAGCAAGAACCAGCAGGCCTACTGCGAGCAGCTGCTGGGCAAGCTCGACAGCGGACGCAAGTTCGACGTGCGCCTGGAGGGCTGGGAGCAGTTCAACAGCCCCGTGGACCGCATCGTGTCGATCGAGGCCTTCGAGCACTTCGGCTTCGAGCGCTACGACGACTTCTTCAAGATGTGCTTCGACGTCATGCCCGACGACGGCCGCATGACGATCCAGAGCAGCGTCGGCTATCACCCCGACGACCTCCAGGCGCGTGGCCGCAAGCTCACCTTCGAGATGGCCCGCTTCATCAAGTTCATGATCACCGAGATCTTCCCCGGCGGCCGCATCCCCAGCACCAAGATGATGGTCGAACGCGGCGAGAAGGCCGGTTTCGTGGTTCCGGAGACCTTGTCGCTGCGCAACCACTACATCAAGACGCTGGGCATCTGGGCTGCCGCGCTCGAGAACCACAAGGACGAGGCGATCGCCGCCACGGACGAAGAGAACTACAACCGGTACATGAAGTACCTCAAGGGCTGCCAGTACTACTTCGTCGACGAGTCCATCGACGTCAGTCTGGTGACCTACCTGAAGCCGGGCGCCTCGAGTTAGCTGTCACCACCCGAACACATCAACGCCCCAGCACTCTCGAGTGCTGGGGCGTTTGTGATTCTCGCTACTTTTTCATGCCGGCGTAGGGTTGCGGCGCCGCGTCGGGCAGGTGCCTCCCAATTGTCGAGAATCCAAGATCAAACTACGTTGACCAGCATGTATGTTATTGACGCGTGCCACAAAAGCTGCCATGCTGGCTCCAGTTGTCAGCAAACGCTCAACACCTCAGGATGAATGGGGAAGCCCGTGACCGCCGTTGCCGAACGATTCTCGAACGCCTCTACTAGGTTGCAGGCCGGCACCGCCGCCGTGGCGATTGCGACCGCCGCCGCGTTCACGCCCGCAGTGGTCGCACAGGCTCAGCCCGTCGACTTCACCCATGTGTCGCAGGCGGTGGGTTCGTCCATCACCGATCTCTGGTACGTGGGCGACGGCGCCAATCCCCTGGGTCCGCTGTACCAGAATCCGCTCATCTGGTTCGGTACGCCCAATGCGAACCCGCCTGCGGGTATCACGCTCTTCCAGTTGACACCGCTATCCCTGATTCCAGGATTCCTGCGCCCGCTCTACGGCTGGTTCACCCAGAACCTCAACTTCGAGGCCTGCATCCTCGGGGCCACGATAAAGATCGGCCCATACGGCACCATCACCGGTTCGTTGAACCGAGGCTGCTGATCCCTCGTCCGCCGGAGCTCGACGACTGGCCAACCACGTTGCCGAGCGAACGACGTGAGTACTGTGCCCCGGGCTCGCTCGACGTAAGGAATCTCGTCGAGTGAAGGTCTTCTCACGAGATCGGTCCGGCGAGGACGCTGAGCACGGAGACGACGGTGGGAGTTCGCCTCGTCGCGCCGCAGTGTGGACCGGGGCTCTGCTCCTGGTCGCCATCATCGCGTTCGGAAGCTGGCTCGCCGTTGAATCGTTGACCGCCAAGTCGAATCTCGAACAGGCTCGCCTCAGCGCACAGCAGGCCAAGGACGCTCTGCTGCAGGGCGATGGGAAGGCCGCCGCTCAATCCGCCGACAGTGCTCAGTCGCACGCGAAGTCAGCCCGCGACGCTACGCACTCACTGCCGTGGAACGTCGCCGCCGCCGTCCCGTGGCTCGGCAGCCCCTTCACGACCGGGCAACAGATCACCGACGTCGTCCTCGGTTTGGCGGCAGACGTCCTGAAACCTGCCGCCGACGTCGGCACGTCGCTCTCGCCGGAACGGTTGTTCGACAAGGGCCGGGTGGACGTCCAAGTCCTCCGAGATGAGGCACCGCGGCTGAGCGAGATATCGGCGGACGCCGTCCGACTCGACGCGCAGGCGAAGGACATCTCCGACCCCGCGTACCTGTCGATCCTCCGCGACGCCCGCTCGCAACTGCAGGCTCAGACCTCCAATGTCGCTGCGCTTCTACAGAATACGGCTCTGGCAGCTCAGGTCGCGCCATCGCTCATGGGCGCCGATGGTCCGCGCACCTACTTCATGGGTTTTCAGACCAACGCCGAAGCGCGCGGCACCGGTGGACTTCTCGGCGGATTTGGAATCCTTCGGTTCGACGACGGCACGCCGTCCGTGGAGGCGCTCGGACCGAATGCCGAACTGACCAACCAGTTCGCCCCCATCGATCTGGGTCCCGAGTACACCGAGCAGTACGGCTTCACCAACGCAAGCACCGACTTCCGCAACAGCAACCTGAGCTCTCACTTCCCCTATGCTGCTCAGATTTGGAAGTCCATGTGGCAGCAGCAGTCAGGGATGAGCGTCGACGGCGTCATCGCCATCGATCCGGTGGCGCTGAGCTACCTGCTCGGAGCGGTAGGGCCGGTGACGATGCCGGACGGCGAAGTCATCACCAAGGACAACGTGGTCGAATTGACCGAATCGACGGCCTATTTTCGCTTTCCCGACGACCGGACGGCGCGCCAGCAGTTCCTCCAGGGCATCGCCAGCGAGGTCGTGAAGAAGATGACCGGGCCGATCCAGTCGCCGCGGGCGCTGCTCGATGCCCTGGGCAAGGCTGTGGGCGAACGCAGGCTTGCGGTGTGGAGTTCGTCGCCCACGGATCAGGCAGTTCTCGAGAAAACCCCGCTGGCACACGTGGTTCCAGACGATGCCGCTCCGTATGCCGAAGTGGTCATCAACAATCTGGGCGGCAACAAGCTCGACTACTACCTCCAGAGAGGAATCAGTTACACAGCCGATGGCTGTGACGGTGACACGCGGACGTCAACCGTGACCGTGCGACTGAAGAGCGCCGTGCCCGACGAACCACTCCCCGATTTCGTGGGGGGCAGCCCCGGCCTCGTGCCCGGCTTTCCGATCGCGGTGCCCAGCGGCACGATGGTCACCTCCATTCGCCTCGTCGCGACGAAGGGTGCGAGATTGGTCGGTGCAAACGCCAATGGTCAACGCATTCCTGCCATTCCAGGAACGGAGCGCGGTCATCCGACCTTCGAGGTTCAGGTGGCCATCCCGCCAGGGAAGTCCGGCGAGCTGACATTCACACTCTCCGAGCCGACCTCCCCAGGCGCCGCTCGCGTTCCGATTCAACCTCTGGTGGACAACGTCGAGCCAGTCATATCGGTACCCGAGTGCTCCAAATGAGCCTCGGCAGTCGCCAATTCCCTGCGGCAGAGGGTATGTCCCTACCGCCCACGCCGCTGCCGGCCGTCCCGGGGTAATTTGTTGAGTGTGCCAGTCCCACATGACACGGATTCGTGCCCCGCGTGTGGAAGTTCAGGGATGCGGCTGCTGAGCCCGCCGCGTCCGCACTACGTCCAACAGTGTCGTTCCTGCCTGTCGGCGTTCTTCCACTTCGGTGCGGCAAAGGTGGTCAGCCACAATGACCAATACACCGCCGAGGTCGCGTATCAGCGCTATCTCGAGGCGGCCAATCAGACCTCCTGCACGCAACGCTACGCAGAGACCCTGACCCAACTGAGGGGCATCCTGTCCGACGTCGAACAGCCGAGCATCTTCGACATCGGGGCGGGCGGCGGAGACTTCCTGGCCATGGCCAGGGACCGGGGGTTCCGGATTGCGGGCAACGAGGTGTCGCCGCCTGCGATCGAAGCATGCCGCGAGCGACACGGAATCGACTTGACGCTGGGGGACGATCTCTTCGCGCTGGCCGAGAAATCCCCCGGCTACGACGCCGTCACGATGTGGTGCGTTCTCGCACACGTCGATGAGCCGGAGGACCTGCTGCGCGGAGCGCGGGCACTTCTTCGACCCGGGGGCATCCTGTTCTTCAGCACACCGCGCTACTGCGCGATCGACCGAGCGGCCCTGACGATTCGTCGACTGACACGCGACCGCTACCGCCGCGTCTTCGACCGTCGCATCAACCATCTCCATCGCCGCCAGTACTCACAGCGGGGGATGGACGCGCTGCTCCGACGGGAGCGGTTCACCCCGATAGCGGTCGACCCGGCAATCGGCTACGGACTCCGCATGGAGCAGTACTTGCATGCCGTCGGTTTCCCAAGGATCCTCTCGGAACCCGTCGGCACGGCGTTGGAGCGTTCGGCCACAGCGGGTTTGGCACCACGCAACATCTTGAACGTTTACGCGCGTGCCACGAAGGATTAGTGGCGCTCGCTCTCCACGTCGCTGATGAGCCGATCGAACTCGGCGATCGCAGCGTCGGCGTCGAGGACTTCCATGCGGTAGCGCCGGCCGGCTGCACCGTATTCCTCGGCGCGCTCCGCATCCTGCGCCAACGTCAGCGCCGTCTCGAGTAGGGCGAGCGGATCACCGGCCGCCACCACCACTCCTGCCCTCGCGTGCTCGATCTCTTCAGCTGTGATCCCGCGTAAATCGGTGGCGGCGAGGATCGGTCGGGACGCGTCGAAGTACGACGTGAGCTTGCTCGGCACGGCCATCGTCGCCACGCCCGGCAACTCGTTGACCACCAGGCAGTCGGCCGCGGCGAGCGCGCATCGGTAGTTCGCATCGTCGAGCGGATCGATGAACTCCAGACGCTCGATTCCGGCAGCGAGCCGTTCGAGACCGGCGCGCTCACCGCCATCCCCGACCAAGAGGAATTTGATCGGCGCCCGCCGCTCATCCGCCAGTCGTGCGGCCTGAACGATGTTCTCCAGTCCCTGTTTTGCGCCCATGTTCCCGGTGTGGACTGCCAGGAAGACATCCGTTGGCCAACCCAGCGCGGCCCGCGCATCGTGGCGCGACTGCACCGGCGCGGGGCGCAAATGGGTCCAGTTGCGAATGACGGCAACGCGCTCCGGTTTGATGCCGACCTCCCGGATCAGGTAGTCGGCGAACCGCGGATGAATCGCGACCACACGATCGGCGGCCCGGAGCGCGAATCGTTCGACGAACTTGGTGACAGTCGTCGACACACCACCTCCCTCCTTGGTCTCGACCATGCCGAGTGTGTAGATGTCCTGGACCCACACGATCAGACGTGGCCGCAGGGGTGTGAGGCGAATTCGCAAGGCCACCAGGGCGGTAGCGAAGAGTGCCGGCGAAACGGCAATCACCACCGAGTCGGACGGGAGCCTGCTGAACAGCATCCGCACGCCCAGGCTGATCTCCGACAGGAGCCTGCGCACGCCTCGCGGCGGGCGCGGTACGTAGTGCCGGACACGGCGCACGGTGACGCCGTCGATCGTCTCCGTGCTAGCCCACTGTCCGTAACCTTCGCGAACCTTCCACTCGGGATAGAAGGGGTGGGCGACGTAGGCGGTCACGCTGCGCGCTCGCGCACTGAGGCCGGCCGCCAACGCCCCGGCATACGGTGCCACCCCCGTCGTATCCGGGGGATAGTGCAGGCTCAGTATCGACACAGGACCCCTGGGCATGGGGGGACAGTACAAGCTGCCGGCCGACGCCGTGTCGTTCTCGAATTGTGGGCTCACGCCTGTCGTTCACCGTCGACGACGTGCCCGGGTCGACCCAATACCGGCCGTGGGTACGTTAGCCGCACTCGCCCAATCGGTATTTGCATAGTTTGCTGGACGTGCAATTGCTTGCCATTTATTAACGTTATGGGTTGATGCTCGCGTCAATTGAGACGTAGCTGCTAAAGACTGCTTTTGACGGCAAGGAAAGCGACCGAAAGTACGTTTTCTCAGTAACCGCGCAGATGGTTAAGCTGGACCCCAATCGTGTAGCTGGACAGACCCGTCTGTGATAGCCTCGCCCGCAGGTGAGACATAGGACACACCAAGGCTCCGCACGTTAGCCGCGAGTCGAGGGCCGTGGCGTGAACGCAGGCGACTGCGCACCAACGGCACCCGTCGGAATTGGCTGACCGTGGCCGCCGAGCGAGGAGGTCGACATGCGCCAGCGGGCGGTCCTGACGGGCGGAGCGGGATTCGTCGGCTCCCACATTGCGGAGCAACTACTGGCCCGCGACATCGACGTCGTGTGCCTCGACAACTTCGTGACCGGGTCTGCGGAGAACGTTGCGCACCTACAGGGGCGCGACGGCTTCCGGTTGATGAAAGTCGATGTCACTGACTACATTTCAATCAGCGGCCCCGTCGACTACGTTCTCCACTTCGCCTCGCCCGCATCACCGGTCGACTACGCCGAGCTTCCCATCCAGACGATGAAGGCCGGCTCGCTGGGTACCCTGCACACCCTCGGCTTGGCGAAGGACAAGGGCGCCCGCTACCTGCTCGCGTCGACCTCGGAGTCCTACGGTGATCCGCTGGTTCACCCTCAGCCCGAAACCTACTGGGGCAACGTCAATCCGGTGGGGCCCCGCGCGTGCTACGACGAGGCGAAGCGCTTCGCCGAGGCTCTTACCATGTCGTACCGAAAGGCCCACGGCGTCGACACCGCGATCATGCGGATCTTCAACACCTACGGCCCGCGCATGCGTCCCAACGACGGTCGTGCGATCCCGAACTTCATCACCCAGGCCCTTGCAGGCCAGCCGATCACGGTTCAGGGCGATGGCAGCCAGACGCGGTCGGTCTGCTACGTCGACGATCTGGTCGAGGGTGCGTTGCGACTCCTGTTCTCGGATCTCGCTGGCCCGGTCAACATTGGCAACCCGCACGAGATGACCATCCTTGACCTTGCCTGCCTCGTCCGCGATCTCACCGGATCCGACTCCGCAGTCGAGTTCATCGACCGACCGCAGGACGATCCGTCGCAGCGTCGCCCGGACATCACCCTCGCCCGCCGCGAATTGCGTTGGCAGCCGGATGTTGACGTCCGTGATGGCCTGGCGAAGACCATCGCGTGGTTCCGCGATCACACCGACAGTCCAGCGCATGTCGAGTCGTCCACGTCGAGTGCTCTGCACGCCGAGCCGCAGCGCCGTCGCCACCGGGTCGCCGTCATCGGCACTGGCTACGTCGGCGCGGTCACCTCCGCCTGTCTGGCCTTCCTCGGTCACTCCGTATGCGGTCTGGACAGTGACTCGGTCCGGGCCGGGCAGCTCAACCACGGCCAGGCGCCGTTCGTGGAGCCGGGGCTGCCGGAGATCCTCAAGGCGACACTGGCCACCGGCCGACTGCGATTCACCGACTGTCCCGCGGAGGCCCTCTCCGACGCCGACTTCGTGTTCCTCTGCGTGGGAACACCGCCGGGACATGATGGTTCGCCCGATCTCACCCAACTCGAGACGGCCATTCAGTCCCTGGCGCCATACCTGCGCGCCGGCGTCGTGATCGTCAACAAGTCGACGGTGCCGGTCGGCTCGGGTAACTGGACGCGGACCATCCTCGAGGATGCGCTACCCGAGGATCGGCAGCCGTTCTTCCATGTCGTCTCCAACCCCGAGTTCCTGCGCGAGGGTTCGGCGATCGATGACTTCCTCTATCCGGATCGAATCGTGTTGGGAGGGTCCACCGCCGACGTGAGCCGCGTCGCCGAGCTGTACCAGCCGGTGCTCGACCAATCCTTCGACGGCGGGATGCGCGGACGGCGCCCGTCACTGATCACGACGGAACTGGCGTCTGCCGAGATGGTGAAGTACGCGGCGAACGCCTTCCTGGCGACGAAGATCAGCTTCGCCAATGAGATCGCCCAGCTGTGCGAACTGTTCGGCGCCGATGCTCGCGAAGTTCTTCCCGCCATCGGCGCCGATCACCGCGTCGGCAGCGCATTCCTCAATCCTGGTGTGGGATGGGGTGGTTCGTGCTTCGGCAAGGACGTCGCGGCACTGATCTCGTCGAGCCAGGAGTACGGCTACACGCCGTCGATGCTTCAGGCTACGGTCGAGATCAACGACACCCAACGGGCGAGTGCCGTTCGCAAGCTGCAGCGCGAACTCCACATTCTGAAGGGCCGTCGAATCGCCCTGCTCGGGCTGACTTTCAAGCCTGGAACCGACGATCTGCGCGATGCCCCAGCCCTCGACATCGCTCGGAGACTGCTCGCCGCGGGCGCGGTCGTCTCGGCCTTCGATCCGGTGATCAAGACTCTGCCCGACGAGTTCGCGGCCGTTCGACTGACACGCGACGCGTATGAGGCCGCCGAACGGGTGGACGCGGTCGTCGTCACCACCGAATGGCCCGAGTTCCGCGTGATCGATCCCGCCGGCCTACGCCGGGTCATGCGCGGCGACCTGGTCGTGGATGGCCGAAACTGCCTGCCAGAAGCCAACTTCGTCGGTTCCGGCTTGCGGCTGGTCGGATTCGGCTGGTGACGGCGCACCTGAATGCCCGGCGGTCCGCGGTGACCATCACGCCGGCACCGAACACCGCGGCGCTGCCCCAACCCGACGCGCCCGCCGCACCGGAATCCGAGCGAGCCGAGTCCGACACCAGGCGCGCGATCAGGCTCGGAGTGCAGCATCGCTTCATCATTCAAGTCTCCGACGCCATCGGGCTGACGGCATCCGCCGTCCTCGGTGCGGTGGCGCTGCGTGCGATCAGCCCCATGCGCGCAGGTGATCTCGGCGTGCGGGACATCGTGCTCGTCGCCGTCGCGATGGCCGTGTCGCTGCACTTGCACGGGCTGTATCACCGGCCGGCGTCTCGACTCCGACCGAGCGAGTGGTGGCGTCCCAAGGTGATCGCGCGGTGCCTGCCGACCGCCGCGCTGCTGGCGCTCGCCGCGGACGCCGTCGTCAGCGGGGGCCGACTGATGACGCTGACCGCGGCCGTGGCGATGACATTGCCCGCGATCGTCCTCGTCCCGTTCGGACGCCGACTGGTGGTGCGGATGTTCGACCCGACGGTGAGCCGGATTCTGGTGATAGGGACGGGGCCCGTCTCGGATCGGCTCACGTCGAGGCTGCAGAGATGCCCGGACACACTCGTCGTGGGCCACGTCGACGACAACCCGGCACCGGGCACCACCGTGCTCGGCGGACTCGCCGACCTCGCCTCCGTCTGCGACACCCATGAGATCGACCGCGTCATCATCGGCTTTCCCAACGCAACTGAAACCGTCGTGCTCTCGGCGCTGCGCCGACTTCAGGGCCAGGTGCCGATCTCGGAAATTCCCCGTTACTTCGAGCTGCACAACTGGCGCAGCGAGGCCGAGGAGTTGCACGGCCTCACCCTGATGCACCTGCCCACCGCATCCCTGGGGCTGGCCGCACGAATCATGAAGCGGATCATCGACGTCACGCTGGCCACGGGTGCGCTGGTGTGCGCCAGCCCCGTCCTGCTGGTCACAGCGGTGGCCATCAAGGTCGATTCCCCCGGGCCGGTCTTCTTCCGCCAGGAGCGAATCGGTCGCGCCGGCAAGCCATTCCGAATCTTCAAGTTCCGCTCCATGACCGCTGACGCGTGGCAGCAGCGTGCCACCGTGGCGGAACACAACGAAGTCGACGGTCCCCTGTTCAAGATGGTGAACGATCCCCGGGTCACGCGCGTCGGCGCCTTCATCCGCAAGACCAGCATCGACGAGCTTCCGCAACTGATCAACGTGGTCCGCGGCGAGATGTCCCTGGTGGGTCCCCGTCCGCTGCCGACCGAGGAGTCCGACCGCATCGACGGTGCCGCGCTGGTGAGGCTCGACGTCAAGCCGGGTATCACCGGACTGTGGCAGGTGTGTGGGCGTAGCGACCTGACGTACGCCGACCTGCAGCACCTCGACTCGGTCTACGTTCGATCGTGGACGCTGATGTGGGATCTGCGGATCATGGCGCAGACCCCCCACGTAGTGTTCGCGCGCAAGGGCGCCTACTGACACATCCAACCGTGTGGCGCCAGCGAGGAGCCCACGCGTGCACGTCTTGTTCGTCTGCACCGGAAACATCTGTCGGTCCCCGACGGCGGAGCGACTGGCCACCGCGCTCGGCGCTCAGCTTCCCGAGTTCCGCGCCTCGAGTGCAGGCACCCGGGCGGTGATCGGGCATCCGATCCACGACCAGGCGGCGTCCGTCCTCGAGCAGCTCGGTGGCGATGCCGCTAATTTCCAAGCACGCCAAATCAATTCAAGAATCGCATCGGATGCCGATCTGGTCTTGACGATGACGAGAGCTCATCGAGACACTGTTCTCCAGCTCGCCCCGCGTCAGCTCCATCGCACCTTCACGCTCAGCGAGGCGGCCTACCTGTCAACCCGTCACGAAGCGCAGGACGTCGCCGCCCTCGCCCCGCTGCGCCCGCTGGTGGACAAGCACGAGGTCTTCGACATCGCCGACCCCATTGGTCATGGCCCGGACGTCTTCGCGACGGTGGGACATCGGATCG
>NZ_JAEMTA010000002.1:0-85896 GCF_016462545.1 Mycolicibacterium sp. | reverse complement strand
GCCGACCCCATTGGTCATGGCCCGGACGTCTTCGCGACGGTGGGACATCGGATCGCCGAGCTGCTGCCGCCGATCCTCGAGCTGTGTCGCGTCGGGTGACCGCGTGGGGCTGAGTCAGGCGGCCTGCTTCTCCGATTCTCCTGCGGGGCTTCCACTTCCGGTGCCGGTCGGGTCGGTCTTGGTCTCGGTGCCGCTGGTCGAGCCGCTGCCCGCGGCACCGGCGTCCTTGGCGTTCTGAGCGGCTTCCTTGGCCTTGTCCGCGGCGGCCTGCGCAGCCGCATCCTTGTCGGCGGCATCCTTGGCTTCCTTGGCCTTGTCGGCCGCGTCCTTGGCTTCCTTCGCCTTGTCGGCCGCCGCTTTATCCGCAGCAGCCTTGTCAGCCGCCGCCTTGTCGGCTGCCGCTTTATCCGCCGCTGCCTTATCGGCTGCCGCCTTGTCCGCAGCCGCCTGATCCGCCGCGGCCTTGTCCGACGCCGCCTTATCAGCCGCCGCCTTATCAGCCGCCGCCTTGTCCGCAGCAGCCTTGTCAGCGGCCGCCTTGTCGAGCGCCGCCTGGTCCGCAGCCGCCTTATCGGCTGCCGCTTGATCAGTGACTGTCTTGCCGTCACCAACCTGCTGCACGTCCTCAGCTACCGCGGCGCTCTTGTCCTGAGTGACGGGCGTCGTCGGATCCTCCACCGCCGCAGCGGTGCTCGACGTCGAGACGCTGCGCGCGGACAACGTCAACGGGTTTACCGCGGGTGCGGGAGGCGCGAGCAGCGTCGATGGTCCACCGTTGATGGCGTCCTGAATGCCCTGGCCGATTGCCTGGACGAACTTCACCGAGAAGTCGATCGGGTTGAAGGTGAACGGGTTGAACGGAAGGATCGACAACGGCGTCGGCACGCTCGGGTCGCCGCTGTAGTTGTAGCCCAGGTCGATCAACAGCCGCGTCACGGGCGTCAACAGGTTGACGAGCGGCTGCACCAGCGTCTTCAGCGGCCCCGGCGTAATACCGAGGAGCAGGTCGTAGATCGGCAGCGTCAGGGCGGGGATCGTGACGTAGGTGTTGCCGCTGCCGTAGCGGCAGTTCGCCGGGCTCTGGGTGCAGTCGAGCGCCTTCGCGAGCGTCGTGTCGGTGTATCCGAAGGGCAGCGTGTCCGTCGGGCCGTTTCCGTTGGGTGCCAGGTAGTAGCCGTGCACGTTCTCGAAGGCGGCCAGTGCGTTCAACACGGCCAAGGCATTGCCGAAGTACCGCGGCGCGTTGACCACCGGGTCGTACTCGAAGCCGTAGCTGGTGTAGTTCACGCCCGGCGACGTCATCGGCGGGTTGAAGCTGATGTTGAGGATCGGGATGTATTGCAGGAAGGCCAGACGCTGCCACAGTCCGCCGTCGGGGTTCTCGATACCGCCGATCGTCACGACCTGAATGCGGGCCTTCTCCGGGGCGGACAACCCACGGATGTACCCGTTGAGCGAGTCGGCGACGACCGCCCCGCCCTGGGAGTAACCGAAGACGACGACGTCCTGAGTGGGGTTGTTGGGGTCGTGCAAGGCGGCATCGATCGCGGAATTCAGTGCCGCCGTGCCCTGACCGACCGAATCGTCCCAGGTGTTGCAGCGCGTCGCCGTGCACCAGTTGTTGAAGATGAATAGGGGGAAGAAGGTCGCGGGATAGTTGATGCCCTGCAGGTCCGGACCCACGGGGCAGCCGGCGCCGGTGGGACCGCACGCCGTGGTGGTCAGGTAGCGGTCGCGGGCCTGCGTCAGATAGTTGTCGACGATGTTCGCGTTCGGGGTGCCGGTGCCCGGCACGATCAGCGCGACGGCGCCGAATGCGAGCGCGGCCGAGAAGGCGGACCCGATCGCGAGGGCGACGGCCCCCAGGATCGCGACGAACAGGACACCAATCGAACGAATTGTGCGACGCATCTGACGACCTCCACTAACCGCACGTTCGAGTCAGGCGAGCGCAGACTCCTCCGGCATGTTTGCACAGTGGCGCACGCCGTATGGGTCTATTGACAGCCATGTCAGGAAGATTGCCAACGCCGAAGGTGTCGGATCGAGGACGCGCCGTTCGTCGGACGGGTAGAGAGTGGAACGGAGGGTTCCGCTCGCCACCCCGGAGGTATCCCGATGCACTACTTCGCCCTGCTGCTCAGCCCCGAGAACACCCGTCCGGCCGACCCTGACGAGCGGGCCGCCGAGATGGCGGCGTACCAGAACTTTCACGCGATCGCGGCCCGCTTCATCCGCGGCGGCGACGCGCTACTGCCGTCGGCGATGGGCGTCCGCATCACCGGCGGGCCCGACCGGCCGAGCGTGACCGACGGCCCGTTCGCCGAGAGTGCCGAGGTGGCCGGCGGTTACTACGTGTTCGAAGCGGACAACCTCGACGAGGCGCTCGAGCTCGCCGGGCAGATCCCGGCGGCCAAATACGGTGCGGTCGAGATCTGGCCGATGGCCGGCGACGGCGCGACAGCACCACTGGAGGGGACCAACTGGCTGGCGCTTCTGCTGGAGCCGCCGGAGCTGCCGTCGGCGCCGGGTTCACCTCAGTGGGAGGAGATCGTCGCACTGCACGGCGAGTTCCATGCGGCTGCCGGTGAGCACGTCAAGGGCGGCGCGGGACTGCATCCGCCGAGCACGGCGACGACGGTGACGGTGCGCGACGGGAAGGTGGCGTTCACCGACGGCCCGTTCGTGGAGGGCGCCGAGGTCGCCAACGGTTTCTACGTCCTCTCGGCGGCCGATCGTGACGAGGCCGTCAAGATCGCATCGATGATCCCGGCGACGACGGTGGAGCTGCGGCAGCTCGCCGGTGTGTCGATGCTCTAGCCGCCTCTGAATGACCAACCTGGACGGCGTCTTTCGACGCGAATGGGGTCCGGCCGTGGCGGCGCTCGCCCGCTGGTCGGGTGATCTGACCGTCGCCGAAGACGCCGTCCAGGAGGCCTTCACCGAGGCGTTGCGGGCGTGGCCGCGCGACGGCGTGCCCGACAACCCCGGCGGGTGGATCACCAGGGTCGCCCGCAACCGCGCCCTCGATCGGCTCCGCCGCGAATCGGTGCGGTCGGGAAAGGAGCTCGCCGCCGTGACCGACGACGCTTGGGCCCGCATCGCAGCGGTGCCCGTGCACCCCGTGCGTGACGACGAGCTGCGGATGATGTTCACGTGCGCCCACCCCGCTCTGGACGGCGCCTCGCAGCTGGCGTTGACGCTGCGGCTGATCTCGGGGCTGACGGTGCCCGAGATCGCACGGGCGCTGCTGCAGTCCGAGGCGGCGGTCGGGCAGCGAATCACCCGTGCCAAGAGCAAGATTCGCGGCGCGAACATTCCGCTGCGGGTGCCGCCCGCCGAGCTTCTCCCCGACCGCGTGCCGCACGTGCTGGCGTGCATCTACTCGGTGTTCACCGAGGGCTACTGGTCGACGGCGGGCCCGTCGGCGATCCGCGACGAGCTGTGCGACGAGGGCGTGCGCCTCGGTGGCGAGGTGTGCGCGTTGATGCCCGACGAGCGCGACGCCCAGGCACTCGTTGCCCTGATGTTGCTTCACGATTCGCGACGCATCACGCGGGTCGACGACGCCGGAGCGCTGGTGCCGCTCGACGAGCAGGACCGGACCCGATGGGATCGCGACCGAATCACACGGGGCCTCGAACGATTGCGCCGGGCCGAGGGATCGACGGGCGCCTACCTGCCGCAGGCGGTGATCGCCGCGGCGCACGCGACGGCGCCCACGTTCGCGACGACGGACTGGAACCTGATCTGCACCGCCTACGACCGGCTGATCGGCCTGACCGACTCCCCCGTCGCCCGAGCCAACCGCGCGCTCGCGGTCGGGTTCCGGGATGGTTTCCCTGCGGGGCTCACGGCGTTGGACGAGGTGGCCGACGATCCGCGGTTGGCACGCTCGAGCACGGTGGCGTCGATCCGAGCGGATCTGTTGCGGCGCGCGGGACGCCCCGCGGAGGCAGCGCAGTGGTATCGGGTTGCGTTGGACTGCAACGGATCCGAGCCTGCACGGGCGTTCCTGCGTGGGCGGTTGGCGGAGTGCGCCAAGACCTAAGCGATCTTGACGATGTCAGGGCGTCAGGGCACTAGAAATTCGACTGGCGGCACACGACGACTAATGAGCGATGCTAGGAGATGAGGCCCCTTCGCTAACCCCAGAAGTCCGATGCCCTGCACAGCCGCAACCACCAGCAGCGGCCATAACATGCCGACGGACACCGAAAGCAATGCTACTTCGGCCCGACTCATGCCGTGAGATTTCCGCATGGCGGTCGCGACGAAGGCCGCTGCGGCCACCACGAGCAGACACCCCAAAAGATAGAGAACTGCGTACGTCATTTTGTACAACCCCCCGGTCGTAACAGTCCTCTGGATCATTGACGCTCGCGCCGAATTTGGCAAGGCCCGAAAACCGCTACGCCAGCCGAAGTCCTTGTACATAACGACCTCGCGAGAGAGGATTCCTGCGGCTTCTACCTTGCAGAGGTGCGGAGACTCATCCACACGTCACTCAGGTGCGACCGACCTCCGACCTCGTCTCGGGGCTCTGGCCGTCTGGCTATAGACGGTCGGTACAGGCTTTGCTCCGGTGGTCGCAGAGGGTCGTTGGGCGCAAGCGTAACCACCGATGCCTCGGCCCTCGAGTTTATTCGGCGTGACTACGCGCGCTGGCGATAGCGGAGGTTGCCGTCCTGCCCCGAATGGACGAGACAGTGCTGGACCTTGCTGGCACGCAATGCTGTAGCGAATTGGCCGCCCGGGTCGGCGAGCAAGGGATCATCGCACCTCAGCCGAGGTTTCGCGTTGACATCTCGGGCGTAGTCTGCCATCTTTATCACAGTTCGCTAGAACAACACCTCGGGGGAGAAATGTCGACGGTTGCTAGTCACTTCACGAAGTTCCAAGTAGGCGCGGCGGCGACAACGGTTGCGGCCGCCATGGTGCTCACGCCGGCGGCGATCGCGCACGCGCGGCCCGATCTCGTGCCCACGATGCCGACCACGACCATGATCAGTACCGACTTGTTCGGTACCGACCCCATTCTCGGTCCAGTGAGCTTTTCGCTGCCGAACCCTCTGTGCTGGGTAGACAACAGTTGCAGCTCGCAGGGCGCAGCGGTCCCATCTACGGGAACCACCATCTTCCAGTTCACGCCGCTGTCCCTACTTCCGGGCTTCGCGCGACCGCTCGGAGGCTGGTTCACGCAGTTCATACCGCAATTCAGCATCTGCGTTGCAGGACTGAGCGTTTCTTTGGGCGCCTACGCCACGCTCACGATCAAGACCGGCGCCTGCTAAGGCGTCATTCGACGCCAACCGACGCTCGCCGGTGAATTGCCTAGAGTGCAGCCCCCGTAGCGCTGCGCTTTGCTGGATCGGCGTGTGGCGAGGTGTGGATTAACCTCTGGTGCCTAAATTTTCGCGTAACCCATTCAGCCGTGGCCCTGACGGGAATGGAGACCGAACCCCGCAGGGTGGCAGGCGGACCCCAGGCGCTCGGCTCGCCGCAACCGCTGGTGGCCACAAGATCTGGTTGGCGTCGCTTGTAGGGCTGGCACTTGTCGTGGCATTTGGGTGCTGGGTAGGTGTTCGCGCTTTCGAGGCAAAGTCCGATCTCGAGTTAGCGCGCACCAGCGCCCAACAGGCCAAGGACGCGCTGCTACGGGGAAAACCCGACGACGCATCCAAGTTTGCTGCCGGCGCGCGCCTCCACGCACAGGAAGCCCGGGATGCAACCCATTCGCTCCCCTGGAACATCGCCGCGGCAGCTCCTTGGCTCGGCAATCCCTTCAAGGCAGGTCAACAGATCTCCGACGTGGTTCTCGGCACTGCGGCCGAGGTGTTGGAACCGGCTACCAGCGTCGGCACGTCGATATCACCCGACCGGTTGCTCCAAGACGGCCGACTGGATCTGACCGCCCTCCGCAAGGAGGAGCCCACGTTGAGCAAGATCTCTGCCGCCGCTTCCCAGCTGGACGCCGATGCCAGGGGTATTGCGGATCCGGGCTTTGTTTCCCTTCTCCGCGACGCTCGTTCGCAGCTGCAACGGCAGGCGTCCGACATGGCAAAGCTGCTCAGAAATACCGCTCTTGCAGCACGTGCTGCTCCCTCACTGATGGGAGCGGACGGACCGCGAACGTACTTCATGGGTTTCCAGACAAATGCGGAAGCGAGGGGCACGGGGGGGCTGCTCGGCGGGTTTGGAATCCTGCGATTCGACGACGGTAGGCCAACCGTGGATTCTCTGGCGTCGAATACCGAGCTCGACAAGCCCTTTGCGCCCATCGATCTCGGGCCGGATTACTTCGAGCAATACGGATTCCAAAATCCCAGTACCGATTACCGCAATAGCAACCTCAGCCCGCACTTTCCGTATGCGGCGCAAGTCTGGAAGTCGATGTGGGCACAGCAGACAGGAATGAACGTCGACGGTGTCATTGCTATTGATCCTGTCGCCCTGAGCTATCTGCTAGGTGCCACCGGTCCCGTCACGATGCCGGACGGTGAGGTCGTCACGAAAGACAATGTCGTCGAACTTACGGAGTCGACCGCGTACACCCGTTTCCCGACTGATCAGCCCGGACGCAAGAAATACCTCCAGGACATCGCGAGTGCGGTCGTCAAGAAGATCGCGGAGCCAGTGCACTCGCCCCGCGATCTGCTCGACGCTCTAGGCAAAGGAGTCGGCGAAGGCCGCATCGCGGTGTGGAGTTCTGCACCCGCTGATCAGAGCCTGCTTGAGGAGACGCCGCTGGCGCACGCCGTCCCCGACAGTCCCGCGCCCTATGCCGCAATCGTGATCAACAATCTCGCCGGCAACAAACTGGATTACTATCTCGAGCGGGGGATCGAATACGCGGCCGATGGGTGCACTGGCGCCACCAGGACTTCTACCGTGACCGTGCGGCTGACGAACACCGCGCCGACTGGCCTACCGGACTACGTCGCCGGGATCGAGGGCTTCGCCAAGAACGCCCCCGTCAACGTGCCAAATGGCACCATGCTGACCTCGGTGCGACTCATTGCCACGCAGGGCGCCGTATTGAACAGCGCGCTTGCTAACAACCAACGCGTGCCGGTGTTCCGCGGTATCGAACGCGGCCACCCAACATTCGAAGTGCAGGTTGCGATACCGCCTGGTAAGTCCGGCGAGCTCACTATCCACCTCACCGAACCGACGTCGCCGGGAGCACCGTTTGTTCCCGTTCAGCCTTTGGTGGACACAGTTACTCCCACTGTATCTGTGCCTGAGTGCTCGAGATGAGTCGAATTCTGCATGCGACCGGTAGATCACTATGTGGCAAATCTGTAAGAACCGTTGCGGCTTCCACTCCGGCCCACCCTGATTGTTTGCTGTTGACAGCCGAGATGCCGTCTGCTTAGCTCGCACCGGGATCAGCAAAACGTTTATGGGGGGGAAATGATAGGAATCGGAACCAAGTTGAGAAGTGGAGCGGCTAACTCGATGATGGAGGGACACTACGGTTTCCGTAGTGCAGCTTGACCTCAGTCGCCGGTTGGGTGTCGAGTCAACTCACGAATGGTCAGCAAATATCTGAAGCCATACTGGGTACGGCGACGAATGCTCGCCGCTCTTTCGCAGACATCCTCGAATCGGTCTCGCCGGACCGTGCGTTCCGCGATGACGGGCAGGACGTGCCGATCCTCAGCGATGATCTGCCTCAGCTGATCGAAGGACCGCGTGCGCCGCACGGCTTCACCCTGAACTTATCGCGGCACTACCTTGCAATTTCTTCGCAGTACTTGACCTGGCCGCGTTCAGTGCACTGGCTGGATATGCCGCGATCGATTCGACAGGTATTGGAGCGAGCCGCGCCGTCACCCGAAACTGCATGCAACAGGAGCACTACCAGCGAAAGGTTCAATCCATGACGATCCAGGACTTCTTGAAGATTCTGCGCACGCGGTGGATCATGATTGGTCTCGTTGTCGCACTCGCACTGCTCGGAGCCATCGGGGTCAACTTGTTGACTACTCCGATCTACGAAGCCTCGACGAGGCTATTCGTCTCCGCTACGGTCGGCACTACCGCCAATGACATCTATCAGGGCAATCGCTTTTCTCAAGAGCGCGTGCTGTCTTACGCGGAGCTTCTCGTCGGGGAAACCTTGGCTCAACGCACTGTCGATAAATTGAACATCGCTGTCACAGCTGACGAATTGCGACAAAAGATTGTGGCCTCCTCAAAACCGGACACCGTACTGATAGATGTGACTGTGCGCGATGAGTCGGCAGTGCGTGCTCGCGACATCGCGAACACATTGTCAGACGAGTTCGTCGTGATGGTACGAGAGCTGGAAACTCCCGAGAACGGCCTCCCTCCCGATTCACGTGTCGTTGTCGAACAACACGCATCCATCCCCAAATTACCAGTTTCGCCCAAACCAGTTCGCAACATTGCAATGGGTACAGCAATTGGTTTGTTAATGGGAATTATTCTCGCAATTCTTCGCAATCTGCTGGATAACACTGTCAAGGATCGCGAGACTTTGGAGGCGATCGCGGGGGTTGGACTCGTCGGCGGTATTCCACTCGACAAAGATCGCCGGCAGGAGCCAGCGAAGTCGTTTGACAGCGATAACTCGGCAATGGCCGAGGCCTTCCGCAAGGTGCGGACCAACCTTCAATTCCTGGCAGTTGATGACCCCCCACGTGTCCTCGTAGTGACTAGTTCGCTTCCGAATGAGGGCAAGACCACTACAGCCATCAACATTGCGTTAGCCTTGGCCGAGTCCGAGCACCACGTCGTACTCGTAGACGGTGACCTGCGACGTCCGCGGCTCGATTCCTACCTTGGCGTGGTCGGCTCGGTTGGCTTGAGTACGCTGCTGGCTGGTCGCGCAACACTTGATGACGTGCTGCAACAAACGCGCTTTCCCGGCGTTGTCGTCCTCACTTCGGGTGCAGTTCCACCGAACCCAAGCGAGTTACTCGGATCTTTGACCGCGAAGAAAGTGCTTGATGAGCTGCGCGGTCGTTTCGACTACGTCATCGTGGATTCGTCTCCGCTGTTAGCAGTGACAGACGCGGCGATTCTGGCCGCAGCGGCTGACGGCGTTCTAATCATGGCGCGATACGGGCGGACTAAGCGCGATCAACTCGCGCATGCCGTCGGACATCTAAGAGACGTTGGTGCCCCTCTACTCGGGGCTGTACTAACTATGTTGCCCATGCGCGGAATTGACTCGTACAACTACAGTTACAGCTATTACGGCAGCATGAAGTCGGCGCCGCACTCAAAAGCCGAGAATTGATAGAGCCGCATCGCGCAGCATCATGAAAAGGAAATCGCAGAACAAAATCATCTAGCGTGTCAGGTGCGGTGCGACAAAGGTCGACACCTCGTCGCCCGAGGTTCTTAGTGACATGCCCGCCAAAACTTCTCGCGTCGACTTGCGATTTGCTAGCACGCCGGTTTAACGCCTCTTCCGGCGGTGAAGCGTTAGCGTTTCAGCCTTCTTGCTTTCTGAGCTCGCGCGGTGAACGTTTAGGCCAATTCTGGCCACGTGCAGCCAAAATCATCGCTGTCGCGCCAACGATAGTGGGGTGGTATTGTCCGACGCATGACGTCCCGGGGGGGGCTTTCTGTTGGCGCGGCGCGCGACGCAACAGATAGCCATGAACAGCTAAGTCGTGCCGCAGCAAGCGGTCGACGTCCCGACCTTCAAGGCATGAGGGCGATCGCAGTTCTATCCGTCGTTGCGGACCATCTGGTCAGCTGGCCATCAGGTGGCTTCGTCGGTGTCGATGTATTCTTTGTTCTAAGTGGATTTTTCATCTCCGGACTACTCATACGGGAGCGGACCACCACCGGACGGCTGTCCTTCCGAGACTTCTACATCCGCCGAGTAAAGCGAATCCTGCCGTCCGCATTGCTCGTGCTGGTGGTGACGGTCATTGGTTCCTACGTTCTGTTTCCTGCGATTCGCGCAAAAGAGACGCTTGTCGACGGTTTGTACGCTGCAGTGTTCGCGGCAAATATCCGATTTCAAGCGGTCGGCGCTGACTACTTCCAGCAGGGTCAGCCGCCGTCACCGTTGCAGCACTACTGGTCGCTGTCTATTGAGGAGCAGTTTTACTTCATCTGGCCCGTCGTAATCGTGGTGATTTTCGCGCTCACCCGAAGGTTTCGTGGTAGCGGACGTTCGTCGACACGTCTACTGGCACTATTCGGAGCGATGGCAATCGTAGTCGCGGCATCGTTCGGATGGGCAATGCTCATGTCGGCCAATGATCCGAACGGAGCTTACTTCTCCACGTTCACCCGGGTGTGGGAACTCGGCGTCGGCGCGTTAGTGGCAATAGGTGGGCCTTGGCTCGCACGTATACCTACTGCAATCCGGCCAGTGCTGGCCTACCTCGGCCTCGCAGGTGTAATTGGGTCTCTATTCTTAATCGATTCGACGGTTCAGTTTCCTGCGCCGTGGGCGGGTATGCCTGTACTTTCAACAGGGCTGATCGTCGCGTCGTTCCAGGGCGCGGATGTTCGCGGAATGTTCCCCTTGACCAATCCGGTTGCCCGATACTTCGGCGATACGAGCTACACACTATACCTCTGGCACTGGCCGGTGATCATGCTGTTGTTGACAATCTTTCCCAAAGGGAGATTGCTATACGGCATTGCGCTTGCTGTGGCACTGGGACTTACTGTGATCACATATCACTTTTATGAAGACCCGATCCGGAAATCGAATTGGTTGCTTGACACGTCCGCACGTCGCGGCCGTAAAAAACCTAAATTGACTACATCAGGCTGGGGATTCGTTGGTGCGTTGATAGTTGTGGCTGTCGTGATGTCGATTTCCTACATTCAGTACGACGACAAGCTGTCTGAAGCGGCGAAGGAGTCTCAAGGGGCGGAGGCGTATCAGCAGCTTGTGACGAAAACGACGGTACCTTCGCCCGCAGCCAAGATCGATCCGTGCTTCGGAGCGCCCGCGATGATCACGGCGGGTTGTGTGATGCGCAACCCAGACGTGCCCTTGCGTCCAAGCGTCGACACGTTCGCTCAAGATAAAAGCGGGACTGAAAACTGCTGGCGCACCAAGGACGAGGTGCGGATCCGATCCTGCAACTTCGGCTACGGAGGTCCCGACACCACACGCATCGCCCTTATAGGTGACTCGCACGCGGAAGCGCTTATCCCTGCCCTCCAGCAAGTCCTCATCGCGAACAAGTGGCAGCTCACAACGTACGTCGGCGACGGCTGCCAGTGGCGGTTCGCACCGCCGCACGATTGCCCGATGGATGAGATTCAAACAGCGCTCCTCTCTAATCCCCCGGCACTCGTCCTCACTACGTCCGTTCGTTTATACGGCGGCGAGCCTGCCGACTTTCAGAAGGTTTGGGCCCCTGTGCTCGCCGCCGGCAGTCGAATCGCGGTCATCGCCGACAATCCACAGGTGAGCGAGGATTCAATTGCTTGCCTCACGCGAGTCAGCCTCGGCGGTGACCGAACCGGCGAGTGCGGGACCTCGCGTGCAGAAGGCTTCGCGCACCCCGATCCTTTGGTTTCTGCCACGTCTCTCGTCCCGGAAGCCGCCGTAATTGATTTAACGCCGTACTACTGCACGGCCGACCGTTGCCCATCAGTCATCGGCAATGTAATCGTGTACCGCGACACCAATGCGCACTTAACTGCGACCTTTGTGAAGACGCTCGCACCAGCGATCGCGGACGAAATCCGACGTGCATTGGGCACGCCGATGACTGGATCGCGGTGAGAGAGTCACGACAGCCGGACTTGGTTTCCCCAACGGCGCGCGGACTGAACCATCTCGGGTTTCATGCACTGTCAGGGCTATGTGAGTCGACCGGTTGGCCGCGTCCGTGGTCGATCGCGGTGCGCACCACCGGGGAATTTCGACGAGCGTAGTCAACAACAGGAGCGACCCGGCCAGGGCTGGAGTGCGGGCGGCGCAAGAACGGCCAGAGCGTCTAGGCCGCCGACCTCGTACCGCTAGCGCCGTGCCGTAACCGTCTGCCGCACCGCGCAACGCCGTATCGTTCGGCAACCTCACCCGGGTGCGCCGTCGTTGATTTCAGTCGTAGCGCGCAGTCGAATCTCGACAGTGACTCGCGCTGCAATATCGGATTCTGACTCCGGAAGGTCTGGGTTGGACACCGCGAACCCGTTGCAGCCGCGGGTTGTCCGCCAATCATGTCCCTATGTCAATTCCGGTAAAACTGAGCAGGTGATTCCGGAACAGGCTGCTCACAATTCAATCGGAACTGACACCGATGACGAATCTTTAAAGACGTCCTGGATGCAAACACGTCGACATGAGCATATTCCCAAGAAAGGAGGTGCGTATCAAACGCGGGGCGGTTCAGGCTATGCACCGCATCACGCATAGGTGGGAGTGAAGCGAGTGATGGTCAGACTGGCAGCCCCACTGGATGGCTCAACCCCATAGGCCACCCCGTTGAAGTACTCATTACCGGTGAGCTTGCCCGCGCCGACTAGGAAGGTGAAGTAGCTCTTGAAGTCGAGCGTGCCGTGGTGATCGACGAGCCCGTCGCGGTAGGCGTAGTAATACGGAGAGCCTTGCTGGTTCGATTCTTTGACCTTGACCGTCCACGTGACGCCCTTTGAGTCCGAGAAGGTGCCAACCGTCGGTAAGCCGTTAACCCAGTCCAGATCGCTTGCCGGAACTTTGCTAGCGAAACCCACCTCAGCCAGCGATCCGGCGCTGTTACCGCCAAGAGCGTGACTGGTGCTAGTCAGCCAGGTCTCAGATAACATTCCCGCGGGGTCGCCTGCATAGACCCAGTCGGCGTCGATCGCCATAGCGGTGATGTTCTTTATCTGCTTAGGGCCACCCGGTATCGCGAATGCGTTGTCGTCGTAGTTGCCGTAAGCCAGTTGCAGATAGCCGTTCACCCCGAGCCCATCGGGGTCAGGCGTCACGTCCCAACGGATTTTGGTGTTGTTGGGAAACTCGCTGGGCCACACCAACATGTCGACATTGGATTTCAGAGATTCTCTGTTAGGGATGTTGAGACCCCACATGTCCAAATAGACTTCATAAGGGTTTTGCAGGTAGGACTTCCAATTGCCGGAAATTTGGGTTGGCGAATCCGCCACGGCAAGAGGAGGGTTTAACATCCATGTCGCCGCCAGCACAGCTCCGATCATGGCGCTGATCAACCTCAACTAGAACCTCCTCTTTCATGCGCCATGCCTACTCAAATTGAACGCCAGGCGCGGTTGGTCACATCCCAGCCGAGTCGCTCGGGGAGCTTATGCAGAGCCCCAGCGGCAGGTCTCGCTACGTGCTGTCGATTCGAACGCGATATCGCGCCGATTGGTCGGCGTGACGTTCCCTGGTCAGCGGGTGAACGTAAAGCCGTCTAGAAGGTCGCCGTACGCTCGTACGACGGAAGGTCACTCGCCATCGTGGATCTTTCTTGGGGCGCAAGAATTTTCTTGCGATAGTCACCCAGATCGTTGCATTAAGGGGGAGCGAGCGGCTGAGCAGCGGCGAGATACGGCGGGAACAAAATCGATGGTACTGGTGGGGTGGTTGTGCTCGCTCTTGAAGTCAAGATTCACCACGCAGGGCTGGAACGGGGTGTTCCAGAGGTTGGTGTTGAGGCACTCCTTCCTAATCCGGTTGGCGCTTTCCCACTGCATGAGTCCAACTGATCCGTTCCCGCAGTTCCAAGCCGTGGTTGTTCGGGTTGGGGTATCGAATAGGGGGACGCCCAGAGTGTCTCAGACTCTGTGGGGCTCATCTTACCGAGGTAGCTGTCACAGCGTTCGACGTTGTAGAAGTTGTCGACGTAATTGGCCACGACAGCAGCTAAATCAGCCACGGTTGCCTCACTGCGAGTGTTGAGCAACTCGACCTGCATCCGCGCCCAGAACGACTCCGGCGGCATTATCGAAGCAGTCGCCCACGGTCCCGAACGAGCCCAGGAGGCCCCAACGCCGCATGTTTTCTCCGAAGCGCCGGGACGTAAACTTCATGCTGCGGTCGGCTCGCACGATGGTTGGGCCACTTCGGAGCAGATGCACCACGCGCGACATCCGGGTCTTGCGTCCGACGAGGTGCCGATCGCCAAGAGGTGGTCGGCGCCGACGATCAGGTCGCTCTCCGAAATGCCCGGCTTCAGACCACTCGGCCGGGGGAGAGGCCGGCCGAGGCTTAGTGTGCATCGGCTGGTGGAAGCAGCCCCGCCGGCGCTGCTATCGCTGGTGCGCTCGGCGGTGATGCTGGCCGCTGCGTAGAAGCGAGCGGTGGCGCAGGTGGCGGCTGATCTATTAGGGGCTGCACCGCCGAAGCAAAACCTCGGTGACCATAACGCCGAGGTAATCTGTCGGGCCGCGAGGCGGTCCAGCGGCGCCACGAAGCCGAACACAACATGGTTGCTATATACGTTGGGACCGAGCGCCAAGTTCGTCCCCGAGCAACGCGACACACCCACGTCGCGGGCCACGGCGAGCACACTCCACCCCGCGAGTTCGTAGCTCCACGAAACGCTGACGCTTGGCCGACCGCGGGCGACGCCCCGGCCCCTCTCACCCGATGCGGCGATGTCAACACAACCTTCAAATCTAGAGACGTGTTGCGACCGTCCTTTGAAAACGTCCCGTCGTCAACAGCGACCACACCATTCGACGGCCAAGCCCAACATTGGGATCAGCATTCATTGGTAACAATGACATGCGACGTGAGCGAGGTATCGCGCCAAATACTGTTCTGTTGTTCGGCTACCTGATCGATTACCCACAGTTCGGCCTGGCTTGAAATCGGAACCAGTTCGGTGTCCAGCAACTGACCATCAGCGCGTTGTCGAACCGCATACAGAACGCGATCGGAGAGGGGCTGGCCTGCTTCGGCGATGACCTGTGGTTTCAAAAATCCAGCGATGACATAGTACTGCGGGTTCGACCTCAGTTTGGCCGCCACCAGTCGACCCACACAAGTGCGTTGCTCCTGTAGCTCGATGTTCCAGAAAGCTGGCCCCGCAACGCTGACTCCGCCGACATCGATCCGCAGCACAAAGCAGGACAGCGCTAGTACTACGGCCATTACCGAGAGGGAGATACTCGACGCATACTCGCACAGCAGCCAGTACAAGCCAATAAGCGCTGGCAATAGGTAGGCCGAGTCGTGAGGCAAGGCTAGGAAAAGCGCACCCCAAATGGCTATGAGAGTGAACGCCCATCGGTCCGACGCGCGAAACTGGGAGGCGTGGACGTCTCGACGACGGATCAATGCAGACGCAGCGGCAGCACAGACCGCGAAAAATCCCAGAACACCAAAAAGTTCAACCGAGGCCAAATAGGCAGCGCGTATCCAGCGGTTCTCCCCGACCGGAGCTACTTCAAGAATGCGGGCGCGCAAGCTTATAACCGCTGGAGCGAAGAACACGGCGGCTACGACGCCGGCGAGAATTCCAGCAGGGAGGAGCCGTCGCCAGGTGGCGAGGTTGCCCAATCGCCTCGGCTCGAATTTTACGTAAAGCAGTATTAACGGGATTACGGCAAGCACGTAGGTGGGCCGCGACGCTATCGCCAATCCAAGGAATAGCGAACACCACCAGATCCGGTGGTGTAAAAGGCAAAGGGTGGCAGCAAGGAAGAAAACAGCGCCCCAAATGGTGTCCATTGCACTCACACTGGCGAGGAACACCATGGGTGTGAACGCGAAAGATGCCGCCCCTATCATTGCGCGCGTCTGCCCCAGGGATTCAAAGAGCCGAAACACCAGTACTGTTGCAACCCCCGACAGGATCGCCGATAGCAGACCGATCCAGAAGCTTGAACCAAGACCTGCGGCAATCATGGCCGCATCGACGTACTCGGGCAGGGGATATCCAGGCGCTCGCGACGGGATGTACTGGCCAGAATCAAGCAGGTGCTGTGCTGCAGCTATTGCCCGCCATGCGTCAGAGTCATTTCCATAGCCTCTTCCTAGGAACGGCAGGCGAGTAGCAACGACGCCTAGACCGAGTACCCCTGGCAGGCGACCGGGTCCGAGGAGGCGCTGCGCCCTAGCGCGTGTCCGCGTCATGCGAATCTCCCCGAGAGCCGGAGCCCCTCCCCGGGCCATGCACCGGGATCGTACATGACCGGCAAACCTCACTCGGTATGTCGGATCGATGGGGGAAGCCCCGCAACAGTCTGAGGTCGATTCGCGCCGACTGCCGTGCTTCGGCACCCGCTGTTGCACTCACCAAGCGAGAAGAGATCGCCCGAACCGTCTGATTAGGCCGTTCTGTCACGCGCGTCCCGTCGGCGCCTGCTATGACGGCGGATCTGCCACTTCGCTTCGCGCGCCAGCTGTGCCGCGATCGGCGAGAGAAGCGGGGTTGACGCCCCTGTGGGCTCGGGGAGTTCAAGCCCCATGGCCTTGGCGGCTTTCGCTCGGCTCCACCTCACGCCCTCTGCGCTATTTGCAAGGTTTCGGCCGTGAACTACCTGAAGCCAGGACGGTTTGCCGCCAAGTTGCTTTACCGGTCCCGCGAGATGAGCCTGGTAGTGCTCGATAGACAGCACTGTCCTCGGAAGTGACCCCGGCTGCAAATCCTCCAAATAGCTCATGAACGGCCCGCTGCTATCCCAGCGCTTCAGCACCGAATCGCCAACCAGTTGGAAGCCCGTTCGCGGGTTGACGAATCCCCGCCACCCCGAATCGGCTACCGCATGTATGCGTTCCACATAGTCCGAGGCCAAGGCGTCATCACTGTCGAGTCGTGTAGTGATAAGTAGTCCACCGCGATCCAACAGGTGAGCTGCCACGTATGCGGCTATTCGATCGTCAGTGAGAGGGCCCGATACCCCTACGATCGTCGCGTCTCCGGAGATCACCTCTGCCAAGTTCTCAAGATAATCGACGGCGGTATCGGAATCCACGAATATCAACCACTCGTCCGCGGCGCGACTCTGGCCGCGAACCGACCGCAGCGGCCAGCGCTCAAACAGATCAAGGCGCATATCTAGCCACTCGCGATTCAAACCTGGTCGTTCGCCAGCCGAATCTGCAAGGGGCGCATTGAATTTCGTAAGCAACAGATGTTGAGCACGCCGCAAGTTCTCCTCCACTCCCCCTTGTGGATACCCAAAATAGTTCAATGCGATCGAGACTCCGAGCCAGCCGGAGACTCCCGACCGCAAAGCGTGCAGAATCTCAGCGTAACAGCAGCCGCGTCAATCTGTACGACGGAGATACTGCAGTGTGTGACGCTAGCAACAGGCGTGAGCAATCACTTGCCTCCCCGACATTCGCAGCCGTGACCGGAGGCCTCAATCCCTATCGCAGGCTGAAAAAATAAATCAATTTCAGTCACGTTTGCCCGCGCAATCGAACCACCAAATTAGCAATAGCCTGATAAAAAGGTTGCGGAATCGCGATTTGCGCAAAGATTACCGTCGCTTTGGAAGGCGGGTACGCGCCGCGCACCAAGGACTGAAGAAAAAGACCAATAGCGTAGCAACGGTTCGAAGCTGCTACGGCGCGTGCAGCATGCCACCCGCGATACGCCCAATATGATCGCTCCGATACTTTCAGCCCTCTCATGCGACTAATCCAATCCAGCAGCGGCTGATAGTTAACATTCTTTGAAACGCGAAGATCACTAGGTCTGTCGTCAATTATTACGAGTGGCTCCGGCACGAAGAACATTGGCGTACCCACGTTCGCCACGCGAATAACGAAATCGGCATCTTGCGACGACGGCAAGCTGTCGTCGAACCGCACTTGCCGAGCAACCGATGTAGGCAACACCACTGAAGATGTCAAAATCCATCCACGTTGAACGAAGAGATACTCATCGATCCGCTCCCCAACCAAAGCGCCGCGTTGAGGCCTGATCCACATCTTGCCTACTCCACGATCAAAAAGCATCTGCGAATAGATGAAGACATCGCCTTCTGTGCAATCGATTATCATCGCAGCTTTATCCAATTTTTGGGGCAGAAATATGTCGTCCGAATCAAGGAACGCAATATAGGTACCACGCGCCATGTCGATTCCAAGATTCCGTGCGCTCGCCGCACCATGATTATCCTGACGCAGGTACTGAAATCTTGCATCGTCAAGCGAAGACACGACCGCCGCCAAATACTCGCCGTCTGCGGAACCGTCATCGATAATCAAGCATTCGAAGTGTTCGAATGTCTGCGATTTGACTGATTCTAGAACATGACGAACCCGATGCGCGCGATTGTAAACCGGAATTATTACCGAAAAAAAAGGATTGCTTTCCCGCAATGGTCCAACCATCACGTGAGTCCCACCGACGCTCGATACGTGCTCGATACGAACCCTTTGCACGTTATTAGTCGAATCATTACGCAAGCTCTCATATAGTCCGGGCTTTACTTGCCTGCTAGACCGGAAGTCGAATGACGTCGTCGATTCACTTGGGTGTCTGACTCCTTCGCCAGGGTTGCGGGACCATTCCTAGTTCCCACCCATTTGTTAAAACTTGGCACCTGTGAAGTAGCGGAGGCCCTCAGAGTCGCTGATAATTTGGCAGGCACCGGCGCTCTTACACAGGATGCGAGCGCGAGGATCCACCACAAGAGCATCGCAGAAGCGCCCGGTGCCGCGAGCGAACTGAATGCTTGCGTGCCCACGATTGCGACGACGGCCGTGATTGCAACGAATCCAGAACCGTCGCCGACTCGCCGATAAATGAGGGCGCGTACGGCTATTGCCAGCTGCGTCCCAAAGTACAGCAGCGCAGCCAACATACCGAAGTCCGCGGTGTACGCCATGAAAGGGTTTTCAAAGCTTGCAGGACTCCCGTGTTGTTGCGCGAAAGTGTAATTCGATGAGCTTCCTCCACCCCAAAGCAGCAGGTCATTAGCGTTATCGAAGAATACGCGATAAGCAGCCTGACGCACTTCGATAGATCCATCGCCTGCCATAAGCCGATGGGTGATATTTAAGTCGATGAGGATGCGCCATGAAACCAATGCGACCGTCGCGATTGCTATGAAGGACGCGATGCGACGCAAGAACGTTGCACCTTCACTCGGTTGGCCTTTGCGTACAGCTCGGAGCGGCGCAAACGCCATAATTGCTACCAGTCCCGCAATAGCGATAATTAAACCCGTTCGCGATTGTGTCGAAGCGATACCGGCGAGAAATAGGGCGGCGAAACCTAGGCGAACGCTGGCCCATGGCACGACCCATAGACACCACATTGCCAAACACAGAAGTAAACCTAGCCCCAAGGGATGGTCAAAGGTACCGCCATATCGCTCCCACTTGCCTGACGCGTCAAGAAACTTCTGGGTGTAGTACGCGTCGTACGGTATCCATTGTTGAATTGCACGTTGAACAAGGGCGAGTATGGACTCGATTGCTGCTATAAATAGCATTAGCCATAGGCTGCGACGTAAGAGATCCATTCCGGAAGCGACTGCGCATCTTGCAATCGCAAAAATGGCAAGCGGCGCCACGATCTGGTCTAGCGCGATCGGGATGCCGCGTAACACACTATCCGAGAATGCTTGAGACAGACTTGCCAAGACTAGAAAGGCGAATAGCGCAGCGTATATACCCCATGCAGCCTCTACGCTGGCCCTCCACGCATCACGAATCTGTTGAGACGACATCAGGAGCGTCGTCGCTAGCCCCGAGAGAGCTAACAGCGTTGCGGGATGCAATCCTACGCTGTTGTAAGCGATGACGACAGTGTGCGGGATGAGTATCCAGAGCGTTACGTAGAGCAAGACGATGTAATCTGGTCGGTTCCGTAGAACAAGTGCGGCGATGGCACACACGCCCACTGCCAGAATACTCAGCACCCACAAATTATACAGCTGAGATGCGAAGATTCGCCAGTTAGCAAGATTATCGGACAGAGAGGATCGCGTTGGACGGTCGATCGTTGTTAATGTTCGTTATTGACGCGTCTATCCTTCGATCCGTGCGGTCGCCGACATTGACTCCGAGACCAAAGGCACAGCGGGGCTACGAGCTCTCCAAGGGCGACATTGGTCATTACCCGGCAATCGGGCTGCCAGCCAGTGCCACTGCCATTGCCGCAGCCGTCACGACATCCGCCTCAAACGAGGCCGCCCCGATCGAATGCCACTGAGCAACATTGTGAAGTCGCTTCGCCGGAAAAAGTAGAAGTCGCGGGATCGGAAGCCAAAATGTCTTGCAAGCCAGAAGGTGTTCAAAAAGCCGGCTAAAGCGCTGCCGGCCAACGTCGCGATGGCGGCACCGATCGCACCCAAGCTCGGCAGCAGGAGCACAAGGAGTACGATGTTCGCTACGCACGCGAGCGCAAGAGTGGCGCTTCGCAGCCCCGGACGCCCACGGGCCGCAAGACCCGAGCCTGCGACCGAACCTGGATTTCCAATGACGATCGCTGCAACCAAAATCAACACAAGGGGGATGGCTGGGCTAAAGTCCCGGCCGAAGAGTAGTGGTACCACAAGCGGGCTCGTTGCAGCGATTACGGTGCCAGCCGCCATTGTAAAAAGGGTCGAAATGCGAGCCAGTTGCGTAAGTCGCTCAGAGTCGCGGCCCCCGGCTTCGGTGGCAAATGTAACGTCCCGAACCGCGCTATTGAATATAAGGATTGTCTCAGCAAGATTCGCTGCGACAGCATAATAGCCGAGCTGTCGTACATCGGACAGTGGAGTCATGAGCAATTGATCGACGCGAGTGAGTAGAAATCCGGAAAGCGCGCCGAACCAGACGAACCCGGCGTAACGCAGGAATTCGTCCATTCGGACATCCGCCGCGTCCTCATTGAGTTCGGTCAGGACCTGCCTTCTGAGTCCAGAGTAGGCAAGCCCCCCTAGCGCATAAGACGACGCCATGACGACCGTAGCCGACATCGGGTCGAGTGCCCCGATCGTAAACAACACAACGATTCCGATAAGCCGCGCCGAACCCGACAAGGCACGATCGAGTGCAATCAGTTTCCACGCCTGGTGACCGGCGGCGACTCCTCGAATGAAACCTACGATGAGCGCCGGTACGAGGATGAGCGATCCGACTCTGATCAACCCTGCCAGGTGCTGGTCCCCCGCCGCTAGCACCGGCGCTAACAGCAATATGACGGCGGTTATGACCAGCCCAACCATGACGATAGAGAGGACGCTGAAAGCGCGAAGACGCAGCCGAAGGCGATGTGATCGCGCTACGAAGTAGGTAGCCGCGTCCGGGAACCCCATCGGGGCGATCGTGATGGCGAGCGTAAGCGGTGCGATCGCGGCCGCGAGCTCGCCTCGCCCATCCACGCCGAGTCCATAGGCCAAGAATGGTGCCGTCACCAGCGCAGACAGCGGCAGGACCGCGTTCGCAACGGTCGTTATTGCTATGTTTGACGCCGTACCGCGACCGGTCACCGGCCGTGCGCTTTGTGAATGATTGCGAATAGGGCTGCGCTCCCAAATGCCCAGGGGCGCTCGGCATATGACACCGTCAGCACCAACATGATTTGTGTACCGTGTTTTGCCGCTTAGGGATGGGGAATCGTCGGTCCAGTATCGCCTGCCGACTCTGGATCTATGGGGGCGCCCTCCGGGACAGCCATGCCGCCGTCGACCATGACCTGAGACAATGTTTTCACTGGGTATCCAACTTCAGCAATGTGGTCGATGATCGACTGGAAATTTGCCAACGGATAGTCAACGCCACGCGAACCACCACCGGGGATCACGTTGTGGAATGTCAGTACCACCGTCTTCTTCGCAGCCCACGCCGCATCCAAGGCTGCGTTCACAGCGTCTACCGAGTCAGGGGAAGCCGCACCGAAAACTCCAAGCTGCCGAAGCCGGCCGCCGTCCACAAACGGATAGGTATCTGCATCCGGCGTGGAGAGCGTAGGCCGATAGACACGTATCAGAGTGAAGTACTTCCTGGCGATAGCAAGCCTGGTTGCGTCGAATTTCCCTTGCGGCCATGCAAAAAAATCGGCACCGCGAGTCCAACCGTTACTCGTAAGCCACATTTTCGCGCGGGCTAACTCTCCTTCGAACGACGACAAGGTCGTGGCGGTCCCATCGGTGGTGGAGAGATCGTTAAACCCGTTCTTCGAGTCATGCGATGCCGTCAGATCCGAGTGAACAGACAGATCCCATCCGTCGTCATAAAGCGCTTGGAGTTCAGTGGCGCCCATGTAAGACCCTGCTCCGGACCCTGGAGATGTGTTGCCGTGGATGGGGAACGCAACCGCGCGCATCCCATACTTATCGAGGTAAGGCTTCACATTCGTGTACTGGGAAAGGAATCCGTCGTCGAATGCGAGAACCGTGCCGGTCGCCGTCGGCGCTGGACGCGTCCACACCTGCTGCACGTTGACCTTCAGGGGACCCGTGTCGTGATCCACAATCCCCACACCGACGCGGGTAATGGAGTTAAGGTTGGGCGCGCTGAAGCCGCCCGGCGTCGTCCAATCGCCCGGGTTGACGTTCACCCAAACAAATTCGCCGTCAGAAGCAAACAAGGACCCGTCCTCGGCGATGTGCACCTCGGCACGGGTAGTGCGCATGTCAGCCGAGTCGTCTGAGCTGGCAAACAGAAGAACGCCGCCGCCTATTCGCGCCCACTGATCAACCCGAAACTTGATCAAAAGGCTGTTCGCGGTCAGGTCAAGTGTCGGAGACAAGGGGGGTGACTGGATGAAAGTCTGCCCACCCCAGCCAGAAGTAGTCATCGCGAGGGACTGTGATCCCTCATCGAACACAGACGTGTCATCTGCAACCGAACCCAACGAACCCCTCCCGGAAGAGAACTTTGTCCACCCGTGTCCTGACTGAAACGATGACACCAACTTCGAGCCGGCAGGGAAAGGGTTGGCCTCCGGAATGGTCGGGCGCAAATGCGGATCCATGTCCGCTGTTGTCTGCGTCGTGGACGATAAGCTGGCCGCGTTGTCCGCGCACCCGCTGAATACAAGCACAGCGATTAAAGCAACGGCCAAGTTCCTACTTGTGCGCATAGCGATACCCCCGTAAAGCAATGGAATTCGTTGTTTTGCCACGTCCTTTAGAACCCTGCCGCGCGAAGATAGCGAACGGCGACCTCATCTGGTCCGAACTCTCGCAAATCACCATGATCGCATGACAGTTCGAGCAGTGAACGGATACCCTCCGCGAGGGCGCCGGCATCCTCCGGTTCGACCAGCACCCCCGGCACGTATCGTGGTATTAACTCGAGCAGACCACCCACTCGCGTACCCACCACCGGCGTCTCCACCGCTGCGGCCTCGATTGCGACGAGGCCGAATCCTTCGGCGCGAGAAGGAATTACGAGGGCAGCAGACTCTGCCATGAAAGAGGGTGCGGCATCGGAGTAGCCGGCGAAATCGATTCGGTCCTCTACTTGCAGTTGCACAGCTAGCGCTCGCCCGTCTTCCAACGAGGCGCCTCCTCCAAGAAAGATTGCGCGGTGCCCAGGCAAAAAGCACATTGCCTCGATCAGCAGGTCCTGCCCCTTCACGTCCCGGAACTCGCCGACGCAGACGAGTGTATTCGGCCGCAGCTCCCGCGTTAGCCACGGATGTCCCGTGGCAATCCGACCCCGTTCGCGAACAGAGGCGACGTCGACGGGGTTGTAGATGGTCCTGCCGAGCTCGTGCCTTAACCCATAGGTGGACAGGGCATCGGCCACCACTGCGTCGCTGACGCCAACGACCCGCGCGGCGCGGGGGTAGAGCCGTCTGGCCAGCGCGCCGATCGTACGCTTCGACCGTTCCCGTTCCAACGCTAAGGACGCGATGCCGTGTTCGGTGACCACCACCGGCACGGAGGACAGCGCGCCCCACGACGTCGCAGCTAGCGAGATGACGTTCGACAGCACCATGTGGCTGATGACCACGTCCGGCCGATACCCCAACAGCGCCCGACGGAGGTCGCGCACCGCTTGCAGGTATCCGCGGGCTCCTCGCGAGCGTCGCACCACCATGGTTCGGGTCACCCCGTCTGCGAGGAGAAGCGCATCGTGCGAGGTGGACTCGATCGTGATCACGGTGACGTCGTGGCCAAGCTGGGCATAGGCTGCCGCCAAGACAGTCGCGACCTTCTGACTGCCGTACGGCTGCAGGTCATTCACGACGATGGCAATCCTCACCGCGATTCCGTCCTGTTCACTGGCTCAGCCGGTCGAAGGCTTCCCGAAGACTAACTCGCTGACGCCATCCGGTCGCCGCTAGTTTGGCATCCGAGTAGGCGAGCGGGCGGTTCATCGAGTCGAGCACGGCAGCATTGGCGAACCCGGGAACGCGGAAGGGCGCTGCCCGGCGGGAGTTCAGGCGGTTCAGTATTTCCGCACTCGATCGAACCAAGCTCCACGGCACGGGGACGACGCGCGGCTGACGAGACTGCGCTGAAGCGGCGAGCTTTCGGTAGTCGGCTTGGGTCGGCCGTTCGCTGTCGAGGATGTTGTACGTCTGACCCGCTGCTGACGGGTGCGCGGCGAGGAAGGCGATGGCGCTCGCGCAGTTCTCAACGAACGTTGCGGGCACTTCCGCCCTGCTGCCGATGCCGACCCAGACGCTGCCGAACGCTTGGCCGATGCGTCCGGTCCACACATTGTTCCGGCCGTATATTGCCCCCGGCCTGACGACGACGAGTTCGCGATCGGCGCGCACAGCCCACTCGCGGGTGACCTGCTCTTGCAACGACTTCGCCTGCGCATACGCGTGGGGTCCAACTCCGCCGAGGTGGGTCGGCGACTCCTCGTTCACCGTGGACCCGTACGGTATGGCTGCGTAGTCGTAGACCGAGAACGAACTGACGAGCACGACTCGTCGGACGCCGGCACGCTCGGCTTCGGCAAGCAGCACCTCGGTCGCGCGGACCGTTGAAGCGTACTGCTCGTGAAACTCGCCGCCCTTCGCCGCCGCGGCATGTATTAGCACAGACACGCCATGGAGGAGGCCGGCGACGGCGGTCGCATCGCGCAGGTCGGCCGTCCGGGTCTGCACTCCGAGGGGTGAACTCGGTTCCCGGCGGACGATTGCGACCGGCGTCGCCTCCTGAGCCTGCGCCGCGTCCACAAGCGCCCGTCCGAGGAACCCACTCGCACCAGTGATCGCAACGACCGTCATGTGGCCTTCTCAAGCACGTCGTCGATCAATGCCGCCGTCTTCAGTAGGTCTGCGTGGGTCACGGGAAGCACTCCGCCGCTGCGGTATTGGCGGTAGGTGCGGTCGATGAACCTTGGGATGCCCTCGTAAATCGGTGAGCCGCGCAGCTTCGCCGCGAACCCGGACACAGACGCGCGCATCAAGGCTGCCCCGCCTATCCACTGATTCGCGAGGGGCGATAGCTGCGCACCGATCCCGCGGTCGCGAGTGACCCTGATCGATGGATACTGCAGGTCCGCCTCGGCCCAGCCGCGTTCTCCGCGAACCGTGATGGTGGTGGTGATCGGATACTGGCGTGACGTGAATTGCAGATGACCGGCATAATCGCGCCCCGGTGCGCCGAGAGTCACCAACATCCCGTCGGGAGACAACACGGTGTCTGGGTCACTCTTGCTGAATGAGGCCTGCCGGATCTCGACGTCGGGCACGAAAGCCTTTGCGAGATAACAGAAGTGCGGAAGGAACTCCCTGAGCACCCCTCCGGGGTTACGAGCGATGCGGCGGGCCTCGAAGTCGTGGTTATAGCGGGTCGCCGGCAGATCAATAGCAATTCGGACCTCGACGGTGCCGATTTTGCCGAGCGCGCCACTTCGCGCCACTGCAAGCAGTCGTTCGACGGGCGTGTTGAAGCGGTAGTTGTGGTCCTCGGTCACCAATGCAGAACACTGCTCAGCGAACGCAACCATCCTTCGTGCGGCCTCCAATGACGGGGCGGCTGGCTTCTCGACGATCACCAGGCCAATGCCAGCCGCCAACGCCATTTCGACGATGTCAGTGTGCGTCTCCGCGGGCGTTAATATGTGGACGGCATCTAAGTTGCGACGCTCGAGCATCGACGCGAAGTCGTACTCGGCGACAGTCGCATAGTTGCGCGCAGCGCGATCGGCGAGGTAATTATCACGGTCGCAGACACTCGCAAGATCGGCCAACGGATTGCGGGAGAGTGCAGACAGATGCACTTCTGCTATCCGGCCGGTTCCCACCACGCCGACGCGTATAGGCGCGGCGTCTCCTGATGCTCGCGGCAGAATCATGTCCCAGACCCGCCTGGGGAGGGCAAGGACACTATTCCCCGCAAGGCGGTCCGGTCAGTTCGTGAATACGCAGTCAGGTGTCGGTCCAATCTGAGAGATTTGCTTTCGCAAAAGCGAACTCGTTGAGTTCAGCTAGCGGCACGTATTCGCTGAATAGCGATACGTGATGCGGCAAAAATGGCTTCACTGTTTAGTTGTTCAACTTCAGCCACGTACGTAATCTTCCGACTCCGCAACAAGCCCGCGATCTGGCTTTGATGATCGTCCACATGTTCGTGGCGAACCGCACGCCGAGGTGTGACTACGGGGGAGATGCCCATTTCGAGCAGGTTCATAATTGTTCCGACGCCCGCGTGTGTGATCACGACGTCCGCGCTGGTACTAGCATCCTCAAATTCAGCCGAACTCAGCTGTGTCACAGAAGTACCCGGAAGATCGCGTCGTTGGGTCGCACCCAATTGCCACACCGTATTGCTGTCGGCAAGTCCGCTCGACAGGACGGCGTCAACCATGGCATCGAACCTATAGGGATGAATGGTACCGAGCGTCACGAACAGTCGCGGACTGCCGACCGGAGCCTTTGGCACAGCGCTGAACGCATCGAAAAGGGATTGACGAAAGCTCCATCCGCTCTTGGCCCAGTGCTCGTACTGACAAAGTTTCGTAATGCCTGGATCGAGTGCCGCTAGCCTGCCACTGAGCGACGGGCCGTTCACACGGCTCACGCTCTCGTAGTAGAACGCTGGAATACCATGTAAACGCGCACCTGCAAGACCAACGACACCAAGTGCCGCGCCCGTGGTTACCGCAGATGTAAAACCTTCGCCCTTCCAATCGATCTCGCGCATCATCCGAATGAAGGCCCTTGCCGATCCCGCTGCATCGCGCGGAGCCACGTACGGCAACGAGAGCACTCTGCGGCCGCGAAGCATAGACGAACTTTGAACGGACTCAGATGTGACCCAAAGCGAATCCGGACTGGAGCCGATGGCTCGCGACCACCGGTCAAGCTCGGCAAGATGCCCGCCTGTCGAGGCCACCAACAGATGATGGCCGGGTACCGGATCAGTCACGCCATCGACCGAATTCACCGCCGAGCAGCGCGAGCTTACAAACATCGACATATCTATCCCCCGATTGAACTAAGACCAAGTGACCTGAACCTCATCGGAAAAATGACCAGCCCGCCCGTTCCCACAAGGCTCGATCCAGACATTGACGTCCGTCGATGATGCTGCGACTTTTCGTGACTGCCCCAACGGCTTCAGGAGTCAGAGCGGTGAACTCTTCCCATTCGGTAAGTACCAGGACCAAGTCGGCTCCTCGGCACGCCTCCAAGGCCGAGGTCGCGTAGTCAAGGGTTGGAAACAGTCGGCGGGAGTTGTCCATCGCCTGCGGGTCGTAGACGGTTACTGCCGCGCCTTGGAGTTGTATCTGGCCGGCGACATTGAGCGCCGGTGAGTCGCGTACGTCGTCAGACTCCGGTTTGAATGCCGCTCCGAGGATCGCAACTCTGGTTCCAGGGAAGCTCTTGACTGTTTCTCGGGCAAGCTCGACCATCCGTGTACGTCGCCGCATGTTGATCGCGTCGACCTCCCGGAGGAACGTCAGCGCGCTACCAGCACCCAGCTCACCCGCCCGCGCCATGAAGGCGCGGATGTCCTTGGGAAGGCAACCGCCACCAAAACCCAAGCCAGCGTTCAAGAACTGGCGACCTATCCGGGGATCGTGCCCGATGGCGTCAGCGACGGCTTGAACGTCTGCGCCAGCCGCCTCGCACACGTCGGCAATGGCGTTGATGAACGAGATCTTCGTCGCGAGAAAGGCATTCGCAGATACCTTCACTAGCTCGGCCGTCGCGAGATCGGTTACGAGGAAGGGGACACCATCGTCGATGAGCCGACTGTAGATCTCCCGCATGACCTGCTCCGCCCGACCGTGAGCCTCGATTCCTACGACGAGGCGATCGGGGTGCAACGTGTCTTTTACCGCGTGCCCCTCGCGGAGAAACTCAGGATTCCAACAAATCTCGACCTTGAAGTTCGCTGCAAGATCTCTTGCCGTATCGACCAATTGAGCTGCCGTCCCCACCGGGACGGTCGACTTTCCGATGATCAGCGCGTCGCAGTTCAACAGTGGGACGAGTGTCTTCACGACCGTATTGACATGCGATATGTCGGCAGCGAACTCACCCTTCTTCTGCGGCGTGCCGACGCAGATGAAATGTGCGTCGGCCCAGTCTGCCGTCTCCGCATATGACTCAGTGAACCGTAAGCGGCCGTTCGCGAGATGCCGCTGCAGTTCGTCTGTCAACTCGGGTTCGAAGAACGGAAGTTCGCCAGCCCGCAATTTCGACAGCTTGCTGCTATCGATCTCCACCCCGATGACCTCATGCCCAAGCGCAGCCATGCACGCGGCATGAGTAGCACCTAGATATCCGGCGCCGTAAACGGCAAGACGCATTTCCCATCCCCCTTGCGTGGAGCGTCACGAACCTGAAGGTTCGTTAGGCAGCACGCGTTGTTCAGCTTTAACTGCGACCGCTTATTGCATCGGCCACCTCCCCTGCACGGAGTCGCCCCCCAACGGCCTCGCGGCCGTGGAGACTTCCGACTGGCGGCCCCCCGACACCACGAAACTTCCCCCTGAAGCGAGCGAGCCCTCAAGACTTGAGATGGTCACCCTCGCTTTCGGCGGTAGCTTCATACTATTGCTGTGAACGTGCCTCCGAAATAGGGGATTACCCTAGGGTTTCCCGACAACCTCCTGTTCAGCCAAGAAGGGTTGCCATGTCAAACGACGTCTGCGTCAATTAACCGGTCCGATTCACTCTTTGCCAATCGGCTGCAGTCCGCGCAATCACCCCAGTTCATAGCGCATTTCGAGCCACTATCAGGTGATGCCACCGGTAGCGGCAGGTTGGTGGCAATGTTCGTGAAGCTGTCAGTAGAGCAAAGTTCGACTGACGCAAGCCTGAGAATCGGATCTTCGATCAGCTAACGGTGGCGACTGGTTGCCAGAATCGTCTTTTGGTACGCACTTCAGTGCGAGGTCGAGCGGCCTTGCGTTAGGACGGTCAGCTGCTGCACACGTGAACTGTGGGATGGCGGCGAAGTCGGCTAACGTTCAACGAGCCGTGCGAAGGGCCGTCGGCCATGACGACAGGTCTCTATGGGCGGTCCCGGGCCGACGCCTCCGGACTTCGGCCGCCTAGAACGCGGTTTTCGGGAGCCCGTCGCACACGACAAGATTGGCGGCGGGACCTTCAGGTGTTTCCGCCGCGTCCGAGGCGATGATCCCCGGCGCGACGCACGTTGCGGTACAAAGTAGGCCAACCGCCGGAAGGAACGCATCTGACTGCCAAGCGCAGAATAATCACCGGATGCCTCTGCGCTTTCATGCTTCTTGTCGCAACCCTCGCTGTCGGCGTTCGCTACTCACCGATCCATAACCACTTCATCCTCTACGTGGTCATCGCCTCACCATTCCTGATGCTCGCTGCACCGGTTGGGGTCGTCGTGCTGACTTGGGGACGCCACTGGGTTCTAGCAGGATGCGCGGCCTTCCTCACAGTGCTTTTGGGCGCAATTCAATTGCCTTGGTACGTCAGCGAAGATCCCAATCCTGCCTCGGTCCAAGTACGCGTGATGACTATCAACATGTTGTACGGCCGTGCCACCGGAAGTGCCGTATCCCGCGTCGCGACGCAGAACGCCGACATCCTGTTGACACAGGAATTGACTCCTGACGCCGTGCGCAGGCTGTCGGCCGCCGGCATCGAGAAGCCGTTCCCCTACCAGGCCCTCGATCCCCGGCCAGGTTCCGCGGGAGTCGGCCTTTACAGCCGATATCCGATCGTGGACTCAACCCGCATCGGGGGCTACCAGTTGGCGCTCGTCGAGGCCCACGTCCGCGTGCCTCACGTCACAGCGAACGTGTCAGTGCTTTCGGTGCACCTCGATGCCCCCTGGCCACGGGCAATCGACGGCTGGCAGAGTGACCTAGCGATGTTTCCTAGCACCCTTTCCGCAACGGCAGCACAAGTCAGAGAAGGGGCGGTCCTGGTCGGAGGGGACTTCAATTCCACCATCGACATGCGGCCTTTCCGCCAGTTACTAACCAACGGTTACGAGGACGCGGCATGGCAGGCAGGCTCCGGCCGGAACTTCACCTATCCTGCCAACGAGCCTTATCCGCCAGTGCTTGGCATCGACCACGTCCTAACCCGAAACGCCACAGCCGTGTCCACGACGACAGTCGGTATAGCTGAAACGGACCATCGCGCGTTGCTTGCAACGATCGCCGTTCCAATGGATTGATCATCCAAGAAAGGCGAATGGTTTCATTCATCCAGGCCATTGTCGACCTCGGCGCACTAGTCCCGATCAGTTGACTGGCACGTCCAGAATCGGCCGCGGATCCTTCGCGCCAGGTCCGTCGAAGTGCCACCACTCCCCCGCGTACACCGTCAGCCCGCCGGCCTCCATGGCCGAGCGGAGTAGCGCGCGGTTGCCCTGCTGTGAAGCTGTCACGCCCTCGGTGGCATAGGCCAGACTTCGGGGGGTGAAGTCGTCAAAGTCGGTGCCCATGTCGAGGCCGGCGATCGTCACGTCGACCGACCGTCCCGCCTCATGGCTGCGCGCGTAATCACTCGGCCGCGCAACCCAATTCGGGTTCGGCACCTCGTCGAACATTCGCACCTGCACGTCGTGCGGACGATAGCAGTCCCAGAAGACCAACGTATTGCCGTGCGCCCGTATCTGTTTCGCCGCGATAGCCAGCCCGTCGGCCAATGACTGGTGCACCAGACACCGCGCATCGGACGGGTACAGCTGCTCTCCGACGAAGTTATTGGGCGTCGCGTAGCGGAGGTCGATGATGGCGTCCGGCACGACGGTCCGCACGTCGACCAGGCCCGCCGCGCGTGCCTGCGGCGACACGGGGGGCGGTTCGGCTGAGGCCGACGGCAGGTGAATCATCGCGGCGCACATTACGCCGGAAGCGGCCACGATCCATCTGCTGCGCGGGGTCACGCAACGAGTCTGCAACGCCGCTCGACTCAGACGCAGGAATACTGGTGCTAGCGCGCCGTCGGTGCACTCATGGGGACACCATCGCCGAAGGAGGCGCTCTGAGTACCGCACGCGTTCTCACCAGCACCGTTCTCGGCGTGGGCCTCATCCTTCTGGCAGTGGCCGCCCTCGTCGCCCGGTACGTGCCAATCCCGGGGCATCGCACGCTGTACCTCGTGGTCGCGGCGCCGTACCTGATCGCGGCCGGCCCCTTGGCGCTGCTGGTGCTCCTCTGGGGACACCGGTGGATCATGGCCGCGGCGGCCGCATGCTTGTCAGTGGCACTGATCGTGCTGCAATCGCCCTGGTACGTCGCGACTCCGCCGAGCGCCAACGCGGTTCCGATCCGGCTGATGACCATCAACATGTTGTACGGCCGAGCCGATCCGCAGTCCATCCTCGCGATCGCCACCGATGAGGCCGACGTCCTGATGGTTCAGGAGTTCACGCCGGAGGCGGCCAAGAGAATGGCGGCCGCGGGGATCGAGAAGACGTTCCCCTACGAGGTGCTCGAGCCGCGGGCCAAAGCGATGGGCGCCGGCATATACAGCCGTTACCCGATCACTGACACAGAACACATCACCGGCTTCTCCATGCCGATGGTCAGTGCCCGCATCCGCGTCGACGGCATAACCCCCGACCCCACCGTGGTCTCCCTGCACTTGGCCGCGCCCTGGCCGCAGGCCGTCGACGGCTGGAACGGCGACCTCGACAAGCTCCCGGGCACCCTTGCCGCCCTGGCCGACAAGGCTGGCGCCGGGGCGGTGCTCGTCGCAGGCGACTTCAACTCCACCATCGACATGGAGCCGTTCCGCAAGCTCCTCACCAACGGCTACGACGACTCGGCGAAGCAGGCGGGCGTAGGCCGGGAGCTCACCTATCCCGCCAACGAGCGCATCCCGTCGTTCATGGGCATCGACCACATCCTCACCCGCAACGCCATCGGCACATCGACGCGGACCGTGACCGTGAAGGGCTCCGACCATCGCGCCCTTCTGGCGACCGTGATGGTGCCTACCGGCTGAGCCGCTGCACAATGCAAAGCTCCCCGGCACCGTGGGTGCCGGGGAGCTCGCGTACGAAAGTGCTTACGCCTCCGCGAAACCGCGCGTGACGGCAGGATCCACCTGGATGCCGGGGCCGGTCGTGGTCGAGACGACGACCTTCTTCAGGTAGCGGCCCTTCGACGAGGACGGCTTGGCGCGCATGATCTCGTCGATCGCGGCGCCGTAGTTCTCGGCGAGCGACTTCTCGTCGAACGACGCCTTGCCGATGACGAAGTGCAGGTTGGCCTGCTTGTCGACGCGGAAGTTGATCTTGCCGCCCTTGATGTCGGAGACGGCCTTCGTCACGTCGGGGGTGACGGTGCCGGTCTTCGGGTTGGGCATCAGGCCACGCGGTCCGAGGACGCGGGCGATCTTGCCGACCTTGGCCATCTGATCCGGCGTCGCGATCGCGGCGTCGAAGTCCAGCCAGCCGCCCTGGATCTTCTCGATCAGGTCGTCGCTGCCGACGGCGTCGGCTCCGGCGGCGATGGCGTCCTCAGCCTTGTCGCCGACGGCGAACACGATGACGCGGGCCGTCTTGCCGGTGCCGTGGGGCAGGTTGACGGTGCCGCGCACCATCTGGTCGGCCTTGCGGGGATCCACACCGAGGCGGATCGCGACCTCGACGGTGGCGTCCTGCTTCTTCGAGGACGTCTCCTTGGCCAGCTTCGCGGCCTCGAGCGGCGTGTAGAGGTTGTCGCGGTCGATCTTCTCGGCCGCTTCGCGGTATGCCTTGCTGTTCTTGCTCATTGGATTCCAATCACTATTCGTTGGGTCGTGGTGCTCAGATCGCTTGCTTTTCGGGCACGCGGTCATCGGCGGGCCGAAGCGGGCCCTCCCACGGTGAAGCCGTACTGCTTAGGAGACCGTGATGCCCATGGAGCGGGCGGTGCCTGCGATGATCTTCGCCGCGGCGTCGATGTCGTTGGCGTTGAGGTCTTCCTTCTTCTGCTCCGCGATCTCGCGCACCTGATCCCAGGTCACCTTGGCGACCTTGGTCTTGTGCGGCTCTCCGGAGCCCTTCTGCACGCCGGCAGCTTTCAGCAGCAGCTTGGCGGCAGGCGGGGTCTTCAGGACGAACGTGAAGCTGCGGTCTTCGTAGACCGTGATCTCCACGGGGATGACGTTGCCGCGCTGGTCGGCGGTCGCATCGTTGTACGCCTTGCAGAACTCCATGATGTTGACGCCGTGCTGGCCGAGCGCCGGGCCGATGGGCGGGGCGGGGTTGGCTGCGCCCGCCTGGACCTGCAGCTTGATCAGCCCGGTGATCTTCTTCTTCTTGGGGGCCATGACTCGTTCTTCCTGTTCCTGTTGTTCTCTAGATCTTCGAGACCTGGTTGAAGGTCAGTTCGACGGGTGTTTCGCGACCGAAGATGGACACCAACACCTTGAGCTTCTGCTGTTCGGCGTTGACCTCGCTGATCGACGCGGGCAGCGTCGCGAACGGGCCGTCCATGACGGTGACCGACTCGCCCACCTCGAAGTCGACGAGGATGACGGGCCGCTCGAGTCCGCCGGTCTCGGCAGCCGCACCCGCACCCGACGACGTCGACTTGGCCGGCTTCTTCGCCGCGCCCTGCGGGAGCAGGAACTTCACCACGTCGTCGAGCGTCAGCGCCGACGGCTTGGACGTCGCACCGACGAAGCCGGTGACACCCGGGGTGTTGCGCACTGCGCTCCACGACTCGTCGGTGAGGTCCATGCGCACCAGGATGTAGCCGGGCAGCACCTTGCGGTTGACCTGCTTGCGCTGGCCGTTCTTGATCTCGGTGACCTCTTCGGTCGGCACTTCCACCTGGAAGATGTAGTCGCCGACGTCGAGGTTCTGCACGCGGGTCTCGAGGTTGGCCTTCACCTTGTTCTCGTAGCCGGCGTAGGAGTGGATGACGTACCAGTTGCCGGGCTTGGACCGCAGGTCCTTCTTCATGGCCACGGCGGGGTCGACGTCCTCGTCGTCCTCCGGGGCCTCGTCAGCGGCCGCCTCGGCGGGTTCTTCGGTGACCTCGGCGGGCTCTTCGGCGGCCTCGGCCACCACCTCGCCGGTGGACTGCTCCAGCGACTCGGCAGCCTCACTGGCGATCACGGTCGTCGGGTCCGCGGCTTCGGCGCGCGCGTCGGACACACTCGAAGGCGTACTGCCATCGAAGCTCGTCACGGTTGTCAGTCCTCTCTAAATTCTTCGCTCGTCACGGGTGGCGGGCTGAGCTCGGTCAGCCGAATACCAGGGTCACGAGTTTGGCCAGGCCGATGTCGACCCCGCCGATCAGCGCCACCATGAACGCCAGGAACACCAGCACGACGGTCGTGTAGCTGACCATCTGCTTGCGGTTGGGCCAGATCACCTTGCGCAGCTCGGCGACGACCTGCTTCAGGAAGGTCCAGACGTACAGGAACGGGTTGCGGGACTCGCCCGGCTTCTTGGCGGTCTTCGGCTTCTTGCCGTCACCGTTCTTGGTGGAGCTCGTCTCGGTCGCGGGCGCGGCGTCGCCGGTGGCCTCGCGTCGCGTGCGCTTGCCGGTGGGTCGCTGCGGCCGGGTCGCGACCGCAGTCTGACCGCGGGTGCCCGCAACGGCGATGTCGTCGCCAGCCGAGTCGATGTCGTCCTGAACGGAGTCCACGTCGTCGACGTCGGAGTCGACGTCGTCGGCTGGGGAGCCGGTTCCGTCGCGCTCGTCGCTCACCGCATGCCCCTTCTCTTCATCATGGTGCTTCCTCGGGTGGTCACCTTCTCCAGTGTCCACTTCGACTATTCAGTTGCGCAGGGGCGACAGGACTTGAACCTGCAACCTGCGGTTTTGGAGACCGCTGCTCTGCCAGTTGAGCTACGCCCCTTGACGGTTGGCAGGCCAACCGGCGTACCCGGGGCCTACACAACTCACGCGCTCTCCGATCGGCCGATCATCAACCGACGGACAGCGCGCTTAATTGGGAAAAACCCCGAAGTCCGAGTGTACAACGGCCCCGATCCGAGTTACTAATCCTTGGCCGCGGTCCGCATGACCTGGCCGGTTTCCGCGTCCCACTGCACCTGGATCGAGTTGTCCCCCTCGTGGCCCATCAGCGTGGTGAAGGCCTCGAGCACCACCTCACCGTGGTCGTTGGTGCACACGCTGCGCGTGACCACGATGTCGGCGCCGAACCGCTCGACGACCGACTGGATCTCCAGCGAGGCCGTCAGGGTTTCGCCGACGACGAGGGGCTTGTGGAACACGAACTTCTGATCCACCTGGACGATCTGCATGGTGGTCAGCCCCACGTCGACCTTGCGGAAGAAGTCCTGCTGGACGAGCAGCGCCAGGATCGACGGGAAGGTCAACGACGCGATGATGTTGTCGTGGCCGAGTTCGGCGGCCGCGTCCTCGTCGAACGTCGCCGGGTCGTCGGCCTTGATCGCACGGGCGTACTGCCGCACCTGTTCGCGACCGATCTTGAAGCTCTCGGGATAGTGGTGGACCATCCCCAGCACGTCTGCTTTGAGTGGCACCGCTATGCCAGCTTCGCGGTCGCCGTGGCACGGCCGAAGATCTTCTTGCCACCGGTGGTAGCCGAGAGCGCGATGACGATCGACTTCGTTTCGGGGTCAACGGATTTCACGCGACCGTTGAAGACGATCTCGGCGCCGACGCCGTCGTTGGGCACGGGCACGACGGCGGTGAATCGCACGTTGTACTCGGTGACCGCGGCCGGATCGCCGATCCACGAGGTCACGTAGCCGCCACCCAGACCCATGGTCAGCATGCCGTGGGCGATCGCGGTGTCGAGACCCACCTGCTTGGCGATCTCGTCGTCCCAGTGGATCGGGTTGAGGTCACCGGACACGCCGGCGTAGTTGACCAGGTCCATCCGGGTCAGCGGTATGACGCGTTCGGGAAGCTCGTCACCGACCTTGACCGAGTTGAACTCACGCAGTGCCATTGGAAAAACCCTCTCCGGTTTCATCGGAACGACCCGCCAAGGTCGTGTAACTCTCCTGCACGGCCTCACCCTTGTCGTTGGTGATGACGGTCTTCAACACGATGATGTCGGTGCCGTGGGCCTGCCGATACGAATGTGCGTACACGTCGCTGTACAACCGGTCGCCGACCTTGGTTGGCTTCAGAAACTTGAGCTCCTGGTCGACCTGGACGATCTGCGCGTCGGTGATCCCGATGTTGGCACTCTCGAAGAACGCCAACTGAGCGGTATAGCCGAAGACCGAGATGAACGTTAGCGGCGCGGGAAGCGAATCGTGGCCGAGTTCCGCGGCGACGTCCTCGTCGAAGTACGCCGAGTCGTCGTTCTTGACCGCGGCGGCATACTCACGCACCTTCTCGCGCCCGACCTCGTAGTAGTCGGGATGGCGGTAGTGCATCCCGATGATGCTCGAAGACAGCGGCACGAAGTCAATTCCCCATCGTCTACCGCGAGCCGAGGCCCGCGGAAGGCTCGCTAGCGCGATTCCTTGTGGGGCTGGTGCGCTCCGCAGTTCGGGCAGAACTTCTTGAGTTCCAGCCGATCGGGGTCGTTGCGACGGTTCTTCTTCGTGATGTAGTTGCGGTGCTTGCACACCTCACAGGCCAAGGTGATCTTGGGCCGTACGTCTGTACTCGAGGCCACGTCTGTCGTCCTTCTTCATTCACTTGCGTTGTCGTCTTGTAGCGGTGGGGGGGCTCGATCCCCCGACCTCACGATTATGAGTCGTGCGCTCTAACCAGCTGAGCTACACCGCCCCGGACAGATCCAGACGGGCGCTTGCCTGCCTGTCCACCGGGCCCCCTAACGGAATCGAACCGTTGACCTCTTCCTTACCATGGAAGCGCTCTACCGACTGAGCTAAGGGGGCAGCTCCCCGTGGTGCGCGCTAGTCGCGCCGCAGGGCCTTAAAGAGGGTACATTCTCGGCGCTGGCCTCACCAAACCGCTTCGTGGACCGGCCGCTACGCGCTGAGCAGAACGGCCCCTAGGGTGGGGAACATGTCCAGCCCCACCACTCCGGACCGTCTGTACTTCAAGCAGCTGCTGTCCGGCACCGACTTCGCCAAGGGCGACATGATCGCCCAGCAGATGCGCAACTTCGCCTACCTCATCGGTGACCGCGAGACCGGCGACTGCGTCGTCGTCGACCCGGCCTACGCGGCCAACGACCTGCTCGACGCCATCGAAGCCGACGGCCTACATCTGTCCGGCGTGCTCGTCAGCCACCATCACCCCGACCACGTCGGCGGATCGATGATGGGCTTCGAGCTCAAGGGCCTGGCCGAACTGCTGGAGCGGGTCAGCGTGCCCGTACACGTCAACACCCACGAGGCGGACTGGGTATCGCGGATCACGGGCATCCCGCTCAGCGACCTGACATCCCACGAGCACGGCGACAAGGTCGCCGTCGGCGACGTCGAGATCGAACTGCTCCACACCCCCGGTCACACCCCCGGCAGTCAGTGCTTCCTGCTCGACGGTCGGCTGGTGGCGGGTGACACCCTGTTCCTGGAGGGCTGCGGACGCACCGACTTCCCCGGCGGCAACGTCGACGACATGTATCGCAGCCTTCAGGCACTGTCGCAGCTGCCCGGCGATCCGACCGTCTTCCCGGGCCACTGGTATTCGGCGGAGCCGAGCGCCGCACTCTCGGAGGTGCGCCGCAGCAATTACGTCTACCGGGCGAGCAGTCTCGATCAGTGGCGCATGGCGATGGGCGGCTGACGTACGCCACGCGCCTGATCCGAAGTCGCGCGACCGCTCGCTGCCTGCGCTAAGTTCGGATCGCAGCGCCCGCTGGGCGCAGGATCGGGGAACCTGCGATGACGACACCGGCCGATTGGTATCCGGACCCGGAGGACCCTGCCAGCCTCAGGTACTGGGACGGCACCGGCTGGACCGAGCATCGCGCACCAGCTGTCGCACCCGAGCCACCCGTCACGGAGGCACCCGCCGCACCGGCCGACCCGACGGACGGCGGAGCGCACCGCGTCGCCGAACCCGACCCGGGCCAGGAAACGGCGGAAACACCCTCCGACACAACCGCTTTCACGCCGACACCCAGCCAGCCGTACGACACGCATCCGCCGACGTCGTGGGACGCACCGATGCCGGCGTGGGACCCGCCGCCGGCCGAACAGCCGTACGCGCCCCCGCCCACCCAGTCGTTCGAGGCGGCGCCGTTCGCGCCGCCTCCGGAACCGCCACCGGGGCCACCTCCCGGACCGTCCGGACCGTCCGGCGAGGGACCGAACACGAAGCTGGTCATCGGAATCCTCGGCGGCGCCGCAGCCATCCTGCTGGTCATCGTCGTGGTCATCGTCCTCGCGGTCATGCGCAAGGACGAACCGACGGTCACCACCGCCCAGACCACGCCGTCCTCGACGTCCGAGACCACCTCGACTGAGACCACCTCGGAGAGCCCGACGGAATCGTCGGCCACCAAGTCGCCGACGCCACCGCCCACCGGCGCCGAGGGCAGCGACGGCGACTACACCTTCTCGGTGGCGGGCACCGAGACCGGCGACACCATCACCTCGAACGTGAGCGACGCCGTTCAGACCACGGCCGACGGCATGTTCTACGTCGTCTACGTCAACGTGTCCAACACGGGCGCCGCGCCGCTGACGTTCGTGGCCACGTTCCAACAACTCAACGCCGCGGGACAGACCTTCCCCCTCGACGACGAGGCGACCGCCTTCCTGGGCGGCACCGTCGCCGACGTCGCCCCGGGCGACAAGGTCGAGACGCCGCTCGTCTACGACATACCGGTCGGGACCGCACCGGACTCGATCATGCTGAGGGCAGACCCGGTGAGCCCGGGAGTGCAACTACCGCTGCAGTAGTCGGCGGTCGGCCGACGTCGCGGCACTCGCAGCGAGCGGCTCCTAATCCGGACCCTTCTTCGGCTCGGCAACACCACATCGTGCGCGGTAGCGTGTAGCTGCCGCTGGCAACGTTTGCATCACTTGTCGGAGTAGCTGGTGGCGAAGCAGCTAGTGTCCTGAATTCAGGCGGATCGACGGGTGAGTGCGCAGTGGACTGGATCAACGATCGCTTAAACGACCTGCGCGACCTCGGCTCGGGCGGCTGGCTCGCGATCGCCGCGTGGGCCGCGCTGGCGTTGGGTATCGTCGTCCTCGTCTGGGCTCACCGCCAGATCACGAAGAACCGGCAGCTCAAGGCCGAACAGGTGCGGCCCCAGGTGACCGTGTACATGGAGCCGCACCCCACCGACTGGCACGTCATCGAACTGGTCGTGCGGAACTTCGGACAGACCGCCGCCCACGACATCCGGTTCGCCTTCGTCGACCATCCAACGGTCGCCGCGTACGAGGACGCGCCCATCGACGGCCCGCCGGAAGTAGCCGAACTCGACCTTCCCAGCGAACTCCCATATTTGGCGCCGGGACAGGAGTGGCGAACGGTGTGGGACTCGGCGATCAGTCGCGAGGAGCTGGGTGGCGCGATCCGCGACCGCTTCGACGGCTCCCTGACCTACTCCGACCGCCCACGCCCGGCCGGCTCGTCCAAGAAGCCCGGCCGCCGGCACAAGGGCTCGAGTTTCGAGACGAAGTTCCGCCTGGACTGGGCGACGCTTCAACCGGTTCAGCGCATCGAGCTGATGACGACTCACGATCTGGCCAAGCGCGAGAAGCAGAAGCTGGAACTCCTGCGGAGCGTGCTGTCCTACTTCCACTACGCGTCCAAGGAGACCCAGCCCGACGTTTTCCGCGCCGAGATCGACCGGATGAACAAGGCCGTGGCCGAGACGCAGGATCGCTGGCGCACGCGACAACTGGATCAGACCACCGAACTGGAGTTCCCCTGGATCCAGAACGGGGTGGCGGGCCGTCATTCCGCCCGCACGGGCTAAGTACGATCGGCTCGAACCGCACCCAAGGGAGAGTCGATGACAAGCACCGTTGCTTATGAGCAGACCGAGTCCGTCGCCACGATCACGCTCGACGACGGCAAGGTGAACGTGCTGTCTCCTGCGATGCAGCAGAACCTGAACCAAGCGCTGGACTTGGCCGAGAAGGCCGCAGGCGACGGCGAGGTCAAGGCCGTCGTGCTGGCGGGCAATTCGCGGGTGTTCAGCGCCGGCTTCGACCTCAGCGTCTTCAACTCCGGTGACGCGGCCGCAGCCCTCGGCATGCTGTCCGGCGGTTTCGAACTGTCGATCCGACTGTTGAGCTTCCCGGTGCCGGTGATCATGGCGGCGACGGGCCCCGCGATCGCGATGGGCTCGTTCCTGTTGCTCAGCGGTGACCACCGCGTCGGCTCACCGAGTTCGCGATGCCAGGCCAACGAGGTCGCGATCGGCATGGTGCTACCGATCTCGGCGATCGAGATCATGCGAAACCGCTTGACCCGCTCGGCCTTTCAGCGCGCCGTGGCCATGGCCGAGGTGTTCGTCGGCGGCGATGCCGTATCGGCCGGCTGGCTCGACGAGATCGTCGAGGACGGCAGCGTGTTGGCGCGCGCCCACGACGTCGCCTCGGCAGCCGCGGCCGGGTTGCACGTGAAGGCCCACCGCGCCAGCAAGCTCAAGGCCCGCAAGGATGCGATCGCCGCGATCCAAGCCGGCATCGACGGCCTGCCCGCCGAGTTCACGGCGAGCTAACCCCTCACGGCTGGACGGCCGGCGCGAGCGCGCGCAACCACGTCTGCGCCTCGTGGGCGGCCTCCAGTGTTGAACCTGCCTCCGCCCGGAGCGCCTGATACGCCGTGCGCAGGTCGGGAAGGGTCGACGCCACGTGCTCGGCGAGCGCCGGGTCATCGTCGACCGGTAGGGCCGAAAACGCCTCGTAGGCAAGGCGTGCCGCCGCGATGGTCGTCAGCTCGGCATTCTCGGCCGGGGGCGTGTCGATCTCGCGGGCCAGCGCAACGAGTGCCTGACGCGCCCGGTGCGCCGCAGACCTGGCCATTCGCAACGCACTCGCGGCGTCCTGCTCGGCAGTTAGGGCGGCGCGCGCCCGGGCCACCCACGCGTCGTCGAGGGTGCCCTCGGCGCACACCGGGCAGGGCTGCGTGCCATGCCGGTCGCGGAACTCGAGGCTGGTCTCCAGGAACTGCACGCGATCCCCGGCGAGCGCATCCGCGGCGCCTTCTGCATCAGCGCGCGCAGTGGCAGCGGACGACAATGCGGCACAAGCCCGTTCGACCTCAGCCGCGTCGGGCGCCGTCAGCGCCGTAGCCTTCGTGAGCGCTCCGACCGCCGCATCGAGGCGGTCCGTGGCGGCCGTCAGCCGTTCACGGCTCGGAATCTGGTGCGGATCTCCGTAGGCGGCGAGCACGATCAATCGCGCCTGCTCGCTGAGGTTGTCGTCGGGCATCGCAGACGACCCTAGGCGGTGGACGCCCTGCTGACCAGACGCTCCAGCTCACCGAACACGCGCTCGAGTTCGGCGACCAGCCAGGTGTCGTTCTTCTCCTTGAAGACCTCGAGAAGCTCCCGGTAGTACCAGAGATGCATCTCCGGCTCCTTCACGCTGAACCGCTGCCACAACTCATCGCCATGGTCGCGGTAGTCCCGCAGAATCGCCCTGGCATTGTCGAGCTTGTCGGCCAGCGACACCAGGATGGTGGCCTCCGACGCGTCGGCCAGGTGGTCGATGTAGTGCTGCTTGCGCTGTTGCCACGGCGGTTTGGGCACCACGTCGGTGTCACTGCACTCGGCGACGATGGTCGCGACGTCATCGCCGAACTTCTCGCGGATCTCGGCCAGGATCGGCGCACCACCCTGGTCCTCCACGGCGTCGTGCAGCAGCGCGGCGATGGCCTGCGACTCGGTACCACTACCCTCGATCACCAGGCTGGACACCGAGAGCAAATGTCCGATGTACGGGATGTCGCCGCCCTTTCGGGTCTGGGTGCGGTGCAGGCTCGAGGCGTAGGACAGAGCCTCGTCGAACCGGTTGGACAGGCGCGGAGTGGTGGTGTGGGAAGGCATTTCTCTCCTCTGATCGACACCCTCACTGTCCCACGGAGGTACGACACCTCGACATCTGCGAGCAAACGTCACGGCGTTCTCCGGACCGCTGTCGGGGGTGCCCCCTAGGCTGGCATCAATGGCGCTTCACCTCCACCGTGCCGAGCGGACCGATCTCCTGGCCGACGGCCTCGGCACACTTCTCACCACACCGCTCGACGATCCGTTCGCCATGGAGCTGATCCTGGTGCCCGCACGCGGCGTCGAGCGGTGGCTGAGCCAGCGGCTATCTCACGCGCTGGGTCGCGGTGCGAGCGCCGACGGGGTGTGCGCGGGCGTCGAGTTCCGCAACCCGCACTCGCTCATCGCCGAGATCACGGGAACCGCCGAGAACGATCCGTGGTCACCCGACACCATGGTGTGGCCCCTGCTGGAGGTGATCGACGAGAGCCTCGACGCCCCGTGGTGTCGCACCCTGGCCACCCACCTCGGCCACTTCGACGTGGGCGAGGAGAGGGAACTCCGCCAGGGCAGGCGTTACGCCGTCGCGCGACGGATCGCCGGGCTCTTCGCGTCCTACGCCAGGCAGCGCCCGCAACTGCTCGCCGACTGGCTGGCGGGTGACACCGCCGACCTGGACGCCGACCTCGACTGGCAACCACCGCTGTGGCGAGCGCTGGCCGAACGCATCGGCGTCGACCCTCCGCACGTCCGGCATCGCAACACCGTTGCACGCCTTCGTGACTCGCACAGCGACCTGCCACCGCGGCTGTCCCTGTTCGGTCACACCCGGCTGCCGATCACCGAGATCGAACTGGTCGAGGCGCTGTCCACCCACCACGACGTTCACTTGTGGCTGCCGCATCCCAGCGACGATCTCTGGCGCGCGTTGGCGGACGCCCGCGGTCCGATCACGCGTCGCGAGGACACCAGCCACCGCGTCGTGCACCATCCGCTGCTCGCCACCCTCGGCAGGGATCTGCGCGAACTGCAGATGATCCTGCCGACCGGGTTGCCCACCGACGAATACCTCGGCGGCGGCACCCATCCGGCCAACCTGCTCGGCTGGCTACAGTCCGACATCGCCGCGAATGCCGTTCGGCCACAGGGCAGGACACTGACCAAGGATGATCGATCCGTTCAGGTGCATGCGTGCCACGGCCAGGCTCGGCAGGTCGACGTGCTGCGCGAGGTGCTGCTCGGCCTGCTCGCCGACGACCCGACGTTGGAGCCGCGCGACATCCTGGTGATGTGCCCCGACGTGGAGACCTATGCTCCGCTGATCAACGCCGATTTCGGCCTGGGCGACGTGCTGCGCGGCGCCCATCCGGCGCACCGGCTGCGGATGCGTCTCGCGGATCGCTCACTGGTGCAGACCAATCCGCTGCTGGGCGTCGCCTCCCAGCTGCTGGCCCTGGCCGGCAGCCGGGTCACCGCCAGCGAGGTGCTGAACCTCGCGCAGACCGCACCGGTGCGGGCACGCTTCGGCTTCACCGACGACAACCTCGAGGACGTCACCCGCTGGGTCCGCCAAGCCAACGTCCGGTGGGGTTTCGACCAGGCGCATCGCCAGCCGTATGGCGTCGACTTCGTCCACAACACATGGCGTTTCGGCATCGACCGGGTCCTCGCGGGTGTCGCGATGTCCGACGACGCACACGCCTGGATCGGCTCCACCCTGCCGCTCGACGACGTGGGCAGCAACCGGGTCGAGCTAGCCGGTCAGCTCGCCGAGTTCGTCGACCGCCTGCAACGCACCGTCGACGCGCTCACCGGCGACCATTCGCTGGCCGAGTGGCTGCACGCCCTCAGCGAGGGCATAGCCATGATGACGCGGGTCACCGATGCCGACGCGTGGCAGACCAGTCAGATGCAGCGCGAGTTCGGTCAGGTACTGGCGTCGGCGGGTGCGCGGTCCAGCACGACGATGCGGCTGCCGGACGTCGAGGCACTGCTCGCCCGTCACCTCGCCGGGAGGCCCACCCGGGCGAACTTCCGCACCGGCACGCTGACGGTGTGCACGATGGTGCCGATGCGCTCGGTGCCGCACCGGGTGGTGTGCCTGGTCGGTCTGGACGACGGCGTCTTTCCCCGCCAGGGCGTGACCGACGGGGACGACGTGCTGGCCCGCAATCCCGTCACCGGTGAGCGCGACAGCCGCTCCGAGGACAGGCAGTTGCTCCTCGACGCGATCGGCGCGGCCACCGAGAAGCTGGTGATCACCTACACCGGCGCCAACGCCCACTCCGGTCAGACCCGGCCGCCCGCGGTGCCGCTGGCCGAGTTGCTCGACGCCCTCGACGCGACGACCCCCGACACCGTCAGGGATCGCATCGTCGTCCGTCATCCGTTGCAGCCGTTCGACATTCGCAACGTCATGCCCGGCGAAATGGTGCCCGACGTGCCGTTCACGTTCGACACGACGGTCCTCAAGGCGGCGAAGACCAGCACCCGCGAGCGGTCCGAGCAACCCAAGTTCATCTCCGGCCCACTGCCTGCGCTCCCGCCCGACGACGTCGCACTCGCCGATCTGATCGCGTTCTTCAAGGATCCGGTGAAGGGCTTCTTCCGCGCCTTGGAATACACGCTGCCGTGGGACGTCGACGGCGTCTCCGACGAGATCTCCGTCGACATCGACGCCCTCGAGCAGTGGGCCGTCGGCGATCGCATGCTCAACGACATGCTGCGCGGCATGACCCCCGACGCCGCGCGGCAGGCCGAATGGCGACGCGGCACCCTGCCTCCCGGCCAACTCGGCTGGCGCAAGTCCGGCGAACTGCGCGAGCAGTCCACCCTGCTGGCCTCCACCGCCCTCGGGTACCGCAAGGCCGACGCGGACGCCTATGACGTCGACATCGATCTGAACGCCGGCCGCCGCCTCACGGGCACGGTGGCACCGGTCTTCGGTGAGAACCTGGTGTCGGTCACCTACTCCAAGCTCGACGGCAAGCACCTGCTCGCATCGTGGATTCCGTTGCTGGCGTTGTTCGCCCACCATCCGGAGCGGGAGTGGTCGGCCATCTGCATCGGCCGGGATCGCCGCTCCACGACGCCCAACGAGCGTGCCCTGGGGCGTCCCCAGGATCCTGCCATCGACGTGCTGCGCGACCTGGTGGCGATCTACGACGCCGGGCGTCGCGAACCACTGCCCCTGCCCGTGAAGACGTCCTACGCCTGGGCGTGCGCGCGGTACGAGAGAGACGATCCCGAGCGGGAAGCCAACTTCCGATGGAGTTCCAACAAGTATCCGGGCGAGGACGCCGAACCCGCTCACGTGCGGGCCTGGGGCTCGAACGCGAAGCTGAGGGATCTGATGCAATTGCTGCGGCCCGGTGAGGAGGTCGACGGCGAGACCCACCGACTCGGTGCGTATTCCGCTCGGCTGTGGCTTCCGATGCTGCGCGCGGAAGTGGCTTTCTGATGGAACGTTTCGACCTGCGGGGTGCCCTTCCCGACCGCGGCTCGACCACCGTTTTGGAGGCGAGTGCGGGCACCGGCAAGACGTTTGCGCTCGCCGGACTGGTGACGCGCTACGTGGCCGAGGGGCAGGCGACGCTCGACCAGATGCTGCTCATCACGTTCAGCCGCGCCGCGAGCCAGGAGTTGCGCGACCGGGTCCGCCGTCAGATCACCGACGCGGCAGCAGCCTTCGACGATCCGTCGCAGGTCGGCGACAACCAGGTGATCGCACACCTGCTGGAGGGCACCGACACGGAGCGGGCCGAGAGGAGGCGACGGCTTCGTGATGCGTTGGCCGCCTTCGATTCCGCGACGATCGCCACCACGCATCAGTTCTGCCAGCTGGTGCTGAAGTCGCTGGGCGTGGCCGGTGACTCGGATTCCCGCGTCACGCTGGTCGAGAGCCTGACCGATCTCACCACCGAGGTCGTCGACGACCTCTACCTCGCGCACTTCGGCCAGCAGCGCGACGATCCGGAGCTGACGTACCCGGATGCTCTGAAGCTCGCTCACGAGGTGGTCGGCAACCCCGCGACGGAACTGCGTCCGCTCGATCCGCCGCCCGACTCGCGGGCCGCGGTGTGCGTCAGCTTCGCCAATGACGTTCTCGCCGAGATGGAGACGCGCAAACGCCGCCTGGGCATCCTGGGCTACGACGACTTGCTGACCCGCCTCGCCGAGGCACTCGATGCCGAGGATTCCCCCGCCCGGCTGCGGATGCACCAGCGCTGGCCCATCGTGATGGTCGACGAGTTCCAGGACACCGACCCCGTGCAATGGCAGGTGATCGACCGCGCCTTCAGTCATCGCTCCACGGTGATCCTGATCGGTGATCCGAAACAGGCGATCTACGCCTTCCGCGGCGGCGACATCGTGACGTATCTCAATGCCGCCGAGACCGCGGGCGCCAAGAAGACGCTGGGCACCAACTGGCGCAGCGACAGCGTGCTGGTCGATTCGCTGCAGGCCGTCCTCCGCGGCGCCCAACTCGGCGATCCCAAGATCGTGGTTCACGATATCGAGGCGGCGAACCAGGGTTCGCGATTGGCGGGCGCTCCCAGCGACGAGCCGTTCCGGCTTCGCGTCGTGCGACGGGAGACGTTTGGCCGCAAGGGTACTCAGAACGTCCCGATCGGCGACTTCCGGCAACACATCGGCAAGGACCTCGCCAACGACATCGGCGCCCTGCTCGCCAGCGGCGCCACGTTCGACGGGAAGCCGGTGCGCGCGGGGGACGTCGCGGTGATCGTCGAGAGGCACAAGGACGCCCGGCTGTGCGAGCAAGCGTTGGACCGCGCCGGGATCGCGTCGGTGTACACCGGCGACTCGGACATCTTCGCCTCCGAGGCAGCCGACGACTGGCTCGCCCTGCTCGAGGCGTTCGACCAGCCGCATCGGGCCGGCGTGGTCCGCGCCGCCGCGGCGACGATGTTCTTCGGCAAGTCCGCGCAGGACCTGGTCGACGGCGGCGACACACTCACCGACGAGATCGCAGAGACGTTGCGGGAGTGGGCCGGTCATGCCCGCGAGCGCGGTGTCGCGGCCATCTTCGAAGCCGCTCAGCTGCGCGGCATGAGCGACCGCGTGCTGTCCTGGAGCGACGGTGAACGGCACATGACCGACCTGGCTCACATCACGCAACTGCTTCAGGACGCCGCACACCGCGACCACTACACGCTGCCCGCGCTGCGCGACTGGTTGCGTACCGAGCGCGACGACCGCGGCGGGGCAGGCGAACGCAATCGCCGCCTGGACAGCGACGCCGCAGCGGTGCAGATCATGACCGTCTGGGCCAGCAAGGGCTTGCAGTACCCGATCGTGTATCTGCCCTTCGCGTTCAATCGGTGGGTGCCGGAGCCGGACCTGATCCTGTTCCACGACGGTCCCACCCGCTGCCTGCACATCGGCGGCAAGCAGAGCCCGGACTACCGCGACGTCGAGAAGGTGGGCCGCGAAGAGCGGTCCGGCGACGACAGCAGACTCACCTACGTGGCGATGACGCGGGCACAGTCGCAAGTGGTGGCCTGGTGGGCGCCCGCGAACGACGAACCCAACGGCGGGCTGTCGCGGCTGCTGCGCGGGCGGCGTCCCGGCGAGCCCGTCGTCCCCAACAGGTGCGTGCCAGCCAAGATCAACGACGAGGAGGCGCTGGCACGACTGCGGGAGTGGGAGGCCGCGGGAGGTCCGGTGCTGGAGCGGTCGGTGCTGACGCCCGGCCCGCGCCCGCCGGCCGTCCCTGCGCCGAAGGAGCTCGACGCCAGGCACTTCCACCGTGCGATCGACACCACGTGGCGGCGCACGTCGTACTCGGGGTTGATCCGCGTGGCCGAGACGACGGGGGTCAGCAGCGAGCCCGAGGTCGTCGCGCTCGACGACGAGGTCGGCGACCTGCCGCTGCTGCAGCCGTCGACCGGGCCGCACGTGCCCTCGCCGATGGCCGAGCTTCCGAAGGGCGCGAAGTTCGGCACGCTGGTGCACGCGGTCCTCGAGACCGCGGACCCGTTCGCGACGGACCTGGCCGCCGAGTTGGAGGCGCAGATCCGCGAGCACTCGGTCTGGTGGCCGGTGGACGTGCCCGCTCCCGACCTCGCGGCCGCGCTGGTGCCGATGCATGACACGCCGCTCGGCCCGCTCGCCGCGGACCTGACGCTGCGCGACATCGGGTTGCGGGACCGGCTGCGGGAGATGGACTTCGAATTCCCGCTGGCCGGAGGCGATCTCGGGGCCACTGCACCGAAGATTCACCTGCGTGACGTCGGCCTGTTGGTCGCCGAGCATCTGGCCGCCGACGATCCGCTGGCCTCCTACGCCGAGCGGCTGACGGGTGAGGCGTTGGGCAGTCAATCACTGCGCGGATATCTGAACGGGTCGATCGACGCCGTGCTGCGCATCCCGGACGGGGACGGTCACCGGTACGTGGTGGTCGACTACAAGTCGAACTGGCTGGGCGACGGCGACGGGTCGCTGACGTCGGCCGACTACGAACGTGCCCGCCTCGTCGAGGCGATGCTGCACTCGGACTACCCGCTGCAGGCGTTGCTGTACAGCGTTGTGCTGCATCGCTTTCTGCGGTGGCGCCAGCCGAACTACTCCCCCGAACGTCATCTGGGCGGCGTGCTGTATCTGTTCGTACGTGGCATGTGTGGCGTCGACACCCCGGTGATCGACGGCCATCGCGCCGGGGTCTTCGACTGGCAGCCGCCGGCGTCGCTGATCGTCGCCGTGTCCGATCTGCTCGATGCCGGGAAGGGTGCCGCATGACGTCCGTCGAACCGGTCGACACCGCGAGCTGGCGCCGGGCCGTCGGCGCCACGGGCCTGCTCGCGGCCTTCAACGATGCGTCGGTGATCGACTCGGCGGACGTACTCGTCGCGCAGCGGCTCAGCGCCATGGCCGAGGAGACCGACGAGCGGGTGATGCTCGCCGTCGCGCTGGTGGTGCGCGGGTTGCGTGCCGGCTCGGTCTGCCTGGATCTGCGGTCGGTCGAGGCGCAGATCGACGAGCCCGACCTCCCGTGGCCGGCGGTCGACGGCTGGCTGGAGGCCGTGTGGGCCAGCCCGCTCCTGGGCCCGCCGCACGTGCTGCGCCGCGAGGAGCATCTGCTCTACCTCGACCGGTATTGGCGTGAGGAGCAGCAGGTCGCCGACGACCTGCGGGCGATGGTGTCTCGCGGCGCCGGCGATGCGGCGGACCCGGCGGCGGACATCGTGCGGCTCTTCCCGGCGGGCTACGAGGAGCAGCGCGGTGCCGCCGAAATTGCCCTGTCGCAACGGGTCACGGTCCTGACGGGCGGTCCCGGCACCGGTAAGACCACGACCGTCGCGCGTCTGCTGGCGCTGTTCGCCGGGCAGGCGTCGTCGGGAGCGCGGCTGCGGATCGCCCTGGCAGCGCCCACGGGGAAGGCGGCGGCCCGGCTGCAGGAGGCGGTGCAGCTGGAGATCGACAAGCTCGACCTGGTCGACCAGCGGCGGCTCTCCGGGCTGCAGGCGACCACCCTTCATCGCCTGCTGGGCAGCCGCCCCGACACGTCGTCGCGCTTCCGACACCATCGTGGCAATCGGTTGCCGCACGACGTCATCGTGGTCGACGAGACGTCGATGGTGTCGTTGACGATGATGGCTCGGCTGCTGGAGGCGGTGCGTCCGCAGTCGCGGCTGCTGCTGGTCGGCGATCCGGATCAGTTGGCATCGGTGGACGCCGGCGCAGTGCTGGCCGACCTGGTGGAGGGGCTTGGCTCCGACGCGGGTTCACCGGTGGTGGCCCTGCAGACCTCGCACCGCTTCGGTGAGTCGATCGGCGCGCTGGCGTCGGCGATTCGCGACGGTGACGCCGATGCCGCGCTCGAGGTGTTGCGCGCCGGTGGTGACCACATCGAGTGGATCGACGACGAGGACCCGACGGCTCCGTTGCGCAAAGTGCTTCTGCCGCAGGCGCTTGCGTTGCGTCAGGCAGCCATCCTCGGAGACGCCCGCTCGGCGTTGACGACGCTCGACGAACAGCGGCTGCTGTGCGCTCACCGCCGCGGGCCGTACGGAGTGCAGCACTGGAACCGGCAGGTCGAGCGGTGGCTCACCGAGTCGACGGGCGAGCCGATCTGGTCGGACTGGTACGTCGGGCGACCGGTGCTGGTGACCGCCAACGACTACGGGCTGGGCCTGTACAACGGCGACACCGGTGTCACGGTGTCCAGCCCCGACGGGCTGCGGGCCGCGATCGCCAGTGCCGGCGAGCCGCGGGCGTTCGCGACCAGCCGACTGCCGGATCTCGAGACGATGTACGCGATGACGATCCACAAGAGTCAAGGCTCCCAGGCCACAGAGGTGACGGTGCTGATGCCACCGGTGGACTCGCGTCTGCTCACCCGGGAGCTGTTCTACACCGCGGTGACGCGCGCCAAGTCCAAGGTGCGGGTAGTGGGTTCGGCCGAGGAGGTGCGGGCGGCGATCGAGAAGCGGGCCGTGCGGGCGACGGGATTGGCGTTGCGCCTGCAGGGTTAGGACCTCCCACTCTCAATGTAAAGCAGAAAGGGGGGCTTGCCGCAAGGCCCCTCCCGTGCTGCACAATCTTGCGACCGTGAACGACGAGCAAGGGGGATTGCGATGACGGGTACACCGATACCGTTCGAGGTGCACGAGTCGGGAGCGTTTCTTCATGGCACCAAGGCCGATCTCTCGGTGGGCGATCTGCTGGTGCCGGGACGCGAATCGAACTATGCCGCAGGGCGAATCATGAATCACGTCTACGTGACGCAGACCTTGGATGCCGCCGTGTGGGGAGCCGAGATGGCACAGGGTGTTGGGCGCGGCCATGTCTACGTCGTGGAGCCGCAAGGCCCGCTCGAGGACGACCCGAACGTGACGGACAAGAAGTTGCCGGGCAATCCGACCCGCTCCTATCGCACCCGCGAGCCCGTGAAGATCGTCGGTGAAATCACCGACTGGGTGGGGCACTCACCCGAACAACTGCAGGCCATGCGCGACGGCCTGGCCGACCTGAGGCGGCGGGGACTCGACGTCATCTACGACTAGATGTCCTCGATGACACCCGTCGACATCACGAGTGGGCTGGCCTGGGGAAAGCCCAACGCCGACAGGATGACCCAGATCGTGTCCGAGAAGGCACGATTCACGGTGGCCACGACGTTTTGCACCAAGACCGACACCGCACCGACGAACGCTTGGGCCTGCTGCTGGATGGCATTGACGGTCTGCGCCAAGGCAGTGGCGACGGCGGCGATCTGACCGCCGACGGTCGTGGCGATGGCGTTGAACAGATCCGCGAGCGGATTTCCCGTCCCACCGCCTCCGCCCGGGTCCGTCGGCCCACCGGGAGTCAGATTGGTTGCCACGACCGATACGTTGGCCGCACCGTAGTTGACCACGTACGCGCGACTGCCATCGGCGGTGAACGTCGTATAGCCGGTACCCGAACCGGGCCCGCCCAGAGTCACCGTCGAGACCACCGCGTTGGTGGCCGTGTCGATGACCGAGAGTGTGCCTGCGTCGTAGTTGCTGACGTAAACCTGGCTGCCGCCCGGGACGACCTTGATGGCACTGGGTCCGGCCCCGACGTTGATCGTGGCGACGACCGCGTTGGTGGCCGTGTCGATGACGGAGACCGTGTTGGCGTCGAAGTTCGTGACGTAGAGACGGCGCCCGTCGGGGCTGAGTGCCAGCCCCGACGGTCCCGCGCCGACCGCGATGGTGCCGACGGTCTGGTAACTGGCGGCGTCCACGACGGAAATGGTGTTCTGGCCGTAGTTACTGAGGTAGAGGCGTCGTCCATCGACACTGGGCAAGATGCCGAGCGACCCGGCGTCGCTGACCGGAATCGTCCCGACGACCCGGTTGGTCGCCGTGTCGACGACCGAGATGGTGTTCGGACCCTCGTTGGCGACGTACAGGCGGGTGCTGTCCGGGCTGAACGCGGTGTTGAAGGGGTTCTGCCCCACGGTGATCGTGCCGGCGACCTGATTCGTCGCGGTGTCGTAGACCGTGACCGTTCCGTCGTCGTAGTTGGTGACGTAGACGCGAGCGCCGTCCGGACGCACGCTGATCGATCCTGGGTTGCTGGACAGCGGGATGGTGGCGATGACCGTGTTACTGCTCGTGTCGACGACGGAGAGGACGTTGTCGTCACCGGTGGTCCCGTACCCGATGACGTACAGACGTCCTCCGTCCGGACGTATCTGGGCGTTTCCGGGAAAGCCGCCCACCGGAATCTCCTGCACGACTTGGTTGGTCGTACGGTCGACGACCGCGACGGTGTTGGCGTCCAGATTGGCGACGTAGACGTAGTTGCCGCTGGGCGGCATCAGGACCGAGCCGGTGCTGATGGGGATCGTGGCGACGACGGCCGGGTCAGTGGCGGCGGCTGCCGTGATGGCGGATGCCGGAGCCACAGCGGACGACACCCGCGGCGTCGGGGGCGTGAGCGCTGCTCCGGTCGTCTCGACTTTCGGCGCCGAATCATCGACGCTGGAGGGGGTTTCGACCTTCACCGGTGCTGAAACCTTGACCACATCGTCAGACTGTGCGATCTCGACAGTCCGCTTCGAGGCGGGTGCGACGTGGGCCTGCGCCTGCGTCACGCTGCCTTCGTCTGCGTCCGATGATGTCGAAGAGATCTTGACTTCGGTTGCCGAGACCGTGGTCTTCGGCGACTCGTGAGTCGTGCCGGCGGCCGAGGCCGATCCGCGCGAGTCCCCCTTCGAGTCATCGGTGGAGGGCGACGTCGGTGCCGTCGCACATGGCGAGTCCGCCCCGGCCGACGACGCGGAACTGCTGCTGGCCGACGCCGACGCTCCGCCAGACGACGCGCTCCCCGAGTCGTCGTCGGCATGTGCGACACCTGAGCCCGTGGCGAGGGCTGCGCCAACGCCGAGAGTGATCGCACCCGCCCCAAGCCATGCGTAGGCGCCGCCGCGGTGGCGTTGGTCGTGGTGTCGGCCCGTCCTCCGAGAAGCCTTGCGCTTCGCCTGATTCGTCGCCCTGTGCCGTGCCGACATCCGTGCCCCCCTTGGCATTGGCAACTCCCCCGAGCTGCCAGAGAAATAGGTACCACAGTCCACGGCCCTCCGTCAGCCCGACCGGCAATACCCGTGCCGACGCGCTGATGGGTTCATCCGAACGACCGACACGCCTCGCGCGCAATGGAATTCATCGGCAACCTATACGTCGCGCTCGAGACGGTGGCTACCCGCGATTCAGGTGACGGGATGGCGGCTGAGGATCGACACCCGGTTGAACGCGTTGATGGCCGTCGCGACCCAGATGACGGCCGAGAGCTCGGTGTCGGTGAGAACCTCTCGCGCTCGGGCATATTCGCGCTCGGCGGTGTCGTGATCCGGCAGCGTCGTGGTGATCTCGGCGAGCCGCAGCGCGGCCTGCTCGCGTTCGTCGAACAGGCCGGTGTCACGCCAGACCGACAGTGTGGCCAACTGCCTGGCGGTGACGCCGGCCGCGACTGCCCGCTGGTGGTGGACGTCCAGGCACGACGGGCAGCCGTTGATCTGGGACACCCGGACGTTGACCAGTTCGGTCAGGCTCCGCGACAGTCCGGCCTCCCTGGCCGACTTGGTGACGGCGGTCGCCACGGCCGCCAGGGCGCGATAGGCGTCGGGGGTCTGCTTGTCGATGTGTACGTGCTCGGTGTCCATCGCGCCTCCAACGTCCGGTTACTGTCGAACCGATCGTACGGAGCAGCGAGCGACGACTCAGTGCGGTAGCGGATGCTCCGCCAGCCAGCGCTGCTCGACGCGCTTGACGCGCTGGTGTTCCAGCGCGACGAGAATCGCGCCGGCCGTCACCAGTGCCCCGGCGATGAAGCCAAGGGGCAGTTGCCACTCGGTGCGGTGATAGGCCGTCGCCGCCAGGAACCCGGCAATCGTGACGGTGCCGAGCATGATCAGCAGGAGACCGGGCAGCCACAGCGTGTCGATGAATGATTCACCGGCGTGCGGTTGCGTCGTGCGGGAGTGGTCGACGGGATCTCGATGGGCGCCCTTCATCAGCGTCTCCTTTCAGGAGAGACAGCCCAGTGTACGCCGATTGTGAGCCACGTCACATGCCGTGTATTAGCCCCGCTTCGCGCGTTGCCGCGCCGCCAGCCTCAACCGGCGGGCCGCCAACTGCGCATTCCAGACATGCTCACCCGTGGCAGCGGCGATCGCGTCGGCTCGGGTGAGCGCCGCCTGCGCGTCGGCGAGATCGCGGTGCACGGCGGTGGCGTCGGCAAGCAGTCCGCAGTACAGCGGCGAGAAGATTCTGCGACCGCCCTGACCGTGCTGCTCGAACGCGGCATGTAGTTCGTCGACGGTGTCGACGCCGTCGGGGCCCACGGCACAGGCCCAGGCCCGGATCAGTCGCGCTCCACCGATGAACTGATCGATGCCCAACTCGGTCAGCTGCGCGACGACGTGGGCCGCTCGCTCTGCGACGCCGTCGGCGACACCGGTCATGGCCGACAGCTGAAGGTCGGCCGTGCGGAGTACCGCCGTTCCGAACGCATCGTTGCGCCGCCGCGCCTCCGCGAGACCCTCGGACAAGACGGCCGCCGCACCATCGACGTTCCCGCGCAACCCCGTCGAATGCGCCGCGACCGCGTAGGCGAGCACCTCGAAAGAGGCCAGCGCACCGAATGTTTCGTGGTCCACGGGCGGCACCGCCGAGTGCAGCGTGCTGATCGCGGCCTCGGCGAGATCCAGGTTGCCGCGCATGAACTCGGTGAGCCCGCGGATGTAGTAGCCGGCCGAGCCTGCGATGGGATCGTCGGTGGCGGCGAAGAACTCGACCAAGCTGTCCGACAGCACCGTGGCGTCGTGATAACGACCGGTACCGCACGCTTCGAGGCACCCCATCGCCACCGCCGTCGTCTCCTGGACTGCGTCCTTTCCATCGGGTGCCGTACGCCGAAGCTCCATGAGCGTCTTCGCCGAGCTCTGCCCGTTGACGACGGCTTCACACGAGGCCAGCTGCAGTTGCAGGTCGACCTGGACGTCGAAGCGTTCGGTGTCCGAGGGCAGGCGTGCGCAGACCTCGAGTGCGCGCCGATCGAGTTCGGCCACTTCGCGATAGGCGGACCGGCCCCAGGCGTCGGCGCGCGCCCGGTCGAGCAGCCGAAGCGCGGTGTCGGCGTCCAACTCCGAGCCCGCTCGCCACGCGTGTTCCGCGCCGTCGATCGCGTCCTGCGACGGGACCTCCCCGGGTTCCTGCCAGTAGGCCAGTGCGATGTCGGCGTGCAACCGGGCTCGACCGACACCGGTCATCTCCGCGGCCACCGCGTCGCGCACCAGCCCGTGACTGAATCGCAGACTGCCGCGCTGTCGTGGCACGTCGACGATCAGACCGGCCTGCTGCGCCGGAAGCAGCGCCGCAGCCGTCTCGTCGATCGACCGGCGCATGGCCGCCGCCAACCTCGACACCACGAACTCGGTGCCCGCCACCGCCGCCGCATACAGCAGCGTGCGGCTGGACTCCGGAAGCCGCGACATCCGCTCCCGGATGATGCCACTCACGGCCTCGGGAACGTCGTCGTCGTCGATACCGGCATCGAGCGTTCCAAGTCGACCGCTGTCGTCGAGCAGTCGGACGAGTTCCCTTACGTAGAATGGATTTCCACCGGTGCGGGCGTGCACGACGCCGACGAACTCGGGTGGCGGTTCGGCGCCGCAGGTATCGGCGATGACGTCGGCGGTGGCTTCGCTGGACAGCCCGCGCAGTTTGATGACGTCGATGTCGGTCCGACTCCTGAGCCGTTCGAACGCCCGCGCACTGGATGCGCCGTCCGCGCCTCCTTCCTGCCACGTCGCGACGACCAGCATGGGCACACGACGACCTGTCGAGGCGAGGTGCTCCAGCACCTCGACGGTGAAGCGGTCGGCCCGTTGCAGATCGTCGAGCACCACCAGCGCCGGCCGCTTGAACGTCAACTCGGCCAATGCCGCCGTCGTCGCCTCGATCACGTCGAAGCCTGGTGCGGAACGGGTTTCGGCTCCGACGTCCTCGGTGGCGACACCCCACCAGTCCGGGAGCGCGGCGTGGAGAGGCCCGCCACCGCTGGGAAGCTGGCCGGCGAGTCCCCGCAGCGCGTGCGCCCATGCCCAGGACGGCGGCCGTCGCAGTTCGGCAGCGTGGCCAGCCCACACCGTCGCAAGCCCCAGCTCGTCCGCCAGCTCCGTGACGTGTTGGGCCAGAGTGGTTTTGCCCATGCCGCTGTCACCACTCAGGATGACGACCCCACCGCGACCCTCGGCCGCCGCCGTCAACGCGGCGCGGATACGTCGTATCTCCGACGTGCGCCCATGCAGGTCGCCCGCCCTGCGTTCGGGCACCGACACCTTCTCGACGACCACGGTGGGCTGCCAGTCGAGCGCCGGAGACTCGTTGCGGATGTCGGTCGCCAACCGCTCCAGTGCACTGCCGGGTCGGACGCCGAGTTCCGCGTCGAGCACCTCGGAGATCCGGGTATACGTGAGCAGCGCGTCGGTGCGCCGACCGCAGCGGTACTGCGCCAACATCAGCTGGCCGCACAGCCTTTCGCGCATCGGGTTGGCCGTCAGCTCGGATGCGAGCCGATCGACCACAGAGCTGCTGTCGCCGAGCCGAAGCGCGGCCTCGAAGTACAGCTCGACGGCTTCGGCGCGCATGGCCTCGAGCCGATGGGTCTCCGGGATGGCGAAGTCGAGGTTGCGAAATTCCGCCAGCGGCGTGTCGTGCCACAGCTCCAGCCCGTCCTCCAGGGCGGTGCGGGCCGCGGCCAGTTCACCCGAGTCGAGCAGTCTGCGACCCGAATCGACGAGGCGTGCGAACTCCCGTGCGTCGACCACGTCGCCCGCGGTGTCGACCCGGTATCCGGAACCCACCCTCACCAGGGCCCCCGCGCCGAGGACGCGACGCAGGTTCGCGACGTAGGCACGCAGCGAGGCCAGCGGCTTCGGCGGCGCCTCCTCGCCCCAGACCTGGTCGATCAACCGATCCGCATCGACCGCGCGATCACCGGCCAACAGCAACGCGGCGAGCACCGCCCGCTGCCGTAGACCGCCCAGCGGGAGCCCCTCACCGTCACGGAACACGGCCAGAGAACCCAGCAGCCGATACTCCACCGCACCCTCCCCCGATCCAACGGATTTCCAATTGGCCGTCTATAGCATCCGGCAAATCGGCTGACACCGTCGGTCAGTTTGCCTCAGACACCAGGAGATCGAGGTGCCGCGGTGGAACTCGCGCCTCCATTCGTCGTGAGCGAGCCCCCGGAGTGCCGCTTCTATCGCAGCCTCGACGAGCTGGTCCCGTCCGCGCGATCGGCTGACGCCGAGGTCTACGACGCCCACGGTGTGCGGTTGGCGATGACGGCTGACGGACTGGACGTGAGCTCCGTCGAACCCGACCAGTTGGCCCACGTACTGCGGCGCTGGCTGGGGCACGTCGACGCCTTGCGGGAGTCCACCGCGTCGTGGCCGCTGTGGCTACTGGTTCATGCGGCCGTCGAGCATGGCGGCTACACCGGTCGTTAGACGCAGATGTTCACGAAGTACAGGCCCGGCATGGCGCAGACGCTGGCGTTGCCATAGGACGCATACGGGGAGGGCGCCGGTGCGGGAACGTCGGCCTGGCTGGTGCCCTGAACGGACGGCACCGGGGGCGCAACGGGCGGCGGCGCGGCGTTGGCGACTCCCATGCCGAGGGGAGCGAGCGCGAGGGATCCCGCGACGGCGACGCCGCCGACGATGGCCTTGACATCAATCACGGTGAACCTCTTCGTGCTGCTGAGGTGGGTACGTTGTTCGACCCAAACTGCTGAGCACAACTAACCAGACGGGTTCGATATTCCAGTTCAGGGTGTGACGAGCACGTCAGCGTGCCCGTGCCGCCGACACCAGCTCACGATGTAGCGCGAATGCAACCCGCACCAGCGATAGACCGCGGACAGGGTCATCGGCAGACGCGGATCGTGCTCGCCGCGCTCCTGGATGATGGGTCCGAGGTAGTGCGTCGTCACCTTCGATGCGGTGTTCAGTGCGATCCCCGCGGCGGTCGCCAGGGACGCACCGTCGCTGGCGCGCCCGGCCGCGATGGCGCCCGCCATCCGTCCGGCCGTCTCGCCTCGCCTGCCGCGGAACGACTCGTACAGCGGCGTCGTGCGACTCACGATCGCGGACCCGTCACGACGTTTGCCGATCGCCGCGTCGCGGATCATTCCGGTGAGCTCGTCGTGGCCCGCCGACTTCTGAAAGACGGCGAAGACCTCGTGGCGCCGTCGCGCTTCCTCCAGGAGGTCGAGCTCGCCACTGTGCCCTTGGGCGGCGATGATCACCGGCGCCGGTCGGCCGGTCTGGACGAGGACGTCGACGACGTCCAGCCCGTCGAAGTTGAACTCGAGTTCGGGGCTGTTCCAGACCAGGTCGGCGATGACGACGTCGAACCTCACCCGCTGTGCGACCTCGCGATGTACGGCGTCCCGGTCGACGGCCAGCCTGACCGTCCCGCCGGGAAACTGCGCCGCCAGGGTGGGTACCACGGACCTGCCGACGGGAGACGCCACCAGAATTCGCGGATCACCCTCCACTCGGCAAATCCTTTCACGCGATGCAAGATGTTGCTCGAATTGACACGTGCTGCGGCTAAATTGCCGAAATGCACTACTGAAGCGTCAATTATCTACCTGACAGCAGCGTCATCCGAACGGATGATGGTTTCCCAACGATTGCTTGGAGGAAACGTTGACGGTCGCCCTTCCGCACGATGCGCCCAGTGCTGCGCGGCCGCGCCCGGACCTTGCGCCGCGGGAGCGGGAAGTGCTGCTCGCGTGGATCCTGCACGACAACAAGGACGACGTCGCCCGCCAGCTTCAGATCTCCGCCACCACGGTCCGCACCCACCTGCAGCGAATCCGCGACAAGTACGCAGCCGTCGGGCGGGCAGCGCCGACCAAGGCCGCCTTGCTGGCACGCGCCATTCAGGACGGGTTGATCGACGTCAACGACCTGTGAGCGTCCTGGCGCGGACGACGTCCTCGACCCGCTGAGCGGCCTCGGCGGGGTCCTCGTGCTCCCAGATCCGCACGCTGGCCCAGCCGGCTTCGGCCAACCGGCCGTCGGTGTCGCGGTCGCGCTCGCGGTTGGCCTGCACCTTGTCGGCCCAGAACTTCCCGTTGGCGGACGCGACGGTGTGGTGCTCTGGGCAACCATGCCAGAAACACCCGTCGAGGAAGACGGCCACCTTCGCGCGCGAGAACACCAGATCGGCGGTCCGCCGCACCGCGGGAAGGGGTCTGGTCGACACCCGATAGCGCAAGCCGCGCGCGTGCACCGCGGAACGCAGCGCGAGTTCGGGCTTGGTGTCGCGGCTCTTGTTGGACTGCATGCGCGCCCGTGCCTCCGGTGACGACGCCCAGGAGTCGGCCATGCCTCCACACTATTGACGACGCCGCTGCATACGATCGGCAGGTGAGCCTCATCGCCGACGTCGCCCATGACGTCGGACTCGAACGCTTCCGCATCCGAAACGGAAGCTACGAACGCCTGGTGACGCGCCGCGACGGCCGCCAGTCGGCGAGTGTGATGGCGGGTCATCGCGGCGCGGAGACCCGAGCGACGTGTGCCGACGAAGCCGAGCGCGCCTGGTTGCAGAGCAGCGTCGCACCACCGAGCGGCTCGGCCAGATCCTCGCTGCGCGTGGTCGATTTGTTCTCCGGGTGTGGCGGGCTGTCGATCGGGTTGGCGGAGGCGGCGCGCGCGCTGAACCGCTCGTTCGAACCGCTCCTCGCCGTCGACGTCGACGCGGTGGCGGCGCAGACCTACGCGGCGAACTTTCCCACCGCGAGCACGCTGACCCGAAACGTGGACGACGTATTGCCCGGGCGGGTGGGCGCCCGGCTGACCCCTGCCGAGCGCATCCTGGCCAGGCAGCATTCCGACGTGGACGTGCTGGTGGGCGGGCCACCATGCCAGGGGCACAGCGACTTCAACAACCGGACGCGCCACGCCGACGACAAGAACGAGCTGTACCGCACCATGGTCCGCGCCGCGGAAGTGCTTGCACCCCAGCATATTCTGATCGAGAACGTGCCGGGGGCCATCAACGACCGGCGGGCCGTGGTGCAGCGGACGGCCGATGCGCTCGACCGCCTCGGGTATCACGTGTCGGTCGGGGTGATCGACCTCAGCGAGATCGGCGTCCCGCAGCGCCGACGCCGACTCGTCCTGCTGGCCAGCTTGACGCACGGCGTCACCCCGGTCGAGGTCACCGATCGCCATCGGCGAGAGGGACGTTCGGTCGCGTGGGCCTTCGAGGACCTCGAGTCGCTTCCCGAGTCGGGTCGATTGGTCGACGAGGCCGCCCGCTCGGCGCCGGCAACGCGACGCCGCATCGACTATCTCTTCGAGAACGGTGACTTCGATCTGCCGGATCCCCAGCGGCCCGCCTGCCATGCCGATGGCGGCCACAGCTACAAGGCCATCTACGGGCGGCTGGCATGGGATCGCCCGTCGCAGACCATCACCACCGGCTTCTACAGCATGTGCATGGGCCGTTACGTGCATCCGAGCCGACGTCGCACCATCACCGCGCACGAAGCCGCACGGCTGCAATACATTCCGGACTGGTTCTCGTTCGAGTCGGTGACCCGGCGCACGGCGTTGGCGCGCATGATCGGCAATGCGGTGCCGTCGCGGCTGAGTTACGCCGTCGCAGTGGAATGGCTGCGGTGAGCCTGAGGGTCGCGGGATTGTTCGCCGGCATCGGCGGGCTCGAACTCGGGATGGCAGCCAGTGGTCACCACGCGCAGCTGCTCGTCGAGAACTCCCCGGCCACCATGCACGTGCTGCGCCGACGGTTCCCCGACACCAAACTCGAGGCCGACGTCCGCGACGTCGCCGCCCTCCCGAAGGGCACCGAACTGGTGGTCGCCGGGTTCCCCTGTCAGGATCTCAGCAGCGTCGGTCGCAAGGCCGGAATCGTCGGTGCCCGAAGCAGTTTGGTCGGCGAGGTGCTGCGACTGCTCGAGGACGGCGACGTGCCGTGGGTGGTGTTGGAGAACGTGCCGTTTCTGATCTCGTTGGGCAGGGGCGCCGCGCTGCGCCTGATCACCAGCGCGCTCACCGAACTCGGCTACCGGTGGGCGTACCGGGTGGTCGACACCAACGCGTTCGGGCTTCCGCAGCGGCGCAACAGGTGGTACCTCGTCGGCTCCCGCGTCGGCGACCCGCGGGACGTGCTGCTGGCCGACGACTGCGCGAAGCCCGCCGTGGCGGTGGACTATCCGGACGTGGCGTGCGGCTTCTACTGGACCGAGGGCATGCGTTCGTTCGGCTGGGCGGTCGACGCCGTGCCGCCGATCAAGTGCGGATCGTCGGTCGGAGTGCCGTCACCACCGGCGATCCGGCTTCCGTCGGGCGCCTACGTCACACCCGATCTGCGGGATACCGAACGGCTGCAGGGCTTTCCGACAGATTGGACCGCGCCCGCCGCGGAGGTCTCCCGGCCCGGGGAACGGTGGCGCATGGTCGGCAACTCCGTGAGCGTGCCCGCCGCCGCATGGATCGGTGGACGGCTTGCGCACCCCGGACGCTATGACTCCTCGGCTGACCCGGTGTGGGACGGCGCGAAGTGGTCGCGGCGCGCGGCGTGGGCGGACGTGGACGGGGTGGTGCACGTCGCCGACGTCGGGCCATGGCCGGTGTGGGAGCCGCGCCTGCCACTGGTCGACTTCCTGAAGTTCCCGGGCAAGCCACTGTCGGCGCGGGCGGCGTCGGGGTTCCTGCGACGAACGGGCAAGGGATCGCTGCGGTTTCCCGACGGCTTCATCGACGAGTTGAGCGCCTACGCGGATCGGGAACCGGCCGCCTCCGTCCGGTGAGCCTAGGTCAGCTTGCTGCCCTGCAGCCACTGATCCCACGGCACCGTCCAGTCGCCGTTCTGCCAGATCTGCAGCGGCTTGCCGCCGGTGTTGCGGACCTCGACGACGTCGCCGGGCACCGCGAAGTCGAAGAACCAGGCGGCGTTGTCCCCGTTGAGGTTCAGGCAGCCGTGCGACGTATCCGTATTGCCCTGCGCCCACACCGTCGAGTTCAGCTGATGCAGGTAGATGCCGTCGGTGCTGATCTTGGTGGCATAGGAGATCGACTCCTTGTAACCCAGCCGCGAATTGGTCGGCAACCCGAAGGTCGACGAGTCCATGATCACCGGGTTCGCCTTGTTCAACACGGTGTAGACGCCCGGCGGGGTGAAGAACGAGAAGGTGGTGCCCGCGATGGTCTGGATTCCGCCCATGCCCATCGACGTCGGCATGGTGCGCACCAGCTTGCCGTTGTCGAAGACGCTGACCATGTGAGTGGTGTCGTCGGCGATGGACACGTGGGAATCACCGATCTTGAACGAGACGTGCTCGTCCTGTTCACCGTAGAGACCGTCACCGAGCGGCGTGCCGTACACGTTCGCCGCGACCGTCACCGTGGTGCCCGGCGCGTAGTACTTCTGCGGCCGCCAGTGCGCCGTCTGGTCGTCGACCCAGTACCACGATCCCGCCACCGGCGGATTGGTGGTGACCGACAGGTGCCGCTCGGCGTTGGCCTTGTTGTCGATGTTCTCGTCGAAGTGGGCCACGACGACCGCGCCGACTCCGTAGGTGGCGCCGTCCTGCAGCAGTCCCCCGTCGGTGGTTTCGAAGTACACCTGCGTCTGGTTGCTCGGCGAGACCGTGGTGAAGCTGGACTCCTGCCGCGACGGCATGCCGGCGGGACCGCGGGCGAGGATCGTCATCGTGTAGGTCCGGCCGTAGCCGAGCTGACTCGTCGGCTTCCAGGTCGTGTGATCCGGCGTGAGGACGCCGGGGATGACCTTGCCGCTGTCGTTGGTCATCGTGACGTCGGTGATGCTGCCCTCAGTGGCGCTCACCATGACGGGGCTCGCGGGGTTGACCTTGGCTGCGGCGGGCGCCGGGATGACGGACAACACCGCAGGCGTCGACGCGGGCACTGCATCGGGCTGCGCCTCGACCAGATTGCGGGGCGCGGCGAGCACCTGGCAGCCGTGCACACACCGTTCGGATCCGCTCACGACCACACCACCGAGCACGGCCAGCACCGCGAAGGATGCGGCCAACCAGGCCCCACGGGCACGACGAGTAGACCTCAACAAAACTCCATTGATTTTGAGCACCGACTTGAAGACGAGACCTCATGGTAGGTGGTTCACGGCGATCCTTGGCAACAGGCGAGGCGCGGGGTGCCTCGTTCGTGATCGGGTCGTATCAGAAGCGTTGGAGACGCACGTCACTTTCGCGTCAGAGTCCGCACTCGGTGGCCCTGAGCTGCGCCTGACGGACGAACGAGCATGGGGCACAGCCGATTCACAGCAAGTCGGGCGTGTCGGGCGGTAACGAACGGGTAAGTGCCGCCGAGGAACAGATGACGGCTACACCCAACAGATGGAATGAGACATGAGCTTCGCTGAAGGATTTCGACGCGGCTGGCGCCGCCGAATCGCGATCGCCGCGATCGCTGCCGCCGCTCTCCCCGCCATGATCGGCATCGCCGGTGGCTCGGCGACCGCAGGCGCGTACTCCCGAGCCGGCCTGCCGGTCGAGGACCTGATGGTGCCCTCGGCAGCCATGGGCCGCAACGTGCTGGTGCGATTCCAGCCCGGCGGCTCGCATGCCGTGTACCTGCTCGACGGCCTGCGAGCTCGCGACGACAACAGCGGCTGGGACATCGAGACCAACGCGTTCGAGAAGTTCTACCAGTCCGGCGTCTCGGTCGTGATGCCCGTCGGCGGCATGTCCAGCTTCTACACCAACTGGGAGCAGCCCGCCGTCGGCAACGGCCAGACCCAGACCTACAACTGGGAGACGTTCCTGACCTCCGAGCTGCCTGCTTGGCTCTCGGCCAACAAGGGCATCTCGTCGTCCGGCAACGCCGTCGTCGGGCTGTCCATGTCGGGCAGCGCGGCGCTGATCCTCGCGGCCTACCACCCGGGCCAGTTCGCCTACGCGGGCTCGCTCTCGGGATTCGAGCACCTCTCCGACGGCATCTGGCCGACGCTGGTCGGCTTCTCGATGCGTGACGCCGGCGGCTTCGACGCGGGCGCCATGTGGGGACCCGGCGGTGGCCCCGACTGGCAGCGCAACGACCCGACGCTGCAGGCCGGGCGCATCGCCTCCAACGGCACGAAGATCTACGTCTACACCGGCAACGGCCAGCCCAGCGACCTCGGCGGCGGCGATCTGCCCGCCACCTTCCTCGAGGGCCTGACCAAGGACAGCAACGTCGCGTTCCAGAACGCCTACACCGGCGCGGGTGGCAACAACGCGACCTTCAACTTCCCGCCCAACGGCACGCACAGCTGGCCCTACTGGAGCGCGCAGTTGGATCAGATGAAGCCACAGATCGTCAGCACGCTGGGCCGCTAGTTCTTCAGCCGCACCATCCGCGTCGTGGAGCTCTCGTCGAGCTCCACGACGTCGGAGCGTGAGCGCAGGAAATCGCTGAAAGACCGGAAGCCCAAGGTCTTTTCGCTGAACGACGGATCCATCCGCTTCATCTGCGCCTTCACCGCCGAGTTGTGCAGCCAGTCGACGTCGTCCTTCTCCAGCCCGATGCGCAGCGCGCGTTCGAGAAGTCCGGTCGCGGCGGCCTGCGGGTCGGGGGCCTCGGGCTCCTCCTCGACGGCCTGCGGGCGGGTGGCCCGGCGCCGCGGCGCGCGCTTCTTCGGCTCGGGTTCGGGTTCGCCCTCGCTCGCGTCCTCGTCCTTGGCCGGTACCGGGGTTGGCTCGAACACCGGCACGCCCGGCAGCGCGTCGTAGATGACGAAGTCGTCGCAGGCCGCGGCGAGGGATCGGCTCGACGAGCCCGCCACCCCGATGCCGACGACGTAGCGGCCCAGCCTCTTGCAGCGCTGCGCCAATGCGATGTAGTCGGAGTCGCCGGCGACGATCACCACGTGGGTGAGGTCGGGCAGCCGGAACATGTCCTCCACGGCATCGACCGCCAGGCGGATGTCAGCGCCGTTCTTGCCGTAGGCCGCGGCGGGAAAAAGCTGCACCAGGTCGACGGCGCGCCCGACGAGTTGGCCGCGGTACCCGGCGTTGACGTCGGCCGACCAGTCGGCATACGCCCTGGTGAGCACCAGCGTGCCGAACGACGAGGCGAAGTCGATGATCGCTCCGACGTCGACGGTGGCACGCTGCAGGCGGTCGACCTCCAGGCCCTTGGTCTTGTCGCGCTGGAACGAACTGCGGCCGTTGACTTGGTCGTATCGCGAGATCACGATGTTGTCGAAGTCCAGGTAGACCGCGACGCGGGTGTCCTCACGTTCCGTCATGTCACCAGTCTGAGCTCCGGCGTTCGTGCACGTCACTCCGGGTCGACGTTCCTCGCGACGCCAGCAAGCCAGGCAGACGGGCGTCGGCAAAGAATGATCTTGAACTGCAGGTGCGACGGCCCCGCGCCCGCGCGCCCGCCTCCCCGACCAGCACTCGTCTCAGAGGTAGGGTCGATGAGCCGGTGTGGCGACACGAACGCTCACCGACACGACTGCAAGCGCACGAATTGATAGCCGACAGGTTGGTTCATGAGTTCCTCGAGTGAGACGCAAAGCCCGTCACCTGCGCAGTCCACGTGGCTGTCGAAGTCCGCGTCGCAGACGCGCGGATCGGACAAGAAGGAAGTCCAGTTCCACTACGACATCAGCAATGAGTTCTTCAAGCTGTGGCAGGACCCGAACCAGGTCTACAGCTGCGCGTACTTCGAGAAGGACGACTACACGCTCGAGCAGGCGCAGATGGCGAAGATCGACCTCTCGCTCGGCAAGCTCGGCCTGAAGCCGGGGATGACGCTGCTCGACATCGGCTGCGGCTGGGGCGCGACGATCATGCGCGCCGTCGAGAAGTACGACGTGAACGTCATCGGCTTGACGCTCTCGGAGAACCAGAAGCAGCACATCGAACAGCACTGGTTCGCCAACTCCGACAGCAAGCGCGACATGGAAGTCCGGCTGCAGCCGTGGGAGGACTTCAGCGGCAAGGTCGACCGGATCGTCTCCATCGGCGCCTTCGAGCACTTCGGCTTCAACAAGTACGACGACTACTTCAAGAAGACCTACGACTGGCTGCCCGACGACGGCGTGCAGATGCTGCACACGATCACCATCCCCGAGGATGAGGAGATCAAGGCCAAGAAGCTGCCGCTGACCATGTCGCGGGTCCGCTTCATCAAGTTCATCATGGACGAGATCTACCCCGGCGGCCGTCTGCCGCTGGCCTCCATGGTCACCAACCACGCGATCAAGGCCGGCTACAAGGTCACCCGCGAACAGCACCTGCAGCCGCACTACGTGAAGACGCTGGATGCCTGGGCCGCAAATCTCGAGGCGAAGAAGGACGAGGCCATCGAGATCACGTCCGAGGAGATCTACGAGCGGTTCCTCAAGTACTTGGTCGGCTGCGCCGATCTGTTCCGGCAGGGCTACACCGACGTCGTCCAATTCACTTGCGAAAAGGCATGACTCGCCAAGGTGTAGTAATTTACGTTATTCCAACTAACTAAATACGAAACCGATATCGGGGAGGACGTCGCACATGGTTGAGACAGCAGCCGAGCCGACAAACAAGGCCATGACCATGGAACCGCATTTCGCAGAGGTGCAAGCGCACTACGACCTCTCTGACGACTTCTTCGGAACCTTCCAGGATCCGACGCGTACCTATAGCTGCGCGTACTTCGAGCGCGACGACATGACGCTCGAGGAGGCGCAGTACGCCAAGATCGACCTCGCCCTCGGCAAGCTGGATCTGCAGCCGGGCATGACGCTGCTCGACGTCGGCTGCGGCTGGGGTTCGGTGATGAAGCGGGCGATCGAGACGTACGACGTCAACGTCATCGGCCTCACGCTGAGCAAGAATCAGGCCAAGTTCGGGCAGGAGTTGTTGGACGGACTCGACACCCCGCGTTCGGGCCGAGTGTTGTTGCGCGGCTGGGAACAGTTCGCCGAGCCCGTCGACCGCATCATCAGCCTGGAGGCCATCGAGGCGTTCCCGCAGGAGCGGTACGCGCCGTTCTTCAACAGCTGCAGCTCGATCCTGCCCGCCGGCGGACGCATGGTGCTGCAGGCCATCCTCGGGCATCCGCTGAAGCGGTGGCCGGAGATGGGCATTCCAATCGTCATGTCCGACTTGCGTTTCATGCGTTTCATCGCCAAGGAGATCTTCCCGGGCGGCTCGATTCCCTGCGACGACGACATCGTCAACCTGTCCGAAGCGGCCGGGTTCACGGTCGAACGCAAGCAGCTGCTCGACGAGCACTACGTGCGCACACTGGACATGTGGGCCTCGGCGTTGGAGAAGCACCACGACGCCGCCGTGGCCGCAACGTCCGAAGAGGTCTACGAGCGGTACATGAAGTACCTGGTCGGGTGCAGCGACTTCTTCCAGCGCGGCATCAGCGAGCTGGGGCAGTTCACCCTCGTCAAGGACTGATTCCTTTTGCGCCGAGTGTGGGCTCTATGTACGAAAAGTCGACGTCTGACGTACCTGGCCCCCACGTTCGGCGTCGCGGTCTGACTGTCGACGCCGGCCACCCTACGAGTCGAACCTTGGACGGCAACGGGTTCGGCTCTGGCAGAGTCAAAGCCGCTCACATTGGCCGGGCGAACGGTTCAATTCGACCTCGTGACCGGAACCCTCGCCCAAGACCGCCTTCAGCATGCCCGCGCCCACTTCGCGCCGGTGTTCGCCGAGATCGCCGCAGGCACGCGCCAGCGTGACCTCGACCGTGAGCTGCCCGTCGACGCGGTGAACGCGTTGAAGAAGGCCGGCTTCGGGGCGCTGCGCGTGCCGACCGAGTTCGGCGGCTGGGAGCTGGACTGGACCGAGGTCACGGCACTGTGGATCGATCTGGTGGCCGCGGACGCCAACCTGGCGCAGGCCCTGCGGGGACACTTCGTCTTCGCCGAGGACGTGCTGTTCCGCCATCGCGGCGGTGAGGACGTGCGGCGCTGGTTCGAGCGGTTCGTCGCCGGGGAGATCGCGGGCAACGCGTGGACCGAGATCGGTTCGACGTCGATCGACCGCGTGCAGACCGAGGTGACGATCGTCGACGGCCAGCAGGTGGTCAACGGCGCGAAGTACTACACGACCGGGACGATCTTCGCGGAGTGGGCCGACGTGTACGCGCGCGTCGGTGAGGACCCGGCGATCGCCCTGGTCGACACGCGCCAGCCCGGCGTGACGGTGCTCGACGACTGGGACGGCTTCGGACAGCGGGGCACGGGCACCGGGACGGCCGAATTCCGCGACGCCCGGGTCGAGGACCTGGTGCCGTTCAGCAAGCGGCATCCGTACCAGACGGCGCTGTACCAGCTGAGCCACCTCGCGTCGCTGGCTGGCATCACGCGTGCGGTACTCGACGACGTCACCGACGAGGTGCAGAAGCGGGAACGAAACTTCAGCCACGCCAACAGCTCCCGGGTGCGCGACGACCCGCAGGTGCTGGCACGCGTCGGCGAGATCTGGGCGGCCGCCTACACCACCGAGGCGCTGGCGCTGAAGGTGGCGGAGGCCATCGACGCGGCCGCCGCACTGGACCCGTCGGACGCCGAAGGCCTGGAGAAGGCAAGCGAGCGAGCCGAATTGGAGTCATCGGCCGCGCAGGTGACGGCATCGCAGTTGACGATCGACGCTGCGTCGAACCTGTTCGACACGTTGGGCGCGTCGGGCACGTCGACGCCCAAGGGGCTGGACCGGCACTGGCGCAACGCACGCACCGTCGCGTCGCACAACCCGCGGATCTTCAAGGCGAAGGTGCTGGGCGCGTTCAAGGTGAACGGCACTCCCCCGCCGTATGCGTGGGGTATCGGACGCACGGAGCGCTCCTAACCTCCCCTCCCCCGCGAGCAGACGGGGTGCGATGCCGGTCGGTCATTCCCGGCCATATCGACGGCCTCGCTAATTCTCGACCGCCGCCATCCCTCGGTGCCTATGCTGCGCGACATGCCCGACTTCGCACCGTCCCTGCCACCGACGATCGACGGCATCCCGTCGGCGGACGGTCCCCTGCCCACGCACGCGGAGCTCGCGGGCCGGCCCTACGCGCTGCCCATCGACATCCTCGCGGAGTTGCACGGCCCGATCTTCTACGCGGATTGGAGCGGGGTCCGAAAGCTGTACGCGTGTTCGGTGGACCTCGTCGAGGAGTTGTGCGACGAGAGCAGGTTCGCCAAGAACCTCACGGCGTCACTGGCGCGGGTCCGTCCGTTGGCCAGGGACGGGCTGTTCACCGCGTTTCACGGCGAACCCAACTGGCAGAAGGCGCACGACGTGCTGATGCCCGGGTTCAGCTATGCGGGGCTTCGCAGCTATCACGACGCGATGCTCGACATCAACCGACAGTTGGTCTCGCGGTGGGACGCACGGGTCGGCGTCGGCCCGGTCGACGTCTCCGGCGATCTACAGAAGCTGGCCATGGACACCGTCGGGCTGGCGGGTTTCGGGGCCCGTTTCGAGTCCTATGACTACGACGGTCTGGCCCCGATTCCGCAGAGCTTCACCAACGCACTGACGGAGGTGTTCGCGCACGGCGAGACACCGGAGTTCGAGGCCGAGCTGTCGACCCTGCACGCCTACTTCGACGAGCTGATCGCCGGGCACACCGCCGGTGGCACGGGCGATCTGCTCTACGTCATGCTCGGCGCGGACGGCGGCCAGGCACTCGACGAGGACAACATCCGCAACCAGATCATGACGTTCCTCATCGCGGGTCAGCTGACGACCTCGGAGCTCATGCCGAACACCGTCTACAACCTGCTGCACCATCCCGGGGCGCTGGCTCGGGTGCGCGCGGAGGTGGACGCCGTGTTCGGGTCCGACGACGACTACGTGCCGACCTACGACGACATCGGCAAGCTCGCCTACCTGCGTCAGGTGATCAGCGAGACGCTGCGACTGTCCCCGCCGGTACTGAACTTCGATCGGATGGCGTTGGCGGACACACTGATCGGTGGGAAGTATCCGGTCAAGCGGGGTGAGGCGGTCACGATCCTGACCGGCGCACTGCATCGTCAGCCGCAGTGGGGTGACAACCCCGAGCTGTTCGATCCGTCGCGATTCGATCCCGCCGTCGCCGAAACCCGTTCCACCGCAGCGTTCAAGCCATTCGGCACCGGCGAGCGGTCGTGCATCGGGCGGCAATTCGCGCTGCACGAGGCGGCGATGCTGATCGCGAGGGTGGTGCACCGCTACCGACTGGTCGACTCGCAGCACTACGAAGTGCAGTGGGAGGGTCTCAGCCGCCGACCGGTCGGCTTCCATGTCGATCTGCTGCGGCGCACGCCCAGCGAGCGGGTGGTGGCGCCTGCCGCCCCTGGCGCTGCGCCGGATTCTTCGGTGACGACCCCGGTGAAGGCCGGGACGACGTTGGCGGTCCTGCACGGGTCGAATCTCGGCACCTGCCGGGCCCTGGCCAAGCAGCTCGCCGAGGAGGCTACCGACATCGGTTGCGTCGCATCGGTGGCGCCCTTGGACTCCGCGGCCGGGAAGCTGCCCGACGCCGATGCGGTGCTGATCGTCGCATCGTCCTACAACGGCCAGCCCACCGACGACGCGCGCGCGTTCGTCGACTGGCTGTTCGGTGATGATGCTGCACTGCAGGGTAATCCGCTGTTCGCCGTGCTCGGCGTCGGGGATCACAACTGGGCCGACACGTATCAGGCCATCCCCAAGCGCATCGACGAACGGCTGACCGAGCTCGGCGGCCGGGCGCTGCTGCCCCGCGCCGCGGCGGACACCTCGGGGGATCTCAACGGCACGCTCGAGGAGTTCACCGGCGCGCTCTGGTCGGCACTCGCGGAGCACTACGGCGATCCCGACGCGGCCACCGTGACCACCAACGACGAGCCGCTCTACGACCTACGCCTGATCGACGGACCGGTCACGGCGGCGATAGACGCGAGGTTTGCGGTGCAGCCGATGACCGTCACGCTGAACGACGAGTTGGTGAGCGCCGCCGGTCAGGCCAAACACTATGTGCGGGTGGCGCTTCCCTCCGACGTCTCGTACTCCACGGGTGATCACCTGACGGTGCTGGCCGACAACCCGCCCGAGGTGGTCGACACGGTGCTCGAGCTGCTGGACATCGATCCCGAACTGCGGCTGTCGATCAACCCGAGGCGCACCTCGAGGCGGCTGATCGCGCTGGACCGGGAGGTGAGCGTGCGCGAGCTGCTCACCCACTTCGTCGAACTCCGCAAGCCCGCGACCCGCAGCCAGCTGCGCAAGCTCGCCGCGGCCAACCCATGCGAACCCGAGCGCCGACGGCTCGAGGAGCTCGCCGAGTCGCCCGACCCGTGCGTGCTGAGTCCGTTGGAATGCCTCTATCAGTTTCAGGCGTGCGCGCTGACGGGTGCCGAGCTCCTGGAACTGCTGGAACCCATGACGCCACGGCACTATTCGATCGCGTCGTCGTCGCGGTTGTCGGCGCACGAGGTGGCCCTGATCGTCAGCGTGCTCGACACGGAGGCGCGGTCCGGCCTCGGACTGTTCAAGGGGGTCGCGTCCAATCATCTGGCCGGGGTCGCGCCAGGAGCGCAGATCCGCGCCAGGATCGATCCGGCCCGACAGGCGTTCCGGGCCGGCGCGGACCCGCAGCGCAACGTGATCATGGTCAGCGCGGGCACCGGCGTCGCCCCGTTCCGCGGCTTCCTCGGCGACCGGCTGGCGGCGAAGCAGGCCGGCGAACCGTTCTGCCCAGCGCTGTGCTTCTTCGGTGTGCGAGATCCGGAGGTGGACTACATCTTCCGTGACCAGTTCGAGGAAGGCGAACGGCTGGGCATCGTGCGGATGCGGCCCGCGTTCTCCCGAGCACCGCAGAACGGCGTGCGCTACGTGCAGGACCGGATCGCGGCCGATGCCGATGACGTCTGGGAGCTGATCGGCGACCCCGCGAAGAACACGCACGTCTTCGTGTGCGGAGACGGAGGTCGGATGGCGCCTGCGGTGCGGGCGGCGTTCCGGGAGATCTACCGGGCCCACACGGGTGCCGATGACGCGGCGGCGAAGGAGTGGATCGAGGGATTGGTCGCGTCGGATCACTACGTCGAGGACGTGTGGGCAGGATGAATGGACGTCGGGCGAGCGCAGTTACATAGTCGCCGCCCGGTTGAAGAACTGGTGCGTGAGGCCACTCGCCGTCGTGACCGATTCGACGACGAACCGCTCTCGAAGATCGCCCACGTCGTCCCACAGAGCGACGCCATGCCCGAGAACTATGGGCACGATCACCAGATGCATGAAGTCCACTAGATCAGCTTGAAGGAACTGACGTACAGTCGTCGGCCCACCGCCGAGGCGGACATCGCGACCGTCGGCCGCGTCTTGGGCTTGAGCGAGAACATCTTTCGCGGACCCGCTGACGAAATGGAAGCTCGTTCCGTTGGCGAATTCGATTGGCGGGTGCTCGTAGTGGGTCATGACGAAGACGGGTGTGTGAAACGGCGGCTCGTCGCCCCACCATCCCTGCCATCCGTCATCCGGCCATTCACCGCTCTGCGGGCCAAACTTTCGCCGTCCCATAATCTCGGCGCCGATTCCCTGACTCCACATACTGGTCAGCGCGCGATCGACGGTAATGGGGCTTTGGACCTTGTCGACTCCATGGATGACGCGACCGTCGAACCGGTCGAAGAGTTGCTTTGCGTCACCGATCGGATGCTCGAAAGTCACGTGGTCGCCGGCAGCGTAACCGTCCAGGGAGATGTTGAAGTTGTGGACCCGGGTGCGGGGCATGGACGCTCCTCCATTGATCTCGAGATTGCTCATACGAATGGTGTGACCTTCATCAGCGCCCAAAGTCATCGCTCCCGCAACGCCGTCACCGCGAGCCGGGCAGCCTGCGCGATGACCTCGTGTGACCGATCCGCAGCAATCCCAGGGTCGGCGGGCGAGGTGTAGACGGCGATGATCACCGGTGCGCGATGGGGTGGCCAGACGACGCCGATGTCGTTGCTCTCTCCTTGCGCTCCCGAGCCCGTCTTGTCGCCGACCACCCAATCGCCCGGCACACCCGCTCGAATGGACTCGTCGCCGGTGGTGTTCGCCTTGAGCAGACCGATGAATCGGTCACGCGGACCGGCGGCAAAGGCATCACCAAGAACCAGCGCCTGCAGATCGGCAACCATCTGCGCTGGCGTCGACGTATCGCGCTGGTCGCCCGGCGACGTAACGTTCAGATCGGGCTCGATCCGATCGATGCGAGTGACGTTGTCGCCCAACGATCGTGAGAATTCGGTTACCGCGGGCGGCCCACCCAGCAGCCGAACCAACAGGTTGGCGGCCGTGTTGTCGCTGACGGTGATTGCCGCGTCGCACAGCGCAGCCACGGTCATGCCGTCGTCGACGTGAAGCGACGTCACTGGCGCATACTCCAGCACGTCCGACTGGCTGTAAGAGATCACGCGATCCAGCAGCGCGGGATCGCCCTCAGACCGTTTCAGGACCGCCGCCACGGTCAGCGCCTTACCCGTCGAGCACAGCAAGAAGCGTTCATCTGCCCGGTAGCCGACCGACGCCCCTGACCCGGTGTCGAGCGCGTACACCCCGAGTCGACCGTTCAGCCGCCGCTCTACCGCTGCGAAGTCGGTACCGGTGTCGGCTGCCGCGACGCGAGTCGCGCACCCGGCGGCGACCGCGGTCAGGGCCAGGACTGCGGCCTGTAGTGCGGCGCGACGACTCAGCTGAGGTGTTGTCATGACAGCACCACACCATCCCACGGCTGGACATGTCCAAGAGCGACTCGCGTCGTGCCCCATATGATCGGAATATGACTGCAGCTCCACAGCGTATTGATCTCGTGCGACTGCTCGAATTCTTCGTGGCAGTAGCGGATGAGCGGCATTTCGGACGCGCCGCCGACGCGATCGGAGTCAGCCAGCCACCGCTCTCGCAAGGCCTCAAACGGCTCGAGCGCAAACTGGGCTCGGTGCTGCTGGAGCGCGGAAGTCGCGGCGCCACTCTCACACCTGCCGGCGTCGCGCTGCTACCCCACGCTCGTCGCGTTCTGGCCGATGTCCGCCTCTTGCTGTCCGCCGCCGACGACGCACGCGCCGAGCCGGTGGGGATCGTGATCGGGGTGCCGCCGCAGTTGCCGGTGCACGTCGTCTCCGCGCTCGTTGCCCACGCACGACGTGCCCTGCCGGACCAGCGGGTCGAGCTCGTGACGGCGCCGACCGTCACGCTCCTGCAGTCGACCCTGCGCGGCGACATGGATGCGGCAGTAGTCGTCCATCCCGCCCCGGTCGCCGGCCTGGCCGCTGGTCCGGTCGTGCGACTACCCGGCCGGCTGTTGATCGCCGCCGATCATCCGTTGGCTCAACACGCGACGGTGACGCTCGAAGCCGTGGCGCGCACGATCCCCGTGGCCCTAACGCCGCGCCACCACCATCCGGCAGCACACGATCACCTCATGGACATCGTTGCGCGCCATGGCATTCGGGTCAGCCAGCGACCGGCCGACGACGATCGGGCCGCGACGCTCATCGCGGCGTCGGGCGCAGCCGCCGCAATGACGGCCGATCTCGACCTCTCATCGCCGAGCGTCGCGAACCTCGCCATCGACGGCGATCCCCTTCCGCTGCGGCTACGTATCGTGCGTCCGGTCGACAGTGAACGCACCGATGCGCTGGACGCCTTGCAGAACGCCCTGGAGTCAGCATGAGCGACATCTCCGACCGCCTCGCAGCAGTCTTCGCCGATGCCGGAGCTACCGGCTGGCTGCATGCAGTTGCCGCCGACGGAACGGGCGTCGTCGAAGTCAACCTCGACGGCGATCGGCCCGTCGCCATCGCGTCCGTCTACAAGCTGCCTCTGCTGGTTGCGATGATGCGCGTAGTTGATCGGGGCGAACTCGACCCGACCGAACGGGTGACCCTCACCACGCGCGGCCGCACCGTCGGACCTACCGGCATCTCGACACTGCTGGACGACGTCACCATGTCGTGGCGAGACATCGCCGCTCTGATGATGAGCGTCTCCGACAATGCGGCGGCCGATGCCATCCTGAAGCGAGTCGGCATCGACGAGGTCGTTGACGCCCTCCGACAGCTGGGCCTCACCCGGAGCCGGATCCTCGGCGGCACGGCTGATGCGTACGATCTGCTGCATATCGACACCGGTACAACCGATTTGGCGGCGGCAATGAAGGTGCTCGAAGACACCGACGGACCCGTCGATCCGCGAGTCTACGACCCGGTGCACGCCAGCTCCGCCACTGCCCGCGAGATGACCATGCTGTTGTCCGCCGTGTGGACCGACCGCGCGGCGAGCGCTGCCGGTTGCGGATTGATCCGCAAGCTGATGTCGAGCCAGGTCCGTCCGAATCGTCTCGCCAGCGGATTCGCGTTCCCAGGCGTCACAGTGGCCGGGAAGACCGGGACATTGGGCGCGCTGCGCCACGAGGTCGGCGTTGTCCACTATGACGGCGAAAAGCCTTATGCTGTCGCTGTTTTTACGCAGTCTGCGCGGGCCGCGGCGATTCAGCCTCGAATCGATGCAGCCATCGGGCTCGCCGCCCGACTGGCCGTGGACCATTTGCGCAGCAACTCCTAGACCTTGATCCGCTCCCCCTCGCGTGCGCCGGCAGCCGGTCCGCCTCACTCCTCGAAGGATTGATGCCCGTGACCGCCCACTCACTCCCATAGGCTGTATCCGACGAGTACGCAGCTACGAGGAAGCCATGGACCAGCTACGAGTTGACACCGACAAGGCCTACGACACGTCGCACTCCTGGAGTCAGGATTCCGGATACCGCGCCGAAGTCGTTGAGCGGGTATACGAAGCACGCTGAGGATCAGATCGCGGGTCGTGATGGCGGGATCGGCGTGCGACGAGAGGCGTTGGATGATGCATTTCAACACCCCACGCGCGATGTCGAGCGCTTGATAGACGACAGGGGCAGAGTGAGCTACCGATATACGGGGAGGACGCCACCGTGGTCGTGAACGATCAGGGCAAGGTCGTTACCGGGTGGGCCGACAACAGCAATGGAACAGGAGGAGGCGCAGGTGGATAGCCAATTCACGTTTCTCGGCGACGCCCAGGCCGCGTTGCTCAGAGCAGTCTTGTCCCGCCGCGATTCTGCGCTTCTCGAGCGAATGACACGGCTACCCTCGGTGTCCCAGGCGGACGCGGCCGACGTCATGTCAGTCCTCAGTGATGAGGTTACCGACAGCCTCGACGACGACTGGGAACCAACGCAATACGGTCGCGAGTTAAGTGCTGTCCTTGCTCAGTTCAATGCTGCGCGCGTGGGTGAATGGCCTTGATTGCGGCACCGGCGGGTTTCGCGCCACTCGCGTCGCAACCTCGTTTCGAGGTCGACGCATGATGAATCTAGGGCGGACGGGACAACGCCTTTGGTCGATTCAGCCGGGCCACGCGTTGAGACTGAAGCTATCCGACCTCTACTCGAGCTATCCGACCTCTACTCGATCTCCATCGAGTCACCGTTCGTCGTCGAGGTCGATGACGAAACCACCTCGCTGCGGCCCGAGGACGTAGTGGAAGGCACCCCGGCTATCCAGCAGCTGATGGGACGTGCGGTCGAGGCGGCCCATGCCGACGACGTGGGCGGTCTCCACGTGACGTTCGAGGGCGGCGCTCGCATCGTCGTGGGGCCGGACCCCGACTACGAATCGTGGCACGTCAACGGTCCCAACGGTGCACTGGTGCTGAGCATGCCCGGGGGCGGACTCGCCGTGTGGGACCCGCAGCCACCCGACTAGCACCCGACCCCCTTACGCCGCCCCAAACACCAGCGCGACGTTGTAGCCCCCGAACCCGAAGCAGTCGGTCAACGCATACCGGTAGTCGCCGCGGCGAGGTTGCTCAGTAACCACGTCGAGATCGATCGCGGGATCGAGCGTGTGCAGATTCAGCGTCGGCGGCACCACCTGGTCGCGCAGCGCCTGCACGGTCAGGATGGCGTCGATGGCGCCGGTCGCCCCCCAGGAGTGTCCCAGCGCCGCCCGCGGCCCGTACACCGCAGGCTCGTGCCCATCGAACACCGTGCGCAGCGCCGTGGCCTCGGCCAGGTCGCCCGTCCCGGTGCCCGATGCGTGCGCGGTGACGAGGTCGACGTCGTCGGGAGCGATGCCGGCCAGGTCGATCGCGCGGGCAACGGCCCGGGCCGCGGACTCCCCGTTCGGGTCGGGCGCGACGTCGTCGTAACCGTCGGAGGTGACGGCGGCCCCCATCAACCGGGCCAGGATGGTCGCGCCCCGCGCCACGGCGTGCTCCTCGGTCTCGATGAGCATCAGCGCACCGCCCTCGCTGAAGACCGTGCCGTCGCGGTCGGCGTCGAAGGGTCGACACGCGCCGGCGGGGTCGTCGTTGTTGGTGGAGAGCAGGCCGAGTTGGCTGTACGCGGCGATGGGCACCGCGGCGAGCCAGGTGTCGATGCCACCGCAGATGGCGAAGTCCGCGTCACCGAAGACGATCGCCTGCCAGGCCTCGGCGATGGCCGCGGCGCCCGAGGAGTCGGCCATGAGCGGAGTCACGATGCCCGCCTTGGCTTTTCGCTCCAGGCCGACGGCGGCGGCGGGCGCGTTGGGCATGTACATCTGGATGGCCAGCGGCGACACCGCGCGCAGACCTTTCTGCTTGAACGTCTCGTACTGGTGGACCACTTCCTCGGAGGTGCCCAGTGCCAGCCCGATGGACACCATCAGGCGGCTGGTGTCGAGGTCGTCCAGCCCCGGCTGGTCCCAGAGCCTGCGGCTCAGGATCGTCGTCATCTTCTGCAGATAGGAGAGGCGACGCAGTTCGACGCGGTTGAGGTGATGATCGAAGTCCTCGAGCAGCGGGCCGCCGATGCGCACGGGCAGGTCGAACTCGTCGACGAACGGCAGGTCGATCGTCCGGATGCCGCTCTGGCCGTCCAGCAGGTGATGCCAGGTCTCCTCGGCGTCGGTAGCTATCGACGTCGTCGACGTGACCGCGGTGACCACCACGTTCGGGAAACCCGTTCCGGTCCTCAGCGGTGCCATGTCTCCTCGATCCCTCGATTGCCCATGTTCGGCGGCCATTTTAACGCTGGCGACGATCTCGTCCAACTTCGAGAACGCGCCTACCATCGAAGAAATGGACTATCGCAGCCTCGGCCGAACCGGAATACACATCAGCCCGCTTTGCCTGGGCGCCATGATGTTCGGCGCGTGGGGTGAGCCGGACCACGACACGTCCGTCGAGGTCATCCACGCGGCCCTGGACGCCGGCATCAACTTCATCGACACCGCCGACGTGTATTCGCAAGGGGAATCGGAGGTCATCGTCGGCAAGGCCTTGGCTGGAGGCAAACGCGATGACGTGGTGCTGGCGACGAAGTTCCATGGGCAGATGGGCGTCCCGGTCGACTCGCCGATGGGCACCGCGGGCGACCCGCTTCAACGTGGCAACTCGCGGCGCTGGATCGTCCGCGAGGTCGAGAACAGCCTGCGGCGGCTGAACACCGACTGGATCGACCTCTACCAGGTGCACCGTCCCGATGCCGACACCGACATCGACATCGAGGAGACGCTCTCGGCGCTCACCGATCTGCAGACCCAGGGCAAGATCCGCGCGTTCGGTTCGTCGACCTTCCCGGCACATCAGGTGGTGCAGGCGCAATGGGTCAGCGAACGACGGGGCCTGGGCCGCTTCGTCACCGAGCAACCGCCGTACTCGCTGCTGGCCCGCGGCATCGAAGCCGACCTGCTACCCGTCGCGCAGGAGTACGGCATGGGTGTGCTGCCGTGGAGTCCGCTGGCGGGCGGCTGGCTGACCGGCGGCTACCGCAAGGGCAAGGATCTGCCAGAGTCCAAGCGCCGCAACCGAATGCCTGCACGCTTCGACCTGGACAGCCCGGACAACCAACGCAAGCTCGACGCCGCCGATGCCCTCGGCGCGTTGGCCGACGAGGCCGGACTGTCACTCGTCCACCTGGCGCTGGCGTTCGTGCTGCAGCATCCCGCGGTGACGGCGCCGATCATCGGGCCTCGGACGATGGAACACCTGCAGTCGCAGCTCGGCGCGACGGAGGTAACGCTGTCGGTCGACGTGCTGGACAAGATCGACGAGATCGTGCCGCCGGGGATCACCCTGTCGAGCGCTGACACGGGCTATACGCCGCCGGTGCTGACAGATCCGTTCCTGCGGCGCCGCCGCACGTCCTAGGTCAGCTGAACGCGAGCTCGAAGACGGGGATGACGCGCTCGGTCCGCTTCTCGTATTCGCCGAAGCCGGGCGCACGTTCCACTATCTGCCGATAGACGCTGTCGCGCTCCTCTTTTGGCAGTTCGCGGGCCACCATCCGCGTCGCCGGATTCGATCCGATCTCGACGGTGACGGTCGGGTCGGCGCGCAGGTTGAACACCCAGGCGGGACTGGCCGGGCGGCCCGCTGCCGAGCCGACGACGTATACGTGGTCGTCGATGTCGAAGTACCCGATCAGGTTCTCTCGGGGCTCCCCACTCTTGGCGCCCGTCGAGGTCATGATCAGCAGCGGGAAGCCCTCGAACTGCCCGCCCACCTTCCCGCCGTTGCTGCGGAACTCCGCGATGTTGTGCGCGTTGAACTCACGCTCGGATTGCATGTCGTCGTCGGCCATGGTCTCTATGGTGGCACGGGTGAGGCGGGTGCCGAGTCGACTTGGCGGCCCATACTGGAGGCCATGAGCTTCGACCCCACGTCTACGTCGGTCTTGGTGTTCGACGTCAACGAGACCCTCCTCGACATCGAATCGCTGGGCCCGCACTTCGACCGGATCTTCGGCGATGCGCACGTGCTCCGCACCTGGTTCGGGGAGCTCGTCACCTACTCCATGACGCTGACCCTGTCGGGCTACTACGTCGACTTCTTCACGCTCGGCCGGGCCATACTGCACATGATCGGCGAGATCCGGGGTGTCGTCCCCACCGACGACGACGTGCAGGCGCTGGGCGAGGCCATGCGGACGATGCCCGCGCACCCCGACGTCGCCCCAGGGTTGCGGCGCCTCGCGGCCGCGGGGTACCGCCTGGTGACCCTGACCAACTCCCCGCACCAGCCCAATGTCGCTTCACCGCTGGACAATTCGGGGCTTAGTGAACACTTCGAGCGTCAGTTCACCGTGGACACCCTGGGGGTGTTCAAGCCGTCCATTCACCTCTACCGCCGCGTCGCCGCCGAACTGGAAGTCGACGTCTCGGACTGCATGATGGTCGCGGCCCACACCTGGGACACGATCGGGGCGCAGGGCGCCGGGATGTGTAGCGCGCTGATCACCCGGCCCGGCAATGCGCCACTGGTGGCGAGCGGCATCCCCCAACCCAACGTGATCGCCCACGACCTCACCGAACTGGCCGACCTTCTGGCCGGGCCCGCTACTAGGGTGCTGTCATGAGCCCCGGCGACGAGGACGCGCAGATGCGCGTGGGCACGCTGTACCGCTACCCGGTGAAGTCGATGCTCGGCGAGGCAGTCGACGCGTTGTTCGTCGACGAGCAGGGCGTCGAGAATGACCGGCGCCTGGCGCTGATCGACGAGGCGACCGGTCGGGTGGCCAGCGCCAAGCAGGCACGACTGTGGCGAGCGCTGCTGACGTGTAGCGCCCGTGTGGACGCTGGACGTGTGAGCATCCGGCTGCCCGATGGCACGACGGTGACTGCCGACGAGGACGGCATCGACGGTCGACTCTCGAAACTGCTTGCCCGACAAGTACACCTGGCCCACAGCCGACCGCCGGGGGCATCGATTGAGCGGGCGGTGCCCGAGCAGGTGCTCGAATTCGGCCTGGACGCCGAGGTGGAGGCGCCCCTGCTGGAGTTGGCCGAGGCGACGCCAGGCACCTCGTTCACCGACTACGCACCGGTGCATGCGATCACCACCGCGACCCTGGAACGCATCGGCATCGAGGCCGAGCGCTACCGGCCCAATCTGGTGATCGTCACCCCGACCGGTTTTCCGCCGTACACAGAGAACGACTGGACGGGCCGCACCCTCGCGGTGGGAGAGGCCCGGCTGCGGTCCCTCGGTCCGACGCCGCGCTGCATTGTTCCCACGTTGGAACACGGCGAGCTGGCCCAGGCGCCGCAAGCGCTGCGGACGCCGGCGGTTGAAAATCGCGTCGCTGCACTCGACATGGGCGAACTTCCCTGCGCCGGAGCATATTTCGAGGTCGTGGCGGCGGGGACGGTGCAGGTTGGGGATCGGGTCTCGCTTGGGGCGTAGCGGGTTACTGATGTTGCGCGCACGAGCCGCCCGGATTGGTTTGGAGGCGACTCCAGTCGCTCAAGACTCGGCCGCGAACGGAGCAACGAACGGCTTCCCAATCGGCAGATCTTCGAGACTCCGCCACCACATGTGATCCAAGCCTCTTCGTGCAGCTTCCCTACTGCTTGCGTGCGATCCAGGGGCCGTCGCTGCAGGGGCGCGCCGGGATGCCTTTTCGAGAACTCGTGCACCTTGGCCCCCAATCGAGCCTTTAGGCTCGTTTAGCAGATGTGATCAAGGCGTCACGCCGTCGCAATTCGGAGGTTCGACGACATGACCGGGCCGGTCCTCGAAGTGGACACGGACGCGCTGAACGCGGACGGCCGGCGGCTCGAGTCGGTGGGGCGTCCACTCGTTTCATCGAACTGCGCGGCGCCGGGGTCGGACTCCACCTCGGTGGGCGCGGCCAGGGCGTTGAATACACATGAGGTGGCGCTCATCGAAGTGCTGGACTACGCGGGTCGTGTTCGGGAGTACGGCGGCACCATGCTGAGATCAGCTGCGGTCGTGTTCGAACTGGCCGACCAGGCCGGCGCCGCGTCAATCCACGGCGCTGGCAACGCCAATGCGCGGTCCTCAGGCCCGCTGAAGATGCCCTCGTTGCCGCCTGCGCCTCATCAACCGCCCATCGCGACCGCGCCCGAATTACCATCTCTCCCATCGATCGGAGGCGATGTGTTCGCCTCCGAGTTGCATTCCGGACCGGGTGCGAGCGATTTGAGGGACTTCTCGCGCGCTTGGCACGACAACGCCAGCGACATCACGCGATGGGCCGATGACACTCGGGCTGTCGGTTTCGACGTGAACGAGCATTGGTCCAGCGGGGACCAAGCCGCCAACAACGTCATCCGTCACGCGAAGTGGCTCGACTCCGCCGCCGCGTGGGCAGAACGACTTTCGGTTGCCGCCGAAGCCGTCGCTCACGCCTTCGACGTGGCAAGACACGACACCCCCACCCCCGATGAATTCGCCGATGCCCAATCGGACGTAATGGAGGCCAGCGCGTTGGCCGCGGTTTCACCGGCGATCGGAATCATCCAGTACAACAGGGCCGCGTCGCGATACGCCGATTTATACGCCAAGGCCGAAGAGGCGGCAAATCAATACCACTCCGCGGTGGGTTCTGCGTTGACCGCGCTCGGCGACCCGATCGTTCCGTGCCCACAGATTGCCACCGAGGCGGACATTCCCAAGATCCCGGCAGTGCCCTTTCGTAGCGGTGAGGTGCCGCCTGACGTCGAGTACGTGGCGGATCAGATCCCAGGGGCGCCGGCGGGGCCAGGCATCATGCTAAATCGGAGACCAAAACGTACGGTGCTCATTGATGGAATGACCTACATCGGCGGCGACCAGTTCTTCAACAATAAATCTAGGCTGCCAGCCGCAAGCCCAGCGGGTGAGCCGATTACATATCGGGAGTACGACAGACATCCATACGTGACCGGGGTGCGCCGCGACGCAGATCGAATAGTCGTCGGGTCAGATGGCAGCAGATACTTCACGTCAGATCACTACGAAACCTTCGTCAAGTTCTAGGAGAAGCACGGTGGAGCACAACATCCTCTTCAATCCCGATGGGCCAGCGCTCGCGGTCTTGCCCGCGACTCCTTCGACAGTCTTCGACCTGATGGGCACGTGGATGACGCAGCATCCCGAGTGGGAAATTCTCCGGGTCGGAGGTGAGCGCGGTAAGTTCAGTGCCACAACGGGTTTCATGAATGAAGTAGCCGCCTCGATGCAGTTTCCCTACTACTTCGGTCATAACTGGGACGCTTTCGAAGAATGCGTCAACGACCTCAGCTGGCTACGAGGGGCCAGCTACCTGATCGTCTTCGATTCGGCGCAGCATCTACTGTCGGACAACCCGGAGGACTTCGGCATATTGCTTCGCATACTGGCCGACGCCCATGAGCAGTGGCGCGCAGTCACAACTGATTTTGGAGCGCGGGGTGTAGGCCGGATGGCCTTTCAGTCGGTATTCGCGTGTGATCCGCCGGCCGCCGCTGCATTTGCTCAGAGGATGCGTGATTTCGGTGCGGAGTTCGGACAGCTGTAGGAGACGGGGTTTCCGGCTGTTGCTGGGTCTTTGCCCACGCTCACGCCGTGTGGCATCGCGAGACAGCCAACTTCGGCGCCCGTGGCCCACAACCGATCGCGTGTCAGTCCGTCTTCGCCTGCGACCCAAACGCCGTCTGATGCATTCACCACACGGATGACCACGGCTGGCGGTGCATTCACTCTTCTTTAGCCACGAATCAAGTCTCTAGCGAGGACCCAAGGAAAACTCGGAGGTGGATGATGACACGCGACGCAAACGTCGCTCGGATGCTTGAGAACTACCGAGACATCATCGGATCGTTCGTAAGCGGTGAGATTTCGGCTGATACGTTTGAGACCGACTTCCTAGCTCGGTTCAAGCGCGATCCGAACCAGGTAGTTGGCGACGAGTTCGACGTGTTGGACGGACTATTCGCCGATGTCGACGACTACGTCAGTGATCCCATCCTCAGAAGGGACACGGGTGGCCTCAGCGGGGAAGAATTGCGAGCACGGGCGCGTGATGTTTACGCCCGTCTCTTCGAACACTCGACATAGCCCCAGCCCCGTCTCCCGAACAAGCAACGGACGTCTTGCAGAGAGGATTGTCGAGATGGATTCCAACTCATCCCAGTTGCCCGATATCTCGACATACGTTGATCTCTTGGATCGATTCATAGAGCGGAAAACTACGGTCCCCGAGTTCGAATCGGCATACCTCCGGATGATGAAGTGCGAGCTTCGGACGCTTGGTGAACCTGTTTATCCCCTGCTTCAGGAATTGTTCGAGGATGCTGATGCCTATGTCGAGCGTCCGGAATCGCGAACTGGTCGGGAAGATCTTGATGACGAGCGACTACTCGGGTACGCCGTGCGAACTCGGCAAGCACTGAGGGAACTCGGTTACGAGTAGGTTCCCGACACACCATGCGAGAAGACTTGCTGTTCAACTTCGACGGACCGCCGCTGTCCGTCCTGGTCGCCACTCCGTTCGAGGTCGCCAACCACCTTATGGCCTGGACACCGGCACACCCCGAGTGGGACGTGCTCCGCATCCGCGCCACCAAATCGCACGACGACGACCAATTCTTCGATGAACTCGCCGCAGCATTGCAATTTCCCTACTACTTCGGGCAGAACTGGGATGCCGTGTGGGATTGCATCACCGATCTGAACTGGCTCAAAGGGTCAAGCTTCCTCGTCGTGTTCGACTCGGCGGAAATCTTGCTGTCCCGATCAGACCGAGGATTCGCGCTCCTGTTGAAGATCCTCGCCGACGCCCACGGCGTGTGGCACCGCGAAACAGCCGACTTCGGCACGCGTGGCCGCCAACCGATCGCCTTCCAGTCCGTCTTTGCGTGCAACCCCGCGTCCGTTGACGCATTCACTGCGAGGTTGAAGGCGGCAGGCGCCACGTTCACCCTTCTCTAGCGACGAGGAACCGGAGTCAGGGTGACGCTCATGGTGAATTAGCGATAATGCGGGAGTGCAGTCACATCGCCGGGCCGCTACGCGGGGGACTCGGACATGACGAGTGACCCCCTGCTGCTGGGTCAGCGTGTGGTGGCGATCCTCGAGACGGGTCTGCGCACGGCAACCTACAAGTTGGCCACGCTGATGGCTCTGATCGAGCACAGCATCGAGAACCTGCCGCCACAGCCCGACGACCCACTAACCGTCCCGATCCCCGAGCTGGCCCACCGGGTGCTGAGCATCTACTGGCAGCAGGTACGGCCCTTCGACGGTCGCGAGCTACGCCAGTCGACGCAGCCGAGAGCGCGAATCCTGATCGCAGCCAATGAGTTACGAACGGCATCGGGCCGGGCAGCATCCGTCGACGTCGCCCGGCTACGCGCACCCTCGGCCTACGTCAAGGCCATCGACGACATCATGATGTGCCTGGCTCAGCAGCCCCTCTACCGACTGCAAAGGCTGCCCGGGGCGACGACGAGCGATCCGTTCCTGTACGACGACTCATTCCTCCACGACCAGGTATCGCGATCGACATTGCGGGCACACGGCGACGCGATCGAGCTCAACCCAGGCGTCGCGAACGGCTTGGCGCGGTTGGCCGGATTGCTGAAACCGGCGATGGAGATCATGTGGGTCGACGACGTCCGTCGCATGAACAAGTTTCTCGACGCCGAGGTTCCGGACGTGGCGGGGCATCTCTTCGGTCGGGCGCGGACGACGCTCGCCGCCGTGCGCGAGCCGTTCAAGGAGACCTTCGGGCCGCACTGCTTCTACTGCGGAGCCCACCTGCCCGCGAACAACCCGATCGATCACGTGCTGCCGTGGTCGCTGGTCGGGATCGACGGTTTGGCCAACCTGGTGCTCGCGTGTGCGCGGTGCAACGGCGACAAGAGCGGCGCGCTGCCTGCGATCGCCATTGTTGAGGAACTGCTGTCCGACAACCGTTTTCCCGTGCTCGACGAGATCGCGGTCTCGATCGAATGGCCGACGCAGCGCGAGCGCGTCACCGCGGCCGCGCGGGGCATCTATCGCGGAC
>NZ_JAEMTA010000016.1 GCF_016462545.1 Mycolicibacterium sp. | reverse complement strand
AGTATGGGACGGAGATCACAGCGATCATCACCGAGACCATCGAGCGCTGGGATGCGGACATGGCGAGTGAACGGATCGAGTTGCATGTAGGCCGTGACCTGCAGTTCATCCGAATCAACGGCACGGTCGTCGGGTCGTTCGCGGGGTTGGTCATCTACACGGTGGCGCAGCTGCTGTTCTGATCGGCCGCGGCAGTGCTAACAAGCGCTTGCAATAGTTAGCACCCCGTCCTACGGTGGTGTTCGAAGCAATTCGGATACCAACGCAGGAAGGGGAACCGACGTGTCGCAAGACGAAAACCTCGCCGCCGTCGTGTCCACCGCTGCGCAGGACATCGGAGGCTTCATCCGTAGCCAGCGCGAACTTGCGCAGGTTTCGGTGCGGCAGTTGGCCGAGAAGGCCGGCGTCAGCAATCCCTATCTCAGCCAGATCGAGAGGGGACTGCGGAAGCCCTCCGCGGAGGTTCTCAATCAGATCGCCAAGGCGCTGAGGGTCTCTGCGGACGTGCTCTACGTGAGAGCAGGACTTCTCGAGCCCAGCGAGCCGAGCGAGGTCCGCGACGCGATCGTCATGGACACCGCGATCACCGAGCGGCAGAAGCAGGTGCTGCTCGACATCTACACCTCGTTCCGGGAACAGAACGAAGCCGTGGACGAGGCGCGCGACGTCGATGAGGAGCCAGCCACTGACTGACATCCGAACCACTGCTGATCAGCCAAACCGAAATCGAAGTTCGAAGGGAAACAAGAACATGGCCGAGAAGACCCAGCCCACCGTTGAAGACCTGAAGGCCCCGCTGCTCGCCGCCGTCGGCGCCGCGGACCTCGCGCTCGCGACCGTCAACGAGATCGTCGCCAGCCTGCGCGAGCGTGCCGAAGAGGCCCGGACCGAGGCGACCACCCGGGTGGAAGAGCGCCGCGCGAAGGTCAACAAGCTGCAGGAGGACCTGACGACCGAGGTCGCCGAGATCCGCGAGAAGCTGACCGCCGATGAGCTGCGCAAGGCCGCCGAGGGATACGCCGAGGCTGCCACCGCCCAGTACAACAAGCTCGTCGAGCGTGGCGAGGCCGCCCTCGAGCGCCTGCGCAGCCAGCCGGCGATCGAAGAGGCCGCCAACCGCGTCGAGAGCGTGACCGATCAGGCCGTCGAGCTGACCCAGGATGCGCTGGGCACCGTGGCGAGCCAGACCCGCGCGGTCGGCGAGCGTGCCGCCAAGCTGGTCGGCGTCGAGCTGCCCAAGAAGGTCGACGAGGCCGGCGAGACCGTCAAGGAAGCCGCCGAGCGGGTCCCCGCCAAGAAGGCTCCCGCCAAGAAGGCCCCCGCCAAGAAGGCGCCCGCGAAGAAGGCTCCGGCCAAGGCGCCTGCCAAGAAGGTGACGCAGAAGTAACGAAGCCGACGACCTCGAAGGGCGAGTCGACTGAGGGGACGTAACCCGCATAGGCTTGGAGCGTGATGCTTCAGGACCTGGCGAGTTACGTCCTCTTCGCCATTCAGGTGGGCGTACTGCTGGTGGGGTTGTACGCGTTCGTCCATGCGGCGATCCAGCGCACCGACGCCTACCCCGCGGCCGAGAAGCTCAGCAAGCCGATCTGGCTGGCGATCCTCGGCGGGACGTCACTGGTGGGCGTGTTCCTTCCGCCGCCGGTGGGCTCGGCCATAGCCGCGTGCGCGATCGGCATCTACCTGGTCGACGTTCGACCCAAGATCCTCGAAGTCCAGGGAAAGTCGCGTTAGCAGCATGCGTCGTCTCCTGGCCGCCCTCGCGACGGCGTTCGCCATGGCGGGTGCGCTGACTTCCGCGGGCCTCGCCCCCGCCGCGGCCGCCGACCCGATCGCCAGCCCGCCCTTCGTCGATCACACCGAGTGGTCGCACTGGGGTGACCTGTCGAGCCTGCGGGTCTACCCGACCCCGTCGGGTCGTGTCGCTGCGGCCCAACTGAACAACGAACTTCAGGGTGACGAGGCGTGGACCGAGGTGCTGGCACTCTCGCCCGACGCCGACATGCCGGGAATGCGCGCGCAGTTCATGTGCCACTGGAGCTTCGCCGAGATCGCCCAGCCCGGTAAGACCAGTTGGAATCTCGAGCCGTGGCGGCCGGTCGTCGACGACGCCACGATGATCGACACCCGCTGCAATCCCGGTGGCACCGAGGAGCCGTTCTGATGACGACGTGGACCAGGGATGTCGTTGCCCAGATGGTCGACCACACCCTGCTCAAGCCGGAGGCCACCGACCTCGACGTCGCCGCCCTGGTCGCGGAGGCGGCCGACCTCGGCGCGTACGCCGTGTGCGTCTCGCCGTCGATGGTGCCCGCGGCCCGTCGTGCTCAATCGGTCGGGACGCTCATCGCCACCGTCGTCGGATTTCCCTCCGGCAAGCACGTTTCGGATATCAAGGTGCACGAGGCCATGCTGGCCGTGGCGGCCGGCGCCGATGAAGTCGACATGGTGATCGACGTGGGAGCTGCGATCCGTGGGGACGTCGCGGCGGTGCGCGCCGACATCTCCGCGGTCCGTGCGGCCGTCCCCGGCACGGTGCTGAAGGTGATCGTGGAGTCGGCGGCGCTGTTGGACCTCGCCGGTGAGCAGACGCTGGTGGACGTGTGCAGAGCGGCGGCCGAGGCGGACGCCGAGTTCGTCAAGACGTCGACCGGCTTTCACCCCGCGGGTGGGGCGTCGGTCCGCGCCGTCGAGATCATGGTCGGCTCCGTCGGACCCACCGTCGAGGTCAAGGCCAGCGGCGGCATTCGCACCGCCGCCGACGCCATCGCGATGCTGAACGCGGGCGCGACCCGGCTTGGGCTGTCCGGGACGCGTGCGGTGCTGGACGGACTGGATTCCTAGAGACCTGCGAAGCAGGGGTCCTGTCCACCCGCGGGCATCGAGGCGTTCTGCGTCGAGAACTTGCTGATCACGCCCGTGTCGGTGACCTCGATGCTGTCGGCGTGAATGCCCAGCGGGTAATTCTTGGTCAGCTGCCCGCTGAACGCGTCGAGCGCGGGCTGTACCGTCTCGCGCGGCAGCGTGAAGCCGAGGCCGGTCAGCTGTTGCACCTGCAGCGAGACGCCGTTGTCGACGACCTCGGGTTTGACGACGATGCTGCCGAGCGCCCCCTGTAGTTCGATCGTGCCGTCGGACGGGTTGGACTTCACCCCGGAGACGAAGCTGCCGATGATCGGGATCGAGTCCTGGATCGTCTGCCGGATGCCCTCGGTGCTCCAGGAGATCGTCGCGTCGAGCGCCCCGATCGTGCCCGTCGACGTGCCGCTGTTCTGCAGGCGGATGTCGTCGATGCTGATCTCGGCCTTCATGCCCTTGATGTCGCGGATCTGATTGCCCGCGGTGGTCACCGTGATGTTGCCGTAGTGCTTGTTGAGGTGCTGCCACAGAAACGGGGGAAGCGCGCCGAAGGACACCGTGGCGTCGTCCTGCACGACGCAACTGACCGCGGTCGCGACCACCTGATCGGCGCGGTGCCGGGCGTAGATCTCGCCGCCGATCAGCCCGGCGGCGCCGAGTGCGAGCACGATGACGACGACCAGCACGATCGACAGGGGATCGCGCACGAAGCGTGAGAATTTGCCCCCGGACTCGGACGGCTCGGTCGGTTCGCCCGACGATCCCGTCGGTGGGGGACCCTGAGGCGGATACCCCTGCTGCGGAGGTCCCTGGGGTGGCGGCCCGGCGTACTGCGGCCCCGCCGGGTGGCCCGGTTGGGGCTGATACGGCTGCGGGGGCTGATGTGCGGGGCGGGCCCAGGGATCGGAGGGGTCGGTCACGCCTGCGATTGTGCCCTACCCGACTGAGTGAACTCGGCGCGGTTGCGCAGCACCGCGATGCTGTCGCGGGCCTTGTCGACGGGTCCGAGGTCGACGTCGACGAGCAGAAGTTGCGAATCCGCCCCGGCCGTCGCCACGACGTCGCCGGTGGGAGAGCAGACCAGGCTGCCGCCGACCCCGGTCGGGCCGACGGCGGCGATCTCGTCGCCCGGGTACGCCTGGCCGACGCCGACGACGACGCTGGTGGCGTCGAGCGCGCGGGCCCGCGCCAGCAGCGTCCACTGTTCGAGCTTGCCCGGGCCCGAGCCCCACGACGCATGGACCGTGAGGATTTGGGCGCCGCGCGTGGCGAGTTCGACGAAGAGCTCGGGGAAGCGGATGTCGTAGCACGTGGTCAACCCGATGCCGACGCCGTCGACGGTGATCATCACCGGCTCGAAACCTGGTGCGACCGTGCGTGATTCGGTGAAGCCGAAGGCGTCGTAGAGGTGGATCTTGTGATAGTGCGCGTCGACGCCCGAACCCGTCGCCAGCAAGGTGTTGGTGACCCGGCCGTCGTCACTGGGACAGAACATGCCCGCCACGACGACGATGCCGGCGCGGTCGGCGATCGCGCGCACCTCCGTCGCCCACGGACCGTCCAGTGGCTCGGCGATGGGCTTCAGTGGCACCCCGAAACGGCACATCGTGGCCTCCGGGAACAGCACCATGCGCGCACCCGCGTCGGCGGCTCGCCGGGTGTAGTCCGCGACGAGGTCGAGGTTGGCCGACGGCTGGTCGCCACTCTGGATCTGCGCCAAGGCAATACGCATGCCGCCAGCCTAATGCGGCGCGACCGCGGACCACGGAACGGAGAGGACGCCGTCGCGCAGTCGCCTCCGCGGCGGCTCGACGGGGTAGCCGTCGTGGGCCAGGGACTCGAGCATCGCCCGCCAACGCACCCGCGGTCCGAAGACGCCGTGCCCCGCGGCGGCGGCCCAGGCGCGGTCGGCCGCGGTCAACATGGCGTGGATGGGTTGGCCTGGCACGTTGTGGTGAATCAGCACCTTGGGCAACCGTTCAGCCAAGTCCGACGGCCGGTCGATCGCGAACGGATCGCATGCCAGGGTGAGGCTCACGGGTCCGGTGTCGTCGATGAGCACCCAGCAACACCGTCTGCCCAGCTCGTCGCAGGTGCCGTCGACGATCAGCCCGCCCGGCGCCAGTCGCGACCGCATCTGCGTCCACGCCTCGGCCACGTCGTCGACGTGGTATTGACGCAGCACGTTGAAGGCGCGCACCAGAACGGGTCGCAGCCCGGCCAGTTCGAACCCGCCGAGCCCGAATTCGACGCCCTGTTGGGGCGGCACGATCCGTTCGGGATGGATCTCGAGGCCGACCACCCTCACATCGGGACGCACGGTCCGCAGTCGCGCCGCCAGCTCCAGCGTCGTCACGGGAAGTGCCCCGTAGCCAAGGTCGACGATCAAGGGGTCCGCCGCGGAGAGCAGTGCCGCCCGCACCCGCGGAGCGTGCACCAACCAGCGGTCACTGCGGCGCAAGCGGTTGTAACCGGTCGTGCCGCGCGTCAGCTGCCCCATGGGAGGGCCCATGGCCGGCAACCTTAGTGCGATGTCAGGCGTTCTCCCTGATCCACGCCGTGGTGAAGTCCTGTTCGGCCGTCAGCAGGTCCACCAGCTGAGTGCCGACGAAGTTCTCCACCTTGCCGCCGACGAGCGGGATGCGGACCTCGACGGTGGCCCTGAACTCCAAGCGCGACCCGTTGCCCGTGGGAGCCAGCACCGCGGTGCCGGCCAGGGTGGCAGGGGCCCGGGGGATCCAGCCCTTCACGACGCCCGTGGCGCACCCGTCGGTCAGCGGGGTCCACGTCTCCTCGCGGACGAAGCTGAGATCCCCGCGGTGAAACTGGGTGACGACGCCGGGCAGCCGGTCGGCTCGCAGGGTCTGGGTGGTGACGACGTCGATCCCGCCTTCGGAGTTCCAGGTGATGGAGTCGAGCGTCGTCTCGTCGGCGCCGGAGCGGGTCAGTCGTTCGCGCCAGTAACGCTCGTCGCCGAAGGCTCGGTGGATCTGTTCGACGGTGCCGTCGTAGTCGGCTGCCATGTCGAAGGAACGCGGCATAGCCGACCACGCTACCGTTACCGCCCGTGGCCAGTTCGGATATCGCGGGCGTCGCCGTGGAGGTGTCGGTCCCGGTCGCGCCGCTGACCACGCTCCGGGTGGGGCCCGTCGCCAGCCGGCTGCTCGTGTGCGACACCACCGAGAAGCTCGTCGACGTGCTAGGTCAGCTGCCCGCCGACGACCCGGCCGAGCGCACGCTGGTGCTGGCCGGCGGCTCCAACCTCGTCATTGCCGACGACCTGGCCGACCTGACCGTCGTGCGGGTGGCGAACACCGAGATCACGGTCGCGGGGGACGTCGTCCGCGCCGAGGCGGGAGCGTCGTGGGACGACGTGGTCGTCACCTCGTTGGCGTACGGACTCGGGGGCCTGGAGTGCCTGTCGGGCATCCCGGGCTCGGCGGGGGCCACGCCAGTGCAGAACGTCGGCGCCTACGGCGTCGAGGTGGCCGACGTCATCCGCCGGGTCCGCCTGCTGGACCGGCACAGCGGGGACGTGCGGTGGGTGCAGCCCGAGGAGCTGCGCTTCGGCTACCGCACCAGCGTGCTCAAGAACTCGTCGCGTGCCGTGGTGCTCGAGGTCGAGTTCGCGTTGGACCCATCCGGCCGCAGTGCTCCGCTCCGCTACGGCGAGTTGGCGAATGCCCTTGGCGCCGAGAGCGGTTCGCGCATGGAGGCGACCCGCGTTCGTGACGTGGTGTTGGCACTGCGGGCGCGCAAGGGCATGCTCCTCGCAGATGGCGACCACGACACCTGGAGCGTTGGCTCGTTCTTCACCAACCCCGTCGTATCGGCGAACGACTTCGCCCGCCTGAGCGCCCTCGTCGACGGACCCGTGCCGAACTACCCCGCACCCGACGGGGTCAAGCTCGCGGCCGGGTGGCTGGTGGAGCACGCCGGCTTCGGCAAGGGCTACCCCGGCGAGGCGTCACCCGCCCGGTTGTCGACGAAGCATGCGCTGGCGCTCACCAACCGCGGCGCGGCTGGCACCGATGAGCTGTTGACGCTGGCCAGAGCGGTTCGCGACGGCGTTCGACGCGCCTTCGGGATCGAGCTCACACCCGAACCGATTCTGGTTGGGTGCGTCCTGTAGGTACCGTATGTACACGTGACCATCAATCGGCGCCAAGCGCTGACCGCATTCGCCGTGGGCGCCTCCGGCGTTCTCGCCGCCTGCAGTGGACGGTCGTCGATCACCCAGCCCGACGCCACCACGGCGCCCGCCAAGGCCGAGATCGCCTACAAACCAGACAAGGACGCCTCCGACGTCGCGCCCACCGACCCCATCGGTGTCGAGGTCAGCAACGGCTGGCTGCAGCGCGTCACGTTGACCAACACGCAGGGTGCCCCGGTCAAGGGCACGATGAATCCCGACCGCACCGCGTTCACCATCGCCGAGCCACTCGGCTACGGCGTGAAGTACACCTGGGGCGGTTCCGCGGTCGGCCGCGACGGCAAGGCGGTCCCGCTGAGCGGCAGCTTCTCCACCGTCGCGCCGCAAGTCCAGGTGAACGGGCAGTTCCAGCTCGCCGACGGCCAGGTCGTCGGCGTCGCGGCGCCCGTCATCATGCAGTTCGATGCCGCGATCGGCGACGACGCGAAGGCCGCCGTCGAGCGGGCCCTGGTCGTCACCACCACCCCACCCGTCGAGGGCAGTTGGGCCTGGTTGCCCGACGAGGTCGGTGGCTCCCGCGTGCACTGGCGTACCCGGGATTACTACCCGCCCGGTACCAAGGTCCACGTCGCGGCCAACATGTACGGCGTCCCGTTCGGTGAGGGTGCCTTCGGCGCACAGGACCTGACGCTCGACTTCGAGATCGGGCGGCGGCAGGTCGTCAAGGCCGAGGCGTCGTCGCATCAGATCGAGGTCATCACCGATGCGGGCGTGATCATGACGCTGCCCTGCAGCTACGGCGAGGCGGATCTGCCCCGCAACGTCACACGCAGCGGCATCCACGTCGTCACCGAGAAGTACGAAGACTTCTACATGTCCAACCCGGCGGCGGGTTACACCAACGCACACGAGCGGTTCGCCGTCCGAATCTCCAACAACGGCGAGTTCATCCACGCGAACCCGAGCACGACCGGAGTGCAGGGCAGCAGCAACGTCACCAACGGCTGCATCAACCTGTCGACCGAAAACGCCCAGCAGTACTTCAATACGGCGATCTACGGCGATCCCGTCGAGGTGACCGGCACGACGATCGAGCTGTCCTATGCCGACGGCGACATCTGGGACTGGGCCGTCGGCTGGGACGAGTGGAAGTCCATGTCCGCGCTGAACGACGACACGCCGCCGTCGAACGTCCCCAGCAGCGCGCCTGCCACGCCCACGGATGCGCCAACGCTGTCGGGAACGCCGACGACGACTCCGCCGATACCGGTCACGGTCACTCCGGGCGGGTGAACTTTCGCGTCGCACTGGCCTGATCGCGCGGCCGGATGATGATCTGGTCCAGGTTGACGTGCGACGGCCGTGATGCCACGAACCCGATCACCTCGGCGACGTCCGCCGCGGCCAGCGGTGTCATCCCCCGGTAGACGGCGTCGGCGCGCTCCTGGTCTCCGCCGAAGCGGACGACTGAGAACTCGGTTTCCACCATCCCCGGCGCGATCTCGGTGAGCCGCACGGGTTTTCCCAACAGTTCGCCGCGCAGCGTCTGGTGCAGCGCGGCCTGCGCATGCTTCGCCGAGGTGTAACCGGCCCCGCCGTCATAGATCTCGAACGCCGCGATCGAGGTCACGGTGACCACCAGCCCGTCGCCCGAGGCGATCAGCTTCGGCAGCAGCGCCCTGGTCACCCGCAGGGTGCCCAGCACGTTGGTCTCCCACATCCAGCGCCAGTCGTCGAGGTCGGCATCGGCCACGGGTTGCACGCCCTTCGCCCCGCCGGCGTTGTTAACCAGCACGTCGACCCGGTCCAGGCCGGCGGCCATGGCCTCCACCTGCGCACCATTAGTGACGTCCGCCACAATTGCGGTACCGCCGATCTCGTCGGCGAGTGCCCTGACACGATCCTCGCGGCGTGCCACGCAGGCTACGTGAAAGCCAAGTCCAGCAAGGGTTTTCGCAGTGGCCTCGCCGATGCCGGAGCTGGCGCCCGTGACGACCGCGATGGGCTGAGAGGGTTCGTGTGACGACATTCGTCCAACATTAGTTGGCGTGCTAAGTTCTCTCCGTGTCCGCTAGTCAGGCTTCCCGCAGCGCCCTTCGGCGCGCGTGTTGTTGTTGTCGCGCTCGTCGCCGCGCCTGACTGAACCCGGACCTTCCGTCCTGCTGAGTCGCCAGGTGTGGCCTAAAACCCACCAGCCGACTTCGACGAAGGACACCTCCCGTGAGCACCCCCACCGCCATTCGCAAGACCCCCTCCACCATCTCTACCTCGCACGCCAAGCGCGCACTGCTTGCCCGCCACCACATCGTGGCCCCGTCACTGCGGGTCGCCGAGGCGGCGGCGGCGTCGGTGTTCGGCGCCGCGCGGTTGCGCGGACCCATCGCCCGTGACGTCATCGCGCAGGCCACCGGCCTCAGCATTGCCACGGTGAACCGGCAGGTCACCGCCTTGCTCGACGCAGGCGTCCTGCGGGAGCGGGCCGATCTCGCCGTCTCCGGCGCGATCGGACGCCCGCGGGTTCCCGTCGAGGTCAACCACGAGCCGTTCCTCACCCTCGGCATCCACATCGGGGCACGTGTCACCAGCATCGTGGCCACCGACCTGTTTGGTCGCACACTGGACGTGGTCGAGACGCCGACCCCCCGAGGGACGCAGAATTCGGCGCTCGCAGCGCTGGCCGGCAGTGCGAGCCGCTACCTGAGTCGTTGGCATCGCCGCAGGCCACTGTGGGTGGGTGTGACCGGTGGCGGCGTCGTGGACAGCACCACCGGCCATCTCGACCACGCCCGACTCGGCTGGACCGACGCTCCGGTGGGCCCCGTGCTGGCCGAGACGCTCGGGCTGCCGGTGTCGTTGGCCTCCCATGTGGACGCGATGGCTGGAGCCGAACTGCTGCTCGGCGCCCGCCGGCTCAGTGCCCCGACGGAGTCGGATGTCGCCGGCCGGGCGGCTCCGGTCACCAGCCTGTACGTCTACGCCCGCGAGACCGTCGGCTACGCCCTGTCGATCGGTGGCCGGGTGCACTCGCCCACCAGTGGTCCCGGCACCATCGCCGCGCTGCCGGCTCATTCCGAATTGCTTGGTGGCACTGGTCAATTGGAGTCGACGGTGAGCGACGAGGCGGTGGTGAGCGCGGCGCGCAAGCTGCGGATCGTCCCCGCGGAGGGTCCGTCGTCGACCATCGCGGGTGTGCTCCGTGCGGCCCGCCAGGGCAATCAGCCGGCGATCGAACTACTCGGCGAACGTGCCAGGGTGCTCGGCGAGGCCGTGGCGCTGCTGCGCGACATGCTCAACCCGGACGACCTCGTCGTCGGCGGCCAGGCCTTCACCGAGTATCCGGAGGGCATGGCACAGGTGGAGGCGGCCTACCGGCGTCGGTCGGTGCTCGCGCCCCGCGACATCCGGCTGACCTCGTTCGGAAACCGCGTGCAGGAGGCGGGTGCCGGGGTGGTGTCGCTCGGCGGGCTGTACGCCGATCCGATCGCGGCGATGCGGCGCGCGGTGCGGGACAAGACCGCCTGACGGAGGTCCGACCAGGGCAAGGGTGAGCGCCCGGTGGGGCCGGTGTAAGTATTGGTAGTGCGCGTTGCCGTCTTGTCGGTCCATACCTCCCCCTTGGCACAGCCCGGGACCGGTGATGCGGGCGGCATGAACGTCTACGTTCTGCAAACCTCTCTGGAACTGGCCCGCCGCGGGGTCGAGGTGGAGATCTTCACCAGGGCGACGACGTCGACGGATGCCCCGGTGGTGCGGGTGGCGCCGGGAGTGTTGGTTCGCAACGTGGTGGCCGGACCGTTCGAAGGCCTCGACAAACACGACCTGCCCACCCAACTGTGTGCCTTCACCGCAGGCGTCCTGCGCGCCGAGGCCACCCACGAGCCCGGCTACTACGACGTCGTGCATTCGCACTACTGGCTGTCGGGCCAGGTCGGCTGGCTGGCGCGGGATCGCTGGGCGGTGCCGCTGGTGCACACCGCGCACACGCTCGCGGCCGTGAAGAACGCATCCCTGGCGATCGGCGATCAGCCCGAACCGCCGCTGCGCGCCGTGGGCGAACAGCAGGTCGTCGACGAGGCCGACCGGTTGATCGTCAACACCGAATATGAAGCGCAGCAACTAGTTTCGCTGCATCACGCAGATCCGGATCGCATCGACGTCGCCCACCCCGGCGTGGACCTCACGACGTTCACCCCCGGCGACCGCGGGCAGGCGCGACGGGCCCTCGGGCTGGCGGCCGATGACAGGGTGATCGCGTTCATCGGCCGCATCCAACCGCTCAAGGCGCCGGACGTCCTCCTGCGCGCGGCCGCCAAGCTGCCCGGCGTGCGGGTCCTCATCGCGGGTGGACCGTCGGGCTCGGGGTTGGCCAATCCGGACGGATTGGTTCGGCTTGCCGACGAGCTGGGTATCAGCGACCGTGTGACCTTCCTACCTCCCCAGACCAGAGACGAACTCGTCGGCGTCTACCGCGCCGCAGACATGGTGGCCGTACCCAGCTACGCGGAATCGTTCGGCCTCGTCGCCGTCGAGGCCCAGGCGTGCGGAACGCCGGTCGTTGCGGCCGCCGTCGGCGGGCTGCCCGTCGCGGTACGCGACGGCGTCAGCGGTGTGCTGGTCGACGGCCACGACATCGACGACTGGGCCGCCGCCATGGGTGGGCTGTTCGACCGCGGACCCGACACCATGCGCGCGGCCGCCATCGAGCATGCGTCGACGTTCTCCTGGGCTCATACCGTCGACTCGCTTCTGGCCAGCTATGGCCGGGCCATCACCGACTATCGGGCCCGACACCAACGCCCCGAGGTGCCGTCGCGCCGCAACGGCCGCCGGTTCTCGATCCGACGGGGCATCCGCGCATGAGCGACACCGCGCTGCAGATCATCGAGGACACCCTCAAGGAGAGCCAGCTCGAGTACGCCTTCCACGTGGGAGTCGACGGTGCACCGTCGGGCGTCGTGGTGGAGGTGCCGGGCGAGCGCCGGCTGATCACCAACACGATCCTGACCATCGGGGACCACTCGGTGCGGGTCGAGGCATTCATCTGCCGCAAGCCCGACGAGGACTTCGAGAAGGTCTACCGCTACCTGCTGCGGCGCAACCGCAGGCTGTTCGGCGTCGCGTACACGCTCGACAATCTGGGCGACATCTACCTGGTGGGCCGGATCGCCCTGGAGTCGGTCTCGCCGCAGGTGATCGACGGCATCCTCGGCCAGGTGCTCCAAGCCGTCGAATCCGACTTCAACATGCTGTTGGAGTTGGGCTTCCACTCGTCGATCCAGAAGGAATGGGAGTGGCGGGTCAAGCGGGGTGAGTCGTTGAAGAATCTGAAGGCCTTCGAGCACCTCATCGACGATCAGGACGATGACTGACCGCTCAGTCGCCGAGTGTGGGCCTCGCGTACGGAACATCGACCGAAGACGTACGTAACCCCCACGGTCGGGGAGGCGCGACTCGCGGTACGGCGGGATAGCATCGACGCCATGGCGACTCTGGTGCTGCTCCGTCACGGCGAGAGCGAATGGAACGCGCTGAACCTGTTCACCGGATGGGTGGACGTCAACCTCACCGACAAGGGTCGGGCCGAGGCGGTCAGGGGCGGCGAGCTGATGAAGGCCGAGGGCGTGTTGCCCGACGTGCTCTACACCTCGCTGTTGCGGCGGGCCATCAACACCGCCAACCTGGCTCTCGACGCCGCCGACCGGCACTGGATTCCGGTGGTCAGGGACTGGCGGCTGAACGAGCGGCACTACGGAGCGCTGCAGGGCCTCGACAAGGCCGAAACCAAGGCCAAGTACGGCGAGGACCAGTTCATGGCGTGGCGTCGCAGCTACGACACGCCCCCGCCACCCATCGAAGCCGGTAGCGAGTTCAGCCAGGACGCCGACCCGCGGTACGCCGACATCGGTGGTGGCCCGCTGACCGAATGCCTGGCCGACGTGGTGGCCCGCTTCGTCCCGTACTTCACCGACGTGATCGTGCCCGACCTGAAGGCGGGCAAGACCGTGCTGGTCGCCGCGCACGGAAACTCGCTGCGCGCGCTGGTGAAGTACCTGGACGGGATGTCCGACGCCGACGTCGTCGGGCTGAACATCCCCACCGGCATCCCGCTGGTGTACGAACTCGACGAGGCGCTCAGACCGACCGTCGCGGGCGGCAGGTATCTGGACCCGGACGCTGCCGCAGCCGGCGCGGCGGCCGTCGCAGCCCAGGGCGCGAAGTAGCCGACGGGGGACCGTCGAGGCAAACAATGGATGAACTCGGGTGAACGGGGCCCGAACTCCTGGATTTGCGTCTGTGACGTGTCCCGAATTGGCCGCACGCTGCTGGGATGGCGTTCACCGTGTGCGTACGATTTTCGCGTGAGTGTGGTAGCGGCGCTGCTGTCGGTGGTGCTCGCGTTCCTCGTCGCACTGGGGCTGGGCGTGGCGCTGGGATTGGCACTCGCCCCGCGGATCGCCGACCGCAGGAAGCGGCGGGCCGTCGATCAGGACGGCATCACCGTGTCTCAGATGCTGCAGCACATCGTGTCCTTGTCACCGGTCGGCACCGTGGTCGTCGACACCTACCGTGACGTCGTCTTCATGAACGACCAGGCGCGCGAGCTGGGCCTGGTACACGGCCGGCTCCTCGACGACCGGGCCTGGGCGGCGGCGCAGCGCACGCTGGCCACCGGTCAGGACGTCGACTTCGACCTCGCGCCCGTCAGGCGTCAGAATCCCGGGCGCTCGGGAATCTCGGTCGGTGGCCATGTGCGGTTGTTGAGCGAGGCCGACCGGCGCTTCGCGGTCGTCTTCGTCGACGACCAGTCCGAGCACGCCAGGATGGAGGCCACCCGCAGGGACTTCGTGGCCAACGTCAGCCACGAGCTCAAGACGCCGGTGGGCGCGATGGGCGTGCTGGCGGAGGCGTTGCAGGTCTCGACCGACGACCCCGAGACCGTCGCCAGGTTCGCCGAGATGATGGTGACCGAGTCGAACCGGCTGGCCAACATGGTGGGCGAACTCATCGAGCTGTCCCGTCTGCAGGGCGCCGAGCCGCTCCCCGACCTGGACGCCGTCGACGTCGACTCCGTGGTCGCCGAAGCGCTGTCGCGATACAAGGTGGCCGCCGACAACGCCGACATCGAGATCACCACCGACGCGCCCACCGGCTTCCGCGTGCAGGGCGATCAGTCGCTGCTGGTCACGGCGATCGCCAACCTGGTGTCCAACGCAATCGCCTACTCGCCCAAGGGTTCTCCGGTGTCGATAAGTCGGCGCAGGCGCGGTGACAACATCGAGATCGCGGTCACCGACCGCGGTATCGGCATCGCGCGTGACGATCAGGAGCGAGTGTTCGAACGATTCTTCCGCGTCGATACGGCGCGGTCCCGGGCCACCGGCGGCACCGGGCTCGGATTGGCCATCGTCAAGCACGTGGCGGCCAATCACAACGGATCCATCCGGCTGTGGAGTCAGCCCGGTACCGGTTCGACGTTTACCCTGTCGATCCCGGCCCATCCCGAAACCGACGACGAGTCGGACCAACGAGAGGACCAGTCATTCCCGTGACGAGTGTGTTGATCGTGGAAGACGAAGAGTCACTGGCGGATCCACTGGCCTTCCTGCTCCGCAAGGAAGGCTTCGAGGCTACCGTCGTGACGGACGGGCCGTCCGCGCTCGCCGAGTTCGAGCGTTCGGGTGCCGACATCGTGCTGCTGGACCTCATGTTGCCCGGCATGAGCGGTACCGACGTCTGCAAACAGCTTCGGTCCCGCTCGAGCGTGCCGGTGATCATGGTCACCGCGCGCGACAGTGAGATCGACAAGGTCGTCGGGCTGGAGTTGGGCGCCGACGACTACGTCACCAAGCCGTACTCGGCGCGGGAGCTCATCGCGCGCATCCGGGCCGTGCTGCGCCGCGGAGTCGACAACGACGACTCGAGCGTCGGTGACGGCGTGCTGGAGGCCGGCCCGGTTCGGATGGACGTCGAGCGTCACATCGTGGCCGTCAACGGCGAGTCGATCACGTTGCCGCTCAAGGAGTTCGACCTGCTCGAGTATCTGATGCGCAACAGTGGCCGGGTACTGACCCGCGGACAGTTGATCGACCGGGTGTGGGGCGCGGACTACGTCGGCGACACGAAGACGCTGGACGTGCACGTCAAGCGACTGCGCAGCAAGATCGAGGGGGATCCGGCCAACCCCGTCCACCTCGTCACGGTGCGCGGCCTCGGATACAAGCTCGAGGGCTAATCGCCGCGACCGTAAGTCGCCCACCTGATGCACATCCAGCAATCCCCCCGAGATTAGCGGAGCGTGTTAGGCTCACCTTCAAATCGTACTTTCGGTATGGGGTGCCCACATGTCTTCGACTCAGCTGTGCCGGGTATGCGGCTCGGAACGCCTGCTCAGCGTGCTTGACCTGGGCGCAACACCGCCGTGCGAGCTGCTACTCGACGCCGATGCGCTGAATTCTCCCGAGCAAACTTTTCCACTACACCTGCGGTTGTGTGAAGACTGCCTGCTGCTGCAGATCCCCGCGTTGATCACCCCGGTGGACACGTTCACCGAGTACGCCTACTTCTCGTCGTTCTCCGACAGTTGGGTGGAGCACGCGCGCTCCTTCGTCACCGACGCCGTCGACAAACTGGACCTCGGCGCCGACTCGTTCGTCGTGGAGGTGGCGAGCAACGACGGCTACCTGCTGCGCCACGTGGTCGACGCCGGAGTTCCCTGCCTCGGCATCGAGCCGTCGGTCAACGTCGGAGCGGCGGCCGTCGAACGGGGAGTACCCACGCTGACGGCCTTTCTCGATGAGGGCACCGCTGACGGTGTGCGGAGGGAACACGGTCCCGCGGACCTCGTGGTCGCCAACAACGTCTACGCCCATGTCCCGGACCTCATCGGGTTCACGAAGGGGCTCCGAACGTTGCTCGCCGACGACGGTTGGCTCTCGATCGAGGTGCACCATGCGCTGAATCTCGTTGCGCTGGCCCAATTCGACACCATCTACCACGAACACTTCCAGTACTACACCGTCGCGTCCGCGGCGACCGCGCTCGCCACCGCGGGGCTCACCGTCGTCGACGTCGAACTCATCGGGACCCACGGCGGTTCGATCCGCGTGTGGGCGCGTCCAGACGCCGTCGCGGTCGAGGCCCATCCGCGCGTCGCCGAGGTACTCGCCCTCGAGGCCGACGCCGGTCTGCACGACGTGACCGGTTACGTCGGGCTGCGGGAGCGCGTGGAGAGCCAACGTCACGACCTGCTGCGGTTCCTGCTGGACTGTCACGACGCGGGCAAGCGCGTGGTCGGCTACGGCGCGCCGGGCAAGGGCAACACGCTGCTGAACTACTGCGGGGTCCGCTCCGACCTCATCGAGTACCTGGTGGACCGAAACCCCTACAAGCACGGCAAGTTCACTCCCGGCGCCCGCATCCCCGTGTACCCGGTGGAACGACTCGACAAGGATCGCCCCGACGTGATCGTGGTGCTGCCCTGGAACCTCGAGGCCGAGATCACCGCTCAGCTGGCATACACCGCCGAGTGGGGCGCCCAGCTGGTCTATCCACTGCCCGAACTGCACGTCGTGAATCCGAAGGTGGAGAAGTGAAGGTCGTTCTGTTCTGCGGTGGTTACGGCATGCGGATGCGCAACGGGGACGACGACACCATCCCGAAGCCGATGCAGATGATCGGGCCGCGGCCGCTGATCTGGCACGTGATGCGGTACTACGCCCACTTCGGCCACAAGGACTTCATCCTCTGCCTCGGCTACGGCGCTGCGCACATCAAGAACTACTTCCTGACCTATCAGGAGTCGGTGTCCAACGACTTCGTGATCCGCGGCGGTCAGGTCGAACTGCTCCAGTCCGACATCAGCGACTGGTCGATCACGTTCGTCGACACCGGGCCGGTTTCGCCGATCGGCGAAAGGCTGCGGCGGGTCAAGCAATTCGTCGAGGGCGAGGAGTACTTCCTGGCCAACTACTCCGATGTGCTCACCGACGCCCCGATGAACGACATCATCGACGAGGTCAAGGAGTCCGGCGCTGCAGCCTCGATGCTGATCGTGCCGCCGCAGTCGTCGTTCCACTGCGTCGACATCGCGAATTCCGGTGAGATCACCGGGATCACGCCGGTGTCGCAACTCCCGATCTGGGAGAACGGCGGTTTCTTCGTGCTCTCGTCCGAGGTTCTCGACATGCTCACCGAGGACTGCGATCTGGTGGAGGACGTCTGCGGCAAGCTCGCCGTGCAGGGCAAGCTGCACGGCCACAAGCATCTCGGCTTCTGGAAGCCCGCCGACACCTTCAAGGAGCGGGCGGACCTCGACGCCGGCTACGCCCGTGGTGACCGGCCGTGGATGCTGTGGGAGAACGCCAAGGAACCCGTCTCGCCGTGATCGACTTGCGGGCAGGCGATCTCGGTGAGATCGCGATCATCGGGGCGCACTGCGACGACATCGCAATAGGCATGGGTGGAACCCTGTTGGTACTCGCCCGGTCGGTGCCCGGTCTGCGCGTGCGGGCGATGGTGCTCAGCGGTGGGGGATCGCCGCGCGAGGCCGAGGAGCGGGCCGCACTGGCAGCGTTCTGCCCCGGCGCCGACCTCGACGTCACCGTGCACGACGTGCCCGATGGCCGTGCACCATCCCACTGGGATCGGATCAAGGACGCGCTGAACGACTTTCGGCGGACGTGCGAACCAGACGTCGTCTTCGCCACCCAGCGGCGCGACGCGCACCAGGATCACCGAACCCTGGCGGAGCTGGTCCCGACCGAGTTCCGTGATCACCTGACGCTGGGTTACGAGATCCTCAAGTGGGAGACCGACACCCCGACCCCCACCATGTTCCACCCACTGGATGTGGCGACGGCCGAGGAGAAGGTGCGCCTTCTGCACGAGCACTATCCGTCGCAACTCGACCGCGATTGGTTCGACGCGGCATCGTTTCTGGGATTGTCCCGCCTGCGCGGAGTCCAGTGTCGCAGCCCGCACGCCGAGGCATTCGTGATGGACAAGGCTCGAGTGCAATTCGGAAAGGACCCGAAGTCGTGAAGGTATTGGTCACCGGTCACCAGGGGTATCTCGGCACCGTCATGGTGCCGCTGCTGCTCGCCTCCGGTCACGAGGTCGTCGGCCTCGACAACGGCTACTTCGCCGACTGCGTGCTCGGCGCCGCGCCGATGGCGCCGCCGTGCCTGGCGGTCGATCTGCGAGACGTCACCGTCACCCAGTTGCGTGGCTTCGACGCGGTGATCCACCTCGCCGCGCTGTCCAACGATCCACTGGGCGCCCTCGCACCCGAGATCACCTACGCCGTCAATCATCACGCGTCGGTGCGCCTCGCGAGGCTCGCGAAGGAAGCCGGCGTCCGGCGATTTCTGTATGCGTCGACGTGTTCGGTCTACGGCGCCGCGGGCACGGATCTGGTCACCGAGGACGCGGAGTTGCATCCGATCACCCCGTACGCCATCAGCAAGGTGCGTGTCGAGGATGACGTGGCAGCGCTCGCCGATTGCGACTTCGTGCCGGTGTTCCTGCGCAACGCAACGGCGTTCGGATTCTCACCGCGGCTGCGGGCCGACATCGTGCTGAACAACCTCGTCGGGCACGCCGTGCTCACCGGCGTGGTGCGGGTGATGTCGGACGGCACACCGTGGCGGCCGCTGGTGCACGCGCAGGACATCGCGCGGGCATTCGAGACGTGCCTCGGGGCGCCCGCGGAGCTGGTGACGTGTCGGGCATACAACGTGGGCACCGAGGCCAACAACGTGACCGTCGCCGAGATCGCCGAGGCGGTCGTCGACACGGTGCCCGGGTCGACGCTGCTGATCACCGGTGAGAGCGGGTCGGATCCGCGGTCGTATCGGGTCGACTTCACCCGCGCGCGAACCGAGTTGGACTTCGAGGCGACGTGGTCGGTGGCCGACGGCGCCGTCGAACTCTACGAGGCCTACGTCGCGAACGGATTGACGCAGCACGACTTCGACCAGTCGTTCACCCGGCTGAATCGCTTGCAGTGGCTGACCGGCCGGGGCGCCCTCGACGAGACCATGCGCCGTGTCAGCGCAGTTGCGTGACCAACTGAGCCCAGCTTCCCGCAGCCGCGTCACGGGCGGACACGACGCCGACCGGCAGGGGCCAGTCGATGGCGAGGTCGGGATCGTCGTAGAAGACGCCAAGGTCTTCGGCGGGATCGTGCGGACGGTCGATGCGGTAGCAGACGTCGGCGGTCTCGGTGAGCGCCTGGAAGCCGTGCAGCAGACCCGGAGGGACGTACAGATGGCGAAAATCGACGTCGTCCAGCGTGAACGCCTGCTGCTTGCCGAACGTCGGCGAGTCGGGCCGGGCATCGACCAGCACGTCGTACACGGCACCGTGCGCACAGCGCACCAACTTGGCCTCACCGCGGCCACCGCGACCGTGCATGCCGCGGACCACGCCTCTGGCGGAACGGGACTGGGAATCCTGGCCGAACGTCGCCGCGGCGCCTGCAACGCCGCGCCAGCCGTCGAAGATCTCGGCGTCGAACGTGCGGGTGAACAGGCCACGCTCGTCGCGGAACGGCTCGGGCACCATAATAACGACACCTGCCAGTCCGGACTGCTCGATGCGCACGCGGTCATGCTGCCATGAACTCGTGTCGGGCGTGTGGACGGACGAATTTGCGACGCGTGCTGGACGTGGGCGCCGTGCCGGCGGCGGACTACTTCCCACCCGTCGCTACGTCCGACGCCGGGGGTGACCCCACGCATCCCCTGGCGATGGATCTCTGCGCAGACTGCGGCCTGGCGCAGTTGGCCGACGACGACACCGTCACCTCCGAACCGCGAGGTGTCGAACCGCAGGCACTGCGCGATCAGGCCGGTGACGCCGTGGATCGAGTCGAACTGGCCGGTTGGTTGCGCGGAGAGACGGTGCGCGAGTTCGGAAGTCCGCACGGCGGGACCTGGCTGCCGTTGCTGGCCGAACGGGGCTTCGCGCCCGTCCCGTCCTCCGGTGCCGACTCGGCGGACGTCGTACTCGACTGCTTCGGCATCATGCACGAACCGGATCAGCGGGCCGCGTTCCGGCGACGCGCCGAGGCGACAGCACCGGGTGGCGTGCTGCTGCTGCAGTACCACTCGTTGTCCGCGATCGTGCGCCAAGGGCAGTGGAATGCGCTGCGGCACGGCCACTTCGCCTACTACTCGCTCCCGGCGCTCAACTGGCTGCTCGAGGACGCGGGCATGCGCGCCGTCAGCGCGTGGCAGTTCGACCTGTACGGCGGGACGGTCCTGCTGGCCGCCGTCCATCGAGACGACGAGCGCGCGACGGCACCCGACGATATCCTGCTGCAAGCGTGTGCTGCCGATGCGGCGGTGACGGATCCGGTCACGGTCGGCGGACTTCAGGCTGCCGCCGACGCCTACGTGCAGGGGCTGGTGTCATGGCTGCGCGACCAGAGACGTTCGGGGCGCACGGTGTACGGCTATGGCGCAGCCTCGCGTGCGGTGGCCGCCTTCGCCACGGCCGGGCTGAACCGATCGTTGATCGCAGGCGTCGCGGATGCGTCAGTGGCCAAGCAGGGCCGCCGGATGCCGGGCACCGACGTGCCCATCATCTCGCCCGACGAACTCGTCGCGGCCGACCCCGACGTGGTGTTGCTTACGCTGCCGGATCTCTTGTCGGAGGTGTCGAGCCGCTTTCCAGAGCTCGTCGGACGGTGGGTGACCGACGACCGTATCGCCACGCGGAGTGACTGAACAGCAGGCTTCGACGGGCCTGCATCGTGACGGCGCCCAACCAGCCGACGAACCGGTCCACGCTTCCCATCCGCCAGGCGGCGTCGTGGGCGATGCGCCGACTGAGCTCGGCCTGCTGGCCGAACTGTGCCCGCACGGAGGTGAAGGCCGTCGCGCCCTCGGCCGAAATCCGAAAGGCCGCCATGGGATTCGGGAGGCCGACGAAGTCGCCCCGTTGGAGTAGCCGGGTCCACAGTTCCAGCTCCATCGGGTACAGCAGATCGCCGTTGAACCCGCCCACCGCGGTGAAGTCCTTGCGGCGGAACGTCACTGCCGCCGACGGTCCGATCGGGTTGCCGCCGCTGCGAACGACGTGCCTGACCACCGTCCTGCCGTCGTGCCGGCCGGTCAGTCGCCGCAGCCCCGTCGAACGGCGCAACGGATGACCGGCGTCGTCGAGAAGATCGACCTTGCAGGCCACCAGTGCCACATCCGGGTTGTTGATCAGGATGTCGGCCTGATCCTGCACGCAGGTCTTCTCGATCAGGTCGTCGGCGCACAGGAGCTTGATCAACGGGGCCCGGCACAGTTCGACCACGCGATTCCAGTTGTCCGGCATCGACAGGGTGTGGTCGTTGCGCACCACCCGCAGGCGGGCATCCCTGTTGTCCCGCAGCGCCTCGTCGAGGATCCGCCGGGTGCCGTCGGTGGTGTTGTTGTCCAAGACCAGGATTTCCATGTCCTGACAGGTCTGGGCGAAGGCAGCATTCAGCGTCTCGCGCAGATGCCTCTCCGCCTGATAGGCCGGAATGCACAGTGACACAGTCGGAGTCCCCTTCGCCGACATGTACTTCCCCCGTTTCGTTGCCGCCGTCGCCTCTACCGCGTGGCGCGTCGCCATGGCCTGGCCGTGCGTCTGCTCGTGGTCAGCACCGCGCCCAGGGTGGCGGCTCCCGCTGCCTTGAGCGTGGCGATCGACTCATCGACGTCGTCCAGCTTGGTCTGGCCCGCATCGATGACGAGGATCGCCCCATCGGTCGCGGCGCCGACGATGGCGGCATCGGCCGCGTCGAGCACCGGGGCCGCATAGACGATGACGATGTCGAATTCCTGGCGCAGCGACTCGAGCACCTTGGGCAGATTCCCCGTGGACAGCAGGGCCGTCGCACTGGTGCCCGGCGGCACCGTTCCCGCACCGAGAATGTGGATGGACGGCGAGTTCCACGTCGGCAGCCGTTCGGCGACGGTGACCGTCATCTCCGGCTCGCGCAGGAGGTCGGCGAGTCCCTGGTGGCTGCTGGGAACCGAGGCGAATCCCTTGCCGGTGCGCATGTCCGCGTTCGCGAGCAGCACCCGGGCGCCGGCCTCGCTGGCGGCGCGGCCGAGGTCGACAGCCGTCGCGAACGCCGCCTCGGGCGTGCGGGCACCGACCACGGTGATCACCCTGCCACTTTCGGCGACCGACATCCGCAGGCGCCGGAACTCCTCCACCCGCTCATCTCCGTCGGTCCAGGCGACGGACGCGTCGTGCGGAGGTTCGGCGAGGACCGGTACTCCGGTGTTCTCCACCGTCGCGGCCGAACCGACCTTGGAGTCCAATCGGTCACGGACGATCGCGGCTACCAGACCGACGAGTAGTCCTGCAAGAGCACCGAATACGAGGTTCATCAGGGTGCTCGACCCGGTCTTCGCCGCAACCTTCGCCGCCTCGACGATCGTCAGGTTCGTGAACGGGTTGCTCTGCTGCCCCGAGTTGCGCAGCTCCACCTCGCCGACCATCTGGACGAACTGCCTGCCCGCGGAGTCGGCCATCCGGCGGGCCTCGTCGGGATCGCTGTCGGTGACGGTGATCTCGATGAGTGCGGTCTCCGGCTCGGCGATCGCGGTGATCTTGCTGGCGACGTCGTTGGCCGCGGCGTTGAGCTTCAGGTCGTCCACGACCCGTTGCGCGAGAACGTCGCTCGTCACCAGGGCGGCGTATGAGAGAGCACGGTCCTTGGTGAACATGCCGCACTGGTAGGCCTGTTCGATCGAGCCCTCGGCGCAGGTGCCGACGAGGACGCGGGTCGAGCTGTGGTACGACGGCGGGCTGACGATCGACACCGCCCCCGCGCCGATGATGCCCACCAGCATCGCGATGACGATGATCGGCCACCGCCGGGCGATCAGCCGGGCGAACTCGACGAGGCCGGCCTCGTTGGCCACCTCGTCCCCGGCGGGTGCGGTCACCGCCTGGGTGGCGCTTCCGTGAAATGACATGTGGGTGCTCCTATCCGTCCGCGGACGCGGGTGTCGATGCGAGGTCCGCAGGTCCGAGTGGGTTCACGGGCTCTGTGGGCGATGCTTCGCGTAGACGAAACACCCGGACTATCAGTGGAATACAGTTGGCCGTCGTCGCCAGGCAACCGCCGACGGCGGCTCCGACGGCGCCGTGGACGTGGCCACCGATCGCGATGGCCGAGACGAAGGTGAGCGCGAAGGCCACTCCGACCTTCGCGACGTATCGTTCCTCGCCCTGGGCTTGCAATACGGCGCTGAGGGCGGCGGCGAGGACGGCGAACGGGATGCCGAGCACCAGGATCGAGAGGGCCCGGCCGGCTGCGCGGTACTCCTCGCCGTAGATCAGCGCGCACAACGGCTCGGCGACGAAGAATCCGACCGGTGCAACGACGATCAGGACGGCGGGCAGCAGCGCGGCCAGGCGTAGGCCCACCGTGCGGGCCTGCCGTGGGGTAGCCCGTGCCGCGGGTGGCAGCACCGTGGAGGCCAGGGTGCCCGGGATCAGGATCAGCGGGCTGGTGACGCGTGACGCGGCGGCGTACAGGCCTGCACTGTGTGCTCCCGCGAACGCAGACACCAGAAACGTGTCGAGCGTGGAGATCTGGGCCGTGACGTTGTTGATGAAGAACGCGAAGGAGTTTCGGAAGACCGTCTTCCACGGCAGTCTCGTGCTCACCTGGACGACGCGACTGCGTAGGAAGTACGTGCTCTGCAGGTAGCCGGCCAGCGCACCGATCAGCTGAGCGAGCGCGTACGCCCACAGTGCCGACACGTCACCGAGAACCAGCGCGACGAAGACCAGGAACTGCACGCCGCGACGCAGCAGGATCGACGACGAGGGAATGATCTTGGAGTCGGCCGCGATCGGCACGCTGAGTCTGTACTCGACGCAGCGGTCGATCGCCACCGACAGGATCAACGCCGTCAGGCTCAGCGGGATGAACTCCTCCGCAGAGAGCCCGACACCGATGGCGAAGGCGAGCGCACCGAACACCCACGTGGTGATGGTGGTGTACCGCAGTGCGGAGGACACCATGACGTGGTCCTCGCGCGCAAAGGATTTCGAGATCAACGTCGACAGGCCGAAGTCGGTGACGGTGAACAGGACCATGCAGAACCCGATGATCGCCGACGTCATGCCGATCTCCGACGGCGTGACCGCCCTGGCCAGCACGATGACGTTGACTGCCTGCAGCACGTTCGCGAGGATGCGTGCGGACAGGATCGAGGCGAACTGCGCGTTCACGTCGGGCGCACGGTCTCTCGGATCCGCCGCAGGGCGAATGGCGGCCAGCTGAGGGCGGCGCCGGCGAGCAGCACCGTCTTGGCGGTGCGATTCGACTGGCCCGCGAGCATCGAGCGACGGTAGAGCCCGAGGCTGAGACTCTCGGCGCGGATCTTCAACCTATCCGGCACGTCCAGGTGGTCGGCGTAGCCGGCGGGGTCGAGCTCGGGCAAGCCCCGGGCCCGGCGATGGTGGTTGCGCACCGCGAGCCCGATGTTGGTGCGGAGCTGCCGCATGCTGGTCGCGTTGATGCCGCCCGAGTGGAACGTGTAGTCCAGCACGTGGCGGTCGACGTTGGCCAGCGCGCCGACGTCGGACAGCCGTAGGAACAGATCCCAGTCCTCGGCGACGCCGTGGTTCCAGTAGCCGCCGACGGCGTCGAGAGCCGATCGACGCATCATGATCGACGGGTGGCACATGGCGTGTTGGCCGCGGAGCAACGCAGCGACGATCGCCTCGTGGTCGAGGGGGAAGTGTGAGGCCGATTCGGCCGCGCCGTCGATGACCCGGCGGATCTGACCACCGACGAGGACGACCTCGGGTCGTGCCAGCAGGTGATCCACCTGCGCGCGGAATCGACCGGGCGCGGAGACGTCGTCGGCATCCATCCTGGCGATGAAGGGAGCCGATGACGCGGCGATGCCCTCGTTCAGCGAGGCGGCCAGGCCCTTGTTGGCGCGCGAGATCACCCGGACGCGGGGGTCGTGGGCGAGTTCCGCGACGACCGCGGGGGTCCCGTCGGTGCTGCCGTCGTCGACGATGATGAGCTCGAGGCTGACGGAGTCGTCCGCGAGCACGCTCCCCGCGGCGGCGGGCAGCGTCGCTGCGGCGTTGTAGGCGGGCAGCACGACGCTGACGTCGGGCCCGCCGCTTCGCTCCTGCCCGCCGGTGACAATCCCCCGGTCGCTTCGCTCCTGCCCGCTGGCTACCTCATCGGCCACGTAGGACCGCCAGGACGAAGCGGGCGTTGCCGAACAGGTAGCGCCGCCAGAGCCGTCGTGGCTCGGAGAGCAGGCGGAAGGCCCATTCGAACCCGGAGTTCTGGACCCACTTCGGGGCCTCCCGCACCGAGCCCGCGACGAAGTCGAAGGCAGCTCCGACTCCGACGAACACCCCGGGCAGGCGTTCTGCGAGCGCTGCGGCGGCGAAATCTTGCTTGGGGGTGCCCATTCCGATCCAGACGATGTCCGGCTTGGCCCTGGCGATCCGTGCGATGCATTCGTCGTTCACCGCCTCCTCGACGGGACCGAACGGAGGTGCGTAGGCGTCGACGATGTTGACGCCCGGGTAGCGCGTGGTGGTCTCGGTGACGAGTTTGGCCAGCGTCTCGTCGGTGGCGCCGAGCATGAAGTGTCGCAGCCCGGTGCTGCGGCCGTGATCGAGGACCTCTACGAAGAAGGACGGGCCGCGCACGCGTCCTGCGCGCTGAGGGTTCCTGGCGCGGTTGCGCATGGCCCAGGCGACGGGTGCGCCGTCGGGAAGGGTGAGTCCCGGGCCGTCGAACAGTTGCCGGTACTCCTGATCCTGGCTGGCCAGCGCAACGCAGTACGCGTTGGACAGCCGCACGACCAGGCTCTCGTCGGTGGACTCGGATGCGATGGCGACGACGTCGCGGACGGCGGTGTCGATGTCGGTGACCTCGAAGGGGAGCCCGCCGATGAGGACGGATTCGCGCGGGTTGCGGAGGTCGAGCTCTTTGAAGTCAGTCACCTGGGCCTCGTAGACGTTTGTCATTTCTGCCTCGCAAATTTGCTTAGTTGAGTGAGCAGAGCTTCGGCTGAGCCGATTTTCGGTTCATTCTCAGGGTTTTGCCAGCGGCTTCGGAACACATCGATGTGTGCCAAGTTCGCAGGACAAACCTGTTAGCGCACTATCTGCAGGGTATTTATACACGAATACCAGTTGCCTGTACATCCGTGAGCATGATCATACGGGGTGATTCGTACCACTGGTATGTTTTGCGGAATCAACGGGATGCGACAGTTTCAGCAAACTCTTGGTAGGGTGCCGCACAGGTGCCGAGCATCATGATCGAAAAGTTGACGGCTCAGTAAGTACGGCGCAGGGCGAGAACCCGACGAGGTGATGTGGTGGCGGACGGGACGATTCCCCTGGTGGGCGAGGTGCCGCGCCGGGTCCTACGGGCGCGGCGGTGCCTGGTACGGAGCCGACACGAACCAGCCGGTCACGCCTCGGATCGCATGCCGGACGGTGCCGTCCGTCTCGTTGCGGAGCACGCAGGTGCACCCGACGGTCGGGGGTACTGCGAAGTCGCGGTCGCTGGCCGTCACGCGGCCAGGACCGGAGATCACCTTGGTGCCGACGCCTTCGGCTCCGATGACAGCCGGAAAGATCGACGGACCGTCCAGCGCCAACCTCAGCGAGCGAGCGCCCGCGCTCGCATTGAGCACGGCCTGGGTCTGCACACCGCCATTCGCGGCGATGAACCGGTCGACCTCGAACCCGGTGCTCGTGTTGACCACCAACTGGCCGGAGTCGGGGCCCTGATCGATCGCGGTCTGGTAGTTGGTCCACCGGGAACTGTTGACGGTGACGGCGTCACCGCGGACGAATCGCACCGACACCGGGCCCTTCGCGACCCTGAGGAACCGGCACCCGTTCAGGGTCACCGACGCAGGTCCAGTCTCGCCATCTCCGACCAGGAGGTCTTCGCCGCGGATGCGCTCGAAGTTGATGCCGTGCAGCGAAATCGACCGAGTTTCGTTGCCGTACAACAGCATTCCGCGGCCGCAGCCCGAGAAGTCGCCCCCCACCCACTCCAGCGTCTCGACGCCGTTCTCGACGATCACCGCGGTGTCGCAGTCCCACGCACTGCAGTTGCGCAAACCCAACGGCGAGGTGGGAGCGAAGTCGCTTCGCGGGAACAGCCACGCGGTTCCGCTCTGTCCGACGCTGACGCCGTCGTAGCCGCCGTCCCAGCCGGATTCGTGCCGGATGCCGATGCCGTGGCCGAACAGCGAGATGTCCGACACCGAGAAGCGCGACGCCAATTTGACGCTCACACCCACCAGCGCCGGTTGCTTCGTCGTCGCCGTGATGGTGAGACCTGAGATGGCCCAATCGGATAGGTACTCGTTGCCACCGGGCACGCCGTGTGCCGTGATGGACGGCTCGGTGCCTTCGTTGCGCAACGTCGTGACGCCACGGCCGGATCCGCGGACGTTCACCCGACCCGTGGTGGGCAGCGTCATCCCGAGAAACCCGTATTCGCCGCCGGGCAGGACGACGTCCGCGCCCACCTTCGTCGACTCGACGATGGCCGCGTTCAGCGCGTCGGTGTTGGCCTTCGGGTCTCCATCCGCCGACAGCTTTGCCAGCACGCTCCTGGCGCTGACCTCGACCTCGACCGAACTCGGATCGGTGCGACTGCACGACGTCGCCGCAGCGGCGACTCCCGCCCCGACCGCAGCGGCCGATGCCATCAGCAGTCCGCGCCTGCCCTTGTCGAAACCGTTGGCGTCGTTCGAGTTACGGGTCGACGTCGGCGTGTCGGCAGAGCTCACGTCTGTTCCTTCGGGTTCAGGGCATGACAACGACATGCTCGTTGCCGCGAACCATACTTCAGCACGGACCGAGGAGTTCACCGCATGTTGACGCAGTTGCGTGGCGCCGCGCCATGGATCGTCGGGTTGGCGGCCGCGATGGTCGCGGGTGCCGCGGTCGTCGTCTCGCCGCTGTTCCTCGCCGTCGAGGTGCTGCTGTTGATCGTGCTGGCCGCACTGCTCTATCCGAATAGCCGCTGGCAGCTGGCGCCGATGACGGTCCTCGTCGTCTCGCCGGCGATCTTTCTCGACGCTGCCGGTGAACCGCTGCCCAACGGTGACGCCGTCCAGAAGGCGTTGCTGATCCTCGCTCTCGGATGTCTGGTGTTCAGCGCGGGCGTCCGGTGGTCCGGGGTGGGAGCCGCGGCCATCGCCGCGATCGGCTTGGCTTCGGTGGTGTCGATCTTGAACATCGGCGGTGCCATCGATGTCGGGACGGCCCTGGCCGGCCGCGCAGTGATCGGCTACTCACTGCCCTGGACGTTCCTCTTCATCGACTGGCGCAAGGTCGGCATCTCGCGGGGGCTGGGCTTCCTGGTCAAGCTGCCGTTGTTCTCCGTCATCGCGGGGATCCCGCTTCAGGTCGCAGGCGTGTCGACGGTATTCAACGTCGAGGCCACGGGAGTCCCGCGGCTACAGGGGGCGTCGATCCCCGCCCACCTCGCGTTCCTCGCCCTCATCGGTTTGGTCGCGGGGCTGTGCCTGCTCGGCCTGCCACGGATCGACGGCAACCCGCGCACCTATCTGTGGGTCGGCCTGAACCTGGTGATCCTGACGGCCACCGCGACGCGCGGTGGCATCGCGGTGGGCGTCGGTCTCGTGGTCGTCTTCATCGTGCACGCGCTGCTCGTCAGCCGCTCGGTGTCGAGCCGGGCCCGCAAGGGTGCGTGGGTGGTGTCGAGCATCGGCATGGCGGCGATGTTCCTCGCCGCGCCGGAGTTGATCAGGCGCAGCATCGGCAACAGCTACGAAGGTACGTTCAACACGTCGGGACGCGATCAGGCCTGGGACTTCTTCTTCGGGTTGGCAAGCCAAAGTCCGCTGACCGGAAAGGGTTTGGGCTTCGCATCCATCGCGGTTCAGATGTATGCACCGCCGCACGTGCAGAAGCTGTTCTTCGCGCCGCACAACGAGTACATCCACCTGCTGCTCGACGGCGGGGTGTTCTTCCTCGTCGCGCTCATGGCGGCGATGCTGGTGCTGTTCACCCTGGCCGCGCGCGCACAACGCGGTACCGTGCGCTGGGTGATCTCCCTCTTCGGTGTCGGCTTCATGGCCTACTCGTTCACCGACAACACCTTCTCCACACCGCAGTTCACCGTGCTGCTGGTCATGCTGCTCGGCATCCTCCTGGCCAACCCGGCACCGCGCCGACGCCGCGCCGCGGAAGCGCCCGTCGCCGAGCCCGCCGAAGCCGTCGGGGTGCCGTGACACCGTCGGACGGGCCGCGCTTCGACGAGTCCCGACGATTGCAAGACCGGCTGCACGAGGTGATTCCCGGGGGCGCTCACACCTACGCCCGCGGCGCCGACCAATATCCGGAGCACATCACGCCCATCCTGACGCGGGGCAAGGGTGCACGGGTATGGGACGTCGACGGCAACTGCTACGTCGAGTACGGCATGGGGCTGCGGTCGGTGACCCTCGGTCACGGCTATCAGCCGGTGGTCGACGCGGTCACCTCGGCGATCACCGACGGCGTCAACTTCAGCAGACCCTCGGTTCTGGAACTCGCTGCCGCAGAGGACTTTCTGAGCCTGGTACCCACCGCCGACATGGTCAAGTTCGCGAAGAACGGTTCGGACGCCACCACGGCAGCCGTCAAGCTCGCCAGGGCCGTGACCGGACGCGGGCGCATCGCCATGTGCACTCAGCCGTTCTTCTCGACCGATGACTGGTTCATCGGGACCACGCCGATGAATGCTGGCATCGCCCCGACGGACGCGGCGCGCTTCGACTTCAACGACCTCGACTCGTTGTCGACGGCCCTGGCGGGCAACGACATCGCGTGCGTCGTCATGGAGGCGGCCACCGCCACCGCCGAGCCCGAGCCCGGGTTCCTCGAAGGCGTCCGCCGGCTGTGCGACCGGCACGGAACGCTGTTGGTCTTCGACGAGATGATCACCGGGTTTCGGTGGGCGGCGGGCGGAATGCAGGCCATCAGCGGCGTCCGACCCGACCTGTCGTGCTGGGGCAAGGCCATGGCCAACGGATTTCCGCTGTCCGCCCTCGCGGGCAAGCGCGAGCACATGGAACTCGGAGGGCTGCGTACCGAGCGGGACAGGGTCTTCCTGTTGTCGACGACCCACGGGCCCGAGACCGGTTCCCTTGCCGCGTTCCGCGCCGTAGTGCACGCCTACCGGACCGAGGACCCGATCGGCCGGATGGAGGCTGCGGGTCGACGGTTGGCCGCGGGCGTCGAGGAGGCGGTCGCCGAATTCGGGCTCGTCGACCACGTGGGTGTCGCGGGCAGGCCGTCGTGCATGATCTTCGTCACCCGCGGGCCCGACGGCCTGCCGTCGCAGGCATATCGCACGCTCTTCCTGCAGGAGATGCTGCGCCGTGGAGTCCTCGGCCAGTCGTTCGTGACCTCGGCCGCGCACACCGACGAGGACGTGGACGCGACGGTCGCCGCGGTGCGCGGTGCGCTCCCCGTCTATCGGCGTGCCATCGACGCGGGTTCGACGGACGGGCTCCTCGAGGGTCGCCCCGTGGCGCCCGCGCTGCGGCGCAGCGCCGAGCCCCGACTACTCCGCTGCGCGGGTGGCGGGATGAATCGCGATCAGACCTAAGGTGCTGCGCCGCTTGCACATTGCCGCCAGCTCGGCATAGGCCTTCTCGCCGAGCAGCTCGGTGAGCTCGGGCGCGTAGGACTGCCACACCTGCTTCGCTCCGACGTGGGCCTTGGGGTCACCGGTGCAGTACCAGTGCAGGTCCGCGCCGCCCTCACCCCAGCCGCGCCGGTCGTACTCGGTGATGGTCGTGCGCAGGATCTGCGTCCCGTCGGGCCGCTCCACCCATTCCTGGCTGCGTCGCACCGGAAGCTGCCAACAGATGTCGGGCTTCATGGTCAGCGGCTCCACGCCGAGCTTGAGCGCCTTCGAGTGCAACGCGCAGCCGATGCCGCCGTCGAATCCGGGGCGATTCAGAAAGATGCAGGCGCCCTTGTACTTTCGCGTGCGCAGGTTGGCCTTGCCGTCGTACTCGTCCATCTCGAGGTAGCCCTTGCGACCCAGGCCCTTGTCGCGAAACTGCCAGTCGTCGTCGGTGAGTTGCTTGACGGCGTCGTCCAACTTGGCGACGTCGTCGTCGTCGGACATGAAGGCGCCGTGCGAACAACAGCCGTCGTCGGGCCGGTTCTCGACCGTGCCTTGACACGCGGGCGTGCCGAACACACACGTCCACCGCGAACACAGCCACGTGATGTCCGCGGCGATCAGATGTTCGGGGTTGTCGGGGTCGTAGAACTCCACCCATTCCCGGGCGAAGTCCAACTCGACCTCACCTCGATGCGATCCGCTCACGGAAAGCAACGGTAGACCCGATAACGTGGGTCTCGTGCGATTGGGCGTGCTCGACGTGGGCAGTAACACGGTTCATCTGCTCGTCGTGGACGCTCGGCGCGGTGGTCACCCCACGCCGATGAGTTCCACGAAGGCCTCGCTGAGGCTCGCCGAGGCGATCGACTCCTCCGGCAAGCTCACCCGCAAGGGCGCCGACAAACTCGTCGACACCATCGACGAATTCGCCAAGATCGCCGCCAGTTCCGGCTGCGCAGAGTTGATGGCGTTCGCCACGTCCGCGGTGCGCGACGCCAAGAACTCCGAAGACGTCTTGGCGCGGGTGCAATCCGAGACCGGGGTGGCGTTGAAGGTTCTCTCCGGTGTCGACGAGTCGCGCCTGACGTTCCTCGCCGTCCGCCGCTGGTACGGCTGGAGCCCCGGCCGCATCATCAACATCGACATCGGCGGCGGCTCCCTCGAGCTCTCCAGCGGGGTCGACGAGGAACCCGAGGTCGCCCTGTCGCTGCCGCTGGGCGCAGGCAGGTTGACCAGGGAGTGGCTGCAGGACGATCCGCCGGGCCGTCGTCGCGTGGCGATGCTCAGGGACTGGTTGGCGACGGAGATGGCGGATGCCGGCGCCAGGGTGCTCGACGCGGGTGCGCCGGACCTGACCGTGGCGACCTCGAAGACGTTCAGATCACTGGCGCGACTCACCGGTGCGGCGCCTTCCGGGGCGGGGCCGCGGGTGAAGAGGACACTGACAGCAGCGGGACTACGTCAGCTCATAGCATTCATCTCTAGGATGACGACGGCTGACCGAGCGGAGTTGGAAGGGGTGAGCGCCGAGCGAGCGCCACAGATCGTGGCGGGCGCTTTGGTAGCTGAAGCGAGTATGAAGGCCCTTGCGATCGACACCGTGGACATTTGCCCCTGGGCGTTGAGAGAGGGATTGATCTTGCGGAAACTCGACAGCGAAGCCGATGGGACCGCCCTGTTCGGTAGCTCGGCAGGCTTGCCCAGGGCCAGAGGCACCTCACGATGACGGATTCGGACGACGCCAACTCCCAGACCCGGCCCATCTCGGTGGCGGAGTTGCTGGCCAAGAACGGGACGATCGGAGCACCACCGGCCGGCGGTCGACGTCGGCGGCGACGCGGCAACAGTGATGCGGTGACGGTCGCCGAGCTCACCGGCGAGATCCCGATCATCACCGACACGGGCCGATTGCCGATCCAGACGCCCGCCCGGCCCGCGGCTCCGGAGCCCGTGGCGGAGCCGACCCCGGAACCGGCCCAGGAGCTGGTCGAGGAGTCCGTCGAGGAACCGATCTCCGAGCCCGTCGAGGCTCCGCACACGGAGGCGCAGGCGGAACCGGAGCCGGAACCGGAGCCGGAATCGGATGTGGAACCCGAGCCGGAACCGGAGCTCACCGAGGCGGAACTGGACTACCAGGCGCACCTCGCGCAGCGTGATCTCGATCCGGCCCCCCTGGACTTTGCACCGCCGCCACGCCGGTCGCAGGCGGCCACGACCGGTGGTTTCGCGGCGCAGGCCGGCGGTGCCGAACAGATGAGTCCCGACCCCGTGATCGACGACGACGACGAGATGCTCGACCTCGGTCCGGACGTCGACTTCAGCGAGGTGCTCGACAAGCACGCGGCGGACGACGAGAAGGCGACGGGCGAGGAGCCACCGTCATACCTGCGCGCGAATTCGGACACGCTGTTCGGCGGCCAGTCCGTCGCCGACGATCTGGCCAGGCGCGGACCGCGGCCGGGACCCGAGGACATCGATCTCGGCGACGACGAGCCGCAGACCGCCGCGGCGGCGGCCCCCGAATCCGCCGCACCGGAGGGCTCAGCCATCGTCAGGGGCATCTGGGTCGTGGTGCAGTGCATCCTCGCCGTCGCCTTCGGCGCGGGTCTGTTCATCGCGTTCGATCAGCTCTGGCGGTGGAACACCATCGTCGCGCTGGTGTTGTCGGTCCTCGTCATCCTCGGTCTGGTCGTCGGTGTGCGGGTGGTGCGGAAGACCGAGGACATCGGCAGCACGCTGATCGCGGTGGCCGTCGGCGCCTTGGTCACGTTGGGCCCCCTCGCACTGCTGCAATCCCACTGACACGTCACACTGATCCCTCAGTGCGCCCCGCCATCAGAGTCGGACTCTCGACTGCTTCGGTATACCCGTTGAGGACCGAGGCGGCCTTCGAGTACGCCGCGCGCCTCGGGTACGACGGCGTCGAGTTGATGGTGTGGGCGGAGTCCGTCAGCCAGGACATCGCAGCGATCCGGCGGATGTCGGAGAAGCATGGCATCCCCGTGCTCAGCGTGCACGCGCCGTGTCTGCTCATCTCGCAACGGGTATGGGGTGCCGACCCCGTCGCCAAGCTCGAACGCAGCGTCCGTGCCGCCGAGGAACTCGGCGCCCAGACCGTGGTGGTCCACCCGCCGTTCCGGTGGCAGCGGCGCTACGCCGAGGGCTTCACCGATCAGGTCGCCGAACTCGAATCCTCCAGCGAGGTGATGGTCGCCGTCGAGAACATGTTCCCGTTCCGAGCCGATCGCATCTTCGGCACGGGCCAGTCGTCGATCTCCCGGATGCGCAAGCGCGGCGGCACGCCGGGAATCGCGGTCTCCGCGTTCGCTCCGTCCTACGACCCGCTGGACGGCATGCACGCGCACTACACACTCGACCTGTCGCACTCGGCGACGGCTGGTACCGACGCGATCGACATGGCTGCCCGGATGGGTGAGGGCCTGGTGCATCTGCACCTGTGCGACGGCAGCGGAGCATCCACCGACGAGCACCTGGTGCCGGGGCGCGGCACCCAACCCACCGTCGAGATCTGCCAGATGCTCGCGGCGAGCAATTTCAGCGGTCACGTGATCCTCGAGGTCACCACCTCGGGCGCGCGGACGGCCGCCGAGCGCGAGCAGTTGCTGACGGAGTCACTCGAGTTCGCGCGCACTCATTTGTTGCGGTAGAGGAATCGGAGGTAGGTGCCGTGCCCCAGTCCACCGGATCCACGTCGTTCGTCGACGCCATGGAGCTGACGCTGGTCTCGTCGGACGACGACGACGGCGTCAGCGTCTTTGACGGCGAGCTCAACGAGCATTGGACGATCGGACCGAAGGTGCACGGCGGCGCGATGCTGGCGTTGTGCGCGAACGCGGCGCGCACCGTGATCCGGGGGCAGGAGCGGAGCGACCCGGGGGATGTTTCCGACCGCCCCGGCGTCGAGCCGATCGCGGTGTCGGGCAGCTTCCTGTGGGCACCCGATCCCGGTCCGCTGCGCGTGGTGACCACGGTCCGCAAGCGGGGGCGTCGCGTCAGCCTGGTGGACGTGGAGCTGAACCAGGGGGAGCGCACGGCCGTGCGCGCGGTGATGACGATGGCCGAGCCGGAGCACCACGTGGCGCCGCTGCTGTCGGTCAATCCGGTGGTGCCCTTGATGACGCCGGATCCGCCGCCCGGTCTCGAGCCGATCGGGCCGGGACATCCGATGGCCGACATCGTGCATCTGGCCCACGGTTGCGACATCAGGCCGTCGTTGACCACGATGGGTCCGCGGGCCGACGGGGGACCGCCGGTGATCGAGTACTGGGTGCGGCCCAAGCATGGTTCGCCGGACGTGTTGTTCGCGCTGCTGTGCGGTGACGTCTCCGCGCCGGTCACCTTCGGCGTCAACCGATTCGGTTGGGCGCCAACGGTTCAACTCACGGCCTATCTACGCGGCATGCCCGCCGACGGCTGGCTGCGGGTGATCGCGACGACCACGCAGATCGGTCAGGAGTGGTTCGACGAGGATCACGTCGTCGTGGACTGCGAGGGCCGCATCATCGTCCAGTCCCGGCAACTCGCGTTGGTGCCGCAGGCACAGTCGTAGCTTCCGGGGACGGGCGTGCAATGCTTGCGTCCGTGGCGAGAATTGCGATCATCGGTGGCGGAAGTATCGGCGAGGCACTGCTTTCCGGGCTTCTGCGCTCGGGCCGGCAGGCCAAGGACATGGTCATTGCGGAGAAGCATCCGGACCGGGCGAAGTACCTGTCGGAGACGTATTCGGTGTTGGTGACCACGGTCGCCGATGCCGCCGAGAACGCGGCGTACGTGATCGTCGCGGTGAAGCCCTCGGACGTGGAGCTGGTGATCGGGGACGTCTCCGAGGCCGCCGCCCGGGCGGAGAACAGCAGCGCCGAGCAGGTCTTCGTGACGGTGGCCGCGGGCGTCAGCACCGCCTACTACGAGGCCAACCTGCCCGCCGGCTCGCCCGTCATTCGGGTGATGCCCAACGCGCCCGTGGTCGTGGGCGGCGGGGTCAGCGCCCTGGCGCCCGGCCGGTTCGCGACCGCCGATCAGCTCAAGGAGGTGTCGGCGATCTTCGACGCCGTGGGCGGTGTGCTGACCGTGCCGGAGTCGCAGTTGGATGCCGTCACCGCGGTGTCGGGTTCGGGTCCCGCGTACTTCTTCCTGATGGTCGAGGCACTCGTCGATGCCGCGGTCGGGGTGGGGCTGCCACGGGCCGTGGCGACCGATCTGGCGGCGCAAACCATGGCCGGCTCGGCGGCGATGCTCCTCGAGAGCCTCGACAACGCCAACCCCGCGGGCGACGGCGCGATGGGCACGGCCATGGACACCAGCCCGGCTCAGCTGCGTGCGACCGTGACGTCGCCGGGCGGCACCACGGCCGCTGGTCTGCGGGAATTGGAGCGAGGTGGCCTGCGGGCAGCGGTGGCCGACGCCGTGGCCGCCGCAAAAACACGCTCTGAGCAGCTAGGAATTACATCGGAGTAGTTCAGGCAATTCCAACTGATTAACCCACACCCGTCGCAATAACCCCAGTGGCCACGCTATTCTCCCTGAGGTAAGCACGCTCTCGTGCCAGCGGTGGGGAAGCCGCTGGGGCGGCGTGCCTGATTGATTGGGTTGCGATGACGTCTATGAACGGGCCATCGGCACGTGATTCCGCTAGTGGTAAATCGGCGCGCGATGGCTCGGGCGGCGAGCCTCCACGGCAGCAGTTCCTCACCGTCGCAGAGGTGGCGAGCCTGATGAGGGTCAGCAAGATGACGGTCTATCGACTCGTCCACAACGGCGAGCTGCCCGCGGTGCGGGTGGGCCGGTCGTTCCGCGTGCACGCCAAGGCCGTGCACGACCTCCTGGAGACCTCGTACTTCGACGCGGGCTGACGACCGGGCCTCGCACGCCGTCGACTAGCCGTTTTCGTCCCTCAGTGCTGGCCGGGTAGTGTGGCGAGTCGGTTACCCGGACGCAAATGTCCGGGGATGTCTTAGGTAGCGGAGTTCATGGGTTCAGTCATCAAGAAGCGTCGTAAGCGCATGTCGAAGAAGAAGCACCGCAAGTTGCTTCGTCGTACCCGGGTGCAGCGCAGAAAACTTGGTAAGTAGTTCACACGTTGTCCCGCTAGGCTGGCCCGATGGATTCGACGGGCCGGTCTCCGCAGAAGCCGGGACAGGCGTCCGAGCAGGGCTCGGGGGGCTCCGACTCCCAGGACGCGGTGCAGTATCCCAAGGTGGTGCTGGTCACCGGAGCGTGTCGTTTCCTCGGTGGTTACCTCACCGCCCGGCTGGCGCAGAATCCGCTGATCAACCACGTCATCGCGGTTGACGCGGTCACGCCGAGCAAGGATCTACTGCGCCGGATGGGCCGCGCCGAGTTCGTGCGTGCCGACATCCGGAACCCGTTCATCGCCAAGGTGATCCGTAACGGCGACGTCGACACCGTGGTGCACGCTGCGGCCGCGTCGTATGCCCCGCGGGCCGGCGGACGGGCGGCGCTCAAGGAGCTCAACGTCATGGGCGCGATGCAACTGTTCGCGGCCTGCCAGAAAGCCCCGTCGGTGCGTCGGGTGATCCTCAAGTCCACCTCCGAGGTGTACGGCTCGAGCCCGCGCGACCCGGTGTCGTTCACCGAGGACGGCAGTTCGCGCCGGCCGCCCGGCGAGGGCTTCGCGCAGGACAGCATCGACATCGAGGGCTACGCCCGCGGCCTGGCCCGTCGTCGCCCGGACATCGCGGTGACCATCCTGCGGCTCGCCAACATGATCGGTCCCGCCATGGATACCGCCCTTTCGCGGTATCTCGCCGGGCCCGTGGTGCCGTCGGTCCTCGGCCACGATGCCCGCCTGCAACTGCTGCACGAACAGGACGCGCTCGGCGCCCTGGAGCGGGCCACGATGGCCGGGCGCTCGGGCACGTTCAACGTGGGTGCCGCGGGCATCATCATGATGTCGCAGGCGATCCGACGCTCGGGTCGGGTGCCCCTGCCGGTGCCGCGTTCGGCACTGTCTGCCGTTGATTCGCTGAGACGTGCCACGCGCTACACCGAGCTCGACCGCGAGCAGCTGAACTACGTCAGCTACGGGCGCGTGATGGATACCGCCAGAATGCGGAAGGACCTAGGCTACAACCCGAAATGGACCACGGCGGAGGCTTTCGACGATTATGTGCGGGGGCGAGGTTTGACGCCGATCGTGGATCCGCGGTGGGTACGCTCGATCGAGAGCCGCGCGATTTCAGCGGCCGAGCGCTGGGGGCGCTAGTCTTGACGAACGGGGCGGGGAGAAGGTAGACGACGTGGCGGGCGATTCAAAAGCGAAAGTGATACCGCTGCATTCGAATTCGAGTCGAGCGTCGGCTCAGCGGCGGGCAGCGGCACGGGCCGACGGCGCACGTCGGCATCCGTCGCTGCTCGACGATCCGGGGACCCGCGCCTCCGCGGAGCAGGTCGCCGCCGTGGTCCGCGAGATCGATCAGCACCGCGGCGCGGCCGGTGGTGTCGGCGTCCCCGACGAGGGGCCCAATGAACTCGCCCAGCGGATCGCCGCGGTCGCGGAGTTCGTTCGCAAGCGGATGTCTGGCGACTACGTCGTCGACGAGTTCGGCTTCGACAAGCACCTCAACGATGCAGTGTTCCTGCCGTTGCTGAGGGGGCTGTTCCGCAACTGGTTCCGGGTGGAGGTCAGCGGCATCGAGAACCTGCCGGAAACCGGTGCGGCACTCGTCGTCGCCAACCATGCGGGGGTCCTGCCGCTCGATGGCCTGATGGCGTCGGTGGCGGTGCACGACAACCATCCCGCGAACCGCGATCTACGCCTGCTGGCCGCCGACATGGTGTTCGACATGCCCGTCATGGGCCAGGCCGCACGCAAGGCGGGCCACACCATGGCCTGCACGTCGGACGCGCATCGACTGCTGGCGGCCGGCGAGCTCACCGCGGTGTTCCCGGAGGGCTACAAGGGGCTCGGCAAGAACTTCCGCGACCGCTACAAGCTGCAGCGTTTCGGTCGGGGCGGGTTCGTCTCGGCGGCGCTGCGAGCGGGCGCACCGATCGTGCCGTGCTCGATCGTCGGGTCCGAGGAGATCTATCCGATGATCACCGACGTCAAGCTCCTGGCCCGGCTGTTGGGCCTGCCGTACTTCCCGGTGACGCCGCTGTTCCCGTTGGCGGGCCCGCTCGGCCTCGTTCCCTTGCCGTCGAAGTGGCACATCCAGTTCGGCGAGCCCATCAGCACCCAGGATTACGACGAATCGGCGGCCGACGATCCGATGATCACCTTCGAGCTGACCGATCAGGTGCGGGAGACCATTCAGCAGACGCTGTATCAGTTGCTCGCCAACCGTCGTAACCCGTTCCTCGGCTAGTCAGGGCTTGGCCGACGAACTCTGCCCGGCAATCATCCGCTTCATCGCCGCGTCACGCCCGGCGGCGATCTGGGCCGTCACTTCGTCGTGCTCATCGGCGTTGGTCGACTCACCGAACAACGTGACGATGCTCGTCAGGATCGGCGTCCCGTCATCGTCGGTGACCTCGCCGCGGACCTCGGTGATGACCGCACCGTGCGACTCGATCACCGAGTCGAGGTAGGAGTCGAACCACAGTTTGTCACCGACCAGGATCGGGCGGTGGAAGGTCAGTTTCTGATCGCGATGCAGCACGCGCTCCATGTTGATCGGGACGTCGAACTGGTTGAAGATCTCGTCCTGCACCCGACGTCCGGCCACGGCGACGAAGGTCAGCGACGCGATCAGCGCGGCCTGCCCGCACTCGGCGGCAGCGGCTTCGGTGTAGTGCGCCGGATGCTCGTCCTTGACCGAGCGCGCGAACTCGCGCACCTTCTCGCGGTCCACCAAGAAGTAGTCGGGATACCTGTAGTGGGTACCGATGATGTCTTGGGCGATGCTCATGTGTCGGCTGTACTCCCCGCTCAGTGCCTCTTATCCGGCGGCGCCGAGCCTATCAGCGAGCGCTCAGTGGCCATTGGAGCGACGGGACACGACCGCCGCCAGAGCGCCGCCTGCCGCGCCGAGCGCCAGGGCCGACGGAACCCCGATGCGCGCGGCCTTGCGCGCGGTGCGGAAGTCGCGGATCTCCCAGCCACGTTTGCGGGCCAGGTCGCGAAGCGCCGCGTCGGGGTTGATGGCGACCGCGGTGCCGACCAGCGACAGCATCGGAACGTCGTTGATGCTGTCGGAGTAGGCGGTGCAGCGGCGCAGGTTGAGGCCTTCGCGGATGGCCAGTGATCGCACGGCATGCGCCTTGCCCGCGCCGTGCAGGATCTCGCCGACCAGCCGGCCGGTGAACACGCCATCCACCGATTCGGCAACTGTCCCCAGGGCGCCCGTGAGCCCGAGCTTGCGCGCGATGGTGGCGGCCAACTCGTAGGGCGTGGCGGTGACGAGCCACACCTGCTGGCCTGCGTCGAGGTGCATCTCGGCCAGGGCGCGTGTGCCCTGCCAGATCTTGTCGGCGATGATCTCGTCGTAGATCTCCTCGCCGACCTCGGTCAGCTCGGACGTCGGCCTGCCCTCGATGAACGCCAGCGCCTTGGTGCGCCCGGCGGCGACGTCATCGCTGTTCTCCTTGCCGGTCAGCTGAAACTTGGCCTGCGCGTAGCCGAATCGGGCCAGATCGCCGTACGTGAAGTACTTCCGCGCCGCCAGGCCGCGGGCGAAGTGCACCAGCGAGGAACCCTGCACCAGGGTGTTGTCGACGTCGAAGAAGGCCGCGGCCGTCAGGTCGGGCGGGGGCGCCTCGGTGTTGGAGGCCTCGTCGTCGACGATGTGCTCGACGGCGTCGGCTTCGTCACCGGTCCCGGGACCGGCAACGAGATCGGCCTCAGCCCCTGACTCGGACACCCTTCAACAGTAGGGCACGGGGATACTCGGAGCCGTGAAGCATCAGGTAGTCCTGCTGACCCGCGCCGGTTGCAGCCTCTGCGAGAAGGCCAGGCAGGTGCTCGAGGCGTTGGCCGAGGAGTTCGGCGTCGACGTCATCTGTACCGACGTCGACGCCGCGGCAGCCGCGGGCGACCCGTCGCTGCGCGCCGAGTACGGAGATCTGCTGCCCGTCGTGCTGCTCGACGGGGTTCAGCACAGCTACTGGGAAGTCGACGAGCCGCGGCTGCGCGAGGATCTCGCCGCAGGAGGGTAGCGACCGGGGTGTGACTTCGGAGGGCAGGAGCGCAGCGACCCGGGAATGACCGGGACGTGACCCTCACCGCTAATTTGGTTGGCGGGCTGGTAGACGACTATCTTCGACTACGTGGTGACGAGGCCATGAGTGTTCTTCTCTTCGGGGTTTCGCATCGCAGCGCCCCGGTCTCCGTGCTGGAACAGCTGAGCACCGACGAGTCCGATCAGGCCAAGATCGTCGACCAGGTGCTGCAGTCATCTCTCGTCACCGAGGCCATGGTTCTGTCCACCTGCAACCGGGTCGAGATCTACGCGGTGGTGGATGCGTTCCACGGCGGGCTCTCCGTCATCGGGCAGGTGCTGTCCGAACACTGCGGCATGTCTTTGGGCGACCTGACCAAGTACGCCTACGTCCGGTACGCCGAAGCGGCCGTCGAGCACCTCTTCGCCGTCACCAGCGGGCTGGATTCCGCGGTGATCGGCGAACAGCAGGTTCTCGGCCAGGTCCGCCGCTCGTACGCCTCGGCGGAGGCGCATCAGACCGTGGGGCGCACCCTGCACGAGTTGGCCCAGCGCGCGCTCCAGGTCGGCAAGCGCGTGCATTCCGAGACGGGCATCGACGCCGCGGGCGCCTCGGTGGTCTCTGTGGCGTTGGACATGGCCGACGCGAAGTTGTCCGGCCTGGTGGGCCGGTCCGCCGCCGTCGTCGGTGCCGGTTCGATGGGTTCGCTCGCGGCTGCGCATCTGGTGCGGGCGGGCATCGGCCGCGTCCACGTCGTGAACCGCTCGCTGCCGCGCGCCGAACGACTCGTCGAGAACCTGCGGGCCCAGGGCGTCGACGCGCACGCCTTCCCGTTCGACCACATCCAACCCGTCCTCGCCGACGCCGACGTCGTGGTGTGTTGTACCGGGGCCGTGCGCCCAGTGGTCTCGCTCGCCGACGTGCACCGAGGTCTCGCGCACGGCCTCGAGCCCAAGCAGTTGGTCATCTGCGACCTCGGCATGCCCCGTGACGTGGATCCCGCGGTCGCCGGTCTGCCCGGTGTGTACGTCGTCGACATGGACCGGATCCAGCGCGAACCCGCGGCCCGGGCGGCCGCCTCCGATGCCGACGAAGCCCGCTCGATCGTTGCCGAAGAGGTTGCCAACTACCTTGCCGGGCAACGGATGGCGGAGGTCACGCCCACCGTCACCGCCCTTCGTCAGCGCGCCGCCGACGTCGTGGAGGCAGAACTTCTGCGGCTGGACAACCGGCTGCCGGAGTTGGAGGCCGCGCATCGTGACGAGGTCGCGCGGACCGTGCGCCGGGTCGTCGACAAGCTCCTGCACGCCCCGACCGTCCGCGTCAAGCAGCTGGCCAGCGCGCCGGGTGGCGACAGCTACGCCGAGGCGCTGCGCGAACTCTTCGAGTTGGACCCACAGGCCGTCGACGCCGTCGCCGGTGGCGAATTGCCAATCGTGACAATGGATTCAGTGCCAGCCGATACCCGGTTCGAGCTGGGTCAGACTGAGTAGTCCCTTGCCATACACGCGCGATACGGCCATCCGGATCGGCACCAGGGGCAGCCTGCTGGCTACCACCCAGGCCGGCATGATCCGCGATGCCCTCATCGCCAAGGGGCACGCCGCCGAACTCGTCATCGTCTCCACCGCGGGGGACCGCTCGAGTGAACCGATCGCAGACATCGGCGTCGGGGTGTTCACCGCGGCCCTGCGCGACGCGATCGCCGACGGCTGCGTGGACGTGGCCGTGCACTCGTACAAGGATTTGCCGACCGCCGCCGACGACAGGTTCGTCATCGCCGCCATCCCGCCCCGCGAGGACGCCAGGGATGCGTTGGTGGCCCGTGACGGACTCGTCCTCGGGGAGTTGCCAGCCGGTTCGGTGATCGGCACGTCGAGCCCGCGGCGGGCGGCGCAGCTTAGAGCACTGGGTCTCGGTTTGGAAATTCGCCCCCTAAGAGGCAACCTAGACACCAGGTTGAACAGGGTAAGCAATGGTGATTTCGACGGCGTCGTCGTCGCCCGGGCGGGACTGGTCCGCATCGGACGTCAAGATGACGTCACCGAGACTCTGGAGCCGGTGCAGATGTTGCCAGCGCCGGCTCAGGGAGCGCTCGCGGTGGAGTGTCGCGCGGGTGATACCGAACTCGTTGCGCTGCTGGCGGAGATGGACCATTCCGACACGCGCGTCGCGGTCACCGCGGAGCGAGTCCTGCTCGCCGAGCTCGAGGCGGGGTGTTCCGCGCCGGTGGGTGCGATCGCGGAAGTGGTCGAGTCCATCGACGAGGAGGGCAATCTCTTCGAGGAGGTGTCGCTGCGTGGCTGCGTGGCGACGCTGGACGGATCCGACGTGATCCGTGCGTCCGGAATCGGTACTCCGGACCGCGCCCGGGAGCTGGGTCTCTCGGTTGCGGCGGAGCTGTTCGACCTGGGAGCGCGGGAGTTGTTGGATCAGCGGACGACAGAGCGGGAGTGAAGGATGACGACCCGAGGGCGCAAGCTGAAGCCCGGCCGCATCACGTTCGTCGGTTCAGGCCCCGGTGATCCGGGCCTGCTGACGACGAGGGCGCGCACGGTTCTGGCCAACGCGGCACTGGTCTTCACGGACCCTGACGTACCCGAGGCGGTGCTCGCCATAGTCGGTTGCGAGTTGCCTCCGACGTCGGGGCCTGCGGAGGCCGCGCCACAGCACGACGATGCGGCGGCGGCGGAGACGCCCGCGGCCGCGACCACGATCGCCGGCGGCGCCGATATCCGTCCCGCACTGGGTGATCCGACCGAAGTGGCCAAGCTTCTGGTCCACGAAGCGCGAAACGGCTTCGACGTCGTGCGACTGGTGGCGGGCGATCCGCTGTCGGTGGATTCGGTCATCACCGAGGTGAGCGCTCTGGCGCGCACGCAGGCGCACTTCGAGATCGTGCCCGGTCTCGCGCCCGGCACCGCGGTGCCGACGTACGCCGGGCTGCCGCTCGGCTCGTCGCACACCGTCGCCGACGTCCGTGGTGACGTCGACTGGGCCGCGCTGGCGGCGGCGCCCGGTCCATTGATCTTGCACGCCACGGCATCTCATCTCCCCGACGCGGCGCGCACCCTGATCGAGTACGGCTTGACCGAGTCGACGCCGTGCGTCATCACCGCGAATGGCACGACGTGCCAGCAGCGTTCGGTCGAGTCGACGCTGTCGGGCCTGCTCGACAAGGCGACCCTGGCCACGTCCGAGCCCGCCGGTCCGCTGGTCGGCCCGCTGGTCGTGACCATCGGAAAGACCGTCTCCAACCGCGCCAAGCTGAACTGGTGGGAGAGCCGGGCTCTGTACGGCTGGACCGTGTTGGTGCCGCGCACCAAGGATCAGGCCGCCGAGATGAGCGACCGACTGGTCGGCCATGGCGCGTTGCCGATCGAGGTTCCGACCATCGCCGTCGAACCGCCCCGCAGCCCCGCCCAGATGGAAAGGGCCGTCAAGGGTTTGGTGGACGGTCGCTTCCAGTGGGTGGTCTTCACCTCCACCAACGCCGTTCGCGCGGTGTGGGAGAAGTTCAACGAGTTCGGCCTCGACGCCCGCGCGTTCTCCGGCGTGAAGATCGCCTGCGTCGGTCAGGCGACCGCGGACCGGGTGCGTGCCTTCGGCATCAACCCCGAGCTGGTGCCCTCGGGTGAGCAGTCGTCCCTGGGCCTGCTCGACGAGTTCCCGCCGTACGACGACATCTTCGACCCGGTGAACCGGGTGCTGTTGCCCCGCGCGGACATCGCCACCGAGACGCTGGCCGAGGGATTGCGCGAGCGTGGCTGGGAGATCGAGGACGTCACGGCCTACCGCACCGTGCGCGCGGCCCCGCCGCCGGCACAGACCCGCGAGATGATCAAGACCGGCGGCTTCGACGCGGTGTGCTTCACGTCGAGCTCGACGGTGCGCAACCTGGTCGGCATCGCGGGCAAGCCGCATGCGCGGACCATCGTGGCGTGCATCGGGCCCAAGACCGCCGAGACCGCAGCCGAATTCGGGCTTCGGGTCGACGTGCAGCCGGAAACAGCTGCCGTGGGTCCGCTCGTCGAGGCGCTGGCCGAACACGCTGCTCGACTGCGCGCCGAGGGAGCATTGCCGCCGCCGCGCAAGAAGAGTCGTCGGAGGTAGCGGGAGCCCGCATGGCCTACCCCCGTCACCGCCCCCGTCGGCTGCGGTCGACCCCGGCCATGCGCCGATTGGTCGCCCAGACATCGCTGGAGCCGCGGCATCTGGTGCTCCCGATGTTCGTCGCCGACGGCACCTCGGAACCGCGCCCCATTGACTCCATGCCGGGAGTCGTTCAGCACAGCCGTGATTCGCTGCGCAAGGCGGCGGCCGAGGCCGTCTCGGCGGGGGTTGGTGGCCTGATGTTGTTCGGGGTTCCGCGCGACGAGGACAAGGACGCGGGGGGCTCGATCGGGATTGCCGAGGACGGCGTTCTGAACGTCGCCCTGCGGGATCTTGCCGCGGACCTCGGCGACGCCACCGTGCTGATGGCCGACACGTGCCTCGACGAGTTCACCGACCACGGACACTGCGGCGTGCTCGACGCGCGGGGTCGGGTGGACAACGACGCGACCAACGTTCGCTACATCGAACTGGCTGTGGCACAGGCGAATTCGGGCGCCCACGTAGTGGCTCCCAGCGGCATGATGGATGGTCAGGTAGCGGCGATCAGGGACGGCCTCGACGCGGCGGGTCACGCCGACACGGTGATCCTGGCGTACGCCGCCAAGTTCGCCTCCGGCTTCTACGGCCCGTTCCGCGAGGCCGTGAGTTCGAGTCTCGAGGGTGACCGTCGGACTTATCAGCAGAACCCCGGCAATGCCAAGGAGGCCCTGCACGAGGTCGAACTCGACATCGACGAGGGCGCCGACATCATCATGGTCAAGCCGGCCATGGCCTACCTGGACGTGGTGCGCGCCGCCGCCGAGATCTCGCCGGTTCCCGTTGCGGCATATCAGGTTTCGGGCGAGTACTCGATGATCAGCGCGGCCGCTGCGAACGGTTGGATCGATCTGCGGACCGTCGCGCTGGAGACTCTGACCAGCATCCGGCGCGCGGGCGCCGACATCGTGCTGTCCTACTGGGCGGCCGACGCCGCCGGCTGGCTGGCGTGACGGAGTACCACCAGGGCCCGCCCGCCGGCCCCTCGTCCAAGGCCGGCCCGCAGCCCCGTCCCGAGGACGTCGATACCGGCTTCTGGCTGTGGATCGTCGCGCTGCCGATGATGGTGATCGGCTACGTCGTCGACCTCGTCGCCATTCCCGTCAACGGCCCGGCCGCGCTGGTGTACGGGGTCTCGGGGATCTTCTTGTTCGTGGTCGCGTCGGTGGTGCTGACCTTCCTGCTGCTGATGCGGCAGGGCTACCGATGGGTGCGCACGCTGCTCACCGGCGGCGGTGCCGCCACCATCGTGTACGCGATGACCAATCTCTTCGGCGTCGACCGCCCCACCGTCGCGGCCTTCGCCTTCGCGGTGACGGCGATCATCGGGTCGGTCTGCATCGCGGGCGGTGTCTATCTGCTGCACCGCAAGGACGCCCACGCCTTCTTCACGCGCTGACCGGGACGATAGGCTGGCCCGACCATGCCGGATTCTCCACCGACCGCCAGTCGGCCCCGCACCGTCACCGCCGCCGTCTGGTGCTGGCTGGTCGCGGCCGTTCTGACCGCCGCCTTCGGAATGTTGATCGCCAGTTTCAGCACCGCCCTGTTCTTTCAGGTGGCCGGCGTGATCCTGGTCATCGTCGGTCTTGCGCAGGGGTTCCTGGCGGGACGGACCCGCATCGGGTTGAAGCGTTTCGCCAGTGCCGGGGTCGGTCTGGCGTTGGCGTCGGTGGCCTATCTCGCCGTGCTGCTCATCCTGGGCGGGGTGGCCGTGCTGGGCGTGCTGATCGTCGCGCTCATCATGATCCTTCTGATCACGGGTTCGGCGCTGACTCAGCGTGCCGCCTCGCAGCAATGGTTCGACGGTCAGGCGGTCTCGTGACCGAACCGCAGACGGACGACACCACGGTGTTGTTCCGGGAGCCTGGCGCCACCTGGTGGTGGCTACTCGCCGGCCCGCTGTCCGCGACGACGATGCTGCTGATCCAGCTGTCGTCCGGATACGGCTGGCAGCCTCTGCTGCCCGCCGTGTTCCTCGTCCTCGTCACCGGGTTCCTTGGGCTCCAGGTCAAGGCCGCCCGTATCCACACCTCGGTGGAGCTGACGCGGGAGTACCTGCGGCAGGGCGCCGAGACCATCCGCATCGTGGAGATCGTCCGGATCTATCCGGAGGCCGACGGCGCGGAGGTGCCCGTCTGGCAGTCGTCGCGAGCCCTCGGGGAGTTGACCGGCGTGCCCCGCGGTCGGCACGGAATCGGCCTCAAGCTGTCCAGTGACCGTCGGGCACAGGCCTGGGCGCGCAAGCACCGTCAGTTGCGCAGCGCCCTGGTCTCCGTCGTCGGCGAGCGCGCCTGATGAGGACCCGCGCCACCGTCGAACTCGTGCTCGCCGCGCTGGCGGCGGTCGGGTGTGTGGTGAGTTGGCTGGCGGCCCGATCCGTCGGGGTAGCCGCCCCCGTCATTCCCTCCGAACCCTCGATGCCGACGGCGGCGTACGACCCGTCGCTCGTCGTGTTGGCGGTGCTGCTGGCGACCGTCGCCGGGGTGCTGACGGTCCTGGGGATCGCCCGACTACGCCGCAGCTGAACCGGAGTGAGCCCGCTCACAGGTCCATTGGTACAAAGTGCATAATCTGTAACACTGTTCCACATGACCGAACTGGCGGAGAATTCCCCGCGAGCCGACGCCCTCCCCCTCGGCCTCGAATCGCTGGTGTGGAGGTACTTCGGCGACAACCGGATGTACTTGATCGGGCCGCGGCCCGCGGTGCTGCAGAACATGCTTGCCGAGCTCGGGCAGGGCGTGCTGGATCACTCGGTGTTCTTCTCCGACACCGCGGCGCGGGTCAAGCGGTCGATCCCGCCGATCATGATGACGGTGTACGGCGCCGAGGACTCGGGAGAGGGCACCCGGGTGCGGGACTTCCACCGAGACATCAAGGGCGACATGCCCTCGCAGGATGGGGTGGCGAACAGGTATCACGCCCTCGATCCCGACACGTACTTCTGGGCGCACGCCACCTTCGTCGAGCAGGTGCTGTACTTCGCGGACACGTTCGTCAAACGTCTGACCGACGACGAGAAGGAACGGATCTACGCCGAGTCCAAGACGTGGTACCGGCGCTACGGGGTCAGTGACCGCCCGATGCCGGCTGATTACGCTGGCTTCCAACGGTATTGGGACCGCATGATGGATGATGTCATCGTCGCGCACCCCACCGCGAAGTACGGCGTCGGCTACGTGACCAAGGGCTTCCCGCGTCCCAAGGGTGTGTCACCGCTGACGTGGAAACTGTTGTCCCCGTTGTTCAATCCCGTCGCTGCATTCATCACCACCGGTGGTATGCCGCCGCGGGCCCGTGACCTGCTCGGCCTGCCGTGGGGCGCGGGCCGCGAAAGGGCGTACCAGGCTTTCGCCGCGGCGTGGCGATCGCGGCCGGTGAACTGGGCCTGGGATCGTCTGCCAATGCGATTGCGGTACAACACGTTCGCGCAGGAGGGATATGCCCGCGGCTGATCGGGGCGAGGCCATCCTCGACGCGGCACTGGTCGAGTTCGAACGGCACGGCCTTCAGCGGGTGGCCCTCGAAGACGTCGCCCGCCGCGCCGGCGTGAGCCGAACGACGATCTACCGTCGGTTCGCCAACCGCGACGAGTTGGTGGCGGCGGTCATCGAACGCGAGAACGTCGCCCTGTTCGCCGACATCGCCGCCGAGCTGAAGGACGCGGCCAAGCCGGCGGACTACTACGTCGAGGCCTTCACCCAGTCGATCCTGATGTTCCGCAGGCACCGTGTGCTCAACCAGCTGATGACCGACGAGCCCGCCCTCGTCCTGGAGTTGGCCCGTCGGCACTACGGCGCCGCGATCGAGCGGATGGCCGAGGCGCTCCGGGTCATCTTCCCGGCCGGTTTCGCCGACCGAATCGGTGTCGACGCCGTCAACGACCTGGCCGACACCATCCTGCGCTACGCCGCAATGGTGCTCCTGCTGCCGGGCGCGGACCCCTTGACCACCCCTGACGAGTTACGGGCCTTCGCGACGCGGCACTTCGTCCCCAGCCTGCCCGCGGCGCTTCGGGCCGTATCCGTCTGATCCGACTGTTTCGTCGGTCACACTTTCGGGCAGCCCGGGAAGTATGGGAAGCGAAGAGCAGAACCTCACCGAGAAGCCCGAAGTCACCGAGGAACACAAGGAAAAGGCCAAGGAGATGGCCAAGGCGTACGAGGACGATCGTCCGACGATCGGGTTGCCCGGCACCAGCAACACCGTGACGGGACAGGCCGTGGCCGAGTGGGTGAACGAGGACGGCTCACCCAAGTTCGGTGACGTCAAGGAGGGCGAGGGCGTCAAGCGCGAGGACGTCATGGGCGTGCGCGAAAAGGCCATGGGCGACGAAGATTAGTCGCCTACGCTGACGTTCGTGACGCCGCTCGATGAGATCGCCCCGGCCTTTCGAGACATGGCCCATTCGATCGTGTGGGCATCGGTCGCGACCGTCGACCGCGACGGTCGACCTCGTACCCGCATCCTGCACCCGATCTGGGAGTGGGACAGCAAGGAGCTGTTCGGCTGGATCGCCACGGTGCCGACGCCGCTCAAGCGGGCCCACCTCGACGCCCACCCCGAGATGGCAGTCAGCTACTGGACTCCGAGCCAGGACACGTGCAGCGCTGAATGTGCCGTGCAGTGGCACACCGACGACGACACGCGTCGCCTCGTCTGGGACCGATTCGCGAACGGCCCCGAGCCGGTGGGCTACGACCCGTTCATCATTCCGATGTGGCGCGAGGGGCCGACGTCCGACCAGTTTGCGGTCCTCCGGCTGACCCCGTATCGGCTGCGGGTGATGGCGGGCACCGTGATGACCGCCGGCGAGGGCGAGCCGTTGGCCTGGGCGGCGTCCTAGTCGCCCGGCAGGAAAGGGCGCACACTTCACCGCATGGCCTATCTCAAGCCCCCGTGGTTCACCGCGAAGATATTCAACAAGGCTGCGATGGCCTTCGGCATCGGTGGTGCCACCACGTTGACCGTCACCACGCGCGGCACACGCCAGCCGCAGCAGATCCCGGTCGTCGTGCCCGAGGTGCACGGCATCAAGTATCTGGTGTCGACGCGAGGTGAATCGGAGTGGGTGCGCAACGTCCGCGCCGACCCGAACGTCAAGCTCGGCGACGTGGGTTTCGTCGCCACCGAGGTGCCGGTGGATCAACGGGCACCGATCATCGCCGCCTACCGGCCGCTCGCGGGCAAGGTCGTTGAGGGCTACTGGAAGAAGTTGCCCGACGACGCCGATCATCCGGTGTTCGCGCTGACTCCCGCCCGATGATCGTCGACGCGACCACCGACTGACACTCCGCTACTATCTGCGTATGAACGCAGATAAGCAGCGACGCGATCATGGTCTGGACGACGATCAGGTGGGTCTGATGGTCGAGGTGTTTCGCATGCTGGCGGATGCGACCCGCGTGCGGATGCTGTGGGCGCTGGTCGACCGGGAGCTATCCGTCACCGATCTTGCCGAACACGTCGGCAAGCCCGCGCCGTCGGTGTCCCAGCATCTGGCCAAGCTCCGGATGGCACGCCTGGTCCGCACGCGACGCGAGGCCACCACGATCTTCTACAGCCTGGAGAACGACCACGTCCGTCAACTGGTCAGCGACGCGGTCTTCAACGCCGAACACGCCAGTCCCGGCATCCCGGGCCACCACCGCAGGGACGACGTCGAGGTGCTCCGGCAGCGCGAGGGTCGAACGGGGACAGCCCATGAGTGACCACGACCACTCCCACGATCATCGCGGTGTGTGGCGCGACATCTTCTCGCCGCACAGCCATGACGCGGCAGACAGTGTCGACGATGCCCTGGAGTCCAGTGCCAGGGGTATCCGCGCCGTCAAGATCAGCCTGATCGCGCTGGGTGCCACGGCCGCGTTCCAGCTGGTCATCCTCGCCATCTCGGGATCGATCGCGCTGGCCGCCGACACCATCCACAACTTCTCCGACGCCCTGACGGCCATCCCGCTGTGGATCGCATTCGTGCTGGGCCGCAGGGCCGCGACGAAGAGCTACACCTACGGTTTCGGCCGGGCCGAGGACCTCGCGGGCCTGTTCGTCATCCTGATGATCGCGCTGTCCGCCGTGATCGCGGGGTACGAGGCGATCCGCCGGCTGATCGATCCGGTCGCCATCGACCATCTCGGCTGGGTCATCGCCGCGGGGACCGTGGGCTTCGTCGGAAACGAACTCGTCGCGCTCTACCGGCTTCGGGTGGGTCGCCAGATCGGCTCCGCGGCCCTGGCCGCCGACGGGCTGCACGCCCGCACCGACGGGTTCACCTCCCTGGCCGTGGTCTTCGGGGCGATCGGGGTGTGGCTCGGCTTCCCGCTGGCGGACCCCATCGTCGGCCTGGTCATCACGGTTGCCATCGTGGCGGTGCTGCGTACCGCGGTGCGCGACGTGTTCCGGCGCCTGCTCGATGGCGTCGACCCGACCCTGGTCGACACCGCGGAGGCCGCGCTGGCCCGCGAGCCTGGCGTGATTGCAGTGCGCAGCGTGCGGATGCGCTGGATCGGCCACCGGCTGCACGCCGACGCGGAGCTCGACGTCGCGCCCGAGACCAGCATCGGGGACGCCCACCGGATCGCGCACGACGCCGAACACGCCTTGACCCATGCGATCCCGAAGCTGTCCACCGCGCTCATCCACGCCTACCCCGCGAGCCATCCGGCCGGGCACGTCCACGCACCGTGACGTGAGGCTGACCACTACACCCTGTAGTTGACGCCTCGGGTGCTGCTGGGACACTGGTAGACATGCGTGCTGACCCAACGACGGCCACCTCGGCACGACTCTTCGCCGAGGCGTCCGCCGTCATTCCCGGCGGGGTCAACTCGCCGGTCCGTGCCTTCAACTCGGTGGGCGGCACCCCGCGGTTCATCACCAAGGCCTCGGGTTGCTGGCTCACCGATGCCGACGACAACCGCTACGTCGACCTGGTGTGCTCCTGGGGCCCGATGATCCTCGGCCACGCCCACCCCGCCGTCGTCGAGGCCGTCCAAAAGACTGCTGCCAACGGCCTGAGCTTCGGGGCGCCGACGCCGACCGAGAGTGAGCTGGCGCGCGAGATCGTCGACCGCGTCGCGGCCGTGGAGAAGGTGCGGTTGGTCAACTCCGGCACCGAGGCCACCATGAGCGCCATCCGGCTGGCCCGAGGCTTCACCGGCCGCGCGAAGATCGTCAAGTTCTCCGGCTGCTACCACGGACACAGCGACGCGCTTCTGGCCGACGCGGGTTCGGGTGTCGCGACGCTGGGGCTGCCGTCCTCGCCCGGTGTCACGGGCGCCGCGACCGCAGACACGATCGTGTTGCCGTACAACGACATCGGCGCGGTCGAGGGCGTCTTCGCCGAGTTCGGCGCCGACATCGCGTGTGTCATCACCGAGGCTGCGGCGGGCAACATGGGCACGGTGGCGCCGCTGCCCGGATACAACGCCGCACTGCGGCGCATCACCGCCGACCACGGAGCGCTGCTCATCCTCGACGAGGTCATGACGGGCTTTCGGGTCAGCCGATCCGGTTGGTATGGACTGGATCCCGTCGATGCCGACCTGTTCGCCTTCGGCAAGGTGATGAGCGGCGGCCTGCCCGCGGCGGCCTTCGGCGGTCGCGCCGAGGTGATGGAGCGGCTCGCGCCCCTGGGGCCGGTCTACCAGGCGGGCACCCTGTCGGGTAACCCCGTCGCGATGGCCGCGGGACTCGCCACGCTGCGGACGGCCGACGACGCGGTGTACGCGACCCTGAATGCCAACGCCGACCGCCTCGCCGGACTGCTGACCGACGCATTGACCGAAGCGTCCGTGGCGCATCGCATTTCGCGAGCCGGGAACATGTTCAGCGTGTTCTTCACCGACGGACCGGTGGTCGACTTCGCCTCGGCCAAGGCTACCGACACGTGGCGCTTCCCCGCGTTCTTCCACGCCCTCCTCGCCGCAGGCGTCTATCCACCCTGCAGCGCATTCGAGGCCTGGTTCGTCTCGACCGCGCTCGACGACGACGCATTCGACCGGATCGCCGCCGCATTGCCCGCTGCGGCTCGCGCCGCCGCCCAGTCGGAGAGTCCATCGTGACGACCGAGACGATCGTGCACGTGATGCGCCACGGCGAGGTGCACAACCCGGACAAGATCCTCTACGGACGGCTGCCCGACTTCCACCTGTCCGACAAGGGTCGGGCCCAGGCGCAGCGGGTGGCCGAGTGGCTGGCCGGTCACGACGTCGTCCACGTCGTCGCCTCGCCGCTGGAGCGTGCGCAGGAGACCGCCGGACCCATCGCCGCGACGCACGGGCTGTCGATCGACACCGATCGCGATCTCATCGAGTCGGAGAACGTCTTCGAGGGGGAGCGGGTGTCCCCGGGTGACGGCGCGTTGCGCAACCCGAAGAACTGGTGGCATCTGCGCAACCCGCGCACACCGTCCTGGGGAGAGCCGTACGCGCACATCGCCGAGCGCATGCAGACGGCGCTGTACCGGGCCAGGGACGCGGCGCTGGGCCACGAGGCGGTATGCGTCAGCCACCAGCTTCCGACGGCGACCCTGCGCCGTTCGCTGACCGGGCAGACGCTGCACCACCTTCCGACCGCGGCGAACCGGATGTGCAACCACGCCTCCCTGACGTCCTTCTACTTTCACGACACGGCCCTGGTCGGCTGGAGTTACGCGGAGCTGGCTGGCCAGTGAGACGCCTGGCGGCTTTCCCGGTGGCCCTTCTCGTGTCGACGGCGGTGCTGTTGACCGGATGCGCGACCGGTGACGACGCCGTGGCCCAAGGCGGCACCTTCGAGTTCGTGGCGCCCGGCGGCAAGACCGACATCTTCTACGATCCTCCCGAAAGCCGAAGTCGCCCAGGCAAGATCAGCGGTCCCGAGCTGACGGACCCGTCGAAGACGCTGTCATTGGGCGGGGCGAGCGAAGCGACGGGGGAAGGTCACGACTTCGCGGGCAAGGTCGTCGTGATCAACGTCTGGGGGCAGTGGTGCGGGCCGTGCCGCTCGGAGATCCCCGAGCTCGAGAAGGTCTACGCCGCCACCCGCGCCGACGGTGTCGCATTCCTGGGCATCGACGTCCGGGACAACAACCGTGACGCCGCAGTGGACTTCGTCACCGACCGGAAGGTCACCTACCCGTCGATCTACGACCCGGCCATGCGCAGCATGATCGCGTTCGGCGGCAAGTATCCGACCACCGTCATCCCCTCCACCGTGGTGCTCGACCGCCAGCACCGGGTGGCCGCGGTGTTCCTGCGTGAGCTGCTGGCCGAGGACCTGTTGCCCGTCGTGCAGAGGTTGGCGGCCGAGAAGTGACGGGTGACGTGACCACCCTCGCGGTCAGCCTGGAGCAGGTGAGCACCCTGATGTCCGCGGGTCCGCTGGTGCTCGCGGTCCTCGTCAGCGTGCTGGCCGGGTTCGTCTCGTTCGCCTCGCCGTGCGTGGTCCCGCTGGTGCCCGGCTACCTCTCCTACCTGGCGGCGATCGTCGGCGTCGAGGAGTCCACCGGGGAGACCGCGGAGCGGGCCGGTGCGGCGCGAACGGCCGTCCGCGCCGCCCGGTGGCGCGTGGCGGGGGCCGCCGCGCTGTTCGTCGGCGGGTTCACCGTGGTGTTCGTGCTCGGCACCGTGGCGGTGCTCGGCGTGACCACGACGTTGTTGATCAATCAGCTTCTGCTGCAACGCATTGGCGGCGTCGTCACGATCCTGATGGGCCTCGTGTTCATCGGCTTCGTTCCCGCCCTGCAGCGCGAGGCGCGGTTCACCCCGAAGCTGCTGTCGACGGTCGCTGGGGCACCGCTTCTCGGGGCGGTCTTCGCCCTCGGCTGGACCCCGTGCCTCGGCCCGACGTTGACCGCGGTGATCGCCGTCGCCTCCGCCACCGACGGCCCGAACGTGACGCGCGGCGTCATCCTCGTCATCGCCTACTGCCTCGGCCTGGGAATTCCGTTCCTGCTGTTGGCCTTCGGTTCCGCGCGGGCCGTCCAGGGGTTGGGTTGGCTGCGCCGTCACACCAGGAGCATCCAGATCTTCGGCGGCGTGCTGCTGATCCTCGTCGGCGTCGCTCTGGTCACCGGGCTGTGGGCCGACTTCATCTCCTGGGTGCGCGATGCGTTCGTCAGCGACGTGCGGTTGCCGATATGACGTTCGTGAAGCGCCTTGGGGCGTATGCCAGGAACACGTGGCGCACCCTGACCTCGATGGGTACGGCGCTGGTGCTGCTGTTCCTGCTGGCGCTCGGCGCCATCCCCGGCGCACTGGTGCCGCAGCGCAGCCTCAACGCGGGCAAGGTGGACGACTACCTCGCCCAGCACACGCTGATCGGGCCGTGGCTGGACCGCCTGCAGATGTTCGACGTGTTCTCCAGCTTCTGGTTCACCGCGATCTACGCGCTGCTGTTCATCTCGTTGGTCGGATGTCTCACCCCGCGCCTGGCCGAGCACCTTCGCAGCATGCGCGCCACGCCGGTGGCCGCGCCGCGGAATCTGACCAGGCTGCCCAAGCACGCGGCGCTGCAGACCGCCGGCGACGCCGAGGCCGTCGCCACCGAGGTCGAAGCGCGACTCAAGGGCTGGCGGCGCGTCAGCCGCCGCGAGGGCGAACATGGCGACGTCATCGAAGTGTCAGCGGAGAAGGGTTACCTCCGCGAGTTCGGCAACATCGTCTTCCACTTCTCCCTGCTCGGGCTGCTGGTCGCGGTGGCCGCGGGCAAGTTGTTCGGTTACGAGGGCAACGTGATCGTGGTCGCCAACGGCGGGCCCGGATTCTGCTCGGCGTCGCCGGCGGCCTTCGACTCGTTCCGCGCGGGCAACACCGTCGACGGCACCTCGCTGAATCCGATCTGCCTGCGGGTCAACGACTTCGACGCCACCTATCTGCCCAGCGGGCAGGCGCTGAGCTTTGCGGCCAACGTCGACTACCAGGCCGGAGCGGACCTGGACACCGACACCTGGCGGCCCTACCGCCTCGAGGTCAACCATCCGCTGCGGCTCGGTGGCGACCGGCTGTACCTGCAGGGCCACGGTTACGCCCCGACGTTCACCGTCACCTTCCCCGACGGCCAGAAGCGCACCCAGACCGTGCAGTGGCGCCCCGACGACCCGATCACGCTGCTGTCCTCGGGCGTCATCCGCGTCGACCCGCCCGGCGGCACCTATCCGAACCCCGGGGAACGGCGCAAGAATCAGATCGCCATCCAGGGGCTGTTCGCGCCGACCGAACAGCTCGACGGCAAGCTGCTCTCGTCGAGCTACCCCGCGCTGAACGACCCGGCGGTCGCCGTCGACGTCTATCGCGGTGACACCGGCCTCGATACCGGCCGACCCCAGTCGCTGTTCACCCTGGATTCCAGCCTGATCGAGCAGAAGCGGCTCAACAAGCAGGCCCGGGTGAATCTGAAGGCGGGCGAGTCGACGCGGCTGAACGACGGCACCCAGGTGCGGTTCGACGGTGCGGTGCCGTTCATCAACGTCCAGGTATCCCATGACCCGGCACAGGTCTGGGTGCTGATCTTCGCCATGTCGATGATGGCCGGGCTGCTGGTATCGCTGGTGGTGCGCCGCCGGCGGATCTGGGTTCGGGTGTCACCGGGCGCGCCGGGTACCGTTGAGGTAGAGCTAGGCGGTCTCGCCCGCACGGACAACTCCGGGTGGGGCGACGAGTTCGAGAAGTTGACCGCGCGGCTGGTGCCACCGGCGGACACAGGCGGGAGAGAGACTTCGTGAACACCCCCAACATCGACCTTGGGTTTGCCCGGCTCTCGGACCTCGCCTTCACGTCGACGATCGTGGTCCTCGTCCTCGCGCTGCTCCTGCTGGCCGTCGAACTGGCCTACAGCAGCAGCCGTCGGGCGGACGCCCGCGAGCTGGTGTCGGCGGGCGCCGTATCGGCCGACAGTGCGCAGCCCGGCGTCGTCGTCGACACCCCGAGACGTCCGTTCGACGAGCGGGTCGGTCGGGCCGGTCTCGCGCTGGTGTACCTCGGTACCGCGATGCTGCTGGCCTGCGTCGTGCTGCGCGGTCTCGCGACCGCGCGCGTGCCGTGGGGCAACATGTACGAGTTCATCAACCTGACGTGCCTCTGCGGCCTCATCGCGGCGGCGGTCACCCTGCGCAGGCCGAAGTACCGCGCACTGTGGGCGTTCGTGCTCCTGCCCGTGCTGATCCTGCTGGCCGTGTCCGGAAAGTGGTTGTACTCCAACGCCGCACCGGTGATGCCCGCCTTGCAGTCGTACTGGCTGCCGATCCACGTGTCGGTCGTCAGCCTCGGCTCGGGGGTGTTCCTCGTCGCCGGCGTGGCGAGCATCCTGTTCCTGGCCAAGATGTCACCGCTGGGCGATCCGGGCCGTGAGGGCAGGCTCGCCGAGATCGTGGCGCGGCTGCCCGACGGTCAGACACTGGACCGAATCGCCTACCGCACCACCATCTTCGCGTTCCCGATCTTCGGCTTCGGGGTCATCTTCGGCGCCATCTGGGCCGAGGAGGCGTGGGGCCGCTACTGGGGCTGGGACCCCAAGGAGACGGTCGCGTTCATCGCCTGGGTCGTCTACGCCGCGTACCTGCACGCGCGCTCCACGGCCGGCTGGCGGGACAAGAAGGCCGCGTGGATCAACGTCGTCGGCTTCGTTGCGATGGTGTTCAACCTGTTCTTCATCAACCTCGTGGTGACGGGGCTGCATTCCTATGCAGGGGTGGGCTGAGGTTGATTCCTCCGGCGTCTGAGCAACCACCGGATTTCCGGTCGCAACAACGTTTCTCCGATCCGTCCCAGGCGATCCCACCGGAGTGGACGGCGCCGACCCCGCCGCACGGGATGCCGGTCGTGAAGCTGCCCGAGCCGCCGCCCACGCCGTCGCGTCCCGAACCGCAGGTGCCCTACCTGGATCTGTCCACCGTGGCACTGCTCGGCCAACCCAAGCGCAAGCCCAGCGGCGGCTGGCGGCGCTGGCTGTACGTGGGCTCGTTCACGCTGGTGAATCTCGGTGAGGGTCGGAAGGCGTTGCGCCGCAAGGCGCTTACCGCCCAGGCCAGTCGACCACTTCGCGGCTGCTACCGCATCGCGCTGTTGTCGCTCAAGGGCGGCGTCGGGAAGACCACGATCACCGCGACCCTCGGTGCCACGTTCGCCTCCGCACGCGGTGACCGGGTCATCGCGGTCGACGCCAATCCAGACCGCGGCACCCTGAGTCAGAAGGTGCCGCTCGAGACGCCGTCGACGGTCCGGCACCTGCTGCGCGACGCCGAGGGCATCAGCAGCTACAGCGACGTCCGCAATTACACGTCGCAGGGCCCGAGCCGGCTGGAAGTGCTTGCCTCCGAAAGTGATCCGGCCGTGTCGGAGGCGTTCAGCAGCGAGGACTACAAGCGGACGCTCGAGGTGCTCGAGCGCTTCTACAGCCTGGTGCTCACCGACTGCGGGACCGGGATGCTGCACTCGGCCATGTCGGCCGTGTTGAACAATGCCGACGTGCTGATCGTGGTCAGCTCGGGGTCGGTGGACGGCGCCCGCAGCGCGTCCGCGACGCTGGACTGGCTCGACGCGCACGGATATCAGGAATTGGTGGCCGATTCGATCGCCGTCATCAATGCGGTTCGGCCGCAATCGGGTCGGGGCGGTTCACGCGTCGATCAGGGGAAGGTGGTCGACCACTTCTCCCGCCGATGCAAGGCGGTGCTGCAGGTCCCGTTCGACCCGCATCTCGAAGAGGGCGCGGAGATCAGTCTCGACAGGCTCAAGCCGGAGACTCGCGACGCCCTGACGGAGTTGGCGGCCGTGGTCGCCGACGGTTTCCCCGGCGCACACTGAATCTCGCTCAGCGAGGATCCTTGCCGTGGTTGAGCCGGTTGAGGAACTCGGGGTCGTCGTCCGGCCCGATGGTCCTGGTCCTTGGTCGATTTGCGGTCGCACGCACCAGGCGCCAAGCCCCGTAGGCCAGGGCCGCCAAGATGACGACGAGGAGAACGAACTGCAGCACAAAAACCTCCTTGCAGTAAATATACGCGCCGTCGGTAAGCTCGGGCCCGTGGCAGTTCCAGAGGACAGTGGCGAAGCGACCCCTCGACCGGGCTCGCGGATGGTGCTCGACGTCCTGATCTACACGTTTGCTCGTCTGCTGTTGGTCGCCGTGCTGGCCGCGGCGATCTACTTCGGTGGGCACCTGCTGGGCATCGGCGAGTTTCCGATCGTCGTACCCCTGCTCTTCGCGATCGTCATCGCTCTGCCGCTGGGCATTTGGCTGTTCGCGCCGCTGCGCCGGCGAGCCACCGCGAGCATGGCGGTGTTCGACGAACGGCGTCGTCGCGACCGCGACCAGTTGCGGGCCCGCCTGCGCGGCGACGAGCCTCCGGCCGTGTGACGAGAGTATGACGCCTGCGGTTCAGGTCGCTCAGCCGTCGAGTTGACCCGCGATACCGCGTTCGATGCCGTCGCGGGTCGTGGCCGGAAGGACCACCAGCCCGTCGAGCTCCCGGGTCGCCAACTCATAGGCCCGTTCGCGTTCGTTCTGCGTCGCACCGGGATCCGACGCCACGCTCAGCAGGCTGCGGGCGCGGGCGATGCGCTGCTGGCCGTCGGGGGAGAAGTCGCTGCGACGACGACGGATCGCGTCGGCCTCGGCGGCATCGAACGCCGTCGTGTAGTCCTCGACGGCCGCGAGGTACTGCGCGGCCGACTCACGATCGTCGAACAGGTCCTCGGCCTTGGCGGGGCGCAAGAGGTCCGCGCGCAGCTTGGCCTTGTGGAACGCCGTGGTCAGCGGGGCGCGCATGTCGGTCATGAGCGGGAAGTCGAGGAGCTTGTCGCTGTCCAACTCGTAGGCCATCCAGCGGCTGTCGGTGCGGGCGTGTTCCTCGAGGGTGCGCGTGATGATGCGCCACAGGGCGGCGGGATTCGTCGGCGCCCCCCTGACCGGTCCGGGGGGCTCGTCGTCCGGAGCCGGAGCCGAGGACTGCTGGACCCGCTTCCACACGCTGAGCCCCGCCAGGACGACGCCCGCCACGGGCACGAGCATCAGCAGGAGCTCGGCCAACCGAAACACGATGCCCACTCCGCCAGGATGCCACTGCCGACCGCATGACCGCCGATCCCGTGCGGGGACTACGCGAAAGCCAGGGCCGCCGCCACCGCGATGGACCACACCAGCATCGTCAACCCGGTGTCGCGCAGGACGGGGATGAGGTCCTTGCCGCCGCGGCCGGAACGCACCGGTGCGGCGGCCCGCACCGCCAGCGGCAACGCCACCAGACCGACGGCGCACCACGGCGTCGCCAACGTCAGAACGAGGGTCAGCACGAACGCCAGTGCCACCAGCACCTGGTACAGCACGCGGGTGCGGCCGTCGCCGAGTCGCACCGCCAACGTGATCTTGCCGGATTCCTTGTCGGTCGGAATGTCGCGAAGGTTGTTGGCCACCAACACTGCCGACGACAGGGCGCCGGTGGCGACGGCGAGCGCCGCACCGACCCAGTCCACTCGCAGCGCCTGGGTGTACTGCGTGCCGAGCACGGCGACGAGACCGAAGAACACGAACACCGCGACCTCGCCGAGACCGCTGTAGCCGTAGGGCTTCGAGCCGCCGGTGTACAGCCACGCCCCGGCGATGCACGCCGCGCCGACGGCGATCAGCCACGGCTGGCTCACGACCGCCAGCACCAGGCCCGCCGCCGCGCCGACCCCGAGGCTGATCGCCGCCGCGGTGGCGACGGCGCGGGGTGAGGCGAGTCTGGACCCGACGAGGCGCAGCGGGCCCGCCCGCACGTCGTCGGTGCCGCGGATGCCGTCGGAGTAGTCGTTGGCGTAGTTCACGCCCACGATGAGAGCCAGCGATACGACCAACGCCAGCAGGGCCTTCCACCACACGGCGTCACCGAGCCACGCTGCGGCTCCCGTGCCGGCAATCACCGGTGCGACGGCGTTGGGCAACGTGCGCGGTCGAGCGCCTTCGACCCACTGCGCGAAACTGGCCACGCCGCCATCGTCGCACGCGCGGTCTCAGTGGTTGGATCCGATCAGGCTGGCCACCAGGTTGATGGTGATCGCCAGAATGATCGCGCCGAGCAGAAACGACAGCAGGGCGTGGCGGAGCGCCGTCATCCGGATGGGGCGACTGACCAGGTCGGTGTCCGACACCTGGTAGGTCATGCCGAGCGTGAAGGCCAGGTAGCCGAAGTCGCCGTAGTCGGGTCGATATCCGTCTTGATGAAAGTCGACGCCGCCTTCGGTGTCGCCGCCGTAGAACAGTCGGGCATACCTGAGCATGTAGACGGTGTGGACGGTGACCCACGCCGCGACGACACTCAGCCCTCCCACGACCGCGGCGCTGACGTCCCCGCCCGTCGATCCGGCCACCAGCAGGTAGCCGACGCCTCCCAAGCTGGCGATGCTGGCGATGAGCACGGCGAGATCGAGGATCCACGGAGTGGAATCGTCGTCGCGATATTTGGTCGCGTGCGCCTTGGTGCCGTCGGCGTCGAGGCGCCCGACGATCAGCCAGGTCCACGCCAGGTAGGTCACGGCCGCGACGATCCAGCCGGTGGCGGGTGCGTAGGGCCAACCGACCGTCAGTCCTACCGCGCTGGCCGCGGCCACGCCGAGCGCAACGGCGGCCCCGATCCGCAGGCCGATCGGGGCATCTGGGAGTCCCATCTCGGTGAGTGAAGCACAGCTCGCTGTGAACTCTCAGCGCTCGGGTGTCGCGTGCGGAGCGCCGTCGATGCCCGGCACCAGCGCGTGCGTCACCGTGCGCTGGTACGCGTCGCGGGCCACGTCGTCGTAGACCTGGACGGTTCCCCAGTCGACCTCCGGGTGCCCGACGAGGCGGCTGGGGATCTCGTGCAACGCGCCGAACTCGGTCAGTGCCGCGAAGACGCCGCCGATCTCGCGGCGCCGGTCGTCGTCCAGGAACGGGCGCGGTGACTCGATCACGGTCCTGGGCGTGGTGGCGACGCCGGCCGACACGGTCACGATGTCCCTGATGCACGGAAAGAGGAAGGCCACCGGCCAGCCGATCAACACCGGGCCCCGGCTGTCGAGGAACGCGGTCAGCGCGATCGTCGAGCGCAATCGCGGCCCCGTGACCGCCAGCCAGCCGAGGTCATCGGCCCGGCCGTCGACGGCGCGGAGGCGGACGCGATTCGCATCCGCCGGGATGGCCGAGGCGTCGATCCCGATCGAGCGCCACAGCGGGTGCGCGGGATCCTCGTCGATGGCGGGCCGGTCGACCGGTGTGCGTTCACCGAGGGGGACGACCCCGGGACCGTCGGTGCGGCCGAACTCGAAGCCGAGGTGGTTCGCGCCGTCGGTGCGGCCCGAAACCGACACTGCGACACCGCCGTTCGCCGGCTGCGGCGGAAGGTCGAACCATCTGCTGAGCAGGGTTCCGGTCGCGTGCTCGTCGGGGGTGCGGCTACCCCAGAGGTAGGCCGACGTGCCCGTGCCCGGCGGATCGGGTGGGGGTGCGTCCGGCGGGAAGCCGGCCTGTGCGCCGAAGCCGGCCAGTTGCTCACCGCCGTCGTTCGAGGCTGCCAGCACCGGACCGTCGGGCAGCACCTGAATGTCATCGGCCAGGCCGCACACCCGACTGCCGTCGATGCGGTGCAGATTGGCCATCGCCAACGAGCCCTCGGGGCGGCGCAGGGGTGCGACGGCGAAGGAGCCCAGGAGGAGGGCGAGGACGACGCCGACGGCGGTGGGGACCACGACGGCCGGGCTGCCCGCCGGCGCCGCCGCCGGACGTCGGCGGTGGATCACCACCGAGAGGACGACGACCGCGACGAGCCACGGCAGCGGACTGTGCAACGGAATGCCCAGCGGCCGAGGCGGTTCCGATGCCCAGGGCACGTCGTAGGAGGCGGGTAACCACCACGCGTTCGGCCCGTCGAAGGCGAGTGCGACGGCGGCGATCAGGAGCGCTGACCCACCGACGCCGACGATGCTGAGGTAGCGGTCGGGAGACCGCGCGCGGCGCACCACCAGCACGACGCCGACCACGAGCAGGGCGGCGAACAGTCCGGCTGCGGCGCCGAGGTGATAGGACCACTTCGACGGTGAGACGGCGAAGAGCGCCAGGGCGATCGTGACCACCGCCGCCGTTCTGATCCCCGCGCGACCCACGAAGTCGCGGTAGCGGCGCGGATATGCGAGCAGGATCACCACGGGAATCATGGCGAGCGCCAACAACACCGGCAGTCGCTTCGGTGCGCTGCCCTGCTGGCCCGACTCCAACAGATAGCGATAGCGGTCGGGTTCGTCGTACCACGGCAGGGCCGGCCCGAAGAACGTGTGCCAGTCGCTGGCGGTGACGAGGGCGTCCCAGGTCTGGTCGGCGAAGATCACCACGAGTCCGACGGCGACGAGGCAGCCCAGCGCCAGCAGGTGGGCGTACAGGTGCACCCGGGTCGGTGAGCCGGCCCGCAGCACCGCCAGCAGGCGGGGTGCGAACACCACGATCGGAGCCGCGACCAGAATGCCGTTGGGGCTGATCGGCAGCACCAGCGCGATGACAAGCGCCAGCAGGCCGAGGTCGCGCAGATACCTGGCGCGCATGACGAGCGCCAACGCCACCGTGACACCAAGCGCCACATAGGATTCCGGACGAGTGCCGAGGTTGAACGGCAGCCACGCGGCCAGCAGGCACGCGGCGGCGAGCAGTCGGACTCGGGCCGTGCCCGCCCGCACCGGGAGCGCGGCACCCAGCACGCCGCGACTCAGCGCGAACCAGGTCGCCATCGCCAGAAGCGTGCTCGGCACTCGCAACCACAGCGGCGCGGTGCTCACCGCGGTCCACGGCGCGAGTAGTTCCTGGCTGAAGGCGAACGGCACCTCGGCGGCGTTCCACCACCGGTAGTAGTTGCCCGGGTTCCCCGTCGCGACGACGTTGCGGGCGATCATCGACGCCCAGCCGTCGTCGACGGCCAACGGTCCGATCAGTGCCCACCCGGCGAGCGTCACGAGCACGCCGACGTCGACCCACCAGGCGCGCCGCCACCTCGGCCGCCGCCAGCCGCGGCGCGGACCCGACCGCCACAACACCGCCAGCGCGACACCGGCCGCGCCCAGCTGCACGGCGATCAAGGCCACCTTGGCCGCGCTTGGCGACGTGGTGAACGGGTCGGTGACGCGGGCGGTGACGGAGATGCCTGCGGCGGCGGCCGCAGTGAGATCGGTGTGGAAGCCGAACACCTCGGGCACCAGCTGATCGGGGAGGTCGGTGCGCCGACCGTCGGGGGCGAGGACGGACACACCGCGGGAGTTCGCGGTGAGCACGGCGCGACAGTCGCCGGTGGCGGTGGCGGTGGCGTTGGCGCGCAGATCGACCAGCGCGCCGCCGAACCGGACCGCGTCGCCCGTGACGACGAGTGCCCCGGGCTGCGCTCCGGTTGCCAGCGCCGCCACCGTCGGCCCGGCTTTGGTTGCCGCGCTCAGCGCTGAGCACGGCACGCTGGCCGACATCTCGGTGGGGCGGTACGGCGCCACGATCGCCGACGTCGAGGCGACGGCCTGACCCGCTTCCGGCCAGGTGATCGTCGTCGTGGCGACCCACACCGGCGCGAACGGCAACGCGCACCCGGCCAGCACGCCGATCACGCCGAGCAGCAGAGTCAGCCAGGCACCAGCGGTCCGGTGTCCAGCCGTTGGGGACGTAGTCAGTGCGTACCTTGCCGGTTCGGTGATGGATGCCTCGTAGGAGAGGTTGTCAGCCGGTGTCGCCGACGTGCGGATCCACCGCCGGGCGTCACACGACCGTCATGATCCAACCTCGCCGATCGAGCTACTCAGAGCATGACCCACAATGGTCGGATGCTCGCAGTGATCGGCGGTAGCGGCTTCTACACGTTCTTCGGCTCGGATGCGCGCAGCATCAGCGTCGACACCCCGTACGGCGCCCCGAGCGGCGCCATCACCGTCGGCACCGTCGGCAACCACGAGGTCGCGTTCCTGCCGAGGCACGGCGCCAACCACGAGTTCTCCCCACACACGGTGCCGTACCGCGCCAACATGTGGGCCCTACGCGCGCTCGGCGTCCGGCGGATCCTCGCCCCGTGCGCGGTCGGGAGCCTGACGCCCGACCTCGGTCCCGGCTCGATGGTGGTGCCCGACCAACTCGTCGACCGGACCAGCGCCCGCTCGGACACCTACTTCGACTCCGGCGGCATTCACGTCGGGTTCGCCGACCCGTACTGCCCGAGCCTGCGCGCCAACGTGACCGATCTGCCCGGGGTGGTCGACGGCGGCACCATGGTCGTCATCCAGGGGCCGCGGTTCTCGACGCGCGCGGAGAGTCGTTGGTTCGCGAGCCAGGGGTTCACCCTGGTCAACATGACCGGGTATCCCGAGGCGGTGCTGGCTCGAGAGCTCGAGATGTGTTACGCGGCAATCGCCTTGGTGACCGACCTGGACGCGGGTATCGAGACGGGCGGGGGCGTCAGCGCGGTCGACGTGTTCGCCGAGTTCGAGAAGAACCTGGTGCCGTTCAAGCAGCTGGTGCACGAGGCCATCGATGGAGTGCCCGCCGAGCGGACGTGCACCCACTGCCTCCCGCACGCGGGCGTGACCCTGCCGATCGAGCTGCCGTGAAGGTCCTCGTCACGGGCGCCGCGGGCTTCATCGGCTCGCAGGTGTGCACCGCGCTGACCGCTGATGGCCACGAGGTCATCGCCCTCGACGCGATGCTGAGCGCCGCGCACGGCGATGCCGCCGCGCCGCCCGACGGCGTGCTGGAAGTCGACGTCCGGGACGCGGCGGGGATCGCCTCGCTGCTGCCCGGCGTGGACGTCGTCTGTCATCAGGCCGCGGTGGTGGGCGCAGGCGTCGACGCCTCCGATGCACCGAACTACGGCAGCCACAACGACTTTGGCACCACGGTGTTGCTCGCCGAGATGTACGCCGCGGGCGTCACGCGGTTGGTGCTGGCGTCGTCGATGGTGGTCTACGGGCAAGGCGGCTACGACTGTCCCGTGCACGGCCCGGTCGACCCACTGCCGCGCACGCACGCCGATCTGGACGCGGGTGTCTTCGAGCACCGCTGTCCGCTCGGCGGCGAGGAACTGAGTTGGCGCCTGGTGGGGGAGGACGCCCCGCTGCGGCCGCGCAGCCTATACGCGGCGAGCAAGACCGCGCAGGAGCATTACGCCCTGGCGTGGGCCGAGGCGACCGGCGGCTCGGTGGTCGCGTTGCGCTATCACAACGTCTACGGACCGATGATGCCGCGGGACACGCCCTACTCCGGGGTGGCGGCGATCTTCCGGTCGGCCATCGAAAGAGGCGAGCCACCAAGGGTCTTCGAGGACGGCGGGCAGATGCGCGACTTCGTCCACGTCACCGACGTGGCGGCGATCAACGCCGCGGCGGTCGCAGCGGACACCGCCGGTTTCGCGGCGTTCAACGTCTGTTCGGGCCGGCCCATCTCGATCATGGACGTCGCGACGAAGATCTGCGCCGCTCGCGGGGGGCAGCCGCCCGTGGTCACCGGCCAGTACCGCAGCGGCGACGTCCGCCACATCGTCGCGAGCCCCGCAGCCGCGGCCGACGTGCTCGGCTTCCGTGCCGCGATCGACCCTGACGACGGCTTGCGGGAGTTCGCGCATCAGCCGCTGCGAGGCTAGTAATACTGTTCGCATGTCCTCGGAACTCTGCGAGCGGTTCGGAATCGACTTTCCGCTCTTCGCCTTCAGCCACTGTCGCGACGTCGTGGCCGCGGTCACCAACGCGGGCGGCTTCGGCGTGCTCGGCGCGACGGCCTACACCCCCGAGCAGCTCGACCGGGAGCTCACCTGGATCGACGAGCACGTGCACGGCAAGCCGTACGGCGCCGACATCATCGTGCCCGCGAAGTTCGAGGGCAAGGGCGAGAACCTCTCCCGCACCCAGCTCGTCGACAGGATTCCCGCCGAGTACCGGGGTTTCGTGGCGCAGCTCCTGGCCGAGCACGGCATCGAGTCGGAGTCGGAGCCGCGGCTTGGCGGATCGGCCTTGACCGGCGACACCGGCCGGGAGTTGTTGGACGTGGCGATGAGTCACCCGATCAAGCTGATCGCCAACGCACTCGGCGTGCCCCCGGACTACATGATCGAGGCGGGCCGCGAGCGCGGGGTTCCGGTCGCCGCGTTGGTCGGTGCCAAGGAGCACGCGGTCAAGCAGGTAGCGGCAGGCGTCGACCTCATCGTGGCGCAGGGAACGGAGGCCGGCGGGCACTGCGGCGAGGTGACCACGCTGGTGCTCATCCCCGAGGTCATTCAGGCAATCGACGGCGCGGTGCCCGTGTTGGCCGCCGGTGGCATCGTGACGGGCAGGCAGATGGCGGCCGCCGTGGCGATGGGCGCCGACGGCGCGTGGACCGGCTCGGTGTGGTTGACCACCGAGGAAGCCGAGACCGCGCCGCATACCGTGCAGAAGATGCTCGCGGCGTCGTCGCGGGACACCGTGCGTTCGGCCGGACGCACGGGAAAGCCGTCGCGCCAACTGGTCTCGGACTGGACCGACGCCTGGGCGCCACACGCGGGCGGCCATCCGACGCTGCTCCTGCCGCTGCAATCGATGCTGAGCGAGCCGGTGCTGCGGCGCATCGACGCGCTGGCCGATCAGGGCCATCCCGGAGCCCAGCAGCTCGCGACCTACTTCGTGGGCCAGGGCGTGGGGTTGATGAACAAGGTGAAGCCGGCGCGCGACGTGGTGCTCGAGTTCATCGAGGACTACCTCGCAGCCGCGCAGCGATTGGGCAGCTCCCTGCCGGAATGACCCACCCTCTCGCGTTGAGATAGCGCTGACGGTCGCCTTCGACGCGTTTCGCGACTGCCAGCGCTATCTCGACGCCACGCAGGGCGGAATTAGCCCTCGCCCGCCAGCGGGAGCCGCACTTCGAAGCGGGCGCCGGTCTCCAGGTTGTAGGCCGACACGGTGCCGTGGTGGGCGTGCACCAACCCGGCCGCGATGGCCAGGCCCAACCCCGAGCCGCTGGGCAGCGAGGAATCCTCCCGCGGCACCCGGCCGTTGGATCCGCGGTAGGCGACGTCGAACACCCGCGCCAAATCGGCCTCGTTGATGCCGACCCCGGTGTCGTCGACGCGGGCCCAGGCGCCGTGCCCGTCGGATCCGATCGCCAGCTCGACGGTGCCACCCTCCGGGGTGTGGGCGATGGCGTTGGCGACCAGGTTGGACAGCACCCGCACCAGGGCGCGATCGCTGCCGATCACGCCGACCGGTGTCGCGGGCACCCTGGCGCGCAGCGCCACGCCGGCGCGCTCGGCCGCGATCCGGTGCGCGGAGACCACGTCGTCGACGACCTCGTCGAGGGAGACCTTGTCGTAGGCGGGTTGGACGGCACCCGCGTTGATCTTCGACATCTCGAAGAGGTCGTCCACCATCTCGGAGAGTCGAATCGTCTCGTGCTCGATGTGCTTGGCGTGTGAGCGGACCTCGTCGGGCTCGACGACGCCGTCGGCGATCGCCTCGGACACCGCCCGGATACCGGCCAACGGGGTGCGCAGGTCGTGGCTGACGAAGGCGACGAGTTGGCGACGTGACTGTTCGGCGACCTCGTCGGCCTCCTGGATCTGCTGCTCCCAGACGGTGCGCCTGGCCTGGTAGCGGGCCAGCATGATCGCAGCGGGGATGGTCACGACCGACACGATGACCAGGACGACGACGATGCCCTCGAACCTCTGCGAGAGCATGAAGCCGCTTGCGCCGAACACGCCGGTGAACGTGGCCACCGTCGGGATCAGCACCAGGACGACCATGCTGATCGTCAACGACCACGACCGGGCCAGCCGGATCAGGATCGCTCCTGCCACCACGACCGGCAGCGAGCACGCCAACGCGATGCCGACGACCTCCCAGATGTCAGTCGGCATACCGGTCCTCACTCCACATGTAGCCGCGGCCCCACACCGTCTGCACGCGGTGCTCGTCGCCCAGCTTGGACCGCAGCCTCTTTACGTGCACCGTGACGGTGGATAGGTCGCCGAAGTCCCACTGCCACACCAGCTTCAGCAGTTCCTCTCGGGTGAAGACGACGCCCTTGTGGGTGAGGAAGAACAGCAGGAGGTCGAACTCGCGGTTGGTCAGGCTGATCGGCTGGCCCTTGATGGTCACCGAACGCGCGGCAGCGGACACCGTCATGGCGCCCACCGTCACGACCACCGACTGGGCGCCTGCCGTCGCGGGGACGCGGCGCAGCACCGACCGGACCCGCAGCGCCAACTCGCGCGGACTGAACGGCTTGACGAGGTAGTCGTCGGCTCCGGCCTCGAGTCCGGCGATGCGGTCGTCTTCCTCCCCGAGCGCCGTCAGCAAGATCACCGGTACGGCGTAGCCGCCACGCTCCCGCAGGACGCGGCAGAGGGCCAGACCGTCGGGCCCCGGCATCATCACGTCCAGTACGGCGACGTCGATCTGCTCGGACCCCAGCACCCGCAAGGCCTGATTTCCGTCGCGCGCAATCGACACGTCCAGACCGTCGCGCTCGAGGTACCGGCGCACGACGTCTCGGACGACGTTGTCATCGTCGGCTATCAGCACTCGGGTCACAACGCCCCAGACTAGCTGGACACAGTCTTTACCTGCGACTACGTCATTGATTCGTCAGCGTTCGCCGCGCGGGATGCCGCCGCGGGTGGCTAATGTCTCCTGGTGTCTTCTTCCCGGGTGACGGTGGTCATGCCCTGTCTCAACGAGGCGGCGTCGCTACCTGGGGTGCTCGCGCTGATGCCCGAGGGCTACCAGGCGCTGGTGGTGGACAACAACAGCACCGACGACACTGCCGAGGTGGCCCGCCGGTGTGGGGCGACGGTCGTCGAGGAGTCGCAGCCCGGCTACGGCGCGGCCGTGAATGCCGGCATCGTCGCGGCGTCCACGCCGATCGTCGCGGTGCTCGACGGCGACGGGTCGTTGGACCCTCGCGAACTTCCGAAGCTCGTCGACGAACTCGACCGCGGCGCCGACATGGCGGTCGGCCGGCGCCGCCCGTTGCCGGGGGTCCGGTGGCCGTGGCATGCACGGCTCGGCACGCAGGTGGTTTGCTGGCGGCTGCGCAGGCGGCACGGCATCGCGGTGCACGACATTGCGCCCATGAGAGTTGCCCGCCGAGACGCCGTGGTCTCCCTTGGTGTAGCCGACCGCAGATCAGGGTATCCGCTGGAACTACTGGTCCGGGCTGCTGCTGCGGGCTGGGTCGTGGCTGAGCACGATGTCGCCTACGGGTCCCGCACCGGCGGGAAGTCGAAGGTCAGCGGCTCGGTACGAGGCAGTTTCTTTGCGATACTTGACTTTTGGCGGGTGATTTCTTGAGGCCGGACCTCGACGTGGCGGTGCTGGTGGTCGCGAAGGCGCCGGTGCCGGGTCTGGCAAAGACCCGCCTGGCGGCCACCGTGGGCAACGCTGCGGCTGCGGATGTCGCGGCCGCAGCGCTGCTGGACACCCTCGATGCCGTCGCCGCCGCTCCGGTCGCCGCGCGCGTGGTCGCCATGACCGGCGATCTGGAGGCCGCGAGCCGCAGCGCCGAGATTCGCACCCGGCTGGCCGATTTCATCGTCATCCCCCAGCGCGGCGATGACTTCGCCGACCGGCTCGCCAACGCCCACGCGGATACCGCGGTCGCCGCGGGCGGCCTGCCGGTCGTGCAGATCGGCATGGACACCCCCCAGGTGACCGCGGACCTGCTCACCGACAGTGCGACCGCGCTCCTGTCGACCGACGCGGTGCTCGGCCTCGCCCGCGATGGCGGGTGGTGGGTGCTCGGCATCACCGACCCGCGATCCGCCGAGTGCCTGCGCGGCGTGCCGATGTCGACGGCCGAGACCGGCAACGACACGCTCGTCGCCCTTCGTGACACTGGGCTCAATGTGGAACTGGTATCCGAGTTGGCCGATGTCGACACCGTCGACGACGTGGAAGCCGTGCGGCGGGAATGCCCGCCGCACAGTCGATTTAGCCAGGTCACCCTGGCCATGGAGGTAGAACGTGCTGGGTAATCTGTACGACGAGGCGCTGACGGGCGAGCGATGTTGGATTCGCTACGACGACGGCAGCATGCAGGGGCTTCCGGTGCACAGCTGGTTGCTCGGCGGGCGTCGCGTGGACAAGGCGTTCGACCAGGCAGTGCTCGGCCTGTGCCACGGGCCGACCATCGACTTGGGCTGCGGCCCTGGGCGATTCGTCGCCCACCTGACCAAGCTCGGCATCCCCGCGCTCGGTGTCGACCAGTCGCAGACCGCCGTGGAGTTGGCCCGTCGCAGCGGAGCCCCCGCCCTGCGGCGTGACGTCTTCGAACGGCTGCCCGGCACGGGCCGGTGGGGCACCGTCCTGTTGGCCGACGGCAACGTCGGCCTCGGCGGCGACCCGACCCGCGTCCTCCGGCGCGCCGGGGAGTTGATGCGCACCGGCGGCCGCTGCGTCGCCGAGTTCGATCCCAACATCAGCGGTGTCCAGTCCCGCTGGGTCCGCCTCGAATCGTCGAAGACCGTCGGGCCATGGTTTCGTTGGGCATCGGTCGGTATCGACTGTGCCAAGCACCTTGCCGAGGACGTGGGGCTGGTGGTCTCCGCTGTGATGCCGGTCGGCAACCGGGTGCTGGCCAGCCTCGCCGCCGCCTAGCCACCCCCCGTTCCCCCCTTTTCTCCGCGAGCGTGCGTGTCGGCACACGACACGCCGCCGCGACATGGCATTCTGCGCACGCTCGGCGACGCGTGGGCTACCAGTTCGTCAAGATGACGCTGTTCAGCACCACGGCGCCAATCACGTTGAGCCCGAGCCAGAACCGATGCGAACGTGGCGGCAGAAGTGCCCCCGCGGCGGTCAGCCACACGGTGTACGGCAACCAGATTCGCTCGACCTCGGCCTTGCTGAGCATGCTGAGGTCTGCGCAGACGGTGGCCAGCAGTGCCGCGAGGATCACCAGGTAGAAGCCGGAGCGGCGCTTGACCGCCGAGACGTCGAACGCCCGCGAGACCCCGGCCACGGTGCCGAGGCCGACGGCGCAGACGACCGAGGCGAAGTTGGCCCACGCCCAATATTGGAAGGGCCGGTTCGCGGCGATGCCCTGCCAATACCGTTCCTGTACCAGCGTGTAGCCGTCGAACCACCAGAAGCCGGCGAGCGCGAAAACCCCCACCACGGCCAACGCGACCACCACGGCGGGGATGAGGGCCCGCAGTGCGGAGCGAACGTCCTTGGCGGAGATCAGTACCGCCACCGCAGGCAGGGCGATGAGGCCGAGACCATAGTTGAGGAAGATGCCCCAGCCCAACAGCAGGCCGGCCGCCGCCCCGGCGATGATCGGCAGACGCACCTTTCCATGCACCGCAAGGGTCAGCAGCGCCAGACCCCAGGCCGCGACTCCCGCGAAGTATCCGTCGGCCGACACCGCGATCCAGATTGCGGTCGGCGCCACTGCGACGAAGGGTGCGGCGCGGCGCGCGAGGTCCTCACCCGAGAGCGCCCGCGCTGCCACGACGATCGCCGCCGCCGCGCTCGACCCGACCAGCAGGCACAGCAGACCCGCCCACGCACCCCCGCTCAAGCCGATGCGGTCGAGCCAGACGAACGTCAGGAGGGCGCCCGGCGGATGGCCGGAGACGTGGGTGATCCACGAATCTGGTTGAAAGTCCAGGATCCGCGAGGAGAAGGAGCGCACTGCGTAGGGGATGTCGGTGACCGACGGCACCTGGCGCAGGTACTCGTTGGTGGTTTCGAGACGGCGGGCGAACCCTCGATCCCAGCCGTCGATCATCGCCAGCGAAAACGCCCACGCGCACGACGTCGCCCACGTCACCCACGGCACTGCCCGCCAGGGCAGGCGCTGCGCGACCGCGGGACCCCATAGCGCGGTGCCGACGCCGATGAGGATGGCCGGGATGGTGCCCCACCCCACGTGGGCGTTCCACCAGCCGAAGATCGGGGCCGCGGCGGCGTACATCTCGATCTGGCGCGGGGTGCTGTTGATGAGCGGCGTGACGATCCCGAGGTCGAGATGGGGAACCGTGAACGCCGCGGCGACCACGAGGACCGCCAGCGTTACCGCAAAGATTTCGCGCCGGGCAGACTTCACGCCTTCCCACCCTAGGCGTGGCGCCCGTCGGGTCAGGTTGCGGCGTCGTGCAGCAGCGTCAGCACCGCGGCGTCGAGGGCCTCGGCCACCGCCGTTGCCTCCCCACTCCCATAGGGTGCGATCGCGCTGGCCACACGGTCGTACGACAGCGTCGTGCCTGCGCTTCGCTCGGCGATCAGAATGGTCACCGGTGCATATGAGCCGACGTCGGGGACGGTGGCTGCCATCTTGCTCATGGTCACCGGGTTGCCTGCGATGATTCGCAGCATCCGGCGACCCCGTGCCGGATCGCGAACGGTCAGTGCCCCGCCGAGGTCCAGGCTGAGGAACTCGATGAGGCCGCTGGTCCCGCTCACCTCGCCGACCGTCGCCTCGAACTCGGCGGCGTCGTGCACGGTGCTCCACTGGGTGAGGAGCTGGCGGAAGTCGGGCACACGACCGAGGCCCGAGTACACCGCGGCTACGACGTCGTCGAAGGGACGGTCGCTGGTGACGGTCACGCGTGTGATCGGCACCGTCACCTCGGTGGTCTCAGGCATCTGCACTCCTCGAAGACAGGTCTCACCAAGCCAAAGAACAGTCGGCGACCGTTTATTCCAGAACATCGTTCGGACCGAGGCCCGGCTCCACGGCGTTTTACCTGGATTGGGTGCGGGTAAGACGCCATCACCAGCGACTTAGGAGCGGTCATGCGCGCGGACTTTCAGCACCAACTCGACTCGCTGCGTGCGGACATGGGCGGAATGTGCGAGTTGGCCGGGGACGCCATGGCGAACGCCACGCGCGGTCTGCTGGACGCCGACGACGAGGCCGCTCGCCGGGTGTTGACCGATGTGCAGCGACTGCGATTCCTGCACAGCGACGTCGAGCGGCGCACGCTGGCGATCCTGGCCAGGCAGGCGCCCGTCGCCGGTGATCTGCGGATCGTGGTGAGTGCCATTCACGTCGCGGCGGACGCCGATCGGATGGGTGCGTTGGCCTCGCATGTCGCCAAGCTGACCCTGCGTCGTCATCCGGAGTCCGTGGTGCCCGACGAGATGAACGACACCTTTGCCCGAATGGGCCGTATCGCCACGCGGCTCGCCGAGAACTGTCACGCCATTCTGGTAAGCGGTGATTGCGCACGGGCGCAACAGGTTCGAAGCGACGACGAGGCCATGGAGACGATCCACCAGGAGCTCTTTCGTGCAGTGACCAGCTCTCGCTGGGTGCACGGACCCGGTGTCGCGTCCGACGTGGTCCTCCTTGGGAGGTTCTACGGCCGGTTCGCCGACCACGCCGACGAGATCGCCCGCCGAATGATCTTTCAGGCCAGCGGCGATCCGGTCAGGCGCGTGCGGGCCGGCTGAGGCTGGTCAACCCCTATACCGGTGTCTGTCGTCCCCCTGCGATGAGTGTCTCTCCCAGGTCGTAGTCGTCGTCCGCGTCGTGGGTGAGCACGCCCACCGTCCTGCCGTCGGCTTCGTACCAGACGGTGAAGCCGCCGTCGCGATCCAGCACGCGGCTGTCGTCGTACCCGTCGCCCCAGGCGTGATACTTGACCGTCGCTTCGCCGATCGTCGACCAAAAGCCCGGCACCGCATCCCATGTCGCGTCAGCGCCCGCCGCCTGCGCACCCGCGACGGTCCCATGGTCGGCGGCGTCCTGCCAGTGTTCGACGGCGAGGTGGCGGCCTGCGGCCGCGTTGAAGGCGAACGTGACGTCACCGCTCGCGTAGACGTCGGGCGCCGAGGTGCGCATGTCGGCGCCGACGACGATGCGCGAATCCTGCATCCGCAGTCCGGCGGCGGCGGCGAGGTCGCTCTGCGGGGTGACGCCGGTGGCGGCGAGAACCAGGTCGCAATCGATCGTCACACCGTCGTCCAGTCGCACCCCATCCTCGTCGATCGCCTCTACCGACGCCCCGCCGACGTAGCGCACACCGGTGGCCGTGACCAGGTTCAGCAGACGTTCGCCCGCGTCGGCGCCGAGGCGCTTCTCCTGCGGCACGCGGTCGGGAGCGACGAGCGTGACCGACAGGCCTCGCATGGCCAGCGATGCTGCCGCCTCGCACCCGATGAAGCCGGCCCCGATCACCACGGCCGACGTCGCACGGGCAGCGGCGCTGCGCACGTGGCGCGCGTCGGCCAGGGCACGCAGGAGAAGGGCACGTTCCCCGCCGGGCACGGGCAGAGGCGAGGGACCGGCGCCTGGCGCCAACACCAACGCGCCGTAGGGAATTCGTTCACCACCGACCGTCACGCTGTGCCCGTCCACGTCGACGGCGTCGACGGTACTTCCGTGGCGCAGATCGATGTCGCGATCGGTGAACCACTGCGCCGCGTGCAGTGCGACGTCGTCGGTGTCGCCGCGCAGGAAGTCCTTGCTCAGCGGCGGCCGCTCGTAGGGTAGATCGGGGTCTGCGCTGAGCACAAGCACCGGGCCGGTGCCGCCGTGCTCTCGATAGGATTCCGCGGCGCCGATGCCCGCTGGTCCGCTTCCGACGACGATCAATCCCGGGGTGCTCACCGTGGGCGATTACCCCCGTCACGCGCCCCTACACGCCTATGGCCTCAGCCCAATCCGGCTCGCGGATCAGGGTTCGCCGTCGGCCTGCGCTTCGATCAAAGGTCCGTCGTCGGCCTTGAGCGCCTTGACCCTGGCGCGCGGGTCCTCCGCGGTCAGGACGCGGACGAAGCTGTTGAAGAAGGCGATGGCAGGCACCGCGAGGAGGGCTCCGATGACCCCCGCGAGTACCCCGCCCGCCGAGAGACCGAGCACCACGGCGAGCGGATGGATCGACACGGCACGGCCCATCACCAACGGCTGCAGCACGTGGGCCTCGAGTTGCATGACGGCGACGATCAGGCCGAGCGTGATGAGGGCGTAGATGAATCCCTTCGCCAACAACGCCACGATGACGGCCAGGAATCCGGTGATCAAGGCGCCGACGACGGGGATGAAGGCGCCCAGGAAGATCAGTGACGCCAGGGGTAAGGCCAGTGGAATCCCCATGATGGCGAGTCCACTACCGATGGCCACCGCGTCGACGAGGGCCACCAGCGAGGTGGCGCGCGCATAGCCGGCCAGCGAGTGGAACCCCGCGGAACCCGCTTCGCGGACGCGGGCCCGGTGCTCGTCGGGGATGAGGCGGGTGACGAACTGCCAGATGCTGCGTCCGCCGAGGAGGAAGAAGATGACGGTGAAGAGTAAGAGGAAGGCGCCGCTGAGGATTTCGGCGATGGTGCCTGCCGTGGACAAGGCACCGCTGGTGAGCTGAGCCTGGTGGGTGCGGAGGGCTTCGGTGAAGGAATCGACCGCGCGGTTGATCTGGTCGGCGCTCAGGCGGGCCGGTCCGTTGATCAACCAGTCGCGGGTGCTTTCGATGCTGCGCGTCACCTGTTCGACGAGGAGCGGTGCTCCCTCGATGAACTGGTTGACGACGAAGGCGAGAAGGCCGCCGAAGATGGCGAGGCTCAGGACGAGGACGAAGGCGACCGCACCTCCGCGGGCGGCACCGTATCTGTCGAGGAAGTCGACCGCGGGGAGAAGCAGGGCGGTGACGATGAGGGCGAGGGCTATGGGGACGACGACGAGGCCGAACAGGACCAGAACCTCGAAGGTCACGTAGGCGGCGGCGGCTATCAGGAGCAGCCGCCACGCCCACGCCGCGGACGCGCGAACCAGAGGGCTGACCGACTGATCGGCGCGTTCCGCAGCGTGGGGCACGATGGCGTGAGTGCGCTAGAACCAGACTTTTCGGCCACCGACGGGGCGTCCGACCGCACCGAGCACCCAGAGGATGACACCGATGACCAGCAGGATTCCGCCGATGGTGTACAGGATCGAGATCCCTGCGAAGTAACCGATCAACAAAAGGACGATGCCGAGGACGATCATGCTCAATCCGATCTTTAGAAGCGAGTGAAACTGCCGGGGAGTGAATTACCCGATCCGTAAATTCCAAACCCCGCAATCTCACGAGTTTCTAATGGGGGATCTTCTGCATGTCGTCCGTCGACGTCCGGCCCTCGACGGTGGTCACTACACGAGACAGGCCGACGTCATGCGCCGGTGTCGAAGTGGTCGGCGAGCCCTCTTCGGTCGAGCTTGCCGATACCGCGCCGGGGAAGTTCGGCGACGACGTGCACCTCCCGCGGGGCCGCCGTGACGTCCAGGGTCCGTGAAACGTGGGTGCGCAGATCGGCCACCGTCGGAGCCTCGGCGCCCACGCTGAGCACGATCGCCGCGGCGACCCGCTGACCCAGGCGTCCGTCGGTGACGCCGAACACCGCACAGTCGGCGATGGCGGGGTGTGTGGCCAGCGCTGCCTCGACCACCTGCGGCAGCACCGTCAGTCCGCCGGTACCGATCGCGTCATCGACCCGGCCCAATATCCGTAGTACGCCCGAATCATCAAGGGCCCCAACATCATCGGTGCGGAACCAGCCGGGCTCCGCGAACGGATCCGGAACGGTCGGATTGCGATAGCCCTTGGCCAGCGTCTGCCCACCGAGTAGCACGCGGCCGTCGTCGATGCGCACCTCCACACCGTCGAGCGCCACGCCGTCGTAGACGCATCCACCGGCCGTCTCGCTCATGCCGTAGGTACGCACGACCCGAATGCCCGCGGCGGACGCGGCATCGCCGATCGTGGCGGGTAAGGGTCCGCCGCCGATCATCACGGCGTCGAGCTCGGCGAGGGCGGCCGTGGCGGCCGGGTCGCCGAGTGCTTTGGCCAATTGGACGGCGACCAGCGAGGCGTAGCGGGGGCCCGAGCCCAATTCCGATATGGCGGAGGGCAGTTCGTCGAGTTCGAAGCTCGGATTGATTGCGACGGGCACGGTCCCCGCCAGGATGCTGCGCACGAGCACCTGCAGTCCGGCGACGTGATGGGCAGGCAGGGCAAGCAGCCACGTGCCCGGACCGCCGAGCCTGTCGTGGGTGGCCGACGCGCTGGCGATCAGCGCGGGCGCGGTGAGCATGGCCCCCTTGGGAACTCCCGTCGTGCCCGACGTAGACACGACGACCGCGACGTCGTCGTCGATGTCCTCGCCGATCCCGAGCGACGACGTCAGCAGTTCGGCAGACCGGATGTCCGTAGGCACCGGCAGGATCGCCGACTCGCGACCGTCGAGAACTCCCTCGAGCACCGCGAGCAGTGGCTCGGGCGAGGGGATTGGCGGGATGACGACCGCGCGTAGGGGGGCTATCCGGAACCCTCGCCGTCATCGGTGACCGATGCGTCGTCCTCACGCGGGTCGTCCAGCGGCCAGCCCTTCGCGGCGAGGCGTTCCCGGACTCGCTCGACGTCCTCCGGCTGAGGCAGTTCGTCGGTCATCTGGGTGATCAGGACGCCAATGTCGACGGTGTCGAACTCGCCGCGGGCCATCAGTTCGTGGGCCACCGCCTTGACCTCGTCGTTGGACAGGCGGCGGTTCAGCAATGACATCAGCGGCACACGGTCGGGTCCTGGCACACCTTCCGGATACCCGGCGGTGATCCAAGCCACGATCTTGGCGAGAAATGCGTTCACGAAGTCGACTTCCCCTTGATGCCGCGGCGGGATCGGGACCGCGACGATGGATCGATGGTAGTGGCGTGTCCCGACGACTGCCCCCGGTGTCGCACCGGACTGAATTTTTCGGCTCGCGAGGCCAACGCACCTCGCCCACCGCGTGAACAGTGGGTGAACAGCTCACCGAAACTGGCAAAGTGCCAGGTGAGATACGGGTTTCCCACGCCGACCGGCTAGTCAAAACAACCTGAGAACCCTCACAATTTCAGTCATGGACACGACCATGATCATCTTGGTGTTGTTGATCGCCACCGCGCTGGCCTTCGACTTCACCAACGGCTTCCACGACACCGGCAACGCCATGGCGACGTCGATCGCCACCAACGCGTTGAAGCCGAAGACAGCCGTCATCTTGGCGGGCCTCCTCAATCTCGTGGGCGCCTTCCTCTCCGTGGAGGTCGCCGTCACGGTGACCACCTCGGTCCTCAAGATTCAGGACGGCAAGACCGGCTCGCTGGTATCGGGGATCGACGCCTCGACCGGCCTCACCATCATCTTCTCGGGCCTCGTCGGCGGCATCCTGTGGAACCTGCTGACCTGGCTCTTCGGTATCCCCTCGAGCTCGTCGCACGCGTTGTTCGGCGGCCTCATCGGCGCCGGCCTCGCGGCACTGGGAATGGCGGGCGTCAACTGGAGCGGCGTCTTCGGCAAGGTGATCCTGCCCGCGCTCGCCGCGCCGTTCATCGCAGGCCTCGTCGCCGCGTGCGGCACCTGGCTGGTCTACCGCCTCACCCGCAACGTCATGAAGAAGCGTCGTGAGGATGGCTTCCGCTGGGGCCAGATCGCCACCGCGTCGCTCGTCGCCCTCTCACACGGCACCAACGACGCGCAGAAGACGATGGGCGTCATCGCGCTGGCGCTGATCACCACCGGGCATCTGACCGGTGACGTGAAGAAGGACGGTCTGCCGTTCTGGGTCATCGCGTCCTGCGCCCTGGCGATCGGGCTCGGCACCTACATCGGTGGCTGGCGCGTGATCCGCACGCTCGGCAAGGGTCTCGTCGAGATCGAATCGCCCCAGGGTCTGGCTGCCGAGGCGTCGTCGGCCGCGATCATCCTGAGCTCGAGCGCCGCGGGCATGGCGCTGTCGACGACCCACGTGGCGACGGGCTCCATCCTCGGTAGCGGCGTCGGCAAGCCGGGCGCACAGGTGCGGTGGGCGGTCGCGGGCCGGATGGCGGCCGCCTGGCTGATCACGCTGCCGTCGGCGGCGCTCGTCGGTGCGCTCTCGTTCTGGCTGTCGGATGCCGTCAAGTCTCTGTTCGGCTCGGATCTGGCCGGCGACGGCCTCATCTTCGTCATCCTGGTGGGGCTGTCGGGCTTCATGTACTGGCGCGCCCAGCAGCAGAAGGTCGACTCGAACAACGTCAACGCCGATTGGGACGACTCCACCAACTCGGTGGTCCCCGCCGAGGAGCGCAAGACGAAGGCCGCCGGCCAGCCGACGGCGTCGGTCTGATCCGACCAACGAGTTAAGGGAACTGAAATGACTTATCTGGAAGCGATTCTCAAGGTGCTCGCCGTCGGTTTGATCCTCGGTGCCGGTCTGCCCGCGGTCTTCGCGATCGGGCTGGTGGCGTTCTCGAAGGGGTCGGGCGGAGCCGAGGCCGACGGCACCACCACCGCGCCGAACCCGGCGCTCAAGGCCGCTGGCCTTTTGTTGTTCACCCTCGTCGCCGCGGTGATCGTGATCGCGATCCTCTGGATCACCAAGGCCACGATCATGCACCACTTCGGATTCAACCCCGTCCCCTTCATCCCGAGCTAGGACACACATGACCGAGAACAAGAGCATGTTCGAGAACGTCGTCGACTGGCTCAACGCCGGCTATCCGGAGGGTGTGCCCCCCAAGGACCACTTCCCGCTGCTGGCCCTGTTGAAGCGTTCTCTCACCGAGGACGAGGTCATCAAGGCCGCGCAGTCGATCCTGAAGTCAAACAACGGCGACACGGTGACCGAGGACGAGATCCACGCCGCCGTTCAGAATGTCATCGACAAGGAGCCGAACCCCGAGGAGATCCACCAGGTCGCTTCGCGGCTGGCCTCCGTCGGCTGGCCGTTGGCGCAGCCTGCCGGCTGAAAGACGTTGCACCACACATCCCCTCGGCCCAGCGGGCCGGGGGGATGTTCACGTCCGGGAGTCTCGCCGCAGCGGATGCGTGTCGGGTATCTGCACGAAGATCAGGGTGACGCCATCGGGGTCGGTCACGTGCAACTCGTGCAACCCCCACGGTTCCTGCTTGGCAGGACGCGCGATCTCGACGTCGCGACCCTCCAGCTCGGTCTGGGTGGCGTAGACGTCGCGCACCTGCAGCCACAGCGCGCCGGGAAACGGCGGCGCCGCGGGTGATCCGCCGCCGTGGCCGGCCAACTCGATGAGCGACTGACCGGCGTAGAACACCGTGCCCGCCCCGTACTCGCGGGCGATGGCCAGACCGATGGCGTCGCGGTAGAACGTCAGCGAGCGGTGGTAGTCCGCCGGCCGGAACAGGACCCGACTGGCCAGAATCTCCATACCGTCGGTTCTAACACAGTGCCCGCCGAAAGTCGGCCAGCCCTTGGGGGCTACGTCGACGGCTGTACGCGCTGACGTTTCATGACGGCGTCCACGGCCGCGGGCGCAAAGCTGTTGACGGCGTGCGCAGTGACGGCCATCCGCGGCGCGATGCGCACGGGCTGGCGTCGGACGGCGGTGACCATCCAGTCCGCCGCCTCCTCGGCCGACAGTCCGGGCAGGCCGTCGTACGCCCGGGTCGGTGCGATCATCGGCGTCTTGACCAGCGGATAGAACAGCGTCGTCGAATGCACTCCGTCCTGGGCCCATTCGGTCTCGATGACGCGGCTGACGGCGGTGAGCGCCGCCTTCGAGGCGTTGTAGACGGAGAACAGCGGTGACGATTCGCTGAGCACTCCCCACGTCGAGACGTTCACGACGTGTCCGTCGCGTCGCGCCCGCATCCCCGGCCCGAAGCCGCGGATCAGCCGCAGCGGTGAGTAGTAGTTCAACTGCATCGTGCGTTCGACGTCGTGCCAGCGGTCCAGCGATTCGGCCAGCGGTCGCCGGATCGACCTGCCCGCGTTGTTGATCAGCACGTCGACGCCACCGAAGCGCTCGTCGACGTCGGCGACCAAGGCGTCGACCGCGTCCAGGTCGGACAGGTCGCACGCGATCGCCGTCGCGTCCCCGCCCGCCGCGGTGATCCGCTCAACGACGGAGTCGAGCAGCTCCTGCCTGCGCGCCACCACGATCACCCGCGCGCCGAGGGCCGCCAGCTTCAGCGCCCCCGCCTCACCGATTCCCGACGAGGCACCGGTGATCAGGATCCGCTTGCCCGCGGGGTCGACGTCATGCCTCGGCTGCAGCAGCTGCGCGGTCAGCGGCGGACGCATGCCCGCCAGGAACAGCGAGTCGGCGAGGCGGCGCAGGGGGTTGTTGGTCACGGTCGAGAGCCTATGTGGGGGGCGAAGTCGCGCAGACTCGACACCGCGAGCGTCTGCTGTTCACCGAAGTCCTCGAAGGTCAGCGCGGTCACGGTTCCTGCCGCGGGGAGGGCCGAAGGACGCAGCGCGCATAGCCGATCCAGCAGACGATGGTGGCTACGAATCCGATTCCCAGGAGCACCAGCGGAGCCGTCGTCACCGCGACGGCCACCGAACCGCTGCCAGGCACATGGCGGTCGACGGCCCGCATGACCAGGAACGGCAGGATCGCGGCCGCGAACGTCGCCATCGCTCCGACGACCGCGATGCCGAACGCGCTGCGCGCCGCGCCGTAGACGGTCAGCGCTGCCGCTGCGTAGACCAGCACCGCCAACGGTAGCGGCCGCAAGCCGGCGTCGACGTCGCCGGTCATGGTCCAGGCGCCCCAGCCCGCCATGTCGGCCGAACCGCCCACCGCCTGCGCGGAGTACCACGGGAAGAGGGTGGCGACGGCGATGGCCAGCACGCCGAGGGCGCCGATCGTCCACCTGGTCAGTGTGGCTTCGATGACCTGCCTCCCTCGCGGATTCGGACGCGCCAACGCTCGGACACCGAACGTTAGCGCGCCCAAATCGCGGGGTCTCGGCTAGCCGACGCCCTCCAGGACGTCGGTCTCGGTGTTGCCGATGTTGGCGACGATCTCCGGGCGCCGAGCCACGCGATACCGGTACCAGAGGATCGCCGCGATCATCGTGGCGAGGAACAGGTATGGGATGACGTTCAGCGGCCAGGCAGGCACCGGCCAGACGTTGGCGAAGAACACGTAGGCCATCGCGAGGACCACGACGACGGCGCAGGTCCACACCAGCCGATTGGGCATGCCCTCGCGTCGTGTGTAGACGACGCAGGCGATCGCCACCAGCGCGTAGGCGACCATGTAGCCGTAGGTGCCGTAGGTGTCCACCCAGACGACGATCTCCATCGGGTCGACGCTCATCGCGAGCAGTATCAGGTTTCCGACGATGGCCGTCGGTCCGGCGATCAGCAGGACGCGGTGCGGTGTCAGGTGGCGGTCGTGGGTGCGGCCGAAGTGGTCGGCCACGACCCCTTCCTTGCCCATGACGTAGATGATGCGACCGACGACGTTGAGCGGTGCCACGACGACGGCGAAGAAGGACGCTCCGACGCCGAACGTGAGGATCGGCGCGAACCACGACGGCATCCCGATGAGCGTCGCGATGTCCTCGAGCGGGCTGGCGCTCTCGGCGAGCCCGTCGCCAAGCACGGCGATCTGCGTGTAGGCCGCGAAGACGTAGAGGACGCCGACGGTGACGGCACTCCACATGATGGCCCGCGGAATCGTGGTGTACGGATTCTTGGCCTCGCGACCGAGGGCGTCGGCCGAGGAGAACCCGACGAAGCCGAGGATGCCGAGGACCATGCCCGCGGCCACGCCCTGAAGAGGCGCACCCTCGAGGCTGAACTGCGAGGGGTCCCACGCATTCGGTCCGGCCCAGACGAGTGCCAGCACCAGCAGGACCATGATGATCGTGACCGACACCAACTCCAACACCAGGGAGACGCGCGCCGAGAGCCGGATTCCGCGGATCGTGAAGAGCGTCGCGAGCCCGCCGAGTACGACGGCAAGCCCCATCTGCCAACCGATTCCGGTGGCGGGCACCCCGAGCAGCACGAGGAACTGATTCATGTAGGACACCGCGCCGCCGAGCGAGCCCGCCGTGATGCCCCAACAGCCGACGACGAGCGCGACGCCGGCCAGGTACGCGCCGGTAGGACCGAGGCCCTTGGCGACGTAGGTGTACAGCGATCCCGCCGAGGCGTGCTTGCGCGCGAAGACGACGACGCAGTAACCGACGGCGAGGATCACCAGGGTGGCCAATAGGAATGACAGCACGGTGCCGTTGCCGGCGCCGATATAGATGGCCGCAGCCGTGAATGCGATGACCGCGCTCGGCGCGATGTTGGCGATGGCCTGTGCGGAGACTTCGGGCGCGGACATCACGCCGCGCCGCAGCCCAGCGTCGGTGGGTGTGGAGGACGTCGACCCGGCGGGCTTGGAAGGAGCAGACATGTCGTGCTTTCTGATTGGCGGCTGGACCAGGGAAGGGGCTAGGTCACGGAATCAACAAGGTGCGCAACGCTTCACCGGTCTCGAGGTCGGCGAACGCCTCGGCGGCCTCGATCAGCGGACGGTGCGCGGAGATCAGCGGGTCGAGCTTGAGTTGGCCGTCCATGTAGCGGTCGACCAACGCGGGAATGTCGATCGAGGGACGCACCGAGCCGTAGTTGGATCCGAGGATGCGTTGGTCGGCCTCGGCCAGCACCAGGGGCTCGAAGGACGCCTTCGCGCCGGTGGGCGGTAAGCCGACGATCACTGCGGCGCCGCCGAGTCCGAGCATGCGGATCGCCTGCTCGGTGGTCGACGTGCGCCCGATCGCGTCGAAGGCGTAGTCGACGCCGTCCGGAATCAGCTCGAACAGCTGCTCGACGACGTCGCCCGCGCTGGCGTCGATACGATCCGTCGCACCGAATTGCATTGCCAATTGTGTCTTTCCGGGCAGGACGTCGATCGCGATGATCCGCTCGGCGCCGGCCAGCCTCGCCCCCTGCACGACGTTGAGTCCGACGCCGCCGCAGCCGACGACGGCCAGGGTCGACCCGGGTTCGACGGCGGCGGTGTTGAGCACCGCCCCGACACCGGTGGCGACGGCACATCCGACGACGGCGATCACGTCGAGCGGTGCGTCGTCGCGCACCTTGACTGCACCTGAGGCAGGGACGACGACTTCCTCGGCGAACGACGAGACGCCGAGGTAGTGGTGCAGGGTCTCGCCGTCCTTGGACAGCCGTGAGGTGCCGTCGTAGAGCACCCCCTTGGGTGCGACGACGGTGGCGACCTTGTGGCAGCGCGCCTCGTGGCCGGACCGGCAGTAGCGGCATTCGCCGCATGGCGGCACCCAGCTGAGCACCACGTGATCGCCAACGGCGAGCGAGTTGACGCCGTCGCCGAGCTCGACGACGACGCCGGAACCTTCGTGGCCCATGACCAGGGGCGCGGGTGCATCCCACTCGCCGCGCTTGACGTGCAGATCGGAGTGGCAGACGCCGGCGGCGGCGATCTTGACGCGCACCTCACCGGCCTTGGGGGCGGCGAGTTGGACGTCGGCGACCTCGACGGGCGTCGTGGGATCGCGGAAGACGATGGCTTTCATGCAGCTCCAGGTTCGGGTGGCGGTCGAATGCGGGGTGATCGTAGGCACGCTGGGCGGCCGAAGGCACTGTGAAAGATGGTGAATGCGGCGGTGGCGGATCGACATTTCGTACACTCGCCCGATGGCCCGCGACCTGAGTTCGATTGCCCACGTGCTGGGTGGGGCGCTGTGTCTGACCGACCGTGTCGCGGCGTCGACGCCGGTGGACGTCGCCGTGAGGCTGGACGAATTCGCGGTCGCAGGCCATCCGTCGTACGCCACCCTGGTGGTGGGTTCGGCTGAGGCGCTCGAGTCGGCCGTCCGCGCCGACGACGCGCGCACCGCGGCGTTGGCCGCCACCGTCCTGGTCGTCGGGGTCGAGCTGGATGGACTTCGAGACATGTTGTCCACCAAGGGTTTCAGCACAATCGTCGCGGCCGAGGCCAACGACGAGCTGCTCCACGCGCGGCTGGTCGCATTGCTCGCCGCCGATCAAGCGGCCGAGGATCGGTTGGTCACGACAGGCACGAAGGTGCTCACCCAGGTCGCGCGCCGCGGCGGCGCTGAGGCCGTGATCGCGCAGCTCGCCCACCGCATCGACGGCTGGGCGGTGCTCCTCGACGCGCACGGCCAGACGATTACGACCGCCGGTGCGGGCGGGCTGCACGTGAAGGACGCCGTCTCGGTGGCGTTCCACCGGCCCGTGCGCATCCGCCACCGGGGCCTGCAGGTGCACCCGGTCGGCTCCGACGAAGATCTCACCGGATACCTCGTCATCTCATCGCGTAACAGCTCGCCCACGCGCAGCAGGGATCTGGCGTCGCAGGCGGCCGCGCTGCTCGACCTGATCCTGCGCACCCACGACTACACGGGCACCGAACGACTCGGCCGCGAGGTCATGATGGGAACGCTGCTCGCCGGTGGCGACCCGGCTGTCGCGCTGCTGCGCAGATGGGGTGTGCACGAGCCGTCGCTGACGGCCTTCGTCCTGACGGCACGGTCGCGGTCACTGGATCTCGAGCGGCTGGTGATTCGGTGGCTCGACGAGCTCGGCGCCGTCCACATGGTGACGGCGGAACGCGGGACCGTCGTCGGCTTGATTCGCGACGAGCAGGCGGACGCTCTCGCGGAGCGGGTGGAGAAGCCGACCGTCGCGCCGCGGCTGCCATTGCGGCTCGGCCTCGGCACGCCGGCCCCGACCGACGTCCTGACCCGCAGCGTGGCCGAGGCCCGCCAAGCGCAGGAGGTGGCGGTGTCCGACGGTTGCCACGTCGTCCGCTATCAGGCGCTGCCGACGGTCGCCTACGTGCTGGGCCGGCTCGACCCCGTCGACGGCGGGCGCCTGGCTGCGGTGCTCGATCCGCTTCGCGACGGGGACGGGACGCACGGCGACCTCACCGACACCCTGCGAATGTTCCTCGCGCTGAACGGAGTGTGGGGTATGGCGGCCGAGCGGCTTGGTGTACACCGGCAGACGTTGGCGAGCCGCATCCGCCGGGTCGAGGACCTGACCGGGCTGTCGATGTCGAGTCCGGACGATCGCGCTGCCGCGTGGCTCGCCCTGCGGGCACTCGAACGCGTCACGAGGTGAGCTCGAGAGCGGCCGCCTCGATCTGCTCCTCGGACAGTAGGACCTGCAGCGCCGCGTCGCCGAGGGGGATGAAGCTGTCGGCACTGGCAACCCTCGCCATCGCGCCGCGGTAGCCGCCGTCGACGAGCGCGGCGAGCACGCCCTCGGCGACCCCGCCGGAGGCCCTGGTCTCGTCGACCACCAGCATGCGACCGGTGGCGTTCGCCTCACGCAGGATGTCCGACACGGGAAGTGGTGCCAACCACCGCATGTCGACGACCCTGGCGGAGATGCCCGCAGCCTCGAGTCGACGCGCGACGCGCAAGCTCATCGGCACCCCGTTGCCGAACGTCACGATGGTCAGGTCGGTGCCGTCGCCGTACGTGCGCGCCCGGCCGATCGGCACCGCCGCCGTCGGATACGGTGTCACCCACCGGTCGTCGCCGCTCTCGTAGAGATCCCGAACATGGTATAGCGCAATGGGTTCCAGGAATACGCAGACGGCCCCCGAGGCGCGAGCGGCCGTGGCGCACGTCCGCATCATGGCGGCGGCGTCGTCGGGGCGCGACGGGGAGGCTACGACGATCCCCGGAATGTCGCGCAGGGCGCCGACGGCGTTGTCGTTGTGGAAGTGCCCGCCGAAGCCCTTCTGATAGCCGTAGCCCGCGACGCGGACGACCATCGGGTTGCGGTATTGCCGGTCGGAGAAGAACTGCAGCGTGGCGCCCTCGCCGCGGATCTGATCGGCGGCGTTGTGCAGGTAGGCGAGGTACTGGATCTCGGGAATGGGTAGCAGCCCGGCGAGCCCGGCGCCGAGCGCCAGCCCGAGGACGGCCTGCTCGTCGAGGAGGGTGTCGAATACCCGTGCCGGACCGGCCTTCTGCGCGAGGCCGCGGGTGACGCCGTACACGCCTCCCTTGCGCGCCACGTCCTCGCCGAACACCAGGGCTCCGGGGTGGTCGGCCAGCACGTCGAGCAGGGCGCGGTTGATGGACTGCGCCATCGTCAGCGGTTCCCCGTCCCCGGCGTCGACGTTCGGGGGTGCTGCGGCAATGGCGTCGGCGAGTCCGTCGCGCAGTGGTCGCATCACCGCTGCGGCGCTGTCCAACTGGGGTAGTTCGGCCACCCGTTCGGCGATGGCGAGGACCTCCACGCGTTTGTTCGCGTAGAGGTCGAGCACCTCTGCCGGTGACATGCCCTGTGCGATCAGCAGTTTGGCGGTGCCGAGGAGTGGGTCGCGGGCATAGTCACCCGTGATCTCACCGGGGGTGCGGTACCCCGCCTCGACGTCGGAGCCGGCGTGCCCCATCAGTCGTACCGTGCGTAGGTGCAGGAACGCGGGTCGGCGGTGTCTGCGTACCCAGTCGGCGGCGGCGGTGGCGACGGCAAGGGTGTCGACGACGTCGAAGCCGTCGGCGGTGAAGTATTCCAGGCCCGCGCGGCTGCCGAAGTTGGCGGCGATCCACCCCGCCGGCGTCCTGGTGCTGATGCCGATGCCGTTGTCCTCGCAGACGAACAGCAGTGGTAGCGGAAGTCCTTGGTACGCAGCGTGAGTCGCGGTATTGATCGCACCGACCGCGGTGGAGTGGTTCGCGGAGGCGTCGCCGAAGCTGCACACGGTGACGGCGTCGCGGGGCCACGGCGTGTCGACGCCGAGCTTGGCGGCCCGGCCGACGGAGAAGGCCACCCCGACGGCGCGCGGCAGGTGCGAGGCGATCGTCGAGGTCTGCGGAATGACGTTGAGATCGCGCCGGCCGAAGACCTTGTGCCTGCCGCCGCTGATCGGATCATCGGTCGCAGCACAGACTCCGAGCAAGACGTCGCGCAGCGGGTCGGTGCCGTCGACCTGGCGGGCGCGCTGCAGGAAGAAGCCACCCGAACGGTAGTGCAGCAGTGCGGGATCCGTCGGTCGCAGTGCGGCGGCGACGGCAGCGTTGGATTCGTGGCCCGACGAACCGATGGTGTAGAAGCCCTTGCCGAGGCTGCGCAGCCAACGGGCGGCCAGGTCGAGGTGCCTGCTGCCGAGTTGCGAGTCGAACAGGCCGAGGAGATCCGACGTCGTCAGCGGCGAACCCGACGGGAGCCGAACGCCCCCGCCGGCGGGGAGCGCCGCCACCGTCGCGGTGAAGTATTCGTCGATCTTCTCGGCCATGATTCGTCGACCTAGAAGTAGCGCGGGAACTTCGACCAGTCGGGGTTGCGTTTCTCCAGGAAGGCGTCGCGCCCCTCGACCGCCTCGTCGGTCATGTAGGCCAGTCGGGTGGCCTCGCCGGCGAAGACCTGCTGTCCGACGAGTCCGTCGTCGAGCAGGTTGAACGCGAACTTCAGCATCCTGATGGCCTGCGGTGACTTGCCGTTGATCTCGTGCGCCCATTGCAGCGCAACGGTTTCCAGCTCGGCATGGTCGACGACTTCGTTGACGGCGCCCATCGCGAACATCTGCTCGGCGTTGTACGGCCTGCCAAGGAAGAAGATCTCGCGGGCGAACTTCTGCCCCGCCTGCCTGGCGAGGTAGGCGCTTCCGTAGCCACCGTCGAAGCTGCCGACGTCGGCGTCGGTCTGCTTGAAGCGGGCGTGCTCGCGGCTGGCCAGTGTCAGGTCGCACACCACGTGCAGGCTGTGGCCACCACCGGCGGCCCAGCCGTTGACCAGGCAGATGACGGGCTTGGGCATGAAGCGGATCAGGCGCTGCACCTCGAGGATGTGCAACCGGCCCGCCTGGGCGGGGTCGACGGTGTCGGCCGTCTCGCCCGCGGCGTACTGGTAGCCGGTGCGGCCGCGGATGCGTTGGTCTCCACCGGAACAGAAGGCCCAGCCGCCGTCCTTCTCCGAGGGGCCGTTGCCCGTCAGCAGGATCACGCCGACGTCATTGGACATGCGGGCGTGGTCGAGCACGCGGTACAGCTCGTCCACGGTGTGCGGCCGAAACGCGTTGCGCACCTCGGGCCGGTCGAAGGCGATGCGTACGGTCGGCTTGGCGACCCCGTCGACGACGTGTCGGTGATAGGTGATGTCGGTCAGCTCGAAACCCTTGACGGGCTCCCACACGGTCGGGTCGAACGGGTTGTCAGCACTCACCCGGTTGACTGTAGAGCGGTGCCGTCAGTCGCCCTCGCGCGCCTCGATCACCTTGTGCGGAACCTGCAGCAGCCGCAGCACGGTGACCAGCCCCAGGCCGCCGATCATGTTGCCGACGATCGCCAGGGCCGCCATGCCCGCCCAGTCGGCATAGCCGAACGGTGCGCCCGCGACCAGCGCGGCGAAGCACGTCAACGACGCGACGATGGCGTGGTTGACGTGGCCGATGGACACCACCGTGCCGATGATGACGGCAGGCACCAGCCGCACCCCGTCGGACTCGGTCGCGTGCTGCAGGTAGGTCATGACCGTGATCAACAGCCCGCCCACGATGGCGAGCGCGAACGCGTGCCAGGTGATGCCGAGCTCGACGTAGTGGCCCGCGGTCTCGATCGCGGTGTCCCGCAAGGAGGGGAACGCCGCCATCAGCAGCGCGGCCAGCAGCCAACCCGCGACGAGGTTGGTCACCAGCGTGGTGCCCCAAAGGCGGGCGAGCGCGCGCGGGGTGCCCTCCTTGGCCACCACCGCGGTGACGGGCACCAGGAAGTTCTCGGTGAACAGCTCGCTGCGGGCCAGGGTCAATGCGATGAAGCCCGCGGAGAAGGCCAGCCCCGACAGCAGCGGATCGTGGGTGAGCTGCTGGACCAACAGCAGGGCCAGGACGCCGACCCCGACGTCGAACCCACCGAGGAAGCCGGTGGTGAGCAGTTGGACCCAGGAGCGTCCGAGCCGTTGGCGGCCCTCCTCGACGGTGCGATCGAAGGTGTCCTCTTCGTCGCGCTGTTCGAGGTCGGGCTGTACGTCGGGATGAACGCCGTCGGCGTCGCCGTCCTCGGCGCTGGAGATCACCTGTCGTCCTCGACCATCCCGCGAGCCTAGACCGCGACGTCCGCACTCCTGAGTGCGGCGACCAGTCCGTCCGGCCGCTGATCGGTGGGCAGCGGATCGACGAGCGCGAATCGGCACCCCACGGCGACCGCGCCGCCGTCGGCTTCCTCGCTGTCGCCGACCATCAGTGCATCCTCGGCCGGCACGCCCAAGCGCTCCAACGCCGTCTGGAAGATCTCCGGGGAGGGCTTCACGGCGCCCACTTCGAACGACAGCACGAACTGGTCGACGTCCCCGGCGGCGCCGAGTCGGACGAAGGCGGGCCGCACGTCGAACGCGATGTTCGACACGACCGCCGTGTGGATGCCCTGGCGGTGCAGTCCGGCGAGTACCGCGGCGGTGTCGGGGTACGGCTTCCAGCTCGTCGGGTCGATCGCCTTCGCGTACAGGGATTCCGCGTGATGGTCGGCAACGCCGGACTCACGCAGCACGTGCAGGTAGGCCTCGCGGTGCAGGTGCGGGGCGAGGTCGCGGTTCACCCAGGCGTGACGCGCCTTCTCGTCCATGTGGACCGACGCGCCGGTGGGTGCGGTCAACCGTCGCATGAGCTCGGCTTGGACGTGACCGTCGACGGCTCGTTCGTCGACCTCGATTCCGGTGAACCAGCTGTCGTCCTCCTCGAGCCGGAACAGCGTGCCGGAGAAGTCGAAGAGCACCGCGCGGGTGGTGGTCATGTCGTGACCCTCTCTGCCTTGTCGAGGAGGACGTCTCGCTCGCGGTCATTGGTCGCCAGGCCCGCGGCCCGGGTGAACTCGGCAGCGGCCTCGCTCTGCCTGCCCAGCCGCGCCAGCAGTTCGCCCCGCACGCTCGGCAGCAGGTAGGAGTCGGCGAGTCCGGTGATCTGGTCGACGATGTCGAGCGCCTCGGCGGGCCCCGAACGCATGGCCACCGCGACCGCCCGGTTGAGTTCCACCACCGGTGACGGCGCAATCTGCCTGAGCCCGTCGTACAGCGTGACGATGCGGGACCAGTCGGTGTCGGCGGCGCTCGGCGCGGCCGCGTGGCATTCGGCCAACGCCGCCTGAAGTGCATACGGTCCCCAGCCAACTCCGTTGCGGCGCAGGGCATCCGCGGCCCGCTGCAGGGCAGCGGTACCGCGGACGATCTGAGCGCGGTCCCAGGTGGTGCGGTCCTGGTCCTCCAGCAGCACGGGCCGTCCGTCCGCGTCGATGCGGGCGCCGAAGCGCGAGGACTGGAACTCCATCAGCGCCACCAGGCCGTGCACCTCGGCCTGGTCGGGCACCAGTGCCGTCAGTACCCGGCCCAGACGCAGTGCCTCCGTACACGATTCGTGGCGGATCCAACGTTGGCCCGACGATGCGGAGTAGCCCTCGTTGTAGATCAGGTAGATCACGCTGAGGACGGCGGACAGCCGCTGGGGATACTCGCTCGGCTCGGGCACCTCGAACGGTACGCCGGCGTCGCCGAGCGTCTTCTTGGCCCGCACGATGCGCTGCGCGATGGTGGACTTGGGCACCAGGAACGCCTGGGCGATCTCATCGGTGGTGAGGCCGCCGACCACGCGCAGAGTCAATGCGACCCGGCCCTCCGGCGAGAGCACCGGGTGCGCGGAGACGAACATCAGGCGCAAAACGTCGTCGTCGATGTGGTCGGGGTCCCAGGCGTCGTCTGGACGCGTCTCCAGGTCGTGCGCCAGCTGCGCGTACCTGGCGTCCAGGCGGTCCCGACGGCGCCACTGATCGATGGCCTTGCGCTTGGCGACGGTCACCAGCCAGGCACCGGCGTTGCGTGGCACCCCCGTGGCGGGCCACTGCTCGAGTGCGTCGACGAGGGCGTCGGCGGCCAGGTCCTCGGCCGTTCCGACGTCACCGACCACGCGGGTCAGCGTCGCCACGATCTTGGCTGCCTCCATCCGCCACACCGCATCGACGGTGTGCTGGATGTCGGAGGGGGACACGTTCCTACCGTAGTCAGACGAAGCGCGCGCGACCCGCCGCGGCTCCGGCGACGATCTGCACCACATAGACCGCCAGGAACATGACGAACGGGATGGTCCAGTCGTCCGACAGGTCGTGCAGGAAGCCGAACAGGAACGGTCCCGTACCCGCGAACAGATAGCCGAATCCCTGTGCCATTCCGGACAGTTGCGCGGTGTCCTCGGCGTTGCGAGCGCGCAGCGCGATGACGGTGAGGGCGAGTGAGAAGGCGCTCATCCCGATGCCGATCAGCACGCTCCACAGCAGCGGGGCCGCGGCCGGCGCGATGAGCAGCCCGATCGCTCCGCCGAGGCCGAGCACGCCCAACGCGACGATCCACCCGCTCTGGCTCGCCGACCGAGCCGCCAGCGGCGAGATGATCAGCGCGACGGGCACGCCGATCAGCGACACCAGCCCGACCAGCAGTCCGGCCTGAACCTTGGCGACGCCGTTGTCGATGAACACCTGCGGCAGCCACCCCATAACGATGTAGGCCATGAAGGCCTGGCAGCCGAAGAACAGCGTGACGATCCAGGCGAGTCGGCTGCGCATCAGCGACCGTCGTTCCCCGGTCGGCGTGGTCGACGCGACCCACGATTCGCGATGGCGTCGGGAGGCGGGCAACCACGCCGCCAGCGCGATGACGGCGATCACCGCCCATGCGGCGAGCGCCCAGCGCCAGCCGCCGAGCGGTTGTTCGAGGCCGGGCGTGACGGCCGACCCCAGTGCACCGCCGCCCTGTAGCGCGGCGGTGTAGATGCCGGTCATCAGGCCGATCTTGGCCGGGAACGAGCCCTTGATCACGACGGGGATCAACACGTTGACCAGGGCGATGCCCGCGCACGCGAGCAGCGTCGCGCCGATCACGACGTAGGGACCGTCGACGCCGCGGACCGCCAACCCCGCGGTCAACACGACCAGCGCCATCGAGATGACGCGGCCGAGGCCGAAGCGGTTGGCCAGACGTGGCGCGGCCAGACCGGCGGCGGCGAAGCACAGCCCCGGCATGGTCGTGAGGACGCCTGCCCAGGTCGCCGAGGTGCCGAGTTCGTCGCGCATGTCTCCGAGCAGGGGAGCCACGCTGGTGACGGCGGGCCGCAGGTTCAGGGCCACCAGAACGACGGCGACGGCGAGCAGTGCGCCGCCCGCGACGATCGGGATGGCTTTCTCGTCCTGCTGCTCGACACGCACGCTGCCACACTGCCATGCCGCCGGAAACCCGCCGCGAGACTCGGGTTGTGGTGCGTTCGCGCGCCGATTTCGCGCAACGACCCGAGTCTCGGCGCTGGACGGACCGGGCCTCAGCCGATCGCGCGCTCCGCGCCCTCCCAGAACTGCGCGCGCACGGCCTTCTTGTCGGGCTTGCCCAGCGCGGTCACCGGTACCGAATCGACCACGACGACCTGCTTCGGCGACTGCACCGAGCCCTTGCGCTCCTTGACCGCGGCCTGGATCTCGGCGGTCATCGCCGCGACCGACGCCTCGTCCGTGGCGGCGTCGGGGCGCAGCACGATCACCGCCGTGACGGCCTCGCCCCACTTCTCGTCGGGGGTGCCGATCACGCACACCTGCGCCACTGAAGGATGTTCGGCGACAACGTCTTCCACCTCGCGGGGGAACACGTTGAACCCGCCGGTGACGATCATGTCCTTGGTGCGGTCGACGATGAACCAGAAGCCGTCCTCGTCCTCGCGGGCGAGATCGCCGGTGTGCATCCAACCATCACGGAACGTCTCCGCCGTCGCCTCCGGCTTGTTCAGGTATCCGCCCGACAGCAGCGGTCCCGACACGCAGATCTCGCCGACCTCACCCCGTGGCACCGGCTGACCGTCCTCGCCGAGGAGCGCCGTCCTGGCGAACAGCGTGGGCCGCCCACACGAGGTCAGACGCTTCTCGTCGTGTTCGGCCTTGGCGAGATAGGTGATGACCATCGGGGCCTCGGACTGGCCGTAGTACTGCGCGAAGATGGGCCCGAACCGGGCGATCGCCTCCTTGAGTCGCACCGGGTTCATCGCGGACGCGCCGTAGTAGACGGTCTCCAGCGAGGACAGGTCGCGCGTGTGCGAATCGGGATGGTCCATCAGCGCATAGATCATCGACGGCACCAGCATCGTGGCGGTGATCTTCTGCTCCTCGATGGTGCGCAGCACCTCGGCGGGATCGAACTTGGCGAGCACCACCATCTCGCCACCCTTGACGATCGTCGGCAGGAAGAAGGCCGCGCCGGCATGCGACAGCGGCGTGCACATGAGGAATTTCGGGTTCTCGGGCCACTCCCACTCGGCGAGCTGGATCGTCGTCATCGTGGTCGTCGCCTGCGACGTCATCATGACGCCCTTGGGCTTGCCGGTCGTGCCGCCGGTGAACGCCAATCCGGTGACCGTGTCGGGCGCCAGGTCGGCGGCGACCAGCGGCCGCGGCGGGTACTTGGCCGCCTCGGCGTTGAGATCGGTTGCCACGTCCGCCAATTCCGGCGGCACGGGCCCGATCGTCAGGACCTGCTTGAGCGACGGCACCTTCTGCACCAGCCCGACGGCCCGCTCGACGAACATCGGGTTCGGGTCGACGATCAGCGAGGTGACACCGGCGTCGGTCAGCACGTACGCGTGATCGTCCAGCGAGCCGAGAGGGTGTAGTGCGACGCGGCGGTATCCCTGCGTCTGCCCGGCCCCGACGATCATGAGGACCTCGGGCCGGTTCAGGGCCAGCAGCCCAACCACGGCGCCGGTACCCGCGCCGAGTGCCTCGAACGCCTGAACGTACTGGCTGATGCGGTCGGCGAGCTGTCCGCCGGTCAACGTGGTGTCCCCGAGGAACAGCACCGGCTTGTCCCGGTGACGCTTGAGCGCGCCGACGGTGAGGTGCCCGGAGTGAATGGGATGGCGTAGGAGATCGTCGCTCATGGCTCCAGATTAGAACGTGTTACAGAAACCGTGGCAAGGGCCGGGAGATTCGGCTTGACTCGATGGCGTGAATCAGCCGCTCCGCGCGACCATCCTCGAACTGGCCGCCGAGCGTGGGCCGTCGAAGACCATCTGCCCGTCGGACGCCGCCCGGGCCGTCGGCGGCGAGCACTGGCGCGATCTGATGGACGACGCCCGCGAGGCCGCTCGAGCCCTGGCGCACGAGGGCCGCGTCGACATCACTCAGAAGGGCGTCGTCGTGGATCCGAACGCCGAGTGGCGCGGACCGATCCGCATCCGCATCAGGTAATCGCCCGTTGGCCACAATCGAGTAGCCCACTACTCGCGTGTCCCGGCGCCACCGCCAATAGCGTCGATTCTGCGTTGCGGACCTGCATCGCAACGAAAAACGCACTGGTACTTGCTCATTCGTGAGCACCCAGAAGGAGGAATGGACCATGACACATCACCTGGCCAGAGCCACCACACTGGCCTCGATCTCGGCCGCAGCCCTCGGGGCTCTGGGATCGATCGCCGCCGCACCCACCGCGGTGGCCGATCCGTTGCCGTACGGACCCGACACCTGCATCCAAGGTTTCGTCTGGCGCGAAGCGCGCTCGGGCGACACGGTGTGCGTCACCCCCGACGTACGCAGTCAGACCGCCGCCCAGAATGCCGCGGCGGCGGCGAACAAGGAGCCCAACGGGGGCGCCTACGGACCCAACACCTGCAAGCAGGGATTCGTCTGGCGCGACGCGTTCGGCGGCGATCAGGTGTGCGTCGTTCCCGCGGTGCGTGATCAGGCCGCTACGGACAATGCGGCCGCGGCATCCCGCAGGCAGGCCAGTGCACCCCAACCCGCGCCGCCGCCACCC
>NZ_JAEMTA010000061.1 GCF_016462545.1 Mycolicibacterium sp. | reverse complement strand
GTGGAGCCCGCCCGCCACCGCGGGTCCGACGAGGCGGAGGAACCTGCCGGTCAGCACATCGGCGGCCAGCCGGTGTCGGAGTTGATGGCGCGGTTGCAGGCGGGCTCCACCAGCGGTGGCCGTCGTCGTCGCCGCGAGGAGTGAGCTAGTCTCAACGCGATCGTCCGGTACCCGTCACGTCGGGACCGGAACGCCTGGAACCGTGAACATGCGAGGTCGTCTGCGATGGTGCAGTCCCCTGGGCCTGCCTGGGATCCCCCTGACGGACTTCGCCCCGCCCGTCTCGCGGTGGGCATCATCTCCGCAGGACGGGTGGGAACCGCACTCGGCGTGGCACTGGAGCGGGTCGAGCACGTCGTCGTCGCGTGCAGTGCGATCTCTCGCGCATCGCTCCAACGAGCCGAACGACGCCTTCCCGACACCCAGGTGCTACCCGTCCAGGACGTTGCGACCCGCGCCGAGTTGCTGATTCTCGCGATTCCCGACGCCGAACTACCCGGCCTGGTCTCGGGACTCGCCGCCACCGGGTCGGTACGACCGGGAACCATCGTCGTGCATACGTCCGGCGCCAACGGGATCGGCGTGCTCTCCCCGTTGACCGAACTCGGTTGCATCCCGCTGGCGATTCATCCCGCGATGACGTTCACGGGCGCCGACGAGGACGTGGTTCGGCTCTCCGGAGCGTGCTTCGGCATCACCGCTGCCGACGACGTCGGTTACGCGGTGGCCCAGTCGCTCGTTCTGGAGATCGGCGGTGAACCCTTCGGAGTCCGCGAGGACGCCCGTCCGCTGTATCACGCAGCACTCGCGCACGGCGGCAACCACGTCATCACCGTGCTGCTCGACGCCGTCGAGGCGTTGCGCGCGGCGCTTCGCGGGCAGGAGCTGCTCGGCCAGGAGGCCATCGGCGACGCTCCGGGTGGGATCGCCGAACGGGTGCTCGCACCGCTGGCGCGGGCGTCGCTGGAGAATGCCCTGCAGCGGGGCCAGTCCGCGCTCACGGGCCCCGTCGCCCGCAACGACGCTGCCGCGGTGACCGCCCACCTGCGGGCCCTCGGGGATATCGATCCTGAACTCGCACAGTCATATCGGGCCAATTCCTTGCGCACGGCACAGCGGGCGCATGCGTCGGCCGAAGTGTTCGCCGCGCTCGTGAACGAAGGAAATCACACGTGACCGTCCGGAAACCTCCTGCCTTCGCCGCGGGTGAGCTGAACGTCTACACCAAGATCCGAGATGCCTCCGACGTGTGCCGTGCGCTTCGGAGCACCGGCCGGCGCGTCGTGCTGGTGCCGACGATGGGCGCCCTGCATGACGGTCACCTGTCCCTGGTGCGCACCGCCCGGCGGGTGCCCGGTGCGGTCGTCGTCGTGTCGATCTTCGTCAACCCGCTCCAGTTCGGCGCAGGCGAGGACCTCGAGGCCTACCCCAGGACGTTGGACGACGATCTCGCGGCATTGCGCGGCGAGGGCGTCGAGATCGTGTTCTCGCCCACCGCGGCGGAGATGTACCCGCACGGTCAGCGGACGACGGTGCGACCGGGTCCGCTGGGCGCGGAGCTCGAAGGTGCTTCTCGCCCAACGCACTTCGCCGGAATGCTGACCGTCGTGCTGAAGCTCCTGCAGATCGTGCGACCCGATCGGGCGTACTTCGGCGAGAAGGACTACCAGCAGCTGGTCCTGGTGCGGCAGATGTCCGACGATCTCGACCTCGGCGTACAGATCATCGGCGTGCCCATCGTGCGCGAAGCCGACGGCCTCGCCATGTCCTCGCGCAATCGCTATCTCGACGAGGTGGACCGTGAGCAGGCTGGCGCGCTGTCGGCAGCTCTCCTGGCGGGTATGTACGCCGCGTCCCGCGGTGCGGCGGAGGCGTTGGACGCCGCGCATGCCGTGTTGGACGAGGTGCCGGCCATCGAGGTCGACTACCTGGAGGTCAGAGATCCGTGGCTGGGTCCCGCGCCTGCCGAGGGCGCGGCCCGACTGCTGGTGGCCGCCCGGCTCGGACGGACCAGGCTGCTGGACAACATTGCGATCGACGTCGGGGCGGCCGCGGGCATCGACGGGCATTCCCGCGTCGAGTCGGGTCAGAGTCGCGAACTGCCCTGGAGGAACTGACGCCGTGCTTCTCGCGATCGACGTGCGCAACACCCACACCGTCGTGGGCCTGATCTCTGGATCCGGCGATCATGCCAAGGTGGTGCAGCACTGGCGGATTCGCACCGAAGCCGAAGTCACGGCCGACGAGTTGGCCCTGACCATCGATGGCTTGATCGGCGACGATGCCGAGCGCCTCACGGGGGCGACCGGTTTGTCGACGGTGCCGTCGGTGCTCCACGAGATCCGGCTCATGCTCGAGCAGTACTGGTCCTCGGTGCCTCACGTCCTCATCGAGCCCGGGGTTCGGACGGGTATTCCCTTGCTCGTCGACAATCCGAAGGAGGTCGGCGCCGATCGGATCGTCAACTGCCTCGCCGCCTTTCAGAAGTATGGCAGCGCGGCGATCGTCGTCGACTTCGGTTCGTCCATCTGTGTCGACGTGGTGTCGGCGAAGGGTGAGTTCCTCGGTGGGGCGATCGCGCCCGGTATCCAGGTGTCCTCGGATGCGGCGGCTGCCCGCTCGGCGGCACTGCGGCGCGTGGAGTTGACGCGGCCGCGGTCGGTGATCGGCAAGAACACCGTGGAGTGCATGCAGGCGGGTGCGGTGTTCGGCTTTGCGGGTCTGGTCGACGGCTTGGTCAGCCGGGTCCGGCACGACGTCGACGGCTTCGGCGGCGACGACGTCGTGGTGGTCGCCACCGGTCACACCGCGCCGCTGCTCCTGCCGGAGTTGCAGACCGTCGCGCACTACGACCAGCACCTGACCCTCGAGGGCCTGCGCCTGGTGTTCGAGCGCAATCAGAACGACACCCGCGGCAAGCTGCGTCCGGCCCGCTAGCCTTCCGGCTCCCCGCGCCCGAGCCTAGATCTCCTGTTGACGTGTGGCGTCCGCGGGAGAATCATGTGTTGCGTACTGCACGCGCGTTGCGCACCATGCAACAGTCGGAGGATCTCTTGGTAGCCCCCAAGGTCGTCATCATCGGCGCGGGAATCGTCGGCAGCTCATTGGCCGACGAGATCACCGCCCGAGGTTGGACGGATGTCACCGTGCTCGACCGCGGTCCGTTGTTCGCCACCGGTGGGTCGACGTCGCACGCACCGGGTTTGGTGTTCCAGGCCAACCCGTCGAAGACGATGTCGGAGTTCGCGAAGTACACCGTGGAGAAGTTCGGCGGTCTGCGCCACGCCGGCGGCTGGGCGTTCAACCCGACCGGCGGACTCGAGGTCGCCTCGACGCCGGAGCGCTGGGCGGATCTGCACCGCAAGGCCGGCTGGGCCGAATCGTGGGGGATCGGCGGCGAACTGCTGACGGCGGGGCAGTGCGCGGAGCTGCACCCGTTGCTGGACGCCGATCGCATCCTCGGCGGATTCCACACGCCCACAGATGGTTTGGTGAAGGCGGTCCGCGCCGTCGAGGCGCAGGCGCAGGCGGCGATCGGCCGCGGCGCCACGTTCCGCCCGCATACCGAGGTGCTCGGCATCGTCGACGACGGCAGCAAGGTGACCGGAGTCCAGACCGCCGACGGCGTCATCGCCGCGGACGTCGTCGTGTGCTGTGCCGGCTTCTGGGGTGCTCAGTTGGCCGAGCAGGTCGGCCTCGTCGTGCCGCTGGTCCCGATGGCGCATCAGTACGCGACGACCGGACGGATCGAACCGCTCGTCGGACGCAACACCGAGACGTCCGAGGCGGGGCTGCCCATCCTGCGGCATCAGGACCAGGACCTGTACTTCCGCGAACACGTCGACCGCATCGGCATCGGCTACTACGGGCACGATCCGATGCCCGTCGATTTGTCCAATTTGGCGGCCGACACCGCTGGCGAGCAGATGCCGTCGATGCTGCCGTTCACCGATGAGGACTTCGTTCCCGCCTGGCGCGAGTCGGTGAAACTGCTTCCCGTACTGACGGATTCGAAGATCGAGCAGGGCTTCAACGGCATCTTCTCCTTCACACCCGATGGCTTCTCGATCATGGGTGAGCATCGCGATCTGAGCGGGTTCTGGGTGGCCGAGGCGGTCTGGGTCACGCACTCGGCAGGCGTGGCGAAGGCCACCGCCGAGTGGATCATCGACGGCACCCCGTCCACCGATTGCCACGAATGCGATCTGTATCGCTTCGAAGACGTCGCCCGTACCGACGAGTTCATCCTCACGACCAGTTCGCAGGCGTTCGTCGAGGTCTACGACATCATCCACCCGCACCAGTTCCGCGAGGCGCTGCGAGGCTTGCGCACCAGCCCCTTCTACGCACGCCAGCAGGAACTCGGTGCGTTCTTCTACGAGGGCGGTGGCTGGGAACGGCCCGCCTGGTATGAGGCGAACGAGGCTCTGGCGCAACGACTCCGCAGTGAGGGCCTGGCCTTCCCGGAGCGAGACGAATGGTCGGCCAAGTTCTGGTCACCGATCTCGATCGCGGAGGCGCACTGGACCCGTGAGCACGTCGCGATGTATGACATGACGCCGCTCACCCGCTATGAGGTCGCCGGCCGTGGCGCGGTGGCGCTGCTGCAAAGGCTCACCACCAACAACGTGGACAAGAGCATCGGTTCCGTCACCTACACGATGATGCTCGATGACGACGGCGGTGTCCGAAGCGATCTCACCGTAGCCCGCCTGGCATCCGACCGCTTCCAGGTCGGTGCGAACGGACCGATGGACTTCGACTGGATCAGCCGCCACCTGCCCGCCGATGGCAGCGTCACGGTCCGCGACATCACCGGCGCGACGTGCTGCGTCGGCGTCTGGGGTCCGGCCGCCCGCGACCTGGTGCAACCGCTGTGTCCCGATGACCTGTCGCACGAGGCCTTCAAGTACTTCCGTTCCCTGTCAACCCATCTCGGCTCGATTCCGGTGACCATGATGCGGGTGTCCTACGTGGGCGAGCTCGGCTGGGAGATCTACGCCGACGCGGCATACGGGGCGGCACTGTGGGATCTGCTGTGGTCGGCGGGCCGGGAGCACGACGTGATCGCCGCAGGCCGCATCGCGTTCAACAGTCTTCGCATCGAGAAGGCCTACCGGTCGTGGGGTACCGACATGACGGCAGAGCACCTCCCGGCCGCGGCCGGCCTCGACTTCGCCGTCCGGATGGCGAAGGACGACTTCGTCGGAAAGGCTGCCCTGGAGCAGGCACCCCCTCCCGAAAAGGTACTGCGCAGCGTCGTCTTCCACGATCCGACCTCGGTGGTGCTCGGCAAGGAGCCCGTCTACCTCGCCGACGGGGACGACTGCGTCGGGTACGTGACCAGCGCCGCCTACTCGGCGACCATCGGGCGCAGCATCGCCTATGCGTGGCTGCCCGCGGACATGGCCCCGGGTGACGTCGTCGCCGTCGACTACCGCGGCAGTCGCTACGGCGCGACGGTCCACGAGGAGCCCGTGGTGGACCCCGAGATGAGCCGGATCAGGCGATGACCGAGGCATACGACGTCATCGTCGTCGGACTTGGCGGCATGGGGAGCGCCGCCGCCTACCACCTGGCCGGCCGCGGTCAGCGCGTGCTCGGACTGGAGAAGTTCACCCCCGCGCACGACAGAGGCTCCAGCCACGGCGGCTCCCGCATCATTCGACAGTCGTACTTCGAGGATCCGGCCTACGTCCCACTACTGCTGCGGGCCTACGAGCTGTGGGAGAAGCTCGCCAAGGACTCCGGGCGGGAGGTCTACCGGGTGACGGGCGGACTCTTCAGCGGTCCGCCCGACTCGCTGACCGTGTCGGGAAGCCGACGCGCCGCCGAGGAGTGGTCGCTGCCTCACGACGTGCTCGACGCGACCGAGGTCAACTCCCGATTCCCGAACTTCGCACTCCAACAGGGCAACATCGCGGTCTACGAGGCCATGGCCGGGTTCGCGCGACCGGAGATGACCGTTCAGGCGCACATCGATCTGGCGATCCGCGAGGGCGCCACCCTCAACTTCGGTGAACAGGTCCGAGAGTGGACGGAGACCGCGGGCGGGGTGCGGGTCACGACCGACCGCGGGACCTACACCGCGGGCCAGCTGGTGATCTGCCCCGGCGCCTGGGCGCCGCAACTGCTTGCCGAGTTCAACATCCCGATCACGGTCGAACGCCAGGTGCTGTACTGGCTGGACCCCATCGGCGGAACCACGCCCTTCGAGAACCAACCGATCTTCATCGACGAAGACGCGGCAGGGATGCAGGTCTACGGCTTCCCGGCGATCGACGGTCCTACGGGCGGTGTCAAGGTCGCCTTCTTCCGCAAGGGCATCGTCTGCACGCCCGAGAGCATCGACCGCGTGGTGCATCCCCAGGAGATCGCGGAGATGCGCGATCACGTCAGTCGGCTGCTGCCAGCTCTGGACGGGCCGTGCGTGCATTCGGCCACCTGCATGTACTCCAACACACCCGATGAGCACTTCGTCATCGCCCGGCATCCCGACTCCGCCAACGTGACCGTGGCATGCGGGTTCTCGGGTCACGGCTTCAAGTTCGTCCCGGTGGTCGGCGAAGTCCTCGCCGACCTCGCGATGACCGGTGCGACGGACCACCCGATCGATCTCTTCGACCCCCGGAGGCTGGTGACGCTATGACTGTTGCCGACACACCCGTTGTTCATCCACCCGCGCTGCTCGCCACCCTCGGCGGTGACTTCTACACCAGTCCAACGATATTCACCGGCGAGCAGGAACAGATCTTCGAGAGCATGTGGTTCTGCGCCGCACGCTCTGGCGAACTGGCCAACCCCGGCCAGTTCAAGAAGGTGCAGATCGGTCGCGAAAGCGTACTGGTGGTCCGCGGGCGGGACGGTGCGCTGCGAGCGTTCCTCAACGTCTGCCGCCACCGTGGGGCGGCGCTGTGCACCGAACCCGAGGGGCAGGTGAAGCGCAACCTGCAGTGCCCGTATCACGCCTGGACCTACGCGCTCGACGGCAAACTCGTTGCGGCACCGAACCTGGCGGCGCTCAAGGAGCCGTCCGGGGAGGGCATCGACCGCTACAAGTACGGCCTGGTGCCCGTCGCACTGACCGAGTGGCTGGGTTACGCGTGGGTGTGCCTGGCCGACGACCCGCCGTCGTTCGCCGACGACGTCGTCGGGGAGGTCACCCACCGTCTCGGTGACCCCGCGGCCATCGATCACTACGACATCGAGAACCTGAGCGTCGGCCGTCGCGTGGTCTACGACGTGGCCGCGAACTGGAAGCTCATCGTCGAGAACTTCATGGAGTGCTACCACTGCGCCACCATCCACCCCGAGCTCACCGAGGTGCTGCCCGAGTTCGCCAAGGGTCTGGCCGCGCAGTACTACGTCGGCCATGGTGCCGAATTCGGCACGGATGTATCGGGTTTCACCATTGACGGGAGCGCCGGGTTCGACACCCTGCCCGGCGTCACCGAGGAACAGGACCGCCGCTACTACGCCATCACGGTCAAGCCGACGGTGTTCATCAACCTGGTGCCCGATCACATCATCTTCCACCGGATGTATCCGATGGCCCCGGATCGCACCATCGTCGAGTGCGACTGGCTGTACACCCCGGACGTGGTGGAGCAGGGCCGCGACGTATCCCGCTCCGTCGAGCTGTTCCACCGCGTCAACGAGCAGGACTTCGAGGCCTGCGAGCGAACCCAGCCGGCGATGTCGTCGCGGGCGTATCGCGACGGAGGGGTACTCGTTCCTTCCGAACACCACATCGCGGAGTTCCACGAGTGGGTAGTGTCCCGTCTCGGCGCCCGGAGCCGCCCCGGCGGCGACATCGAGCTTGGGCCCCACGCCAGCGACGCGAGGTGACGTATGAACGGTGAACCCGACCTCTACGTCGGTGGGCAGTGGCGTCACGCGTCCGACGGTGGGACGCGCGAGATAGTCAACCCTGCCGACGGCAGCGTGGCCGCCGTGGTCGACGAGGCCACCGAGGCCGATGCCAGAGACGCCGTGAGCGCCGCGCGGACGGCGTTCGACGACGGCGCGTGGCGGGCGACCACCGCCGCGGAACGCTCGGCACTTCTGGATCGGATCGCCGACCTGTTACAGCGCGACAAGGAAGAGCTGTCGATACTCGAGACCCGTGACACCGGAAAGACGTTGGTGGAGAGCAGGATCGACATCGATGACGTCACATCGGTGTTCCGCTACTACGCCAAGCTCGTCGGAGTCGACGCCGACCGGGTCATCGACGTCGGCGACCCCGCGATCATCAGCCGTGTGGTGCGCGAGCCGATCGGCGTGTGCGTCCTCATCGCGCCGTGGAACTATCCGCTGCTGCAGATGTCGTGGAAGGTGGCGCCGGCGCTGGGCGCGGGGTGCACGATGGTCGCCAAGCCCAGTGAGGTCACGCCGCTGTCCACCATCGCCTTCGTGCACCTGTTGGAGGAGGCGGGTGTGCCCGGCGGGGTGGTCAACCTCGTCCAGGGCAGTGGCGCCGCCCTCGGTGCCGCGCTCACCGACAACGCCGACGTCGACTTCATCTCGTTCACCGGGGGACTGGCCACGGGCCGCACCATTTTGAAGGTGGCCGCCGAGCACGTCACGAAGGTCGCGGTGGAACTCGGTGGCAAGAACCCGCACATCGTCTTCGCCGACATCGGGACCGGGGACGACTGGGACAGTGCGGTCGACCAGGTGCTCACCGGGGTCTTCCTGCACTCCGGTCAGGTGTGTTCGGCCGGCACCCGGCTCATCGTCGAGGAGTCGATCGCCGACGACTTCGTCACCGAACTCGTCACGCGGGCCGAGAAGATCCGAATGGGCGACGGGATGGATCCGGCCAGCGAGACCGGTCCACTGGTGTCGGAGCAGCATCGCGCCAAGGTGGAAGGCCATGTGGCAGATGCCATCTCCGAGGGTGCGAAGCTGCTGACGGGTGGGGCGCGTCCCAGCGATCCCGCGCTGGAGAAGGGCAGCTTCTACCTACCCACGATCTTCGACCGGTGCGACCGGTCGATGGGGATCGTCCGCGAGGAGACCTTCGGACCGATCCTGACGGTGGAGCGATTCACCGACGAGGCCGAGGCGATCAGCCTGGGAAATGACACGGAATACGGTCTCGCGGCGGGCGTTCGAACGTCCGACCCCGCGCGGGGCGAACGTGTGGTGCGCGCGTTGAGGCACGGCACGGTGTGGCTGAACGACTTCGGTTACTACACCGCGGCTGCGGAGTGGGGCGGATTCGGAAAGTCTGGTAACGGCCGCGAGCTCGGGCCCACCGGTCTGGCGGAATACCAAGAGCTCAAACACATCTGGCATAACACCGCGCCGAAACCCGCAGGCTGGTTCAAAGGTGAATGACCTGCTGCGGCGAGCACTTCAGAAAGGACGCGTCAATGTCTGTTGAAGCAGGTTCACCGGGAGCCGACAGTGGCGGTCTCGATGACTTCGGGTACAAGGAATCCCTGGACCGGAGCATCGGCAAGTTCGCCAGCTTCGCGGCCGGGGTCAGCTACATCTCGATCCTCACGGGCACGTTCCAGCTGTTCTACTTCGGCTTCGGCACTGCGGGTCCCGCGTACCTGTGGTCGTGGCCCATCGTGTTCGTCGGTCAGATGGCCGTCGCGCTGTGCTTCATGGAGCTCGCCGCGAAATACCCGGTCGCCGGGTCGGTCTACAACTGGTCCAAGAAGCTCGGCAGCCGCATCGTCGGATGGTCGTCGGGCTGGCTGATGCTCACCGCGTCCATCGTCACGATCTCGGCCGTGGTGCTGGCCTATCAGCTCAACCTGCCCCGGCTGTGGAGCGGTTTCCAAATCATCGGCGACGGCACTGGCGAATACGACTTCGCCGCCAACGCAGTGGTGCTCGGAAGCGTCCTGATTGCATTCACCACCCTCATCAACGCCCTCGGCGTGAAGCTGATGTCGATGATCAACAGTGCGGGGGTGTTCATCGAGCTCATCGCCGCCATCATGATCGCCATCATCCTGGCCGCGAGCACCACCCGCGGACCGTCGGTCTTCTTCACCACCGGCGGCATCGGTGAGGGACTCCCCGGCGGCTACCTCGGCGCCTTCCTGATCGCCTCGCTCGCATCGGGTTACGTGATGTACGGCTTCGACACCGCGAGTTCGCTCGGTGAGGAGACCGTGGAGCCGCGTCGCACCGCGCCGAAGGCCATCCTGCGGGCCATCCTGGCCTCGTTCGTCATCGGTGGCGCGATCCTGGTGTTCGCCGTGATGTCCGCACCCGACCTGAACGATCCCAAGATCGGCGAGAGCAGCGGCGGTCTGCAGTACATCGTGGAACAGGTGATGTGGGGTCCGCTGGGCAAGGTCTTCCTGGTCTGCATCGTCGTCGCCGTCACCGTGTGCACGCTGGCCGTGCACACGGCCGCGATCCGGCTCACCTTCGCGATGGCGCGCGACAACGCGCTTCCCTTCGGCGAGAAGCTCGCCCGCGTCAACCCCAAGACGCAGACACCGATCATCCCCGCCGTCGTCATCGGCGTGATCGCCGCGATCATCCTGGTGATCAACATCGGACAGCCGAAGATCTTCACCGTGCTGACCTCGATCGCCATCATCATGATCTACCTCGCCTACCTCATGGTGACCGGCCCGATGCTGAAGAAGCGCTTTCAAGGGCAGTGGCCGCCAAAGGATCTCAAGGAAGGTGGCTACTTCACCATGGGTAGGTGGGGCATGCCCGTCAACATCCTCGCGGTCGTCTGGGGCGTGGGGATGGCGGTGAACCTGGCCTGGCCGCGCGCGGCGGTGTACGGGGATCCCTGGTACAACACCTGGGGCGCCTTCGTCTACATCGGCGTCATCCTCGGCGCGGGTCTGCTGTGGTACGGCATCAAGGGCCGCCACCACATCGGCACCTTGGAGTCGCACGTCGCGATCAGCAAAACCGATGTCTGACACCGAATTCGACTACGTCATCGCCGGTGGCGGAACGGCGGGTTGCGTGCTGGCCGCCCGGCTGTCCGAGGATCCGGATGTCACGGTGTGTCTGATCGAGGCCGGGCCCACCGACGTCGGCGACGACAACATCCTTCCGCTGTCGGAGTGGATGCACCTGCTGGACTCCGGCTACGACTGGGACTACCCGGTCGAACCGCAGGAGAAGGGCAACAGCTTCATGCGGCATGCCCGCGCGAAGGTGCTCGGCGGCTGTTCGTCGCACAACTCGTGCATTGCGTTTCACCCGCCCGCCGAGTGCCTCGACGAGTGGGTGGAGATGGGGGCCACCGGGTGGAGTGCCGCCGAGATCCTGCCGCTGGTAAAGCGTGTGGAGACCAACACCGCGCCAGGCGACCACGGCCGCGACGGTCCCGTCCGACTGCAGGACGTGCCTCCGAACGATCCGTGTGGCGTCGCGGTCCTCGAGGCGGCGGCCTTGGCCGGACTACCGACGGTCGCGTTCAACCGTGGTGAGACCGTGCGAAGGGGCGCCGGTTGGTTCCAGATCAACGTGGGCGAGGACGGCACCCGCATGTCGACCTCGCATGCGTATCTGCATCCGATCCTGGACTCGCGCAAGAATCTCGAGGTCCGCACCGACTGCTGGGTCTCGGAGATCCTGTTCGACGACGCCAATGCCGCCACCGGTGTGCGCTACCAGCGGCCCGACCTGACCGGCTACGACGTCGTGAACGCTCGGCGTGAAGTGATCGTGACGGCGGGCTCCATCGACACGCCGAAGTTGTTGATGCTCTCGGGAATCGGGCCTGCCGAGCACCTGAGGGAGATCGGGATACCAGTGCGGGTGGACTCGCCGGGAGTGGGCTCCAACCTCGACGACCACGTCGAGGGGCTGGTGTTCTGGGAGGCCAGCAAGCCGATGGTCACCACCTCCACGCAATGGTGGGAGATCGGCCTGTTCACCACCATCGACGAGGGCACTCCGCAGCCCGACCTGATGATGCACTACGGCAGCGTGCCGTTCGACATGAACACCCTTCGGCGCGGCTACCCGACCACCGACAACGGATTCTGCCTGACGCCCAACGTGACTCAAGGTCGATCGCGGGGGACCGTCCGGCTGCGGAGCCTGGACTTCCGGGACCGGCCCAAGGTCGATCCCCGGTACTTCACCGATCCCGAGGGTTACGACGAGCGGATCATGCTCACCGGTATTCGCCTGGCGCGCAAGATCGCCGAGCAGGCGCCGCTGAAGGAGTGGATCGCGCGCGAGTTGGCTCCCGGGCCGGAGGCGACCACCGACGAGGAGCTCCTCGACTACATCCACCAGACGCACAACACGGTCTATCACCCGGCCGCCACGGCCCGGATGGGTTCGGTGACCGATCCCATGGCGGTGCTCGATCCGCAGCTGCGGGTCAAGGGAGCGTCGCGGTTGCGTGTGGTCGACGCGTCGGCGATGCCCAAGCTGCCTGCGGTCAACCCCAACATCACCGTGATGACCATGGCCGAGAAGTGTGCGGACCTGATCCGGGGGACCTGAGCCAGTTCCTCGCCGAACACACCCCGTTCCAGGCGATGTCGCCCGGCGAGCTCGCCGAGCTGGCAGCCGGGTCAGCGTTGGTCGCGTTCGCGGCCGACTCTGTCATCGCGGACTATTCGGCCCAGGTGCCCGACGACGTCTGGATGGTCTGCACGGGCCACGTGACGCTGCAGGCTGCCGACGGATCGGCGATCGACACGATCGAACCCGGCGGCATCTTCGGCTACACGCCGCTGCTGACCGGCGGGGGCATGGAGTTCGTCGCGCGGGCCACCGAGCCGAGCACGGTGATCCGGTTGCCGGGGGACCAGGTGCGCGCGCAGTTCGCCAAACCCGCCGGCCTGGCGTTCCTCGCGTCATCGGCGTGGAGCATCACCGCCGGGAACCGGCCCGCCCTGGTACCGGTGGCCGACAGCCGACCGGTGGGCGAGCTCGTCCGCGGTGATCCGCTCGTGGTCGCGCCGGACGTGTCGGTGCGCGACACCGTCGTCCGGATGACCGAGCGGCACGTGTCCTACGCACTGGTCTCGCTACCGGACGGCGAGCACGGCATCTTCACCGACCGCGATCTGCGGACCCGCGTCGTGGCGGCCGGGGTCTCGGTCGACGTACCGATCACCCGGGTCATGAGTGCGCCCGCACAGCGGGTCACCGCCGACCTGACCGCCGAGACCGTGTTGATGCAGATGCTCGAGAGCGGACTCCGGCACATGCCCGTGACCACCGCGCGCGGCGACGTCGTCGGAGTGCTCGAGGACGCCGACCTGCTCGCCGCCTCGGCCCGACAGAGCTTCATGCTCCGTCGATCCATCGGACTGGCCGCCGACGCAGCCGAACTGCAGGCCGCCGCGCACGACGTCACCCACGTCGCCAGCGCACTGTTCCGCAGCGGCACCAAGGCATCCGCAACGAGCGGCATCCTCTCCATCGTGATCGACAGCGTGGTCCGGCGGGCCCTCGAACTCGCGCTCGCCGAGTCGCCCGCGGAGACCAGGCCTCCGACGACGGGCTTTGCGTGGCTCACCCTGGGGAGCATCGCGCGGCGTGAGGCCATGCCGTCCTCCGACGTCGACAGCGCCCTGTCGTGGCGGGACGACCTCTCGCACGCGAGCGGTCGACTGCGCGCGATCGCCCGGCGCACCCATGCCATCCTCGACGGCTGCGGGCTTCCGTCGGACAGCAACGGCGCGATCGCGGCGAGTCCGAACTTTGCTCGCTCCCAGGGGGATTGGGCCAGGGCGGCGAAGGGCTGGCTCGACGATCCGCTGCTCGACAAGGGGTTGATCCTGTCCTCGCTGCTGCTCGACGGCAGGGTGGTGTGGGGTGACGCCGCCCTGCACACCGTGCCGGCGGCCTACCGCAGAATGCGTGCCGAACATCCGAACGCGCTGCGGCTGCAACTGCTCGATGCGCTCTCCGGCCGGGTCCGCACCCGGTCGCTGCGTGACGTGCTCTCCCGTCGCGGTGGCACGTTCGATCTCAAGAGCCATGCCGTGACGCCGATCGTGAACCTGGCGCGGTGGGGCGGCCTGGCCGGTGACGTCGCTACCGCGTCGACGCCGGCCCGGCTCTCGGTCGCCGCGGCCAGTGGCGCGCTCACCGAACGCGACGCGGCCACCCTCGGCGAGGTCTTCGGCATGCTTCAGCGGCTGCGGATGACCCACCAGGTCGAGCAACTGTCGGTCGGGAACCGGCCGGGTGACGTCATCACGATGTCGGAACTGTCGCCGCTGAACAGAAGCCTGCTCAACGATGGTCTTCGCGAGATCGCGGCCGTCCAGAGACGGGTCGGCAACTTCGGAATCCCGGCCGTATAGGGTCGAATTCAATGGCGACGGCGCAGAGCAGGGGCACGACGGACGACGGGGCGCGCTCCGCCACCGTGCAATCGGTGGACCGGGCGCTCGTGGTGTTGGAGATCCTCGCGACCCTCGGGCAGGCCGGTGTCACCGAGATCGCCGCGGAGCTCGGAGTGCACAAGTCGACGGTGTCCCGGCTCATTTCGGTGTTGGAGGCCAGGGGTTACGTCGAGCAACTCTCCGATCGGGGCAAGTACCGCCTGGGCTTCGCCGTCGCCAGGCTCGCGCGCTCGACCAGCGCCCAGCTGGACTTGGTGAAGCAGAGCCAGGCCGCCTGCGACGCACTGGCATTGGAGTCGGGGGAGACGACGAACCTGGCGGTCCTCGACGAGGACCGGATCGTCAACGTCGCCGAGGCCATCGGCCCCGCCGGGATCGCCCTGCGCACCTGGGTCGGGCAGAGCTGTCCGGCCCACGCCACGTCGAGCGGGAAGGTCCTCCTGGCCGGGCTCGAGGTCGCGGAGTTGCGGCGGCGACTGCCGAGCCGGCTGGACTCCTTCACCGCCGACACGCTGACGGCGCGGTCCGCTCTGGAGGCCGAACTCGACGTCGTGCGTGAGCGAGGGTGGGCGAGCGTCTGCGAAGAGCTGGAGGTTGGCCTGAACGCCGTCGCCGCTCCCGTCTACGACGCCGACGGGCGTGTGGCCGCCGCGCTGAGCGTGTCCGGGCCGTCCTATCGCCTGAGCGTGGACGAGTTCGCCGCGACCGCCAAACGCACCATCGCGGCGGCCGAGACCATCAGCAGGCGCCTCGGCTACATCGCGATCTCGGCGCGTTAGAAGAACGTCCGGACCAGGTCGACGACGAGGCCGTCGGCGTCGAGCACCGGAATCATCTGCCACTTGTCGAACACCGTGCACGGGTGCGAGACGCCGAACTCGAGCCACGCTCCCACGTCCACCCGATCGCGGTCGGCGCTCCCGACGTCCAGGTAGGCGTGCTGATCGTTGAGCTTGGTGACGCGACTGTCCGCCAGGCCGTAGGGCACCGGTAGGTCCTGATCGAAGGAGACGTCGCGACGGCCCATCGTCACCAGCGCAAGGTCCGGTTCCGGTCGGGACACCACCTGCGCCCACACGGTGAGCGCTGGCCGCAAGCCGGTGGGGCCGCCCAGCGGGGAGGTGCGGCGGTAGAGACCGTCGTCGTGGGTGAGGTAGCACCCGCTGCGCAGAACCGTCCGGATCATCCGGTTGCCCGTCCACCCGGTCAGCTCGTCGGCCACGACGTCGAAGTAGGTGCTGCCGCCCGCCGTGACGATCACGTGGTCGGACTCACACATGGGCGCCACGTGGTCCACTGCGCTCCGCACGTCCCGCAGGTAGGCCCGAACCCGATCGCGGGCGTCGCGGCTGGTGTCGTGACCTGTGGCGGCTTCGTAACCGGCGACGCCGACCAGTCGTAGCTGTCCGGAATCGGCGGCGGCCCGGGCGACCGCGTCGATCTCATCGACGGAGCGGCACCCCGTGCGCCCGCCGGGCATGCCGACCTCGACGCAGACCTCGACCGGCCGTTCCGCGCCTGCGGCGGCCAACGTCGAGGACATCAGCTCGACACCGGGTACGGAATCCACCCAGCAGATCGCGGAGAAACCGGGATGCGCATCCAATTCTGCTGCCAGCCAACGTAATCCGGCGGTATCGACGAGTTCGTTGGCGAGTATCACCCGGTCCACCCCGAACGCGCGAAACGTCCTGACCTGGCTGATGGTCGCCACGGTGACGGCGCTCGCGCCCTGGTCGAACTGTCGCGCGAGCATTTGCGGAGCCATGTGGGTCTTGCCGTGTGGCGCCAGCTCGACCCCTCGGCTGCGACACCACCGCGCCATCGTCGCGAGGTTGTGGTCGAGGGCGGGGCGGCTCAACACGCACAGCGGTCCGACGGCGCCTGCGTCGAACGGGCCGGTGCCGTCCGTGCACACCTGGGCCGGGGTCCGTCCCCACCACTGCGACGGCAGGCCCTTGTACCGCCAGTCGAGCGGTTCGTCGGCCAGGGCGGCGACGGCGGTCGCGTCGATGGTCGCGGGCATGGGTTCATTTAAGCTGGCACGTCGTGAGCTCTGCAGATGTCCCCGAGGCCGGCCAGAAGAACGATGACAACGATCTACCCGAACAGTTCCGGATCCGGCAAGCCAAGCGCGAGCGGCTGCTCGCCGAGGGCCGCGACCCCTATCCGGTGGAGGTGGCGCGCACCCACACCCTGGCGGAGCTTCGCACCGCCTTCGCGGACCTCGCCGTCGACACCACGACGGGGCAGATCGTGGGGATCGCCGGACGGGTGGTCTTCGCCAGGAACTCGGGAAAGCTCTGCTTCGCCACCCTGCAGGAGGGCGACGGCACTCAGCTGCAGGCGATGATCAGCCTGGACGGCGTGGGCAAGGACTCACTCGATGCGTGGAAGGCCGACGTCGACCTCGGTGACATCGTGTTCGTCCACGGCGAGGTGATCAGTTCCCGGCGCGGTGAATTGTCTGTGCTTGCCGATTCTTGGCAAATCATCTCGAAGGCGTTGCGTCCCCTTCCCGTAGCTCACAAGGAGCTCAGCGAGGAGTCCCGGGTACGCCAGCGATACGTCGATCTGATCGTGCGACCGGAGGCCCGCAGCATTGCCCGGCAACGGATCGCCGTCGTTCGCGCGGTGCGTTCGGCATACGAGCGTCGTGGCTTTCTCGAAGTCGAGACACCGATCCTGCAGACGCTTGCGGGCGGCGCGGCGGCACGACCATTCGTCACGCACTCCAATGCGCTCGACACCGATCTCTTCCTACGCATCGCGCCGGAGTTGTTCCTGAAACGATGCCTCGTCGGTGGTTTCGAGAAGGTCTTCGAGTTGAATCGCGTGTTTCGAAACGAAGGCGCGGATTCCACGCATTCGCCGGAATTCGCGATGTTGGAGACATATCAGGCCTATGGGACCTACGACGATTCAGCGGAAGTGACGCGTCAGATTATTCAAGAGGTGGCCGACGAGGCGATTGGCACCCGAAACGTGCCACTGCCTGATGGCAGTACCTACGACCTCGACGGCGAATGGGCCACGGTCGAAATGTATCCGTCACTGTCCGAGGCCCTCGGCGAGGAGATCACTCCCGAGACGAGTGTCGAGCGCCTCTGGTCGATAGCCGACGATCGGGGTGTCGAGATTCCGCGCGACCGTGGTTTCGGCCACGGCAAGCTCGTCGAGGAGCTATGGGAGGACGCGGTCGGAGCTAACCTCTGGGCGCCGACGTTCGTGCGCGACTTTCCCGTCGAGACCACCCCGCTGACACGCGCTCACCGCAGCATTCCCGGGGTTACCGAGAAGTGGGACCTGTATGTGCGCCGCTTCGAGCTGGCAACCGGCTACTCCGAGCTGATCGACCCCGTCGTGCAACGCGAGAGGTTCGAGGCGCAGGCCAGGGCAGCCGCCGCGGGCGACGACGAAGCCATGCTCCTCGACGAGGACTTCCTCGCCGCGCTGGAGTACGGCATGCCGCCCACGACGGGCACCGGAATGGGCATCGATCGGTTGCTGATGGCTTTGACGGGCCTGACGATTCGGGAGACCGTTTTGTTCCCGATTGTGCGCCGGCACGGGGGCTGAAGCCGTTTCATACTTTTGTGTTGAATTGCTTCGGTTCTTATGTCAACATTGTCCCGGGTTTCGAGCGAAGTACGACTACGCGCCCGACAGAAGGGTCAGTGTGAGCCGATGGCAAAGAAAGTTACGGTCACCTTAGTCGACGATTTCGACGGTGAAGGTTCTGCCGACGAGACCGTCGAATTCTCCCTCGACGGCGTCAGCTACGAGATCGACCTTTCATCGAAGAATGCCACCAAGCTCCGCGGCGATCTCAAGCAGTGGGTCGAAGCCGGTCGTCGCGTCGGCGGCCGCCGACGCGGCCGTTCGGCCGGCTCGGGACGCGGCCGCGCGTCGATCGATCGCGAACAAAGCGCCGCCATTCGGGAATGGGCGCGTCGCAATGGGCACTCCGTTTCCACCCGTGGCCGAATTCCCGCGGACGTCATCGACGCATTCCACGCGGCAACCTAATCGCGGGTTGCCAGCCCGACAACCGCGGGCAACGGAGCACACACCCGTTTCGCTAGCGGCGAAGCGGGTGTGCGTCATTCGGGGAAACGAACGCGGCCCATCGTGCGTTGGGCCTTGAGCAGTCCCCGGAATCGTCACCGTTCGGTCTTTCACTACGAGAGGACAAGCGGGGCACCCCGGGCAACCGACCACTACAGTGGTCTCCAGGTGCAGGACGAGTTTCGCCGTGCAGGCTTGGTTCGCGAGCTGCGCTATCTACGGAGGGCAGGTAACCACCGATGTTCGAACGCTTCACTGACCGCGCACGCCGCGTCGTCGTCCTGGCTCAAGAAGAGGCCCGGATGCTGAACCACAACTACATCGGCACCGAGCACATCCTCCTTGGCCTCATCCACGAAGGTGAAGGCGTCGCGGCGAAGTCGCTCGAGTCGCTGGGCATTTCGCTGGAAGGCGTCCGCAGCCAGGTCGAGGAGATCATCGGACAGGGCCAGCAGGCGCCGTCCGGCCACATTCCCTTCACCCCGCGCGCCAAGAAGGTCCTGGAGTTGAGCCTGCGCGAGGCGCTGCAGCTCGGCCACAACTACATCGGCACCGAGCACATTCTGCTCGGCCTGATTCGTGAAGGCGAAGGCGTCGCCGCCCAGGTGCTGGTCAAGTTGGGTGCCGAGCTGACGCGCGTGCGCCAGCAGGTCATCCAGCTGCTCAGCGGTTACCAGGGCAAGGAGACGGCCGAGACCGGAACCGGCGGGCGTGGCGGCGAGGCGGGCAACCCGTCGACGTCGCTGGTGCTCGACCAGTTCGGCCGCAACCTGACCGCCGCCGCGATGGAGGGCAAGCTCGACCCCGTCATCGGCCGCGAGAAGGAAATCGAGCGGGTCATGCAGGTGCTGAGCCGCCGCACCAAGAACAACCCGGTGCTGATCGGCGAGCCCGGCGTCGGCAAGACCGCCGTCGTCGAGGGCCTGGCGCAGGCGATCGTGCACGGCGACGTGCCCGAGACGCTGAAGGACAAGCAGCTCTACACGCTCGACCTCGGATCGCTGGTCGCGGGCAGCCGGTACCGCGGTGACTTCGAGGAGCGCCTGAAGAAGGTGCTCAAGGAGATCAACACCCGCGGCGACATCATCCTGTTCATCGACGAGCTGCACACGCTCGTCGGCGCGGGTGCCGCCGAGGGCGCGATCGACGCCGCCTCGATCCTCAAGCCGAAGCTGGCCCGTGGCGAGCTGCAGACCATCGGCGCCACCACCCTCGACGAGTACCGCAAGTACATCGAGAAGGACGCCGCCCTGGAACGCCGCTTCCAGCCCGTCCAGGTCGGCGAGCCGACGGTCGAGCACACCATCGAGATCCTCAAGGGTCTGCGCGACCGCTACGAGGCGCACCACCGGGTGTCCATCACCGACGGCGCGATCGTCGCGGCAGCCACGCTGGCCGACCGCTACATCAACGACCGGTTCCTCCCCGACAAGGCGATCGACCTGATCGACGAGGCGGGCGCCAGGATGCGCATCCGCCGGATGACCGCTCCGCCAGACCTGCGTGAGTTCGACGAGAAGATCGCCGACGCGCGCCGGGAGAAGGAGTCCGCGATCGACGCGCAGGACTTCGAGAAGGCCGCCAACCTGCGCGACCGCGAGAAGACCCTCGTCGGGCAGCGCGCCGAGCGGGAGAAGCAGTGGCGCTCGGGTGATCTGGACGTCGTGGCCGAGGTCGACGACGAGCAGATCGCCGAGGTCCTCGGCAACTGGACCGGCATCCCCGTGTTCAAGCTGACCGAGGCCGAGACCACGCGTCTGCTGCGCATGGAGGACGAACTGCACAAGCGGATCATCGGCCAGGAGGACGCCGTCAAGGCGGTCTCGAAGGCCATCCGTCGCACCCGTGCCGGGTTGAAGGACCCCAAGCGTCCGTCGGGCTCGTTCATCTTCGCCGGCCCGTCCGGTGTCGGTAAGACCGAGCTCTCCAAGGCGCTGGCGAACTTCCTGTTCGGCGAGGACGACGCGCTCATCCAGATCGACATGGGCGAGTTCCACGACCGCTTCACCGCGTCGCGGCTGTTCGGTGCCCCTCCGGGCTACGTCGGCTACGAAGAGGGCGGCCAGCTCACCGAGAAGGTGCGCCGCAAGCCGTTCTCGGTGGTGCTGTTCGACGAGATCGAGAAGGCCCACCAGGAGATCTACAACACGCTCCTGCAGGTGCTCGAGGACGGCCGCCTCACCGACGGTCAGGGACGCACGGTCGACTTCAAGAACACCGTGCTGATCTTCACCTCGAACCTCGGTACGTCCGACATCAGCAAGGCGGTTGGCCTCGGCTTCACCCAGGGTGGCGGCGAGAACAACTACGAGCGGATGAAGCTCAAGGTGAACGACGAGCTGAAGAAGCACTTCCGCCCGGAGTTCCTCAACCGCATCGACGACATCATCGTCTTCCACCAGCTGACGAAGGACGAGATCATCCGCATGGTCGATCTCATGATCAACCGGGTCGGAAACCAGCTCAGGGCCAAGGACATGACCATGGAGCTGACGGACAAGGCGAAGTCGCTGCTGGCCAAGCGCGGCTTCGACCCGGTGCTGGGTGCGCGGCCGCTGCGTCGCACCATCCAGCGCGAGATCGAGGACGCCTTGAGCGAGAAGATCCTCTTCGACGAGGTCGGCCCCGGTCAGCTGGTCAAGGTCGACGTCGAGAACTGGGACGGCGAAGGCGCGGGTGAGGACGCGGTGTTCACATTCGTCGGCACCACCCGCCCCGTCGTCGACGAGGACACGCCGGACCTGGCCAAGGCCGGCGCAGCTGGGGCGGTCGACGCGGAGTAGTCGACACGCAAGGCCATCAGAATTGGGCGGTATCCCTCGCGGGATACCGCCCAATTCTCGTTGTGCATATGATGCACTCGTAATCGACGGACGAAGGAATGCTGGTGAAAATCCAGAGCGGTCGCGCCACTGTGAAAGTCAGACCCGACGTTCGTCACCTCTGATACGGGACGCGAACTCCCGAAAGGACACCTGACATGACATCTTCCAAGACACTCTCGAGCGCTGCACCCGCGCTGGACTTCTCCGGCGCCAAGGCGGCGATCTGGTTGTCGGCCACCGCATTCCTGGCGCTGGTGGTGCTGTACTTCGTCGGCTTGGACCAGGGCGCGACGTCGGTCTTCGGCAGCGACACCCATCTGCACGAGTTCCTGCACGACGGCAGGCACCTCCTCGGCTTCCCCTGCCACTGACATGGAAAAGCAGATCATCGGGCGCGGCCTTCTGGCCGGCGCCCTTGCTGGAGTGCTCGCATTCGCCTTCGCGCGCATCTTCCTCGAGCCCGTGATCGGGCGGGCCATCGACTTCGAATCCGGTGTCGGCGCCGCGCACGAAGGCATGGGACACGGTGGTCACGACCACGGGGTGGAGCTCTTCACCCGCGGGGTGCAGGCCAACTTCGGCATGGGCCTCGGCGTGCTGGCCTTCAGCGTCGCCATGGGCGCACTGTTCGCGGTGGTGTTCGCCGTGGCCCACGGTCGGGTTGGCAACGTGTCGACCCGCACCCTCTCGGTGCTCGTCGCCGGCTCGATGCTGGTGAGCCTGTACGTCGTTCCCGCGCTCAAGTACCCCGCCAATCCGCCGGCGGTGAGCCTCGAGGAGACCATCAGGCAGCGCACGCTGCTGTACCTGCTGATGGTGGTCGTCTCCGCGGCCATGTTCCTCGGTGCGGTGTACCTCGGGCGGCGGCTGGTGTCCCGCCTGGGGGCCTGGAACGCCACGCTGGTCGCCGCGGCCGGCTATGTGGTGGCGATGGCCGTCGTGATGCTCGTCCTGCCGACGATCGACGAGACCCCGGGCCCGCTTCGTGACGAAGCGGGCACCATCGTCTATCCCGGCTTCCCCGCCGACGACCTCTACCAGTTCCGGCTCTACTCACTCGGAGTTCAGGTCGTCATGTGGGTCGCCATCGGCCTGGTGTTCTCGGCACTGATCTCGAAGGTGTTGGACGGCAGGCGAAGTGCGGCGGACGCTCATCTCGCGTGAGTGAGATCGTCCGGCTGACCCTCGTCTCCCACGCGACGACGGATGCGATGGCAGCCGGACGATTTCCCAGGGACGAGCCGCTGAACGCCCTCGGGCAGCGTCAGGTCGACGCGACGGTCGACCTCGGTCTCGTCGACGCCGCCCTGTGTGGGCCCGAGACGCGGACCAGGCAGACGGCCGAGTTGCTCGGGCTGCGCGCCGAGACGGAGTCGAAGCTGGCCGATCTGAACTGCGGTGCGTGGCGCGGCAGCGTGCTCAACGGTGTCGACGCGGGCGAGCTCACGCTCTGGCTGACCGATCCCACCCAGTCGCCCCATGGCGGGGAGTCGGTCGTGGATCTGGTTGCCCGCGTGGATGATTGGCTGAGCTCGCTGTCGGATCGCCGTGGTCGACTGGTGGCCGTGACCCACCCGAGTGTGATCCGCGCGGCAATCGTCGTCGCCCTGAACGCGCCACCGAAGTCGTTCTGGCGCATCGACATCGGGCCGGTCAGTCGCACCGTCCTGCACCTACGCGGGCACGCCTGGACGTTGAGGTCGACGGGCTGAGGGCTCAGGCGGGCTGGACCAGTCGGAATGCGCCCTGGGCGATCGACAGCAGCCAACTGGCCGCCGTGAGGCTGCGGAACTTCGGCCAGTTCAGTTGGAAGCTGACCACCCAGGCCTGACCGGTTCGGTCGACGGCGTACCAGCTGAAGCCGATGTCGCCGGGGAGATTCCCGCCCTTCGCGCCGATGTAGTTCCACTTCGTCTTGTCCAGCTCGATGCCGGGGGTGGCAGCCAGGATGTCCTTGATCGGAGCGGCAGGGCCGACCGCCACGGATTGCAGCGCGGCGTGCACTCTGCAGATGTCCCCAGCGTTGCCGTACCACTCGGCTCCGAATGGCGATGCGGGAGTGTGGGTGCGCTCCGGATCTGGTTCGTAGTGGCGGGTATTCGTCTGAGCGATGAGCTGGGCCCTGCCCTGTGGTGATGCTTCCTTCCACTGCTCGCGCAGGTCGGGCTCACCCCAGCCGACCGAGAAGAGTTCGTGAGTGTTCGGGAAGGGCGTCATGCTGGCTGGGTCGTGGTGGCCGGCATGCACGAGCGCCCGTTGCATGGCACCAGGACCGAGGCGCGCCATCAACAAATCCGTGGCCATGTTGTCGCTTGCCGAGATCATCTGCTGCGCCGCATCTCTCACCGATACGTGGGATCCGGGTGGCAGCTCGTCGAAACCCGCCGACCCGACGGCCTTGGCCTCCTTGGTGATGGTCAGCTGGTCGTCCCAGCCGACAGTGCCCGCGTTGACGGCGTCCGCTATGCCGAGGAGGACGTAGAGCTTGAAGATCGACGCGAGTGGCAACGAATCGTCGACGTTGGTGCCCGCCACCTTCGTGCACGTGCCGTCGGTGACCTTGGAGGCTTGGTAGGAGTAGCGCGCGCCCGACTGCGTGACGGCCGCGTCGATGTCGGACCACTGCTTGATGTCCGGCTTCTTCAGTGTGACCGTGAACCGGTCGACCAGCCCGGCGTCGTTCGTGCGCAGTTCGATGTCTTGGCCGACGCCGTACGAGGTCAGCAGGTGCAGCGTGGCCAACCCTGCGCCGTACTCGATGCCCGTGACGGTGAACGGCCGGTCCCACCACATCCGGTCCATCGTGAAGGCGACGTCATCCACCTGCGGGCGGGCCGCGAGCGTCGCGACGCCAACGGTGCCGATCGGCCAGTCGGAGTTGAGCATGTCGACGGTTTGCTTGGCGCGCAAACCCTGCGGTGTGTTCGTGTCGATGTGCGCGCCGTAGGCGGCCTCGGCCGGGGCGGCCGGGCCGGTGTTGGCGCATCCGCAAGCCAGGGCAGCGACGAGGGCGCTTGCCGTCGCGATCGCAGTAGTCCGCCGGCCCACCCGGCTACGCCGCGGGATAGGTCGTGGCAAAGCCGATCCCCATGCGTCGTTACGCTCCGGTCCGCTGAACGTCCAACACGACCTCGAACTCCAGCAAGGAAGCACCCGTGGCGACCGGGTTGGCGCGCTGACCGGCGTGCGCTTCGACCGCGGGGCCGCTGGCCCAGGCCTGGAACGCCTCTTCGGACTCCCACTGGGTCACGACGAAGTAGCGATCCTCGCCCTTGACGGGGCGCAGCAGCTGGAATCCGAGGAAACCGGGCTGGCCGTCGACGGCGTGAGCGCGGTTCGCGAAGCGCTTCTCCAACTCGGGTCCTGCGTCGGGCGGAACCTCGATCGCGTTGATCTTCACCACTGCCATGGCTCCTACGTTACCGGTTCGTTATGCGCGGGTCGCACCCCGCGGATTCCGTGTCTCCCCTCACGCGGCTCCTGTCAGGATGGCGGGCATGGGTTCCGCATTGCTGACGGCCCGGGGAGGTGACGGCGCGCCGATCGTCCTGGTGCACGGCCTGATGGGGCGCGGCACGACCTGGTCTCGCCAGCTGCCGTGGTTGACCGAGCTGGGGGAGGTGCACACCTACGACGCGCCGTGGCACCGCGGCCGTGACGTCGAGGATCCGCACCCCGTCGACACCGAGCGATTCGTGGCCGATCTGGCCGACGCGGTAGCCGAACTCGGACGGCCCGCCACGTTGGTGGGCCATTCGATGGGAGGCCTGCACGCGTGGTGCCTTGCGGCGGCGCGTCCCGAGTTGGTCACCGCGGTGGTGGTCGAGGACATGGCGCCGGACTTCCGCGGCAGGACCACGGGTCCGTGGGAGCCGTGGCTGCATGCACTGCCCGCCGAATTCTCCTCCGAGCAGCAAGTCGTGGACGAGTTCGGACCGGTGGCAGGTCAGTACTTCGTAGAAGCTTTCGACCGCACCGCCACCGGATGGCGGTTGCACGGCCGCCCCGAGCGCTGGATCGAGATCGCGGCGCAATGGGGAACTCGCGACTATTGGCAGCAATGGCACTCGGTTCGCGCACCCGTGCTGCTGATCGAAGCGGGTAACTCCGTCACCCCGCCCGGCCAGATGGAACAGATGCGCAAGACCGGCCACCGGACCACGTATCTGCGCGTGCCCGGCGCCGGTCATCTCGTTCACGACGATGCCCCGCGGGAATACCGCGATGCGGTGCAACCGTTCCTAGCGACGTTCGCCGGTCACGCCTGAGACCGGCCACGAGGGCGCGTGCTCGAACCGGGTACGCGCGGCATCGGCGTCATGCTGGACGCGGTACCAATCGGGATCTCCGAATTGGTCGATCAGGTGATTGCGCACCGCGTCGTTGCGGTGGCTGGCCCAGCTGAGGAGGGCAGCCAGGGCGAAGGGTGCGGACAGGATGAGGAAGGCAAGTAACACGTTCATGGCAGCAATTGTTCGGGCGAATATATTCCGCCAACAGTGGCAGTGCGGACGCGGTACGTTAAGATACTGCCATGATTGAGAGTGTCTCCGTACTGGTGCTGGACGGGGTGGCCCCCTTCGAATTCGGCGTCATCTGCGAGGTCTTCGGCATCGATCGCACCGCCGACGGCGTACCCAACTTCGACTTCAAGATCTGCGGCCCCGAGCCCGGTCGACCACTGCGGATGACGGTCGGTGCGCACCTGACCCCCGAGCACGGGTTCGACGCGCTGGTCGGCGCGGATCTGGTCGCCGTACCCGCGATCGCGGGCCCGTATCCGCAGGAAGCGCTTGACGCGCTCCGGGCCGCGGCGGCATCCGGTTCGATCATCCTGACGGTGTGTTCCGGGGCGTTCGTGGTCGGCGCCGCTGGGCTGCTGGATGGTCGCAGGTGCACCACCCACTGGATGCACGCCGACGAGCTGGCGGCGACCTACCCCACTGCCGACGTCGACCGGAACGTGCTGTTCGTGGACGACGGCAACCTGATCACCAGCGCGGGCACGGCCGCGGGCATCGATGCGTGTCTGCACCTGGTGCGCCGCGAACTTGGCAGCGAGATCACCAACATCATCGCCCGACGGATGGTGGTGCCGCCGCAGCGTGACGGCGGCCAGCGCCAGTACATCGACCAGCCCATCCCCGTTCGGTGTTCGGAAGGCTTTGCACCGCAATTGGACTGGATCCTGGTCAACTTGGACAAGCCCCATACGGTCGCCACGCTCGCCAAGCGCGCCAGCATGTCCGCCCGCACCTTCGCGCGCAGATTCGTCGACGAGACCGGGCGCACGCCCATGCAGTGGGTCACCGACCAGCGGGTGCTCTATGCCCGGCGGCTGCTCGAGGAGACCGACCTCGACATCGACCGCGTCGCCGACAAGTCGGGCTTCGGCACCGCCACGTTGCTGCGACACCATTTCCGACGCGTCATCGGCGTCACGCCGTCGGACTATCGTCGTAGCTTCTCCTGCAACGATTCCGGTTGCGCTGCAACGGCATAGCGCTGGGCATCACGGCGCGTACACGCACCAGGTGCCGGGGACGCCCTTGAGTTGATGCTCGCCGCGATCGGTGAAGCTGCGGTGCGAACCGGTGACGATCTCGCGCACGGTCGAGGACACCAAAACCTCACTCGGTCCGGCGAGCCCCGCAACCCGTGCGCCGATGTGCACTGCCATACCCGCGATGTCGTGCCCACGCATCTCGACCTCGCCGGCGTGGATGCCGACTCGCACTTCGATGCCGAGGACCCGGACCGCGTCGACGATGCCCTGCGCACAATCGATGGCGACACTCGGGCTGCTGAACGTCGCGACGAAACCGTCGCCGGCAGTGTTGACTTCACGACCACCGAATCGCTGAAGTTCTCTGCGCACCACGGTGTCGTGGCTGTCGAGCAGATCGCGCCAGTGATCATCGCCAAGGGCAGCGGCGCGCTCGGTGGAGGAGACGATGTCGGTGAACACGATCGTGGTGAGGACGCGTTCGAGGTCCGAACCTCCGCGGGTCCCGGTGACGAATTCCTCGATCTCCGCGAGGATCGGCGTGGTGTCACCGACCCAGTACAGACTGTCCGTCCCGGGGAACTCCACGTAGCGCGCACCCGTGATGTGCTCGGCGAGATAGCGTCCGTGGGCCACCCCGACGAACGCGGATTGCGCACGATGCAGAACCAGGGTCGGTGAGGTGATGAGCGGAAGTCTCTCCCGCGCATCGGCATCGACGAGTGCCTGATTCGATCTGCGAGCCATGCTCGGTGACGCCGCACGGTTGCCTGCGGCGTCCCACCAGGTTCGGAAGGCCTGATCGTGAGCGACGGACGGTGCGAGGAGGGCGAGAATGTCGAAGCCCTGCTCGACGGCGTCCGGCTCCATCGCCACCGTGGTGAAGGGATTGGCGCCGCTTGGGTGTGCGCCCATTTCGTAGTCCGGCGCCCACAGCGGGCGTGCACCGGCGTTGACGAGAATGAGACCAGACACCCGTTCGGGACGATCGCTCGCGAGGATCATCGCACTGATCGCCGTGAACCCCGATCCCAACACTGTGACGCTGTCACACCCGATGGCGTCCATCACCGCAATGGCATCCTCCGCCCAGCACGCCGGTGTGATCTTGTCCGCACCGATGCGCGACGACATGCCCATGCCGCGATGGTCGAAGCGAATCACCCGGCAGAACGACGACAGACGACGATAGAAGCGATACATCGACGGTTCGGCATCGATTGAGTCGATCGGGATGAACGGCCCCGGCATCACGAGCAGATCCACCGGGCCGTCGCCGATCACCTGGTAGGCGATGTCCAAGTCACCCCGCGATGCGTAACGGGTCTGCGGAGCCCGCGAAACGGGTACGGCCACGTTCATGAGGCTAGTTCACCGGGCCGGGATTGGGCCCGGGTTCACCGCCTTCACCGGCGAGTGCGAACAATCCGCCGGACGTCTGCTCGACGAGTCCGTCGGTCAGCAGGGAGTCGAGGGCACGATCGCGTTGGGCCGGATCCGACAGCCACACGACGTCGAGCTGAGCGCGGCTTACCGGAGTGTCGTTGGCGCGCAACACATCCAGTAGCCTCCCGCGGACCTGGCGGTCCGTGCCCGCGAACTTCTGCACGTGCCGCGCAGGCTCGTTCGATGCCGGGAAACCCGCCGCGCGCCACGCGCAGACGGTCAACGGGCACAGCCCGCAGCGCGGCGAGCGAGCGATGCACACCGTCGCCCCGAGTTCCATCAACGCAATCGAGAAGCCCGGTGCGCGTGAGTCATTGGGCAGAATGGCGTCGACGTCGGCCAGATCGCGGACACTTGCCCGGGAGTCGGCTCGACCGTGTACGGCCCTGGCGACCACACGTCGGACGTTGGTGTCGACGACCGGCACCCGTTTCCCGTAGGCAAAGCACGCGATGGCCCGTGCGGTGTAGGTCCCGACGCCGGGCAGTGTCAGGAGGGTGTCGATGTCATCGGGCACCACGTCGCCGTAGTCGTTCGCGATCACCGTCGCGCACTCGTGCAGACGCTTGGCGCGGCGCGGGTAGCCGAGCTTGCCCCACGCTCGAAGTACGTCGGCGGCACTTGCGGCGGCGGTGGCGGACGGCGTCGGCCACCGGGCCACCCAGTCGCGCCAGATCGGCTCGACCCGGGCGACGGGGGTCTGTTGCAACATGAACTCACTGACCAGGATCTGCCACGCGGAAACGCCTGGCCGCCGCCACGGCAGATCTCGCTGTTCTCGTGAGTACCACATGAGAAGTTGGCTCGCGTCGACCGTCACGGGCGACTCCAGGCAGAATGTGGCCATGCCAAACACGAGCCCGATAACCGCATGGAAGGCACTCAGCGAGGGTAACGACCGCTTCGTCGCGGGTACCCCGGAGCACCCCAGCCAAAGTATCGACCACCGCGCCAGCCTGGCCGAGGGGCAGAAGCCCACCGCGGTCGTGTTCGGTTGCGCCGACAGCCGGGTCGCTGCCGAGATCATCTTCGATCAGGGACTCGGCGACATGTTCGTCGTACGAACCGCTGGTCACGTGCTGGATTCCGCTGTCCTCGGCTCCATCGAATACGCCGTCACGGTCCTCAACGTCCCGTTGATCGTCGTGCTCGGTCACGACAGCTGCGGGGCGGTCAAGGCTACATTGGCGGCCCTCGATGATGGTGCAGTGCCGGGTGGGTACGTGCTTGACATCGTCGAACGTGTCACTCCGTCGATCCTGCTCGGCCGCAAGGAGGGCCTGACCCGGGTCGACGAATTCGAGGCCAGGCACGTCACCGAGACCGCCAAACAGCTCGTCAGCCGCTCGAAGGCGATCTCCGACGCCGTCGCTTCCGGCTCGCTGGCGATCGCCGGCGTGACCTATCACCTCGCCGACGGGCGTGCCGTTCTGCGCGAGTCCGTCGGCGACATTGGCGCAGGCTGAGCGGCGACACGCCGGGCTAGGTCAGACGACTATGTGTGACCTGGCCTTACCGTAGATTCGTGCTGGAAACTGAACCGCATAGCCCGTTGCCGCCGGAGATCTATCGGCGCAGGCGGTTCCTTGCGCTGGGGATTGGCGCACTGGTCCTCGTCATCCTGATCGTCATCGTCGTGGTGGTGTTCTCCAACAGCACCAGCGATACGACGGAACCGCAGCCAGCCTCGCCCGCAGCCTCTTCGGCTCAGCTCCCAGGGGCGAACCCCGAGGTGAAGACTCCGATTCTGCCGCCGGCGCAGCAATCGCCGTCGCCCACGCCGACTCCCGTGGAGGCCGTCGTGCCGCCGCCGGTGCTCAAGGAGGGGGACGACTGCCCCGACTCTGCGCTCGCAGTCAAGGGCATCACCAGCCAGCCCAATTACGTCGTCGGTGATCAGCCGAAGTTCACCATGGTCGTCACGAACATCGGCCTGGTGGCGTGCAAGCGCGACGTCGGCGCCGCGGTCTTGGCGGCCTACGTCTACGGTCTCGACAACAACCGCCTCTGGTCGAACCTCGACTGCGCACCCTCGAACGAGACGCTGGTCAAGACCTTCAACCCTGGCGAGCAGGTGACCACCGAGGTGACGTGGACCGGCATGGGCTCCGCGGCGAACTGCCCGCTGCCACGCCAGCCCATCGGTCCGGGCACCTACAACCTCGTGGTGCAACTGGGCAATCTGAGGTCGGCGACGGTTCCGTTCGCCCTGGCGGCGCCCGCTGCTCCGCCGGCTGGTGAGGCACCGGCGGCGCCCGCCGACGCGCCTCCGCCGGCAGCGGAGACTCCCGCTCCGGCTCCTGCTGGCTAGCTGTCACTCTGGTTCGGCTTCGGCGTCGGCGCGGTTGAGTTCGCGTTCTTCGTGGATGCGGTGGGCGCGGTCTTGCGCGCGGGTGGTTTTGCGGCGCGGCATCTTGAGCCCCGGGTTGTGTGTGGGTGGCACGGGTCCGGTCGCCACGGTGGGTGCGGTGGGTGTGCAGAGTTCGGGGAACAGCCGTCGGCTGCCCGGTCTGGTGAGGTGTCTTCGGCCGTCGGGGGCTCGCCATTCGACGGTGCCATCGGGGAACTGTCGGTCCTGCCAGCCGCCCTCTCCGCCCCAGAATGTCTTGAGCAAGTGATGTTTTCGGCATAGCGCCTTGAGGTTGGAGGCCTGGGTCGGACCGTAGGGCCACGGGATCGTGTGGTCGATGTCGCAGTTGGTGGCGGGCGCGC
>NZ_JAEMTA010000015.1 GCF_016462545.1 Mycolicibacterium sp. | reverse complement strand
CCTCCGCCGCCACCTCCACCGCCGCTGGAGCTGCCACCGCTCGACGACGAGGACTGCGACGCGGTGTACGCACCGATCGACGACGACAACGCCGACTCGAAGCTGTCGAAGTTCGGCCCACTGGCGTGACTGCCGAAGCCCCACCCGCTCGATGAGGACGACGAATTGTACCAATCAGGCTGCGGGGCAACGGCTCCGACGGTGTCCTGGTATTTCTTGGCCCAGAGCGCCGCGGCGCCGCCCGCGATGGCGAACGGGATGTACGCGGTGTAAAGGTCCTTGCGCGCCGCGAAGTCGAACCGCGTCTCCGCCGAATCAGTCGACAGGAGTCGGTGAAATCCGCCCGCCTGCGACCACAGCCGGCGGCCCGCCTCGGTTCGCCGGGTACCGACGCCGTCGGACCATGACCGTCGGGAGAATAGGAAGAAGGCGGTGAACGGCAGCCCCCACATGGTGGCGGGGAATCCCCACCGGAAGAAGGCGCAGACGGCAAGCACGACGGCCAGCGCGTTGGCGGCCCGCACCCAGAGTTCCTTCCGGCGCTTGACCATCAGACCGCCGTCGGTCGCCCAGGTCTGAACGGCGGCGGTCATGTCGTTCTTCGCCGAGGTCAGCCTCTTTCCCGCCGAGACCGACTTCTTGGCCTCGAACTGCTCTCCTGGTCTCATCACCTTCAGCGCAGATCCGACCGCGACGCTGACCGGGTCGACGTCCGCCCACGCTCCTGGCTCCGCGGTGGCACGGACGTTCCACTGCTCGTCGTCGACCTGCTCGAGCGCGACCAGCTTGCGTTCGGCGAGGTGGAACAGCGTCGCGGTGAGGCCGTTCTTCGGCACCGACTCGGTGCGGATGTACTCGGTCTGCACCGGCCCGAGTCCGGGCGGCGGGGCGTATTGAACGGGGAAGCCGGGCGCCGGCTCGACCGTGGTGCGGTACCAGAGATAGGACAGCGCCGCACCCGCGACCGACAGCGTGACGACCCAGACGACGCCGCCCAGCGAACGGCCAAGGACGCGGTCCCATTCGTAGGACCACGGCAGGCTGATCCTCGCGGGGGTTGGAACCTCCACTCCGGCACGCAGGGTCACCGGGGTCCGGGGCGCGAGGTCTCTGGCGCTGAGCTCCACGGTATTGCCCGAGACCTTGAGTCCGTCGCACACCCGGCCCACCCCGACGCCGACGGAGCACTCGGCACCCGTCACGTCGGCGGGCAGGGTGGCACGGACGCGCACCTGGTCGATCTCGTTGTTCCACGACGGCGCGATCACGTTCCACAGGAACACCGACGTGGAGTCTGGATCGCCGACGGCGCTGGCGAAGTCCTTGTTCCTGCCGGTACTTCCGGGATCGAGGACACCGGGGATGGTGTAGCGGAGTTCGTAGGTGTGCGTGCCCCACGGCAGGGTGCTGTCGGGATCTCCGATCTTGGCGACCCGGAACCTGTCGCCGGACTCCCACAGCAGCTGATAGGGCACCGGTTCGCCGTCCATCAGGATGGACGTGATCTCAGGCTCCTGCCGCACCCTGGGACTGCTTTGGTTGGCAACGTCCCAGTAGCGGAAGATGCCGTGCCGACCCGACGGGAACAGTCCCTCGATCTTCTCCACCGCGTTGAGCGTTCCGTCGGCGCCGACGGTGAAGTCGGCTTGGTAGTCGGTGATCACGACGGGATCGTCGGCGGGCGCCGAGGCCGAGGTGCTCTGAAACAGCATCGGCCAGAGCAGCCCAACGAGGATGAGGGCCAACAGGATCAACCACCCGAGAACCCGCTTCACGTCACCTCCCGCCGTTCGGTTCGACTCACCCTATGTGCAACGGGTCGATCTGCACACGAACCGGCGGTTGATCGTGGCGGGCACTGAATACTCCGGTGGCGCGGCGAAGTGCCGAGGCGAGGCCCAGTCCGGTCTGGCGAGGCACCCGGACGAGCATTCGACTGACCTGGGCCTCCCGTTCCAGGCCCGGCGGGCGACGGGCTCCCGGCGGGAGCTCGACGGGCCCGAGGATGTCCGCATCGCCCGGGAGATGTGCAGCCGCAAGCAGAGCCGTCACTGCCGTGGGATCCCCGTCCACGGCAGCCATGTGGACCGCCGGCGGCAGGCCGACCTCGATCCGGGCATTGAGCTCCGACTCGGCGTGGGCAACGGGATCCCAGCGGATGAGCGCCTGGACGGTCGGGATCGCCGACTCGGCGACCACGGCGACCACGCCACCGTCGCCACGATGCCGGACGAGTGCGGCGGCGCCCATCCACCGCCGCAGGGCATCCTCGGAGGCACGCAGGTCCTGCCGACCGAGCAGCGCCCAGCCGTCGAGCAGCAGCAGGGCGCCGTATCCCCCCGGTGCGACCGGCTCGGCGCCCGGCGTCGCGACGACCAGGGCCGGTCCCGGAGGCACCTCGGAGAGCACCGAGTCACCGCCCGAGGTGATCACGGTGGTGCCGGGGAATGCCCGGCCCAGCTCCTCGGCGGTGCGGCGGGCACCGACCACGACCGCACGCACCGCGTCGGAACCGCAACGGACACAACGCAACGCGGGATCGGTGCGGCCACACCATCGGCAGACGGCGCCGCCGCCGCGGTCGGGCAGGGACATGGGACCCGTGCAGTGCCTGCAGCGCGCGATCGTCCGGCACTTGCCGCAGGCGAGAGCGGGGACGTAACCCCGACGAGGCACCTGCACCAGCACCGGATGGTCGGACCGCAGTGCCGCGCGCGCCGCGTCGAGCGCCATCGACGGCAACCGCGCGCTGTGCGACGCGGCATCACGCTCCTGCGCGTAGCCGCTGTCGTCGAGTGCCACGACCCGCGGCGTGCGCGCCCGCACCACCGGCCGGGTGGCCACCAGATCGTGCGCCCACTTGTTGGTCACCAGTGCCTGTGCCTCGGCCGTGCGGGCGTAGCCCGCGATCAACGCCCCGCAGCGCAGCTGATGCGAACGCAGCATCGCGACCTCGCGCGCGTGTGGATACGGCGCCCGCGGTTCGGCGAGCGTGTCGTCGCCGTCGTCCCACACCATCACCAGGCCCAGGTCGGCGACGGGCGCAAAGACTGCGCTGCGGGTGCCGATGACGAACCTGGCGTGCCCGCGCAGCACGGACAGCCATCGTCGATAGCGCTGCGACGGCCCGAGCCCAGCGGACAGCGCCACGACGGCACCCTCATCGATGTGTCGGATCGCAGCCTCGTGGAGAGTGTCGACGTCACGTTGGTCGGGCACGACGGCGAGCGCCGAACGGCCCGACTGGACGACGACCGCGGCCGCCTCCGCAAGTCGATCCGCCCACTGCTCCCCCGGCAGCGCCTGCCAGACCGCGCGAGCGGCCCGGCCCTCGCCGAGCGCGTCGAGGAACTGAGCACCGCGAACGTAGGCTCCCCACGCCGTTGCGTCGACCTCGCGCACGGCTAGCGCGGGTGCGTCCGGCGCCGGCTGTTTCTCCACCGTCGCGTGCCGTGGCGGAACCGCGAGTCGCAACACATCGGGACGGGTGCCCGCGTACCGTGCGGCGACTGCGTCGACGAGCCGTCGGACGTCGGGCGTCAAGACCCGTTCGCTGGACACGACACGCTCCAGCCACCCCAGTTTGCCGTCGTGATCGGTGTCGGAGCGTCGTTCGAGGATGAAGGCGTCGACCAGCCTCCCGTGAAAGCGCACCTTGACCCGGACTCCAGGTTGGGCTTCGTCGGATTGCTCTGCCGTGACGAGGTAGTCGAAGTCGCGATCGAGGTGCGGTACGGACAGCATCGGAAGCACCCGCGCGATCGGCTCGTGCTCGGCCGCCTGCCTGCTTTCGGTCACGCAGGTGGTGTAGCAGAACGTTCGGACACGCGCGTGGCACGCCCGAAGAAGAATCCCGCGGTGATCAACAGCAGCGACGCTGCATATGCCCACCAGATCGGCACGGCGAGCGCCTCCGAACCTGCTGTCGCGGTCAGCCCGGCTCCGGCCTCCAGCACGAACTTCCCGATCCCGATCATCGCGTCGGACACCGCGAAGCACACCGCGCCGAGCGCAGTCCACGGCGTCGGGAGCCCAGCCAACAGGGCGGCGCACACCATCGCGGCCAGCACGACCATGTAGAGCACCACGGGAATCGCCATGCCCTGGGCGATCAGCCGCGGCCAGAACCAGATCAGCAGCGATACGCACGCGACGCATACGACGGCCGCGGCCGAGAGCCGCCCCGGGGTTCTGGTCGCCAGCGGAGCCAACGCGATCAGGAAGCACAGATGCGCGACGAGGAAGGCACCGAGGCCGAGCACGAAGGACGGCTGCCACCAGGGCATCGCCAGCAGGTAGTCACCGGCCGCCGAGAACACCAGGGCGGGGACCAACCAGCGACGTTCCCGCTGCCGAGGGTGGCCGAGCGCCGCGGCCGCCAGCAGAACCGCGGCCAGGGCCTTGACGGCCGGTTGCATACCGAACTGACCTGTCAGCTCGGCGCCGGCGGGCACTCGAAGTGCCGTGACGACGAGGAAGACTCCGTACGCCACACCGACGACCAACGCTGCGCCCCACAGCGTTCGCGTCATCCTCGATGCGTACGGTGAGGCGATGCCCCTCACCGCCGACTCCGCCGACAAGCCAGGTCTGGATGCCATCCTGCAGAAGGTACTGGAAGCAGTGCCCTTCCGGTTGACGACCGAGGGTGGTCCCGAGGCAGCCCGGCAGCGGTTTCGTGACCTGCCCCGTCGCCCGGTCCATCAGGGACTGCGGGTGGAGGACCGGACCATCGACGGTCCTGGCGGCCCGGTGCCGATCCGGTTGTACTGGCCACCCGAGGCCGCGGACGGACCCGTCCCGGTGGTGATGTTCTTTCACGGCGGTGGATGGGTCGTCGGCGACCTCGACAGCTACGACGGCGATGCGCGCGGCCATGCGGTGGGATCAGGCGCGCTGGTGGTCTCCGTCGACTACCGCCTCGCGCCGGAACATCCGTACCCCGCGGCGGTGGACGACGTCTGGGCGGCGACCCAATGGGTGGCCGAAAACGCCCACGAACTCGGAGCCGACGCGACTCGGTTGGCGGTCGCGGGTGACTCCGCGGGCGGCAACCTCGCGGCGGTCGCCGCTCAACTATCGCGGGACACGGGTGGACCGCCCATCGTCTTTCAGCTGCTCTGGTACCCGGCCACCACCTGGGATACGTCGTTGCCGTCGTTCACCGAGAACGCCGACGCGCCAATCCTCGCCGTCGACGCGGTCTCGGAGTTCTCCCGCTGGTACGCCCGGGGACAGGATCTGAAGAACCCGCCCGCAACGCTGGTTCCCGCTCGCGCAGCGGACCTGTCTCGGCTGGCGCCCGCCTACATCGCGGTCGCGGGCCACGATCCACTGCGCGACGACGGTGTCCGCTACGGCGAGTTGCTGGCCGCTGCGGGAGTACCCGTGGAGGTCCACAACGCCCACACACTCGTGCACGGCTATCTCGGGTATGCAGGCGTCGTGCCTGCCGCCACCGACGCCGTCGATCGGGGATTGTCAGCGCTGCGTCGCGCGCTAGCCTGAGCGCATGACGGACACCACCTCCGAACGCCCCGGAATCGATCCGATCCTCAAGATGCTCCTCGACGCAGTGCCGCTCGAATTCACCATCGACGACGGTGTCGAGGTGGCTCGCGAGAAGCTCCGCGCGATGAAACCGCCCGCGGAGATGTTGCCGGACATGCGAATCGAGGAGCGGACGATCGGTTACGGCGATCTCGCCGACATTCCCGTTCGGATCTACTGGCCGCCCATCGACGCGCACACGGATCTACCGGTCGTGGTCTTCTACCACGGTGGCGGCTGGGCGCTCGGCGACCTCGACACCCACGAGCACGTCGCTCGGGCACATGCGATCGGCGCCGAGGCGATCGTGGTGTCGGTCGACTACCGCCTCGCACCGGAGCATCCCTTCCCCGCGGGCGTGGAGGACGCGTGGGCGGCGTTGCAGTGGGTCGCCGAGAACGCAGTCGAACTCGGCGGGGACCCCACTCGGATCGCCGTTGCCGGTGACTCCGCCGGCGGAAACCTGTCTGCGGTCATGGCGCTGCGGGCGCGCGATGCCGGTGGGCCCCCGCTGGTCTTCCAGTTGCTGTGGTATCCGGTCGCGGTGGGTGATCTCTCGGCGCCGTCGTTCACCGAGAATGCGGACGCGCCGATCCTCAACGCCGACGTCACCGCCGCGTTCCTGACCTGGTACCTGCCGGGGATGGACATGTCCGATCCGAAGGCGCTGCCCAGCGACATCGCCCCGGCCAACGCCGCGACCCTGGCGGGTCTGGCACCTGCGTTCATCGGCACCGCCGAGCACGACCCGCTGCGTGACGACGGCGGGAAGTACGCCGAATTGCTCTCCGCTGCGGGCGTTCCCGTTCAATTGAGCAACGAACCGACCATGGTGCACGGTTACGTCAGTCTGGCGATGGCGTCGCCCGCGGCGACCGAGGCCACCAATCGCGGACTGGCCGCGCTGAAGGCCGCACTGCACGACGCGCGCTGACGCGGGCCGCCTGCTACGCGGTCCATCCGATACCCGCGGTACCGCATACGGCACGAGCGGGGTAGCTTGGTCGTCGTCGACGCAGACGGAGGTACACACCATGGCCGAACCCGACTTCCACACCATCATCGTCGGAGCCGGCTTCTCCGGCATCGGCGCAGCGATTCAGCTCGACGAGGCCGGGCTGGGCGACTACCAGATCATCGAAGCCGGCGGGGAGCCCGGCGGAACGTGGTACTGGAACACGTATCCCGGCATCGCGGTGGACATCCCGTCGTTCTCGTATCAGTTCTCGTTCGAGCAGAGCGCGGACTGGTCGCGAACGTACGCACCCGGCCGCGAACTCAAGGCCTACGCCGACCGCTGCGTCGACAAGTACGGTCTGCGCCGCAAGATCCGGTTCAACACCAAGGTGACGGCGGCAGCGTTCGACGACGAATCAGATTGGTGGCGAGTCGATCTCGATTCGGGTGAGGCGCTGACCGCCCGTTTCATCGTCAACGCCAGCGGCGTGCTCACCGTGCCCAATCTTCCTGACATCGACGGCGTCGACAGCTTCGCGGGCATCACGATGCACACCGCACGGTGGGACCACTCCCAGGATCTGTCCGGCAAGCGGGTCGCGATCATCGGCACGGGTGCCTCTGCGGTACAGGTGATTCCCGAGATCGCGCCGCTCGTCGAGCAGCTGACCGTGTTCCAGCGCACGCCCATCTGGTGCATGCCGAAGCTGGACGTGCCGCTGCCCGCCGCGGCACGCTGGGCAATGCGGGTTCCCGGCGGCAAGGTGCTCCAGCGACTGCTGAGCCAGGCCTACGTCGAGCTGACGTTCACCATCTCGGCGCAGTACTACACGGTGTTCCCGCTCGCCAAGCGGGCCGAGAAGATGGGCAGGGCCTTCCTGCGGCGCGAGGTGCACGATCCGGAGGTGCGGGACAAGCTCACTCCTCGATACGCGGTCGGCTGTAAACGACCCGGATTTCACAACACGTACCTGTCGACGTACAACCGCGACAACGTCGAGCTCGTCACCGACCCGATCGAGAAGGTGACCGGCTCCGGCGTCGCCACCGCCGACGGGCAGGTCCGCGACGTCGACGTGCTCATTCTGGCGACCGGGTTCAAGGTGATGGACGTCGACAGCATTCCCACGTTCCCGGTCACCGGATCGGCCGGGCGATCACTCGCCGAGTTCTGGTCGGAGCGAAGGCTGCAGGCCTACGAGGGCGTCTCCGTGCCCGGCTTCCCGAACTTTTTCAGTGTGATGGGTCCTTACGGCTACGTGGGGTCGTCCTACTTCGCGTTGATCGAGACGCAGACGCACCACATCGTCAGATGCCTCAAGCAGGCGACGAACGAAGGCGCCACTCGCGTAGAGGTGTCCCAAGAGGCCAACGATCGGTTCTTCGCGGAGATGATGCGCAAGCGCCACCGCCAGATCTTCTGGCAGGACAGCTGCGCCCTGGCCAACAGCTACTACTTCGATCAGAACGGCGACGTGCCGCTGCGGCCCACCACCACCGCCGAGGCGATGTGGCGCAGCCGTCGCTTCCCGCTCGCCGATTACGAGTTCAGCGGGTAGCCGATCAGCGCGGCGGGCCGACGATCACGCTGTCGTACTTCTCGGAGGCCTCGGCGAGCAGCGCCGGCGAGATCTCGAAGCCGTCGGGTCGCGGTGTCGACCTGTCACGGCCCGCGTGCCGAAACATCCCTTCGATGCCGGCGGGCGTATTGATCATCAGCAGATCGGCCGTCTTCGAGGTGATTCGGTAGGCGTGCGGAATCATCTTGGGCAGGAACACGATTCCACCCTCGGCCAGTTCCATCTCCTGGTCGTCGACCCACACCAGCGCCGTACCCTTGATGAGCATGAAGACCTCGTCTTCGTGGGTGTGGCGATGGTATGGCGGCGCTTCGCCCTCGCTCACGTCGAACCGCCCGACCATGAGTTGGCCATTGGTGGCCTTGCCGTCGAGCAGGATCGCCAGCGTGCCTCCGTCGAGCCATTCCAGTTGCTGTTGCTGATCTGGTTGGGCGAGATAGGCGGCGCTCATAGCTGCACGCCCCGGGTCAGCGCACCGTCGACCACGAGGTTGGTCCCGGAGATGAAGCTTGCCGCCGAACTACTCAGGAAGACAACGGCATTGGCGACCTCCCCTGGTGTCGCCATGCGACCCGTCGGGTTCAGACCGAGCGCCGTGGCGAAGAGTTCCGGGTCGTCCTGCTCGATCGACGGCCACACGCCGCCGGGGAAGTAGGTGTTGCCCGGGCTGACGGTGTTGGCCCGCACACCCCGGCCCGCCAGCTGGTACGCCAGGCCCTGCGTGTAGTGGATGACGGCTGCCTTCATGGTGCCGTAAGCCCCTGCGAAGACGTCGATCTCGCGGCCGGACACACTGGAGATGGTGACGATCGACCCCGCGCCGGTCGCCAGCAGATGGGGTAACGCGGCGTCGACCAGACCGACGGTGCCCATCAGATCCACGTCGATGCCGCTTCGCCAATCATCGGAGAGGGCGCTGACGTTGGCCACCACGCCGTCGATGCTCCCCAGCGATTCGGCGCTACTGGCGACCCAATCGGCGAGTGCGGGTTGATCAGCCACGTCGACCGCGCTGCCGAAGGCGATGCTGCCATCTGCAGACAGCTCCGCCTGTGCCTCGGCAACCGCTTCCGCCGAGCGCGCGCAGAACGCGACGTCGGCCCCTTCGGCCAACAGCCCTTCGACGATGGCCCGGCCGATCCCGCGGGTGCCGCCGCTGACGAGGAAGCGCTTACCAGTCAGTCCGAGTTCCATGCATCTCCCCTAGTACGAGATAGATCCGAGTGATCTTGCAGCACTTCGCAATTCGTCGTGCAGACCGTCGAAGGCCACCGCTGCAGGCAGGAGTCGCTTGTCGACCTTGGTCACCGCGCTGTAGTTGGTGTCGACGACGTTGGCGATGGGCACCTCCGAGATCTGACTGAGCAGCTGATAGGCGTCCAGACGATCCAGACCGTACAGTTGGCCCAGCCAGTCGATCATCTCCACCTGGCCTGCCCGCCACGCCTCTTCGAGTGGACGCCCCGAACCGATGCACATCAGGTGCGTGTCGGTCTCGATCCGTGGCCAGGCCGGTCCACCACCCTTGATCAGGTCGACGATCGCGGTCACGTGCATGGCACCCTCCACGGCGGTGCCGCAGGACTCACCCTCGCCCTGCCGGTAGTGGCCGTCACCGAGGGAGAACAGCGCACCGGCGACGTTCACCCGGAGGTAACACGTTGCACCCGCTGCCATTTCGGGGCTGTCCATGTTGCCGCCGAAGTAGTCGGGCACCAGCGACGTCCGGACCTCGCGTCGAGCCGGCGCTACACCGACCGTGCCGAGCATGGGGTTGGCAGGCAGACGCAGCTGGAAGTCGCTCCCCAGCGCCGAGAACCCCAGCGTCTCGGTGCCCGCGTCGTAGTCGTAGATGTAGGTGCGCTCGGGCAGCGGGTCCTGCAGCGTCGGGCTGGCCGGAATGCTGGTGAGACCGCCGAAGAACGGGATCAGCGTCGACGCGCCCCACGTCCGCGACGGCGTCAGATCGACCAGGTGTACGGCCAGCGTGTCCCCTGGCTCGGCGCCCTCGATCCAGAACGGGCCGGTCTGCGGGTTGAGGTCCTCGGTGTTCAACGCCGTGGTGGCGACGTCGGCCTTGCTGGTGATGCGGCCGCCGTAGGCGTCCTCGGTCCACAGGGTCAGGGCCGTCCTCGGGGTGATCCGCATGACCGGCCCGGCGCCGCCGAAGGTGTATGCGAGTTGATCGACGGTCGGCACGAAGGTCACGTGTTGCATGACCCCATCCTGCTGGACATGGCGGCCGACCGCGCGAGCAGTCGCAAAAGGCCCTCAATCACGGCGATTGAGGGCCCTTTGCGACTGCTCGCGGGAAACTAGACGGACGCCTTCAGCTCGTCCACCTTGTTCGTCTGCTCCCACGGCAGCTCGATGTCGGTCCGGCCGAAGTGGCCGTAGGCCGCGGTCGGCGCGTAGATCGGGCGCAACAGGTCGAGGTCGCGGACGATGGCGCCGGGGCGCAGGTCGAATACCGAGGTGATGGCCTTCTCGATGCGGGCCGGGTCGACGGTTTCCGAGCCGAAGGTCTCGACGAACAGCCCGACCGGGGCGGCCTTGCCGATCGCGTACGCGACCTGGACCTCCACGCGTTCCGCCAGTCCGGCGGCGACGACGTTCTTGGCCACCCACCGCATCGCGTACGCGGCGGAACGGTCCACCTTGGACGGATCCTTGCCGGAGAAGGCGCCGCCGCCGTGGCGGGCCCATCCGCCGTAGGTGTCGACGATGATCTTGCGACCGGTCAGGCCGGCGTCACCCATCGGGCCACCGAGGACGAACTTGCCGGTGGGGTTCACCAGCAGTCGGTAGTCGGAGGTGTCCATCGATTCGTGGTTGAGGTCGGCCAGCACGGTGTTGACGACCTTCTCGCGAATGTCCGGCGTCAGGCCGGCTTCGAGGTCGATGCCGTCGGCGTGCTGAGTGGACAGCACGACGGTGTCCAGCCGAACCGGGGTATTGCCGTCATATTGGACGGTGACCTGGGTCTTGCCGTCGGGCCGCAGGTAGTCCAGGACGCCACTCTTGCGAACCTCGGTCAGCCTGCGGGCGAGCCGGTGCGCGATCGCGATCGGCAGCGGCATCAACTCGGGCGTGTCCTTGATGGCGTAGCCGAACATCAGGCCCTGGTCCCCTGCGCCCTGCGCGTCCAGCGGATCACCGGCACCCTCGACGCGCGTCTCGTGGGCGGTGTCGACACCTTGCGCGATGTCGGGCGACTGACGTCCGATACCGATGTTCACGCCACAGGTTTCGCCGTCGAAACCCTTGTCCGACGAGTCGTAACCGATCTCGAGGATGCGTTCCCGCACGGTGGTCGGGATGTCGGCGAACGCCTCCTTGGCCGTCGTGGTGACCTCCCCGACGACGTGCACCTGTCCGGTGGTCACCAACGTCTCGACTGCCACGCGGGACTTGGGGTCCTGAGCGAGGAGTGCGTCGAGCACCGAGTCGCTGATCGCGTCACAGATCTTGTCGGGGTGTCCCTCTGTCACCGACTCACTGGTAAACAGCCGACCTTTGCTCACGTTGTCATCCCTTTCCGAAACTTAGTTGTGCGAATCATATCGATGCCCTGCTGCAGCCAAGCCTGCGCCCAGCCGAGGCGCAACACTTATGTGCAGCGTGTCGCTGTTGACCTTGTCACCCGGCACGGTTCCCGAGGAACGCCACGATCGCGTCCACGATACGGCTCGACATCAATGTCTTCGACCCGTGCTCCAGCGCGACTTCGTTGCCGTCGGCGGTCAGCAGCCACCCGTCGTTGTTGTCCACCTCGAAGGCGCGGCCTTCCCCGACGGCGTTGACGACCAACAGATCGCACCCCTTGCGCTGCAGTTTCGCCCGCGCGTGGAAGAGGACGTCGCCGTTGGCATCACCGGTCTCGGCAGCGAATCCGACGATGGCCTGCATGTTGGGCAGTTGACCGTCGGCGCGGGCTCGGACGGTGCCTGCGAGCACGTCGTCGGTCCGCGTGAGCTCGATCGCGGGCGCAGCCGCGGCACCCGGCTCGTGGGATTTCTTGATCTTGCTGGTCGCGACGTGGGTGGGCTTGAAGTCGGCTACGGCGGCGGCCATCACCAGCACATGGGCATCCGGTGCGTGCTTGGACACCGCGTCATGCAGCTGACTGGCCGAACCGACGTGCACGACCTCCACGCCGGCGGGGTCGGCGAGCCCTGCGGTGTTGCCGGCGATCAGCGTCACGTCGGCCCCTCGCTGTGCCGCCACGCGAGCCATCGCGTATCCCTGCTTGCCAGAGCTGCGGTTGCCGATGAAGCGCACCGGGTCCAGCGGTTCGCGGGTACCGCCGGCGGTGACCAGTACCTTGACACCGTCGAGGTCGAACGGCATCGCATCGGGACGGTCGAGCAGCAGTTGGGCGAACGTCGAGATCTCCTCCGGCTCGGGTAGCCGGCCCGCGCCGCTGTCCGCTCCGGTGAGCCGCCCCGACGCCGGTTCGAGCACGACGTTCCCGCGTCGCCGGAGTGTCTCTACGTTCTGGACCGTGGCAGGGTGCAACCACATCTCCGTGTGCATGGCTGGCGCGAACAGCACCGGACATCGTGCGGTGAGCAGGGTGGCGGTCAGCAGATCGTCGGCGCGTCCTGCTACCGCGCGCGCCAGCAGGTCTGCCGTGGCCGGGGCGACGACCACGAGGTCGGCCTCCTGCCCGATTCGGACGTGCGGCACTTCGTCGACGTCTTCGAACACACCCGTGCGCACGGGGTGCCCGGACAGTGCCTCGAAGGTGGCGGCACCCACGAAGCGGAGTGCGGATTCGGTCGGAACGACGCGAATGGAGTGACCGGCTTCGGCGAGCCGACGAACCACGGTGCACGCCTTGTAGGCGGCGATGCCGCCCGCGACGCCCACGACGACTCGCTTGCGCTCGCTCATGTCCACTCTCCGCCCGAGAGACTCATCGGCTTGTCGAGAGGGTCATCGCCGGCGCGGCGGGCCCTAGCCCTCGCCCTCGGTGTGCTCGAGCAGGTCGCCGTGGATCTCGCGCATGGCGATCGACAACGGCTTCTCCTGCAGTCCCGGCTCGACGAGGGGACCGACGTACTCGAGGATGCCGTCGCCCAGCTGGTTGTAGTAATCGTTGATCTGGCGCGCCCGCTTGGCGGCGTAGATCACCAGCGCGTACTTGCTGGAAGCGCGGGACAGCAACTCGTCGATTGGCGGGTTGGTGATGCCCAGCGGGGTGTCGTAGGCGTTGGCGGCGTCGGAGTCGGTGCTCTCGACAGGGGTTGTCACGAAGTTATCTCCTGGCATTTTCGCTTGAGGGCTAGCTAGCTGCTCAATTGGTTCACGCCGGATTCGGCGTTGCGCCCGTCAGCAAGGATACCAATTCTGAACAGGCAATTTCCAATTGCCCATTGACGACGACCACGTCGAAGTCATTCTGGGCGGCGAGTTCGTCGCGCGCGGTGGCGAGTCGGCGTTCCCTCACCTCGGGACTTTCGGTGCCGCGTCCTACCAATCGGGACTCCAGAGCCTCCCAGCTCGGAGGAGCGAGGAACACGGTGATCGCCTCCGGCAGCGCGGCCTTCACGGCTCGCGCGCCTGCGAGGTCCACTTCGATGAGGACCGGAAAACCGGCACTCGCAGCGGCTCGGACGGGTTCTGCGGGTGTTCCCGATCGATGCAAACCGCGGTGGATCTCGGCCCACTCCAGCAGGTCGCCGTCGTCGATCAACTGCTGAAATCGTGCGGGTGTGACGAACATGTAGTCCACGCCGTCGACCTCACCCGGCCTCGGCGCCCTGGTGGTGGCGGAGACGCTGAAGTGCAGGTCCGGCACCCTTTCACGCAGGCAACGGACCACGGTCGACTTGCCGACTGCGGAAGGACCGGACAGCACGACGATTCGATTCATCGCAATCGCCGCCCGGTCCCTCGCCGGCACTAATCTGCCGTGAAGTCGAACTTTTCCAACAGGGCCTTGCGCTGACGATCGCCGAGGCCGCGCAGGCGGCGGGTCGGTGCGATCTCGAGCTCGGTCATGATTTCCTGCGCCTTGACCTTGCCAACCTTCGGCAACGCCTCCAGCAACGCGGAAACCTTCATCTTGCCCAAGACCTCGTCGCTCTCAGCGTCCTTGAGGACCTGCTTGAGGTTGGTGCCGCCACGCTTGAGTCGATCCTTCAACTCCGCTCGCGCTCGACGTGCGGCAGCAGCCTTCTCCAACGCTGCCGCGCGCTGCTCGTCGGTCAACTGGGGAAGGGCCACGGGTTCCTCCGTCTCTCGCCATCTTCGTACTGGCCATCATTTACTTGTGTCTTGACTGGTTAGAGAACCAGCCAGCGACGACGACCGTACCCACGGCCGCTGACGAAAGCTAACCCCACCCCCCGGGTTACCGCGTCAAAAGCGCAGCGTGTAGGGCAATCGGAGGAAATTCGACTGAATCCCGCCCCGCCCGACGAGACTGCTGGGAATCGCGGCGTTGTGCCTGCATGGCAGCGGTTTTGGAGGTCCGGTGACGGCTCTCGAGCCGGGTGGGACGGCCGCCAGCGGACCGAGGCGCCGCGTCAGGGTGCTGATTTGATGAGAATTTCGCTGGTCATGGCGTGTCGGGCGTGTCGGGCGGCCCCGGGCCGTGCCGTGACGGCACCCCGCCTGTCACTCGAGTTGCGTGCGTCACGTACGCCACTCCTACGTGGGAAATAGCTCGCGCTGCGACGGCAACCGGGGTCGGCCGACCTAGCACCAGGACTTCGACGACGGGGGCTTCTGATTCCCCGGGATCTGGATCCCGCTGCGATGGGCTGACCGATAGGGCGTGACCATTGAGGCGGCCGGTGATGATGACACCATCGGCCGCTTCCGTCATTGTCCGCGCGAGCCCGGTCAACTACAGTGCGTAGTAGATTACTCGCGAAGGTGGTCACGATGCGGCGGACGACTCGGCTCTCAGTGGCGGCCGTCGGCCTTGCGGTAGTCGGAATCGCCCTGGCTCACCTCATTCTCGGTGGGGCGGCCGTCATCGGCGGCAGCCCGCTCAACGCGACGGCCGAGGGCGAGCATCGCTTCTTCGCGGCCCTCTTGTTGTGCTACGGCCTCGCCTTTCTCTGGTGCGCGAAGGACGTCGACACCAAGCGACGGCCCATCACTCTGCTTGCAGCCACCCTCCTGGTCGGCGGTGTGGCTCGACTCGCGTCGATCGCCATTTCCGGGCCACCCAACGCGTTCTATTCGGTCATGCTCGTCATCGAGTTCGCGGTACCGGCAGCACTCTTCATGCTGGCGTCCAGGTTGCCGCAATCATCCTGAGAGCAAAGGGTTTTCGATCCGTTACCCGATGCACAGCGCGCGCCCACAGTCAGCACAGAGCCGACCCATGTGTGGCCCTTAACGTGTTGTCAGTGAGGCGAACTCGCGCCCACGGACGATGAGTGGAGAGACACTGATGACCTTCAAGCGAGCCGCATACGTGTCGACGTTGGCCGCCGGAGTCGGACTCGCCGGGTTGTTCGGCGTCGGACTCGGGACCGCATCGGCAGACCCCGGCCAGCAATGCAACGCCCCGAACCGGCCGCCGTGCGCACAGGACCAGCACGACAACAACGGTCAGTGGCAGGGGAACAACGACCAGTGGCACGGCGACAACGACCGCGGACCAGGTAATGCCCCCGCGAACTGGCAGAACCGCGGCGTCGATCAGGGCCGCCAAGATCACCAGCCGTTCAACTGGAACGGCCAGCAGGTCACCCCGCTGCCCGCAGGAAACGGCCAAGGCTGGGGTTTCTGGTTCGGCCCCGTGTGGATTCCGTTGTAAGCCAACCCACGACGAGGCGGCGGGTCACCGACATCGGTGGCCCGCCGTCGTCACGTCTGCATCAGTCGGCGAGGTAGGCCACGGCGTCGCGCATGCGCTCGGCCGCCGACCTCAGGGCCGCAACGTCGGGACCTGCCCGCAGCACCTCACGGGACACCGCAGGCAACAGCGTTCCCGGTACGGCGCCGCCCAGACCGCGGAGGGCTTCGGGTCGACCGCCCTGCGCGCCGACGCCAGGCAGCAGCACCGGCCCGCCGAGCGCGCCGAGATCGGGAACGTCGGTGAGGGTGGCGCCCACCACCACGCCCACGGAACCGATTCCCGTCGAGCGGTTTTCAGCCGCCACCGCATCGACGATCGACTGCGCGACCGTGCGTCCGTCGGTCACGGCGAGCTGCACGCTCGCACCCTCCGGATTGGACGTCGCCGCCAGGACGAACACCCCGCGGTCGTGTTCGGCGGCAGTGTCCAGCAGCGGCCGCAGCGAGCCGAACCCCAGGTAGGGCGACGCCGTCACGGCATCGCAGGCCAGCGGCGAATCGCCCGCCCACGCGACCGCGTAGGCCGCCATCGTGGTGCCGATGTCGCCGCGCTTCGCGTCGGCGAGCACCAGTACACCTGCATCGCGCAGCTCGGCGATGGCGGTTTCCAGGACGGAAAAGCCAGCCGCGCCGTAACTCTCGAAGAACGCCACCTGAGGTTTGACGACGGCGAAGCCGGAGAACGCCTCGACGCACACGTCGCAAAACGCGGTGAGTCCATCGACGTCCACGGGCAGACCCCACGCGCTGAGCAGTTCCGGGTGCGGATCGATTCCCAGGCACAGCGGACCCCGCTCTGCCGTCGCAGAGGCCAACCGCGCCCCGAAGCCCGTCACGTCGTTGCGCCGAGCTTGCTGTGTAGCTCCTGCAGCGACATGACGCCGATGTCACCACGGATGCCCGCCTCGATGCCCTGCACCGCGGCCGACGCCCCCTGCACGGTGGTGACACAGGGGATGTTCATCGCGACGGCCGCCGAGCGGATCTCGTACCCATCGATGCGCGGCCCGGAGTTGCCGTACGGCGTGTTGATCACCATGTCGACCTCACCGGCGCGGATCGCCTCGACCGCCGACCGTGACGGACGACCTCCCCCCGGCTCTTCGAAGTGCTTGCGCACCGTGTCGCACGGAATGCCGTTGCGGCGCAGCATCTCGGCGGTCCCCTCGGTGGCGAGCACGTGAAACCCGAGATCTGCCAGGCGCTTGACGGGGAACACCAACGAGCGCTTGTCGCGGTTGGCCACCGAGACGAACACGGTGCCCTCGGCGGGCAGCGACCCGTAGGCGGCGGTCTGACTCTTGGCGAACGCCGTGCCGAAGTCACGGTCGATGCCCATCACCTCGCCCGTCGACTTCATCTCGGGTCCGAGCAGCGAATCCACCTGCGAGCCGTCCGCCTTGCGGAACCGATTGAAGGGCAGCACGGCCTCCTTGACTGCGATCGGCGCATCCGGGGAGACGCTGGCCCCGTCACCCGTCGCGGCGAGGATGCCCTCCGCACGGAGCTGAGCGATCGTGGTGCCCAGCATGATTCGCGCGCATGCCTTCGCCAGCGGCACCGCCGTCGCCTTCGACACGAACGGGACGGTACGGCTGGCGCGGGGGTTGGCCTCCAGCACGTAGAGCACGTCGTCCTTCAGTGCGTACTGCACGTTCAGCAGCCCGACCACCCCGATACCGTGGGCGATGGCCTCGGTCGCGTGGCGCACCGCGGCGATGTCCTGCCTGCCCAGCGTCACCGGTGGCAGTGCGCACGCCGAGTCGCCGGAGTGGATGCCGGCTTCCTCGATGTGCTCCATCACCCCGCCGATGTACACCTCGGTGCCGTCGCAGAGCGCGTCGACGTCGATCTCGATCGCGTCCTCGAGGAAGCGGTCGACCAGTACCGGGTGCTCCGGCGAGAGTTGGGTGGCGCGAGTGATGTAGCCGCGCAAGGTTTCGTCGTCGTACACGATCTCCATGCCGCGTCCACCAAGGACGTACGACGGGCGCACCAGCACCGGGTAGCCGATGTCGGCGGCGATGTGCCGAGCCTGCTCGAAGCTCGTCGCCATGCCGAACCGTGGGGCGGGCAACCCGGCGTTGCGCAGCACCTCTCCGAACTCGCCGCGGTCCTCGGCCAGATCGATGGCCTTGGGACTGGTGCCGACGATCGGGACGCCGGCGTCGGCGAGGCGTTGAGCCAGACCCAGTGGCGTCTGCCCACCGAGCTGCACGATGACGCCGACCACTCCAGGGCCGCCAGCTCCTGACGCGGATTCCGCGTAGTACACCTCGAGGACGTCCTCGAAGGTCAGCGGTTCGAAGTACAGCCGGTCAGCGGTGTCATAGTCCGTCGACACGGTCTCGGGGTTGCAGTTCACCATGACGGTCTCGAAGCCGACCTCGCTCAGCGTCGTGGCGGCGTGCACGCAGCTGTAGTCGAATTCGATGCCCTGGCCGATCCGGTTGGGACCGGACCCGAGGATCAGGACCTTCGGCTTCTCCGTCTGCGGCGCCACCTCCGACTCGGCCGCGGGATCGAACTCGTAGCTGCTGTAGTGATACGGCGTCTTTGCCTCGAACTCGGCGGCGCAGGTATCCACGGTCTTGTACACGGGGTGGACGCCGAGGCGTCGACGCAGCGTCCGGACGCCGTCTTCACCGGCCAGTTCCGGCCGGAGTGCGGCGATCTGACGATCGGACAGGCCGCTGTGCTTGGCGGTGCGCAGCAGTTCCTCGTCGAGAACCGGAGCGCTGCGCAGGTCGGTCCACAGGGTGACGAGCTGGCCGATCTGGTCGACGAACCACGGGTCGACGCCCGAGGCCTCGGCCACCTGCTCGACCGTTCCCCCCTGACGTAGTGCCTGCTCGATGTCGTAGAGCCGCCCGTCCGTCGGCGTCCTGAGCCGCTCCAGCAACTCGTCGACCGAGAGATCGGGATCCTCGGCGGTCCAGAAGCCGCCTCGCCCAGGCGTCTCCAGGGAACGCATGACCTTGCCGAGTGCCTCGATGAAGTTGCGGCCCAGGGACATTGCTTCACCGACGGACTTCATGGTGGTCGTCAGGGTCGGATCGGCGCCGGGGAACTTCTCGAATGCGAACCGTGGCGCCTTGACGACCACGTAGTCGAGTGTCGGCTCGAAACAGGCCGGGGTCTCCTTGGTGATGTCGTTGACGATCTCGTCGAGGGTGTAGCCGATCGCCAGCTTGGCGGCGATCTTGGCGATCGGGAAGCCGGTGGCCTTCGACGCCAGCGCACTCGACCGCGAGACGCGCGGGTTCATCTCGATGACGACGAGACGCCCGTCGGACGGGTCGATGGCGAATTGGATGTTGCAGCCGCCCGTGTCGACGCCGACCTCGCGCAGGATCGCGATGCCGAGGTCACGCATCGTCTGGTATTCGCGGTCGGTGAGCGTCATCGCCGGTGCGACGGTGACGGAGTCCCCCGTGTGCACGCCCATCGGATCGAAGTTCTCGATCGAGCAGACGATGACCACGTTGTCGTTGCGGTCCCGCATGAGCTCGAGTTCGAACTCCTTCCACCCGAAGATGGACTCCTCGATCAGCACGTTGGCGCTGGGCGAGGCGGCCAGGCCGTCGCCCGCCATCCGCTCGACGTCGTCGGCGCTGTAGGCCATTCCGGAACCGAGGCCCCCCATCGTGAAGGATGGCCGGACGACGACGGGCAGCCCCAAGTCCTCGACCGTGTCGCGAACCTCGTCCATGGTGAAGCAGACCCGCGACTTCGCCGACTCGCCACCCACCTTGGCGACGATGTCCTTGAACTTCTGCCGGTCCTCGCCACGCTGAATGGCCTCGAAGTCGGCGCCGATGAGTTCGACCCCGTGGCGGTCGAGCGCGCCGTTCTCGTACAGCGCGACGGCCGTGTTGAGTGCGGTCTGGCCGCCGAGCGTGGCGAGCAGAGCGTCGATCTTGTTGCCGCGCTCCGCCTGTTGCACGATGACCTTCTCGACGAACGCGGCGGTGATCGGCTCGACGTAGGTGTTGTCGGCGTACTCGGGGTCGGTCATGATGGTCGCCGGATTGGAATTGATCAGCGTCACCTCGATTCCCTCGGCACGCAGTACGCGGCACGCCTGAGTACCGGAGTAGTCGAACTCGCACGCCTGGCCGATCACGATCGGCCCCGACCCGATCACCAGCACGTGCTTGAGGTCTTCGCGACGTGGCATTAGCAGTTCCCCATTCCTGCGCGAGCGTGCGTGTCCGCACACGACACGCCGATGTCTTCTGGCACTTTGCGCACGCTCGCGGCGGGGCTCACTTCTCCCCCGCCATCAGGTCGACGAACTGGTCGAACAGGTACTCGGCGTCGTGCGGACCGGCCGCCGACTCTGGGTGGTATTGCACCGAGAACGCCCTTCCATCAAGCAGTTTGATGCCCTCGACCACCCCGTCATTGGCACAGGTATGGCTGACGACGGCACGTCCGAAAGGCGTGTCGAACTCCTCGCCCGCCTCGCCTTCCAGCGCGAAGCCGTGGTTCTGAGCCGTGATCGCGACCCGACCGGTGACGTGGTCGATGACCGGGACGTTGATCCCGCGGTGCCCGAAGGTCATCTTGTACGTCGAGCGGCCCAACGCGCGCCCGAGGAGTTGATTGCCGAAGCAGATGCCGAACAACGGGATTCCCGCGGCGAGCACACTCCGGGTCACCTCGACCACGTGATCTGCGGTGGCCGGGTCACCGGGACCGTTGGACAGGAACACGCCGTCGGGTTTGAGCGCCGCGAGCTCCTCGAACGTCGTGCTCGACGGGAGAACGTGACTGCGAATCCCCCGCTTCGCGAAGTTCCTCGGGGTGTTGGTCTTGATGCCGAGATCGAGCGCGGCGACCGTGAAGCGTTGGATGCCTTCGGATTCGACGACGTAGGCGGCATCGGTGCTCACTTCGCCTGCGAGGTCGGCACCCAGCATCGATGGCTGGCTGCGCACGCGGGCCAGCAATTCGTCCGGCTCGGCCAGCGCATCACCGGAGAACACTCCGGCCTTCATCGAGCCTGCCGTGCGGAGGTGTCGGACGAGGGCGCGGGTGTCGATGCCCGCGATCCCGACGATGCCCTGGCGGACCAGTTCGTCGTCGAGCGTGCCGGTGGAGCGCCAGTTCGAGGCACGTGGCGACGGATCGCGAACCGCATATCCGGCAACCCAGATCTTGTCACCGCGACTCTCGCCATCCTCACCGTTCCACCCGGTATTTCCGATCTGCGGCGCGGTGGCGACGACGATCTGACGGTGGTAGCTCGGGTCGGTCAGGGTTTCCTGATACCCGGACATTCCGGTGGAGAACACCGCCTCGCCCAGCGTCTGCCCGACCGCACCGAACGCGGTGCCGACGAACGTCCTTCCGTCGTCGAGCACCAACACGGCCTTGTTCGCCCGGCCGACTCGCGATCCGCCGTGCTCCTCGCTGGCGCTCACGCCGCCTCCTCAGTCCAGTTGGCGAGTTCGCGGCGGTCATCACCACGAAACCCGGTATCTATTTCCGTCCCCGATGGCAGCTTCCAGCGAATGGCCAGGATGCCGTCGTGTGTCAGTGCCTTTCCTGCGATGCCCCGTTCGGTCCGGATGGCGGTGATCGCCTCGTCGGGAATCCAGATCGGACCCGCACCGCTGCGCTGCAGCATGATTCCCTCGGGATAGCGGGTGATCACCGCTTTGCTTCGAAAGCCGAGATCCCCGACCGCAATTCGGTCCTGCCAGCTGGGCGCGATCGTGCTGCCCACGTACAACCCCTTGGTAGCGGGGATGATCGCCGGGCCGACGGTGTCGGGCAGCGGTGGCAGGGACCCGATCATCTCTGCTTGGCGCTGTGCGCGGTGCAGCCAACCACGCAGCATCTGACGGATGAAGAACGCGATCAGGAGCGCCAGCAGCGCGGCGATGATCAGCAGCGCGATCAGCGTAGGGGTGTTCACCGTGCCGCACCACCCGTCGCGTGATTCTCCCGGGTCGCTGCGCTCCTGCCCGCCGCCGGACTCTTCCCGTCCCGCGCGGTGATCTTGCCGCGCAACAACGTCAGCGTCACCACGGCGGGCAGGGTCATCGCTTCGTAGGGCGTGTTGTCCGACCGGCTGGCGAGGTCGGCGCCGCTCACGGTCCACGTGGCATCGGGGTCGACGACCGTCAGGTTGGCGGGCTCGCCCACCTCGAGTGGGCGGCCCTGGTCGGGAAGCCCGACGATGCTCGCGGGCGTCTCACTCATCACACGTGCGACGTCGCGCCACGTCATCGCGCCCGTCTGCACCATGGTCTCGACGACCACCGACAGCGCGGTCTGCAGTCCGAGCATGCCCGGCCGGGCGACGGCGAACTCGCACATCTTCTCGTGTTCGGCGTGCGGAGCATGATCCGTCGCGACGCAGTCGATGACGCCGTCCACGAGCGCCCGCCGCAGCGCCAGCACGTCGCTGGCCTCGCGCAGCGGCGGGTTGACGCGGTTGCGCCCGTCGTAGGACCCCAACCGTTCGTCGTCGAGGAGCAGGTGGTGCGGCGTCACCTCGGCGGTGATCGAAATACCCTGCGCCTTGGCCCATCTCAGAAGTTCGACGGTGCCTGCGGTGGAGGCATGGCAGATGTGCACGCGCGCGCCGGCGTCGCGGGCGAGGATGGCGTCGCGCGCGACGATCGACTCCTCTGCGGATCGCGGCCACCCTGCGAGCCCGAGGCGGGCGGCGTTCGGACCCTCGTGCGCGACGGCGTCGACCGTGAGCCGCGGTTCCTCGGCGTGCTGCGCGATGAGCACTCCGAGACCGCCGGCGTACTCCAGTGCGCGCCGCATGATCAGCGGGTCGTGCACGCAGATACCGTCATCGGAGAACATCCGCACCCGCCCCATGCCGGCGGCCATCAGACCCATCTCCGTGAGCTGGGTGCCCTTGAGTCCGACCGTCACCGCGCCGACCGGATGCACGTCGACGAGACCGACCTCCTGGCCGCGGTGCCAGACGTGATCGGTGACGACGGGGCTGTCGGCGACGGGATTCGTGTTCGCCATCGCGAACACCGCCGTATAGCCGCCGAGAGCTGCTGCGGCCGAACCGGTTTCGATGTCCTCGGCGTATTCACGCCCCGGTTCGCGAAGGTGCGTATGCAGGTCCACCAACCCCGGTAGCAGCACCTTGCCGCCGGCCTCGATGACCTCGGCGTCGTCGGAGGCGGTGAGACCGGCGCCGATCTCGGCGATCTGACCGTCGTCGACCAAGACGTCGACCTGGTTGCCCTCGCCGTAGAGGAGGACACCCCTGATGAGGATCGTCATGAATTCACCCCTACCGGTTCTGACCCCGCGCCGACGAGCAGATGGAACAGCACCGCCATCCGGACGTGGACACCGTTGGAAACCTGTTGCAGCACCGCGGATTGCGACGAGTCGGCCACCGACGACGCGATCTCCATGCCGCGCAGCATCGGCCCGGGGTGGAGGACCACCGCGTGGTCCGCGAGCCTCGCCGATCGCTTCTCGGAGAGTCCGTACAGCACCGAGTACTCCCGCGCGGATGGGAAGAAGCCGCCGTTCATCCGCTCGGCCTGCACCCGCAGCATCAACACTGCGTCGGCGCCGGGCAGCTCGGCGTCGAGATCGTGCGACACGGTGACAGGCCATGACTCGACACCGAGCGGTAGCAGGGTGGGCGGCGCGACGAGCACCACCTCCGCGCCGAGGGTGGCCAGCAGCAGCACGTTCGAGCGCGCCACCCGACTGTGCAGCACGTCTCCCACGATCACGACCCGCTTGCCCTCGACCGAACCGAGTCGCTGGCGAATGGTCAATGCGTCGAGCAGTGCCTGGGTCGGGTGTTCGTGCATACCGTCGCCTGCGTTGATCACGCTGGGACCCGAATCGTTGGCCTCACGCGTCCACTGCGCAAGTTGCTGTGCCGCACCGGATGCCGGGTGCCGGATGATCAGCGCATCGGCGCCGGCCGCGCGCAGGGTCAGCGCGGTGTCGCGCAGCGACTCCCCCTTGGACACCGACGAACCGGAGGCGCTGACGTTGATCACGTCGGCGCTCATCCACTTCCCCGCGACCTCGAACGACACCCGGGTTCTGGTGGAGTTCTCGTAGAACATCGTGATGACGGTGCGCCCACGCAGCGTCGGCAGCTTCTTGACCTCGCGGCCGAGCAGCGCCTGGCTGAATCGGTCGGCGTCGTCGAGGATCGCGGTCGCCTCGTCGCGTGACAGATCGGCCGCGGAGAGTAGGTGCTTCGTCATCGCGCGGGCCCCCCGTGAGGTGCGATCGAGACGCCGTCGACGCCCCCGTCGTTCTCGGCAAGCCGCACCTTGACGTTTTCGCTGCGCGAGGTGGGCACGTTCTTGCCTGCGTAGTCGGCACGCACCGGCAGCTCGCGGTGGCCACGGTCGACGAGCACCGCGAGCTGGATTGCCCTCGGCCTGCCTACGTCGCGCAGGGCGTCCAGCGCGGCGCGGATGGAACGGCCGGTGTAGAGCACATCGTCGACGAGTACCACCAGAGCGCCGTCGATGCCTCCCGCCGGGATAGACGTGTCCTCCAGTGGGCGCGGCGGCTTGCCGGCGAGGTCATCGCGGTAGAGCGTGATGTCGAGCGCGCCGCGGGGCACCTGGACACCGGAGAATTCGTGGATCTTCTCGACGAGTCGCGCGGCGAGCGTGACGCCACGGGTGGGAATGCCGAGAAGGATCACTCGAGGCGCGTCTGCGCCGTCGAGGGCGGTCTTCTCGATGATCTCGTGGGCAATGCGCGAAATGGTCCGGCTCACGTCTGCGGCGGACATCAATTCCCGGTCGTGGCTGGGTGCAGCCATTGTTGACCTGGACCTCCTTCTCCGCCTCTCGGGACGGATCGTTAAAGGACGTCGAACTTCCGCGGCAGCTTAACACCACGCGTGCGGTCACGAGGACGCTGACTAAGCTGACCCGGTGAAACTCGACGGCAACCAAGCGTCCATCCGCGAGGCCATCGACGCCGGCCTGCTGGCGGGCGCCGTCACGATGGTGTGGCAGGCGGGCAAAGTGTTGCAGCTCAACGAACTCGGCCACCGCGACGTCCACGCCGGGTTGCCGATGACCCGCGACACCATCTTCCGGATCGCGTCGATGACCAAGCCGGTGACGGTCGCTGCGGCGATGTCGATGGTCGAAGAACGCGCGTTCGCGCTGAACGACGCCGTTGCGGACTGGCTACCCGAACTCGCCGACGTGCGGGTGATGTCCGATCCCGCGGGTCCACTGGAGTCGACGGTGCCCCTGAATCGGCCGATCACCTTCGACGACCTCATGACGCACCGCAGCGGGCTGGCCTATGCGTTCTCCGTCGGACCGCCCCTCGGCAAGGCCTATGGCTCCCTGATGTTCCGCCAGGACCAGGACCGCTGGCTCACCGAACTCGCACGGCTGCCGCTGGCCCACCAACCCGGCGAACGCCTCACCTACAGCCACTCCACCGACGTGCTTGGCATCGCCCTGTCCAGGATCGAGGGCAAGCCGCTTGCCGACGTGCTGGCGGATCGCGTCCTGGAACCACTCGGCATGTCCGACACCGGATTCAAGGTGAGCCACGAGGGCCGCAGGCGCGCGGCCACCATGTACAAACTCGACGAGGACGGCACCCTTCGCGACGACGTGATGGGGCCCGCGCCGGTGACGCTTCCGACGTTCTGCACCGGCGGGGCGGGGTTGTGGTCGACCGTCGAGGACTACCTGATGTTCGCTCGCATGTTGCTCGGGGGCGGATCCGTGGACGGCGTCCGCGTGTTGTCCGAGGAATCGGTGCGGTTGATGCGGACCGATCGGCTCACCGATCAGCAGAAGTCGTACCCGTTCCTGGGCATGCCGTTCTGGAGGGGGCGCGGCTTCGGGCTGAACCTGTCCGTGGTGACGGACGCCGCGCAGTCGCGCCAACTGTATGGTCCGGGCGGACTCGGCACGTTCAGCTGGCCGGGCGCCTACGGCACGTGGTGGCAGGCCGATCCCTCGGCGGACCTCATCATGCTGTACCTGATTCAGAACCTGCCCGATCTCAGCGCGGACGCGGCCGCCGCCGCGGTGGCGGGCAACACCTCGCTGGCCAAGCTGCAGGCGGCCCAGCCACGCTTCGTCCGCCGCACGTACCAAGCGCTGGATCTCTAGCGGCCCGGGCGGGTCAGGCGCCTTCGGCGTTGCCTCGGACGGCAGCGGCAGCTGCCCGAATTTGCGGAGTCACCAGCATCACCTGGCCGAGGACACCGTTGACGAACGCCGGTGACTCGTCGGTGGACAGACTCTTGGCCAGCTCGACCGCCTCGTCCACGGCGACCGGCTCCGGGACGTCGTCGGCGTGCAACAGCTCCCACACCGCGACCCGGAGCACCGCCCGGTCGACGGCGGGCAACCGTTCCAGCGTCCACCCCTGCAGGTGTGCGGAGATCAGGTCATCGATGTGGGCCGAGTGTTCGGTGACACCACGCGCGACGGTCACGGTGTAGGGATTCAAGGTGGACAACTCAGCGTCGCCCTCGGCCAACGTCGCGCGGCCGTCGGCGATCTCGGCGGCCGTCAGCCCGCGCGCCTCGGCTTCGAAGAGCAGGTCGACCGCACGCTTGCGAGCCTGATGACGGCCCCGGTCCCCGCGACGGTCGCTCATCCCGCCGCTCCGCTGCGCTTCGCTCGCCCCGGCTCAGGCATTCACCCGTCCGAGGTAGCTTCCGTCCCGGGAGTCGACCTTCAGCTTGTCGCCCGTGTTGATGAACAGCGGCACCTGAATCTCGGCGCCGGTCTCCATGGTGGCCGGCTTGGTGCCGGCGCTGGAGCGGTCACCCTGCAGACCGGGTTCGGTGCTGGCGACCAGGAGTTCGACGGTGACGGGGAGCTCGAGGTACAGCGGCACGCCATCGTGGAACGCGATCTGCACCGGCATGCTCTCGAGCAGGTAATTCGCGTTGTTGCCGACCAGCGACTCCGGCAGCGGGTGCTGTTCATAGTCCTGCGAATCCATGAACACGAAGTCGGTGCCGTCGCGGTAGAGATAGGTGGCGTCGCGGCGGTCGACGGTCGCGGTCTCGACCTTCACGCCGGCGTTGTAGGTCTTGTCCACGACCTTGCCGGACAGCACGTTCTTGAGCTTGGTCCGCACGAACGCGGGACCCTTGCCCGGCTTGACGTGCTGAAACTCGGTGATCTGCCACAGCTGGCCGTCGATCTGCAGGACGAGCCCATTCTTGAAGTCGGCGGTCGATGCCACGGGGGTACTACTCCTAGCCTCTAGAGAATCGCCAGTTCCTTGGGGAACCGGGTGAGCAACTCGGGTGTGGGGCTGTCTTCACTGCCCACGACCAGCGTGTCCTCGATGCGGACGCCGCCTTGGCCGGGCAGATAGACACCGGGCTCCACGGTCACCGCGGAGCCAGCAAGCAGTGTACCGGCGGATGACGCGCTGATTCCCGGCGCTTCGTGGATCTGCAGACCGACCCCGTGCCCGAGACCGTGTCCGAAGTTCTCCGCGAACCCGGCATCGGCGATGACCTGGCGCGACGCGTCGTCCACGCCGGACAGTGACACCCCCGGTGCGAGGGCTTCGCGCCCTACCCGCTGCGCGGTCGACACCAGGTCGTAGACGTCGAGCTGCCACTGCGCGACGGGCGCGAGGACGAAGGTGCGGGTCATGTCGGAGTGGTAGCCCTCGACCAGCGCACCGAAGTCGATCTTGACGAAGTCGCCCGCGGCGAGCACTGCGTCGGTCGGGCGGTGATGTGGGACTGCCGAGTTCGTCCCCGCCGCGACGATCGTCTCGAACGACACGCCGTCGGCGCCGTGATCGAGCATGCGCGACTCCAGGTCCCGACCGACCTCCTTCTCGGTCCGACCGGGACGCAATCCCCCTGCGGCGACCAGATCCGCGAGCGCCGCATCGGCGGCTTCGCAGGCCAGCCGCAGCAGCGCGATCTCACCGGCGTCCTTGACCTCGCGCAGCGCCTCCACGGCACCGGCCGCCCGCACCAGCTCGACGTCCCCGGCCGCCTTGGCCAGCAGGGTGTGTCCATCGACGGTCACGACGTGGCTCTCGTAGCCCAGCCGGCGCACCCCGAAGGCGTGTGCGGCGCTCGCCAGGTGGGGTGCGCAGGCTCGCTCGATGACGATCTCGGCGTCGGGAGCCTGCTGCGCGGCCTGCGTTCGGTACCGTCCGTCGGTCGCCAACACGGGAATCTCGTCGTCGACGCGAATCAATACCGCGGCATTCGAACCAGTGAAGCCGGTCAGATAACGGACGTTGACCAGGTCCGTTACCAACATCGCGTCCAATTCGGCGGCGGCCAGTCTGCGACGCAAGCGGGCCCTGCGCTGGGAAATCGTCACAGCGCCTGACGGTACTCGCTACGCTGTGCCCCCATGGGTAAGTGGTTGCTGCGCGGACTGGTGTTCGCGGCGCTGATGGTCATCGTCCGTTTGCTTCAGGGTGCCCTGATCAACCTGATGGAAGGCCAGGCGTTGTGGATCAGCATTCTGCTGGTCGCGGTGTTCGCCATCGCCGCCTTCGTCTGGGGTCTGCTGGACGGCCGCGCCGACGCTCGGGCCAACCCCGACCCAGACCGTCGTGGCGATCTTGCGATGACGTGGCTCCTGGGCGGGCTCTTCGCGGGCATCGTGAGCGGCTTCGTCGCATGGTTCATCTCGCTGTTCTACGAGAATCTGTATGCGCAGGGCCTGCTGAACGAGGTCACCACGTTCGCCGCGTTCACCGCGCTGCTGATGTTCGTCTTCGCCCTCGCGGGCGTGGCATTGGGCCGCGCGCTGGTGGACCGCAACGCTCCCCCGATCCAGCGCAAGGGCGCAGACGCGGACCGCGCCGATACGGACGTCTTCGCAGCCGTCCACGACGACCGGGCCGACGACGGCGTGACGGTGCCCGCCGGCGAGACCGCACCGACCGCGGTCGAAGAACGCCCCTAGGCGAGGCTCGCCAGGTATCGCAGGGCCAACAGGTAGCCCTGCACCCCGAGCCCGACGATCACTCCGGTGGCGACGGCGCTCAGATACGAATGATGCCGAAACTCCTCGCGCGCATGCACGTTCGAGATGTGCACCTCGATCAGCGGAGCCGTCAGCTCCGCACAGGCGTCGCGCAGGGCCACCGACGTGTGGGTCAACGCTCCCGCATTGAGCACGACGGGCTCCTTCGCGTCGGCGGCGTCGTGCACCCACCCCAGGAGCTCGGCCTCGCTGTCGGTCTGTCGTACGACGACCGTCAGCCCGAGTTCGGCGGCTTCGCGTTCGATGATCCCGATCAGGTCGTCATGGGTGGTGCTGCCGTAGACCTCGGGCTGGCGCCTGCCGAGCCTGCCGAGGTTGGGGCCGTTGAGCACGTTGATGATCACTGGCGCGTGCCGATCTCCGAGTAGGCGGCCACCAACAGCGCGGGATCCGGGCCCTCCAGCCGAGCCGGCTTCGCCAGGCCGTCGAGGACCACGAAGCGTAGGACGCCGGAGCGGGTCTTCTTGTCGCCCGCCATGTATTCGAGCAGTTGCGGCAGGGCGTCGGCGTCATAGCTCACCGGAAGCCCAAGGGACGTCAGGATGGACCTGTGTCGGTCAGCCGTCTCATCGTCGAGACGCCCCGCGAGCCTGCCCAATTCGGCGGCGAACATCAGTCCCACCGATACTGCCGCGCCGTGTCGCCACCGGTAGCGTTCCCGCCGCTCGATGGCGTGGGCCAGGGTGTGCCCGTAGTTCAAGATCTCGCGCAGCTGCGATTCCCTCTCGTCCGCCGCGACCACCTCGGCCTTGACCACGACGGCGCGCCGGATGAGCTCGGGCAGTACCGTGCCGGAGGGGTCCAGGGCCGCGTCGGGATCGGCCTCGATCATGTCGAGGATCACCGGGTCGGCGATGAAGCCGGCCTTCACGATCTCCGCCATGCCTGCGACGATCTCGTTGCGCGGCAACGTTTCCAGTGTGGCCAGGTCCGCGAGGACCGCGAGCGGTTGGTGGAACGAGCCGACGAGGTTCTTGCCCGCGTCGGTGTTGATGCCGGTCTTGCCACCGACCGCGGCGTCGACCATGCCCAGCAGCGTGGTGGGCACGTGGACGACGTCCACCCCGCGCAGCCACGTCGCCGCGGCGAACCCGCTGACGTCGGTGGCCGCTCCCCCGCCGAGGCTCACGATCGCGTCCTGGCGGCCGATACCGATGCGGCCCAACACATCCCAGATGAAGCCGACGACGGGCAGCTCCTTGCCAGCCTCGGCATCCGGGATCTCGATGCGGTGCGCGTCGATTCCCTTGTCGGACAAGTGGTTGCGAATGGCCTCGGCGGTCTCGTTGAGCACGGGCTGATGCAGGATCGCCACGCGATGACGACCGTCGAGCACGCGACCTAGGTCCTCGAGAAGGCCGGTACCGATGATCACCGGGTAGGGCCGGTCGACGAGTACGTTCACGGTGACGGGTTCAGTCATTGCGCGCTTCCGCTCGACGGGCCAGGGTCGCCGGACTCGGCGGCGCTTCGGTGGTGGGTGCCGGGTTCAGGACGGTGGGCAACCTGCGCCAGGCCGGCCGCCGCCGCCGCCGCGACTGCTGGCGATCGACCCTGACTGACTCGAGTCGTTGCACGATGTGCCGAACCACCGCCCCGGGGTTGCGGCGGTTGGTGTTGATCCGCATCGTCGCCACCTCGCGGTACATGGGGACGCGCTCCGTCATCAGCTCGCGGAACCGCTCGCCTGGGTCCGCTCCAGCGAGTAGCGGTCTGGTGGTGCCTCCGGACGTGCGCCGAATCCCTTCGGCGGCACTGATTTCCAGGTAGATGACGGTGTGCCCGGCAAGGGCCTTGCGCACCTCGGGCGTGGTGATCGCACCCCCGCCGAGCGAGACGATGCCGTCGTGCTCGGCCAGCGCCGCTCGCACCACGTCGGCCTCGATCCGACGGAACTCCGGCTCACCCTCGACGAAGATGTCGGCGATGGTGCGGCCGGTGGTCTCGACGATCTTCGCGTCGGTGTCCAAGAGTGGAACGTCCAACGCCTTCGCCAGGCGGCGGCCGATGGTGGACTTGCCCGATCCGGGCATGCCCACGAGCACGGCCTTGGGCGTCATCAGCCCGACGCCCTGGCAGAGTCTCGTGTGGCGATGGTGGCCAGGTAGCCGTCGACGTTGGCCTTGGTCTCGGCCAATGAGTCCCCGCCGAACTTCTCCAGCGCGGCGCGGGCCAGCACCAGTGCCACCATGGTCTCCACGACGACACCCGCGGCGGGCACCGCGCACACGTCGGAGCGCTGATGGATCGCGACGGCTTCCTCGCCGGTGGTCATGTCGATGGTGGCCAATGCCTTGGGAACCGTCGAGATCGGCTTCATCGCGGCACGGACGCGCAGCGCCTGACCATTGGTCATGCCACCCTCCAGACCGCCCGCGCGGTTGGTCGAGCGCATCACCCCGTCGGGGCCCGGGTAGATCTCGTCATGGGCGACGCTGCCGCGGCGACGCGCAGTCTCGAAGCCGTCACCGATCTCGACGCCCTTGATGGCCTGGATGCCCATCACGGCTGCCGCGAGCTGGCTGTCGAGGCGGTTGTCACCGCTGGTGAACGATCCCAACCCGATGGGAAGCCCGTCGACGACGACCTCGACGATGCCGCCGAGGGTGTCGCCGTCCTTCTTGGCAGCCTCGATCTCGGCGATCATCGCCTGCTCCGCCGCTTCGTGGAATGCCCTAACCGGGCTGTCGTCGATCCGGTCGAGGTCCTCGGGGCGTGGCGGCGCGCCATCGTAGGGCGCCGAGGCACCGATGGAGATGACGTGGGAGAGCACCTCCACGCCGAGTGCCTGCCGTAGGAACTCCCGCGCGATGGTGCCTGCGGCGACGCGGGCAGCGGTCTCGCGGGCACTCGCGCGCTCCAGGACGGGGCGGGCGTCGTCGAAGCCGTACTTGAGCATGCCCGCGTAGTCGGCATGTCCGGGCCGCGGCCGGGTCAGCGGAGCATTTCGCGCGCCGTCGAGGTCCGCCGGGTCGACCGGGTCGGAGGCCATCACCGTTTCCCACTTGGGCCACTCGGTGTTGCCGATCTCGATGGCGATGGGACCGCCCAGCGTCAGACCGTGGCGCACCCCGGCCAGCACGGTCACCGCGTCTGCCTCGAACTTCATCCGAGCGCCTCGTCCGTACCCGAGCCGACGCCGCTTCAGCTGGCCGGCGATGTCGTCGGTCGTGATCTCGAGGCCGGCTACCATCCCCTCGACCATGGCCACCAGGGCGCGGCCGTGGGATTCACCAGCTGTGGTCCATCGCAACACGCGTCCCATCTTCCCATGACGCCCTCGACCTGAGGTAATCCGTCAAGGCAGGCTGCGCGGCACGCCCAGATCGTCGGGTGTCGCGGTCCGTGTCGGCACCCAATCGACGGTAGGGCTAGGCGACCACCAGCGCGACCGCACACATCGTCGCCACGCACATCGACGGACCGTGCGGCACCGGGGTTCCGGCGCCCCGCCACGGAAGGCCGACGATTCCCCACGTCGCGGTCAACAGGGGCGCGGCGAGCGCCGCGAGGACCCATGCCTCTACCCCGAACGTGCCCGTCAGCGCACCGACGCCGATCGCCAGCTTCACGTCACCCGCACCCATCGCCGCTGGCGAGATCAGGTGGACCACCAGATAGAGCGCCGTCAGGACCACCGCGCCGAGCAGTGCGGCGGGCCCACGCCCCGCGAGCGCCGCGACGAGCAACACCACGGCCGCACCGGGCAGAGTTAGCGCGTTGGGCAGCCGACGATCCCTGACGTCGCAGATGGTGAGCGCCGCCAGCCACGCCAGCGCGCATGCCACGGCAATCGCTTGGCCCACGGGACGAGCCTAGGGTCACCCGAGCGCGGCGATCATCGCCTCTTTCGGCGCGGGCTGTCCGGTGAACTGCTCAACCTGCGCGTACGCCTGGTTCAGCAGCATCTGCAGTCCGTTGACCACGCGTCCCCCCTCGGCGGCCACCGCCAAGGCGAGCGGCGTCGGCCACGGGTCGTAGATCGCGTCGAGGAGCACCGCCGCCGTCCTGACGGTGTCGGCGCAGCGTGCGGCGACGTCGGCCGGAAGCGTGCTGACCACGACGCCAACGCCGACCAACGGCGTACCCAGATCCAGCCAGTGGGCATTCAGGCCGAGGCGCGAGCCGAGTTCGATCAGCGGCGCGGCCTTCTCCTGACTGCGGGAGACGATCGAAATGTCCTGCACTCCAAGCTCGGCGAGGCCGGCGACGGCCGCCGGGGCGGTGCCGCCCGATCCCAGCACCGCAGCACGACCCGTCCCGATCTGCCCCCTGAGCGCTCCGGTCACCCCGTCGACGTCGGTGTTGTCCGCGCGCCACCCAGACGACGTCCTCACCAGGGTGTTCGCCGAGCCCAGCAGTTCAGCTCGCGCGGTTCGCTCGTCAGCGACGCGCAGCGCGGCGAACTTGCCCGGCATGGTCACCGACAGGCCCACCCATTCGGGGCCCAATTCACTTACCAGCGGCGGCAATTGGGTTGCCGTGCACTCGATGCGCTCGTAGGTCCAGTCCAACCCGAGGGCACGGTAGGCCGCCAGGTGTAGTTGCGGCGACCGCGAGTGCGCTATCGGCGAGCCGAGAACCGCGGCTCGGCGGCTCATCGTGCCACTGCCCGATGTGCACTCTTCGCCTGGCGGCTCATCGTGCGCTGTCGAGCACACCGTTTTGTCGGGCGAGCTCGATATTGGCCAAGTGCTGCTGATAGTCGCGGGTGAACAGCGTGGTGCCCTGCAGGTCGATGGTGACGAAGTACAGCCAGTCACCCGGTTCGGGGTTCTCCGCGGCGGCCAGGGCAGGCTGCCCCGGTGAGCAGATCGGTGTCGCCGGAAGCCCTTCGCGCACATAGGTATTCCACGGCGTATTCCTACCGCGGTCGGCATCGGTGGTGGCGATTTCCTGGCGGTCGAGCGAATAGTTGACCGTCGAGTCGAACTCCAACCGCCGATGATCGGGTGCGATCAGCCGGTTGTAGATGACCCGGGCCACCTTCGCGAAGTCCTGCGGCTTGGACTCACGCTGGACGAGCGATGCCACTACCAGAATCTGATACGGCGACAAGTTCTCGGCATTGCCTGCCGCGAGCAGACCGTTCTGTTCATACTGCGCGGTGCTGGCGGAGATCAGCGTGGCGAGGATGTCCTGCGCGGGCGCCGATGGATCGACGTTCCAGGTGCCCGGCGCGATCAGACCTTCGATGCGCCGATGGTCGGCGCCCAGGGCAGTGACGGGGTCGACCGCCCACGCGGGCACCGCCAGAGCGGCGAGATCGGCGGCGCCGGCGGCGTTCTTCAGGTCGTCGGCCTTGACGCCGCACTTCTGCTGATCGTCCAGGGTGACGCACGTGGCATCGGCGATGAGGGAGAAGATCCCCTTCGTGACCGCATTGGTCTTCACGTCGGCGATGTCGTCGAGCTGGCGGCCCTCGGGGATCACCAGTCGGCCAACCCGGTTCTGCGGATCCGCGAGCCGCGTGACGGCATTGGCGGCGGAGATCTCGGTACGCACCTTGTAGAACCCCGGCTGGATCGCCGAGATGGCGGCATTGCCCGACGCGGCGGCGACGAACGCCTGCGATGTGGCGACGACGCCACCGTCCTGCAGGGTCTTGCCGATGGCCGTCGTCGAGTCACCATTGCGGACCTGCACGACCACGTCGCTGACGCCGTCGCCCTCGAAGTCGCTGGGGTTCCCGAACATCCCGTGCCACATCCGCGAACCCAGGAAGACGGCGCCTACGACCACGACGACGAGCGCGAGGACGGAGAGGATCGTGAGGTGCCGACGTCTGCGGCGGTTGCGGTTCGCGCGGGCCCGTTGGGTACGGCTCATCGTCCTTCGCGGCCGGCCGACGGCTTCCGGTTCCGTGCGCTCGAGACCCCAGTCGTCAGCCATCGGCCGCCCCGCCGTCCTCAGCCAGGGCAACGCGCCGCTGGTCCAGCCAGGTTTGCAGGATGCCCACGGCAGCCGCCTGGTCGATCATCGATTTCTGTCCCTTCGCCCGGACGCCGGCCTCACGCAACGACCGCTGGGCGGTCACGGTGGTGAGCCGTTCGTCGGACATGCGCACCGGCACCGGGTCGATCTTGGCCGCGAGGGCGTCGGCGACCGCGATCGCGTCGAGGGCCGATGGCCCCGTCCGGTCGGCCAGCGTACGTGGCAGCCCAACCACGACCTCGACGACGGCGTACTCGTCGGCGAGTTGGGCGAGTCGGCGGATGTGCTTGCCCCGTGGGTCGCGCCGATCTCTGGCCACCGTCTCGACGGGCGTTGCCAGGATGCCGTCGGGATCACTGGTCGCGACGCCGATCCGGACGGTGCCGACGTCGACTCCGAGTCGACGACCGCGGCCCGGGTCGTCACCGCCGGGCCGGTCCGGCTGACGGTGTACGGGCTCGGCCAACCGAGTCAACTCCGCGCGATCTCTGCGAGCAGTGCCGACAGCGCCGCGTCGATGTTCGACGCGCCACTGCCCGAGCCCTGGGCAAGATCTGCCTTGCCTCCACCGCGCCCGTCAACCGCTGCACCCAGCACCTTGACCAGATCGTAGGCACTCAGACCCAGGTCCTGGGCGGCCGGGTTGACCGCCACCACGTACGGCACGGTGTCGCCGTCGCCCTCGGCGATCAGGGCCACGACGCCGGGCTCGGAGCCGAGCTTGCCCTTGACGTCGCCGACCAGGCTGCGCAGATCGGCGGCCCCGATGCCGCCGGCCATGCGCTGTGCCACGACTCGCACCTTACCCACGACCTCTGCGCCTGCGGCGGCGTTTGCTGCAGCCGCCCGTGCGTTGGCCAGTCTCGACCGGTCGAGCTCCTTCTCGGCGACCTTCAGCCGTTCGACGAGGGTGGCGACCCTGGCGGGCACCTCGTCCGAAGGTACCTTGAGCGACGACGCCAATCCGGCCAGCAACGCCCGCTCCTTGGCGAGGTACTTGAACGAGTCGAGTCCGACGTAGGCCTCGACGCGACGCACGCCCGAGCCGACGGACGATTCGCCGAGGATCGTCACGGGCCCGATCTGAGCCGAGTTGTGCACATGCGTACCACCGCACAGTTCCAGGGAGAACGGACCGCCGATCTCCACCAGCCGGACGTCTTCGGGGTAGGCCTCGCCGAACAACGCCATCGCGCCCATGGCCTTGGCCTTCTCGAGTTTGGTGTTGAAGGTGTTCACTGCGTAGTCGGCTTCGACGGCTTCGTTGGTGACGACCTCGATCTGCTCACGCTGCTCGTCGGTGAGCGCGCCCTGCCAGTTGAAGTCGAACCGCAAGTAGCCAGGGCGATTCAGCGAGCCTGCCTGAACTGCGTTGGGGCCCAACACCTGTCGCAGTGCAGCGTGCACCATGTGGGTGCCGGAGTGGCCCTGGGTGGCACCGCGGCGCCACTTGGGATCCACGGCTGCGACGACGGTGTCCCCCTCGACGAACTCACCGGACTCGACGTTGATGCGATGCACGAACAGCGTCTTGGCGATCTTCTGCACGTCGGTGACGGCTGCCTTCGATGTTGCAGAGGCTCCGACACCCGTGATGTCGCCCACGTCGGCGATCTGACCACCGGATTCGGCGTAGAGCGGGGTGCGGTCGAGGACCAGCTCGATGCGCTCCGCGCTCGCCCCGTCGTGCGCGACGACGGGTACCCGCTTGCCATCGACGAAGATGCCAAGAATCGTTGCCTCGGAGGACAATTCGTCGAATCCGGTGAACTCGGTAGCCCCGGCGTCGACCAATTCCCGATACGCCGACAGGTCGGCGTGAGCGTGCTTGCGGGAGGCGGCGTCGGCCTTGGCACGCTGACGCTGCTCGGCCATCAGGCCGCGGAAGCCCTCCTCGTCGACGCGCAGATCGGCCTCGGCGGCCATCTCGAGAGTCAGTTCGATCGGGAAGCCGTACGTGTCGTGCAGCGCGAACGCGTCACTGCCGGAGAGGACGTCGGTGCCGGACGCCTTCGTCGCGCGGGCGGCGTCGTCGAACAACCGCGAGCCGGACGTGAGTGTCCGATTGAAGGCCGTCTCCTCGGCCACGGCGATGCGGCTGATTCGGTCGAAGTCGGTGGCGAGCTCGGGATAGGACGGACTCATCGCGTCGCGGACGCAACCCATCAGATCACCGATGACCGGCGTGTCGATGCCGAGCAGCTTGGCCGAGCGGATGACGCGCCGAAGCAGCCTGCGCAGTACGTAGCCGCGGCCGTCGTTGCCGGGACTGACACCGTCGCCGATGATGATCGCCGCGGTCCGGCTGTGGTCGGCGATGATGCGGTAGCGGACGTCGTCCTCGTGGTTGCCCTGGCCGTAACCGCGCGGTGCGATCCCGGCGACGAAGTCGATGGTCGGGCGCATCAGGTCCGTCTCATAGACGTTGTCCACGCCCTGAAGCAGACAGGCGACCCGCTCGACACCCATGCCGGTGTCGATGTTCTTGCGCGGCAACGGACCGAGGATCTCGAAGTCCGACTTGCCGGTTCCGTCACCCCGCTCGTTCTGCATGAAGACGAGGTTCCAGATCTCGATGTAGCGGTCCTCGTTGGCTTCCGGGCCGCCGTCGATGCCGTACTCGGGTCCGCGGTCGACGTAGATCTCCGAGGACGGCCCGCACGGACCCGGGATGCCCATCGACCAGTAGTTGTCGGCCATCCCGCGACGCTGGATGCGCTCCAGCGGCAGCCCAGCCACCTCCTGCCACAGCGCGATTGCCTCGTCGTCATCGAGATAGACCGTCGCCCAGAGCGTTTCGGGATCGAAGCCGTACCCACCCTGATCTTGCGGATTGGTCAGCAGGGTCCAGGCGAACTCGATCGCGCCCTTCTTGAAGTAATCGCCGAAGGAGAAGTTGCCCGCCATCTGAAAGAAGGTGTTGTGACGGGTGGTGATGCCGACTTCGTCGATGTCGGGGGTACGGATGCACTTCTGGACGCTGGTCGCGCGATCCCAGGGCGGCTTCTGCTGGCCGAGGAAGTACGGCACGAACTGGACCATGCCTGCGTTGACGAACAACAGGTTGGGGTCGTCGAGGATCACCGACGCGCTCGGTACCTCGGTGTGGCCCGCGTTCACGAAGTGATCGAGGAAGCGCTTCCTGATCTCGTGTGTCTGCACGTGCTGTCGTCCTTAATATTGGGTCTCGTCGATGCCGTTCTCGACCGCATCACACTACCGGCCGACCTCGACCGCCCCGGCAACGGCGCGGCTTCACCCCTCGATGAAGCTCAGTCGCACCGAACGCCGCGGATTGTCCCGGTTCAGATCGACCAACACGATGCTCTGCCAGGTCCCTAGTAGTGGCTGACCCGCCTGAACCGGAACCGTGACCGACGGCGCCACTATCCCGGGGAGAACGTGGTCGGCACCGTGGCCGGGCGACCCGTGCGCGTGGCGGTAGCGGTCGTCGCGCGGCAGCAGCCGCTCCAGCGCCTCGACGAGATCGTGATCGGATCCGGCGCCCGTCTCGAGGATCGCGAGGCCGGCCGTCGCGTGCGGCACGAAGACGTTGCACAGCCCGTCGCCTCGCGTGGCGCAGAAGGACCGGACCGCGTCGGTGAGGTCCACGGTCCGATGTCGGGAGGTGTCCACGTCGTGCAATTCGGTGTTCACCCCAGCGAGGGTACGACCCGGAATTATTCACGCCCGCGTTTATTCGACCCGCCCGTGGGTATTGCTGTTGCACTCATCACACCGAGCGAAAGCGAAGAGACTATGACTCCCACCGGCATCATCATCACAATCCTGATCGGCGTCGTGGTCGGCGTTCTCGGCCGTCTCGTCGTCCCCGGCAGGCAGCCCATCGGCTTCCTGGTCACGATCCTCGTCGGCATCGTCGCGGCGTTCATCGGTACGTGGCTGGCCCGCCAGTTGGGTATCCCCACGGCTACGGCCGGCATCGACTGGATGGAACTGTTGGTCCAGGTCATCGTCGCCGCTCTGGGCGTGGCATTGGTGGCGGGCCTCATGGGCCGTCGTCGTAGCGGCGCCCTGCGCCGCTGATCGCACCGCCCAGGCTCCTCAGGGCAACGAGACTGCCGTGAGATCGCGAATTGTCCTTCGATCGCGATCTCACGGCAGTCTCGGCGTGTCGAGGGTGTCAGCGCCTCCGCCGCAGAATGGCCCGCAACTTGTCTAGGCGTCCGGAGATCTCTCGTTCGGCACCGTGAGTGGTCGGCCGGTAATAGTCGACGCCGACCAACTCATGGGGCGCATACTGTTGCGCCACAATGCCGTCCGGGTCGTCGTGGGGATACGAGTAACCCTGCGCGTTGCCCAGCGCAGCCGCCCCCGAGTAATGCCCGTCGCGCAGGTGCGGGGGCACCAACCCAGCCTTGCCCGCCTTGATGTCCCCCAGCGCCGCCGACAACGCCGTCGTCACGGCGTTGGACTTCGGTGCGGTCGCCAGGTGCACCGTCGCGTGCGCAAGCGTCAGTTGCGCCTCGGGCATCCCGATCAACTGCACCGTCTGCGCAGCGGCCACGGCCGTCTGCAACGCCGTGGGGTCGGCCATTCCGACGTCCTCGCTCGCGAGGATCGTCAACCGGCGGGCGATGAAGCGCGGATCCTCCCCCGCGGTCAGCATCCGCGCCAGGTAATGCAGCGCGGCATCGACGTCGGATCCCCGCACCGACTTGATGAAGGCGCTCACCACGTCGTAATGCTGATCGCCATCCCTGTCGTACCGGACGGCCGCCTTGTCCAAGGACTGTTCGATGATCTCGACCGTCACACGATCGCCCGCTTCCGCTGCGACCTCCAGTGCGGTCAAGGCGCGACGGGCATCCCCCGCGGCTAACTGAACGAGTAGTTCGACGGCGTCGGCGTCGATGGAGACCGACCCGTCGAGACCGCGCGGGTCGGCGACGGCGCGCTCGACGACGGCGCGCACCGCGTCCACACCGAGAGGCTGCAACTGCAGGATCAACGAACGGGACAGCAGCGGTGCCACCACCGAGAACGACGGGTTCTCCGTCGTCGCCGCGACGAGCAGCACGACACGGTTCTCGACCGCGGCCAGCAGGGCGTCCTGCTGGGTCTTGGAGAACCGGTGCACCTCGTCGATGAACAACACTGTCTGCTTGCCACGAACGAGCGCCACGCGCGCCTGTTCCAGGACGGCCCTGACGTCCTTGACGCCCGCCGACAGCGCGGAGAGCGCCTCGAATCGGCGCCCGGTGGCCTGGGAGATCAGCGAGGCGAGCGTCGTCTTCCCGGTGCCGGGTGGTCCGTAGAGGATGACCGAGGCAGCGCCGGAACCGTCGACCAGGCGCCGCAATGGAGAGCCGTCGCGCAGGAGATGATCCTGGCCGACCACCTCGTCGAGGCTCGCGGGGCGCATCCGGACGGCCAGAGGCGACGACGGCCCGCCACCGGGGATGCCCGCACCGTCGCCCGGATCCGGAGCCACGTCGAACAGACCATCGGCCACGGGACAGGCTTACCAGATCATTCGCGCAGTGGGCGTCCCTGCGGGTCGGGCACCTTGCCCAACAGGATCAGGATCCCGTCGACGAAGGGCCAGATGGCGCCGATTCCACAGGTCAACAGACTCACTGCGAGTTGGGCGACGCCGATACCGTTGTAGCCGAGGTAGAACCGGCCGACACCGAAGGTGCCGAGGAAGATCTGCAGCAGGCCGGCGACGAGCTTGCTCTTGTCCGACAGCGGACGGCCGTAGGCGTCCACCCCGAAACCCCCGCCGAAGTATTGCGGTGGATAGCCGTACGGTGGCGGCGCGCCGTACCCCGGCGGAGGCGGCGGCGCGCCGTACTCACCGACCGGCGGAGGCAGCGACGGATCCGAGCCGTAGGGCGGCGGCGGTGGATACGGCGGATACGACCCCGGCTGTGGTGGGTACGACGGGTCCGAACCGGAGGGCGGCGGGTACGACGGGTCCGGGCCGTACGGGGGCGGAGGCACTGACATGCCACGGATGATGTCGCATTCGCCCGCCCGCGTCCACCATTGAGCCATGTGGGCGCCGGTGTGTCAGCCCGTCGTCGTGACGAAGTCGATCAGTTCCTCCACGCGGCCGATGAGGGCGGGCTCGAGGTCGTTCCAGTCGCGCACGGTGCCCCGGATCCGACGCCACGCGGCGGCGATGTCGGCCTGATCGGCGTGCGGCCAGCCGAAGGCCTCGCAGATGCCGTGCTTCCACTCGACGTTGCGCGGGATCACCGGCCATTTCTGCACCCCGAGGCGTGCGGGCTTGACCGCTTGCCACACGTCGACGTAGGGGTGACCCACCACCAACGTGTGCTCGCCGCCGGGGCCACGCCGTACCGCTTCGGCGATGCGGGCCTCCTTGGATCCGGTGACGAGATGGTCGACGAGGACCCCCAGCCGACGCCCCGGGCCGGGTTCGAAGTCCCGCACGATGGTGGTGAGATCGTCGATCCCCCCGAGGTATTCGACGACGACACCCTCGATGCGCAGGTCGGCACCCCACACCTGCTCGACGAGTTCGGCGTCGTGGCGCCCCTCGACGTAGATCCGGCTCGCGAGCGCCGTCCGCGCGCGAGCACCTGCCACGGCCACCGATCCCGACGCCGTTCGTGCCGGAGTCGACGGCGCCTTCCTCTTCGGTGGGGTGAGGATCACCGGCTTTCCGTCGACCAGATAGCCGGGGCCGACGGGGAACGGCCGGCGATGCCCGTCGAAGTCCTCGAGTTCCATCCGGCCGTACTCGACACGCACGATGGCGCCGACGTAGCCGGTCTGTACGTCCTCGACGACGAGACCGATGTCGGCCGCCATCTCGGTGGACCGCACGCGCTTGGGGGCGTGCGGGTTTCGGGCCAGGACGTCGGAGCCGTATCGATCCTTCACGTCCGCGAGCCTAGGAACCGGGGCGCGGTTGGTCCGCCGCCGCGCCGCGTCCGTGACCGATCGGTGACCCGGACGCCGCCTCGACGAGTCGTGCCGCTCGCGCCGATCTCGGAGACTTTCGACCCTTGTGACGTAGGAGATCGAAGTCGACAGTGTGGGCGTGGCCGCCGGCCACGCCGACCGGAGAAAGAGAAGACGAATCGTCATGAACGAAGATTTCAACGGCGTCATCAAACTGGACGTCAGGGACTCCACCGCCGACTGGACGCCGTATGAGCTGAAGCACGCACCCGACGGAGCGCCGAACATTCTGGTGGTTCTCTACGACGACACGGGGCTGGCGACGTGGTCGCCGTTCGGTGGGCGCGTCGACATGCCGACACTGCAGAAGTTGGCCGACGGCGGCTTGACGTATTCGCAATGGCACACGACGGCGCTGTGCTCGCCCACGAGGTCCTGCATGTTGACCGGGCGCAACCACCACGTGAATCGGTTCGCCTCGATCACGGAGGGCTCCAACGGCTTTCCCGGTGCGGCGGCCCGCTTGCCCGCGGAGTGCGCCACCATCGGGCAGGTGTTGCAGGACAACGGTTACAGCACGTTCTGGGTCGGCAAGAACCACAACGTGCCCGAGGAGGACGTCTCCAGTGGCGGCAGTAAGTCGGAATGGCCGCTGCAGAAGGGCTTCGACCGGTTCTACGGCTTCCTTGGTGGCGAGACCAACCAGTGGTACCCGGACCTGGTGGAAGACAACCGGTTCATCGAACAGCCCTACGGCCCGGAGGAGGGCTACCACCTGTCGAAGGATCTGGCGGACCAGGCCCTGAAGATGCTCCGCGATCAGAACGCGACGAACCCGTCGAAGCCCTGGTACATGTGGTTCTGTCCGGGCGCCAACCACGCCCCGCACCACAGTCCCCAGGAGTACGCCGACAAGTACCGGGGCATGTTCGACGAGGGCTACGAGGCCTATCGCGAATGGGTGCTGACCCAGATGATCGCCAAGGGCATCCTCCCCGAGGGCACCGCCCTGACCCCGCTCAATCCGATGCCCGCCGACGCGGCCCAGCCGGTCGACGCCGTCCGGCCCTGGGAGTCGCTCAGCGCCGACGAGAAGCGGCTGTTCGCCAGGATGGCGGAGGTGTTCGCAGGTTTCTCCGAATACACCGACGCTCAGATCGGGCGCATCGTCGACTATCTCGAGCAGACCGGTCAGCTGGAGAACACCGTCGTCATGTACTGCGCCGACAACGGCGCGTCCGGCGAGGGGTCCCCCAATGGCTCGGTCAACGAGAACAAGTTCTTCAACGGCTATCCCGACGAACTGTCGGAGAACCTGCAGTACCTCGACACCCTGGGCAGCCCTGACACGTACAACCACTATCCGACGGGCTGGGCGGTCGCCTTCTCCACGCCGTTTCAGATGTTCAAGCGATACTCGCAGTATTCCGGCGGGACGTGTGATCCCTTGGTGATCCACTGGCCCAAGGGAATCGAGGCCAAGGGGCAGGTGCGGCACCAGTATCACCACGCCACCGACATCGCCGCGACCATCCTCGACGTCGCGGGACTGGACATGCCGACCACCTATCGCGGCGTAGAACAACGTCCGATGGACGGCGTCTCGATGCGCTACAGCTTCGACGACGCCGCGGCGCCGACCACCAAGGCCAGGCAGTACTACGCGATGCTGGGCACCCGGGGGATCTGGGAGGACGGCTGGAAGGCCGCCGCCATCCACGCGCCCATCAGCGGGGTCGGACACTTCGACGAAGACGAGTGGCAGCTCTATCACGTCGACGAGGACCGTTCTGAGTCTCGGGATCTCGCGGCGGAACACCCGGAAAGGCTCAAGGCGCTCATCGACGTCTGGTTCGCCGAGGCCGACCGAAACTTCGTACTACCCCTCGACGACCGCACGGCGCCCGAGATGCTGGCGGTCGAGAAGCCGCACTTCGAGCCGCCCAGGAACCGGTACGTGTACTTTCCCGACACCGCGCCCGTACCCAGCGGGGTGGCCGTCAACGTGCGCGGCCGGTCCTACAAGATCATCGCCGACGTGGACGTCACCGAGGACTCCAACGGGGTGCTGTTCGCCCACGGCTCACGCTTCGGCGGCCATGCATTGTTCATCAAGGAGCGCAAACTGCACTACGTCTACAACTTCCTCGGCATCAAACCCGAGCAGGAGTTCGTCTCCGATGAACTGACGCCTGGAAAGCATGCGCTCGGCGTCGAATTCGTCCGCGAGGCCACCGGCGAACACGGCGAATCGCTGGGCACCACCACGCTCTACGTCGACGACCGTGCCGTGGCCAAGGGGTCCATGCGTGCCCAGGCCGGTCCGTTCACCCTGGCCGGCGATGGACTGTGCGTCGGATTCGACAGTGGCGACAACGTCAGCCAGCACTACAGGAACCCGGGCACGTTCACCAATGGAACGATTCTCGGTGTCGCGGTCGACGTCAGCGACGTGGCGTACCTCGACCTGGAACAGGAAGCGGCACGGGCCTTCTCACTGGACTGAGAACACGGACTAGGCGAGTTTCGTCTCGATGTCGTAGAGCACCGCGGACCCGTCGACCTTGGTGATCTTCAGATGCGCGATGTAGTCGCCGTCGGGCCCGGTGAAGGTGCAGTCGAACTCGACGCCGACCTTCGCGTCGGTGCCCGACGGACACTTGACGTCGTTGGGCGTGAACTCCGTGTTCTGAGAGACGAAGTCGGTGACCGACTTCTGTGCGCTGTCGGCGTCGATCACCTTCCCGCACCCACTGAGACCGAGGACCGCGACACCGATGACGAGCGCGGCACCGAGCCGGGCACCGTGGGTACGAATCATGCCGTGATGCTGCTCCAAGGTTTGCCACAGGTCAAGCACAGACACGCGCTTGACTTGAAGCACTTCAAGTTCGGCACACTGGTGTCATGAATGCCGACACGACCCCGGCGGTCGATCGCGACCTGACCGTCCAACAGGTGTCCCGTCGCACCGGGTTGGCGGAGTCGACCCTGCGCTACTACGAACGCATCGGCCTCATCGACCCCGTGCCACGGGATTCGAGCAGCGGGCACCGCCGCTACCCACCCGAACTGGTCGGCACCATCGAATCGCTCAGTTGTCTGCGCGGAAGCGGGATGTCGGTCGCGGACATCAGGAGTTACGTGGCCAACATCACACGTGGCGCCGAGGCCATTGCCGATCAGCGGCGGCTGTTCGAAGCGCACGCGGCCAGGCTGGGAGATGAGATCACTCGGCTGCGGCTGCGGGAGCGCTACGTGAGCGCCAAGGCCAAGATGTGGGCGGCCCGGGAGGAGGGTGACGTCGCGGCCGAGCGAGCGATGATCGCGATCGTGCTCGACCTCGGTGCACGCTTGCTCGAGCAAGAGGCGGTCAGCACCCGTGTCTGATGGACGTCGAACTCGGGTGTTGGTCACCGGCGGCTCGGGATTCCTTGCCGGGCACGTCATCCTGCGACTTCTGGCCGACGGGTACCGCGTGCGGACGACGGTCCGTTCCCCGAACCGGGCGGCCGAGGTGCGTGCTGCGTTGCGGCTGCCGACCGCAATCGCCGACGACATCGAGTTCGCCGTGGCCGACCTCACCGCCGATTCCGGATGGAGCGCGGCTGTCGTCGGTTGCGATGCCGTGCTGCATGTCGCCTCGCCGTTTCCCGCACGACAACCTCAGGACGAGGACGACGTGATCGTCCCCGCGCGGGAAGGAACCTCGAGGGTGCTGCGAGCGGCCACCGACGCCGGCATCCGGCGAATCGTGATGACGTCCTCGTTCGCTGCCGTCGGCTACAGCCCGAAGCCATCCGGCGCGGCCTACGACGAATCCGACTGGACCGACCCCACGGCACCCAACTCCCCGTACGTGAAGTCCAAGGCACTGGCCGAGCGGGACGCGTGGGATCTCGCCGCCGCCAACGGCATCGGGCTGACCGTGATCAATCCCGTGGGCATCTTCGGACCCGTCCTCGGCACCGATGTCGCGGCGTCGGTCCAGATCGTCAGGGGGTTGTTGAACGGTTCGCCGCCGGTTCTGCCCAATGCGTCGTTCGCACTCGTCGACGTCCGCGACGTCGCCGATCTGCACGTCATGGCCTTGACGAGTCCACTGGCTGTCGGTCAGCGTTTCCTGGCCGCAGCCGATCAGCCCGTGACGTTGCCCGAGATAGCCGAGATCCTGCGATCGCGTCTCGGCGCCGCGGGGCGCCGAGTACCACGACGGACAGCGCCGGACTGGGCCATTCGTGCCGTCGCTCGCGTGGTGCCCTCCCTGCAGGAACTGAGCGGCCTGCTCGGGGAGCCCAAGCGGATCGACGCCTCCAAGGCCACTGAAGTGCTTGGCTGGCAACCACGTTCAGTGGCCGACACCCTGCTGGACACCGCAGAGAGCCTGCTCGACGGAGGGTTCGTCCGCAGCTAGCCGGCGCCGCCCGCGGCAGCGGCCAGCTTGGCCGGATCCGACGTCACTTCGTCGATCACGGTGTGAATGAACCTCATCTTCTCCAAGACCTTGGCGGGCAGGACGAACGGGTACAGATCGTCGTGTCCCATGGACCGGTTCACCATGTTCAGCGCCCACGACAGCGGGAGCCACATGTCGATGATCGAGTCGAATCCGCTGGGCCCCAGGTTTCGGCGCTCGAAGGTCGCCGCGGCCGGCGCGAAGCTGAAGGCGGCGGCGGTGTCCAACGTGTCGCGGATGTGCAGATAGTGCGCGAACGTCTCGGCCCAGTCCTCCGCGGGATGCATCGTGGCGTAGGACGAGACGTAGTCCCGCTCCCATCCTGGCGGCGCACCCTCGCTGTAGTGCCGATCCAACGCCGCCTGGTAGTCGGATTCGGCGTCGCCGAACAACTCTCGGGCCGTCTGCTGGTATTCCGGCGCGGTGCCGACCAGGCGGTAGTAGTAGTAATGCCCGATCTCGTGACGGAAGTGTCCGAGCAGCGTCCGGTACGGCTCGGCCATGGAGACGCGTAGCTGCTCACGGTGAACGTCGTCGCCCTCCGCGAGGTCGAGCGTGATGACACCGTCCTCGTGACCGGTGAACACCTTCTCGAACTGACTGGATAGCAGGTCGAACGCCAGACCGTAGTTCGCATCCGCGTCGCGCCCCACGATCGGGAGCTTGAGGTCCACCAACTCGACGATCAACCGACGCTTTGCCTTCTCCGCGATCGCGAAGGCTGCCATCGCCGGCTTGTCCGAATCGCTGGGGCGCGTGCGGGTCAACGCGCAGGACGTGCAAAACCTCCGCACCGGAGCCACTCGCACGAGCCAATTGCATTCGGCTGCATGCAAGTTGGCGCACAACTGATATTCGCTGGCGTCGACGGCGCCGCCGTGCTCACTCTCGGCTCCGGACGCGATGACCAGGAAGGCCATGTCGTCGAGCGAGAACCCGAGCCTGCTACTGCACGACAGGCACACCGAGTTCTCGAACGACAGGTGCTGTCCACAGTTGGGGCAGATGAAGTCACGCATGGAGGATTCCTCCGGCGAAGGGGGCCACGTCGACGGATACGTCGATCTTGCTGCTCTCGGAATCGGTGTAGATGATGCCCCGCAACGGCGGAACGTCGGCGTAGTCGCGGCCGAAACCGACTACCACGTAACGCTCGTCGACCATTTGGTCGTTGGTCGGGTCGAATCCCAACCATTGATTCTGCGGTGTCCACACCGATGCCCAGGCGTGTGTGGCGTCGATCCCAACCATGCGTTCCCTTCCAGGAGGTGGGTCCGTCGCGAGGTAGCCCGAGACGTAGCTCGCGGCCAGACCATTGGCGCGCAGGCAGGCGATCGCGAGCCGCGCGAAATCCTGACATACCCCCTCGCCTGCGGCCAAAACCTCTGCCACCTGGGTGGACACCGTCGTCGAACCCGAACGGTAGGTGAAGTCGTGGTTGATCCGGGCGTTGAGATCCCGAAGCACGTCGATCAGGGGTCGTTCGGGTTGGAACGTCGGGGCGGCGTACTCGCGGAGGGCCTCGGTGATCTCCGGCGGCTGCAGATCGAGGGTGAACTCGACCGCCAGAGCACCGTCGGTGCCGACCGGCCGGGCGATCTCCCACGGCGCCATCGCCGATCTGCTCGAGTAGAGCCCCGCGGGCGGCGGATCGACCTCGACGATCGAGTGGCTGGTGATGGTCAAGGCCCGATGGGGCTGGGTGACATGGAAGTACGAGCTGACGTTTCCGTAGCCGTCCCTGCTCGTCGAGCTGTCGGCGGCCTCGGGCTCGATCGTGAGCTCGTGGGTCAGGCAGCGTTGTCTGGTGGAATCACGCGGCGTGAGGAACCCTCGACCGTAGGAACTCGTCACGTCGTCCGAGTAGTGGTACATCGTTCGGTGGGTGATTTCATAGGCCCTGGTACCCACCGGGGAGGTCGGACCGTCCGTCACGGCAGGGCCCTCCTCTCGTCCGGGCCCCACAGCGGCTGCATGCCGCCGGGCAGGGAGAGGTGGGTCGCGGTGATGACGCGGGACAGTTCTCTCAGGTCGGTGTGGATGCCGTTGAGCAGGCCGTCCAGTTCGGCGCGCGTGCCATCGGTGATGTCCTCGAGGTCGGCCGGATCGAGTCGTCGCAGCCGCGCCGCCACTTCGTCGATGAGCCGTTCCGGTCGGGTGGAGCCGGACGACGAGGGCAGCGCCTTGAGGTTCACGCGCAGCCGTTCGAACTGGTACGCCAGCGAGCGTGGGTTCTCCTCGTCGAACAGCACCAGGTCGGCCACCGCGGCGACGCTGACCTTTCCGAGGGTGCGGCGTCGGTAGCTCACCGACGACTCGCACGCCACCAACGTCGACTCGGTGATGGTCTGCTCGGCACCAGGACTGCGGACCTCGGTCAGCGTGGCGCGCATGAGACCTGCCATCCAGATGCCGCGCTCGATGCGCTTGCCGATGTCCATCATCGTCCAGCCGACGTCGTGCACCATCGACTCCGCTGCGACGCCGGACAGCGCCAGCATCCCGGCCAGCGTCTGACTGTGGGCCGCAGCGAGGTAGCCGTCACCCTCGCTGTGAGACTCGGGCGGGGTCCGAGACGGCCGCATGACGGCACGATCGACCGCCGCGAGCACCATCCACGTGTCGTTCGACATCTGGTCGCGCACCGCGCGGGCGGACAGGCCGAGGCGCTCCACGGACTGGGCCAATGAGCCGGCGCGATGACGGTCGGCCGTGAGGGACCACAGGGTGGTCGGCGCGATCGCGATCATCTCGGCGTCGTCCCCCGCGGCCCCGGTATCGGTGCCCGTGATACGGCCTAGCGCGGCGAGCAGTACCGGGACGCACTCGCTGCCCGGCAGGTCCTGGCGGTACCTAAATTCGTGGTAGCGCTCCCGCGTGACGCCGAGGAGTCTGGCCATGCTCTCCGCGCGCTCGGAGTATCGGCCGAGCCAGTACAGGTCGGACAGCACACGCGGCGAGCTGACCGCGCGGGTCGGACTCGGGGTGATCGCAGGCAGGTCCACCGAGGGCGGCGCGGGCGTCCGCTCGGCCGTTGCGCGGGTCGGCGTTCGGACCCAGATGTCCTTGGCGGCAGTGGTGTTCATCCGATAGGCGGCATTGCCAGGGGCGAGCAGGTAGCCCAGGCCGCCGACCATCGGGGCGTACCCGCCGCGCTGCGCGACGGTGAACAGTCGCATGCCGGTGCTGCCTGCCGACAAGCCGTTGGATGCATGATCCGTTGGCGCCGAGGCAAACTGAGGTAGTTCCTGGCCCACCCACTGCCACGGGCTGGCACCGATCCGTGCCGCCAACTCGTCACGCTCACCGTTCGACAACGCCGGGCCGACGATCGGCTCGCCTCCGTTCACCGGCCGGATGAGCAGGGACGTCAGATGACTCAGCAGATGTGACCTTTCGACGTCGATGCCACCCCAGTACGTCGGAGCCATGTTCAACTGCGGGCCCTCACCCAGCAGCAGCTCGGCGAGTTCGGGCAGGAAGCGTTGCAGCCCAGGGCTTTCCAAGATTCCGCTACCGAGGGTGTTGACGACGGTGACAGCGCCGCGTCGAAGTACTTCGACGAGCCCGACGACGCCGAGTCGCGAATCGGCCCGCAGATCGAGCGGATCCGCGTAGGCGGCGTCCACCCGGCGCAGCACGACGTCGACACGCTTGAGCGTTCCGAGTGAACGCATCCACAGCTTGCCATCCCGCACGACGAGGTCGGCGCTCTCCACCAGAGGGAAGCCCAGCACGCTGGCCAGATAGGCCTGGTCGAACGCCGTCTCGGAGTGGATGCCCGGGCTGAGCACCACGACGACGGGTTCCTCCGCCGATTCCGGTGCGGCGTCGATGAGGGCCAGTCGCAGCGCCTGCGCCCACGGCGATGCGGGCCGCGGGCCGATCCGCTCGTAGAGATCCGGGAATGCGTGCGCGACGACCCGCCGGTCGGCGAGCGCGTACCCCGCGCCCGATGGCGCCTGCGTCCAGTCGGCGTTGACCAGGAACTCACCGGCGGCGTCGCGGCTGACGTCTACCCCGTGCAGGAACAGTTGGTGGCGACCAGGCACTGCGATCCCGCGTGCGGCCCGGAGATAGCCGGGGTGGGAGAACACCAGCTGCGGCGGCAGCACCCCGCTGGTGATGGAGCGGCGGTCCCCGTAGAGGTCGGTCAGGACCGCGTCCATCACGCGGGAGCGCTGCACCAGACCGGATTCGAGGGTGTCCCAGTCGGCCGACGAGATGATGAGAGGCAGCGCGTCCAGATGCCACGGACCGGGAACCTGCGTGCCGTCCCCGTTGGTGACGGCGTCGCCGCTGGAACCCGCTCCGGAACCGCTGCGCTCGTGCTCTCTGGGACGTTCGACCTGCATGAAGGTGATGCCGTCGTTGTCGACCAGACCACGCACCACCGAGCGCAGTCGGTCGAGGCCGATGCGGCCACGCTCCCCCACGCACTCGGCCAGTTCCTGCCATGCCGGGCGGACGTCGCCCGCCGGGTCGACGAACTCGTCGTAGCCGCTGGTGGGCCCGCCGCGCACGTCGAAGAGGGATTGCTGGGCGCGGGCGGCACGGTACTGCGCCAACAGGTCGTCGGCGCCGTTTCCACTGGGGAAGCCGGCGCCGGTTACGGCGGAAATGGGCTCCGGCGGGCCGCTGGTGCGTAGGACCATCACCGCAGAACGGTACGCACCCGGCGAAGATCCACGATGCCCGGCGCGCCCACGTCGGTGGACTGGCGTGCTTGCTTCTCCCTGATGACGGACATGTCGACCCGGCCGGGAGTGAACCCGGTGGCCTCGAAGCGCCTGCCGCGCCGCGATTCCGCCTCGACGGCGTTGATGGGCGGGTTGTCGTACGACCGTCCACCGGGATGGCTCACGTGATAGGTGCATCCCCCGCGCGAGGTTCCGGTGGCGGTGTCGATCAGCTCGAATCGCAGCGGGCTGTCCACGGTGATGGTGGGGTGCAGCGCACTCGGCGGCTGCCAGGCGCGGAACCGGACACCCCCAACCTGGACGTCGGTATTGCTGGTGGCCAGCAGGGGGATCGGGTGTCCGTTGGCCGTCACGACGTAGCGGTGCCGATCCGCCCCGATCAGCCGGACCTGGAGACGTTCGACCGACGAGTCGACGTAGCGTGCCGTGCCGCCCGCCGTGGACTCCTCGCCGAGGACGTTCCACGGCTCGATCGCGCCGCGGAGCTCGATTTCGACACCATCGAACACCGCCGTGCCGACACGCGGGAAGCGGAACTCGGTGAAGGGGTCGAGCCAACTGGTGTCGAAGTCGATGCCGTGCGCCCGCAGATCGGCGGCAACGTCGGCGATGTCCTGAATGATGAAGTGCGGCAGCAGGTATCGACCGTGCAGGTTGGCGCCGTGACGAATCAGTGGCGCACGCAGCGGCTCGTCCCAGAACCAGGCCACCAGCGACCGCACCAGCAGGGACTGCACCATCGCCATCTGAAAGTGCGGCGGCATCTCGAAGCCACGCAACTCCAGCAGACCGAGTCGCCCCCGCGCGCTATCGGGGCTGTAGAGCTTGTCGATGCAGAACTCGGCGCGGTGGGTGTTGCCGGTGATGTCGGTGAGCAGGTGGCGCAACGCGCGATCGGTGACCCACGGAATGGAGCTTGCGGAATGACCAAGTTCCGGCTTCGGCGTCGCGGAATCCCGTGTCAACCGGTCGATCTCGGCGAACGCGATCTCGAGTTCGTACAGCGCCTCCGATCGCCCCTCGTCGACGCGCGGCGCCTGCGAGGTGGTGCCGATGAAGCGTCCGGAGAACAGATACGACAGTGACGGGTGCCGCTGCCAATAGGTCAGCATCGACACCAGCAGATCGGGCCTGCGCAGCATCGGCGATTCAGCCGGGGTGATGCCACCGAGGGTGATGTGGTTGCCGCCGCCGGTTCCGCCGTGCGTGCCGTCGACGTCGAAGGACTCGGTCGACAACCGCGCGAGTCGGGCTTGTTCGTACAGGGTCTCGAGTTGTTCGCGCTGCGCGGCGAAACTGACCGTCGGCGCGACGTTGACCTCGATGACGCCGGGATCCGGCGTCACCGACATGGACGTCAGACGGGCGTCGGGCGGCGGGCCGTACCCCTCCACCACGACAGGGCAGTCGGCCTTGGCGGCAGCCGCCTCCAGGCGCGCGACGACGTCGACGAAGTGCTCGAGTTCCTCGGTTGGCGGCAGGAAGACGTAGAGCACCCCGTCACGCACCTCGGCAACCATGGCGGTGATGGGAGCGCCCTCGGCATCCTCGACCTCGGCATCCTCGACGTCGACGCCGTCGACGAGCGTGCCGCGGGGAGCCAGCGGGTCCGCCTCCCGGGGCGGGGGCGGAGGCTCCCAGCTGATCGCATCCAGCGGGAGTCGCAGACCTGCAGGCGAATCCCCCTCCAGCAGCACGATTCGCCCTCGGCGCAAGCGCCAATCCGCACTCGCCCAGCCAGCATCGTCCTCACGGCGGTGCAGCGGGAGCACGTAGGCGCTCGGCTCGGTCACGGATTCGTCCAGCCGCGCCAAGAGGTCGGCTCTCGCGCCAGGGGCGTCGGACTCGAGGTCGTCGGCATCGACGACCCGTTCGCCCGCGGGCTGGCGCACCGACGCGGCCAGCCGGCTGAGGGGGTCTTCGAACGCGGGCCGCACCTGCGTGGCGGGCAGGCCTAGGCCGGCGGCGATGGCGGAGAGGACGCGAAGCCCGGAATCGGGTGCAACGGGGTCAGCCTTCTGCACGGCCCACGGGTCTGCCAGCAGCGCGTCGTTCACCCAGAGCGGTTGTCCATCGGCACGCCAGTGCAGGCCAATCTGCCAGCGCGGCAAGGGTTCTCCGGGGTACCACTTGCCCTGGTTGCGCTGCACCAGGCCCTGCGGCGCCCAGAGCGCCTTGAGCCGGGCGGCCAAGACCGACGCGCGTTCACGCTTGTGTGGCCCGTCGGCGTCGGTCGTCCATTCGGGGTCGACCTGGTTGTCGATCGACACGAAGGTCGGCTCGCCCCCCATGGTCAGTCGGACGTCTCCGGCGGCCATCCGGGCGTCGACGGTGGCGCCCAACTCGACGATCGAGTCCCATGCGGCCGGCGTGTACGGCAGCGTGACACGCGGATCCTCGTGCACCCGGGTGACGATGTTGGAGAAGTCCAGCGTCGTCTCGCACGGCTCGGTGGCACCCGTGATCGGGGCGGCCGAGGCCGGATGCGGTGTGGCCGACAGCGGGATGTGGCCTTCCCCGGCGAACAGCGCCGAGGTGGGGTCGAGCCCGATCCAGCCCGCCCCCGGAATGTAGACCTCGGTCCAGGCGTGGAGGTCGGTGAAGTCTGCCACCGGTCCCGACGGGCCGCCGTCGAGGGCCTGCACGTCGGACGTCAGCTGAACCAGATAGCCCGAGACGAAACGCGCCGCCAAGCCGAGTTCTCGCAGCACCGACACCATCAGCCAGGCCGAGTCACGGCACGATCCGATGGCGGTCCGCAGGGTGAAGTCCGGCGTCTGGACGCCGGGCTCCATGCGCAGGCTGTAGCCGACGTCGGCGTTGATCGCCCCGTTCAGCGCGACCAGGAAGTCGATGGTGCGCGTGCCGGGGCGCACGACGAAGTTCCTGACCCAGTCCTTCGTCAGCTCGCCGGGGCCCGAGCCCTCATCGTCCTCGTCGACCGGCCGCAGGTAGGGCTTGAGGTCTTCCAACAGCGCCTTCGGATACTCGAAGGGCCAGGTCTCGGCGAAGTCCTCGATGAAGAAGTCGAAGGGATTGATCACCTTCAGGTCGGCGATCAGGCCGACGGTGATGGTGAGCTCGCGCGTGCGGGTCGGAAACACCAACCGGGCCAAGAAGTTTCCGAAGGCATCCTGCTGCCAGTTGACGAAGTGATCGGCGGGCTCGACCTGGAGCGAATAGGCCTCGATCGGGGTTCGCGAGTGTGGAGCCGGACGCAGACGGACGACGTGTGGAAAGACCTCTACCAGTCGGTCGAACGTGTAGCTGGTGCGATGCTCCAGCGCCACCTTGATACCCATAGGCGTTGATCCCACCACACCCGACACTGCGCCGCATGTGGCGAGTGCCCGGTGTCGCCGCCGTCAGGTCTGGGCCGAACGCGGAATCAAGTTGCCGCGTGGTCGCACCACGAGCACGGCCACCCCCGCCACGACGATGCCGAGCAGGTTCACCACGAGCTGGATCGCCGACTGCCCAGCGACGTGCCAATCGCCGAGGATCGCGGCCACTACGGCAAACCCAGCCGCCGGCACCGTGGTGACGGAGATGAACACGCCGACGAGCGCGGCGGACTTGGCCGAGACCAGCGAGAGCATGCCCGCAGCGCCGGCCAGCAGGGCGACCACCAGCGACACCGGGCCGACCTGAAAGATGAAGTCCACTTCGGTGATGTTCCGAACGGTGTCGAGGCTGACCCAGCCGACGGCCTGTCCCGCGAACGTGGCCAGCGCGGTGAATCCCATCGCGACCGGAAAGCCGACCGCCAGGGCCAGAAGTGGGCGACGGGCAAGGTCCCACCGCCGCTGGACGATCGCCACCGCGATCGCCGCCAGGGGCCCGAACTCGGGGCCGAGCACCATGGCGCCGACGACGGTGACGGTCGAGTCGGTCACCGCACCGATCGCTGCGATCAAGCAGGCCAGCGTCAGGAACGTCACGAACGTGACCGACACTGTCGACTCCTCGCGGGTCCGCGCGATCAGCTCGTCCCACAGCAGGGCATCGGCCGGATCGCCCTCGGCATCGTCTTCGGCCGCGTGGGCCCTCGTCGACAGGACGGTGTCCAGCACCTGAAGCGTGATCGCGCCGCGGTGCTGCACGTCCAGTGCCTTCAGCCGTGTGATGAGCCCATTGGCGCACTCGCGTGCCACGTCCGCCGTGATCTCGTCGCCCACCGGGTCGATGGCCGCACCCGGGTACAGCAGGAGGTTCGCCACCCCCACCTCGCTACGCAGGACGCCGATCACGTCGTCGCGAAGGTCCTCGGGCGCGATGATGCGCAAGTGCAGCACGGGGCGCACGTTAGCCGCTGGCGTGGATGAGCCAATCAATCTGCCGCTAAATGTGGGCATGCCACACACGTTTGTTGTAAATTCACACCGCAGCCCGCCAAAGCAATCGAAACGCCCCAATACGGAGAGCCATCCTGTGAATTTTCCACATGAAGAGTGGGCTTGAGCATGGATGCCAAGGAGCGTCGGGACCGCATCGAAGAGCGCGTCCGCGTCGAGCGCGAAGTGGGCTATGGCGCCCTCGCTGCCGAATTCGACGTGTCCGAGATGACCATCCGACGCGACATGGAGGCCTTGGAGACGCTCGGCGTGGTCCGGCGGGTCGTCGGTGGAGCGATCGCACTCAAGGGCAAGGACAACGAGCCGTCGTTCGCGACGAGGGTGGCCGACGCCGCAGAGGAGAAGCGCCACATCGCCGACGCGGTGGCCGACCTGATCGGCCCCGGTGAAACCCTCATCCTCGACTCGGGCAGCACCGCCCTCGCCGTCGCGCAGTCCCTTCGGGGACGGCGCCTGGGCCTCACGGTGCTGACCCCCAGCGTGCTCGCCGCGCTGGAGTTGATCGACGAGGCCGACACCACCGTCGTGCTCACCGGCGGCGAACTGCGACCCGGCGAGCTCAGCCTGATCGGTCCGGCCGCCGAGGACACCCTGGCCCACTACAACTGCGACACGTTCGTGATGGGTGTGGCCGGCATCGACGGCAATCGCGGCATCTCCGACTACCACCAGGCCGACAGCCGGGTGAAGCGCGCGGCGAGCAAGCGTGCCGACCGCGTGATCGTCGCCGCAGACCGCAGCAAGCTCGGCCGGGTCACGTTCACCAGCATCGCCGCCCTCGGCGAGATCCACGTGATCATCACCGACGGCGACCCCGCGCACCCGAGCCTGGTCGCGGCGCGCGAGGCGGGCGTCGACGTCATCTGCGTAGCCGGCATCGATTCGGCAGGCGAGGCGACGACGCCGTGAGCCCCCACACCATCGGCATCGACGTCGGCACCACGGGAACCAAGACCGTGCTGTTCGACACCGAACGCGGCATCGTCGCCCAGGCCGCGCGGGACACGGCACTGCACTCCCCGCACCCGGGATTCGCCGAGGCCGATACGGCCCAGTGGCATCGCAACGTCGTCGAGTCCATCCGAGAGATCCTCGCCACCAATGACATTCCTGCTCGTGACATCTGCGCCGTGGCGGTATCGGGCATGGTTCCGGCGGTGGTGCCCGTCGATGAGCGCGGCCGACCGTTGCGCCATGCCATCCTGCAGAACGATGCCAGGGCACACCGCGAGGTCGCCGAGCTGGCCGTGGACTTGTCTGGGGTCGACCTCGTCACGATGACGGGTTCGGCGCTCACCCAGCAGTCGGTGGCACCGACGACCGTCTGGCTGCGCACGCACGAACCGGCGGTGTACGACCGCACGGCGCACTACGTCGGCTCCTACGACTGGCTCTTGACCGCCCTGGGTGCCGACGTTCACGTCGAACAGAACTGGGCACTCGAGTCGGGGCTCTTCACCATCGACGGTGACGTCGCGACGGCAGTGATCACCGCCGCGGGTCTGGACACCCGCACCCTCGCCCCCGTCCGCACTCCCGGCACCCAGGTCGGCGAATTGAGCAGGGCGGCAGCCGAATCCACCGGTCTGTCGGCCGGCACCGCGCTGATCGTCGGGGGCGCCGACCACGTCCTGTCGGCGTTCGCGGCGGGCGTCAACGCACCGGGCGATGCACTCGTCAAACTCGGCGGCGCCGGCGACATCCTCGTCGCAAGCGACACCCGGGTGGTCGACGAAAGGCTGTACCTCGACGCCCACCCGGTTCCCGGACACTGGCTGCCGAATGGCTGCATGGCCACCAGCGGCAGCCTGATCCGCTGGTTCCAGGCTCTGATCGGTGGTGTCGAGCTGACCGGACTCGACGACGAGGCCGCCACGTGCGCCCCGGCCGAGGTTCTGTGTCTGCCCTACTTTCTCGGCGAGAAGAGCCCGCTGCACGATCCCGACCTTCGCGGCGCCTTTGCCGGCATGCACCTCGGGCATACCCGGGCAGACCTGTATCGCTCGGTGTTGGAGGCCATTGCGTTCGGGTTCCGTCATCACGTCGACGTCTTCACCGACATCGGCATTCCCCCGCGACGCGTGATGATCACCAACGGCGGGTCGAGGTCGACGCTGTGGAAGCAGATCCACGCCGACGTCCTCGGTATCGAGATGCGGCCCGTACGAGGCCACCCCGGCGCCTCCCTCGGTGCGGCGGTGATCGCTGCGATCGGTGTCGGCGCGCTCGGCGACTGGTCCGACGCCGCCCGCTTCGTCACGCTCGATCCGCCGGTCGTCCCCGATCCGAGCCGACGAGCGCGATACGACGATGCCTACCAGAACTGGCGCGACCTCGGCTCGGCGGTCGCGCCGACATCCCATGCGATGACAAGAAGTACCCGAGAAGGATCCGACAAGTGAAGGGAATCGTGTCGCAATGAGGTTCACGCGAAACATCCACACCGGGACCCGGCGGAGGCGGCGGTTCCTCAGTGCGCCGATCGTCGTACTCCTGGCCGTGCTCGCACTGTTCATCAGTGCCTGTGCGGGCAGCGGTGGCCCCGAACAAGCCCAGGCGACGGGCACCGGTGACGTCGCCAAGGACGTCTCGGGGACCGTCCGAATCCTCATGGAGAACGTCCCCGACACCGACGTCGTCAAGTCGATGGTGCCCGAGTTCAACAAGGAGTATCCCGGCGTCAAGGTCGACATCGAGACGCTGACCTACGACCAGATGCGCGACAAGCTGGTGTCGTCCTTCCAGTCGTCCTCCCCCACCTACGACCTGATCATCGTCGACAACCCGTGGATGGTCGACTTCGCGAAGGCGAAGTTCCTGCAGCCGTTGGACTCTCGCATCGACAGCACGCCCAACTACGACTACGCCGACTTCTTCAAGCCGCTGACCGACATCGCCACCGTCGACGGGGTGCGCTACGGCGTGCCGTTCTACAACTATGCGCTCGGCTACCTCTACAACACCGACGCCCTGGCCCAGGCCAAGTTGGAGGTGCCCAAGAACCTCGACGAGTTGGTCAGCACGTCGAAGGCCTTGAAGGTCGGCGATCGTGCCGGTATTGCGATGCAGCCGCAGCGGGGTTACAAGATCTTCGAGGAGTGGGGCAACTGGTTGTTCGCCGCGGGCGGTTCGATCTACGGCCCGGACGGCAAGCCCACGCTGAACACCCCGCAGGCCAAGCAGGCCCTCAACGCCTACATCGACACGTACAAGACTGCGGCCCCGCCGAATAGCCTCAACTGGGCGTTCGACGAAGCGTTCCGATCGGTGTCCAGTGATCAGGCCGCGTCGATGATCAGCTACAACTGGAATCTCCCCGCGCTCAACGAACCCGGCTCGGGACCATCGGCGGGCAAGTTCAAGCTGGCCCCGATCCCCGGCGGGAAGCAGGTGCTGGGCTCGTGGAGTTGGGCGATCCCGACCAACTCCGGATCTTCGGACGCCGCATGGGCATTCGCGTCGTGGCTCACCTCCAAGGTGCATGACGTGCAGCGCACCGAGAAGGGTGGCGCGGCAATCCGACAGAGCACCCTGCAGGACCCGGCCGTGCTGAAGGGACCGCTCGGCGCCGACTACTACAAGACGGTCGAGCAGATGCTGGGCAACGCGGCGCCGCTGAGCCAGGGACCCAGCGGCGAGGAGATGATCCAAGCCGTCGGAACAGAACTCAACGAGGCCGTCGCGGGAACCAAGAGCGTCGACGACGCCCTGGCCGCCGCGCAGGCGGCGGCCGAGAAGATCCAAGGCTAGCCCGTCCCCCCGGGGCTAGCCCGCACGAGACCGACCACCCCACGAAAGGAGCGATGACCACCGTGACGTTCAAACACGGGATGGTCGCCCCCCTCGTCGCACTCTTCGTCGGGGTGGTCGGTTTCCCTCTCGGCTATGCGTTCTACCTGAGCATCACCGACTACAAGCTGACCAGCCGCGGCGCGCCGACCCTGGTCGGTGTGGACAACTACGTCGCGACCCTGACCGATGCGGCGTTCTGGGAGGCATTCGGCACGACCGCGATCTTCGTCGGCGTCGCGGTCGGGCTGGAACTGCTTCTGGGTCTCGCCCTCGCCCTGTCGCTGCAGAAACAGCGCTGGGCAAGCGATCTCACGCGGTCGATGTTGCTGGCGCCGATGTTCATCACGCCGATCGCCGTCGGTCTGATCTTCCGATTTCTGCTCAACGATCAGATCGGTGCCATCCCCCATCTGCTGCACGCGGTCGGTCTCGACTACGACTTCTTCGGCCCCGGCCGCGCCCTGTTCACGTTGGCCTTCATCGATGTATGGCAGTGGACGCCGTTCATGGTGTTGCTGTTGCTCGCCGGCCTCGAATCCATCCCCAAGGAACCGCTCGAGGCAGCCAGGGTCGACGGTGCCGGCGGTTGGTACGTGTTGCGCAGGGTGACGTTGCCATTGCTGGCGCCGGTGCTCGTGGTGGCGATCCTGCTGCGCTGTCTGGACGCCATGAAGGTCTTCGAGTACGTCTTCGCCACTACCCGCGGCGGACCGGGCACCGAAACGCAGACCTTGCAGTACTTCGTGTACCAGACCGGAATCCAGTTCTTCCGGCTCGGATCGGCCTCGTCGATGGCGTTCGTCGTGCTGGTGGTGGTGCTCACGATCATCGTGATCGCCTTCCGCCGCATGGAGAGGGCCAAGCAGTCATGAGAAGTTCCCGCGCACTGACCATCTGCCGCGTGGCCCTGCTCTGGGCGGCTGGCATCTCGGTGCTCTTCCCGGTGGCGTGGATCGCGCTGGCGAGCCTCAAGAGCCCCCAACAACTCGACGATCCGTTCCTGGTGTCCTTCACCCCCACGCTGGCCGCCTGGCGCAACGTGCTGTCGTCGGGGATTCTCGAGGCGGCCGGCCGCAGTGCCGTCGTCGCGCTCGTGACCGTCGGCATCAGCATCGTGGTTGGCGGCATGGGCGCCTATGCCATCGCCCGCTTCCGGGCGGGCGGTACCCTCACCCGGTTCGGAATGCTTGCCGCGCAGGTGCTTCCGCCCGCCGTCCTGGTCTTCCCGTTTCTGACGATGGCCTACGCCCTGCGGCTCAACGACACCCTGGTGCCGGTGATCTTCGCGCACCTGAGTTTCGTTCTGCCAGTGGTGACCTGGTTCTTGATCGGGTTCTTCGAGGCCGTCCCACGGTCGCTCGAGGAGCAGGCCCTGGTCGACGGCTTCACCCGCTTCCAGGCCTTCCGGCTGGTCGTCCTCCCCCAGGTGTTCCCCGGCATGGGCGCCGCGGCCATCTTCGGGTTCACCCTGTCGTGGAACGACCTGTTCTACGGCCTGATTCTCGCTCCCGGCAAGGCGGCGATCCTTCCGGTCGCGATCGCCGGCTTCAACACGTTCCGCGGCGTGCAGATCGGCTCGATGAGCGCCGCCATCCTGATCGCCGTCGTCCCCGTCGTCATCGCGAGCTTCTTCATTCAGCGCAGGCTGGTGCAGGGCATCAGCGGTGGCGCGGTGAAGTTCTAGAAGGTAGGTCACACAGCATCCATGGCAACCGTTCGATTCTCAGACGTCAACAAGGCCTACGGGCCGATCTCCGTCGTCAGCGACCTGAACCTCGAGCTGCCCGACGGGTCGTTCACCGTACTCGTCGGTCCGTCCGGATGCGGAAAGTCGACCTCGTTGCGCATGCTCGCAGGCCTGGAATCGGTCACCTCGGGCACCATTACGATCGGCGACCGCGACGTGACCCAGCTGCAGCCGCGAGATCGCGACGTGGCCATGGTCTTTCAGAACTACGCGCTCTACCCGCATCTCAGTGTGCGGGAGAACATCGCGTTCCCGCTGCGTGCCGCGAAGGTGTCCCGCTCCCAAGCGCTTTCGCGGGCCGATGCCGTGGCCGAGTCGCTCGGTCTCGAGAAGATGTCGTCACGCAAGCCGAAGGATCTCAGCGGCGGTCAGCAGCAGCGGGTGGCGATCGGTCGGGCCATCATCCGCGAACCGTCGGTCTTCCTGTTCGATGAACCGCTGAGCAATCTCGACGCCAAGCTTCGCGTCGAAACCCGAACCGAATTGCTGCAGATTCAGCGTCGGCTCGGCATCACCTGCCTGTACGTCACGCACGACCAGGAGGAGGCGATGACGCTCTCCGACCGGATGGTGGTCATGCGTGACGGGCGCGCCGCACAGGTGGGCACTCCGCTGGAGGTCTACGACGCACCGCTGGACACCTTCGTCGCCGCGTTCGTCGGAAGCCCGAAGATGAACCTGGTCGACGGCGAGCTCACCGGCGAGACGTTCACGCTGCCAAACGGTTTCACGATCACCGTCGACCAGGGAATTGCCCGCGGCGCCGTCACCCTCGGGGTCCGACCCGACGACCTGATACCCACCGCGACGGAAGACGGTGACGCCACGGTGAAGCTGATCGAGTTGCTCGGGCCTCGGGCGATCGTCACGATCGACGCAAGGGGTCTGGTGTTGACCAGCGTCGTCGAATCCGCCCGGATGTCCGGAATCACCGAGGGCGCCAGGGTCTCGTTGTCCGCCAGGCCCGGCGCCGTCCACGTCTTCGACCACCACACGGGCCGACGCATCGTCGGCACCGGCCAAGAAGACACGAGCGATGGGAACCGAGTTCACACATGACGAAGACAGTTGTGGTCACCGGCGCGGGTTCGGGGATAGGGCGTGCGATCGCGACGACTCTTGCCGAACGGTCCTGGCAAGTGGTGGTCACCGACATCGATGGCGACGCCGCTCGTTCCGTCGCCGCGTCGCTGCCAGCGGAGACCGGAATCCGGCACGAGGCAGCCGTGCTGAACGTCAGTTCGCCGACCGACGCGGCCACCATCGCCTACGACGTGACCGATCGGCTGGGTCTCGATGCCTGGGTCAGCAACGCCGGAATCTCGTTCATGCACAGCTTTCTCGAGGCACCCATCGCGCGGTACGACCAGACGATGGACGTCAACCTCAAGGGCGTCTTCGTGTGCGGTCAGGCCGCGGCCAGGGCCATGGTGCGCAGCAGCACGCGGGGCGCGATAGTCAACACCGCGTCGATGGCCGGCAAGCAGGGCCGGGTGCCCTTCCTCGCCGACTACGTGGCGTCCAAGTTCGGGGTCGTCGGCCTCACCCAGGCGATGGCCTACGAACTCGGCGAACACGGCATCACCGTCAACTGCGTCTGCCCGGGATATGTCGAAACACCGATGCAGTCAAGGGAGCTCGAGTGGGAAGCCCAATTGCGTGGCACCACGACGGACGGCGTCCGCGCCATGATGATCGACGACACCCCGCTGCGGCGACTCGAACAGCCCGAGGACGTGGCGAGGTCGGTCGCCTTCCTCCTCTCGGACGACGCTCGCTTCATCACCGGCGAGGCGCTGGCCGTCAACGGCGGCGCTTACATGGACTGACCCTCGACATCACCACTGCGACAACACAACCGAGAAAGGCACATACGTGACCACCACCTGGCTCGACGAGGTCTTCACCGTCAGAAAGCCCGTCATCGCCATGCTTCACCTCTCCGCACTGCCCGGCGATCCCGGGTACGACAGCGCGGGTGGCATCACCGCCGTGGTCGAGAGGGCGCGGGCCGAACTCGACGAGCTGCAGGCTGGCGGAGTCGACGGCGTGATGGTGTCCAACGAGTTCAGCCTGCCGTATCTGACCAAGACCGAACCGATCACCGCCATCAGCATGGCCAGGATCATCGGCGAGCTGCTGCCGGCCTTCGAGGTGCCCTACGGCGTCAACGTGTTGTGGGACGGGCGGGCATCGATCGACCTGGCCGTGGCGACCGGCGCGAAGTTCGTGCGCGAGATCTTCACCGGCGTCTACGCCAGCGACTTCGGCCTCTGGGACACCAACGTCGGCGAGGTGGCACGCCACCGCGCCCGCGTCGGAGGCGCCGACGTGAAGCTGTTCTTCAACATCGTCCCCGAGTCCGCGACGTACCTCGCGGCCCGCGACCTGGCGTCCATCACCCGCACGACCGTCTTCGCGACGCTGCCCGATGCGATCTGCGTGTCGGGTGCGACGGCCGGATCGCCCACCGATGCCGAGGCCCTGCGGGTGGTGAAGTCCGCCGCAGGCGACGTTCCCGTGTTCGTCAACACGGGAGTCCGGGCCGAGAACGTGGCCGACCAACTCGCCGTCGCCGACGGTGCGATCGTCGGCACGTACTTCAAGGAGGGCGGGGTCTTCGAGAACAAGGCCACGCGCTCAAGGGTTTCCGAGCTCATGGGGCAGGCGAGGAAGTTCCGCGACCAGCTCGCCTGACGAGCCGCACCGCCAACTCGTCTGGCGGCACGTCGTGCCCGTCGGCGCAGCGAACCTCGACCGTCGCCTCGGCTCCGCAGCCCAGGTGTGACAGCCGCAGCCGGGTGTCTCCGAAATGGCTTCTGCCCCATTCGAACATCGCCCACACGACGGGCATGAATGCGGTCCCGTCCTGGGTCAGCACGTACTCGTCACGGCTGCGCTGACCCGGCTCCCGGTACGGCTGCTTGGCGAGCAGCCCCGCCTCGACGAGCTCGCCGAGCCGGGCCGAGGTGGCGGCCTTGGTGATCCCGACGCGGCGGGCGAAGTCGTCGAACCGGGTGGTGCCGTAGTACGCCTCGCGCATGATGAGCATCGCCGACTTCGTCCCCACCAGCCCCATCGTCTTCTCGATCGGGCAGTGGCCCACCGCGGACCAGGAGTCACGGTCGGCGAGCGGCCCTTGCAGGACTGTCATGTACATCACTCCGCAGCTGGGTTGTTGAGACTAGACCTAGGTGTTACATCTAAGTATAGAGAGCAGTACTCAGCGACGAGTCATCAGGGAGAACACCATGTCCGCATCCAAGGCCGAATACTCCGATCGCGACGCCGTCATCGTCGGCGCCGTCCGCACCCCCGTCGGCAAGGGCAAGGCCAACGGCGCGCTGCACGATGTGCTGCCCGTCGACCTTCTGGCGCACAGCCTGCGCGAGATCGTCGCACGCACCGGGGTCGACCCCGCCCTGATCGACGACGTGATCGCCGGTGCCGTCACCCAGGTCGGCGATCAGTCGGTCAACGTTGCCCGCAACGCCCTGCTCGGTGCCGGCTTCCCCGAGAGCGTGCCCGGCACGACCGTGGACCGTCAGTGCGGAAGCAGCCAACAGGCCATCAGCTTCGCCGCGCAGGGCGTCCTCGCCGGCTCCTACGACATCGTCATCGCTTCGGGCGTCGAGTCGATGTCGCGCGTCGTCATGGGTAGTTCGGTGCTCCCCGGCAGCGACCCGTTCGGCAAGGGCATGGCGGAGCGTTACCCCGAGGGCCTGGTGCCGCAGGGCATCAGCGCCGAGCTGATCGCCGCCAAGTGGGGACTGTCCCGCACCGAGCTCGACGAGTTCTCGGCGCACAGCCACGAGAAGGCCGCACGGGCGACCAAGGACGGATCGTTCGACAATGAGCTCGCGCCGATCGCCGGCCTGACCACTGACGAGATCGTTCGTCCCGGAACCACTGTCGAGACGCTCGCCGGCCTCCGTCCGGCCTTCTTCAACGAGGCCTACGCGGCACGCTTCCCCCAGATCAACTGGGAGATCACCCCGGGTAACTCCTCGCCGCTGTCCGACGGCAGCGCCGCGGTGATGATCACCAGCGGAGCCGTCGCCCGCACGCTCGGACTGCGGCCGCTGGCCCGGATCCACACCATGACGGCCGTGGGTTCCGATCCGCTGTACATGCTGACGGGTGTCATCCCGGCGACCGAGAGAGTGCTGGCCCGCGCGGGCCTGACACTGGCCGACATCGACCTGTTCGAGGTCAACGAGGCGTTCGCCCCAGTGGTTCTGGCTTGGGCGCGCGATACCGGAGCCGATCTCGCCAAGACCAATGTCAACGGCGGCGCCATCGCGATCGGACACCCGCTGGGGGCCAGCGGCGCCCGCATCATGACGACGATGGTCAACGCGCTCGAACAGCACGGTGGACGCTTTGCCTTGCAGACGATGTGCGAGGGCGGCGGCATGGCCAACGCGACGATCATCGAACGGCTGTGACCGTCCCATCCCGTATGGGGTGATGCGTGCCTGCTGACGTAATCGTGACGTTGGCATCACATGCGTTTGCCCGGGTGTGTTACCGGACATTGACGGGCAGTGAAGAATTCATACCGCACAGTGCGCACCACGGCACTGGCCCTTTCGTCCGCCGCTGTCGCCGTCGCCGTGATGTCCGGCTGCAGCAGCACCGACGAAGGCACCACCCCCAGCACCTCCATCACCCCGACGACGTCGGCTTCCGTACCCGCCCCCGCGACTACGTCACCGCCGTCGGTGAGTCCCAGCACCTCGGTCACCCCGACGGTGTCCAGTGAGGCACCTGCCAGCAACGCTCCCACGACGGGCAACGGGACGCCGACCGGTCCGAGTCAGACGGTGAGCGGAGGCAATTCGGCCAGCCAGACGACGGTACGCACCCCCTCGCCGCCGACCGGCAACTCCATGCCCGGTGACAATGCCCCGCCGCAGGGCAACCCCGGCAGTCCGGGCCGCAACTAACCTCGCCCGCAAGCGATTTCGGCGTGCTCGACCGCGGTCGGGCACGCCGAAATCGCGAGGGAGTTAGGCGGGGATCAGCTCGAACAGCGGGATCGAACGACTGGTGTTGGCCTGGTACTCGGCGAACACCGGAGCGATCTCGATGATCCTGGGGTAGGCCGCGTCACGTTCGTCGTCGGGCAGCTCGCGCACGTGCACGTCGTACGCGTCGGTTCCGACCTCGATGTGTGCCCTCGGCGTGGCGCGCAAATTGTGCACCCACGCCGGATCCTTGGGCGCACCGGCGTAGGACCCGACGATCAGCATCTTGTCGTCGATCGTCAGGTACGCCAGTGGCGACAGTCGCGGCTGTCCCGATTTGGCGCCGGTGGTGTGCAGCAGTAGCAGATCGCCGCCTTCGAACGGTCCGCCGACCTTGCCACCGTTGGCGCGGAATTCTTCGACCACTCCGCGGTTGAAGTCGTCGAGAGCGGCGGTGTCCTGGACGAGCTTGTTCTTGTCGATTTCTGTCATGGTCGTCACGAGTCTCGTCCGCCCGCGGCTATTCCGCCCGAGAATCCCCAATACGCGAATTCTCGGCTGCCTTCGGCTTGGCGTCGATGCCGGACTCCTTGCGCTGTTGCGCCGTGATCGGCGCGGGCGCATCGGTCAGCGGGTCGACTCCGCCACCGGACTTCGGGAAGGCGATCACCTCGCGGATGGACTCCACTCCCGCCAGCAGGGCCGTGATGCGGTCCCAGCCGAAGGCGATGCCGCCATGCGGAGGAGCACCAAACGTGAAGGCGTCCAGCAGGAATCCGAACTTGTCCTCGGCCTCGGCCTGGTCGATACCCATCATCGCGAACACCCGCTCCTGGACGTCACGGCGGTGGATGCGGATCGAGCCGCCGCCGATCTCGTTTCCATTGCAGACGATGTCGTAAGCGTTGGCCAACGCGGTGCCCGGCTCCGAGTCGAAGGTCGCCTCGGACTCCGGCTTCGGCGAGGTGAAGGCGTGATGCACCGCCGTCCACGCACCCGAGCCGACCGCAACGTCACCGGATGCGGTGGCCTCGTCGGCCGCCTCGAACAGCGGCCAGTCGACCACCCAGGTGAAGGCCCACGCGTCCGGATCGATCATGTCGAGCCTCTTGGCGATCTCGATCCGCGTCGCTCCGAGAAGGGAGCGTGCCGACTTCACCGGGCCCGCCGCGAAGAAGATGCAGTCCCCCGGGTTGGCGCCGACGTGGGCGGCGAGGCCGTCGCGCTCGGCGTCGGTCAGGTTCTTGGCCACGGGGCCGCCGAGCGTGCCGTCCTCGGCGACGAGTACGTAGGCCAGACCCTTGTGCCCGCGCTGCTTCGCGAACTCCTGCCAGCCGTCGAGCGTGCGTCGCGGTTGTGACGCGCCACCCGGCATGACGACGGCGCCCACGTGCGGTGCCTGAAACACCCGAAAGGTGGTGTTGGAGAAGTACTCCGTGCAGTCGACGAGCTCGAGGGCGAAGCGCAGGTCCGGCTTGTCGGACCCGAAACGACGCATGGCCTCGGCGTAGGTGATGCGCGGGATGGGCGTCGGCAACTCGTGGCCGATGAGCGCCCACAATGCCTTGAGCACCTCCTCGGACACGGCGATCACGTCGTCGGCGTCGACGAAGCTCATCTCCATGTCGAGCTGGGTGAACTCGGGCTGACGATCGGCCCGGAAGTCCTCGTCGCGATAGCACCGCGCGATCTGGTAGTAGCGCTCCATGCCCGCAACCATCAGCAGCTGCTTGAACAGCTGCGGGCTCTGCGGCAGTGCGTAGAAGGAACCGGGTTGAAGACGCGCGGGCACCAGGAAGTCGCGAGCGCCCTCCGGTGTCGAGCGGGTCAGCGTCGGCGTCTCGATCTCGACGAAGTCGTGACCTGCCAGCACAGCGCGGGCAGCCGCATTCACCTTGGAGCGCAACCGAATTGCGTTGCCGGGGCCTTCGCGCCGGAGGTCGAGGTAGCGGTACTTGAGCCGGGCTTCCTCACCGGCCGTATCGTCGAGCTGGAACGGCAGCGGGGCGCTCTCACTCAGGACGGTCAGTGAAGTCGCGTTGACCTCGATGTCGCCGGTGGGGATGTCGGCGTTGGCGTTGCCCTCCGGGCGGGTCTCGACGACGCCGGTGACCGTCACGCAGAACTCGGCCCGCAGCCGGTGCGCCTGGGCGAGGACGTCGGCCTCGCGGAACACCACCTGGGCCACCCCTTGCCAGCTCCCCGAGTCGCTGCGCTCCTGCCCGCCGGCAGCATCCCGCAGGTCGATGAAGATGACGCCGCCGTGGTCGCGCCGGCGCGCCACCCAACCTGCCAGCGTCACCGTCTGGCCGGCATCGGTGGACCGCAACGAACCGGCGGCATGACTGCGCAACACGAAAACTCCCTGGGAATGGCCTAGAAGAGGACTGCCACAGTGTAGTGGTGGGCTTTTCGGCACTACGTTGGCACCAGTGGGCACCACTTCCATCGCACTCGTAGGTCCAGGCGCCATCGGCTCGACACTCGCAGCGCTGCTGCACGAGGCGGGTCGGCGGGTGGTCGTCTACGGACGCACCGCCCGCGGTGCGATCGAGGTCAGACCGGACCCCGACGTGCTCGAGGGTCGGCCGATCGTGCTGCCCGACCCGGTGCGCACCGATCCCGCGGCCGTCGAGGGACCCGTCGACGTCGTGCTGCTTGCGGTGAAGGACACCCAGACCGCGGATGCGGCAGCCTGGCTCGACCGACTGTGCGACGAACGCACCATCGTCGGCGTGATGCAGAACGGCGTCGAGCAGGTCGAACGGGTCGAAAGGTACTGCGAGAAGTCAACCGTCGTGCCGTGCGCGGTGTGGTTCTCGGCACAGGCGCAGCCAGCGGGCTGGGTTCGGCTGCGGACCCCGGTGCGGCTGACCATGCCCGACGACGAGGCAGGGCGCCGGTTCGCCGAACTGCTCCGTGGGCCGTCGCTCACGGTGGAGTGCAGCGCGGACTTCCTCGACGACGCCTGGCGCAAGCTGTTGACCAACGCGGTCGCCGGCCTGATGGTGCTGACCGGTCGTCGGTCCGGGATGTTCCGCCGTGCCGACGTCGCCGACCTGGGTCGCGCCTACCTTGCCGAATGCCTTGCCGTCGCGCGTGCCGAGGGAGCCGACTTGGGCGATGGCGTCGTCGAGGAGATCGTGGGCATGTTCGCGGGCATGCCCGAGGACCTGACGACGTCGATCCTGACCGACCGTGAACTGGGCAGGCCGCTGGAATGGGACGTGCGCAACGGTGTCATCGCGCGCAAGGGCGCCGAACATGGACTCGCGACGCCCATCAGCGATCTGGTGGTGCCCCTGCTCGCCGCAGCGAGCGACGGACCCGGGTAGCCCCTACGGGCCTCGCCGGCAGCCTCGGCATGCGCATCGCCACACCGGTGATGGCGCGGCTGTTCCAGCGCTTCCTGCCCAACCTCGATCGCTAGCCCCGGGCGCGATTCAGTACAACCCCTCCCAGGCCGAGCGCCTGACGCCGTCGGGGTCCTCGACGGTGTCGTCGCGCGTCGATCTGATCACCCGGGTGCGGCGCGACGTGTCGTCGTACCGCGGCCACTCCTCGCCGAGTTCGGCGGTCGCGAAGTCCAGCCAGGTTCGCTGCATCCGTCTGCCCACGGCGGGCTGCACCCGCCTGCCGAGCGGGTGGACCTTGCGGCCCAGATACGAGCCGTAGCTGTGTTGAACGTGCACGATCTCACTGCCGTGCGTGGCGCCGAGGCCGAGCAGTCGCAGACTCCACGCGGCGTGATCGAAGCGGTACACGTACGTCGGCGCATGCGACGAGTAGGCGTCGGCGAACGCCCACGTGGGGGCACCGAACATCGTGTCCGACCCAAAGGCGATGAGCGCACGTCGTCGCGGATAGTCCGGATATGCCGCCAGCACACGGTCCTTCGCGTCCGGCGCCGTACGGGCGAAGTAGTCGTCGACGATCGGTTGGGTGGTCGGCAGCATCGGCGGCTTGCCCCACGCGAACATCGACGCCTCGTGGCTGTTGGTCCCGACGATCAGCGGCGTCGGCGACACCGCGCCAACCCGCGCCGCGTCGATTGGATGCCGCGGTAGAGAGTCGACGCCGTAGGTCAACCCATACGCCAGCGTCGGAGTGTGCGCGGCACTCTCACCCTGCAGCTGGCCCGCCGCTCGTCGGAGTCTGCGCTGCGGAAGGGACTTCACCTCGTCCACGGGGACGCCGAGGCGCGCCACGAATGTATGCGCCTGCCGCGCCCGCGTCTCCCGATCCGCGATCAGTGGCAGAGCGGGGCTCTGCGCGATCGCGCGACTGAACAATCCATCGGCAAGTGGACTGGCCAACAACGCCAAGACCGAGGTGGCGCCCGCCGATTCGCCGAACACCGTGACGTGCTCCGGGTCGCCGCCGAAGGCGCTGATGTTGTCACGCACCCACTCCAGCGCCGCCACCTGGTCGCGCAGTGCGAGGTTGTCGTCGAAGCCAGGACCGAGGTCTCCGAGTTCGAAGCCTCCGAAGACTCCGAGCCGATAGGTCACGTTGACCACGACGACGTTGCCGTTCGACGCGAGCCTGCTGCCGTTGTAGAGCTGCAGTTGACCGGCCCCGTAGACGAAGGCTCCACCGGGGATCCACACCATCACCGGCAGGGCTGCGCCGGGATCCGGCGACCACACGGTGAGCGTGAGACACGCCTCATCGCGAATCTTGGGATCGTCGCGGCCACCGCCGACGAAGGATCGGCCCTGCGGTGGCAGCGGTCCGTGCTCGACGGCCTCGCGCATCCCGCTCCACGCAGTCGGCGGCACCGGCGCCCGGAATCGCCGTTCACCAAGGGGTTGCTCGGCGTAGGCAATCCCGCGCCAGACGTTCACCCCACCCTCGACGGTGCCCCGCAGCGACCCGTACACGGTGCGTGCGACGGTCGGATCTTCCACGGTTTCGCGCTGGCTGGCCACCGTACGAATCGTAGTGTGGGAAGCTGAACCCCGGCTGGCGCAGAGCCATCGGCGGTGTCGACGGACGGGGTGAATGATGACCTTCAACGAGGGTATGCGGATCGACACGAGCACCACGTCGTCCAGCGGTGGCGGCGGCGGTGGCGGCCGAGGCATCGCGGTCGGCGGTGGCATCGGCGGGCTGCTGATCGTCGTGGTCGCCCTGTTCCTCGGCGTCGATCCGGGAACGGTCCTCCCGCAGGGCGGCACCGGCCAATACGACTCTCAGGGTGTCGAAGCGCCAGGATTCGACCTGAGCCAGTGCAAGACGGGTGCGGACGCCAACAACATCGTGGAATGTCGCGTCGTGGCGACGGGCAACTCGGTCGACGGGGTGTGGTCACAGCTCATGCAGGGCTACACGCGTCCCAACGTCCGCCTCTTCCGTGATCAGGTCCAGACCGCCTGCGGCCCGGCGACCACCGACGTCGGCCCGTTCTACTGCCCAGGTGACAAGACCGCCTACTTCGATACGTCGTTCTTCCAAGTGCTCGTCGACCAGTTCGGTTCCAGCGGTGGCCCGTTGGCCCAGGAGTACGTCGTCGCCCACGAGTTCGGCCACCACGTGCAGGACCTGCAGGGCACGCTGGGCCGCGCCCAGCAGGGGCCAGGTGGCGCCGAGGGCAACTCCGTGCGCACCGAACTCCAGGCGGACTGTTACGGCGGGGTGTGGGCCCACTACGCGGCGATCACCAAGCAGGAGGGCACCGACGTGACCTTCTTGGAGCCGTTGACGGACAAGGACATTCAGGATGCTCTGTCAGCGGCTTCGTCCGTCGGCGACGACCGAATCCAGCAGTCCTCGTCCGGCCGGGTGAATCCGGAGTCCTGGACCCACGGCTCGTCGGCGGCCCGCCAGTACTGGTTCACCGAGGGCTATCGCACCGGTGACCCGAAGAAGTGCGACACCTTCTCGGCGCAGGACCTGCACGAGTAATGACGTCGGGGTCCGACGGCCGTGAGGCCGCAATGGAACCGGACACCAAGGACTGGACGTGGGTTCTGACGGATCCCTGCCCAGATTGCGGGTTCGACGCCGCGGCGTGGGATCCCACCGACGTCGCCGCCCACCTCCGACGCGACGCCGACGACTGGGTCGCGAGACTGGCGGGGATCTCGGTCTCCGCCCGCTCGACGCCGGGCGTGTGGTCGATCCTCGAGTACGGCTGCCACGTCCGCGACGTGCATCGGATCTTCGACCACCGCGTCCACTTGATGCTCGAGCAGGACGACCCCCGCTTCCCCAACTGGGACCAGGATGAGACTGCCCTCATCGAGGACTACGCCTCACAGCGGCCCGACATCGTCGCCGGCGAACTGCGGCAGGCGGCATCGGACGTCGCCGCGACGTACGAGTCGGTCCCTGGCGATGCATGGACGCGACGTGGATTGCGCAGCAATGGAAGCGAATTCACCGTTGCAACGATTGCGCTGTACCACCTGCATGACGTCGTCCACCACGCCTGGGACGTGACGATCTAGAGGCGGGACTCCGCGGCGATCGACGTATCGGTGGTCCGCAGTGGCCGGATCAGCGCGTCCTGGGCGAACGACGCGAGCAGCTCCCCCTCCTCGGTGTGCACCGCGCCACGGACGTAGGACATCCCGGCGCCCACCTGGGTGCTCTCGTGGCTGTAGAGCAGCCAACCGCCCCAGGTGAACGGCTCGTGGAAGCTCACCGACAGCGTCATCGGCGCCGTCGAGACCGTGAGGTGTGCCTGCGAGGTGCCAATTCCCTCGTGTGCGCGCATCGTCGTCGAAATGCCAAGGTGACCAGTGAAATACGCGATCAACGCCTTGGCCAGCTCGTCGCGGGTGGGAATCGGGTCGTAATGCAGCCAGGCATGCAGTTCGGGCGGTCCGACCTCGTCGGGGCTGTTCACGTCGACGACGTCGACGAGTCGCAGTTGCCGCCCGGTCATCGGCATCTCCGAGACGTTCGCATCGGCGGGCGCGGCGACGTCGGGCCTGGGCAGGTGGTGACGGATGACGTCGGCCGACGGCACGTCGGCCAATACCGTCATCGTGATGCAGCGCTTGCCATTCTGCGACGCCGAGATCACGGCGGTCGCCGTGGTCCGCCCCTCGGCCACCACGTCGATGGTCAACTCCACCGGCGGCCCGACCACCACCGCGCGGGCGAACACCGCGGATGCCGAACGTACGGACTTCTCGGGAAACCGCTTGCCCGCCGCGACGATCGCCTGGGCCATCACCTGCGAGCCCTCCACCACCTGACGCTCGTCGGCGCCCACGATGCCCGTCTGCCCGACGAATCGGTCCGCTCCGTCGGACTGCACGTCGAACAGGTCGAGCAGTCCCTCGACCGTCCACTCGGCCTGTTCTGAATCAATCGACATGTCGTGCCCTCTCGGATCGAATTGCTATGTATGACTTACGATGACGTCCTCGGCGAACGCCGATAGCGTGGCCGCCGGGGCGAAGTCGGCGAACCAGACGTAGAAGCGCTCGACGCCCTGGGCCGACAATCCCGCGAAGTGTCGACGCAACTCGTCGGCGTCGCCGCAGACCAGACCGCTGCCCAGGTGTCCGAACCGACGGGTACTGGTCGCCGTGACCTCGTCACGGTCCGCGCCGGCGGAGATGAACCCCACCATCTGCTGGACGGATACCCGGACGTCGCCCACCGTCGGCAAGAGGGTCGGCAGCCGGTCGAGTTGATGTGACGGGACGTTCCACCAGTCGGCGTACCGTCGCACCAAATCCATGGTCTTCTTGCCGGTTCCGCCGAGCACCAAGGGAATTCGACGCTCTGGCCGCGGCTCCTGGATAACGCCATCGGGATCGGCCTCGCCCCAGTACTGGCGGATCAGTCCGAGGGTGCGGTCCAACCGCGCGACTCGGGCAGGCGGATCGTCGCCGTCGGCGAGACCGAACTTGTCGAATTCCCGGGGCCACGAACCCCACCCGAGGCCGAGCTCGAAGCGGTTTCCCGACGCTGCCGCCAGCGTGACCGCCTCCTTGGCCAGGACCGCGGGTTGGCGGAACGCATCGCACAGCACCAGGTGTCCGATGGTCAGTCGCTCGGTATGCGCGGCCACCCAGGTCGCGACGGTCATCGCCTCCCAGATTCCCTGCTGGGCAGCACCGGGCGGTTCGAGGTGGTCGATGAGCGCGATGCCGTCGAAACCCGCGGCCTCGGCCGCGCGCGCCCGCTCGACGATGTCGGGGATCCCCAGGCGCACCTGGGGTAGGAACAGAAACCATTCGGCCATCGGTGCGTCACCTTAGCGGCAAGCGCACCACCGCTTCTACAGAACCGGTAACGTCATTCTCGTGGCGAAGGCGACCGAACGGCCGATGGACTCAACCGGTGCGGGCGCGGTCGACGAGGAGTCCCGGGCCGGCAGATTCATGCGCTCGGCCTTGACGATCCTCGGCGAGACCGGGCGGACCGACTTCACCGTGCTCGAGGTGGTAGAGCGGTCCAAGACGTCGCTGCGTTCGTTCTACCAGCACTTCTCCAGCAAGGACGAACTCCTGTTGGCGCTGGTCGACAGGATCATGAGCGAATCCACGCTGCGGTGGCGCACTGAGATAGACGACGCGACCGCCCCGGAAGCGTTGCGCCTGTTGATCGCCAGGATCAGCGCACCCGCAGAGTCCACCACCCAGGACAGCATCAATCGTGGTTTGACGTTCTACAACGACCACCTGGCCGAGACCATGCCGCGTGAATACGCCAGAGTCCTTGCACCGGTGAATACGCTGATCAAGGACATCATCGGGCGTGGCATCTCGGAGGGCTCCTTCGATGCCCGACTCGACGTCGATCCCACGGCCACGCTGATCATGCAGACCGCGCTCGGCGCGATGCGACTGCGGGTCCTCGGTGCGGAACTCAACGACGCACCACTGGAGGGCCGCCACATCTTCGCCTTCTGTCTCAGCGCGCTGACACCCTGAGTGCAACGCTCTGATCTGCACGTTGTGTCGTCGGCGCACCTTCCGCAGACGTTGGTTCACTACCCGTCGCCTAAGTGGTAACGTCATTACCACTTACGACATACCAGACTTCTAGGAGACGGATATGCCTTCGCGCACCCTGTCCTATCCCGTGTTCGACGCGGACAACCACTTCTACGAGCCCAAGGAAGCGCTGACGCAATTCCTGCCGGATCACCGCAAGGGCGTCATCGACTACATCGACGTTCGCGGCCGCACCAAGATCATGGTTCGCAACCAGGTCAGCGACTACATCCCGAACCCGACGTTCGAGGTGGTGGCCCGCCCCGGTGCGCAGGAGGAGTACTTCAAGCACGGCAGTGGCGGCAAGAGCTTTCGCGAGGTGATGGGCAAGCCGATGAAGGCGATCCCTGCCTTCCGCAATCCCGCAGCACGTCTCGAGGTCCTCGATGGGCTCGGACTGGACTACACCCTGATGTTCCCGACCCTGGCCAGCCTCGTCGAGGAACGCCTGAAGGACGACCCCGATTTGATCCTCGACATCGTCCACGCGCTGAACCAGTGGATGTACGAGACCTGGCAGTTCAACTACGAAGACCGCATCTTCTCCACGCCCGTCATCAATCTCGGCAACGTCGACCGCGCCCTCGAGGAACTCGCGTGGTGCGTCGAGCGCGGCGCCAAGACCGTCCTGGTGCGACCCGCTCCGGTGCCCGGTTACCGGGGCAGCCGCTCAATGGGCATGCCCGAGTTCGACCCGTTCTGGCAGGCCTGCGTCAAGGCAGGCATCCCGGTCTCGATGCACGCCTCGGATAGCGGGTACTCGAACTACCTCAACGACTGGGAGCCGGCCAGCGAGTTCAAGCCGTTCTCGCCGACGTCGTTCCGGATGGTCGCCATGGGCAAGCGTCCGATCGAGGACACCATGGCCGCCCTGGTCTGCCACGGCGCACTGACCCGCAATCCCGATCTGCGCATCCTCTCGGTCGAGAACGGCGCATCCTGGGTGCCGTACCTGCTCTACCAGTTCAAGGACGTCTACTCGAAGATGCCGCAGGAGTTCCCGGAGGACCCGATCCAGGCGTTCCAGCGAGCCGTGTACGTCGCGCCGTTCTGGGAGGACGACTTCAAGAAGATGGCCGACCTGTGCGGCATCGACCGCATCATCTTCGGTTCGGACTGGCCGCATCCGGAGGGCCTGGCCGATCCGATCAACCTCGTGAGCGACCTGGAGACGCATGGACTCGACGCAGAGGGCGTCCGAAAGGTGATGGGCGCCAACATGATCGAACTATTCAAGGTCCCGAATGAGATAGTGCACAAGCCCGACGTGCCCGCCCTCGTCCTCGCCTGACCGCCGATCTCGTACCCCAGTAGCGGAGTCACTCGCGCATGACTGAAGTTGAGTCCCCCGAACGGCTGCTCTTCGCCTCGACCGCACGGGCCTTCCTGGACAAGGAGGCTTCGCTCACTCGGGTCCGCGAATTACACCGTGCCGGAACGTCCTTCGACGTCGACTGGTGGCGGCGCGCCGCCGAGCTCGGCTGGGCCAGCATGCTGGTACCCGAGGAACTCGGCGGCGGCAGCGTCTCCGAGGACGGCGTCGGTGATCTCGCTCTGATCGCCGAACAGGTCGGCGCAACCGTGGCACCGGGACCGCTGCACCCGGTGAACACGGTTCTGGCCGGCCTGGTGGACTCCGACGACGCCGAACACCATTCCGCCATCATCGAATCGCTGGTGGCCGGTGAACTCGTCGCCTCGTGGGCCGTCTACGAACCCGGCCAGGCCTGGGCGCCGGGGATCACGTCGGTGACGGCCACGCCGACCGGCACGGGATTCCGCATCGACGGCACCAAGGACCGAGTCGAGGCAGGTGCCGAGAGTCAGGTGTTCCTCGTCGTCGCGGAATGCGACGGGGTCGTCAGGCAGTTCTTGGTCCCCGCCGACGCCGCCGGCGTGACCGTCACGCCGCAGAAGTCACTCGACCTCGTGAAGAGTCATGCCCGAGTGAGCTTCGACGGTGTGCAGCTCGGCGCGGACTCCGTCGTCGGCTCCGCGGATCGGACTCCGGCGCTGATCGCACGGCAGAGCCAGATCGCCCAGATCCTGCAATGCGCCGAGGTGGTCGGCATCCTCGACGCGGTGTTCGGGTTCACGGTTCAGTGGGGACTGGACCGGTATTCGTTCGGACGTCCGCTGGCGTCCTATCAGGCGTTGAAGCACAAGTACGCCGACATGAAGATCTGGCTCGAGGCCTGCCGCGCCACCACTCGCGCCGCGATCACGGCGGTCGGGTCGCGCGCCGACGACGCCGACATGGCCGTGAGCGTCGCCAAGAGCTACGTCGGCGAGCATGCCCCCGGCATGGTGCAACTGTGCGTTCAGCTGCACGGCGGTATCGGGGTGACGTGGGAACACGACCTCCACCTCTATCTGCGCCGAGTCACGTTGTACCGCTCCATGTTCGGCACTCCCGAGGATCACAACCTGCGCGTGTACGCACTCACCGAGGAGCTGGAGTCCGCGTCATGACCGAAACCACCTCGCCGACGACCGTGACGTCCGAGACTGTCGCCGAGTTCGCCGAGCGGGCCAGGGGTTGGCTCGCCGAGAACATGCCGCGCATCGACCCGGCCAACCCACCCAGTTGCGATCGCGGCGCGGATGCCCCGTGGGCCAGGGCGCGTGAGCTCCAGAAGATGCTCTACGCAGGCGGATTCGCCGGCATCTGCTTCCCCCGCGAGTATGGCGGACTTGGCCTACCGATCGCCTACCAGCGAGCGTTCGACGCGGTGTCCCGCGACTACGAGATGCCGCTCATCCTGAACACGCCCACGTTCACCATCTGCGCGGCGACCCTCCTCGACACCGGCACCGAGGAACAGAAACGCGACCGCCTCTCCGCGGCGATCCGCGGCGACGAGATCCTGGTTCAGCTGCTGTCCGAGCCAAATGGTGGATCCGACCTCGCCGGCGTGATCACCCGCGCAGACAGGCGCGGTGACAAGTGGATCGTCAACGGCGCCAAGACGTGGAGCACCAGCGCGTTCGCCGCCGATTACGGATTGCTGCTGGCCCGCACCGATTGGGACGTACCCAAGCACGAGGGCCTCACGATGTTCCTGGTGCCGATCAACAGCCCCGGCATCACGATGCGCCGGATCATGCAGGTCGACGGCGGCAACGAGTTCTGCGAGGAGTTCTTCGACGATCTCGAGCTGTCCGACGACGCCGTCGTCGGAGCCGTCAACGACGGCTGGGCGGTGGCGTCGCGGCAGATGTTCCACGAACGGCGCGCGGTTGGCGGTGGCTCCGAATTCGCCAGCGGCACGGGCGCGGAAGGTGCGACCGACCAGCCCGTCGACTACGTTGCGCTGCTCGAGGCCACCGGCCAAACCCACAACGAGCGGGTCCGCGAGCAGGCCGGCCACGCGCTGGTGCGTCGTGCCGTGCAGGAGCAGTTGGTCGATCACGTGTATCACGGCGTCCTCGACGGCTCGCTGCCCCCGGCTGCCGGATCCATCATCCGCATCACTCATGCCGAGACCGTCCAGTTCGAGATCGATACGGCGCTGGCGATCGCAGGCCCCGGCGGTGTCGTCGACGACGACAGCGGACTGTTCACGTACGGGGATCGCTACCCGTCGCGACAGGCCGCCTCGCTCGGCGGCGGCACAACCGAGATCGCCCGCAACATCATCGGCGAGCGGATTCTCGGCTTCCCTCGCGAACACGCACCCGACCGCGGGGTGCCGTTCAATCAGGTCAAGCGCGGGCGCGGCTAGCGACCTCGGCGCGGGCACGGCCACGCAGCCGGGACTCGACGCGGGTCAGGATGTCGTAGTAGTGGGTCGGCGCCACCCTGGCCAGTCCGTCGAACAGACGGGCGTCCGGCCCCACCAGGATGCGCGCCTTGCCCCGTTCCACGCCGCGGTGAATGATCTCGGCCGCCTTGGCAGGCTGCGTCATGGTGATCGCGGCGAACTCCTGCACCATCTGTTCGTGGCTGCGCCCCTGCCCCGCCGGATCTCGACGGAACCTCGCGTTGCGCACGATGTTGGTGTTGATGCCGCCCGGGTGCACGTTGATGGCCCTGACGCCGCTCCCGCGCAATTCCTGACGTAGCGAATCGGTGAAACCACGGACCGCGAACTTCGCGGCGCAGTAGGCACTCTGCGTCGGCATGCCAACTAGTCCGAACACGCTCGACGTATTGACGATCGCCCCGGAGTCCTGCTCGACCAGGATCGGCAGGAAGGCCCTGGTGCCGTTGACGACACCGCGGAAGTTGATGTCCCACAACCAGTCGTCATCCTCCACGACGGTGTCCAGCACCGTCGACGACACCGCGACGCCCGCGTTGTTGAACACCGCACCGAGCGGCACCGGGGCCCAGTCCCGCACCTCGTCGGCAAAGGCCAGCTGGTCCTGCGCGTCGCGGACGTCGAGTACCCGGGTCAACGTCGGACCGGTGAGCGACGCCTCGGTCTCCTTCAGCCCCCGTTCATCGACGTCGGCAAGCGCGACCGGGCAGCTGAACGACGAAAGCCGTTGGGCAAGAGCGCGACCGATGCCGGACGCGGCTCCGGTGATCACCACGGTGCTGCCACTGATGACGTGTGCGGCCGACGTGCTCATCCGGTCTCCTTCGATGTGGTGGTGGAGCGGTGCAGGTGCTCGGTGATCAGGTCGTGCAGACGGCTCCACGCGCCTGCGGGCAGATCGTGGCCCATGCCGACGATGGTCTCCAGTCGTGCGCCGGGGATGGCGGCGGCGGTGGCCGCGCCTCCGGTCGGATGGACCATTCGGTCGCGGTCACCGTGGATCACCAGCGTCGGAACGTCGATCTGTCGCAGTTCGCGTGTCCGGTCACCGGAGGCGAAGATGCCGGCCAACTGTCGGGTGACACCCGCCGACGTGGGGTCACGGTCCCAGGCGATACCCGCCTTGTCCCGCACCCACTCCTCGCCGAAGGGAAAACCATGAGATCCGATGTGGCGGAACATCTTCACCGCGGCGTCACAGGCCTCGTCCCGATTGCGGGGCGGGCGTGCCGTGGCCATTCGCACCCATGTCGACCGGGCCGGACGGCCGATGCGCTTCGCGCCGGTGGTCGACATGATGGACGTGAGACTGCGAACGCGGCCGGGGTGGTGAGCGGCGACGGTCTGCGCGATCATGCCACCCATCGACACACCGACGAGGTGTGCGTCGCCGTACCCGAGGGCGTCCACCAACCCGACGGTGTCACGGGCCATGTCGCCGAGGTGGTACTGCCGATCGTCGCTGCCGCCGCGCAGGATCGCCAACGGCTTGGGCGGCGGAAAGTCGGCGTGCGTGGAACGCCCGACGTCGCGGTTGTCGAACCGGATCACCCGGAATCCCTGCGCGGCGATCATGGCGGCGAACTCCGATGGCCAGGTGTGTTTCTGCTGCCCCAGTCCCGCAATGAGCACCACCGGCGGATCCGCGGGGTTGCCGAAGCCGTCCCAGCACAGCGTGATTCCGCGGCCGACATCCAGTAGACCTTCGCTCGCCGTCATGCCGACGCCTCGGCGACCACGGCGGACGCACCGACCGCTGTGCGTGGCGTCCGGCGGTGAAGGACAGCCAGCCCGCCGCGGGCCGGCGCTGTCGCGACACCGCGCGAGTGCGCCGACTCCCCCGGCGCATACGTGCTGCGAAATTCGAACTTGCGCAGCAGGGTTCGCAGCACCACGACCATCTCCATGTTGGCGAACGCAGCGCCGATGCACCGCCGGACGCCGCCGCCGTAGGGAATCCAGGTGTAGTTGTCAGGCTGGTTGCCGACGAAGCGGTCCGGGTCGAACACCTCCGGATCAGCGAAGTTCCGCTTGGCCGCGTGGGCCAGGGAGATGCTGACCATGACGACGTGGTTCTCAGGAATAACCCACTGTCCCAGTGTAATTCGCGACCTGGTCAGCCTGACGGTGGCATCGATGACGGGCCGGGTACGCTGCACCTCGAAGATGGTGGCCTGCAGCAGTTCCGAAGCTCCTTCATCGATGTCGTGGGCGAGGCGGCTCAGCAGCCGGGGGTGGCGCCGCAGCCTCTCGACGGCCCACGCCAGGGTGGTTGCGGTGGTTTCGTGTCCCGCGGCGAGGAGCGTGAGCAGTTCGTCGGCGACGTGATCGTCGGAGATCGGTGAGCCATCGTCGTACCGCGCCCGCAGCAGCAGCGCCAGGACATCGCCGCGCTCCTCGAACTCGGCATCCCGGCGCGCATCCGAAATGAGTCCGGAGACGATGGCGTCGTACCGTCGGCGCAGTCGTGCCGCCCGACCTGCCGGACTCCACGGACCGTAGTCGCGGCGCGCGACGGGGGGCATCACCGTGAGTCGCGACGATGTGAGCACCATGGCAGGCAGCAGATCACGCAACTGCTCGAGCGCTGCTCCGTCGGCCCCGAAGACCGCTCGCAGGATCGCGTTGAGCGTGATCCGCATCATCGACGGCATGGTCGCGAACTCCTCGCCCTCCGGCCAGGACGCAATCTCGCGCAGCACCTCTTCTTCGACGATCTGCTCGTAGCCGGGCATTCTCTTGCCGTGAAAGGGCGGCACGAGTAACTTGCGGCGCTGCCGGTGGTCGGCACCCTCCAGGCTGAACGTGGACCCCGGTCCCAACACCTCGCCGAGCCTGCCCGCGCGGGCGATGAGGTCGGTGCTCATCGTGAACAGTTCCTTGACCAGTACGGGATCGCTGATCACCACCGCGTCGCCGAAGATCGGCAGATTGAGGGTGAACTCCGAGCCGTAACGCCTCGCCACCGCGGTGATCGCCTTGTCACGGCTGGTCAAGAAGGCAACTGCCTGAAGGGCCTTGGGGATCCGCGGCGCAGGGGGCAACCGCACCGGATTCGTCGTCGCTTCGCCCATGGCCACCTCCAGCTCGGTACGGAAAGGTACCAGCCAGACGGTACGCCTCGGTACCGATGGATACAACCCCGCCTCCACACAGGTGGCATAGCAGTGAACCGTCGTCAGAACAGCGTTGGTTGCGGTGCCTCCGCCGCGACGGGCGGCGCGGATACCGCCCGGAACCTTCGTTGGCCACCGGTCAAGCCATGTCGTGCGAGCAGCGGCTGTGCCCGCGCACGCAACTCATCGCGATAGCTCTTCGGCAGGTATGCGCCGCGGCCGTACAACTGCCGGTACTGCGCCACCAGCTCCGGACGGGCGCCCTCGAGCCAGGCCATGAACCAGTCTCGCGTCGACCCGCGCAGGTGCAGCCCGAAGACCGTCGCACTCGTGGCGCCGGCCGCGGCGATCCGCCCCAGGAGCGCATCGAGGTGCTCGACCGAATCGGTCAGCATCGGCAGCACCGGGGCAACCATCACGTGACAGTCGAGCCCCGCCGTGCTGATTGCCTGGATCAAGTCCAGGCGCGCACGCGGCGTCGGCGTACCGGGTTCGACGGCGGCGTGCAGGTCGGAATCACCGATCGCCAGCGAGACCGCGACGCTCACCGTGACGGCCCGGGAGGCCTCGACGAGCAGCGGCAGATCGCGGCGCAGGAGCGTGCCCTTGGTGAGTATCGAGAACGGCGTCCCCGAATTCGCCAGTGCCCCAATGATTCCCGGCATCAGCGCGTATCGTCCCTCAGCACGTTGGTAGGGATCCGTGTTGGTGCCGAGCGCAACCGTCTCGCGAGTCCACGACCTGCGGGACAACTCCCCGCGAAGCACGTCGACGACATTGGTCTTGACCACCACCTGGGTGTCGAAGTCCACGCCGTTGTCGAAGTCGAGGTATTCGTGCGTTGGTCGCGCGAAGCAGTAGCGGCACGCATGACTGCACCCGCGATAGCCGTTGACCGTGAACTGAAACGGCAGGTGGGAAGAGTGGGGCACCTTGTTGAGCGCGGACTTGCACAGCACCTCGTGAAAGGTGATCCCCTCGAACTGCGGCGTGCGCACCGAGCGCACGAATCCGATGCGCTGCAGTCCGGGCAGAGACCCGTCCTCCACGCCGACACCCTGGCCGTCCCATCGCATGATTCATGCGAACATACGTTCGAATGGAAGTCAATCCAGGATTGCGGCCATCTTTAGTGAGATCAGATGCGGTTTGTGCAGTAGACTTTGCGGCGGGTGTAAGACACATCCGCTCCTGATGAAAGAAGTAAAAGAGTATGGCACAGGGAACTGTGAAATGGTTCAACAGCGAAAAGGGCTTCGGCTTTATCGCCCCCGACGACGGCTCCCCGGATGTCTTCGTCCACTACTCTGAGATCCAAGGCGGCGGCTACCGTTCGCTGGAAGAGGCTCAGCGGGTTCAGTTCGATGTCGGACAAGGTGCGAAGGGCCCCCAGGCCACCGGAGTTACCGCGATCTAAGAACTTCACGTTCTATGGGCTGGCAAGGTGAAAACCTTGCCAGCCCATAGTTCTTCGTGGGGTCGAATTCGCTACACGGACCACGAAGACGTCCACGCGAAAGCACATTGGGCACCGACACCGCCGCGACGATCGCGCAGCGGGCGGCACCCAATGTCGGCCGTAGGCCAAGTCGACGGGCTAGTGCGACGTCACCACTGTCCGAGTTGGCACTGCAGGTTGTATGGCGCGTCCTGCTGCACGGCGATCTGGCCGTCGACGGAGATCTCGCAGTGCGGATTCGGCGCCGCGCGGCCACCATGAGTGGTGCTGCTGACAGTCAGGATCGCCCACTGCGGGTCGGCCAGAGTGGTTTCGAACACCCAGGGCTGACCTGCCCCGAGGGTGATCTGCTCCTTCTTCAGATACGCGTACGAGTCGGCGTTGTACGCCGCCTTGTCGGCGGGCTGAGTAGTCAGGTAGTACAGGTCGAAGTCGGCGTCTCCCGCCGAGGTGAGCGTGTAGACAACCTTGTGACCTGCCGGTTCGGCGCCGGCGGTCGCTTGGCTGGCCGCCATGCCTGCGGACGCCACCAGCGCCGCTACCCCGATTGCCGCCCCGATCTTGCTTGTCGCTGTTCGCATGATGGTCACATCGCCGAACGGTACCGGATCGTTACATCGCGCCCCACCACTCACTCCCCTGCCGCCTCCTCCGCGAGCGTGCGTGTCTGCGCCCGACACGCCGAGGCCCTTTTTCGGGTTCACGCACGCTCGCCTCGGTGCTCAGAGCTCCAACAGCACCGTCACCGGACCGTCGTTGACGAGTTCGACGGACATGTCAGCGCCGAACACCCCGGTCTCCACGTCCGCGCCGAGGTCGCGTAGCGCCTCGCCGAAGGTTCTCACCAGCGGCTCGGCGACGCCTCGCGGCGCGGCCGCATTCCACGACGGCCGCCGACCCTTGGCGGTATTGGCGTACAGCGTGAACTGACTGACCACCAGGACGGGAGCGTGCGCGTCGGCGGCCGAACGTTCGTCGTCGAGAATTCGCAGCTGCCAAAGCTTCTCGGCCATGCGCCGGGCGGTGTCCGGATCGTCGTCGTGCGTCACTCCGACCAGAGCCAACAGTCCCTGCCCGTCGGGACGTATCTCGCCGACCACGGCACCATCCACCACGACCCGAGCCGACGTCACCCGCTGCACCAGTACCCGCACGTCCGCCGATGTTGCCACGCGCCTGGATCACCGTGATGGCTTCCGGGCATGACGGCGGCGTGTCGCGTTCGGCCGCACGGGTGGCCGTCACGCCGAACCGCCCGAATCCTTCAGCGCGGCAACCCGTTCAACGGCGGCGCGGGGAATCTCGCGCGAACGGGGGCGTCAGGTGAGACGGGAGAGGATCTCCGGCACGACCGCGTCTACCCCGACCTCTGCCTGCTCCCCCGTCCCGAGTTCCTTCACCCCGACGGTCCCGGACTCGACTTCGCCGTCACCCACCACCAACGCAATCCTGGCACCGGAGCGATCGGCCCCGCGCATCGCGCCCTTGAGTCCACGATCACCGTAGGCGAGGTCGACGCGAACGCCGGCGGCTCGCAACTGACCCGCAACCTTGGCCAAGACCAGCTTCGCCGCGTCTCCGAGGGGGACGCAGTACACGTCGACGCGTGCGGTCTCTCCGACTGTCTTGCCCTCGGCCTTGAGCGCCAGCACCGTGCGGTCGACGCCGAGACCGAAGCCGATCCCCGACAGATCCTGTCCGCCCAACTGTTTCATCAGGCCGTCGTAGCGGCCACCGCCACCGATCCCCGACTGCGCCCCAAGGCCGTCGTGGACGAACTCGAACGTCGTCTTCGTGTAGTAGTCGAGGCCGCGCACCATCCGCGGATTGATCACGTACGGCACCCCGAGCGCGTCCAGATTCGTCAGGACGGTGTCGAAGTGTTGTTTGGCCCCGTCGGACAGGTGGTCGAGCATCAGGGGTGCCGAGGCCGTCATCTCGCGCACCTGCGGGCGCTTGTCGTCCAGCACGCGCAGCGGATTGATCTGAGCCCGACGGCGGGTGTCCTCATCGAGATCGAGTCCGAACAGGAACTCCTGCAACAACTCCCGGTACTGCGGCCGACACGTGTCGTCACCGAGCGAGGTGATCTCGAGCCGAAAACCGTCGAGCCCCAACGACCGGAAACCCGCGTCGGCGATGGCGATCACCTCGGCGTCCAGGGCGGGATCGTCCACCCCGATGGCCTCGACGCCGACCTGCTGCAGCTGACGGTAGCGGCCCGCCTGTGGGCGCTCGTAGCGGAAGAACGGACCCGAGTAGCGCAGCTTGACCGGAAGTTGCCCTCGATCGAGGCCATGTTCGATGACCGCCCGCATGACTCCCGCCGTGCCCTCCGGTCGTAGCGTCACCGAGCGATTGCCGCGGTCGGCGAACGTGTACATCTCTTTGCTGACGACGTCCGTCGACTCGCCGACACCACGCGCGAACAGCGCGGTGTCCTCGAAGATCGGCAGCTCGACGTGGCCGTAGCCCGCCCGCCGCGCCGACTCCAGCAAGCCGTCACGGACTGCGACGAATAGCGCTGAGTCCGGCGGGAGGTAATCGGGGACGCCCTTGGGCGCCTGAAAGTCAGTCACTTAGGCCTTCGAGGAACGGGTTGGTGCGGCGTTCGGCGCCGATCGTGGACTTCGGGCCATGCCCAGGTAGTACCACGGTGGCGTCGTCGAGCACCAACAGTTTTGACACGATCGAGGTGAGCAGGTCGCGGCCGCTGCCGCCCCACAGGTCGGTGCGCCCGATGGACTGCTTGAACAGGGTGTCGCCGGTGAACGCCAGGTCGGCGGGACCGGCCACGATCCCCGAGTCGCCAGGCTCCAGCCCGCCGGTAGACACCCGGAAGACCACCGATCCCCTGGTGTGCCCCGGCGTGTGGTCGACGGTGACGGTGAACCCACCCACGTCGATCTTGTCGCCGTCACGATCCAACTCGACCACTTGGCGTGGCTCGCGGAACACGGCCGACAGCGCCAGCTGCGCGAGCCGCGGACCGAACCCCTTGATGGGATCGGTCAGCATCACCCGGTCCTCGGGATGGATGAATGCCGGGCAGCCGTAGGTATCGGCGACCTTCTGGGCCGACCAGATGTGATCGACGTGACCGTGGGTCAGTAGCACGGCTGCCGGGGTCAGTCGGTTCTCGTCGAGAATCCGTCGCAGTGGCCCCATCGCGCGTTGGCCGGGATCGACCACGATGGCGTCGGCTCCCTGCTTGCGCGCAAGCACATAGCAGTTGCACTGCAACATGCCTGCCGGAAACCCCGTGATGAACACGTCGACCAGTTTCCCATCCGGTCTTCGCGTGGGTCGCGGCACCTACTCTCAGCCATTGCTGGCACACTCGGTGCCGATCGACGAACACGAGGAGGACCACGCGGTGCCGACCAACGAACAGCGGCGAGAAACTGCCAAGCGCAAGCTGGAGCGGCAGTTGGAACGCCGCGCCGCTCAAGAACGCAGGCGTCGCCTCTTCACCATCATCGGCTCCGTCGCGGGCGTGCTCCTGGTCATCGGTGCCGTCGTCGCGACCGTCATCCTGACCAGCAAGAGTCCCGACAACAACGCGTCTGCCGATACCCCCACCCCGTCGACCAGCGCGGCACCGACCCAGGCCGCGCCGGGAGGCGCCGGTCTCCCGCCGTTCGCCGCCCCCGCCGACCTGGGCGCCAACTGCCAGTACCCGGCCACGCCCGGAGAACCGGCCAGCAAGAAGAACACCCCGCCGCGCACCGGCAAGGTGCCCACCGAACCCGCTCAGGTCAGCGCCAGTTTGACCACCTCACAGGGCAACATCGGGCTGCAGCTCGACAACGCCAAGGCACCGTGCACGGTGAACAGCTTCGCGAGCCTGGCCAACCAGGGCTACTTCAACGACACCCCCTGTCACCGTCTGACGACCTCGCCGGGCCTCTCGGTCCTGCAGTGCGGCGACCCGACCGGGAAGGGCACGGGCGGACCCGGCTACGGCTTCGTCAACGAGTATCCGACCAACCAGTACCGGCCAGACGACCCGGCTCTGCAGTCGCCTGTGGTGTACCCGCGCGGCACCTTGGCGATGGCCAATACGGGCGCTCCCGGTTCCAACGGCAGTCAGTTCTTCCTGGTGTTCAAAGATTCTCAACTGCCCCCGAACTACACGGCATTCGGCACCATCGATGCGACGGGCCTGGCCACCCTCGACAAGATCGCGGCCGGCGGTGTGGTCCCCGGCGACCGCGGACCTGACGACGGAGCCCCCAAGACACCGGTTCAGATCAAGTCGCTTCAGCTGGACTGACGTCGAACCGGGCCGACCACCGTGACCATCCCGCCTCCCCCGCCCTACGGGGAGTACCCCCCGACGCCTCCGGAGTCAGGCGCCGCTGGCGGCGCTGGTCCTGACCACTACGGCTACGGGTTCGGCGCACCCGGTCCGCCGCCGTACTACCCGGGTTATCCACCGCCGCAACCCCTTCCGCCACCACAGCACACCAACGGCCTGGCCATCGCCTCGCTGGTCTGTGCGTTCTTGTTCTTCCCGTTGGGCATCGTGTTCGGCCACATGTCCCTGTCCCAGATCAGGAAGAACCACGAGGGCGGCCACGGCCTCGCCATCGCCGGCCTGGTGATCAGCTACGTCGTGGCGGTGCTGACCGTCATCGCCGTCGTCGTCACGATTGCCTTCGCCGCCTTGATCGTCCGCGTGGCTCAGGACTTCGACGGGCGTCATCCGCCCTCCGTCATCACCGGCTCGCCGCCTCCGGTGGGGCCACTGCCGCCCTTCAAGCCGTCGGCGACGCTCGGCACGAACTGCCAGTATCCGGCGACGACGGAGAAGACCAGCAAGCCCGTCAACCCGCCGCGCACCGGCCGCGTCCCGACCACGCCCGACACGGTCGACGCCACGATCGTCACCAACGACGGCGCAATTGGTGTGCGCCTCGACAACGGCAAGTCGCCCTGCACGGTCAACAGCTTCGTCAGCCTGGCTCAGCAGGGCTTCTTCGACAAGACCCCGTGTCATCGGCTGACCACCTCGAGCACCCTCGGTGTGCTGCAGTGCGGCGACCCGGCAGGGGACGGCAGCGGCGGACCCGGGTATCGCTTCCCCAACGAGTACCCGAGCAATCAGTATCGTCTCGCCGACCCGGCGTTGCAGACACCGGTGATCTACCCGCGGGGGACGTTGGCCATGGCGAATGCCGGCCAGGGGACCAACGGCAGTCAGTTCTTCCTGGTGTACGAGGACTCGCAGCTTCCCCCGACCTACACGGTGTTCGGCTCCGTCGACGAGACGGGGCTGGCCGTCGTCGACGCGATCGCGGCACGCGGCGTCCAAGGCGGCAGTGACGACGGCAAGCCCGCGAACCCCGTGACGATCGAGTCGGTTCGGTTGGACTAGGAACCGGCGCGCGAGGTCACTTCGCGGTTGACGCCTCCCACGATCGACGCCAGTAGTCCTGGTACCGCTTCCTCGACCTGGTCGACCCGCAACCGCTGGTGGGTGTGCCCGTCGATCACCAGCCGCTCGGTGAGGCCCGCCTCGCGCAGGGCCTTGAAGTGATGCGTGGCGGTCGATTTGTTGATGCCGTCGTAGAGCAGGGCGCAGGGCATCGGCGACCCGGCGTTGACGAGTCGTCGCACCATTTCCAGCCGGACCGGATCCGCGAGGGCGACCAGCAGTTGCTGCACGCCGGCGACCCGCGAAGGTGCCACCGTCGTGTCCTCCGTCACCGTCGGTTTGATGTTCATCAAACCGAGCGTACTCTCGATCGGGTTCGACGTCCGTCGAACTTGGTCGTCGAGGAGGGCTCGTGGCAGTGGTCTCGACCGAGCGGGTGACCGACGACGCGCAGCGCGGGGCGTACACGCTGCTGCTGATTCTCAGCGGTGTCGCGCTGGGCGTATCAGGGCTCCCCGCGCCGCTCTACGGGATGTACGAGGAGCAGTGGCACCTCTCCCCTCTCGCCACCACCATCGTGTTCGCCGTCTACGCCGTCGCTGCCCTCGGCGCGGTCCTGGTGTCGGGCAGAATCTCCGACGTCGTCGGACGCAAACCGGTGCTCCTGGGCGCCCTGGTGGCAATGATCGTCGGACTCGGCGTGTTCCTCATCGCAGATGACATGGCAATGTTGTTGGTGGCCAGAATCATTCACGGTGCCGCCGTCGGCTCGATCGTCGTGGCGGGCGCCGCGGCTCTGCTGGATCTGCGACCCGATCACGGCGTTCGGTCGGGTCAGCTGAGCGGTGTCAGCTTCAACATCGGGATGACGGTCGCCATCGTCGGCTCGGCGCTGCTGGCGCAGTACGCACCACATCCGATGCGCACGCCATACGCGATCGTCGCGGTGATCTGTGCGCTTCTCGGCATCGGCCTCGTCGCGCTACGGGAGCCCCATCAATCGCGAACCCGTGGACCGATTCGGATCGCGAAACCCGCCGTGCCCGCTGAGATTCGCGGTGACTTCTGGTTCGCCGCCCTCGGGGTGACGGCGTCGTGGTCGGTGCTCGGCGTACTGCTCTCGCTCTACCCGTCACTGGCCGCGCAACAGACCCACGTCCACAATCTGGTGTTCGGCGGCGCGGTGGTCGGCACGACGGCGTTCTCGGCGGCCATGGCCCAACTGTTCTCGACCAGGGTGCCCGCCCGCCGATCGGCGATCGTCGGCGACGTCGGCATGGCAATCGCGCTCATCCTCACGGTGCCCGTATTGGCCACCCACAGCTGGCCATTGGTGCTCGTGGCCGCCGCCGTCCTCGGCGCTGCATTCGGGCTCGGCTTCGGCGGCTCGCTGCGGCATCTATCGCACGTCGTGCCCTCCGACCGGCGCGGTGAGACGATGTCGGCCTTCTACCTGATCGCGTACACGGCAATGGCGGTACCCACCATCGTGGCCGGTTGGGCAGCGACCCGCTGGCCGCTGGGCGAGGTGTTCCCGTGGTTCGCCTACGCGGTGGCGATAGCGTGCCTGATCGCCGCAGGCATCGGTGCGATCACGACTCGGACCCGCTAGCCCTCGACTCCCGCGAGTGGCCACCTGTGGCACGGAAAACGGCGAAAACCGTGTGACAACTGGCCGCTCGGCGTCAGGCCGCCGAGGTCACCCGGTACACGTCGTAGACGCCCTCCACGTTGCGCACCACGTTCAGCACGTGGCCGAGATGCTTGGGGTCGCCCATCTCGAAGGTGAACCGGCTGATGGCCACCCGGTCGTTCGACGTCGCGACCGACGCCGACAGGATGTTGACCTTCTCGTCGGCCAGCACGCGGGTCACGTCGGACAGCAGTCGATGACGGTCGAGGGCCTCCACTTGAATCGCGACGAGGAAGACCGACGACGGGGACGGCGCCCACTTGACGTCGATGATGCGTTCCGACTGTTGTTGCAATGACGTGGCATTGGTGCAGTCGGTGCGGTGCACACTGACCCCGCCACCGCGCGTGACGAAGCCCAAGATGTTGTCACCGGGCACCGGCGTGCAGCACTTGGCCAGCTTGCACAGCACGCCGGGCGCGCCCGGCACCGCGACACCGACGTCATCGCTGGTGCGTTGACGTACCGGCATGGTCGCTGGCGTCGACCGCTCGGCGATCTCGTCCTCGGCCTCGTCGTCTCCGCCGAGTTGAGCGAGCAACCGCTGCACCACGTGGCGCGCCGAGACGTGGCCCTCGCCGACCGCGGTGTACAACGACGACACGTCGACGTAGCGCAGCTCACGCGCCAACGCCGCCATCGACTCGCCGTTCATCAAGCGCTGCAACGGAAGTCCACCGCGCCGCACCTCGCGCGCGATCGAGTCCTTGCCGGATTCGAGCGCCTCCTCGCGCCGCTCCTTGGCGAACCACTGTCGGATCTTGGCCTTGGCCCGCGGTGACACCACGAACGTCTGCCAGTCCCGCGACGGGCCCGCATTCAGGGCCTTCGACGTGAATACCTCGACCACTTCGCCGTTCTCGAGCTTGCGTTCCAGCGCCACGAGCCGGCCGTTGACGCGCGCCCCGATGCAGCGGTGACCGACCTCGGTGTGCACGGCGTAGGCGAAGTCCACCGGCGTCGAACCCGTCGGCAGCGTGATGACGTCACCCTTGGGGGTGAAGACGAAGATCTCCTGCACGGCGAGGTCGTAGCGCAGCGACTCGAGGAACTCGCCGGGATCGGCGGCCTCCCGCTGCCAGTCGAGGAGCTGGCGCATCCACGCCATGTCGTCGATCTCGGCAGCGGCATTGTTCGCGGGAACCCCGTTGCGGCCCTTGGCTTCCTTGTACCGCCAATGCGCCGCGATGCCGTACTCGGCGGTGCGGTGCATGTCACGGGTGCGGATCTGCACCTCCAGCGGCTTGCCCTCGGGCCCGACGACCGTGGTGTGCAGCGACTGGTAGACGCCGTAGCGAGGCTGGGCGATGTAGTCCTTGAACCGGCCCGCCATCGGCTGCCATAGCGAGTGCACCGCGCCGACGGCGGCGTAACAGTCCCGGATCTCGTCGCACAGGATCCGCACACCGACCAGGTCGTGGATCTCGTCGAAGTCGCGGCCCTTGACGATCATCTTCTGATAGATCGACCAGTAGTGCTTCGGCCTGCCCTCGACGGTCGCATTGATCTTCGACGAGTTGACGGTATTGGCGATCTCGGCGCGCACCTTCGCCAGGTAGGTATCCCGCGACGGAGCCCGGTCGGCGACCAGCCGGACGATCTCCTCGTACTTCTTCGGGTGCAAGATGGCGAACGACAGGTCCTCGAGTTCCCACTTGACGGTCGCCATGCCCAGCCGATGCGCAAGGGGGGCAATCACTTCGAGAGTCTCACGCGCCTTGCGCGCCTGCTTCTCCGGCGGCAGGAATCGCATGGTGCGCATATTGTGCAGGCGATCGGCCACCTTGATGACCAGCACCCGGGGATCACGCGCCATCGCAATGATCATCTTGCGAATGGTCTCGCCCTCGGCCGCATTGCCCAACACGACCTTGTCGAGCTTGGTGACGCCGTCCACCAGATGACCGACCTCGACGCCGAAGTCGCTCGTCAGGGCCTCTAGCGTGTAGCCGGTGTCCTCCACCGTGTCGTGAAGCAGAGCCGCCACGAGCGTCGTGGTGTCCATGCCGAGTTCGGCCAGGATGTTGGCCACCGCCAGCGGGTGGGTGATGTAGGGATCGCCGGAGCGGCGCAACTGGTCGGCGTGACGCTGCTCGGCCACCGCGTAGGCACGCTGCAGCAGCGCCAGGTCAGCTTTCGGGTAGACCTCTCGGTGCACCGCCACCAGCGGCTCGAGGACGGGGTTCACCGCGCTGCGCTGCGAAGTCATCCGTCGAGCCAGGCGCGCCCGCACCCGTCGTGATGCGCTCGACGAACTCTTCGCACCCTCGGGTGGAACCGCGTCGGGGACGATGATCGGCATCGGCTGCGTTTGCGTCAGCGCCTGATCGTCCGCCACCGTGACCACCTCCTGACCCGCTCGGGTACTCCGTCGAGAATATCCCTGCTAGCCCTTCAGTTCTTCGCGCAAGCGCTCATGCCCAGTCATCTGTTCTTCGCGCAAGCGCTCATCACACCACGTACAGGCTGGCGACCGCCACGTCTGGCAGCTTCGCCCGTCCCTCGAGGGCTGCGAGTTCCAGTACCACCGCCGAGCCCGTCACGGTTGCGCCACCGGTTCTCAGCAGCTTCGCCGCCGCGGCCAGCGTCCCGCCGGTGGCCAAAACGTCGTCGATGAGCAGAACGCGCAGTCCCGCCAGTTCCATTCCGTCCGCCGGAATCTCCAGTGTCGCGGTGCCGTACTCCAGGGCGTAGCTCTCGCCGTGCACCGGCGGCGGCAGCTTGCCGCCCTTGCGCACAGCCAGCACGCCGGTACCTAGTCGCGTCGCGACGGCAGCTCCGAGCAGGAAGCCGCGGGCATCGATGCCCGCCACCAGGTCCACGTCTTCCGCGACGGCGGCGAGGGCATCCGTCACGACAGCCAGGCCCCTCGCATCGGCGAGCACCGGGGTGAGGTCCTTGAACTGGATGCCCGGTTCGGGAAAGTCGGGCACCTCGCGCATCAGCGACGCGATCACGGCGCGAACTTCGCTCATCGTGCCAACGCCCAACGGTCCATGTTCCACCCTGCCCCCCACCGAGTCGGATTGCTGCTCACGGCAGTCATCTTCGTCGATGTGAGCAGGGTTCGCTGCTGGCGGTAGAGCGGAAGGGTGGGCATGTCGTCCCACAGTACGGGGGCGCCCTCCCCCAGCAACCGGGCCAGCTCCTTCGGATCCGCCGTCACCGCGAGAGAGCCGATGACACCGTCCACCTGCTCGTTCGCATAACCGGACAGGTTGTTGCCGTTGCCACTGAAGAGGTCGTAGGCATCCATCGCCGACGATCCCGTCGATCCACTGCCCGCCGATCCGCCGGTACTCGCAATCAGCACGTCGATCTGGTTGTCCCGCAACGTCTCTGGGCCGACCGCATCCGAGGACGCATCCGCAACGGTGATGCCCGCCGGTTCGCAGGCGCGGGCGATGGTGCCCACGGTGGCGGCAAGTCGCGCATTGGGACTCTGGTAGCCGATGCGCACCGTCAGCGGATTCCCGCCGAGCGCTTCCCGCGCGGCCACCGGGTCGGACGTGCTGAACCGGCCGCCCTCGGCCGCGCTCTCGGCGGCCGTGATGGAATCCTCGGCGGTGGGGTTGAGTCGGCTGTTGGCGATCGGCACCTCGGCGTTCTGCGCGATGTGGTCCCGGGGCGTGCACAACGCCAACGCACGTCGTGCCGCCGGGTTCAGCAGCGGCCCACTCGGCGCGAAGATGAGTTGCTCGACGCCGGCGGACGGGCTGTCGGTGCGAACGTAGTCACTCGGCAAATTCAACGTGCCGGACGACCCCGCCGCCACGTCGACGACGTCGTAGTCGCCCGAGTTGACACGTTCCTGGACGTCGGCGCCCCGCGGCCACACGGTGATCTTGCCGGTGACGGCCTTGGCGCCCCACCACTTGTCGTTGGCGACCAGCACGACGGCGCCATCGTCACTGACCGAGCTCAGCTTGTAGGGGCCCGATGATGGAAAGCGCTTCAGATCGAGATCCGGCGTCAGGTTCCAGACGGTGTTCCACAGCTGCGCGATCCGATCGATCGTCGGCAGGTCTCCGGTCTGCAGCGCGGTGGTCACGGCGCCGTCCCCTGCCCCGAGTTCATCGGCGATGACGTGCGACGGCAACAGCGTCGTGGCGGCGAACAGCTGCCCGTAGTCCACGAATCCGCGGTCCTGGGCGAACGACACCCTGGCCTTCTTCTGGCCGGGCGCGCAGTCGACGCTTGCCACGTCGCCGTAGCCTGCTCGGCTGGCGGCGTCGAACCCCGGGAATCGGCCCGACTGTGCTGCCCATGCGAGCACCATGTCGTCACACGTCACCGGTTTGCCGTCGGAGTACACGGCGTCGTCGCTGATCTGATAGTCGAGCACCAGCGGCGCACGGCCCACCACGGCGATGGTGCCGAAGTCGCGGTCGCCGACTACCTGCCCCTCGGGACCGTGATAGTTGAATCCGGTCAACACCCGGGCGAACGCCTGCGGCCCGGCAGAGGCGGCACCGGCCACGGTGGTCGTGTTGTAGGTGACCAGCGTCCCGTCCACCGCGTAATCGATCTCGTCGGCAGGCCCACCCGCACACGCCGACAGCCCGACCACACCGACCAGCGTGATCACGGCCGCGAGGACGGCGGCGCGCCATGGTCGGCTGATCATCGAGGCTTACCGCCTGGCGTTCCGCTTACCCGACGGCCTACCGGTGGGACGGACCGGCTTCGCACCCGGTACCGGCTTGTCAGGCGCAGGGGTAGCCGGCACCGACCGACCCGAAGACGCTGCGACCGATACCTTCTCCGACTCAGCGTCCGAGTCGGATTCGGAAACCGCGGCCCTCGCCGACGAACCCTTGCGCCGATTGTTGACGCGACGGGTGTGGTTGCGCACCAGATCGGTCCGCTCCCGCATCGCGACCAGGAGCGGCGTGGCGAAGAAGATCGACGAGTAGGTGCCGACGATGACGCCGACCAACTGCACGATCGCGAGGTCCTGCAGAGTGCCCACACCGAGCAACCAGACCGCGACCACGATGAGCGCGAGGATCGGCAGCACCGAGATCAGACTCGTGTTGATCGACCGCATGAACGTCTGGTTGATCGCGAGGTTGGCCTGCTCGGCGAACGTTCGGCGGGTGGTGTGCTCGAAGCCGTGAACGTTCTCCTCCACCTTGTCGAACACGATGACCGTGTCGTAGAGCGAGAAGCCCAGAATCGTCAGCAGACCAATCACCGTCGCGGGTGTGACCTCGAACCCGACGAGTGAGTACACGCCCGCGGTGACGACGAGGTCGAAGACCAGCGCAGCGAGAGCCGCGACAGCCATGTAGCGCTCGTAGCGCACCGCGATGTAGATCGCGACGAGTACCAGGAAGACCACCAGGGCGATGAGCGCCTTCTGGGTGATCTGGCCGCCCCAGGTTTCAGACACCGCAGAGTCGCTGACCGCCAGCTTGCTCGGCTGACCGTCGGCACCCTTGGGCTGGAACGCGTCGAACAGGGCCGTCCGCAGCTTGTCGGTGTCCGGGTTGCTCAGCGTCTCGGCGCGAATCTGAATCGTCGCCGAAGCGCCGTTGCCGACCTGCACGACGGACTCGGGAGCCTTGCCGAGAGTCTTGGAGAAGACGTCCTCGACCTGCTGGGTCGTCACCTGCCCCTGTGCACCCGCGGCGGGCATCGATACCTTGGTACCGCCTTCGAAGTCGATGCCGAAGGTGAAGCCGCGCAACAGGATACTGATGACCGCGACGGCGAAGATGGCGCCGCTGATGGCGAACCACAGCTTGCGCTTACCGACCACGTCGAAGGCACCGGTACCGGTGTACAGCCGGACGAAGAAGCCGTGTTTCGGTGCGGCGGAACCGGATACGCCCAGTTCCTCGGCGGTGGACGTCTCATCCGGGTCCGTTGCCACTACCTCATCCGAAGCGTCGTCGATCGCGTCCTTGGACTCGTGCTTGGCCATGTCGTTACCTCCCTCCCACTGGCGTCGCGGCGGCGCGACGTTCGCGGGCGATCTGCTGCACGGCACCGAGACCGTTGAATCGCGGTTTGGACAGCATCGCCGACTTGGACGCCAGGTACACCAGCGGCCACGTCACCAGGAACACGACCACCACGTCGAGGATGGTGGTCAGGCCGAGTGTGAACGCGAAGCCCTTGACCTGTCCGATGGCCAGGACGTAGAGCACCGCGGCAGAGAGGAAACTCACCGCGTTGCCGGAGAGAATCGTCTTGCGGGCGCGCGCCCAGCCTCGCGGAACGGCTGACCGGAAGGAGCGTCCCTCCCGGATTTCGTCCTTGATGCGTTCGAAGAACACCACGAACGAGTCCGCGGTGGTGCCGATACCGATGATCAGACCGGCGATACCCGCAAGGTCGAGCGTGTAGCCGATGTACCTACCGAGCAGTACCAGGATCGCGAACACCATGGCGCCAGAAGCAACCAGCGACAGCGCCGTCAGCAGGCCAAGGACGCGGTAGTAGAGCAGCGAGTACAGCAGTACCAGCCCGAGCCCGATCGCACCCGCGACCAGGCCGGCCCGAAGCGACGTCAATCCCAGTGTGGCAGAGACGGTTTCGGCTTCCGACGACTCAAACGACAGCGGCAGCGAGCCGTACTTGAGCACGTTCGCGAGCTCTCGGGCCGAGTCCTGGGTGAACTGTCCCGTGATCTGCGTGCGGCCGCCAGGGATCGCCTCGTTGATCTGCGGGGCACTGACCACCTGCGAGTCCAGGGTGAACGCCGTCTGCGTCCCGACGTTGGCGGCCGTGAAGTTCGCCCAGATGTCCGCGCCCTCGCTCTTGAACTGCAGGTCGACGACGTACTCGCCGCGCTGCTGATCGAGACCGGACGAGGCGCTCTCGATCTGCTCACCGCTGATGATCGACTTGTCGAGCAGGTAGACCTGCTTGTGGTCCTGCGAGCAGGTCACCAGCGGCAGATTCGGATCGTCATTGCCCGCCAGCACGTCCTCGTCATTGCACCGAGTCGCCTGAAATTGCAGGGCCAGGAGCTGGATCTGCTGATCGGCGCTCTGACGGAGCGCCTTCTCATCGGAGATGCGCTGGGCCAGGTCAGCACGCGGGTTGGGTGGCGCGGGCGGTTTGGGGGCGGGCGATTGACC
>NZ_JAEMTA010000060.1 GCF_016462545.1 Mycolicibacterium sp. | reverse complement strand
CGAAGAACTCCATCTCCATCTGCTCGAACTCGCGGGTGCGGAAGATGAAGTTGCCCGGGGTGATCTCGTTGCGAAAGCTCTTGCCTATCTGGCCGATTCCGAACGGCGGCTTGCGTCGAGACGTCGTCACGACGTTCGCGAAGTTGACGAAGATGCCCTGCGCCGTCTCGGGACGCAGGTAGTGCATGCCCTCTTCGGTCTCGATCGGCCCGAGATAGGTCTTCAGCATCATGTTGAAGTCGCGCGGCTCGGTCCACTGCCCCTTGGTGCCGCAATCGGGGCACACGATCTCCGTCATCGGCACCGAATCCGGATCGACGGCGGTGTCGCGCGTCCCCTTCTTGAGGGCGTACGCCTCCTGCATGTGGTCCTGCCGATGGCGCTTGTGGCAGTTCAGGCATTCGACCAGTGGGTCGTTGAACACCTCGACGTGACCGGACGCCACCCAGACCTCGCGCGGAAGGATGATCGAGCTGTCCAGGCCCACGACGTCGTCGCGGCCGGTGACCACGGACCGCCACCACTGCCGCTTGATGTTCTCCTTGAGCTCGACGCCCAGCGGGCCGTAGTCCCAGGCCGACTTGGTGCCGCCGTAGATCTCGCCAGCTTGGTAGACGAGGCCACGGCGTTTCGCGAGATTGGCAACGGTGTCGATGATGGAGGCCACGGGTGAACAGCGTAGCGGGCGACGGCCGCACGATTGACATGCATATCGGCGCATGTATTGTTGGCCTTGATGAAAACGGTTTCCAAATTGGTGGTTCCCCGCCCCGCCGATGACGCGCCACCACGCGACGTGCTCGACACGGCCGGTGATCTGTTGCGGGCGCTCGCGGCGCCGGTCCGCATCGCCATCGTGCTCCAACTTCGCGAATCGTCGCGGTGCGTCCACGAACTCGTCGACGCGCTCGCCGTCCCACAGCCACTGGTGAGCCAACACCTGCGCATCCTGAAGTCCGCAGGCGTCGTCGCCGGGGAACGCACCGGCCGCGAAGTGCACTACCGGCTGGTGGACCACCACCTCAGCGACATCGTGCTCGCCGCCGTCGCGCACGCGGGTGAATACGTCAGCGAACACTCCGGCCACCACGCAGGCACCCCATGACCGGCACCGCCGTCCGTTCGACCCGGCAGCGCGCCGCGATCTCGGCGCTACTGGAGAACGTCGAGGAGTTCAGATCCGCCCAGGAGCTTCACGACGAGCTGCGACGAAACGGGGAGGGCATCGGCCTGACCACGGTGTATCGCACTCTGCAGTCGATGGCGTCGGCCGGTCTGCTGGACACCCTGCGCACCGACACCGGCGAATCGGTGTACCGCCGCTGCTCCCAACACCATCACCATCACCTGGTGTGCCGGGTCTGCGGTTCGACCGTCGAGGTCGAGGGCGGCGCCGCGGAGGCATGGGCCGCCGACATCGCTGCCCAGCACGGCTTCTCCGACGTCAGCCACACCATCGAGATCTTCGGCGTGTGCGCGAGCTGCGCACCGACCGTCAGCTGACGCCCTCGCGCGCCAGCGCCAGGACCGGATGCACGGTCAGCGGAGCCAACTCGACTCCATCGGGTTCGTGCGGGTCGATCCAGGCAATCTCCTCGATCTCCGACGCCGCCCGCGGCTGTCCGTCGAGGGTGATGAAGAACAGCTCGGCGTCGACGACGTGATCCGGCTCGTTGGCAGCAGCCGCGGTGAAGCGCCCCAACGCACGTGCCGTCGACTCGACGACGCCCGTCCCGAGTTCCTCCCGAACCTCCCTGACGAGCGCCTCCAACGGCAGCTCGCCCGGCTCGATCTTGCCGCCCGGTTGCATGAACGCCGACGTGCCACGCTTCCTGACGACGAGGACGCGATTGCGGTCATCGAGCACCACCGCCGCGACGATGCGCAGCACCGGGGTCACGCGGCGAGTGCGCGACGCACGTCTGCGCCCGTGGTGAGCACCAGCAGGATCAGCGTGCGCAACGCATCCTCGGTCAGCCCGGCCGCGGGAAAGTTGTAGCGCAGCATCACGTCTGCCACCTTCTTGGTGGCGGGCCGGCGCGTCGCCTTGGCCGACGAACCATTGGTGGGCGCCGGTGGGCCGTCGGCGACCTTCTCCACCAGCGCTACGGTGCCGAGCATGGTCCGACCCGCCTGCTCGGCGACGCGCTCGCGAATCTTGTTGTTCAGGGGCAGATCCCACGCCAACGGCTGGGTGAGCGACACCATCTCGAGGCCTTCGGCGATGATCACGACCCGCAGTGAGGCCACCATGCCGTCCACCGTGATCGTCAGGGCACCGTCGGATTCCTCGACGAGCGTCGTCACCTCCCCGAGGGCGGTGGTCAATCGCTCCAGGAGCGTGCTCATCAGGCTCTGCCGAAGCGACGGTTGCGGTTGACGTACTCGACGCACGCCGCCCAGAGATCGCGACGGTCGTAGTCGGGCCACAGCGTGTCCTGAAAGACGAACTCGGCATAAGCCGCCTGCCATAGCAGGAAGTTACTGGCGCGCTGCTCCCCCGAGGTCCGGATGAAGAGGTCGACGTCGGGGATGTCGTCGCGGTGAAGGTGTTTGGCGAAGGCGGCCTCGTTGATCCGGTTCGGCTTGATCTTGCCGTCGGCCGCCAACTGGGCCAGCTCTTGGGCCGCCTCGACGATCTCGGTGCGCCCGCCGTAGTTGACGCAGTAGTTGATGGTGATGACGTCGTTGCCCACGGTCATCTTCTCGGCAATGTCGAATTCCTTGATGACACTGCTCCACATTCGCGGTCGCGACCCGACCCACCGCATGCGCACGCCCATCGCGTTGAGGTTCTCGCGCCGACGGCGCACCACCTCTCGGTTGAAGCCCATCAGGAACCGCACTTCCTCGGGGCTGCGCTTCCAGTTCTCGGTGGAGAACGCGTACACGGTGAGGTGCTTGATGCCGATTTCGATGGCGCCGCAGGTGATGTCGATCAGCACCGCCTCGCCCATCTTGTGGCCGTCGGTGCGACTGAGTCCCCGCTGCGTAGCCCAACGGCCGTTGCCGTCCATCACGACCGCAACGTGATTGGGCACGTGGCCCTCCGGAATCTGCGGGGCCGATTCCTTGGAGGTGTGCTGCGGCGGGCGGGAGAACCTGCCGTTGGTCTGGGGCGGCAGGACGGGAAAGTCGACCGGCCACGTCGACGTGTCGGGGAAGGTCGGATAATCCTCAGGCGCCGCAGGCAACTGCGGGTAGGTCTCCTTCTTGCCCCTGCCTCGTGTCGTAGCCATACGCCTCATCCTGCCCGAACAGGGCCACTCGGCGGTTCGGCGGGCAGGAGCGGAGCGACTCGGGATCTGAGGGAGTCGACCGTGCGATCCACCCGATAGGCACGCTCGACCAGCGGCAACGTCCGCAACTGACGTTCGAGGTGCCACTGCAGATGGGCCGCGACCAGTCCGCTGGCCTGGCTGCGGTACGACGACGTGGATGATTCCGCGGCGGACCAGTCCCCGTCGTGTAGGGCCGACATCAGATCCAGCACCCCCTGAGGCGGGGTGACCGAACCGGACGGCCTGCAGTGCATGCACACACTGCCACCGGCCGCGACGTGGAACGCCCGGTGCGGCCCCGGTGCCGCGCAGCGGGCGCACTCGGTGAGCGCGGGGGCCCACCCCGCAATTCCCATGGCGCGCAACAGGTATGCATCGAGGACCAGTTCGCGCGGTCGGGTGCCGTCGGCGACTGCGCGCAACGCCGCGACGGTGAGTCGGTGCAGGGCTGGCGACGGGGCGCGTTCCTCACCGGCCAGCCGCTCGGCCGTCTCCAGCACCGCACACCCACAGGTGTAGCGACCGTATTCGCTGACGATGTCACTGGCGAACGCATCGATGGCCTGCACCTGCGTGACGACATCGAGGTTGCGACCGGGGTAGAGCTGCACGTCGATGTGGGCGAACGGTTCGAGCCTGGCCCCGAACTTGCTCCGGGTGCGGCGCACGCCCTTGGCCACGGCACGGACCAAACCGTGTTCGAGAGTGAGCAGGGTCACGATGCGGTCGGCCTCTCCGAGTTTGTGCTGGCGCAGCACGACAGCTCGATCCCGGTACAACCGCATCCGTACAGTCTCCCACTTCGTACCGACCACGCCGGGAAGGCACGTCCAGATAGTGTCGACTCAAATGGCAGACACCTCATCCAGTGGGTCGAGCACGCGACCCCCCGGCACCCCCCTACCCACTCTGACCCAGCTGCTGTACCGCCTGGCCAGCGGCAAGGTCACGTCCAGCGAACTGACCACCCGTTCGCTCCGCGCAATCGAGGCCAGCCAGTCCACCCTCAACGCCTTCCGCGTCGTGCTGACCGAGCAGGCACTCGCCGACGCCGCCGATGCGGACCGCAAACGTGCTGCCGGACAACGCCTTCCGCTCCTGGGCATTCCAATCGCCGTCAAGGACGACGTCGACGTAGCGGGCGTGCCCACCCGCTTCGGCACGTCGGGTGAGGTCGCCGTCGCCACCGCCGATGCCGAGGTGGTGCGCCGACTGCGCACGGCAGGCGCCGTGATAGTCGGGAAGACGAACACGTGCGAACTCGGCCAGTGGCCGTTCACCAGCGGGCCCGCGTTCGGACACACCCGCAACCCCTGGTCGGCCGAGCACACGCCCGGCGGTTCCTCGGGGGGTAGCGCCGCTGCCGTGGCCGCGGGACTGGTGACCGCCGCCATCGGTTCGGACGGCGCCGGGAGCGTCCGCATCCCCGCCGCGTGGACCCACGTAATCGGCATCAAGCCCCAGCGGGGCCGGATCTCCACCTGGCCACTTCCCGAGGCGTTCAACGGAATCACGGTGAACGGCGTGCTGGCTCGCACGGTGACCGACGCCGCCCTCGTGCTCGATGCCGCCTCCGGCAACGCCGACGGCGATCTGCACCGACCGCCGCCCGTCGACGTCGCCGCGTACGTCAGCCAGGCCCCCGGTCCGTTGACCGTGGCGATGTCGACGAAGTTTCCCTTCACGGGGTTCAGGGCCAAGCTGCACCCCGAGATCCTGGCCGCGATGGAGCACATGGCGGGCCAACTCGAGGAGCTCGGGCACACGATCCGACTGGCCGACCCCGACTACGGGCTGCGCACGTCCTGGAACTTCCTGTCCCGCTCGACGTCCGGGCTGTTGGACTGGCGCGACAGGCTAGGACCGGGTGTGACGTTCGACAAGCGCACCGCGAGCAACATGCGGATGGGTCGGTTGCTGTCTGAGAAGACCCTGCGCGACGCCCGTCGCCACGAGGCCGAGTCCGCGCGGCGCATCGGCTGGATATTCAACCTCGCCGACGTGGTGCTGGCCCCGACGACGGCTCTCCCGCCGCCGAGACTGCACGACTTCGACCGCCGCGGTGGGCTGTCCACCGATCGCGCGATGATTCGCGCCTGTCCGGTGACGTGGCCGTGGAACCTTCTCGGCTGGCCGTCGATCAACGTTCCCGCTGGCTTCACCTCCGACGGCCTGCCGATCGGAGTTCAGCTGATGGGGCCGGCGAACAGCGAGCCGCTACTGATCTCGCTGGCCGCCGCCCTCGAAGCCGTCGGGGCCTGGCGGTTGGATCAGCCAACCGCGTGGTGGGACACGTGAGCTCTCAGAAACCAAGCCGCCCAAGCTGTTTGGGGTCACGCTGCCAGTTCTTCGCGATCTTGACCCGCAGATCCAGGTAGACCTTGGTGCCGAGCAGCGTCTCGATCTGAAGCCGCGCCGCCGTGCCGACCTCCCGCAGTCGGGCACCGCCCTTGCCGATCACGATGCCCTTCTGCGAGTCACGTTCGACGTACAGGATGGCGTGCACGTCGATCAGGTCATCACGGCCTTCCCGGGGCTCCACCTCGTCGATGACCACGGCCAGCGAGTGCGGCAGCTCGTCCCGCACGCCCTCGAGAGCGGCCTCGCGGATCAGCTCGGCCATCAGGACTTCCTCGGGCTCGTCGGTCAGCTCGCCGTCGGGATAGAACGCCGGCCCGGGCGGCAACTGCGCGGCCAACACATCGGTGAGCAGGTCGACCTGCTCGCCGGTGCTGGCCGAGACGGGCACGATCTCGGCGGTGCCCCCGGTGAGCTCACTGGCGGCGATCAGCTGTGCGGCGACCTTCTCGCGTGAGACCTTGTCGGTCTTGGTGACGATGACGATGAGCGTGGTGCGCGGTGCGACGGCCCGGATCTGTTCGTAGATCCACCGGTCCCCTGGCCCGATGGTCTCGTCGGCCGGGATGCAGAGCCCGATGACGTCGACCTCGGAGTAGGTGGCCTTGACCAGTTCATTGAGCCGCTCCCCCAACAGGGTTCGCGGCCGGTGCAGCCCGGGGGTGTCGACGAGGATGATCTGGAACTCATCGCGGTGCACGATGCCGCGGATGGTGTGCCGCGTAGTCTGCGGGCGATTCGAGGTGATCGCGACCTTCGCCCCGACGAGAGCATTGGTGAGAGTGGACTTACCGGTGTTCGGTCTGCCGACGAAGCAGACGAAGCCGGAGCGGAACTCGGCCGCATCGCCGCTCACGGGATCGGGTTTCCGGTCCGGTCGGTGACGATGACGGCGGCCTCCAGGCCCATCGCACCACGCGCGAGCGTCACCAGCTTGGCATCCTCGGCATCCAGGCTCATCCCTTGCCCTCTCCACGATCCTCGGACTCTTCGGGCTCGTCGACGGGTATGACGAGCACGGTGCCGATGCGCACGCGGCCGCGATGATCGCGACCGCCTTCGGCGCGCAGTCGCAACGCGTCCCACGTCACCTCGGCCCCGGGCAGCGGCACCCGACCCAGTTCGTGGGCCAGCAGCCCACCGACGGTGTCGACGTCCAGGTCGTCGTCGAGTTCGAGTTCGTAGAGCTCCGCGAGGTCCTCGAGGGGCAACCGGGGTGATACGCGAAAGTGCTTGTCGCCCAGATCTTCTACGGGAGCAACCTCGTCGGTGTCGTACTCGTCGGCGATCTCGCCGACGATCTCCTCCAACACGTCTTCGATGGTCACCAACCCGGCGATGGCGCCGTATTCGTCGACCAGGAGCGCCATGTGGTTGCGGTCCCGCTGCATTTCGCGCAGCAGGGCGTCGAGCGGCTTGGAGTCCGGCACGAAGACCGGTGGACGCATCACCTCGCCGACCCTGGTGTCGATGCCACCGTTGCTGTAGTACGTCTGCTCGACGAGGTCCTTGAGGAAGACGACACCGACGATGTCGTCGACGTTCTCACCCACCACCGGCAGCCGGGAGTGCCCGCTGCGCACCGCCAGCGAGGTGGCCTGACCGGCGGTCTTGTCGCTCTCGATCCACACCATCTCGGTGCGTGGCACCATCACCTCGCGGGCGCCCGTGTCGCCAAGGTCGAACACGGACTGGATCATCCGACGCTCGTCGTCGGCGACGATGCCGCGCTGCTGGGCCAGGTCCACGACTTCGCGCAGCTCGATCTCGGACGCGAACGGTCCGTTGCGGAAACCGCGGCCGGGTGTCAACGCGTTGCCGATGAGGACCAGCAGGCGGCTGATGGGCGTCAATAGCACCGAGATCGCCTGCAGCGGAAGGGCTGCGCCCAGCGCGATGGTGTAGGCGTGCTGCCTGCCCAGCGTGCGCGGCCCGACACCGATGGCGACGAAGCTGACCACCACCATGATGGCCGCCGCGGCAAGCAGACCCCAGGTCAGCCCGAGGTCTTCGTACAGGAAGGCCACCAGCAGAACCGTCGCGGCGGTTTCGCAGGTGATGCGCAGCAGCACGATCAGGTTGATGAACCGCGGTCGATCGTCGATCAGACGGGCCAACCGTGGCGCGCCGGGGCGCTCTTCGCGGACCAACTCGTCGATCCTGGCGATGGAGACGGTGCTGATGGCGGCGTCGACGGCCGCGAACACGCCGCCGAGCGCAATGAGCGCGAGCGCGCCCAACAGAGATGCGATTCCGGTCACGGTTGATCGAAGAACTGGGATTTGTCCAACAGTCTGCGGTCCTTCTCGCTCTGCCGGTCCTGGTGATAGGAGGCGACCTGATCCGCGACCCATTCCTCGAGCAGCTCGCGTTGCAGGGCGAACATCTCCCTCTCCTCGTCCGGCTCGGCGTGGTCGTAGCCGAGCAGGTGCAGGACGCCGTGCACGGTCAGCAGCGCGAGCTCGTGGCCGAGCGAATGCCCGGCCTTCTCGGCCTGGGTGGCCGCGAACTCGGGGCAGAGCACGATGTCGCCGAGCATCGACGGGCCCGGTTCGGGCGCGTCGGGACGACCGCCCGGCTCGAGCTCGTCCATCGGGAAGCTCATCACGTCCGTCGGACCGGGCAGATCCATCCACCGCATGTGCAGGTCGGCCATCGCCGGGGTGTCGAGCAGGACCATGGACAGTTCGGCGCCGGGGTTGACGTCCATCTTGGCGATGACGAAACGCGCGACGCTGATCAGTTCGTTCTCGGAGACGTCGATGCCCGACTCGTTGGAGACCTCGATGCTCACCGGCGCGACCTGCCGGTGCCCGATCGTCGTTCGGCCCGATTCATCGACGGCGCTTCGGATCTGGCATAGGCATCGACGATCTCGGACACCAGCCGGTGACGGACGACGTCGGCGCTGGTGAGTTCGGAGAAGTGGATGTCGTCGATGTGGTCCAGGATCTCGATCGCCGCCTGCAGACCGGACTTCGCGCCGTGTAGGTCGACCTGGGTCGAGTCACCCGTCACCACGATCTTGGACCCGAAGCCCAAGCGGGTCAGGAACATCTTCATCTGCTCGGGGGTGGTGTTCTGGGCCTCGTCGAGGATGATGAACGCGTCATTGAGGGACCTGCCGCGCATGTAGGCCAGCGGGGCGACCTCGATGACGCCGGCGCTCATCAGCTTTGGGATCAGCTCCGGATCCATCATGTCGTGAAGGGCGTCGTACAGCGGTCGCAGGTACGGGTCGATCTTCTCGCTCAGCGTGCCGGGCAGAAAGCCGAGCCGTTCACCGGCCTCCACTGCGGGGCGGGTCAGGATGATGCGCGAAACCTGTTTGGTCTGAAGGGCATTGACGGCCTTGGCCATCGCGAGGTAGGTCTTGCCGGTACCCGCCGGACCGATGCCGAACACGATGGTGTGCGCGTCGATCGCGTCGACATACCGCTTCTGGTTGAGGGTCTTGGGCCGAATGGTCTTGCCGCGACGCGACAGGATGTCGAGGGTCAGCACGTCGGCCGGCGATTCATTGCCCGTGCCGGTCACCATCGCGACGCTGCGGCGTACGGCTTCCGGGGTGAGGGCCTGTCCGCCTGCCACCACGGCGATGAGCTCGGTCATCACTCGTTCGGCCAGCGCTACGTCGGCGGGCTCACCGGAGAGCGTTACGGCATTGCCGCGGACGTGGACGTCGGCGGTCAGAATGGCTTCCAGGGCACGCAAGTTCTCGTCAGCAGAACCGAGTAGGCCGACCACTAGGTCAGGCGGCACGTTGATGTTGCTTCGCACGGTGCTGTCCGAGGCGGCGTTCGTCTCGCGGGGAGTCACGTGGTGTTCAGTGCCTGCTTTCCGTGCTCATGTCGTCGGGTGTGCTCGAGTTAGCTTACCGCTGGTCACCGTCACGCCCCAACGAAGAAGGGGCACCCGGAAGCCGGGTGCCCCTCCCTCGGTTCAACTGTGTCAGCGGCTCTGCTGCACGGTCGTGTCCACCTGCGGAACGGTGACGTTGGCGTGAATCGTGTTGATCCACTGGTGATGATCGACGCCGGTCGAGTACGCGGGCAGTTCGAGGACGGGCAGAGCTTCTGCGGATGCGGTGGCCAGGATCGGAGACGCCATCCCGAGGATGCCGGCGGCGAACCCGCTAGCAACGACGGCAGCAAACCCGAACTTCTTCATTTTCTTCATTTCTTCTTTCGTGCCCTCTGTGGTGTCTTGGTGGTCGGCGGTAGAGCCTTCCGTCCGACCTGCACGTACAAACGCAGTGCTCAGAGGTTTAATTCCAGTGGCAGTAATTGGTTGCACACTGGCAGGAATTAGGGCTCGACGCGCCAGCGCGAGGTCAGCACGCCGAGTGCGCCAAGCCCCACCGCCGCCGCCGTTGTGGTCCGCAGCACACTTGGACCCAGCCGAATGGCGGTCGCCCCCGCGGTGGTCAACATGGCCAGCTCGCCGTCATCGATGCCGCCTTCGGGCCCGACGATCAACGTCAGCGACGCGGCTTCGGCCACGCCCACCGACGTGAGCGGCACGGTCGCAGACTCGTGCAGCACCAGCACCAGCGATCCGCTGGCCACCTCGCTCACCCAGGCGGCGAGTTGCTTCGTGTTCACCAGCGACGTGACCGCCGGGACGTACGGCCTGCGGGACTGCCGGGCCGCCGCGCGGGCCACCGCCTGCCACCGGCGCATGCCCTTCTCCACCTTCGCGGAACCGTCCCAGCGCGCGACGCAGCGGTCCGACTGCCACGCCACGAACGCGTCGGCGCCCGCCTCGGTCGCCAACTCGATCGCCAATTCGGACCGGTCGGACTTGGGAAGTGCCTGCACGACCGTCACCGCGGGCGACGGCGGCGCGACGGTGACTCTGCTCAGGACCCGGGCGGTCAGGCTGCCCTTGCCGACCGCCTCGACGAGCACGTGCGCAACGGCGCCGGCACCGTCGCCGAGATCGAGCTCCTCGCCGACGCGGATGCGTCGCACGCTGGCAGCGTGAAAGCCCTCGTCACCGTCGAGGACGGCCACTTCGCCCACCTCGGGCACTCGGTCGACGTAGAACAGCGCGCGACTCATCTGGACTCCCCACCGTCCCGCCCGGAGCGGCGTGAAACCCTAACGACCGGTGAAGGTTTCGCGCAGGCGGCTGAACAGCCCACCGCCCGACGGCGCCGCGTGCGTCGACTTGACCTCGGTCACGTCGCGGACGCGATGCTCCTTGAGCTTCTGCAACAGCTCCGTGTCCTGCTGGTCGAGCCGCGAGGGCACGACCACCTCGACGTGCGCGTGAAGATCGCCGCGGACACCGGTCCGCACGTTGGGCATTCCGTGGCCGCGCAGGGTGGTGACGGCACCGGGCTGCGTGCCCGCGGCGATGTCGATGGCCGTCGGCCCGTCGAGGATCGCGTCCACCGAGATCTTCGTGCCGAGCGCCGCGTCGACCATTGGCACCGACACGCTGAAGTGCAGGTCATCGCCGTCGCGGATGAAGATGTCGTGGGGCTGCTCGTGAACTTCGACGTGCAGGTCGCCCGCTGGCCCGCCGCCGGGACCGACTTCGCCCTGCGCCGCCAGCCGGACACGCATGCCGTCGCCGACGCCCGGTGGGATCTTCACGCTGATCTCGCGGCGCGCGCGCACCCGTCCGTCGCCACCGCAGCGATGGCACGGATCGGGAATGACCTCGCCGACGCCTGCGCACACCGGGCAGGGACGTGACGTCATCACCTGGCCCAGCAATGACCGCTGCACCGACTGGACCTCGCCCTGACCGTGGCAGGTGTCGCAGGTGGCCGGCTCGGAGTTGCCGTGGGTGCCCTTGCCTTGGCAGACGTCGCACAGAATCGCGGTATCCACGGTGACGTGCTTGGTGACACCTGTCGCACACTCCGAGAGGTCGAGCCGCATCCGGAGAAGCGAGTCGGATCCCGGCCTGACCCTGCCGACGGGGCCGCGGCCGCCGCCACCACCACCGAAGAACGCCTCGAAGACGTCGCCGAGACCACCGAATCCGGCGCCGCCGAAGCCGCCGCCGAACCCATTGCCTGCACCCGCGCTCTCCATCGGATCGCCACCGAGGTCGACGATGCGGCGCTTCTCCGGATCACTGAGCACCTCGTAGGCGACCGTGACTTCCTTGAACTGCGCCTGCGCCGCCTCGTCGGGATTGACGTCGGGATGCAACTCACGCGCGAGCTTGCGATACGCGCGCTTGAGCTCCGAATCGCTCGCACCCTTGGTCACACCCAGCAGACCGTAATAATCGCGTGCCACGCCACACCCTTCTCAGCCCTTTCGGGCACTCTTCAAGCCGCACGTGAGGTGCGTGTCGACACCTCTAGCGGGCGCCCAAGACTTCGCCTATGTACAGAGCAACTGCGGCGACGTTGGCAATGGTTCCCGGATAGTCCATCCGAGTGGGCCCCACCACACCCATGCCGCCGAATACCTTGCCCGAGCTGCCGTACGTGGTGCTCACCACCGACGTCCCAGCCATCTGCTCGGCCGCAGTCTCGTGCCCGATGCGCACGGTTACCTTACCGGCCTCCTGCTGGGCGGCCAGCAATCGCAGGACCACCACCTGCTCCTCCAGCGCTTCGAGCACCGATCGCAGGGAACCGCCGAAGTCAGCGGTGTTGTGGGTGAGATTGGCGGTGCCGCCGAGCAGCAACCGTTCCTCGCTGTGTTCGACGAGGGTTTCGACGAGCACCGTCGCCGACCGTCCGACGGCGTCGCCGAGGACGCCATGGCCGACGAGCTGGGACGCGAGATCCGAGACGGCGATCGAGGCGGTGGTGATGGGCTTGCCCTCGAGCGCCTGCCCGAGGCGCTCGCGCAGCTGCGCCAGCTGCACGTCGTCGATGGCGTCGCCGAGCTCGACGATGCGCTGATCGACGCGGCCGGAGTCGGTGATGACCACCAGGAGCAGCCGCGCGGGCGTCAACGCGACCACTTCCAGGTGGCGGACCGAGGACGTGGACAGCGTCGGGTATTGCACGATCGCAACCTGGCGGGTCAGCTGTGCGAGCAGCTTCACCGCCCGGCGCAGCACGTCGTCCAGGTCGACGCCGGACTCCAGGAACGTGAGGATGGCGCGACGCTCGGCCGACGACATCGGCTTGACGTCGTCGAGCCGATCGACGAACTCGCGATAGCCCTTCTCCGTGGGCACCCGACCCGAGCTGGTGTGCGGTTGCGCGATGTAGCCCTCGGCCTCGAGGACGGCCATGTCGTTGCGCACGGTCGCGCTCGACACGCCCAGATTGTGGCGTTCGACGAGGCTCTTCGAGCCGATGGGCTCCTTGGTCGAGACGAAGTCGGCGACGATCGCGCGCAGCACCTCGAAGCGACGGTCATCGGCAGTACCCATGGTTCACCTCCAAGTCCCCCTCATTTTACGTTGACGAACAGCACCGACGCCCCGCGACGCAGCGCGGCCCTGCCAGATAACCTCATGGCATGCCCGGGACGACCAGCCGATGATCTTCAAGGGCGTCCGCGATGGCAAACCGTATCCGGAGCATGGGCTGTCGTATCGGCAGTGGGCTCAGATCCCGCCGCGGCAGATCCGCCTCGACGAGTTGGTGACCACGACGACGGTGCTGGCACTCGATCGCCTGCTGTCGGAGGACTCGACGTTCTACGGCGATCTCTTCCCACACGCCGTGCGGTGGGAGGGCGTCATCTACCTCGAGGACGGTGTTCACCAGGCGGTCCGGGCGGCGCTGCGCAACCGGGCGGTACTGCACGCGCGGGTCTACGACATGGACCTCCCGCTCGATCAGCAGACCTGACTCAGTCGAGTAGATCGCGCACGACAGCGTCGGCCAGCAACCGACCGTGATCGGTCAACACCAACCGATCGGCCACCCGGTCGACCAGCCCGTCGGCGATCGCCGTGTCGACCCTCCTCACCTCGCCCGCGCTCAGCACGTTGAGTGGCAACCCGCTCCGCAGGCGGAGACGCAGCATGACGTCCTCGACGTGGCGGGTCGCGTCGTCGAGGGTCTCGGAGTCCGCGATGGGTAGCCGCCCTTGCGCGAGAGACTGCGCATAGGCGTTGGGATGCTTGACATTCCACCAGCGGGTGGCGCCGACGTACCCGTGGGCACCCGGCCCGGCGCCCCACCACTCGCCACCGTCCCAATATCCGAGATTGTGGCGGCACTCCCCGTCGGGGCGGCTCCAGTTCGATACCTCGTACCAGTCGAAGCCCGCCGCCGACAGCCGCGCATCGAGCAGTTCGTATCGCGACGCGAGCACGTCGTCGTCGGGTGCGGGAAGCTCGCCACGGCGCACCCGCCGGGCCAGCGCGGTGCCCTGCTCGACGACCAGCGCGTACGCCGACACGTGATCGACCCCCGCGCCGATGGCGGCGTCGACCGAACGGGACAGGTCGTCGTCGGTCTCCCCGGGCGTGCCGTAGATGAGGTCGAGGCTGACGTGTTCGAAGCCCGCCGCGCGGGCCTCCGCGGCGGCCGCCAGCGCGCGCCCGGGTGAGTGCACCCGATCCAGCGCGGCCAGCACGTGCGGGGCGGCGGACTGCATGCCCAGCGACAGCCGGGTGAAGCCGGCCTGGCGAAGCCGACCGAGCAGTTCGGGCGACGTCGACTCTGGGTTGGCCTCCGTCGTCACCTCGGCGCCCGGCGCCAGGACGAAGTTCGCGCGGACGGCGTCGAGCACCGCGGCGAGCCGCTCGCCGCCCAGCATCGAGGGAGTGCCGCCACCGACGAACACGGTCGACACCTCCGGAACCGATCCCCGCTGCAACGCCAGCGACGTCGCCGCCAGACCCAACTCGATGCGCAGCGCCTCCAGCCAGCCGTCGGGATTGGCGCCGCCGAGTTCAGCGGCGGTATAGGTGTTGAAGTCGCAATACCCACAGCGAGTGGCGCAGAACGGTACGTGGACGTAGATGCCGAACGGTCGTGCGCGGGGTTCGACGGTCATCCGGCCAGTGTTCCAGAGCGGACTTTTACTCACGGTGAGCACAAAATTCGGCCGGTTGGAGCCGGTGCCGCCCGGCATGGCAGAATGACAGCCGTGACTGCTGCCCAGACCTCGACCACCCGCGTTGCGCTGGTGGTCCGGCGGCATGTCGACTTCAAGCGCGTATGCACCTGTTGCTGTCTGCCTTGACGCCGTAGACCTGTCCACCTGTACTTCAGCTGGCCGCCGGATCTGCGCCGCCGGACAGCCACCGGTGGCATCGCGAGATCGGAACGTCGGCTCCCTTACGAAGGGGCCATCGAATGACCCAAGCAGACGCCAAGCCCGTCAAGCGGCCCAAGGGCGAGGGCCAGTGGGCGCTCGGCTACCGCGAGCCGCTCAACGCCAACGAGCAGGCCAAGAAGGACGACAATCCGCTCAACGTGCGCGCGCGCATCGAGAACATCTACGCCAAGGGCGGTTTCGAGAGCATCGACAAGGGTGACCTCCGCGGCCGCTTTCGCTGGTGGGGCCTCTACACGCAACGCAAGCCCGGCTACGACGGCACCTGGACCGGTGACGACAACACCGACATGCTCGAAGACGAGTTCTTCATGCTGCGGGTCCGGTCCGACGGAGGCGCACTGACCGCGGCCTCCCTGCGCACCCTCGGAGGCATCTCCACGGAGTTCGCGCGCGACACCGCCGACATCTCCGACCGGCAGAACGTTCAGTTCCACTGGATTCGGGTCGAGGACATGCCGGAGATCTGGCGCCGTCTCGACGAAGTCGGCCTGCAGACCACCGAGGCCTGCGGCGACTGCCCCCGCGTCGTCCTGGGCTCGCCGCTGGCCGGTGAATCACTCGACGAGGTCATCGACGGCACGCCCGCGATCGACGAGATCACCAAGCGCTACATCGGCAAGCCGGAGTACTCCAACCTGCCCCGCAAGTTCAAGACCGCGATCTCCGGCCTTCAGGACGTCGTGCACGAGATCAACGACGTCGCGTTCGTCGGCGTCAACCATCCCGAGCACGGCCCCGGATTCGACCTCTGGGTCGGCGGGGGTTTGTCGACCAACCCGATGCTGGGCCAGCGGGTCGGCGCGTGGGTACCGCTTGATGAGGTGCCCGACGTCTGGGAGGCCGTGGTGAGCGTCTTCCGCGACTATGGCTACCGCAGGCTCCGCGCCAAGGCGCGGCTGAAGTTCCTCATCAAGGACTGGGGCATCCCGAAGTTCAGGGAAGTCCTGGAGACCGAGTACCTGAAGCGGCCGCTGATCGACGGGCCCGCACCCGAGCCCGTGCCACGTCCCATCGACCACGTCGGTGTGCAGCGGCTCAAGAACGGCCTCAACGCCGTCGGCGTCGCGCCCATCGCCGGACGCGTGTCGGGCACCATCCTGACCAAGGTGGCCGACCTCGCCGAGGCCGCGGGTTCGGACCGCATCCGCTTCACGCCCTATCAGAAGCTGGTCATCCTCGACGTCGCCGACGACAAGCTCGACGCACTGCGCGACGGACTGGACGCCCTCGGGCTGCCGTCGAAGCCCTCGCATTGGCGACGAAATCTGATGGCCTGCACCGGAATCGAGTTTTGCAAGCTCTCCTTCGCCGAGACGCGCAGCCGCTCTCAGCAGCTGGCACCCGAGCTGGAGAAGCGGCTCGAGGACCTCAACGCGCAACTCGACGTGCCGGTCACCATCAACATCAACGGCTGCCCGAACTCGTGTGCCCGCATCCAGGTCGCGGACATCGGCTTCAAGGGCCAGATGGTCGACGACGGAAACGGTCCTGAGGAAGGCTTCCAGGTTCACCTGGGCGGCAGCCTCGGTCTGGACAGCGCATTCGGTCGCAAGCTGCGCCAGCACAAGGTGACCAGTACGGAGCTCGGGGACTACATCGAGCGGGTCGTCCGCAACTTCGTGAAACAAAGGGAAGACGGCGAGCGTTTTGCCACGTGGGCCGTCCGGGCCGACGAGGCGGATTTGCGATGAGCGCCTGCGCGAAGAGAGGGCTTCACAGATGAGCGAAACGATGACCGAGCAGAATCTGATCGCCGTGGCGGAACGCGGTGCCGCGGAACTCGACGGCGCGAGCGCCGAAGAACTCCTGCAGTGGACCGACGAGACCTTCGGCGGCGACTACGTGGTGGCTTCCAACATGCAGGACGCGGTCCTGGTCGCCATGGCCGCGAAGGCGCGACCCGGGGTGGACGTGTTGTTCCTCGACACCGGGTACCACTTTGCGGAGACCATCGGCACCCGTGATGCCGTCGAGGCCGTCTACGGCATCAACGTCGTCAACGTGACACCGGAGAACAGCGTCGCCGAGCAGGACGAACTGCTGGGCAAGAACCTCTTCGCAAGTGATCCGGCAGCGTGCTGCCGGATGCGCAAGGTCGAGCCGCTGGGCAAGGCGCTCAAGGGCTATTCGGCCTGGGTGACGGGCATCCGGCGGGTCGAGGCGCCGACGCGCGCGAACGCGCCGCTGATCAGCTTCGACAAGGCCTTCGGCCTGGTGAAGATCAACCCGATCGCGGCCTGGACTGACGACGACATGCAGGCCTACATCGACGCGAACGACATCCTCGTCAACCCGCTGGTCTTCGAGGGGTACCCGTCGATCGGCTGCGCACCGTGCACGGCGAAGCCGCTCGAGGGTGCCGATCCCCGCAGTGGCCGCTGGGCGGGACAGTCGAAGACCGAATGCGGGCTGCACGCCTCGTGACCGTGATGGTCCTCGCGGCCCACGGCAGCGTGGATCCGCGTTCGTCGGCGGTCGCTCACGCGCTGGCCGGACGGATCCGCCGACTGCGGCCCGGACTCGACGTGCGCCCCGCTTTCTTGGAGAAGGCGACGCCACACGTGGGTGACGTGCTCGCCGACGTCGCGCATTCCCACCAGTCGGCGGTGGTGGTGCCGATGCTGTTGGCCGACGCCTACCACGCCAGGGTCGACCTGCCGTCGGTGATCGAGTGCTCCGGCGCGGTGGTTCGGCTCGCCGGGGTTCTCGGCGAGGACCCCGCCCTCGTCACGTTGCTCGGGCGACGTCTCGCAGACGCCGGGGTGTCGGCCGATCGGCGTGACGTCGGAGTCGTCGTCGTGGCGGTGGGATCATCCAGCGAGGAGGCGAACGTCCGTACGGCGGCATTGGCCCCCGCCCTCGCGGCGAGGACGCGTTGGGCCGGTGTCGAGGTGGCCTTCGCCACCGGGCCGCACCCGACTCTCGCCGAGGCGGCGGCCCGACTGCGCCGCCGCGGCGCACGCGAGATCATCGTCGCGCCGTGGTTCCTGGCGCCCGGCCGCATCACCGACCGGGTGGCCGCGTCCGCCGCCGAACTCGGGATCCCGATGGCCGAACCACTCGGCGCCCACAATTTGGTGGCGGCCGCCCTGCTCGACCGATTCGACGACATCCGTTCGGCGCTCATCGCCGCCTGACGGTAACTGGCGGCGAACCAGCGCGCATCGGGGATCACCGACCACCATGCGCTTGCCCAAGCTGGGCGTGTCTTTTGCCGTCGCGCGGGCCGGTCGACCCTGCCCGTCCCCATTTCCACCGCCGTTTGCTCACCCTGTGGCATGATATTTACGTCGGCGTTCATGCGTCCGGTATCCGGCAACGGAAATTCACTCAGTACGGGGATTGGATTGGAAAGAATCATGGAGTCAAGTCGTTTGGGTCGTCGGCTGGCATTGTTCGCCGGTGGTAGTGCGGTCATTGCGATGGCCACGTTGACCGCCGGCTGTGGCGGCAGTGAATCACCGAGCCCGTCGAGCACTACGACTACCACGACGTCCGTCACCCCCTCGCCGACGGAGAAGAGCCTCACCCCCGGTGGGCCGAACAGCTTCACGCCGCCGGTCAAGGCACCGCCCGCACCCACGGGAGAGCCGGGAACCCACCGCAACGGCAGCAGTTCCTAAGCCCACCGGTAACGCACGGAGTTCGTGTCGCAGGGACGCCACCGTCGGTGGCGTCCCTGCGCACGACTCGGGAGTCGAATCATGTCGAACGAACAGCGGTCGCGGCGAACGTCGGGTCGTCTGCTCGCGTGCTGCCTGACGCTGTCCGTCGTCGCAGCGGCGTCGATCATCGTGCACGACCGCCGCACGGAGGTTCCCACCGAACCGGCGGTGACCATCGACGGTCCGTACGCGAACCTCCTGGCCAGCTCGACCGATCTCGGTCCGTCCCGACTCGACCACGCCCAACTCACCGTCGGCCTACGGGATTCGGCACGCCCCGAGCGGCTTCTTCAGTGGGCGGCCGGCAGGAGCCTCGCCGTGCGGTGGAAACCCGGCGAGGCCTGGGCCATCGTCGAGGGTGCACCGCCCGACGTCGCCGAGGCTTTCGACGTCCCGGTGCACGACTACCGCGGAATGCAGGGGCAGGTGTTCTACGCCTCGTCCCAACAACCCGAGGTGCCGGCCGCCATACGCGGCACGGTGAGTGAACTCGGGCGGATCCTCGGTTACACCCCGCACCGCGAGGCGCGTCCCGACTTCATCCCGCTCGACGTACCGCGCCAGGGCCTGTCGCCGGCCGCACTGCTGACCGCCTACAACGCCAGCCCCCTTGCTGCACGAGGCATGACGGGCAAAGGACAGACCATCGTCTTCTTCGCGTTCAGTGGTTTCGATCAGGGCGACCTCGACGACTTCGCCGAGATGTCGGGTCTGCCGCCGCTGAAGCCGGTCCTCGTCGGTGGCCAGCCCAGCGAGTCCCGCGCCGAGACCGTGATGGACCTCGAAGTCGCGCATGCGATCGCGCCCGACGCCCGGATGGTGGTGATCAACGCCCGCCCGACACTCGAGGGCGGACGCACCTATGAACGGATCGCCGAAATGTTCGACCAGGCGAACGAACAGTTCCCCGGCGCGGTGTGGAGCCTGTCCATCGGCTGGGGTTGCGATGCACTGATCACCGCAACGGACCTCAAGCCCGTGCAGTCGGCGCTGGAGCGTGCGCACCTCGACGGAACGTCGGCGTTCGATGCCAGCGGGGACACCGGCGGCCTCGAGTGCAAGGGCGGGCCGAACTGGTCGTCGCCGCCCGGTCCGGATGACATTGGGCTGGACGCCATTTCGTCGTTGCCCGGGATGACGTCGGTGGGCGGCACCACGCTGTCCACCGATGAAGACGGTCAATGGCAGGCCGAGCAGGCCTGGATCGATTCGCCGTTGTCACAGGGCACCAGCGGCGGCGTGTCGAAGCTCTTCCCGCGTCCAGCGTGGCAGCGCAGGTTGACCATCGAGCGGGATTCGGGGAAGCGACAGCGACGGCTGACCCCCGATGTCTCCGCTCTGGCGGATCCGTTCACCGGTGTGAAGATTCGGTTCGACCAGCAGGATCTGGTGGGCGCGGGCACCTCACAGGCCGCACCGATCTGGGCCGGACTGACGGCACTGATGAACCAGTACCTACTGGCGAACGGCGGGCAGCGGTTGGGCGACATCAACCCGTTGCTCTACCGGGTGGCTGCGGGCGCGAACTCTCCTGGGTTCCGTGACGTGACGCTCGGCGGAAACGCCGTCGACCTCGCGATCCCCGGCTACGACCTCGTCACCGGACTCGGCAGCCCGAACGTCGAACAACTCGCCCGCGACTTCCTCGAGATTCAGAAGGGCACGGCTCCTCGGTGACGACCGGGTCCATGACCTGTCGCATATGCGACGACACCGTCCCGGCGGACGAGTTCTGTGGAAACTGTGGTGCGACCGCATCCCCTCGACGCGGCGACGGGCCCCCATGGCTTCGGTTGTCGACGTATGCGGCTGCGCCGCGCGAGCACGTCCTGAGCCCGCGGGTGACGAGCACGCTCTTCCCCGCGTTGTCGCGGCGGTCGCGGATCGCGTTCGGGCTCGCACTCATCGTCCTGGTCGCACTGATGGTCGGTACCGCATTGCCGATGTGGGAGGCGGCGCTGATCGGACTGGTCGGCTTCGGGTTGCCACTGCTGTTCATTGCCTACCTCGAGGAGACCGGCGCCCTCGCCGAGCTGTCGATCGGCGCGCTGGCTACCACCGCAGTGCTGGGCATTGCGTTCGGAATTGGTTGGGGGCTCGCCACCGACGCCGCTGCCGCGCGCGCCGCCGACGACGCGCTGGGCCTGCCCGTGAGCCCGCTGAAGCTTCTGGTCACCGGCCTCGCCATTCCGTTGGGATTTCTCATCCTCCTGCTCGCCCCGGTCGTCATCGTGCGATTGTGGCGCCCGGGGACCCGAAAATCGTTGAGCGGATTCATATTCGGGTCGTTCGGCGCGCTGTGCTTCGTCAGCGCGGGCACGCTGACCAGGTTGGCTCCGGAGTTGGCCACCGGGCCCGTGGGCGTCGAGGGCCGATCAGCGGTTGATCTCGTGGTCGCCGGCTTGATCCAGGGCATCGCGATTCCGCTGACGGCTGCGGCGGTCGGCGGTGCGGTCGGAGCCACGCTCTGGTTCGTGCCCCGGTCCGACGCCGGACGCAGGCCGTCGTGGTTCGCGTTGAGCTCCCCCGTTCCGGCGCTGACGTTCGGAATTGCTGCCTATCTCGGTCTTGGCGTACTCGATCTGTTCACGCCCCCGGACCTCGTCGAGGCGGTGGTCTACGCCCTTCTCGCCGTCCTGGCGCTCTACATGCTGCGCATCACCGTGCACTCCACGCTGCTCCGTGAGGAGCCCGACGTGGAGCGTTCCGGCGAGCCGGCGGCGTGTCCCCAATGTGAGCAGGACGTTCCACGCCTTCCCTTCTGCCCCCGGTGCGGCGCAGCGCGTCGGGCCGGGGTGATGCGCTCCACGTCCATCGCGCGGTTGCTCCTGATCGTGACTACGTCCGCGGCAGTGGTGGCGGCCGCCTCGGTCGCGGTGTCCACGTGGCTCACCCCGCCGAAGGCGTTGGTCGTCTGTCCGCCCGACTGCGGTCAGCCGCCCATCAGCCACCCCGTCGCGACCAATCCGCGCTTCATCTCCAGCGACGGCGAGTTCTCGGTGTCCTACCCCGGACCGCAGACGGCCTATGACGCCACGTTCGAACCGAGCGGGGTGGTACTCGACCTGCTCGCCGGTGACGGCGGCACGCTCCGGCTGTTCGGCCAACCCGCAGATGGTCAGTCGCCCAAGCAGATTGCGAACGATCTACTCAAGGAGCACTACCCGGACGCGACGTTCGACTACGAGATTCCCAACGCCTTCGTCGGCTACCAACTCGGCTACGGCGAGGTCGCCGACGACTACCCGACCGGTGCCATCGGCGACGACGGCCGAAACCGTGTGCTGATCATGGTCGCGGTGAAGAACGACTACGCACTGGTCGCTGCGGCCGCCGGACCCTTCCGCGAATTCAGCCCCGACTTCGGCTCGGGTCACCCGTCTGGCGCCAACTTCTTCCTGGCGCTGGACATGGCGAAGTACGTCAACAGCTTCAGCTGGCGGGGAGACCCGCCCCGCTGAGGGTTGCCCCTTCGGGTTCGGGCAACTCGGCGCCACCCGGGATCGACGGCACCCTGGTCGCGCGGACGTAGACGGTGTCCCCCTCACGCAAGCCGAGCGCCTCGGCATCACCGCGGGTGATCTGCGCGGTGAACGGCGAGTTGTCGGTCGCCGCCGTGAGTTCCACGCGCACTTCGAATCCCAGCACCGCGATGCGGTCGATGGTGGCGCGAATGACGCCCGTGGACGATACGCTGCCGTCGGCCTGCGCTATCGCCATGTCGGGACTGCGACCCACGCGAATGTCATGCGGCCGGACCAGCGTTCCGTTCAACGACGACACCGCCCCGAGGAACGACATGACGAAGCCGTTGGCCGGGTTGTCGTACACCTCGGTCGGCGAGCCGATCTGTTCGATGCGGCCCTTGTTGAGGACCGCGATGCGGTCGGCCACGTCGAGTGCCTCGGCCTGATCGTGGGTCACCAGCACCGTGGTCACGTGGACCTCGTCATGCAACCTGCGCAGCCACGCCCGAAGGTCCTCGCGCACCTTCGCGTCGAGCGCTCCGAACGGCTCGTCGAGCAACAGCACCTGTGGATCGACGGCCAAGGCCCGGGCAAGAGCCATGCGCTGGCGCTGACCTCCCGAGAGTTGGCTGGGGTAACGGCTCTGGAAACCGGCGAGTCCGACGATCTCGAGGAGGCTGTCGACCTTGTCCTTGATCTCCGACTTGGGCATCTTGCGAATCTTCGGCCCGAACGCCACGTTGTCCCGCACGGTCAGATGCTTGAACGCCGCGTAGTGCTGGAAGACGAAACCGATGCCGCGCCGCTGCGGCGGCACGCCGGTCACGTCCTCGCCCTTGATCGTGATCGTGCCGGTGTCGGGCTGATCGAGGCCGGCGATCGCTCGCAGCAGCGTCGACTTGCCGGAGCCGCTGGGCCCCAGCAGAGCGGTCAGCGAGCCCTCGGGAACGTCGAAGTCGATGTTGTCCAAGGCCACGAAGTCCCCGTAGCGCTTGTTCGCGCCACGCACGGTGATCGCGGGAGTGGAAGTCATGTCAGGGGTCCTTCTCGTCGAAAGCTCATTTTGCCGCCCTGGCACGCCGGGCGTCGAGGATCACTTGCACGACCAGTACCAACACCGCGACGGTCATCAGCAGCGTCGAGACGGCATAGGCGCCGTACTCCTGGCCTCGGCTGTAGCGGTCGGAGACGAGCAGGGTCAGGGTTTGCGACGTGCCCGGCAGGTTCGACGACACCATGATGACCGCGCCGTACTCGCCGAGAGTCCTGGCGATGGTGAGCACGATCCCGTAGGTGAGCCCCCACCTGATGGACGGGAGGGTGATCCGCCAGAACGTCTGCCACCACTGCGAACCCAGGGTCGACGCAGCTTCCTCCTGATCGGTCCCCAACTCGTGCAGCAGGGGTTCGACCTCACGGATCACGAAGGGCAGGGTGACGAAGATGCTCGCCAGCACGATGCCCGGCAACCCGAAGATGATCTTGAGGCCGAAATCGTTCTCGACGAAGCCAAGCGCGCCCGCCGTGCCCCACAGCAGGATCAGGGCGACACCAACGACCACGGGTGAGACGGCGAAGGGCAGGTCGATGACGGCTTGAAGCGCACTCTTGCCACGAAACTTGTTGCGCGCCAATACGAGAGCCGTCGGTACTCCGAAGAGGACGTTCAGTGGCACGACGATGGCCACGACGAGCAGGGATAGCTGAAGTGCCGAGATCGCCGCGGGCGTCGTGATCGACGCGAAGAAGGTGCCGATCCCCGGGGTGAACGTGCGCCAGAGGATCAACCCGACCGGGACGATCACCAGGATCAGGATGTACGCCAGCGCCACGTAGCGAATGAGGTAACGCACCGACCGCGAGAGGATCATCGGGCCAGCTCCTCCCGCTTCGCGGCGCGCGAGCCCACCGCCCGGAGGAACAGAAGCACCAGGAACGATGCGATGAGCAACACGATCGAGATGGCCGCGGCGCCCGTTCGGTCGTCGTTCTCGATCAGGGTGCGGATCCATTGGGAGGACACCTCGGTCTCCCCGGGTATCGCGCCACCGATCAACACCACCGAGCCGAACTCCCCGATGGCGCGGGAGAACGCCAGACCCGCGCCGGACAGCAGCGACGGCAGCAGCGCAGGCAGGACCACACGGGTGAAGATCGTCCAGTTATTGGCGCCCAGCGACGCAGCCGCCTCCTCCACCTCGCGGTCGAGTTCCAGCAACACCGGCTGAACCGAGCGCACGACGAACGGCAGCGTGACGAAGAGCAGCGCGATGCCGATGCCCCACCTCGTCTGCTGAAGATGAAGTCCGACAGGGCTGTTCGGGCCGTAGAGGGCCAGCATCACCAAGCTTGCCACGATGGTCGGCAGGGCGAACGGCAGATCGATGACGGCGTCGACCAGTCGCTTGCCGGGGAAGTCATCGCGCGTCAAGACCCAGGCCACGAGCAATCCGAAGACCAGGTTCACCACGGTGACGCTGACCGACACGCTGAGCGTCACCCTGTAGGACTCCAGCGCGGCATTGGAGGTCACTGCGGTGAAGAACGCGGACCAGCCTCCGCCCACCGCCTGCCACAGGATGGCCGCCAGCGGGAGGAGCACGATCACGCTGAGCCACAGCGTCGCCGCGCCCACGCGCAGCGACGTCGAGCCGTGGCGGCCCCGTCTCGACCGGCCCTTGGCGGGACCCGGGGGTGCCGGCAGGACCGCAGACGTCATCCGGTGGCCTGCTTGTAGATCTTCGTGATGCTGCCGTTGTCCTTGTCGAACAGGGCGGGATCGACCTCACCCCAACCACCCAGATCGGCGATGGTCCAGAGCTTCTCGGGGGCCGGGAAGTCAGCGGCGAAGTCTGCGGCGACCTTGGGATCGACCGGACGGAAGCCTGCTTGCGCCCACAGCTTCTGCCCCTCGGGCGTGTAGAGGAAGTTCTTCAGCGCGGTGGCCTGCTGGAGGTGCGCACTGTTGGTGACGACCGCAACCGGGTTTTCGATCTTGAAGGTCTGTGGCGCGGTGACGTGTTCGACGGGCTTGCCCTGACGCTCGACGTTGATGGCCTCGTCCTCGTAGGCCAGCAGCACGTCGCCGCTGCCCTGGATGAAGAGGTCGGTGGCCTCGCGGCCCGAGCCCGGACGTGCCTTCACGTGCTCGGTCACCAGCTTGGTGACGAAGTCGAGACCGGCCTGTGGGTTCTGCCCCCCGTTGCTGGCATATGCGTACGGCGCCAACAGGTTCCACTTGGCGGAGCCGGAGCTCAGGGGGCTGGGCGTGACGACCTCGACACCCGGCTTCAGCAGATCGTTCCAGTCCTTGATGCCCTTCGGGTTGCCCTTGCGGACGAGGAAGGTCACCACGGAGCCGAACGGGATGCCCTTGGTGGCATCGGCGTTCCAGTCCTTGGCCACCTTGTCGGCCTTGACCAGGCGCGTGACGTCGGGTTCGACGGAGAAGTTGACGATGTCGGCGGGCTTTCCGTCGACGACACCGCGGGATTGATCGCCCGAGGCGCCGTACGACGCGGTGACCGCGACGCCCTTGCCCTCCGGGGTGGCGGCGAAGGCCGGAATGATCTTGCTCCAGCCAGGCTCCGGCACTGCGTAGGCGACCAGGGTCAGCGTGGTGTCCGCGGCTGGACCCGCGCTCTGGCCGGCGACGTCACTGGCACCTCCGCCGCAGCCGGCGAGCAAGGACGCGGTGACGGCGATCGCGCCGAACGCGGTGAGCGACCGGATCGACTTCGGCTTGGTGTTGGGCATCTGGTGGAGCCTTTCTTGCGTACGACGGGAAGGGTTGGGAACCCGTCACGACGGCAAGGATGAGGCCTGTCAGTTGGTCGCCGACATCACACCGGCCATCACCGACACCAAACCGCGGGACGGGCTGGGGTCAGCGACAACAGTGGACATCTGCAACAGCGCAATTACCCACGGCAATGAGGGCCAGGACATGACCCTCTCCACTGCCGGACGCTGCGTGCATGGCGCGAATCGTAACAGAGTTTCGCGAGGCGTAATCAGCGGGCGATCAGCCACATGACGATCACCAGAACCACCAGCGCGACCAGCACCAACGTCACCCGCGAGCGGGGCATGCCGGTCACGACGGGTCCTCGTCGGTGTGCAGGGCCCGCTGCAGCAGGCGTATCCCGTTGCCCAGTGCACCGTCGAGGACGACGGCCGCGGCATAGGCCAGCAGCAGGACGACGGGCATCACGACCGCCGTCTGGGCGACGAACCCGAGACCGGACAGCCACAGTTCGACGCCGTCCCACCAACTCAGGATGCTGCTCACCTGCTCCACCCTACGATCAAGCGATGAGGACGCCTGCGGAGTCCACGACATGCCTGATCGCCGGGGGCGGCCCGGCCGGCATGATGCTGGGCCTTCTCCTCGCCCGCGGCGGCGTGGACGTCACCGTGATGGAGAAGCACGCGGACTTCCTGCGCGACTTTCGCGGCGACACCGTGCATGCGAGCACCCTGCGACTGTTGGACGATCTGGGGCTCGGCCGGGACTTCGAACGGCTCACCCACCGCGTCATCGAGACCATCGGGATGCAGGTCCAGGGCGTGCCGGTCGACATCGATCTGCGGCGGATCCCCGGTCCGCACAAGCACATCGCGCTGGTCCCGCAATGGGACTTCCTCGAGCTGCTCGCAACGGCCGCCGAGAGGGAGCCGACGTTTCGCTTGATGCGCAGCACGGAGGTGCTCGGACCACTGCGCGAGGGCGACCGCGTCGTCGGTGTCCGCCATCGGGGAGCGGATGGTCAGACGGCCGAGATGCGGGCCGACCTCACCGTGGCGTGCGACGGTCGGGGTTCAGTGCTGAGGGCGGCAATGGGCTTGCAGCCGAAGGCCTTCGGCGCGCCCATGGACGTGTGGTGGTTCCGGCTGCCGAGGGCGGATCACGACCCGCCCGGGCTCGAGGGCGTGCTCGCGTCGGGCCACGCGATGATCGTCATCGACCGGGGCGACTACTACCAGTGCGCCTACATCATCCCGAAGGGCAGCGACGCCACGTTGCGGGCCGAGGGCATCGAGTCGCTGCAACGCACCATCGTCTCGCTGGTGCCGTACCTGGCTGATCGGGTCGATCAGCTGACCACGTTCGACGACGTCAAGCTCCTCGACGTCCAGCTGAACCGGCTGCATCGCTGGTATGCCGACGGCTTGCTACTGATCGGGGACGCGGCACACGCCATGTCCCCGGTCGGCGGGGTGGGGATCAACCTCGCCGTCGCCGACGCCGTGGCCGCGGCCCGCGTCCTCGCGGCCCCGCTGCGCACCGGACGGGTGCCCACGCGGGACCTGGCCCGTATTCAGGCCAGGCGCTGGGTCCCGACGGCGCTCATCCAGGGCCTGCAGCGAGCGATCCACGCCCGCGTCATCGCCGTCGCGGTGGATTCCGACGAGCCCGCTGCTGCACCGTTGGCCGTGCGCCTCGTCGGTCGCGTGCCGTTCCTGCGCACCGTCGCCGGATACGCGGTCGCGATCGGACCACTGCCCGAGCGGGCGCCCGGGTACGCCAGGCGCTGAGAAACGGACCCAGCCACGAGTAGACGGCGGGTACCCGGGCAGTCGATGATGTCGGGATGGTTCTGCAGCACACCGAGCCCGACGACGCCACCAGCAACGCGGGGCACGCCCCGGAGGCGCCCTACACGGTGACGGCCCCCGTCCCGTATGCGCCGGGCGGGCCGCTGCGCAACCCGTTCCCGCCGATCGCGGACTACGGCTTCCTCTCGGACTGCGAGAACACCTGCCTGGTGTCCTCGGCGGGCTCGGTCGAGTGGATGTGCGTGCCGCGGCCGGACTCGCCCAGCGTCTTCGGGGCGATCCTGGACCGCGGAGCCGGCCACTTCCGGTTGGGCCCCTACGGGGTGACGGTGCCCGCTGCGCGCCGCTACCTGCCGGGCAGCCTCATCATGGAGACCACCTGGCAGACGCACACGGGCTGGCTGATCGTGCGCGACGCGCTGGTGATGGGACCGTGGCACGATCTGGACACCCGGTCACGGACCCACCGTCGCACGCCGATGGACTGGGATGCCGAGCACATCCTGCTGCGCACCGTGCGTTGCGTCAGCGGCGTCGTCGAGCTGGTGATGAGCTGCGAACCCTCCTTCGACTACCACCGCGAGGCGGCCACCTGGGAGTACTCCGCGGCGGCCTACGGCGAGGCGATTGCCCGGGCCAGCAAGAATCCGGAGGCGCACCCGACGCTGAGGTTGACGACGAACCTGCGAATCGGACTGGAGGGTCACGAGGCGCGGGCGCGGACGCGGCTGACCGAGGGAGACAACGTCTTCGTCGCGCTGAGCTGGTCCGGTCACCCGGCGCCGCAGACCTTCGAAGAAGCCGCCGACAAGATGTGGAAGACCAGCGAGTCGTGGCGCCAGTGGATCAACATCGGCGACTTCCCCGACCATCCCTGGCGGTCCTACCTACAGCGCAGCGCGTTGACACTGAAGGGGTTGACGTACTCCCCCACCGGCGCCCTGCTGGCTGCGAGCACCACGTCTCTGCCGGAAACCCCTCAGGGAGAACGCAACTGGGACTACCGGTACGCATGGGTGCGCGATTCCACGTTCGCCCTCTGGGGTCTCTACACACTCGGCCTCGACCGCGAGGCCGACGATTTCTTCTCCTTCATCGCCGACGTGTCGGGCGCGAACAACGGTGAGCGCCATCCCCTTCAGGTGATGTATGCGGTCGGGGGCGAGCGTCACCTCACCGAGGAGGAACTGAATCACCTGTCCGGCTACGACAACTCGCGGCCGGTACGCATCGGCAACGGAGCGTTCGACCAGATGCAGCACGACATCTGGGGCACCATGCTCGACTCGGTGTACCTGCACGCGAAGTCACGCGAACAGATCCCCGAGATGCTGTGGCCGGTGCTGAAGCTTCAGGTCGAGGAGGCCATCAAGCACTGGAAGGAACCCGATCGCGGCATCTGGGAGGTGCGCGGTGAGCCGCAGCACTTCACCTCGAGCAAGGTGATGTGCTGGGTGGCGCTCGACCGCGGGTCGAAGCTCGCCGAGTTGCAGGGCGAGAAGAGCTACGCGCAGCAGTGGCGGGTCATCGCCGAGGAGATCAAGGCCGACATCCTGGCCCACGGCGTCGACCACCGCGGCGCGCTCACCCAGCGCTACGGGGACGACGCCCTGGACGCGTCCCTCCTGCTGGTGCCGCTGGTGCGTTTCCTGCCGTCGGACGACCCGCGGGTGCGGGCGACGGTGCTGGCCATCGCCGACGAACTCACCGAGGACGGGTTGGTGCTGCGCTACCGCACCGAGGAGACCGACGACGGACTCTCCGGTGAAGAGGGATCCTTCACCATCTGTTCGTTCTGGCTGGTGTCGGCGCTGGTCGAGATCGGTGAGATCAGCAGGGCCAAGCATCTGTGCGAGCGGCTGCTGTCATTCGCCAGCCCACTGCACCTCTATGCCGAGGAGATCGAGCCGCGCACCGGGCGGCACCTCGGCAACTTCCCGCAGGCGTTCACCCATCTGGCGCTGATCAACGCCGTGGTCCACGTGATCCGGGCAGAGGAAGAGGCGGACAGCACCGGGGTGTTCCAGCCGGCCAACGCGCCGACGTAGGGAGGCTCAGCCGCCAATGAGAGGGCGTCCCAAGGGAATCGGACGTCCTCCCGTCTCCTCCCACAGTGCCGCGACGTAGTAGTAGGCGACGAGCGCGACGAAGGCGAACACGAACCAGCCACCCGCCTGTGTCGCGACGCGGCTGTCGGCGAGATTGCCGATCAGCAGCAGCACCAGCGCGACGTCGACGATCGCGAGCAGGAGTGGGTACGTCCACGGCAGTCGAAGGACCAGCACGGTCAGCAGCCCGATCGTCACCAACCAACTGGCCAGCCACAGAGCCGTGGCCGGGCCGGCGTCCCCTGCCGGGATCCCGAACCAGTCGTGTACGAGGCCAAGAGCCAGTACCCCGTAGCTGGCGTAGAAGCCGAAGAACGTTCCGTAGACGGTGGCATTGACGTTCTGCCCCAACGCCGCAGCCCAGATGGTCGCGAGGAGCAGTCCTACCGCCGTCGCGGAGACGAGGATCGGCACGGGGGCTCCCGCGACGTCGAGAATGCCCGTGTTCGTCACCCCCAGCCCGAAGCCACCGGCGACGACGAGGGGCAACGCCACCAAACCGGGGTTGCCCTCCGACCTGGGTGGCACCGGACCCGGCGCTGGTCCGGAGTCGCCGTTGCGGGTGGCGGTGGTCAGATCTGGAATCGCGAGATCGGTCATCGGGACGTCCTTCTCAGAAGTGGCTGGGGTGAAACACGCTGAGCGTCATGCGGTTACGCGTACGCAACACTGCTGAAATCTATGGCCTCGCAAGCTGCTCCCCAAGGTTTGCGATCACCGCGGAGCAAACCGACCACCCGGATCCGCGCGAGAGGCCATCATCGACGTATGGCATCCGAACCGAATCGCACCGACACGACAGCCGGGCTGTCCGCCCTGTCCCCCCGCCTCGAGAGCATCGCCGAACTCCTGCGCGTCAAGTCCGTGTTGGTGATGCGCTCCGAACCCGACTCGATGGTCGTCGCGGCGACCGCCGGCGAGGCCACCAAGCACTACGCCGTCGGTGGTGCGGGCAAGAAGGCAGGCACCGACGCAGAGAAGGTGCCGTTGTACTGCGAGCGGATCGTCGACACCGACGAAGACCTCTTCGTCCGCGATTCACGCCGAGACGAGTTGTTCTCGGGCAACGAGGACGAGGTCGAATTCGGGCTGCACAACTACCTCGGACTCGCGGTGCACGATCCGGCGGGCAACGTCGTCGGCACGGTGTGCGTGCTGGACGACGCCGCCCGTGACTACACCGAGGAGCAGCGCGCCGAACTAGCGAACCTGCGGGCCGAGGTGGAGGAGATCGTCCGCAGGGACGGCACGGCCCTCGGCTGAGTCAGACCTTCGCGGGCAGCGAGAGCGGCTCGGACACCCTGTCGGACAGCGAGTTGTCGGTGAACGCGCCGCGGTACTTCGCGGCGGGATGCGTCGACGGCACACGGTCGGCGCCACCGCCGGACAGCTTGTGCCGCAGCGTCCCCGGCTTGTCGACGCTCAGCAGGCCGCGCTTGCGGAGCTCGGGGAACAGGTTGTCGGCGATGTCGCGGAACGTGTCCGGCCGCACGGCGTGGAACACGTTCACCCCGTCGATGCCTGCCTCACGCCACTCCTCGAGCTGGTCGGCGACCTCCTCGGGCGACCCTACGATCCGGCTGCTGCACTCGAAGGCCCGGCCCAAGTCGGCGATGGTGGGCTCGGCGGTACCCGCCGCC
>NZ_JAEMTA010000059.1 GCF_016462545.1 Mycolicibacterium sp. | reverse complement strand
CCTAGAGCCCGTGGATTCCCTTGTACAACACCAGGAGTCCGAGCACGACGAGGATGCCGGCGACCAGGGTGGCGTGCTGAGCCTCCATCCAGTCCTTGAGTCGGACGAGTGGCTGGTCGAGGCGATCGCCCGACACGGTGTAGGCCAGGATCGGCAGCGCGACGGTGGACGCGGCGATCGCGACGTAGTACAACTCGCCCAGCAGCGCACCGGACCGGCCTAGGCCCTCGGTGCCGATCGCGAGACCGGCTGCGGCGCACATGAACAGCACCTTCGGGTTCACGACGACGAGCACCATCGCCGTCAGGAAGGCCCTGGCCGGGGTGATCTTGGCGAAACTGCTCATCCACTTCGGGGCGTGTTCCGAGCGCTTGCGTATCAACCACTTGTAGAGGCCGAACGCGATCAGGGCTGCACCCGCGACGATGCGGACGTACGACGCCCAACTCGGCGGCTTGTCGAGGCCCCCGCCCAGAAGGCTGGAGATCTCGATGAAGATCTGTGTCAGGACCGCCAGCCCGACCAGCCAGCCGGCAAGGAACGCGAGCCCGGTGGGCCGCGGTCGGGGTGAATGCAGCACCAGCACCGCCGGGATGATCGACAACGGCGACAGTGCGACCACGAGGGCCAGGGGAATCAGTTCGGCCAGCATTCTGGTCAACCTAGCAAGCTCTGACCCCTCATTTCCCCGGACGCGGGACCAAATTGGCGGAAATGCAAATTTGCGTGTCGCTTGCTGGGTAGCCTGCGGCTGTCCTGCCGTGTTGCTGGCCGTGTCGCAGAGGAGTATTCCATGGTGCTCCGTGTGATGAAAACGGTTCTGGCCCTTGTCGTCGTCGTGGTGATGGTCGCGATGGGGACCAGTTGCTCGTCGCAGTCCACGGTGTCCACCAACCCGCCACCCGGCGTGAACGCGGGACCCGATGGCAAACCCGCCCCCTTCCGAGAGCCGGTGCGACTCCAGAGCAGGGACGGCGTGCTCGAGGTTCGGCTGTCGGCGCATCAGGGCACGGTCAACCTGGACACCGTCAAGGAACCGGTGAACAACTTCCTGGTGTTCGGCTTCGACCTGATCAAGGGGACCAGTTCGGACGGCTCGACGAAGGGCGACAACCTCTATCCCGCGCCGACCCTGCGCGTCGACCCCGGCCAACGGCTGATCATCCACTTCGACAACGATCTTCAGGATCTGACGATCAAGGACTTCTACGACCCGGCGATGACCCCCAAGGGCGGCGAGGTCCCCATCTACCCGCCGACCCTGGAGCAGGCACCCCTGAATCTGCACACCCACGGTCTGCACGTCAGCCCGTCCGGCAACGCGGACAACGTACTGCTGTCCATCCCGGCGGGCATGGGTAACACCTACACCTACGACGTCCCGGGCACCATGCCCAACGGGCTGTACTGGTACCACAGCCACCGCCACACGATGACCACGCAGCAGACCTATTTCGGTCTGGCGGGGCTGCTCGAGATCGGTCGGCCCGACGGCAACCTGCCAATCGTCACGCAGAATGATATTCCGGTGCGCGACATGGCAATTCAGTACAACTACGTGTTCGACCGCAGCGGCAAGGGTCATCAGCTGAACAACTACAGCTGGGCGCAGTGGGTGAGCACGCTCAAGCCTCCCGAGGGTAGCCAGCTGGCTGACGGCACCTATCGGCCCAGCCTGGCCCCGGTCAACATCGCCGACACCGCCATGGGGGCCAAGTACGTCGCGCCCTGGTGGTCGGGTCCGCTATCGCCGAAGAACAACCGCGGCCAGACCAACTTCATGCCGTCCAACCTGATCGCCTTCGACGGCGGCGGACAGAAGATCGCCGAGAACCCTGCGCTGCCGGAGAACCAGCGCGACGTGCAGTACACCGTGAACGGTCAATTCCAGCCGGAGTTGAAGATCAAGCCGGGCCAGACGGAGATCTGGGCGGTGGCGAACATCAGCGATATCTCCTACATGACGTTGCGGTTGACGGAGACCGCGACGGGCAACCACCCGAAGTTCGCCATCGTCGGACAGGACGGCAACCCGTACACCCAGGTCGGCAGGCCCGTCTACGGGGACGGCACCACGCTCGACATCCCACCCGGGTCGCGGTACGCGATCGCGGTGACCATGCCTGCACGCGGCGATCTGGTGCTCGAGTTCCCGCCGGACCCCAAGGCTACGGAAATCACGGATCCCGCTGTGCTGTATACGAACAACGGCACTGAGAACACGCCCGCGGTGCTCGGCAAGTTGAGCGTGGATCCGAAGTACATCAGCTACGCCGACGGCTTCTTCGTGTTCCCGACCCAGACCCTGATCCGTGCCACGCCGGATACCAGCGGTCCAGGCCAGACCACGCCCTTCGAGCCAGGGCAGAACCTCGACGCCTACACGTCGTTCGTCGACACGTCGGCGATGACGCCCGACGTCAGGCGAGCGCTGACGATCACCGACACCATCGGCGGCGACAAGGCCAGCAACAACGACCCCAAGGCCGTCATCTACTTCTTCGAACCGGCAGGGTTCCCGAACGTCCCGCTGATCCAGCCCCGTCTCAACTCGGTGGAGGAGTGGACGATCACCAACCAGAACAACGACGCGCACCCAATGCACATCCACGTCAACGACTTCCAGGTCATGGCGATCGACGATCCGCACAACGGCAAGACCGGGGTGCAACCATGGGGCCTGGACAACGTCAACGTTCCTGCTCCGATCTTCAATGACATGCACGTCGTCAGCACGCCGGCCACGCTGACGCTGCGTCAGGAATTCCTCCAGTTCCCTGGCACCTACGTCATTCACTGCCACCGACTCAACCACGAGGACAACGGGCTGATGGCCACCATCAACGTCATCCCGGAGGTCTCGACGTACGCGGTGGCGATCCCCGGGGCCAACGGCAGACCAGCCTCGGTGCAGGTGCGAGATGGCAACGGCGACAAGGTGTTGCAGACCGTGTTCCCCTTCCCCGACTTCGAGGGCACCCCGTCGGTGGCGATGGCCGACGTCAACGGTGACGGCATCCTCGATCTGGTCGTCGGCACCGGCAAGGGGGTGTCCTCCCAGGTGGTCGCCTATGACGGCAACAACACCAAGGACGGCGTGTTCAAGACCGAGTTTGCCCGCTTCGCCCCGTTCGACCCGGCCTTCACGGGCGGGGTGACGGTCGCCGGTGCCGATATCGACGGAAATGCGTTGGCCGACAACATCATCGTCGGCTCCGGGCCGGGGATGGAGTCGCAGATCAAGGTCTTCGCGTCGACCGTGCCGAGTGAATCAGGCACGGCGCCCGAGGTGTTCTCCGCGTTCACGCCATACCCCGGCTCGGAGTCTGGCGTAACGCTGGCGACCGGGATGGTCGAATCGGGCTCTGGCCGAGAGAGCATCGTCACGGCGCCAGGCCCCGGTGAGGCGCCACTGATCAAGACCTTCCGCTACGACCTCTATCAACCGACGGCCCGTGCGCGTGCCAACGGCACCGCACCGCAGGGACATTCGACGAGGGTGAACGATCCGAGGATGACCGCCCAGTTCATGGCGTTCGACGATGGGTATCACGGGGGAGTGTCGCTGGCCAGCGGATGGGTCGCAGGGGCGGAAGGCGGCGCGAAGAGCATCCTCACGGGTCAACTCGACGGTGACGGCGCGGTACGGGTGTGGTCCAGCGGGTCGCTTCTCGACGGACAGCCGGCGATCTACCTCGACAACCCGAATCACCACGAGGAGAACGCCACGTATGAGCAGATCGCGTCGTTCGCGCCGTTTCCCGGCAACCGCGGTGTGAGCCTCGCGACGACCAGCACGACCGTCGGCGCAGACGTGTTGGTAGCCGGAGCGGCGCCGACGGGGGCAGAGGTCCGCAAGTACACGTTGGAACGGCGCGCTCCAGACGCGACGACCCTCGACCCGAAGCTGGTGTCGACTCTGCCGGAGATACCGGCGCTCGTGGTGGCCGCACCCCTGGGTGGGCGCTGACGTCGGCGTTCTGCTGAGAGCAGCGTGAGCAGCCACGGACGCTGCCGTCACGGCATCGTCGAGGCATGACCGACGACAAACCGCCGCAGTTCACTCGACAACTCCGTGACAGCCTCTTCCGCAAGCGAGTCCTCGTGTTGGACGGCCCGCTCGACGACGACAACGGAACCGTGCTGGCGACCCAGTTCCTGGCGCTCGCCACCGACGACGCCGAGCGCGACATCGCGCTGTGGATTCACTCACCCGGTGGGTCGGTCCCGGCGATGCTCGCCATCCGCGACGTGATGTGCCTGGTGCCATGCGACGTCTCGACCCTCGCGCTCGGATTGGCGTGCAGTGCAGGGCAGTTCCTGCTGTCGTCGGGAACACGGGGCAAGCGATTCGCCCTCCCGCATGCGCGCATCCTGATGCACCAGGGCTCGGCGGGCATCGCAGGCTCGGCCGTCGAGGTGGAGGTTCAGGCCGATGACCTGCGGCATACCCGCGACACCGTGCTGCGCATCATCGCCGAGGACACCGGCCAGGACGTCGAGCGGATCTTCACCGATTCGCTGCACGATCGCTGGTTCACCGCCGAGCAGGCCCGCGCCTACGGGTTCATCGACCAGGTCGTCGAGACATTCGCCCAGGTCGTGCCGAATCGTCAGCGGCAGTTCGGAATCGGGGCGCCCGCATGAGCACCTACACCATCCCGAACGTGCTGATTCGCGGCGCGAGTGGCGAGCGAATCATGGACGTCTACTCGCATCTGCTCACCGAGCGGATCGTCTATCTCGGCACGGCGATCGACTCCGGCGTCGCCAACGCACTCATCGCGCAACTGCTTCACCTGGAGGCCGACAACCCCGAGCAGGAGATCAGCCTCTACATCAACTCCGAGGGCGGCGACCTGGCGGCCATGCTGGCGATCTACGACACCATGCGTTTCGTCAAGGCCCCGGTGGCGACGACGTGCATCGGACAGGCCGTCGCGGCGGGCGCGGTGCTGCTCGCGGCGGGCACGCCGGGCCGGCGCTCGGTGCTGCCGCATTCCAGGGTGGTGCTGCACCAGCCCGCCGCCCAAGGTCGCGGCACCATTCCCGATCTGATCCTGCAAGCCGACGAGGTGGTCCGCGTGCGAAGTCAGCTCGAAGCGATACTGGCCCGGCATACCGGCCGCAGCGTCGAGGAACTACGGCACGACACCGACCGTGACCGCGTGTTCGACGCCGATGGAGCAGTCGCCTACGGCCTGGCCGACCACCTGCTCGACCAGCGGGCCTAAGCCGCCATCAGCCTCGGGCCCGCGGACCGCTGGATGACCGGCCGGCTCAGGTCGGCCGAGATGCCGCCGAGCAGCCGGGAGAGCTCGATGCCGAGGGCGCCGGACACCGCGGCGATCATCTCGCTCGAGGGCTCCTTGCGGCCGCGCTCGATCTCGGAGAGGTATTGCGGTGAGATCCCTGCCCGCTCGGCGACGTCGACCAGTCGCTGGCCTTTGTCCTCGCGGCGCTCACGCAGCTTCTGTCCGAGCACCTCGCGCCAGAGGGGCTCCGGTTCCCGTCGCTCGGGATGGATTCGGATGATCTCGCCCATGGCGACATCATCGCCGGAACCACGCTCCGGAGGAAGGGTGTTCGCTGAGGACGAACCACGAACACCGATCAGGTGAGGAACGGCGGTGCAGGTCATCGCGGTGGTCGCCGGCCCGTGGGTGCTCGGCTGGGTGGTAGGCGAGACCTGAGCAGTCAGGGCAGATTCCAGAACTGGGTCGTCACGAGGTAGAAGACGACGACCCAGAACGCATTGAGTGCGAGCAGGATGGCCAAGCCCTGCAGGTTGTTTCGTGACGTCGGCACCTTCGGCGGAGGCCGCAGCCAGCGCTTCAGGATCGGGTTGACGTAGTACGGCATCGCCAGGTAGCTCATCGCGAAGCTGGACAACAGGTTTCCGACCAGCATGCCGAGCCAGAGCGGCAGGTGAAGCGGGGACAGTGCGAGCGTCAGAAACACGACGGTCGGGTAGAGCCCCATCCAGACGGCGAGTGACGTCTTCACGTCCGACGGTGGTGGTGGTGCCTCCTGGCCGTCGACGTCGAACGCGAACCAGCTTCCGAACGAGTTGTCGATGGTGCGCGAATGGAAGTCGGCGAACTTCTCGCCTTCGGCGAGCAGCGTGCGTCGTTCCTCGGAGACCAGCCACGCGTCGAGGTCGTCGGCACTGGCGAAGCGGTACAGCGCGGTCCACTCATCTTGGATGCCCTCGACGGGCCGAAACAGCTCGGTCCCGCGGAAGCCGTGGAATGCGCTCTCCGCCAAGCGAAGCCGTTCCTGCCAGGCCAGGAAGGCCGGCACCGACTCCGGGCGTACGCGGTGTGTCACGACTACGGTCACCAGCGCGTCGACGGGATGGTCACCGCCGCTGATGACCTGTTGGGTGCCTGGCCCCTGGAGGTACTGCTGCCCCTCGGCGAGCCGCTCTTGGCGCGTCGCGCTGTTGATCCACGCCTGAACGTGTGCCACGGAGTCGAAGCGGTACACCACCACCCAGTCCGACTGGACCGCCGTCGGCGGGTTGATCTGGGCGCCAATGAATCCCGGATACGTCGCCGCGCACGAATTCATGTCGGTCTGCCACGCCTCGAAGGCCTGCTCACAGCCGGGTCGGACGGGCTGGCCGATGATCACGGTCGCGGCGGTGCCTGCGGTCTTGCGGATGTCCATGGAGGTCAGGTCGCCGCGTTCAGTCGACGGTAGATCCGGTCGGGAGTCAACGGCAGGTCGCGGAACCGGACGCCGGTCGCGTCCTCGAGCGCGTTGGCGAGGGCGGGCGCCACCGGGTTGATACAGCATTCCGCGATGCCCTTGGCCTTCATCGGACCCACCGAGTCGGTCGACGTCACCAACAGCAATTCGGTACGTGGGACGTCGGCGAAGGTGGGGATGCGGTAGTTCCGAAGGTTGGGGTTGAGCATCACGCCCTCCTCGACGTGGAAGTCCTCGGTGAGCGCGAAGCCGATGCCCATGGCGACGCCACCGTCGACCTGACCCTGCACCTGTGCGGGGTTGATGACCACGCCTGCGTCGGTGGCGTGCACGCTGTAGAGGATGCGGATCTCGCCGGTGATGCGGTGCACGGCGATCCGGAAGCCGTGCGAGTTGGAGGTGACGCTGCGTGGGGAACCGTAGGCCTTGCGCGACTCGGTGAATCGGATGCCGCGCTCGCGGGCTGCGGCGAGGATCTCGGTCAGCGCGAGCCGGCTGTCACCGCAGCGCACGCCGTCGACGTCCAACGCGCAGTCGGCGATGGCAGTCCCGGTGTGCGCGGCCGCGAATCCGAGGATGCGCCTGGCCAAGGCGGTCGACGCGTAGTTGACCGCGTTGCCCGCCACGAACATTCCTGCGCTGGCGAACGCGCCGGTGTCGAAACCCGTCCTGTCGGTGTCCGACTGGACGAGGCGGATCCGGTCGGGCGTGGTTCCCAGGTTCGTCGCGGCGATCTGGACGTGCACAGTCGAGGTACCTTCGCCGAATTCGACCGTGCCGACGGCGATCTCGTAGATGCCGTCCTCGCACAGGGTCGCCCACGCATCCGAGATGTGATCGGTGGGCGGGGCCGTCTCGTGAAGTGAGGCCGCGGCGCCTCCTCCGACGAGCCAGTCATCGCCGAGGTCACCTCCGCTGTCGTCGAGTCGCAGCGCCTCGTCGACCAGGTCGATGCATGCCGTGATGCCGTCCTCGCCGAACTCGACGTCGTCGACGTGTTCCGAGAGTGCCAGCAGGGCATCGCCGGGTCGAACGACGTTGCGGCGCCGCAGCTCCGAAGGATCGATCCCGAGCTTCACTGCGAGTTCGTGGATCGCGCACTCGACCGCGAAGCCCGGCTGCGTCATGCCGTAGCCGCGCAGTGCGCCGCTGGGCACGGTGTTCGTGTAGACCGACCAGGCATCGAACTTCTTGTTGGGACAGCGGTAGAGCGCGATGGCGGCGCCCGCGGCGAACAGCGTCTCCCCGCCGTGGTTGCCGTACGCGCCGGTGTTGGAGACGTTGTGGTATCCGAACGCGGTCAACGTCCCGTCGGCCTTCGCGCCGAGTTTCACCGTCACCTTCATCGGATGCCGCGGAGAGGCGGTGGTGAACTCCTCCTCCCGGGTGAACTCCCACGACACGGGCCGTCCCGTGTCCAGTGTGGCCAGGGCGGGTAGGTCCTCGGAGATCAATTCCTGCTTGCCGCCGAAGCCGCCGCCGACGCGCGTGCAGAACACCCTCAACTGATCGGGCCGTAGGTTGAACAGATGCGCCAGTTTGAGCTTCGCGATCGACGGCGACTGCGACGCGGTGCGGACGTTGAGGCGACCGTCCTGCATCCAGGCAATCGACCCGTGCGTCTCGAGGTGCGCGTGCTGGACGCGCGGGGAGAAGTAGGTGGCCTCGTGGATCACCTCGGCCTCGGCGAATCCCGCGTCCAAGTCACCGATTTCGCCGTGCAGTTCGAGCAGGACGTTGTGATCCTTGTCGTGGGCGAACGGATCGTCATAGCTGTGCAGTTGGGGAGCACCGTCGGCCATCGCCTCCTCGGGGTCGAAGACCGCGGGCAGCACCTGGTACTGCACGACGACCCTGCGGACGCCCTCCTCGGCGGCCCGCACCGAGTCGGCGAGGACGGCCACCACCCGCTGCCCCGCGAATCGCACGACGTTGTCGAGCATGTAGGTGTCGTCGGGATCGACGAGGTGGTCGGTGTGGATGGCCGTACTGTAGCGTCTGCGTGGAACGTCCTCCCAGGTGTAGACCCGTTGCACACCAGGCACTTTCAGTGCTGCAGAGGTGTCGATCGTCACGATGCGGGCGTGGGCGTGCGGCGAGTGCAACACCTTCAGGTGCAGCATCCCCTCCATCTCGGTGTCCATCGTGAACTCGACGGTCCCCGTGACGACGCCGGTGGCTGCCGGTGCGCCGACGCTGGTGCCGATGGCGTGGCCCGGCGTGGCCTTCTCGACGCCGGTGACGCCGTGCACCGCGTCCGCGATGGCGCGGTAACCCGTGCAGCGGCAGAGGTTGCCCTTCAGCGCGCGGGGGAGGTCGTGCTGCTGTTCCTCGGTCAGTGCCGCCGCGGTCATGATCAGGCCTGCGGTACAGAAGCCGCACTGGAAGCCGGGGGCGTCGCGGAACCGCTCCTGCATCGGGTGCAGGGCGTCCGGCGTGCCGAGTCCTTCGACGGTGGTGACCTCGCGGCCGTCGGCACGGAACGCGGGCGTGATGCAGCTGTGCACGGGGTCGCCGTCCAACCACACCGTGCACGCGCCGCAATCGCCTGCGTCACAACCCTTCTTGACACCGTGATACCCGAGCGATCGGACGAAGGTCCGCAGGCACTGTCCCGGTTCGGGCTTTGCGTCGAAGTCCTTGCCGTTCACCGTGTACGTCATTGCGCGGTACCCGTTCTGAATTCGGACCGGATCTGTTCGGCGAAGTACGTGGCCAGGTGGCGGCGGTGACCGGGGCTTCCGTTCGGGTCGTCGAACCAGACGTCGTCGCCGATCTCGTCGACGGCATGCGCCAAGACGCCCGCCGAGGGCATGCGGTCGAACGACAGTCGGACGGGGTGCGTCGTCCCCGCGGTGATGACGATCGACAGATCGTCGCAGCCTGGGCTTTGCGTCGCGACGACGAAGATCGTCGACCTCCCCAGCTTCGTCAGGGTGAAGCGGCGATGGGTCTGTCGCTTGCGCAGCGCGCTCACCGGAATGTGGATGCTGCGCAACAGTTCACCCGGGCCCAGGACGTTCTGATGATCGCCCGTGACGAAGTCTGCCGCAGCGACCATGCGCTCGGAGCCGTCCACCGACAGCAGGCGATAGGTGGCCTCGAGTGCGACCGTCAGGGTGATCATCGGACCCGCGGGCAGCGACATGCAGATGTTGCCGCCGACGGTGGCCGAGTTCCACACCTTGAACGACGCGAGGAAGGCTTCGCAGCTGGTGCGCAGCAGCGGCGCAGCCGTCCAGTCCGCAGGTGCGGCGAGCGAATACAGGTCGGCGATGGTGCACATCGCACCGATGTCGAGGCCGTTCTCGCCTGCGACGAGTGAATCCCAGCCCAGCGGAACGAGATCGATGAGGCGGCGCAGTCCGGGTTGCCGGTCGGAGAACAACCACGTGCCACCGGCGAGCCAGGCATCGCCGGGGCGCCACATCGGCCCGGGCGGGTTCGACGGTTCCCGAACGACGTCGGAGATGGTGGTGATGTCCAACCGTGGCCCCTAGCTCACAACGTGTTCGCTCCGCGGCCGAGCAGGCGCGCCGACCGGCTGACTCTATGGCACGCCACTGCGCACGGGCGCCGAGTCTGCGAAACTGCGTGTCGACCAACCCCCGAGGAGCAGTCGATGGCAATCCACCTTCACCTGGGCCATCTCTTCCATGTGGCGGGCACCCCGCTGGTGACCGAGGCCGCCGACGCCCTGGTGTCGGTCCCCGACGGCGCACTGGTCCTCGACGATGTGGGCACCATCGTCTACTGCGGCGAGCGCGCCGAGGTGCCCGCCGAGTACGCCGCGGGCACCGTGCACGACCATCGGCCGGGCTACCTGTTGCCCGGCTTCGTCGACACCCACGTGCACTTTCCGCAGACCTATGCCGGCGACTCCTACGGCGGCGGACAACTTCTGGAATGGCTGAACCAGTGCATCTTCCCGTCCGAGTCCAGATTCGCCGATCCCGAGTTCGCGCAGCAGGCGGCCGTCGACTTCTGTGCGCGTCGGATCGCCGCGGGTACCACCGCGGCGATGGTCTTCGGTTCGGCGTTCCCGCACGCGCAGGACTCCTTGTTCACGGAGACCCGGCGGACGGGTCTGCGCCTGGTCTCGGGCCGTGGCATCCAGACGGTGGGCCCCGAGACGGCCCGACCCCTGATCACCTCGGAGGCGGACGCGATCCGGCTGACCCGCGAGGAGATCGAGAAGTGGCACGCCGCCGACACCGGCGACGTCGACACCGCGCTGCTCCACGTCGCGATCGTGCCGCGCTTCTCGCTGTCGGTGACCACCGAGACGCTGAGGAACCTCGGCGAGCTCTACGACGAGGTGCGCAGCCGCGGCGTCTACGTGCACAGCCATCTCAACGAGAACGACCGCCCCGGCAGCGGGGAGGTCGACTCGACGAAGCAGGCGTACCAGGTGAATTCGTATCTCGACACCTACGACGGCAAGTTCCTCCCGGGATCGGCGACCGGTGGGAAGAGCCTCCTGGGTCGGCGCACCATCCTCGCGCACTGCGTCCACTGCCAGGACGCCGAACTGGAACGGATGGCGCAGACCGGTACGTCGATATCGCACTGCCCGATCTCCCAGCTCTTCCTCGGATCGGGCACCATGCCGTGGAAGCGCACCGTGGCCTCGGGCGTGAACATCGCGGCCGGAACTGATTTCGGCGGCGGCGACGAGTGGTTGATCCCAAGGGTGCTGGGCGACGCCTTCAAGGTGCACATGTCCGAACCCGGCGACGATGGAATCTCCATGCACCCGGCCGAGATGCTCTTCGTCGGCACGCTCGCGGGGGCACGCGCTCTGGACATGGAGAGCCGCTTCGGCAACTTCGACATCGGGAAGGAGGCCGACTTCGTCGTCGTCGACCCGTCGGGTACGCCGGCGCTGGCGGCGAACGTGGCCAGGGCCGTCCGCTCCGAAGACCCGGAACTAGCCAGGGAGCAAACGCTTTTCGCACTCCTGATGGGCATCCGCGAGTCGTCCATCGCCGCGGTGTACGTGCAGGGCCGTCTATTGGCGGCGGGAGGGGAGGCGCACCCGTGAACACCGGCGCGGCCACGGCGGTCACCATCTTCCACCCCGTGGCGGACGAGTCGGCATTCGACGGCTGGCTGTCGCGGCTGCGGGCGTCGGCGCGGTCGGCCGCGGGTTTCGCCTCGAGTGCCACGTCGATCCGCGACGACGACCTCGATTGGGCCATGGCGGTGACCTTCACCGACGAGGACCTACTGCACCGCTGGCTCGACGGCGACGAGCGTCGGGCGATCATGAAAGCTGGTCAATCGCAGGGATTCTGGAGCCGGACGAGCGACCTGATCCTCGGGCAGGGAGTGGCCGATCCTCCTGGGGTCGGCGCCTTCCGCCACGATGTGGTCGCAGGCAAGGAGACCGACTTCCGGGCGATCCAAGACCGCCTGGCCCGTGCCAGCTCCGCGTTCCCCGGCTACGAGGGCACCGTCCTGCTGCCGCCTGACGAGGGCACCGAGTGGCTGTCGATGCTCCGCTTCCGAACCCCGGAGCAGCTGTCGGACTGGTTACGCTCGCCGCAGCGCGATCAGGCGCTGCCGGGCCTGAGGTCCAGCCTGTCGAAGGGCTTCTCGGCGGTCTCGAGCACCACGCCCTTCGCCACGACGGTCCGGGTCCAGGACGGCCGCACGCTGATGACGCCGAGCTGGAAGTCGGCGATGCTGGTGCTGTTGGTGCTCTATCCGACCGTGATGGTGTTGTCGCGGTTCTTCGGGCCGCTGCTCGACCAGGTGGGGGCTGAGCCGTGGCTGGCGCTGTGGATCAGCCAGATCGTCAGTGTGTCGGCGCTGCAGTGGTGGCTGATGCCTGCGATCACCCGCCCCTTCCGGAAATGGCTCGACCCGGTCGACGGTGCGGGTGTGCGGATGGGACTCATCGGCGCATCCGTCGTCTTCGTCGGCTATGCCGTGACTCTGGGCATCTTTGCGACCGTGACCTGGCTGCAGTTCTGGGACCATCGCAGGTGAGTTTGCCCAATATGGTTATTGACTCGACCGTATAGTTCGTCGGAAAGCCCCGGCTAGCGGAGTTCGGGGTCCACTGAAGCGCGGAGGTCGGCCGGTGACTTCGCTGAATCCGCTGCGCGTGGCCAAGGTCGGCATCGTTGGCTGGATCGCGTTCCTCGGGTGGCTGCTGTGGCTGCGGTGGAATGGCGGCGCGCACGCTCCGGTCGTGGCGCAGGTCGTCAGTGACACGGCGTTCGCCACCTTCGGACTGTTCGCGGCGGGGTGTGCCGTCGCGGCGGCGGTGGCGAACGGCGGCCGGGCGCGGGCGGCGTGGGCATGTCTGGCGATCGGCATCGGGGCCTGGGTCGCCGCGGAGGCCGCCAAGAGTCTTCAACCGCTGTGGAGCCAGACGGGGATGTCGTTCCCCTCTGCGGCCGACGCCGGGTTCATCGCGCTGCCGGTCGCGGTGTGCGGGGCGCTGTTGTTGCTGCCGGTCGGTCATGGGCGGCCGTCCGCGGTGCGGCTGCTGATGGACGGTCTGATCGTCACGGGTTCACTGTTCGCGATCGGTTGGATCGTCATCCTGCGCGGGTTGTTCGAGTCGGGTCGTACCAGCCCGACCGAGTTCGCCGTTGCACTCGCCTATCCGGTCGCGGACCTGGTCGCGATCACCATCGGGCTGCTGGTGCTCATCCGCGCGCGGGGTACCGCCCGGTTGCCCGTCGCGCTGCTGCTCGGCGGAGTGGTGCTGATGGCCGTGTCCAACGACGTCTACTTCCATCTCGTCGCCCACGGCGACTACGGCAAGGGAGACCTCCTCGACGTCGGATGGGCGACGTCCCTGCTGTCGTTCGGACTTGCCGGGCTGGCCGGATGTCGGGAGTCGCGCTTCGACCGTGGCCCGGTGCGGGACTCGTTGTGGTTGCCGTACGTGCCCTTGTCGGTGGCCGGGGTCGTCGTCGTCGCGGATCTGCTGACCCCGGCGACGACGGTGGTGCTGAGCCTCGCCGTGGCGTTGGTGATCGCCGTGCTGTTTCGGCAATTCCTGGTGGTGGGCCACAATCAGCGACTGCTGGCCGTCGTCGCCGATCAGGCGTTGCGCGATCCGCTGACCGGGCTGGCCAACAGGTCCCTCTTCAGCGATCGGCTCGAACACGCCGTGGAACTGCACCGCCGCGAGTTGTTCGGAGCTCTGGCGGTGTTGACGCTGGATCTGGACGACTTCAAACTCGTCAACGACGAACTGGGGCACGCCGCGGGTGACGTCCTGCTGGTGGAGGTTGCGGGGCGGATCCTCGACGCCGTCCGTAGCGGAGACACCGTCGCACGTCTCGGGGGCGACGAGTTCGCGATTTTGATCGAAAAGGGCCCGGAGTCACCGGAATCCGTCGCACAACGAGTAGTCGATGCGTTCGACGAGCCGTTCGCGATCGACGGCCACGCCCTGTCCATCCGGCCCAGTGTCGGACTGTCGATCGCGCCCGCCCGCGATCTCGACCTGCGCGCCGATGTGCTGCTGAAGCAGTCGGATCTGGCGATGTACGCAGCCAAGCGCACGCAGGCCTCCGGTGTACAGACCTTTGCGGTGGACACCGGTCCGCTCAAGCGCCTCGAGCTGAGGTCGACTGACCGCCGCGGTGCGGACATGCAGAAGGGTCCAGGAGGAATCGAGTTGCTCGGCGATCTGCGTCGTGCGATCGATCTCGGCGAACTGGCGATGGTCTACCAGCCCAAGATCGACCTCGGTGACGATTCGGGCGGCGTCGTCGGTGTCGAGGCGCTGGTGCGGTGGCCGCACCCCGACCACGGTGTGCTGACCCCAGCCGACTTCCTGCCACTGGTCCGGCGCCACGACCTGATGGAGTCGATGACCGCGCGGGTGTTCGAGATGGTGTTCGCCGACTCGGTGCGGTGGCGGGACGCCGGGCGGACCATCCCCGTGGCGGTCAACCTGTTCGCGCCGTCCTTCGACGACTCCGACCTACCCCGCCAGCTCAACGCGGCTCTGTCCGAGCACGGACTGGAGTCCACCGCGTTGACCCTGGAGATCACCGAGGACCTGGTCATCGAGAACCTGCAGGGGACGCGAGCCGTGCTGGACCGGTTGCGCGAGTGTGGAATTCGCGTGTCGATCGACGACTTCGGTAGCGGCTTCAGCGGGCTGCAATACCTGCGCGAGCTCTCCGTCGACGAGGTCAAGTTGGATCAGCAGTTCGTGATGCCGATCCTCGAGGACCGGCGGGCCGCGTCGATCGTGCATGCCGTCATCGATCTGGCCCACGACCTTCAGGTGACCTGCGTCGCCGAGGGTGTCGAGAGTGCGCCCGTCGCCGACCGACTCCGGGAATACGGCTGCGATCTGGCACAGGGGTACTACTTCAGTCCGCCGGTCGAGGCGGCCGAACTGCTGCAGATGCTGCCCGGCCTCGACCCGCTTCCGGTGCAGCAGTAGCCGACCGGTGGCGTGAGGACTTTCGGCACTATCGAAGATCGCGGAAAATCTTTAGAGTTGAGCGGAACAGACTCAACCTTGACTGCGTTGTGCAAGCAGACAAGCATTTTCTTGAGAACGAAATGGAGGTGTCGTGGACTCGTTCAACCCGACCACGAAGACCCAGGCGGCGCTGACCTCGGCGTTGCAGGCGGCGACCGCCGCAGGCAACCCAGAGATCCGGCCCGCTCATCTGTTGACGGCGCTGCTCTCCCAGAATGACGGGATCGCCGCGCCCCTACTCGAGGCCGTCGGCGTTGATCCCGCGATCATCAGAAGCGAGGCCGCGGGCCTTCTCGACCGGCTGCCCAAGGCCAGCGGCGCCAACTCGACGCCCAACCTGTCGCGCGAGTCGCTCGCGGCGATCACCGCTGCCCAGCAACTGGCCGGTGAGATGGATGACGAATACGTCTCCACCGAGCACCTGCTCGTCGGCCTCGCCACCGGCGACTCGGACGTGGCAAAGCTGCTGAACGGCCACGGCGCATCACCCCAGGCGCTACGCGAGGCGTTCGTCAAGGTCCGCGGCAGTGCCCGCGTCACCAGCGCGGACCCGGAGGCCACCTATCAGGCGCTGGAGAAGTACTCCACCGACCTGACCGCCGCCGCGCGGGAAGGCAAGCTCGACCCGGTCATCGGCCGCGACAACGAGATTCGTCGCGTCGTGCAGGTGTTGAGCCGTCGCACCAAGAACAACCCCGTGCTCATCGGCGAGCCCGGCGTCGGCAAGACCGCCATCGTGGAAGGCCTGGCCCAGCGCATCATCGCCGGCGACGTGCCGGAGAGCCTGCGGGACAAGACCGTCGTCTCCCTCGACATGGGCTCCATGGTGGCGGGCGCCAAGTATCGCGGCGAATTCGAGGAGCGGCTCAAGGCCGTGCTCGACGACATCAAGAACTCGGCCGGTCAGGTCATCACGTTCATCGACGAGCTGCACACCATCGTGGGTGCGGGCGCCAGCGGAGAATCCGCCATGGACGCGGGCAACATGATCAAGCCGATGCTGGCCCGTGGCGAGCTCCGCATGGTCGGGGCCACCACACTCGAGGAGTACCGCAAGTACATCGAGAAGGACGCCGCCCTCGAGCGGCGCTTCCAGCAGGTGTTCGTCGGCGAGCCCTCCGTCGAGGACACCGTCGGCATCCTGCGCGGACTCAAGGACCGCTACGAAGTGCACCATGGCGTGCGGATCACCGACTCCGCCCTGGTGGCCGCGGCCACGCTGTCCGACCGCTACATCACCAGCCGCTTCCTGCCCGACAAGGCCATCGACCTGGTCGACGAGGCAGGCTCGCGGCTGCGGATGGAGATCGACTCCCGGCCCGTCGAGATCGACGAGGTCGAGCGCCTGGTGCGTCGCCTCGAGATCGAGGAGATGGCACTGACCAAGGAGACGGATGCAGCGTCCGTCGACCGCCTCGCCAAGCTCCGCGCCGAACTGGCCGACAAGAAGGAGCAGCTCGCCGAGCTGACGACCCGATGGCAGAACGAGAAGAGCGCGATCGACATCGTGCGCGACCTCAAGGAGCAGCTGGACCACCTGCGCGGTGAATCCGAGCGGGCTGAGCGCGACGGCAACCTGGCCAAGGCCGCCGAGCTGCGGTACGGGCGGATCCCGGAGATCGAGAAGAAGCTGGACGCCGCACTGCCTCAGGCGCAGGCGCAGGAAAACGTCATGCTGAAGGAGGAAGTCGGGCCCGATGACATCGCAGACGTCGTCGCGGCGTGGACCGGCATCCCAGCCGGGCGGCTGCTCGAGGGCGAGACCGCCAAGCTGCTGCGGATGGAGGACGAACTCGGCAAGCGGGTCGTCGGCCAGAAGAAGGCCGTGCAGGCGGTGTCCGATGCGGTCCGCCGCAGCCGGGCCGGTGTCGCCGACCCCAACCGGCCCACCGGTTCCTTCCTGTTCCTCGGCCCCACCGGCGTCGGCAAGACCGAGCTGGCAAAGGCGTTGGCAGACTTCCTGTTCGACGACGAACGCGCGATGATCCGCATCGACATGAGCGAGTACGGCGAGAAGCACTCCTCTGCTCGGCTCGTCGGTGCCCCTCCCGGCTACATCGGCTACGACCAGGGCGGTCAGCTGACCGAAGCGGTGCGGCGACGCCCGTACTCGGTGGTGCTGTTCGACGAGGTCGAGAAGGCCCACCCGGACGTCTTCGACGTGCTGCTGGCCGTGCTCGACGAGGGCAGGCTGACCGACGGTCAGGGTCGCACGGTCGACTTTCGCAACACCATCCTCATCCTCACGTCCAACCTCGGCTCAGGCGGCGACGACGAGCAGGTGATGGCAGCGGTCCGTGCCGCGTTCAAGCCGGAGTTCATCAACCGTCTCGACGACGTGCTGATCTTCGACGGCCTACAGCCCGACGAACTGGTTCGCATCGTCGACATCCAGCTGGCTCAGCTGCAGAAGCGGCTGGCTCAGCGCAGGCTCGCCCTGGAGGTGTCGCTGCCCGCCAAGGAATGGCTGGCCAAGCGTGGGTTCGACCCGGTCTACGGGGCCCGGCCGCTGCGCAGGCTGGTGCAGCACTCGATCGGCGACCAGCTCGCGAAGCTGCTGCTGGCGGGTGACGTACACGACGGCGACGTGGTGCCGGTGAACGTCAGCCCCGATGGCGAAGGCCTCATCCTGGGCTGAGTTCCCCCGCCTCGACTGGCCACTCATTGCACGGTTTTCGACCGCAGACGTGCGATGAGTGGCCATTCGGCATTAGAAGGCGTCGCTCGGAACGTCGGTCTCCTTACCCACCAACGCTTCCACTATCCGCGCCGCCACGGCATCGGGATCGAGACCGGTCGGCAGCTTGGGCGCCTCCCCGGCGATCGCGCGACCGGCCAACCCGGTCTCGGTGTGGGGCGGGCGGGCGTCGACGACGCGGATCTTGCGCCGCCTGGCCTCGCCGCGGACGGCGGTGAACAGGGCGGCCGTCGCAGCCTTGGCCGCCGAGTAGACGGCCATGTTGGGCAGCGGCTTCTCCGCCACCACCGCGCTGATGCCGAGGATCACCCCACCGGCCTCCATCACGGGCAGCGCCGCTCGGACCAGCCGCAGCGGGGCGAGGAAGTCGATCAACACCAGATCGTCGACGGTGTCGTCGTCGATGTCGGTCACCGGACCGAAGGCCACCACACCGGCCGCGATGACCAGCCCGTCGAGGCGTCCGTGTCGCTCGAGCGCGGCGGCTACCACCGACCGAGGCGCATCCGGCTCTCGCAGATCAGCCGCCACGGTATGGGCGCCCTCGATCCCGAGGCCGTTCAGCGCGTCGTCGGAGCGCGCGCTGATGGTGACGTCGGCTCCGTGATCGGCGACGAGACGGGCGATGCGGGAACCGAGGGCACCGGTGGCACCGACGACGAGGAAGGCCTTGCCAGAGAGGTCACTCACTCGACCAGTGTGCCCGCTGACCCGGATGAACTGGTCTGACGAGGCGTGACAGGTTTGTGATGCGTATCTGTTCTGGCGAAACCGGTACCAACCAGTAGGCTGGGGGTCAATGGTCCCCCTCTGGTTCACGTTGTCTGCACTCTGTTTCGTGGGTGCGGCGGTGCTGTTGTACGTCGACCTGGACAAAAGGCGTGGCCTCGGCAGGCGGCGGAAGTCGTGGGCGAAGTCGCACGGGTTCGACTACGAACACGAGTCGACCGACATCGTGAAGCGCTGGAAGCGCGGCGTCATGTCCACGGTTGGCGACGTCTCGGCCAAGAACGTGGTCCTCGGCCAGATCCGTGGGGAGGCCGTCTTCATCTTCGACCTCGAAGACGTCGCGACGGTCATCGCGCTGCACCGCAAGGTCGGCACCAACGTAGTGGTCGACGTGCGGCTGAAGGACATCAAGGAGCCGCGCGAGAGCGACATCTGGCTGCTCGGCGCCATCGGCCCGCGGATGGTGTACTCCACCAACCTCGACGCCGCACGCCGCGCGTGCGACCGCCGCATGGTGACCTTCGCGCACGCCGCTCCCGATTGCGCCGAGATCATGTGGAACGAGCAGCACTGGACGCTCGTCAGCATGCCGATCACCAGCACCCGTGCGCAGTGGGACGAAGGTCTGCTGACCGTGCGCCAGTTCAACGACCTCCTGCGCGTGCTGCCACCCATCCCGCAACCGGGCCAGTCCGGCGTCGCGGGCCAGGCGATCGCCCGGCGCGGCGGCTCGCCGAGCCGCCCGGTAGCCCCGCGTCCCGCCGAGTTGCCCGCGGGCCGCACCGACGCGCCCCCGACCCGGGGTGACGTCGGCAGGTACACCCAGCAGCGCCCACCGGTGCGCAACGGGCGCCAGTCTCCGCATTACCAGCGCTAGCGATTGGGCGCTCGGACTCGGCCGGTAACCTGTCGGCATGTCTCGCCCCGTTGCCCTGATCACCGGACCGACATCCGGATTGGGGATGGGATTCGCTCGCCGATACGCCCTCGACGGCCATGACCTGGTGCTGGTGGCACGCGACGTCGAACGTCTGAAATTGCTCGCCGCCGAACTGCACGACGAGGCCGGCGCAGAGGTCGAGGTGCTGCCCGCCGACCTGGCCGTCGCCGCCGACCGCGCCACGGTCGCCGACCGGCTTGCGGCCGGGGTGCAGATCCTGGTGAACAACGCGGGATTCGGTACCTCAGGCGAATTCTGGAGTGCCGACCCGGAGCTCCTGCAGGCCCAGCTGGACGTCAACGTCACGGCCGTCATGCACCTGACGCGGGCCGCGCTGCCGCCCATGTTGGCCGCGGGTGCGGGCACGGTCATCAACGTCGCCAGCGTCGCGGGCCTGCTGCCCGGACGTGGGTCCACCTACTCGGCATCCAAGGCCTGGGTCATCTCGTTCTCCGAAGGCCTGGCCAACGGTCTCGGCGGCACGGGCGTCGGCGTGCATGCCCTGTGCCCGGGCTTCGTCCGCACCGAGTTCCACGAACGCGCAGGCATCGCCATGGAGGGCACGCCGTCGATCCTCTGGCTCGAGGTCGCCGACGTGGTGCGGGACTGCCTCGCCGACGTGGCCAAGGGCGAGGTCGTGATCGTGCCCGGTCTGCAGTACAAAGCGCTGACCACGGCCGGACGGATGGTGCCGCGGAGCCTGGTGCGAGCTGCGACCAAAGTGGTGGGACGCGGCCGGGGACGGACCTGAGTGCGCGCTGTCGTCGCACTTCTGCTGGCCCTGATCGCGGCGGCCGCCCTCGTCGCCTGCTCTGACGATCCCCAGCCGAGCCCCTATGCCACGCAGGGCGCCAAGATCGGCGAATCGCTGTCCGTGCTGGGCTGGAACGTCTCGGCGGCGAACCTGCGCTTCGATCAGGACTACGTCCTGGTCGACGTCGATGCGTCCCCGTCGCAGGCCGGTGGGCAGCACGCAAAGGTGGACTCGTTGCGATTCGGCCTCTACGGCGCGCTCGCGCATCCGATCGAGAGCACCGCGCTGGGCAGCTGTAGCAGCGTGACGGACCTGAGCCTGCAACCCGCCGTCTCACCGAACCCCGACAAGCTGTCTGGCACAGTGTGTTTGGGCCCGCTGCGCGATCAGGCCCAGGTGCGAGGCCTCTACGTCTACTCGCCCCAGGACAGGATCCCCGGCACCATCGCCGCCTACGGGGCGTCCTTCCCCGTCGGTCTGACGCCCACCGGAGACACCGAAACCGGACTGGTCCTCACGTCCACCAGCGTCGACGCCTTCGACGCCAGCGGGGCGCAACTGCTGCCGACCGCACTGGGGGAACCAGGCGCCTTCACCGGCAACGGCTACATGTTGCTCGGGTTGGACGTCTCCGGGCTGGCCTCGCGGTACCGCGACGACTCGATCCGGCGCGGCGGCCCGCTCATGGTCCAGGTGACCCCGACGCTGCCGGGCAAGGGGCTGTCGTATGCCTGCTCGGTGTACGGATCGTCGATGTTGGTGCTGCCCGACTCGTCGCTCGACGCGGTCGCGGTTCGCGGGTCGCTGTGCACGCAGGGGGAGATCAACCAGGCGCTGCTGTACGCCACGGTCGCGGTGGTCGGCACCCACGCCGGACTGTGGACGACGAGTGAGTGAGCCAGCGGGACCCACGGAGTGGGGGACCGCGCCGGGTGTTGGGCCCTGGCCCGGCACGCCACCCGCAGATCCCCGGTACGACCCGGACCTGTTGCGCGACGGCGACACCCGCAACGTCGTCGACGCCTACCGCTACTGGACGCGCGATGCGATCATCGCCGACATCGACAGGCGGCGGCACCCGCTGCACATTGCTATCGAGAACTTCGGCAACGACGCCAACATCGGCGGCGTCGTGCGCACCGCCAACGCCTTCGCCGTCGACACCGTGCACATCGTCGGACGGCGTCGGTGGAATCGGCGCGGCGCCATGGTCACCGACCGCTACCAACGTCTGCGGCACCACGACACGACCGACGCGCTGCTCGAGTTCGCCGCCGAGAGCGGACTCGACGTGGTGGCGGTGGACAACGTTCCGGGAGCCGTCCGCCTCGAGGACACGCGTCTGCCGCGCAACTGTCTGCTGATCTTCGGTCAGGAGGGGCCGGGCATCACCGCCGACGCGCAGCGGGGCGCCATCGTGACGGTGTCCATCGCCCAGTTCGGATCGACGCGCAGCATCAACGCCGCGGTGGCCGCCGGGATCGCCATGCACGCCTGGATCGTGACGCATGCCGACACATCGCACGCCTGGTAGGGCAGGATCAACGACATGGATCAGCTGTGGGCCAATCGTGCGGCCAGCGCAGAAGCCGCTATCGCGAAGCGGCACTACCGGAAGCTCTGGCGGCTGCCCGGCACCCAGCTGGGGGTGTGCGCCTGGCCGCCGTCGGCGAAGGATCTGGGGTTCCGCAGCTGGAACTACTGGTGGCAGGCGCATCTTCTGGAATGCCTGATCGACGCGCAGACACGCGACCCGCAACCCGAGCGCAGGGCGACGATCGAACGCCAGATCCGTGGGCACCACTGGCGCAACACCCTGCGCTGGACCAACGACTACTACGACGACATGGCGTGGCTGGCGCTCGCCCTCGAACGTGCGGGCAGCCAGGCGGGCGTCGAGCGACCAAAGGCCCTCGACAAGCTGGCCGACCAATTCCTCAACGCCTGGGTGCCGGAGGACGGCGGCGGCATCCCGTGGCGCAAGCAGGACCAGTTCTTCAACGCGCCCGCCAACGGGCCCGCGGGCATCTTCCTCGCGCGGTACGACAGGCTGCGGCGCGCCCAGCAGATGGCCGACTGGATCGACGAGACGCTGATCGACCCCGAGAGCCATCTGGTGTTCGACGGCATCAAGGGCGGCTCGATGGTGCGCGCGCAGTACACCTACTGCCAAGGCGTCGTCCTCGGGTTGGAGGTTGAGCTCGCCACCCGCACGAAGGATGCCCGCCACCCCGAGCGTGCCCGTCGACTGATCGACGCGATCGCCGACAACATGGCCCCTGGCGGCGTCATCCAGGGTGCGGGTGGCGGCGACGGGGGCCTCTTCAACGGCATCCTCGCGCGGTATCTGGCACTGGCGGCCACCCAGCTCCCCGAGGATGGCCCCGAGGACACCGCGGCGCGCGCCACCGCCAAGCAACTCGTGCTCAAGTCGGCGCAGTCGGCGTGGGACTACCGGCAGACCGTCGACGGTCTGCCGCTGTTCGGCGCGTTCTGGGACCGCAATGCCGATCTCCCGAAGGCGGGCGGCAAGGATGCACAGTTCGTCGAGGGTGCGGTCAACGCCTCCGAGGTCCCGGAGCGTGACATGTCGGTGCAGGTGTCGGGCTGGATGCTGATGGAGGCCGCCTACGCGGTCGCCGACGAGACGCCCGCCGGCCAGCTCCTGTTGGAGGTACCCGAAACACCCACGGAGGAGGACGGCGAGCAGTGAACCCCGCCGATCAGTTGACGGGCGGATGGACGCCCGATCAACAGACCATCGACGACGCGAACGTGACCCGGTTCCTCGCGTGGCTGGCCGAGACCGGACGGGGCGAGTTCGCCGACTACCACGCACTCTGGGAGGCCTCCGTCGACGACCTCGGATGGTTCTGGGATGCGGTCTGGACGTTCTTCGACATCCAGGCGACGACGCCACCCAGTGCGACGCTTGGAAGCAGTGACATGCCTGGCGCCCAATGGTTTCCGGGCGCGACCCTGAATTACGTCACGCAGATCTTCCGGCACGCCGTCGACGACCGGCCGGCGATGTTGGTCGCGGGTGAGGAAGGATCTACGGAATGGTCCTGGGCGCGGCTGCGGGGGGAGACCGCGGCGTTCGCGGCGTACCTGCGCAGTGTCGGAGTCAAGCCCGGCGACCGCGTCGTCGGCTACCTACCCAACATCGGCGAGGCCGTCGCCGCGTTCCTGGGCGCTGCGAGCGTCGGCGCCACCTGGGCGGTGTGCAACCAGGATCTCGCCGTCGGCGGTGTCGTCGCCAGGCTGGGACAGCTGGAGCCGACCGTGCTGGTGGTCAGCGACGGCTCGGTGTACGCGGGCAAGCGACGTGACCGGCATGCCGAGATCGCCGAAATCCGGTCGCAGCTGCCGACGTTGAAGGCCACCGTCGTGGTGCCGCGGCTGGGCGAGCCCGTGGCGGGGGCCACGACGTGGGCCGAGGTGCTCGAGAACGGGGCCGGGGTCGACCTCGACATCACGCCCGTGCCGTTCGACCACCCGCTGTGGGTGCTCTTCTCCTCGGGCACGACCGGCACGCCCAAGGGCATCGTGCACGGTCATGGCGGAGTCTTGCTCGAGCACGTGAAATACCTGAGCCTGCAACTGGATCTGAAGCCGGACGACCGCTTCTTCTGGCAGTCGAGCACCAGCTGGATGATGTGGAATCTGCTGGTGTCGGGGTTGCTCGTCGGCTCGACGATCGTGCTGTACGACGGCAGTCCGACGTTCGGCCGCACCGACTACCTCTGGCAGGTGGCGGCCGATCACCGGGTCACGGTCATTGGTGCGGGCGCGGGTTACTGGTTGGCGTGCGCCAAAGAGGAACTCCACCCCGGTAAGGACCACCCGCTGGAGTCGTTGCGTGCGGTCGGCTCGACCGGTTCGCCGTTGCCCGCCTCGGGATTTCGTTGGCTGCAGGAGGGCATCGGCAGACCCGTGCCGGTGATCTCGATGAGCGGCGGCACCGACGTCGTGACCGCCTTCATCGGCGGAACCCCGCTGGTGCCGATCCAGGCAGGCGAGCTCAACGCGATCTGCCTCGGCGTCGCAGTGCAAGCGTGGGGTGAAGGGGGTCGGTCCGTCACCGAGGAGGCGGGCGAGCTGGTCGTGACCAAGCCGATGCCGTCGATGCCGGTGTTCTTCTGGAACGACGCCGACGGCGAGAAGTACCGCAACGCCTACTTCGACAAGTATCCGGGCGTCTGGTGTCACGGTGATTGGATCACCATCACGGAGCGTAATTCCGTTGTCGTTCATGGACGATCGGATGCCACCCTGAACCGGGGTGGGGTCAGGATGGGTAGCGCCGAGATCTACAACGCCGTCGAGGGCATGCCCGAGATCGCGGACTGCCTCGTCGTGGGCGTCGAGATCGACGACGGCGGGTATTGGATGCCGCTGTTCGTGGCATGTGCCGATGGCGTCGAGTTCGGTGACGACCTGCGGACGCGCATCATCGAGTCCATCCGAAACGGTGCCTCCCCCCGCCACGTTCCCGACGACGTCATCGCGGTGCCGGGCATTCCGCGCACCATGACGGGTAAGCGGCTCGAGATCCCGATCAAACGAATCCTTCTCGGGGCCAAGCCGTCTGATGTCCTGACGCCCAGCGCGGTGGATCGTCCCCACCTGCTCGCCGAGTTCGAGGAGCACGCGAGGACGTGACCTCCAGCGACGGTACGCGGCCCGCGAGGCCCGCTCCGAGCAGGTTCGGTCGCGACCCGACTGCCGCGCGCAGCGGTGAGAACACCGCCGCGGCACTTCTGCTGGCCTTCACGGTCATCGCCATCATCTGGGCGAATTCGCCCTGGGCGCATAGCTATACCGAGTTCTGGGGTACAGAGGTCGGTCTGTACTTCGGTGACTTCCGCGCCGAGCTGAGCGTCAAGCACCTCGTCAACGACGGTCTGATGACCTTCTTCTTCTTCATCGTCGGGCTGGAGGTCAAGAGCCAGTTCACCATCGGCGAGCTCACCGACCGGGCGCGGGCGGCAGTGCCGGTGATCGCGGCACTCGCGGGTCTGATGATGCCCGCCGTGATATTCCTGCTCTTCAATCCGTCCGGCGACGACGCGCGAGCCTGGGGTGTGGTGATCTCCACGGACACCGCCTTTCTGGTCGGGGCGCTGGCGATCATCGGACCGCAGTGCCCGGCCCGGCTGCGGACCTTCCTGCTCACCCTCGCCGTGGTCGACGACGTCGGCGCGCTGATCGCGATCGCCGTCTTCTACTCGGATCACGTCAGCGTGGTGCCCCTGCTGCTCGCGGCCGCGCTCATCGCGGGGATCGCGGCGGTTCGACTCCTGCCCGCCGGCCAGGGTCCGGCCTACGCGCTGTTGGCGACCGCACTGTGGCTGGCGCTGTCGATGGGAGGAGTGCATCCGACCCTGGCGGGCGTCGTCGTGGCACTGCTGATTCCGGTGTTCACCCCCGAGCGGCAGCGCGTGGAGGAAGCCGTCGACGTGATCCGCGCCTTCCGGCAATCCCCGAACTCGGAGTACGCCCGCGCGGCGACCCGCAGTCTGCGCGAGTCCATTTCGATCAACGAACGTCTGCAGACCGGATTCGGCTCCTACGTGTCGTTCGTCGTGCTGCCGCTGTTCGCCTTGGCCAACGCCGGTGTGCACCTCGACGCCGACACGATGGCCGCAGCCCTGCGGTCGCCCCTGACGTGGGGCGTGATCGCCGGGCTGGTGGTCGGCAAGTTCGTCGGGATCACCGGGGCGACCGCGCTGGTGCGTGCGACCGGGCTCGGTGTCCTCGCACCGGGTTTGACGCTGCGTCGGGTGGCGGGCGGTGCGGCTCTGTCGGGCATCGGGTTCACGATCTCACTGTTCATCATCGATGTGGCGATCGAGGATCCGGCGAAGCAGGATCAGGCGCGCGTCGGGGTGCTGGCCGCGTCCGTGCTGGCTCTGGCGCTCGGCTGGGCGACCTTCCGTCTCACCGACTGGCTGAGCCCGCCGGTCTCGGTGGGCATGACGCTGATGCGTGCGGTCGACCCCGATCGAGATCACCTGCGCGGCAACCCGAACGCCCCATTGACGCTCGTCGAGTACGGCGACTTCGAATGCCCGTTCTGCAGCAGGGCCACCGGCGCCATCGACGAGGTCCGCGAGTACTTCGGCCCCGACCGATTGAGATACGTGTGGCGGCATCTGCCGCAGGAGCGCAGTCACCCACACGCGATGGATGCCGCCCGCGCCAGCGAGGCCGCCGCGCTGCAGGGCCGTTTCTTCGAGATGGCCACCAGGATGTTCGAGTTCCAGGACCATCTGGAGTGGGAGCACATCTATCGCTACGCCGACGGCGTCGGCGTCGACATCGCGAAGTTCGACGAGGACCTGCACTCACCGAGAGTGCTGCACCGGGTGCAGGACGATGCTCAGGATGCCGAGCTGATGGATCTCGGAGCCACGCCGACGTTCTTCGTCAACGGGCGGCGCCACTCGGGGCCGTGGGACGCCGCGAGCCTCATCCGCGCGTTGGAGGCGGGGGATTAGCGTCGGACACTGCGACGAACTACGGAGTCGAATAGGTCAGGTGTGCTGTGGTCGGTAGTCCCGCCCCGGGCGGCGAAGGTCGGATGCGAGCGGCGTTACGCGCCCCGGCGTGGATCGGCGCCTACGTGGCCGTCGTCGTCACGCCGCTGATCTTCGCCGTCATCGGAGTGGCGGACGGCGATCGGGGGTTCTGGCGCGAGTTCACCGTCGCGCTCGGGTTCGTCGGGTTGTCGATGATGGGTCTGCAGTTCGTGCTCGTGGCCCGGGTGAAGACGGTTGCGGCCCCGTTCGGTGAAGACGCCCTGGTGCACTTCCACCGCTACATGGGCTATGCCGCAACGTGTTTCATCCTTGCCCATCCAATCCTGTTGATCGTGGTGGTGGATTCGAGTTACCTCGAGCGGGTGAACCCGTTCACGGCGCCGTGGGCCGGCCGATTCGGAACGCTGGCGATCGTCTGTCTGTTGGCGGTGATCGTCACCTCGGTGTGGCGCGCGGCGCTGCGCCTCTCGTACGAGGCCTGGCAGACGATTCATCTGGTGCTGTCCACCATCGCGATCACCGCGGCACTCGTGCACGTCGAGCTGATCGGCCACTACGTGAACGAGCCTTGGAAGCGGGTGCTCTGGGTCGTCATGACGGCGGGCTTCCTTCTGATGTTCCTGTGGGTGCGCATCGCCAGACCGCTGCTGCGCAAGCGACGTTCGTGGGAGGTGGTGTCGGTGGTATCCGAACGTGGCGGTGTCAATGCACTCACCTTGCGTCCCGTTCGCCACGCCGGGTTCACCTTTGCCCCTGGACAGTTCGGCTGGCTGTCGTTGAACCGTTCACCGTTCGCAGTGACGCAGCACCCGTTCTCGTTCTCCTCCAACGGAGATGATCCGACGACCTTGCAGATGAGCATCAAGGAACTCGGCGACTTCACCAGCACCGTCGGTTCAGTCGCACCGGGGACCCGCGCCTACGTCGACGGTCCGCACGGGGTGTTCTCACCGGATCGCTACTCCGGGCCCGGGTTCGTCCTTCTGGCCGGCGGTGTCGGCATCGGACCGCTGATGAGCATGTTGCGGACCTTCGCGACTCGCGGCGAACGCAGACCGTGCTATCTGTTCTTTGGGGTTCCGAGTATCGAAGATGCGACGTTCCGCGACGAAATAGAAACTCTGACAACACAATTGCTGCTCACGGTGGTCTATGTCGCATCGAACCCCGCGCCGGACTGGACGGGCGAGCAGGGGTTCATCACCTCTGAGATCTTGCGAAGGCAGCTACCCGCTGACTACGACACCCTGCAGTACTTCATCTGTGGCCCCAACGCGATGCAGGACGCGATGGAGAGTGCTCTTGGCGCGCTGGGGATACCCGGTGGCCGCGTGCACACCGAACGCTTCAACTTCGTCTGACGGACAGGATCCCCATGCGACACCGAGCTACCCAGCAAGCAGCCCTCGCGGTCGCGGCACTCATTCTGCTCTGTTGCGTCGTCTTCGCGCTCGTCCTGAGGTGACGAGCAGTTCCCGGGGCGTCCACTCACCGCCACGAGTGGACTGCTTGAATGCCAAGGGTGACCACAGCCGAACGTCCCCGTACCGACTACCCCGCCACCATCGGCGTCTGGTGGGCCAGCGACACCTGGGCGATGCCCGCCGCGCAGGAGGTGGCCCGCGAGATCGAGGCGCTGGGCTACGGATCGCTGTTCATCCCGGAGGTCACGGGTAAGGAGTGCCTGACGCAGTCGGCGGCCTTCCTCGCCGCCACCGAACGTTTGGTGGTCGGCACCGGTATCGCCAACATCCATGCGCGGGCGGCGTCGGCCGCCGAGTCGGGTGGCCGCACGCTGAGCGCGCTGTACCCCGGGAGGTTCGTCCTCGGCTTGGGAGTGAGCCACGCGCCGCTCGTCGAGTACGGCTTCGGCGGTGTCTACTCCAAGCCGCTGGCGACGATGCGCACCTATCTGGAGAAGATGGCGTCGGTTCCCGAGCAGATCGAGCCGGGCGCCGGCCGGCCGGTGCGTCTGTTGGCCGCACTGGGACCCAAGATGATCGAGCTGTCGGGCACGCACGCCGACGGCGCTCACCCCTACCTGGTGATGCCGGAGCAGTCCCGCAAGACCCGCGAGATCCTCGGACCGGACAAGTGGATCGTCTCCGAGCAGGCCGTCGTCGTGGGTGGGGACGCCGACGAGCAACTCGCGTACGCGCACGGCCATCTCAACGTCTACTCCGGGCTGCCCAACTACCGGAATTCCTGGTTGCGCCAGGGCTTCGACGAGTCCGATCTGGTCCGCGGTGGCTCGGACCGGCTGGCCAGAGGTCTCGTCGGGATGGGCTCGGTGGACGACGCGGCGGCGAGCGTGCGCGCACATCTCGACGCGGGCGCCGACCACGTCGTGGTTCAGGTACTCGGTGCCGATCCGACGGCCGACCCCCGCCCGTCGCTGCGGACGTTGGCCAAGGCGCTGGGGCTCGGTTAGGACTGCTCGGCGGCGGGCTCGTCCGGCGCGATCAGGCCCGCGCGCTTGGCGGCCTTGCGGCGCTTGCGCCACTCGAAGAAGATCGGGGCCACCGAGGCCAGCACGATCACGATGAAGATCGGCTCCAGCAGCTTCTGGATGATCTCGAACTGGCCGAGCCAGTACCCGAGCAGCGTCAGCCCGACCCCCCAGACGACGGCGCCGATGACGTTGAAGAGCGTGAAGACGCCGTAGTTCATCCGCGCCGCGCCGGCGGTGATCGGTACCAGGGTGCGCACGATCGGGACGAACCTGCCCAGGACGACGGCGAACGGGCCACGGTCCTCGAAGAACGCGTGCGCCTCGTCGAGGTACTTCTGCTTGAGGACGCGGTTCGTCGGCTTGAACATCGACGTGCCGACGCTGCGGCCAATCCAGTAACCCACCTGGCTGCCCGCCACGGCGGCGATCGGGATGAACACCAGTAGCTGCCACAGCTGGAAGTTGGTGTCGACGGTCTCGGCCTGGGCGGCCGTCCCCGCGGCGAGCATGCCCGCGACGAACAGTAGGGAGTCACCGGGAAGAACCGGGAACAGGACGCCGGACTCGATGAAGACGACGACGAGCAGACCCACCAGCGCCCACGTGCCGAAGTACCCGATGAGCGTCAGCGGGTCCAGGAAGTCCGGCATCAACGCCAGGGTGGTGGTGGTCATGGCTCACCAAGATACCGGTGCATACCTGACGTCTCGCTGAGACGAGCGCACCTGCGCGATTGCCGATCGAGGACGGGCCCGCGTCGTTAGGCTCGTGACATGACCACGCACAAGGCCGTCCAGGTGGCGTCCGCCAACGAACCCCTGACCCTCGTCGACGTCGAAACCACCTCACCGCCTCGCGATCACGTGCGCATCGCCGTGGCCGCGGCCGGTGTGTGCGGGACGGATCACGCCTTCGTCAGCGGTGGATTCCCAGGCCTCACCTGGCCGATCACTCCGGGCCACGAGATCGCGGGCACCATCGCCGAGGTCGGCGAAGGTGTGGCGGACTTCGCGGTCGGCGATCGAGTGGAGGTCGGTTGGTTCGGCGGGAACTGCAACCGGTGCGTGCCCTGTCGCAAGGGTTACTTCATGCAGTGCGAGCGTCTGCAGGTGCCGAGCTGGCACTACCCGGGTGGCTACGCCGAGTCCGTCACCGTTCCCGCGACGGCCCTGGCCCGCATTCCGGACGGCCTGACGTTCGTGGAGGCGGCGCCGCTGGGGTGTGCCGGTGTGACGACGTTCAACGGACTGCGCAGCACCAAGGCCAAGGCCGGTGACCTCGTCGCGGTGCTCGGCGTCGGCGGCCTCGGGCATCTGGGTGTGCAGTTCGCCAGGGCCATGGGTTTCGAGACGGTGGCCATCGCGCGCGGCACCGGCAAGGCCGACGATGCGAAGAAGCTTGGCGCACACCACTACATCGACTCCAACGAGGCCGACGTGGCATCGGCGCTGCAGGCTCTCGGCGGTGCCGCCGTGGTGTTGGCGACGGCGGCGAACTCGGCCGCGATGGCCGCCACCGTCGGCGGACTCGGCCCGCAGGGTGAGCTCGTCATCATCGGTGTCACGCCGGACAACCTCCCGATCAGCCCGCTCGACCTCATCAACGCGGGCCTCTCGGTGTCGGGCCACCCGTCGGGCACTGCCCGCGACGTCGAGGAGACCATGGCGTTCGCGGTGCAGACGGGCGTCCGCGCGATGATCGAGGAACGACCGCTCGCCCAGGCCGCCGAAGCCTACGAGGCCATGGATACCGGCAAGGCGCGCTACCGCATGGTGCTGGTGGTCTAGGGCCATCGGGACACGTATGCGCGCTTCTTGAGATACTGCTCGAAACCCGATCTGCACAGCACCGAGAGGAACTCCCATGCCCATCGCCACGCCCGAGGTCTACGCCGAGATGCTGGCCCGTGCCAAGGAGCACTCCTTCGCCTTCCCGGCCATCAACTGTGTCGGTTCGGAATCGGTGAACGCCGCGATCAAGGGTTTCGCGGACGCGGGAAGTGACGGCATCATCCAGTTCTCCACCGGCGGCGCCGAGTTCGCGTCCGGACTCGGAGTGAAGGACATGGTCACCGGAGCCGTGGCACTCGCCGAGTTCGCGCACGTGATCGCGGCCAAGTACGACGTCACGGTCGCTCTGCACACCGACCACTGCCCGAAGGACAAGCTGGACACCTATGTCCGGCCGCTGCTCGCCATCTCGGCCGAGCGCGTGGCCAAGGGGCAGAACCCGCTGTTCCAGTCGCACATGTGGGACGGCTCCGCGGTGCCGATCGACG
>NZ_JAEMTA010000058.1 GCF_016462545.1 Mycolicibacterium sp. | reverse complement strand
TGCCCCGAATCCGTTCGGAGCGACCGGCATTCGAGCTGCACTACCCGCACATGGTCGACCGGATCCGGGATGAGGCCCACGTCGGGCGCGGTCCGCACCCGGGGGACGGTGACGTCACCGAGCTTGACGACGTCAAGGTCCGTACCTGACGCGGTCAGTCCGACGGGGCCGCACTCGGTTCGTCGGCCGGGGTCGGTGCGGAACCGCCATCCTCCGGTTGAAGTTCTGCCGACCCGTCGTCCTCTTCGGCGGTGAGATGCTCTTCGGTACGGCGCTCGTGGCTGCTCACGTTGATGCTCCTTGACTCGAATACGGTTGAGGCGTCACATCTTTGCGTAACGGGACCGAATGAAGCCGTAGGCGCCGTACGCCGCGATGCCGACGGCGGCCACGAGGAGCAGGAACTTCCCGAACGGAGCGCTCCCCAGTGTCTTCACCGCCCCGTCGACGCCGGTGGCCTTCGATGGATCGGACGTGAAGGTGGCGACGATCACCAACAGTCCGACCCCGATGAGCACGAGTCCCTTCGCGATGTAGCCGACGATGCCGATCCACTGGATCGCCGATCCGCCGGGAACCTCGAGTTCGTCGAGGAAGCCCTTGGTCGCGCCCTTGTACACGTGGTACCCGCCGACGCCGATGAGCACCAGAGCCACCACGATGAGAACCGCCTTGCCCCAGCCGGATTGCATCATCTGCGCACTCATGCCGGCGTTCTGACTGCCGCTCGACTTCCCGCTGCCCATGGCGAACTTCGCCGCCGAGAAGGCCAGCGCGAGGTACACCACGCCGACGGCGGCGGCCTTCAGTCGATCCTTGAGATCGCGTTCGACGAACGTCTCGATGAGCTGCCACACGCCGAGCGCAGCGAGCACCGCCGCGGCCACCCACAGCATGACCGCGCCTCCCGGTTGTGCTGCCAGGGTCGCCAAAGCCCCGGAGTTGTCGGCGTTGCCCCCGTCGCCCAGAGCCAATCGCGCCACGATGAACGCGATCAGAACGTGCATGAGTCCACTGGCGGCGAACCCCGCACGTGCCGTGCGCTCGAACCAGACGTTGTCGTGGGCGGTGTGAGCCGCCGACCGGGTGTCGACCATGGCAGGCGCATACCCGGGGGCGGTCATGACCCAAACCACAAATTGACGATCAGGATGATAAGCCGGTCAGTCGACGGGTTTGACGGCCAGCACCGGTTTGCGGCATTCCAACAGCAGCTGCTGGGAGACACTTCCCAACAGCAACTTGCCCACCGGATTGCGGTGCCGGATACCGATCACCAGCAGTTCCGCGTCAGGCCTGTCCATCGCCGTGAGCAGTTCGTCGACTGGGTCGACGCCGACGGGCTGAGTCAGTTCGTACGCCACTCCCGACCTCTTGAGCCGCTCCTCGACGTCGTGCACCTCGGGCGCTCCGGCGAAGGTCGGGTCGACGTACGCATCGCCCTTGATCGAGTTGACGACGAGTAAACCCGTGCCCCGCAGCGACGCCTCGGTCATGGCGTGATCGAGAGCGGCTTGTCCGTACTGATCTGCGGTGTATCCCACGACTATCATTTCGTCTCCTCGCGCAAGCGCTCGTCAGCGGTCACTGTGCTTGTGCTTTCTCTCGCTGGTCCTTGTCGTCCTCGACGAGGAGAAGGGTTTCCTCGCTTCGGTTCATCAGCTTCAGCACCAGCGGAGCCAGCAGGAGAAGCGCCATGCAGACGTACACGACGATTGCGACGGGTTCGGTGAATAGGCTGCCCCAGTCTCCGCCGCCCAACTGAAGACTCTGGCGCAGTTGACGTTCGATGCGTGGCCCCAGAATGACGCCGATGATCAACGGGAGCACCGGCAACCCGAACCGCCGCATCATCAGCCCGAGCAGACCGAAGATGAGCAGCAACGCGAGGTCGAGAGGTTGGATGTTGACGGCGAACGCGCCGAGGGTGGCGAAGAAGAGGATGCCTGCGTAGAGATACGGCCGCGGCGTGCGCAGGAGCTTGGCCCACAGCGGCGCCAGGGGAAGGTTGAGCACCAACAGGAGGAAGTTGCCGATGAACAAGCTCGCGATGAGCGTCCAAATCAGCAGCGGCTCCTTGTCGAATAACGTTGGGCCCGGTTGGATTCCATACGACACGAACGCCGTGAGCATGACCGCTGCCGTCGCATTCGTCGGAAGTCCGAGGGACAACATCGGCACCAGGGTGCCCGCCGCCGAGGCGTTGTTGGCCGCCTCGGGTCCCGCGACACCCTCGATGGCGCCCTTGCCGAACTCCTCCGGGTGCTTCGAGAGCTTCTTCTCGGTGATGTAGGACAGGAACGTGGGAAGCTCGGCGCCGCCTGCCGGCAGCGCGCCGAACGGAAAGCCGTAGGCCGTTCCCCGGAGCCACGGCTTCCACGATCGCTGCCAGTCGCTCTTGCCCATCCACGGCCGGCCGACGGGGATCACCTCGGCCGGCTTCTGCCGCAGATGCGCCGCCACCCACAGCGCCTCACCAAGCGCGAAGATCGCCACCGCGATCACCACGATGTCGATGCCGTCGGACAGCAGCGGTAGCCCGAAGGTAGCCCTTGCCTGTCCCGTCAACGAGTCGATGCCGACGAGGCCGATCGCCAGCCCGAGGAACAGCGATATGCAGCCGCGCAGCTTCGACGAACCGAGCACCGCCGTCACCGCGACGAGGGCGAACAACATGATCGCGAGGTAGGACGGCGCGCCGAGGGTGACCGCGAAGCGCGAAATGGCCGGAGCGAACAGGGCCAGCAGCAGCGTGCCGATGGTGCCTGCGACGAACGACCCGATGGCCGCCGTCGCGAGGGCCTGCGCGGCTCTGCCCGCCTTGGCCATCTTGTTGCCCTCGATCGCGGTGATCACCGACGACGACTCTCCCGGTGTGTTCAGCAGGATCGACGTCGTCGACCCGCCGTACATACCGCCGTAGAAGATGCCGGCGAACATGATGAAGGCCGCACTTGGGCTGACGTTGTAGGTAATGGGCAGCAGCAGGGCCACCGTCATGGCGGGTCCGATGCCGGGTAGCACGCCGACCGCCGTCCCGAGCAGTACACCGATCACGGCGTACAGCAGGTTCATCGGAGTGGCGGCCTGCTCGAACCCCTGGAGCAGCCAGCCCATGTTGTCCAACATCAGAGAATCCCATCCAAAATGCCTGCGGGCAGCGGAATTCCGAGCCCCGAGTAGAACGCGTAGAAGCTACCGACGCTCAAGATCGCGCCGATGACGATGTTGCGGACGTAGTGCTTGCTGCCGAGAACCGTTGCGCAGCCGGCGAACATCAAGGCGCCAGTGACCGCCCAGCCCAGCGGGTTCACCAACAGGATGGTGGCGACGAAGATTGCCACCAGCAGCCCGACGGTGCGCCAGTCACTGGGCAGATCCGGATCGATGTCCTCCCCCGCGTCGGCCTCGCCCTTGGAACCGCGTGGGATGGCGATCGCCAGGATGGCCGCCATCACCAACAGTCCGATGCCGATGACCATCGGGAAGAGCTTGGGCCCAACGGGATCCACCTTCGCGAACCCGCTGGGTAGGGAGAGTGCGTCGACGATGATGAAGGCGCCGACCACGACGAGCACCACGCACACCAGGTACTGCGCGCGGTCGACCGTGCGTTCCTGCGGCTTGTCGATCGGCTCGGTCATAGCAGCCCCAGTTCCGTCAGCGTCGTGGAGACGCGCTTGTCCTGATCCTTGAGAAACTGTTCGAACGGCGCTCCAGTCATGAACGCGTCGGTCCAACCGTTCTTGACCAGCGCCTGCTTCCACGCGTCGGTGCCGTGCATGTCTTCGAGAGCCTTCACCAACGCCTGTTTCGACTCATCCGAGATTCCGGGCGGTGCGAGTACCCCGCGCCAGTTCGTGAAGGTGAGGTTGACACCCGCCTCCTTGAGCGTGGGGGCATCGACTCCCTCGACCCGTTCGTCGCCCGAGACGGCGAGAACCCTGACCTGGCCCGCTTCGATCTGATCGACGTACTCGCCGAGCCCCGAGGTTCCTGCGGCGATCTTCTTGCCGAGCAACGCAGTCAGCAGATCGCCGCCGCCGTCGTAGGAGATGTAGTTGACCTTCGTCGGATCGACTCCCGCGGCGCGGGCCGTCTCCATCGGAAACAGGTGGTCTGGGCCACCCGGGGAGGAGCCGCCGCCAACGGTCACCTTGGCGGGATCGGCCTTCCACGCCGTCACGAAGTCGGCAAGGGTCTTGAAGGGTGAATCGGCGGGCACCAAGATGCCCTCCTGCTCCTCGACCACCTTCGCCAGCGCCGTCGCGTTCGAGGCGAGTGCCGTCGATCCGTTGGTGTACACCGCGCCGACCACGCCGAGCCCCATCATCATCATGAGGTCGCCGTTGCCCTGCTCGTTCATCAGTCGGGCCATCGCCACGGTGCCGCCTGCGCCAATGACGTTGAATACCTCGACGCGGCCGGTGATGTCGTTGTCCTCCATGACCTTGACCGCGGTGCGGGCTGTGAGGTCATACCCGCCGCCCGGACTGTTGGGGACCATCATTCGCAGGCGGTGCAGTCCGGGGCCGTCGGTGCCGCGGGTCACGCCGCAACCCGTGGCGAGGGTCGCGGCAATCGCGAGACCCAGCAGGACCGCCATGATCTGGGCCGGTCTCGTTGATCGTGTTCTCATATGGGTCGTCCCCATTCGCTTGACTGTGATGCTCAGCAATACTGAACCGAGAAGTGACTCGGGTCACTCTTTCGGAAGCAAAGGAAGTTGTGGTCGTTGCGGTCACCGTGGAGCACCAGAAGCCTGGCCGGGCAGTTCCTGGCCTTCCAGCTGGTCGTGGTCGCCGTCGTGCTCCTCGCCGTGGCCGCGGTATCGGTGAACCAGTCGACCAAGGAGTTCCGCGACGTCCGCGGCCAGCGGATGATCGCCGTCGCGGAGAACCTGGCGTCCACCCCGATCGTCCGTGAGCGCTTCGCCGACCCCTTCGCCGCCCAGATCCTGGCTCCCGACGTGGATCGCGCAGTCGCGCTCTCGGGGGCGGCGGTGGCCGACATCGCCAATCCGGGAGGTCTCGTCAGGGTGTCCTCGGACCCGTCGCGGATCGGGCAGACCCTGGACCTGACTGACAGCGGGGCCAGGCAGGGTCGAGCGTGGTTCGGCGATCTCGCCGTCGACGGCGTGCACAGCCTGGCGGGCCAGGTCCCGATCATCGACATCAACGGGGCGGTGCTCGCCGTCGTGTCGGTGTCGGAGCGGTATCCGTCGGTGTGGCAACTGCTCAGTGGCGCGGGTGAACGCCTGCTGGTGTATCTGGGCCTCGGCGCCGCGCTGGGGATGTTGGCGTCGTGGCTACTGTCGCGCCGTATCAAGCGCCAGACCCGCGGCCTGGAGATCGCCGAGATCGCCAATCTGGCCGATCACCGGGAAGCGTTGCTGCACAGCATCCGTGAGGGGGTAGTCGCCGTCAACAACGACGGTGTGATCACGGTGCTCAACGACAGCGCGCAGGAGCTGTTGGACGCCACCGCCGACGCGGTGGGTCGCCTGGTGGGCGAGGTTGGCTTCGATCCCGCGGTCACCGAGTTCCTGCTGTCCGGGGAGGACGGTCGTGCCGCCCAGTCCGATGTCGTCATCGTCACCCGCACCCGGGTGCTGGCGCTCAACCGTCGGTCGGCCACCAGTCAGGGGCAACGAATCGGCACCGTCACCACGATGCGCGACAGCACCGAGCTGGCCTCCATGCAGGGCCAGTTGTCTTCGCACAAGAGCGTGACGGACACCCTCCGGGCGCAGACCCACGAGTTCGCCAACCAACTGCACACCATCTCGGGGTTGGTGCAGCTGGGCGAATACGATTCGGTGCACGACTTCGTCGGGACGCTGACCCGCAGGCGTGCGGAGATCAGTGATGCCGTGACACAACACATCTCGGATCCGGCCGTCGCCGCGTTGCTGATCGCCAAGACGACCCTGGCCGCCGAGAGTGGCGTCTCGTTGACGATCGCACCCGACTCACACCTATCGGCTCTCGAACCCGCACTCGCGACCGACGTCATCACGTTGCTCGGCAACCTCATCGACAATGCGGTCGACGTATCCGAGGGGTCGCGCGAGGCGCGAGTCACCGTGCGCCTCGACGATTCGGCGGGGATGGACATCTCGGTCACCGACTCGGGACCCGGTGTGCCCGAACATCTTCGGGAGGAGATCTTCGCTCGCGGCGTCACGTCGAAACCCGAGGTACCCGGTGGGCGCGGTATCGGTCTGGCCCTGGTCCGCCTGGTCAGCGCGCAACTCGGGGGCACGGTCGACGTCGCCGATGCGACCAACGGGGGTGCCTGCTTCCGGGTGATGCTGCCACCGGCCCGACTGGTCGATCATGCGTGAGGTGCTGGTCGTCGACGACGACTTCATGGTCGCGGAGATCCACCGCAAGTTCGTGGACCGGGTCGACGGTTTCACCACGGTGGGTGCTGCACGTACCGGCTCGGAGGCCCTGGAGATGGCGGCCGCGCTCCAGCCGGACCTGATCTTGCTCGACGTCTATCTGCCCGACATGACGGGTCTGGAAGTGCTGCAACGCTTGCGCTCCACCGGCGACCCCGTGGGCGTCATCATGATCACCGCCGCGCGCGAACTCGACACCGTGAGCGGTGCGCTGGACGGCGGGGCCGCGGACTACCTGATCAAGCCGTTCGAATTTCCCCAGCTCCGCGCGAAGCTCGTTGCGTTCGCAGTGCGGGCCGAGGCGCTCGCGTCGGCGGCCGGCGCCGATCAGTCACTCATCGACTCGCTCTTCGGACGCCCGGGCGGTCAGTCCGGCGCCGTGCCGGAGGAGCAGCTTCCGAAGGGGCTCGGTGCCGTCACCGGACAGCTGGTTCTTGATGCCGTGCGCACCGCGGGTGAAGTATCAGCGGCGGAATGCGCCGAGCTGGTGGGTATCTCGCGTGTCAGCGCCCGCAGGTATCTGGAGCACTTCCTCGGCGCCGGCGCACTCGAACTGCGTCTGCAATACGGCGCCGGACGACCTGAACGGCGGTACTACCCGCGCCGTTGAATCGCCGCCGCCCCTCGTCGGGGCGGCGGCGATCGTCGACGTCGGTTACCCCTCGGAACCCGAACTGCTCCCGCCCCCCGATGCACTGCCGGTACCTGCGCCCGTGTGGCTGCTGGAGGCCGGTGACGCGTCCTTCTCGTTCTTGACCTTCGGCTCCTTCACCGCCTTGGTGTCCTTGGAGTCCTTTGCGTCCTTGTTGTCCTTGTTGTCTTTGGAGTCCTTGTTGTCTTTGGAGTCTTTGGAGTCCTTGGTGTCCTTGGCATTCGTTGCGCTGGTGCTCTTCTCGGCGCCGGCTCCGTCGGAGTCCTTCGCCGCGGCCGACGTGTCCGAACCCTTCGACACGTCGCCGGACTTCGCGTCGTCAGCGGGGTTGGCCGCCGTGGTCGTGGTCGCGGAGGTATCCGCTGCGGCCGGCTTGGTCGAGACGGGTTCCGCTTGCGGCGTTACCTCGGTTTCCGTCGCCGTGGGCGTCGTGACCACCACGGGCTCGGTGACCGCCGGCGGCGCCTCCACCACTGCAGGCGAGGTCTCGGCCACCGGCGTCGCCACGACCTCGGCGATCGACTTCGCCGGGGCCGACGCTTCGACACCCTTGGCCGTGGCGTCCGTAGACGCAACCGCTGCCGGGGTGTCAGCGGTCGACGCGGCCGTTTCCGCCGACGGTTCGGTAGTCACCGCGGACTTCGCGGCTACCCGCAGGGACAGTGGTGCCGCTGTCGTGGTGACTGCTGCGGGCGGACTGAAGGCGGCGAAGAAGTTCTGGATCGCCTGCGTAATCGCCGAGAACACCTGACTGAACGAGCTGGTGAACTGAGAGATCGCATTTTGGATCCCCTGGAAGAACGATTGCAGCAGTTGGGCCAGCCCGGCAAGGGGGTTGCTCGGATTCGTCGGGGTGGTCGGGGTGGTCGGAGTGGTGGGGAGGGTCGGATCGAACGTCTGACCGGGATGCGCCAGGATCCAGTCGATGACCACTTGCGCAGCGGGCTTGACGACCCAATTCCCGTTGGAGTCAAGCGTATACAGGCCGTAGTTCTCCTCCGGGTTGGTGCTGCCAGGATTCGAGTCGACCGTGGTGTAGAGGAAGGTGGGTCCTGCCCAGGACTGTTGGGCCCAGGTGGTCAAGAAGTCCTGGATGAACGCCGCCTGGGTCGCGTAGGACACGTTGGAGGTGGGCAAACCGTATTCCGTGGCCCAGATCTTCTTGGTGACCGGGTTGCCCTGGGCATCGAGCAGAGGCTGACCATTGGCCCCCAGGACGTAGTCACCTTTGCTGACCATGAGCGCCGCCAGAGCCTGCGCTTGGTTGAGTGGATAACCGCTGTAGACCCCTTGCGAGAACTTGGTGGTCTCTTGATAGGGGTGGAAGGCCAGGGCATCGAAGTAGCCCTTCGCCCCAGCCGCGTACATGGCGGTGACGAAATCGACGGGGTTCATCGTGAGTCCATTGACGGTGTACCCGGCGCCCAGTCCCGCCGCGACGACCGTAGCGGTGGGATCGATCTGCTTCAGCACGGGGTAGACGGCTTGGAGGAGTTGCGCGTAGGCGGCGGGATCGATCGGGTCCAAGTAGGCCTTGTAGTTGGGCTCGTTCCAGATCTCGTAGGCGGAGACCGTACTGCCGTACTTGGTCGCGAAGGCCGACACGAAGTTCTTGAAGGAGGTCAGGTCGGGTGCCGCCGCTCCGGGGTAGGACTGATAATTGGGGTCCTGCCACTGGGGCGTGCTGTTGATCGCGGCCAGGACGCCCATGTTCCGCTGAGCAGCCAGGTCCATGATCACGTTCAGCGAAGACCAATTGTATTGGCCTTGCTGTTGTTCCACGAACCGCCAGGGCACGTACACCCGGATGTTGTCGACGCCGAGCGCCTGTAGTTCGTCGAGGTGTTTGGCGACCGCCACAGGGTCGATCGTCAGAGTCGGGTCGGTGAGGAAGTAGAGGCTCGAGTCCGCCACCCCGACCGTTCCGCTACCCACCGTGATCTCGGCGACGGGTTGGTAATCGTAGGCCGCCATGCGCGGCCCGGGCGGCGTGAATAGGTTTCCGGCGTAGGCCGTGACCATCGCCACTGGGATGGCGGCGATAACGCTTCGCGTCGCCACGCTTCGAAGCATTCCCTTGGCAGTCGTGCTCATGAGTAAGCCCTACTTTCGCTTTGTGTGTCGCCGCTCCCGACCACTGAAGCGCCTAATTTACTCATGCGACAGCAAATTTGTCCCGCGATGTTCAGGAACGCAAAAAGATACTTTTAGAAGCGTTTTGTGGACAGTCCATTCGCGCCAGTTATTGCACCTGATCATGCGGGCTTGGCAACGAATATTGTCGCGAGCGAAAGTTAGCTTCGAACAATCCGTCGGAGTCATACATGGATGGTATTTAGCTGCTAAAAGGGTCCTAAAGCGCGTTTACCGACTAATGGTATCCTTTTTGGCCGTAGCGACTTATCCACGTCCGTCAGCTATAGCCAATTAATCAAGCCGCCTACCAATAATCCTGACGGCAACCGCCATTTTCCGTGGATCACCGGCAACCTTTTTGTATGGGGTCGTCCGGGATTGAGCTACCACTGCGCCACGACTTCTGAAGATCGATTGCAGCCGCGGCGGGTGGGGCGCCTCAAGGACGGGTTGGCGTGGCGGATTCGTCCTGCTGCGCGAGACGTCGCGCATATCCCGCGCCCATACCCAGCAGCGCCAGGCCGACCACGATGAACACCACGACGCGGAAGATGCCGTCCAGCGTCCCGAGGTCGAACAGGAACAGCTTGGCCACCGCCGCCGCGACCAGCGTCACGCCGCCTCCGAGGGGCAGTGACCGCCGTGCTCGCGGAACCCGTGCGGCGTAGGCGAATGCGCTCGCCGCCAACGCGATCCAGCAGATTGTTGCGGCTACGTGGCCTGCGAAGAAGCCGTCCACCTCACCGCCGAGCAGCACACCTGCCGTCACGGCGAACGCGGTGATCCCGTAGAGGGCCACCACGGCCGCCGTCGCCCAACACCAGTCCCTGGCCCACGAGCGCGCGAGCGCGGCGGCGCAGGCGACCAGCAGGACACTGCCGACGAGGACCGACCCGGCGATCGGCGCTCGTACCGGGATCGCGCTGATCAACGTCACCAGCGGCGCGGAGCCGAGCTGGAACAGCCCACCACACACTCCGAAACCGAGTGCACACCATCGAGTGATCAGACTCCCCCGGCCGGCGACCGCCACGACGACGCCCATGGCGAGCAGCACCGGCCCCGCGATCGGACCGTCGAACGCGGTGACGACGGCGATGAGCGCCGACACTGCGGCCAACGTCGACCAGACCGCCCGAACCGGCGTGGTGACCGCAGCCAGGCGACCACCCGCCAGCACCAGGCCCAGTAGCACCGCTGCCTGCGCTGCCGCCATCACTGCGGCGAGGGACGCATCTACCGCCAGCGACGACACCAGTACGGGCATCGTCCCCATCGCACTCAGCAGTGCCATCGCGGTCGAGTTCCTGGTGTACGGCAGGAGGGCCAACGCGCTCGCCAGCGCGAGCACGCCTGCCACCGCACACGCGATCGCCAGGACGAGAGACCGTTCTGAGCTGAAGAAGGTCAACGCCAGCGCTGCGAGAAGGGGGAACGTGCTCGCGGCCATGCGTGCCGCGTGCAGCGCGAGCCAATCCCTACCCAGCTGTACGGGCACGGATGCCGCACTCAGAGCCAGCATGAAGCCCACCAGGGGCAGCGTGACGCCGTCTGCCACGACCGGTGCCACACCGATGAGCGGAACCAGTACCAAGAGTCCGAGATGCTCACTGTTCCAGCGGCGGGACAGGGTCAGCCCCGCCAGGGCGACGGCTGCCGCGATCGCGAGGCCGACGGGTGCCGACACCCAGCGGTAGATCGTCGTCACGGCGACGACGTCGATGTATGCGGCAGCAATACCCGTGGCGGCCAGGGCGATCGCACCCACCCGACCGCCCGTCCGGCCGTGCAACCGCCATGCCGACCCGACCAGCGCGGCTGCCAGGACCGCGCCCGCGGACACCCGGAACTCCGGACGGAGGATTCCCGCCTGGGCCGCAAGGACGAGCAATAGCGCCACCCCGACGAGAGTGACGGCAACCCCCGCCACCGCGAGTGCCTTGCCGATCCAGCCATCGGACCGCGGTGGCGGCGCAGCTGCGACTGCCGGCATGGGCGCCTGCCGGACCGGTTCGGCAGGCGCTGCGGTCGGTTGCCAGTACGCGGTAGCGGGCCCCGCGAAGGGCTGCGGCGGCGGTGGTCGGTCCGCCACGATGCGCTCGAGCCGTCTCAAGTCGACCGACGCCCTCGCCAAATACGCGGCGACTGCGGCGAAGTCGGACGACAACCTCGCGATGACGGCTTGATCCGGTTCGGTCATGACGCCAGGGTGGCACCGATGGCGCGCAAGGGGATGAGTAGTACTACCCGTTCCCGGCTATTCGTCGAGGCCGTGTTCGATCGCGTACCGCGCCAACTCGACGCGATTGGCCACCTGCAGTTTTCGGAAGGTCGCCTGGACGTGGTTCTCCACCGTGCGGTGGCTGAGGGACAGCTGTTCGGCGATCTGCTTGGCAGTCAAGCCCTTCGCGACGTACCGGAGTATCTCGGTCTCGCGGTCGGTCAGGCTCGGGACGGCATCGCCGGGGGTTCGCGCGATCCTTCGGTACTCGCCGAGGACGAGGCCGGCCAGTCCCGGGGTGAAGACGGCACGGCCCGCGGCGGTGGCCCGAACTGCCTCTGCGAGTTCGACCTTGGACGCGCTCTTGACGAGATAGCCGGTGGCGCCCGCCTTCACGGCCTCCAGCACGTCGTCGCGTTCGTCCGATGCCGACAGGATCAGGACGCGCGACGACGGCGAAACCGTCAGCACCTCCGCGGTGGCCCCCGCGCCGGTGCCATCCGACAGGCGCATGTCCATCACCACCACGTCGGGTGTGACCACCGCTGCGCGACGCCGCGCCGCGCCGACGCCGTCAGCCGTGGCGACGACGGTGAAACCCTCCTCGGCGAGATCCCGGGCAACCGCGTCACGCCAGATCGGATGGTCGTCCACGACCATCACCGTGAGCGCGGAATGGTCAGCTCCCACTCGGTCCCCCTTCCCGAGTCCGTGGTCAGTCGAGCGCTTCCGCCCAGCCAATTGATCCGTCCGACAATCGATTTCGATATTCCAGCCCGACCCTCGCCGATGGCTTCCTCGAGCCGCCCGGCCGGGATTCCCGACCCGTCGTCACGGACGCTGATCACGATCGAGTCGTCGAGGTCCTCGAGCAGGATGAAGGCGCGCGCCTGCGGGCCCGCGTGAGCGGCGACGTTGTCCAGTGCATTGGCGACCGCGGCGTCGACTTCTCGGGCGACGTCGGCGGAGAGCAGGACGGGTTCGGCGGGCAGGCTGATCGACACCCTGTCGGCGGCACGGCTGCGCAGCATCGGCACGAGGTCGGTGTCGATTCCCTGCGGGACCCGCGCGCCTGCGTCGCTGACCCAGCGCCGCAGCACGCGCTCCTGCTGGCCCGCCAACTCCGCGAGTTCGCCTGTTGGACCGCCGATCTCCCGTCCACGGCGGGCCACCAGCGCCAACACCTGAATCGCTCCGTCGTGCACTTCCCTGGACAGCCGCTCTCGCTCCTCGAGCGAGGCGGCCAGCCGGGCCGCTCGCTGCAACTCGGCATGCGCGCGTCGCGCCGTCTGGGCGGCCAAACCGATGGCCAGACCAACCGCCAGTTCGATCACGACGGTGGCGTTGCGTCCGACGTCGATGCTGAGGTAACCCTTCAGCACCGCACTGGCCGCCGTCACCACCAGTCCGGTCGCCATGCCGGCGACCGGACCGAGCAGGATCGCCGCCGAGATCGTGGCGTTGGTGGCCCACAGCGTCGTCGGCCAGGACTGGTTGTCCAGTGCCCACTGGTCGGAGGCGATGAGCGACGTGGACAGCATCAGGGCGACGACCACCACGACCTCGACGCCCACCCACGCCGCGCGCCTGCCGTAGCCGTGGAGATACGCCGCTGCGCAGGCGACACTCCACACGATCAGCACGGCGAACAGTGCCCACCCCGTGACGGGCCGCTCGAGTTCGTCGTTGATCGCGATCTGGAATCCCAGCGCGTAGAGACAACTCAGTAGTCGGAACACCTGCGCAGCCCGCCACAGCGGGGTGGCTGGATCAGGCGGCGGCGATGGCATGCCCTACTACATCACCTTGGACAGAAAGGCCTTCGTGCGTTCGTGCTGTGGGTTGCTCAAGACGTCACGCGGATTGCCGCGCTCGACGATCACCCCGCCATCCATGAACACCAGCTGATCGGCAACCTCACGGGCGAAACCCATTTCGTGGGTGACCACGACCATGGTCATGCCCTCACTGGCGAGCTTCTTCATCACGCCGAGCACTTCGCCGACGAGTTCGGGATCGAGCGCCGAGGTGGGCTCGTCGAACAACATCAGCTTCGGATCCATTGCCAACGCGCGCGCGATCGCCACCCGCTGCTGCTGGCCACCGGACAGCTGCGCCGGATACGCGGTGGCCTTCTCCGACAGTCCAACCTGTTCGAGTAGATCCTTCGCCCGATCGATCGCCACCGACTTCTTGACGCCCTTCACCTGAATGGGTGCCTCGATGATGTTGGCCAACGCCGTGCGATGCGGGAACAAGTTGAAGTGCTGGAACACCATTCCGATGTCACGGCGTTGCTTGGCGGCTTCCCGCGGCGGCATCTCGTAGAGCTTGTCGCCGCGCTCCCGATATCCGATCAGGTCGCCGTCGACGTACAGCCGGCCGCCGTTGACCTGTTCGAGGTGGTTGATGCAGCGCAGGAACGTCGACTTGCCCGAGCCGGACGGTCCGACCAGCACCAGCACCTGACCGCGGCCGATCTCGAGCGTCACCCCCTTGAGCACCTTGAGCGCGCCGAAGTTCTTGCAGACGGCCTCGGCCTTGACCATCGGCGTGGTCACCGGATCGGTTGCGGTCACGTGTGTCCCACCTCTCCGAGGGTCTGTGCGTCGGCGAGCGCGTCGAGCTGCTTGGCGGTGAGCTTGCGCGACGCTCCTCGTGAGAAGTACCGCTCCAGGTAGAACTGACCGACCATCAGGATGCTGGTGATGAGCAGGTACCACGCCGCCGCGACCAGCAGCAGCGGGATGGGCTGGAACAGGACGGCCGAGATGTCCCGCTGACGCCCGAAGAGGTCGAAGGTGAAAGGCACCGCCGCCACCAGCGACGTGGTCTTCAGCTGGCCGATGAACTCGTTGCCGGTCGGCGGGATGATCACCCGCATGGCCTGCGGCAACACCGTGCGCCGCATGGTCATGATCCATGACATCCCCAGGGCGGTGGAGGCCTCCGACTGACCCTCCGGCACCGAGCTGATGCCGGCACGGATGATCTCCGCCAGGTAGGCGGCCTCGTTCAGACCAAGCCCGATGACGGCGAGCAGGAAGTACAGGGAGAGGTTCTGGATGTTGAAGGTGAAGAACGTCGGCCCGAACGGAATGCCGAGCTGAATGTTCTTGTAGATGGTGGGAAACAAACCCCAGAACACCAGTTGCACGTAGACCGGGGTGCCTCGGAAGATCCAGAGGTAGACCCACGACACCGAGCGGAACACCGGGTTGGGTGACAGCCGCATCACCGCCAGGAGAACGGCCAACACGATCGCCAGGATCATCGACAGCACGGTCAACTCGAGGGTGACCACCACCCCCGAGAAGATCCGCTCGTCGAAGACGTACTTGCCGAAGGTGGTCCATCCGTAGGCGTCGTTGGTCGCCGCGCCGTACAGGAAGAGCGCGACGAGAATGACGATGACGATCGCCGTCACCCACCGCCATGGGTGCCGCATCGGGACGGCATGGATGGTGGCGGGACTTTCGGGTGGCTTCAGATCGCCCCGATCGTCATCAGTCATTCTCGACTCCGGATATCAGCTGGTCGCGCCGTTGATGACCGGCTTGTCGATCATTCCGGCCTCCACGCCCCAGTTCGACGCGATCGTCTTGTAGTCACCGGTCTCGATGAGGTGTTCCAGCGCCTTCTGCAACGATGCCGCCAGCGGAGAGCCCTTCGCGACCGGCCATCCGTAGGGTGCGGAATCGAAGGTCTGGCCGGCCTGCTCGAGCTTGCCGTTGCTCTGCTTGATCGCATACAGCGTCACCGGGGAGTCCGCCGACATGGCGTCGGCCTGTCCGAGGACGACGGCGTTGGTCGCCTGGTCCTGCCCGTCGAATTTCACGATGTCGATGGCGGGCTTACCCGCGTCGGTGCACGCCTTGCTCTTGGCAGGCAACTCGTCGACTTCCTGAGTCGTGGTGGCCTGCACCGCGACCTTCTTGCCGCAGGCGTTCGCCGGATCGACGTCTGAACCCTTCGGCTTCGCCCACAGCGAGCCCGCAGAGAAGTAGGTGACGAAGTCGACGGTCTGTTCGCGCTCCTTGGTGTCGGTGAACGACGACATGCCGACGTTGAAGGTTCCGCCCTGTATCGACGGGATGATCTTCGAGAAGTCGGCCTCGCGGTACTCGGCGGTCAGACCAAGGGTGGAGGCGATGGCGTTCATGAGGTCGACGTCGAAGCCGATGATCTTGCCGCTCGAATCCTTGAACTCGTTGGGCGTGTAGGGAACGTTGACTCCCACGACCAACTTGCCGGAGGACTTGATGTCTTCTGGCACGGTGTTGGCGATGTCGTCGACCTTGGCGGCCTTGGCCGCAGTCGTCTCCGTCGTCGGACTCGCGGAGTCGTTGTTCTTGGCACAACCAGACAGCACCAGCGCACCCGATACGGCGATCGCCGCAGCGCCGCGCCACCAGCGCGAGCTCACTCGGCGGTCTTCAATCCCAGCTACCACGTTGTCTCTTCTTTCTGCATCGGGTCGCCTTCCTTCATCACGGGCGACGACGTCAACGAACACTAGCGGGGTGAACGCGCCGTAGTAGGTGAAACTTAACGCTGGTCGTCGATCTGCGCTGTGCGAAGCGACAAGCCGGTGAATCGGGTTTGGGTCACGAAGCGCTGTGCGACACTTCCTGCCGTGACCACTCCTGCTCCCCCAACTCTTTTGCCACACCTGTGGAAGACGGCTGCCGTGTCGGGTCTGCTGGCGATCGCCCTCGGCGTCGCCATCGTGGCGTGGCCGGGAATCTCGATTGCCGTGGCGGCCATCTTCTTCGGCGCGGGCCTGTTGCTGACCGGAATCCAACAGGTCTTCTTCGCCTTCAGCCTCGACGTGTCCGCCGGCGGACGGGTTCTGTTGTTCATCAGCGGTGCCGCGTCGCTGATCCTCGCGATCATGGCGTTCCGGCATCTCTACGACGCAGTGTTGTTGCTTGCCATCTGGATCGGCGTCGGCTTCATCTTCCGCGGCGTGGCGACCACGGTGTCTGCGATCAGCGACCCGACCCTTCCGGGTCGCGGCTGGAACGTCTTCGTCGGCGTCATCAGCCTGATCGCCGGTGTGGTGGTGCTGGCGTCCCCGTTCGACTCGATCGGAACCCTGGCATTCGTCGTGGGTATCTGGCTGATCGTCATCGGCGTCATGGAGGTCGTTGCCGCGATCGCCATTCGCCGGGCGACCAGCAGGGTGCACGAGGCCTTCCAGTCCGGAGCGCACGCGTCCACCGATCCGACACCGGAGCCACCTAAGACAGAGATCACGAAGACCGAGGACGCCAGCACCTGATAAACCCCCTGGGCTGGCGGTAAACTACCTACTACAGTATGTCGTAGACCAAGCCGGCAGCCCCGGGGAGACGGTGCACATGAACGCGCTCGACGTATCTCGGTGGCAGTTCGGGATCACCACCGTCTACCACTTCATCTTCGTGCCGCTGACGATCGGCCTGGCGCCGCTCATCGCCGTCATGCAGACGACGTGGGTAATCACCGGCAACACCGCCTGGTACCGGCTGACCAAGTTCTTCGGCAAGCTGTTCCTGATCAACTTCGCCCTCGGCGTCGCGACGGGCATCGTGCAGGAATTCCAATTCGGGATGAACTGGAGCGAGTACTCCCGCTTCGTGGGCGACGTCTTCGGTGCGCCGTTGGCGATGGAGGGCCTGGTCGCCTTCTTCTTCGAGTCGACGTTCATCGGACTGTGGATCTTCGGCTGGACGCGCCTTCCGCGGTTGGTCCACCTCGCGTGCATCTGGATCGTCGCGATCGCGGTCAACGCCTCAGCGTTCTTCATCATCGCGGCCAACTCGTGGATGCAGCATCCGGTGGGCGCCCGCTACAACCCGGACACCGGGCGTGCCGAACTGACGAGCATCGTCGACCTCTTCACGAACAACACTGCGACGGCGGCGTTCTCGCACGCCGTGTTCGGAGCCTTCCTCACCGCGGGCACCTTCGTCGCCGGGGTCTGCGCGTGGTGGATGCTGCGGACCCGCGACGGCGCCGGTACGAATGACGACGACGCCCGCACCATGTACCGGCCCGCCACCGTGCTCGGGTGTCTGGTCACACTTGCCGCGGCGGGTGGCCTGTTCCTGACCGGCGATGCCCAGGGCAAGCTGATGTTCCAGCAGCAGCCGATGAAGATGGCCTCGGCAGAGTCGCTGTGCCATACCGAGACCGACCCCGACTTCTCCATTCTCACGGTCGGCACCCACAACAACTGCGACGCCGTCACGCACCTCATCGAGGTGCCGTATGTCCTTCCGTTCCTCGCCGAGGGCCGATTCGACGGCGTGACCTTGGACGGCGTGAAGGATCTTCAGGCGGCCTACGAGGTGAAGTACGGCCCCGGCGACTACCGGCCCAACCTCTTCGTGACCTACTGGTCGTTCCGGGCGATGATCGGATTGCTCGCCGTCCCAGTGCTGTTCGCGATGGTCGCGCTGTGGCTGACCCGCCGCGGGCGCATCCCCCACCAACGCTGGTTCGGCTGGTTCGCCTTGATGACGCTGCCGACGCCGTTCCTGGCCAATAGCGCGGGTTGGGTGTTCACCGAGATGGGCAGGCAGCCCTGGGTGGTGGTGCCGAATCCGACCGGTGACCAGATGTTGCGTCTCAACGTCGCCGACGGCGTCTCTCAGCACTCGGCGGGCATGGTGCTGACGTCGCTGATCGTGTTCACGGCGCTGTACGCCGCGCTGGCGTGCATCTGGTTCTGGTTGATCCGGCGCTACGTCGTGGAGGGCCCGCTCGAGCACGACGCCGAACCCGCGCCGCCGACGCCACCCGGCGAAGACGACGTCGCACCGTTGTCGTTCGCGTACTGAGGAAGCCGACATGGGGCTACAGGATTTCTGGTTCATCGCCCTGGCGGCGCTCTTCGTCGGCTTCCTCGTGCTCGAGGGTTTCGACTTCGGCGTCGGGATGCTCATGGCGTTCTTCGGCCGACGTGCCCCGGCCGGCCACGCCGAAGAACACCAGCGAGCGGTTCTCAACACCATCGGACCGGTCTGGGACGGCAACGAGGTCTGGCTGATCACCGCCGGCGGCGCCATGTTCGCGGCGTTCCCCGAGATGTACGCGACGTTGTTCTCGGGTCTCTACCTGCCCCTGCTGGCGATCCTGGTCGCGATGATCGTTCGCATCTGCGCCATCGAGTGGCGCGGCAAGATCGACGATCCGAAGTGGCGCTTCTGGGCCGACGGGGCCATCGCGGTCGGATCGTGGCTACCCGCCGTGCTGTGGGGCATGACCTTCGCCGCCCTGGTGCGCGGACTACCCGTGAACGGAGACAAGCAGATCGAGCTCTCGATCACCGATCTGCTCAACGGTTACGTGCTGCTCGGCGGCCTTGCCACCGCGGGCCTGTTCGCCTTCCACGGTGCCGTGTTCATCGCGCTCAAGACCGAGGGCGCGGTCCGCGACGACGCCGTAGGGTTCGCAAGTCGGCTCGCCCTGCCGGTCACTCTCGTCGTGGCGGTGTTCGGGTTCTGGACCCAACTCGCCTACGGCAAGGACTGGACGTGGCTGGTGCTGGGCATCGCCGTCGTCGCGCAGATGTCGGCCGTCATGCTGGTGTGGAGCCGTGGGGGTGACGGCTGGGCCTTCGCCTGCACGGCAACCGTCGTCGTCGCGGTGGTGGTACTGCTCTTCGGCTCGCTGTACCCCGACCTGATCCCGTCGACGCTGAATCCGGACTGGAGCCTGACCGTCCACAACGCGTCGTCGTCGCCCTACACCCTGAAGATCATGTCGTGGGCGGCGTTGATCTTCACGCCGCTGGTGATCGGCTACCAGGGGTGGACCTACTGGGTCTTCCGCCAACGCATCTCCGCCGATCGGATCCCCGCGCCGATCGGCCTGCCACCGAGATGATGCGGCGCCACCTGGCGGCAACGGCAGGCTGCGGTGTGATCATCACCGGCACAGCCCTCGCCTGCGCCGTCATTCTGGCGCACCTGCTGGCGGGCATCATCACCGATCCCGGGACCCGATCGTTGAGTCACTGGTCGGTGTCATTGTGGATTCTATTGGGGCTCTGGGTCATTCGTGTGTCCGCCCATTGGATGCAGGCGCGGTTGAGTCAACGAGCAGCCACCGCGGCGATCGCCGAACTCAACCGGCAACTGTTGAACGGCATCACCGCACTGTCGCCCCGTGACCTCGCGACGCACCGTGACGAGGCCGCCGTCCTCGTCACACGGGGCCTCGACGGGTTGCGTCCGTACTACACCCGCTACCTGCCCACGGTGATCCAGGCTGCCGTCCTCACCCCCGCCGCGGTGGTGGTGATGGCCTGCTATGACCTGCAGGCCGCCGTCATCGTCGTGATCGCACTCCCCCTGGTACCGCTGTTCATGGCCCTCATCGGCCTCGTCACCGCCGACCGGTCCGCAGCCTCGCTGAAGGCGATGGGCACCTTGCAGTCGCGTCTGCTCGACCTGATCTCCGGTATCCCGACCCTGCGCGCTCTCGGGCGAGCCGACGGCCCAGAACATCGGATCACCGAACTGGCTGCTGCGCATCGCCGTTCGGCCATGGCCACGCTGCGCATCACGTTCCTGTCCTCGCTAGTGCTCGAACTCCTCGCCACCCTCGGCGTCGCGCTGGTGGCCGTCAGCGTCGGGCTTCGTCTGGTGTTCGGTGACGTGGAGTTGGCCGCCGGATTGTCCGTGCTGCTGCTGGCCCCCGAGGTGTTCTGGCCGTTGCGCCGGGTGGGGGCGGAGTTCCACGCGGCGCAGGACGGTACGACGGCCAGGAAGAAGGCGTCCGCCCTCCTGGCGGAGACACCACCGCCGCACGCCGGATCGCTGGCGCCCACCGCGAGGTCACCGATCAGATTCGACGGCGTCAGCGTCACCAGCCGCAACGGCGATGCTCCCCATCGACTCTCGGCACTGGTCGAACCCGGCGCGGTCACCGTCCTGACCGGTCCCAATGGCGCGGGCAAGTCCACCGCGCTGGATGCCGTTCTCGGCCTCGTCACCCCGACGTCGGGTCGCGTGCTCGTCGGCGAGGACGACGTCCGGGATCTCGACCCCCGGCAGTGGTGGAGCCATCTCGCCTGGCTCCCCCAGCGTCCCGCCTTCGTGCCTGGCACGATCCGCGCGAACCTCGAGATGTTCGGGCCCCTCTCGGATCTCGACGAGGCGTGCCGACGAGCGGCCTTCGACGAGGTCGTGACGTCGCTGCCCCGTGGCCTGGACACGGTTCTCGGTCGCGATGGCAGCGGTCTGTCACTGGGGCAACGTCAGAGGCTGGCCCTGGCCCGGCTGTTCGGTGCGAATCGGCCGATCCTGCTCCTCGACGAACCGACCGCGCACCTGGATATCGCACTGGAAGACCATGTCCTGCAATCGATCCGGAAGGCCGCGCGGGAGGGTGCCGCGGTGCTGGTGATAGGCCATCGCGAGGTCATCCGCTCCGTCGGCGATCACGTCGTCGAGGTCGGAGGTGAGCTCAGTGTCATCCACTGACTCCCGCACCGACCCACTCGTCGCGGGATTCGCCCTGCTGCGTCCGCGCCTGCCGCGCCTGGCACTCGCCGTCGTGTTCGGCGTGCTGGCCCTCGGCAGTGCGCTGGCGCTCGCGGGGGTGTCGGCCTGGTTGATCGCCAGAGCATGGCAGATGCCACCGATTCTCGATCTCGCCGTCGCAGTGGTGGCCGTGCGCGCCCTCGGCATCTCCCGCGGGATGCTCGGCTACTGTGAGCGGCTCGCCTCGCACGACACCGCGCTGCGGGCCGCAGGCTCGACGCGGGCGCGGCTGTACCGCACGCTCGCCGACGCCCACGCCGACACCGTCATGCGTTTGTCGGAGGGTGACATCGCGTCCCGCGTCGGAGCCTCGGTCGACGAGCTGTCCGACGTGCTGGTCCGCGCGGTGCTCCCCATTGCCGTCGCGACGATTCTGTCGACCGCATCCGTCGTCGTCATCTTCGTCATCTCCCCGGCTGCCGCCGCCGTACTCGCGGCCTGCCTGTTGGTCGCGGGCGTGGTCGGGCCCTGGTTGGCCGCCCGCGCCGCCACCGCTGCGGAAGTAGTTGCCGTCGAGCATCATTCGGCCCGTGATGCATCCGCCATCCTGGCGCTCGAGCACGCGCCGGAGCTACGGGTGGCCGGCCGGCTCGACGACGTCATTGCCGACGCGGTTCGCAGGCAACGTGAGTGGGGTGCGGCCGCCGACCGGGCCGCCCTGCCCGCCGCAGTCGGCGCCGCTGCCCCGGTCGCCGCCACGGCCGCCGCGGTCCTCGGCATCGCGGTCATCGGGATCTCTCTCGCACCGGTGCTCGCACCGACCACTCTCGCCATCCTCGTCCTGCTACCCCTGTCGGCGTTCGAGGCGACCACTGCACTTCCCGCTGCCGCCGTCCAGCTCACCCGCAGCCGAATCGCCGCCGCGCGCCTCCTCGACCTGACCGCACCCGATCCCACCGCCCGGCTTCGACCCGTCGTCGTGCCGCCGGACGTCCACGAGGGCGACCGGCTGGCCATCGTCGGTCCCAGCGGGTGCGGCAAGACGACGACGCTGCTCGCGCTGGCCGCAGACCAGGGCGACCCATCGACTGCGGGCTTCTTCCCCGAGGACGCGCACCTGTTCGACACGACCGTGCGGGACAACTTGCTCGTCGCCCGCGGTGACGCCGACGATCGCGACCTGATCGCCGCGCTTGACGCGGTCGGACTACGCGGATGGCTGGAGAGCCTGCCCGACGGGCTGGGCACCATGCTGGTGGGTGGGGCCGCAGCAGTTTCCGCGGGACAGCGACGTCGGCTACTGCTGGCCCGCGCCATCATCTGCGACCGGCCCGTCGTCCTCCTCGACGAGCCGACCGAGCACCTCGACGCCGCCGACTCGGATCGGATCCTGCGCGAGCTGCTGGCGCCGAATGGGATCTTCGGCCGTGACCGCGCCGTGGTCGTTGCGACCCATCACCTGCCCCGCGGCGTTGACTGCCCCGTGCTCTACCCTCGGCAGACATGACCGGCCCGAGGAATGGAACAGGCACGGCGGCACTGGTCGTCGCGATCGTCGGCCTGGCGTTCTGCTGGTCGGTCGTCGGCGGAGTGGCCGGCGGTATCGTCGCGGTGGTCCTCGGACTCATCGGGCGCGGTCGCGCGTCGCGCGCGGAGGCCGACAACGGCGGGATCGCCACGGCGGGAACGGCACTCGGCGTCGTGGCGATCGTCGCCTCGCTGGCCTTCGCCGTGATCTGGGCGTACGCATGGCGGGACTCCGGGGGCACCGACTACCTCGATTGCGCGATGAAGGCGGGCAACGATCAGTCAGCCGTACAGGCCTGTACGGACAAGTGGCTCAACGAGATTCAGAACAAGTTCAGCGTCACGTTGCCGCGGCCGACCCCGGAAAGTACTTGACGATCCCCTCCTGAACCACGGTGGCCAGTATCCGTCCGCCTTGGTCGAAGAAGTGGCCATGGCCCAGCCCTCGGGATTCCGCGGCCACCGGCGACGTCGTCGAGTACAGCACCCACTCGTCGAAGCGCACGGGACGGTGAAACCACACCGAGTGGTTCATCGTGACCGCGAAGATGCGGTCGAAGCCCCACGACAGCCCGTGGGTGGTGATGATCGAATCCAGCACCGTGGTGTCCGACGAGTAGACCAGCGCAGCGGCGTGGATCACGGGGTCATCGGGCATGTCCCCCCTGGCCGTCAGCCACACCCGGTTGTGGGCCAGTCGCTCGCCCTTGTCGCGCATCACCCAGGCCGGGTCATTGGTGTAGCGCCATTCGATGGGCTTCAGCGCCGCCACGAAGAGTGGCACCGTCTCCTCATACCCCACCAGTAGGTCCTCGATCCGGGGCACGGTCAGCGGGGCGGGAACGTCCGGCGCCTGGACGCCGTGCTCGAGTCCACGACCGCCTGCCAGGTGCGATACCAGTGCCGAGGCCAACAGCAGGTCGCCCTGCTTGACGTCGACCCGTCGGTTCGCGAATCGGCGCTCGTCGCGCAACCTGGTGACGTGGAACTCCAGATCCCGCTCGGGATCACCGCCCGCGATGAAGTGCACGGAGAGTGCGCTCGGCGGTAGGTCGTGCTTCACCGTGCGACTGGCTGCGACGAAGGCTTGCGCCATCATCTGGCCACCGAACGTCCGGATCGGGTTCTTGCTCGGATGCGATCCGGTGAACGTGTCGTCGTCCACCCGTCGAAGCTCCAGCACGGCCAGCAGTTCTTCGAGGTCGGACGTGCTCATTGCTCCCTAGTGGTCGTCCTCGCCGATCCGGTGGACGTGGATCATGTTGGTCGAGCCTACTGTGCCCGGAGGGGCGCCAGCGACGATGATGACCAGGTCGCCGCGCTTGTACCGGCCGAGCGCCAACAGTGATTCGTCCACCTGGCGGATCATGCCGTCGGTGGTCTGGATGTGCGGCACGATGAACGTCTCCGTGCCCCAGGTCAGCGCGAGCTGGCTGCGGATCTCGGGCAGCGGCGTGAACGCCAGCAGCGGCAGTGGGGTGTGCAAGCGGGCGAGCCGCTTGAGCGTGTCACCGGATTGCGTGAAGGCGACCAGCGCCTTGGCGTCCAGACGCTCGCCGATGTCGCGGGCGGCGTAGGAGATGACGCCTCGCTTGGTGCGCGGGACGTGGGTCAGCGGCGGCGCCGCCGTCGAGTTCTCCTCGACGGCGGTGATGATGCGGGCCATGGTCTTGACGGCCTCCAGCGGATACTTGCCGACCGAGGTCTCACCGGAGAGCATCACGGCGTCGGCGCCGTCGAGAACCGCGTTGGCGACGTCGGAGGCCTCGGCGCGGGTCGGTCGCGAGTTCGTGATCATCGACTCGAGCATCTGGGTGGCGACGATGACCGGCTTGGCGTTCTCCCTGGCCATCTGGATCGCCCGCTTCTGCACGAGGGGCACTTCCTCGAGCGGAAGCTCGACGCCGAGATCGCCTCGGGCGACCATGACGGCGTCGAACGCCAGGACGATGGCCTCGAGGTTCTCGACGGCCTCCGGCTTCTCCAACTTGGCGATGACGGGGACCCGACGGCCGATCTCGTCCATCACCTCGTGCACCAGCTCGATGTCGGCGGGCGAGCGCACGAAGGACAGCGCGATCAGGTCCACGCCGAGGCGGAGCGCGAATCTGAGGTCGTCGATGTCCTTCTCGGACAGCGCCGGCACCGACACGTTCATGCCGGGTAGTGAGAGGCCCTTGTTGTTGCTGACCTTGCCGCCCTCGGTGACGATGCAGACGACGTCATTGCCGTCGACCTCGCTGACGGTGAGCCCGATGTTGCCGTCGTCGACGAGCAGACGGTCGCCCACGGCGGCGTCTCTCGCGAGCTCCTTGTAGGTCGTCGACACGCGGCCGTGGGTGCCCTCGACCTCGTCGACGGTGATTCGCACGGTCTCCCCCGCCACCCAGACGGTCGGGCCGTCGGCGAACCGGCCCAGTCGGATCTTGGGTCCCTGGAGATCGGCGAGGATGCCAACGGCACGCCCCGTCACGTCCGAGGCGGCGCGCACTCGCTTGTAGGCGATTTCGTGGTCGGCGTGGTCGCCGTGGCTGAAGTTCAGCCGCGCTACGTCCATGCCCACTTCGACAAGGGCTCTGATCTGCTCGTCCGAGGACGACGCCGGGCCCAACGTACAGACGATCTTTCCGCGTCTAGTCACGTTGACTCAATATAGTCGTTAATCGATTCAGATGACGATTGAGACGGGATCGTCAGACCGCGGCCAGCGGAAGCGCACCGGGCTTCACCGGCGCGGGCAGGTCCGACTCGCCCATGAGATAGGAATCCACCGCGTGCGCTGCGCTGCGGCCCTCAGCTATTGCCCATACCACCAGTGACGCGCCACGATGCGCGTCACCGCACACGAAGACGCCGGGCGCATCCGTCTGCCAGTCCGACCCGCACGCCAATGCACCACGGCCGTTGAGCGTCAGGCCGAGCCCATCGAGCAGCGGCATGTGCTCGACACCCTCGAAGCCGATGGCCAGCAGTGCCAGCTCGCACGGAAGTTCGATTTCGTCACCCACGGGGATGATGTGCCTGCGGCCGTCGGTGTCGCGTTCGACCTTCACCTCGGCGACGACCATCGACTTCACGTGGCCCCTGTCGTCTCCGACGAAGCGCTGCACCGCTACCTCGTAGCGACGGGCGCCCCCTTCGGCATGGGCGGGCGACGTGCGCAGCACCAAGGGCCAGGTGGGCCACGGTGAGCGGGAGTCGTCGCGCTGTCCGGGCGGCTCGGGGTTGTAGTCCAGCTGGGTGACCGACGCCGCGCCCTGTCGATGGGCGGTGCCGAGGCAGTCCGCGCCCGTGTCCCCGCCACCGATGATGACGACGTGCTTGCCTGCCGCCGAGATGGGTGACGGGCCGTCGCCCTCGCACTCCTTGTTGGCGGGCACCAGGTGTTCCATCGCGAGGTACACGCCCTCGAGTTCGCGGCCCTCGACCTGGTTGTCGCGGGACCGCAGCGCGCCGACGGCCATCACGACGGCGTCGTGCTGACGCCGCAACTGATCGACGGACAGGTCCACGCCGACCTCGCAGTCGGTGACGAACCGCGTCCCCTCGGCCCGCATCTGCGCCAGCCTCTGATTCAGCCCGGCCTTCTCGAGCTTGTACTCGGGAATGCCGTAGCGCAGCAGGCCACCGATTCGGTCGTCCCGCTCGTAGACCGTGACATGGTGTCCGGCACGGGTGAGCTGTTGGGCTGCAGCCAGACCCGCAGGCCCCGAGCCGACGACGGCGACGCCCTTGCCCGTGGAGATGGCGGCCGGCTGCGGCTCGATGGTGCCGTCCATCCACGCCTCGTCGACGATCGACTGTTCGATGCGTTTGATGGTGACGGCGCCGCCCGTCTCCTCCTCGGCGATCGACAGCACGCACGCCGCCTCGCACGGTGCCGGACACAACCGGCCGGTGAACTCCGGGAAGTTGTTGGTCGCATGGAGTCGGTCGCTCGCCGCGTCCCACCGTCCGCGCCGCACCAGGTCGTTCCACTCGGGAATCAGGTTGCCCAGCGGACAGCCCGCAGTTCCGGAGTGGCAGAACGGGATCCCGCAGTCCATGCAGCGACGGGCCTGCTGTGAGACCTCGCTGGCGCGTTCGTGCGGATCCTGTCGTTCGTAGACCTCGCGCCAGTCGCCGACGCGCTCGTCGACGGGTCGCTTGGCGGCCTCGATCTTCGCCACCTTGAGGAACCCGGTCGGATCAGCCACGGGTCGCCTCCATGATCGCAGTGTCCACGTCTCGTCCTTCCGCCTTGGCCATGCGGGTGGCGTGCAGGACCTTCTCGTAGTCGGTGGGCATGATCTTGGTGAACTGCGCACTGCGCCTTGGCCAATCGGACAGGAGCGAGCGCGCCACCGTACTACCCGTGTGCCGACCGTGCTGCGCGACGACGCCGTGCAGCCAGGACAGGTCTTCCGGTTCGAGGCGCTGCAGCTGGACCATGTCTGGATTGACCTTCGCCGGATCCAGGCCCAGCACGTAGGCGATCCCTCCGGACATGCCCGCCGCCATGTTGCGACCCGTCGGTCCCAGCACCACGACACGTCCGCCGGTCATGTACTCGCACGCATGGTCGCCGACGCCTTCGACGACCGCCAGGGCGCCGGAGTTACGCGCACAGAAGCGTTCGCCGACCCGGCCGCGGAGGAAGACCTCGCCGGACGTCGCGCCGAACAGCAGTGTGTTGCCAGCGATCACGTTGTCCTCCGGCAGGAAGAGCACGTCGTCATCGGGCCGGACGACGACCCGACCGCCCGAGAGCCCCTTGCCGACGTAGTCGTTGGCGTCACCGATCATCTCGAGTGTGATGCCGGGCGGCAGGAACGCGCCCAGCGATTGGCCAGCCGAACCGGTGAGCGTGACGTGGATGGTGTCGTCGGGAAGCCCTTGCGCGCCGTAGCGACGGGTCACCTCCGATCCGAGCAGGGTGCCGACCGTGCGGTTGACGTTGCGCACGGGCAGTTCCAGACGCACGGGATGGGCATCTTCGAGTGCGCCCTCGGCGAGGGCGATGATCGTCTGGTCGAGCGCATGTTCCAAGGCATGATCCTGGTCGCGGAGCCTGACTCGCTGGGGTAGTTCAGCACCGTGCGCATCCTTCGGCACGGCGAAGATCGGGGTGAGGTCCAGTCCCTTACTCTTCCAGTGCGCAACACCCGGAGCCGTGTCGAGCATCTCGACCCGCCCGACCGCCTCGTCGACGCTGCGGAACCCCAACTCCGCCAGATACTTCCGGATGTCCTCGGCGATGAACGTGAAGAAGTTCTCCACGAACTCCGGCTTGCCGTTGAAACGGGCGCGCAGTTCCGGGTTTTGGGTCGCCACCCCGACGGGGCAGGTGTCGAGGTGGCAGACCCGCATCATGATGCAGCCCGCCACGACCAGCGGGGCCGTGGCGAGGCCGTACTCCTCCGCGCCGAGCAACATGGCCACCATGACGTCTCGCGCCGTGCGCATCCCGCCGTCGCACTGCACGGTGATGCGGTCCCGAAGGCCGTTGAGCACCAACGTCTGCTGGGTATCGGCGAGACCGATCTCCCACGGCGCCCCGGCGTGCTTGAGCGAGGTCAGCGGCGCGGCACCGGTGCCACCGTCGTAGCCGGAGATCAGCACGACGTCGGCGTGCGCCTTGGACACCCCCGCCGCGACGGTCCCCACGCCGACCGAGCTGACCAGCTTGACGTGGATCCGAGCGTGCGAGTTGGCGTTCTTCAGATCGTGGATCAACTGTGCCAGATCCTCGATCGAGTAGATGTCGTGGTGCGGCGGCGGCGAGATGAGCCCGACGCCAGGGGTCGAGTGACGCGTCTTGGCGATGTTCGGATAGACCTTGTAGCCCGGAAGTTGGCCGCCCTCACCGGGTTTCGCGCCCTGGGCCATCTTGATCTGAATGTCGGTTGCATTGACCAGGTAGTCGCTGGTGACGCCGAAGCGACCGGACGCCACCTGCTTGACGGCGCTGCGCCGCCGAGGGTCGTAGAGCCGGTCTTCATCCTCTCCGCCTTCGCCGCTATTGGACCGGCCGCCGAGCGCGTTCATGGCGATGGCCATCGTCTCGTGCGCCTCGGCGGAGATGGAACCGTAGCTCATGGCGCCGGTGTTGAAGCGCGTCACGATCGACTCCACGGATTCGACCTCCTCGAGCGGAACCGGCTCCCGAACGCCCGACCTGAACTCGAAGAGGCCGCGCAGTGCACCACCGTCGCGTGCCAGTCGGTTCACTTCGTCGGAGTACTGCTGGAAGACTTCGTGGCGGCCGGTGCGCGTCGAATGCTGAAGCAGGAATACGACTTCCGGGGTGAAGAGATGGAGTTCGCCTTCGCGTCGGAAGGCGTACTCACCGCCGACCTCGAGTCGACGGTGCACCCGTTCCGTGGGGTTCTCCGGGTAGGCCCGCCGGTGGCGGAGCTTCACCTCCTCGGCGAGGACGTCGAGACCGACGCCGCCGAGTTGGCTCGGGGTGCCCGTGAGGTATTCGTCGATGACGTCGTGGTTGAGCCCGATGGCCTCGAACGCCTGCGCGCCCGTGTAGGACGCGACCGTCGAGATGCCCATCTTGCTCATGACCTTCATGACGCCCTTGCCGAGCGCCTTGAGATAGTTGCGCACCGCCGTCGACGGCTCGATGCCGGTGAGCTCACCCTCGCGAATCAGATCTTCGATCGACTCGAAGGCGAGGTAGGGGTTGACCGCAGCGGCACCGAAGCCGATCAGCATGGCGATGTGGTGCACTTCGCGGGCGTCACCGCTCTCGACGACCAACGCGACCGTGGTGCGCTCCTTGGTGCGGACCAGGTGATGATGTACTGCCGACACCGCGAGCAGCGATGGAATCGGCGCCTTGGTGTGGTCGGAGTCCCGGTCCGAGATGACCAGTGTCCGGTAGCCCTTGGCGATCGCCTCGCAGGCACGAATACGTAGATCCTCCAACGCATCAGCCAAGCCCTCGCCGCCCCGCTCGACGTCGTAGAGCGCCCGCAGCACCTTCGTCTTCAGGCCAGGTTGTTCACCGTCGGCGTTGATGTGGACGATCTTGTTGAGTTCGTCGTTGTCGAGGACGGGCCACGTCAACACGATCTGACGACAGGATGCCGCCGTCGGCTCCAGCAGGTTGTGCTCGGGACCCATCACCCGTGACATCGAGGTGACGACCTCCTCGCGAATGGCGTCCAGTGGCGGGTTGGTCACCTGGGCGAAGAGTTCGACGAAGTAGTCGTAGAGCAGCCGGGACCGCTGCGACAGCACTGCGGCAGGTGTATCGGTTCCCATGGAGCCCAGCGGTTCTGCACCCGAGGCCGCCATCGGCGTCAGGAGTATGCGCAGTTCCTCCTCGGTATATCCGAAGGAAATCTGGCGCCGGACGACGGAGTCGTGATTGGGCTGCACCCGCGCGCGCTCCGGTAGGGTCGCCAGGTCCAACAGGCCCGAGTGCAGCCATTCGCCATATGCCTCGGCGTCCGAGAGTCCGCTCTTGATCTCGTCGTCGGAGACGATGCGCCCGGCGGCGGTGTCGATCAGGAACATCTTGCCGGGCTCGAGCCGACCCTTCGCGACGACCTCGAACGACGGCACGTCAAGCACGCCGCTCTCACTCGCGAGGATGATCCGGTCGTCGATCGTTCGCCACCAGCGTCCGGGTCGTAAACCGTTGCGGTCCAACACTGCACCTACGACGGTGCCGTCCGTGAACGTCACGCAGGCGGGTCCGTCCCACGGCTCCATCAGCGAGGCGTGGAACTGCCAGAACGCCCGCCGCGCCGGATCCATGTCGGCGTTCTTCTCCCAGGCCTCCGGGATCATCATCATGACCGCGTGCGGAAGGCTGCGGCCACCGAGGTGGAGCAACTCGAGTACTTGGTCGAAGGAAGCGGAATCGGAGGATTCCGCGGTACAGATCGGTGACAGTCGGGCCAAGTCGCCGGGAATCTGCGCGCTCGCCAGCATCGCCTCACGGGCGTGCATTCGGTTGCGGTTGCCTCGAACGGTGTTGATCTCACCGTTGTGGGCCACGAAGCGGAAGGGATGCGCGAGTGGCCACGACGGGAAGGTATTGGTCGAGAACCGGCTGTGCACGATCGCGATGGCACTGGTACAGCGCTCATCCCGTAAATCCGGAAAGAACTGCGGCAGTTGCATTGTCGTCAGCATGCCCTTGTAGGCGATGGTCCTGCTGGACAGCGACGCAAAGTAGACCTCACCCTGTTCGGCCAGCTTGCGGACCGGGTAGACGCGACGATCGAGGTCGATGCCGCCGGGTCTGCTGCCATTGCGTTCCGGCGCCGCAAGGAAGAGCTGCGCCATGTAGGGCATGCACCCCAGAGCCGTCTCGCCAACGCCGGCCCCGTCGGGGTCGACCGGAACTTCGCGCCAGCCAAGCACTTCCAGGCCCTCGTCCGTGGCGATTGACTCGATGCGCTCACGCTCCTGGGACCTGGCGACCATGTCCTGCGGGAGGAAGCAGATGCCCGCGGCGAAGGTGTTGGCCCCCTGCGACGTTGGCGACGGAAGGTCGAAGTCGACTACGGCGTCGAGCAGTTCTATGGGCAACTGCAGCAGAATCCCCGCGCCGTCACCACTATTCGGTTCGGCCCCCGCGGCACCGCGGTGTTCGAGGTGCTCCAGCGCGGTCAGGCCGTCGGCGACGATCGAATGCGATCGTCGTCCCTTGATGTCGGTGACCATGGCAACGCCACAGGAATCTGCCTCGTTCTCGGGGTCGTACAGACCCTGAGCTTCTGGCAATGCCGAGAACAGCACTCGCAGCACCTCCGCAGTCCGGAAATCATCTGTCCGGGACTGCAGCGGCCCGAGGTGCGAGTGTATCAGCGGAGGGGCGAGGCTACCCGCCGGAAAGGGTCGGGACCAGCGGGAACCCTGGCAGGTTGCGTACCAATGTCCAGGTGAGGACTGCGACCACTACGGCGGCCACCGCTGGCTTGGGCATCAACGTCCGGCCCCCTCGCCAGCGCAGGATCAGCCAGAGCGCGAGCATGGGGAGGCCGACGAGCATGAATGCGTTGTCGACGATCGCCGCACTCACGTCGCCGTGCAGCAGGTCGTGCGTCATGCGCAGACCGCCGCAGCCCGGGCAGTACCAGCCGGTCAACAGGCGGAACGGGCACAGGGGGAATCCGAAACTTGGAGTGTGAGGATCTCGAAGACCGATGTAGGTGAGCGCCCCGACGAGTGCCCCCGCCGTCCCGAGGGTCGCGTACCGGGGGCCCTTCCGACCGGTGGTCTCATTGGCTTCCATTTCATTGCCCAGCTTGCCAGACAGGGCGCGTCGCCAGAAGGGCAGCCATCAAATACCATGTGGCTCTGACAGTTTCGGCTTGTGAGGGTCGGGTTGTACACAGTCTGGGTTTCATCCCCATCTTGGGTTTGACGTGGTGTTTCCTGTTGGCCTGCGGCGTAGATTCGAATGCATGTTCGACTCATTGGTGGCTTCGGCGACAGGCGCATCCGGTGCCGCTGGGCTGGACGGGTGGACCCGGGTGGAGTCCGCGTCCTGCGCCCGCCGGGTTGCCGCCATGGTCGACATGCTCGCCGTCGTGCACGCCGCCGACGGATCCGCCGAACGCGATCAATGGTGCCTGGACAACTGGTCGGCGGTGACCGCGCACATCGGGGCCGCAGCGCGGATCACTTCCGGTGCGGCCTCGGGCATGCTGCTCGTCGGGATCGCCCTGCGCGAACGGTTCCCGACGGTCGCCGGCCTGTTCTCGGCCGGGTTGATCTCCTATCAGGTGGTGCGGGCGATGGTGACGCGCTCCGCCAACGTCATCGACCCCGACGCTCTTCGCGCACTCGACGAGCAGCTGTCCTCGGCGTTTCAGGACTGCGAACCACTCTCGGTGGACAAGACCGAGAAGACCATCGACGCGATCATCGCCGAGGTCGATCCGCTGGCGTTGCGCCGCCGCGAAGCCCAGGCCCGGGATCGCCGGGTGGACATCACCATCGAGGACGGCAGCGGGTTGGCCACCCTGTTCTCGACACTGTTCGCCACCGACGCCCACGCCCTGGACCTGCGGCTCGACGCGCTGGCCGACACCGTGTGCCCTTCTGATCCGCGGACCAAGGATCAGCGCCGCGCGGATGCCTTCCACGCCC
>NZ_JAEMTA010000131.1 GCF_016462545.1 Mycolicibacterium sp. | reverse complement strand
CGGCGAGAGCTTCGTCGTGCACATGGACCGCGAGGCGCTCAACGACTTCCCGATGGGCAAGTACGACGTCACCGTGTCGATCACCGAGTTCGAGCAGGACAAGCTGATCGCCTGGACCATCCTCGGTCAGATCCGGCCGCAGATCGGCCATGTCTACGGCTACCGTCTCGCACCCGACGCCGACGGTCGTGGAACCGTCGTCACCTCGTTCTACGACTGGTCCGGCATCGATCAGAAGTGGCGCGACGCCAACATCTTCCCCGTCATCTCCGAGAGCGCGTTGCGCGCCACCCTTGGGATTCTCGACCGCACCGTGCGCCGCGGCTACCCTCGCAGCTAACGTCAACTGGGGGTTGACGATACGGACACCGTCAACCTACGGTTGACGCATGACGCCCGTCGGCAAGATTGCCCATCCCGTTCGTCTCGACGACCTCATCGACGCCGTCCAGTCCGTCCACGACCGTCCCCTCGATCAACTCGAAGACGCCGTCCTCACCGCCGAGGCACTCGGCGAGATCGCCGACCACCTCATCGGCCACTTCGTCGACCGGGCCCGCCGCTCCGGGGCGTCGTGGACCGACATCGGCAAATCGATGGGCGTCACCAAGCAGGCCGCGCAGAAGCGCTTCGTGCCGAGGACCGAGGCCAACCCCCTGGAAGGTGGCGACGGCTTCCGGCGATTCACCCCGCGGGCACGCAACGTCGTCGTCGAATCCCAGAACGCCGCACACGCCGCGGGCAACGACGAAATCGTGCCCGCGCACCTGGTGCTCGCGCTGTTCGTCGACCAGGCGTCCCTCGCCGCGCACCTCCTCGCGGGGCGCGGTGTCGATGCCGACGCCGCAGCCGCCGTCCTTGTCCTCCCGCCGAGGGCGGACGAGCTACCGGGCCTGGTGCCCTTCAGCGGTCCCGCCAAGAAGGTGCTCGAACTGACTTTCCGGGAGGCACTTCGCTTGGGGCACAACTACATCGGAACCGAACACGTCCTGCTCGCGCTTCTCGAGTCCGAGGCCGGTGACGGCCCGTTGCATACGCTCGGACTCGACAAGGGCAGCGTCGAAGCAGAGATCGTCACCGCGCTCCGGTCCCTGACTGAGCACTGAACGGGAATGAAACGCGCCCTCGTGCGGTAGAAGGATCTATGAATCTCGACGAATCGGCCCGTGCACTCATCGGCACGGGCGCCGACGCCACTCTAGTCACCATCAACCCCGACGGCAGCCCGCAGGTATCGGTGGTCTGGGTTGCGCTGCAGTCGACGCCCGACGGCAACGAACTCGTCAGCGCACACCTCAACGAGTACAAGAAGACCCGCAACATCCGACGCGACGGGCGGGTCGCCGTCACCATCCTCGGTACGACTTCCCCCGGGCAGCAGACGCCCTACCTGTCGATCACCGGCACCGCACGCATCGTCGAGGGCGGTGCACCCGAGCTCCTCACCGAGCTGGCCGAGGCGATGCTCGGCTCCAGCGAGCACTTCCCGCCGGCCAACGCCCCGGCCGGCCTGTTGACCAGAATCCGCGTTGACAAGGTCGGCGGCATCGGCCCCTGGGCGTCCTGACGCCCGATCGTTCCCTCGGCACCGGAGCGGTGTGCGATCATGCGAGGCATGCGTCGCTGGTTCGTGATGATGGTTGCTGCACTGGCAGTGTCGGCCGGGGTTCTCGCCTCGCCCGCCCCACGGGCCTTCGCGGTGGCGCCGATCGGCAAGCTGGGCGACGTGCTGCATGTCGACTACATGAGCATCATCGCCGACGTCTCCGTCACCAGCGTCGACCTCGTCGACGTGCCGCCGGGATTCGGCTATCCCCCTCGAGGTCCGCGCTACCAGGTGTACCGCGCCAACGTCGACGTCCACATCGTCAAGGCGCCGAATCCGTTCATCACGTCGATCGTGTTCGACTTCAACGGCGTGACGCCGATCGCCGACGCCTACAAGCCGCGCAACACCGATGCTCCCGACGACCTCCGCACCCAGCTGCTGAACGCGCCCGTCGGATCCACCGTGAGTGGCGGCGTGTACTGGGACGTCTACCGCGACCTGGTCACCAACGTGGTGCTGCTCGACAAGGTGACGGGCACGCACCTCGCGCAGTGGAACCTCTACTGACGTCTGCATGGCCGTCGCGGTAATTACGGCCGTCGAGGCCGACCTGACCGAGTTGGCCGACGTCGCCGCCCGCACCTTCCCACTGGCCTGTCCACCATCGGCTACCGCCGACGACGTCGCCGCCTTCATCGCCGCGAACCTCTCGGAGGAACGCTTCCGGAAGTACCTCGCCGATGACGAACGCACGGTGCTGACGGCGCGGGACGGCGATCGAATGTCCGGCTACGCCATGCTGA
>NZ_JAEMTA010000130.1 GCF_016462545.1 Mycolicibacterium sp. | reverse complement strand
CGTCGAGCAGGAGTAGATCCGGCTCGCGTACCAGAGCCCGGGCCAACGAAACCCGTTGCGCTTCACCGCCCGACAGCGATAGTGGCCATGCCTTCGCCTTGTCGGATAGGCCCACCTCGGCCAGAGCGGCGCGCCCGCGGGCCTCGCGGCCTGCCGTATCGGGTCCGTCGTCGGTCAAGGCGAAGGTCACATTGGCGAGGGCGCGGCGCCAAGGCAGCAGCCGCGGACTTTGGAAGACGACGGCACGTGATCGGGGGACCACCACCGATCCGGACACTCCGTCGTCGAGTCCGGCCAGGGCGCGCAGCAGCGTGCTCTTGCCGGACCCGGAGCGGCCCAACATCGCTACGAACTCGCCGTCCGCGATGTCGAGGCTCAGGTCATCGAATACCCGTTGTGACCCGAAGGCGCGCCGCAGCTCGCGAATGGTGACGACGTTGCCGCTCATGCAACGCCGTCGAAGCCGTCGCGCCAGGAGAGCAGCAACCGCTCAAGGGTGCGGACGAGCGCGTACGACAGCAGCCCCGCCACCGCGTAGATGACGATGACGAGCAGGGAGATGTCGAACTGGAGGTTCGTCTGTGCCCGCGACATCAGATAGCCGATGCCCCTGGTGGTGTTGATCATCTCGGCGAAGATCAGGCTGAGCCACGCGCTCGACAGGCCCAGTCGCAAGCCGACCAGGAAGTTCGGCATCGCTCCGGGCAAGATGACCTGAGTGATCAGGGTCCAACGCCGCGCCTTCAGCGTCTGCGCCATCTCGATCAGTTGATGGTCGACGCCGCGGATCCCGGAGTAGGTGTTGATGTAGACGGCGATGGCGACACCCGTCGTGATCAGAACGATCTTCGGCCCCTCGCCGATTCCCATCCAAATGATGAGCAGCGGTGTGAGGGCGAAGTTGGGCACCGCCTTGAAGATCTGCATCGTCCAGTCGAGGAGGTCCTCGCCGGTCCGGGTCAGCCCGGCCGCCACGGCAAGCGCGACTCCAATGAGGATCCCCAGCACCGTGCCGGTCAGCACGCGCATGGCCGACGCGCCGACGTGAGTGGCGAGCTGACCGTCGCCAAGCAGTCGCCAGGCGGTCATGGCGACCTGCGAGGGCGGTGGGAACAGGTCGGGGTTGAGCCAGTCGGTGGCCGCGCCTACGGTCCACGCCGTCAGGATCAGCGCGGGACCCGCCATCCGGCGCACCGGACGAGGGGTACGGGCCCAAATCCCCCTCTGGGTGCGATGTGCGTCGACGACCTCGATGAGGTCCGGGCCAGGGGGTGTGGTCTTCGCCGCGACGATGGCAGCAGTGGTCACGGCTTCGCGCCGATCCACTCGGTGACCGAGTAGTCGTTCGCCAGTGAGCCGTCGGCCTCGAGGAAGTCGTACGCGTCCTGGAGCTGTTCGACGCCGATCTTGGGGAACGGTTCGGTATTGAATTCGTCGGCCCGCGTGGACCGTTGGACGTACTCGAACTTCGTGCCGTCGGTCTCGGCGACCCACCTGAGATACTCGTCGAAGTTCGCCCTGATGTCGCCATTGACTGCTGTGATGGCCTGCTGCCACGAGTTTCGGAAGTCGGGGTGGGCCTCGGTGAAGGACGTGAGCGTGATGTTGGTTCCCGTGCTGCCCATGCCGTGGCGCGAGAGGCTGTCGATCACCGGGTAGCCCTTCTCCTGCAGTTCCACCGAACTCGCGCCGCTCACCACCGTCGCGTCGATCTGACCCGAACTCAGCCCAGCGATCGATTCCGGGGTCGGCACGTCCCTGACCTCGATCTTGCCCGTGAGGCCCGCGGCCTCGATGAGCTGGCGGGCGGTGCGGTCGCGGATGGTCCCCTGCGGCGCGGTGATGCTCTTTCCTACGAGGCCCCCGATGTCGGTGGGCCCACCCTTCGCGCCGATCAGCTGCATGTCGCTGTTCACCGAATCGAAGGCCAGGAGAACCACTTTCGGGTCACGGCTGCGTGCGCGCAATGCGGGATTGTCACCAACGGCAGCGACGTCGACAGCGCCTGCGATCAAGGCCGAGACTGCGTCGCCGCCGGACTGGAAGAACGAGTATTCGATCTTGTCCACCCCGGCTGCCTTCAGCTGCTCGCTGAGGATGCCCTGTCTATCGCCCCAGCCCAGGGAGCCTGCGGGAGTTCCCGTCACCGAGGTTGCGCCGATCCGCAGGGTGTACCCACCCGACCCGCCGTCGCTGCTGCAGGCGACTGCCGAGGCGGCGACGACCGCGACCAGTACGACACGGAGTAATCGGCTGAGCATGGGGGTTGGTGCCTCCGGATCGAGTCTGTCGCGTGACCACGCGGGTGAGTGATCAGTACAGGCGATCCACGCTGCGGGGTCGATCGTTACGC
>NZ_JAEMTA010000057.1 GCF_016462545.1 Mycolicibacterium sp. | reverse complement strand
TGAAGTACACGCTGTGCCGCAACCCCTTCTTCCAGTACTCGACGTCGTGGATCGGCTCGCCACCGGGCCGGATGAAGCCGCCCTCGTGGACCGTGGAGAAGTACGGCGTCTGCAACGGCAAGGCCTCGATGCCCTGCAGTTCGGCGGCGAGCTCGCCGAGCAGCGGCGCCATCTGTTGGGTGTGGCTGGCGCCCTTGGTCTGGAACTTGCGGGCGAACTTGCCCTCGGACTCCGCCCTCGCGATGATCGCGTCGACCTGCTCGGGCGGACCGCCGATGACCGTCTGGGTCGGCGCCGCGTACACGCAGACCTCGAGGTCGGGGTAGTCGGAGAAGACGCTGGAGATCTCGTCGGCGGAGTACTCGACGAGAGCCATCAGGCGGATGTACTCGCCGAACAGCATGGCCTCGCCCTCACCCATCAGATGGGCGCGCGAGCAGATGGTGCGGGTCGCATCGACCAGCGACAGTCCGCCGGAGAAGTAGGCGGCCGCGGCCTCGCCGAGCGACTGGCCCACCAGCGCACCGGGTTTCGCTCCGTGCGCCTTGAGGAGTTCACCGAGTGCGACCTGGATCGCGAAGATCACGGTCTGCGTGGTCTCGATGCCGTAGTCCTGCGAATCGTCGAGGATCAGCTCGACGATGGAGTAACCGAGCTCGTCCTGGATCAGCGCGTCGACCTTGTCGATCCACTCGGCGAAGATCGCGTCGCGCAGGTACAGGCTCTTGCCCATCTTGCGGTGCTGCGCACCGAATCCCGCCAGCACCCAGACCGGTCCGTTGGACACGGGTCCGTCGGCGGCGAGCACCAGCGGCGTCTGCTTGCCCTCGGCCAGCGCACGCAGGCCCTTGATCGCCTCGTCGTGATCGTGCGCCAGCACCACCGCGCGGGAGCGCCCGTGATTGCGCCTGCTCAGCGAGCGGCCGATCGACTCGAGCGAGGACGCGCGACCCTCCGGGCCGTCGATCCAGTCGGCGAGTTCGCCCGCGGTGGCCCGCTTGCGCGAGGTCAGGAATCCCGAAACGGCAATCGGCACCAGGGTTTTCGTCGGCTCGGCGGATTCGGCCGCCGCGAGCTCCTCGCGGGCGACCTCGAGCAGACGACGCGCCTCATCGGTCAGGCCGGGGAGTTCGGGCTCACCGCCCGCCGCGGCGGCGGGCACGTCGAGGCCGTCGTCTTCATCGTCGTCGTCGAGGAACTCACCGTACTCGTCCATCCGGACGCCGCCCACATACGTGGCGTTGGCCTCGGAGGCGGCGGACTTGGCTGCCTCGGGCTCCGCAGCGGGCTCCGGCTCGACCAGATCGCTCGGCAGCACCTCGCGCATCACGAGGTGGGCGTTGGCGCCGCCGAAACCGAAGCCGGACACCCCCGCGACCGCGTGACCGCTGTAGCGCGGCCACTCGCTGGTGGTGTCGTTGACCCGGATGTGGATCTTCTCGAAGTCGATGTACGGGTTGGGCCCGGCGTAGTTGATCGACGGGGGCAGCTTGTCGTTGCGCAACGACAGCGCGACCTTGGCCAGGCTGGCCGCACCCGCAGCCGACTCCAGGTGTCCCAGATTCGATTTCACCGCGCCGAGCAGTGCGGGCTTGTCGGCGGCGCGCCCCTTGCCGACGACGCGACCGAGGGCGTCGGCCTCGATCGGGTCGCCGAGGATGGTGCCGGTGCCGTGCGCCTCCACGTAGTCGACGTCGCGCGGGTTGACGCCCGCGTCCTTGTAGGCCTTGCGCAGCACCTCGGCCTGGGCGTCCGGGTTCGGTGCGAGCAGCCCGTTGGAGCGGCCGTCGTGGTTGACCGCGCTGCCCGAGATCACGGCGAGAATCTCGTCGCCGTCGCGGCGGGCGTCCGCCACGCGCTTGAGCACGAGCATGCCGCCGCCCTCCGAGCGGGCGTAGCCGTCGGCATCGGAGGAGAAGGACTTGATTCGACCGTCGGGTGCCAGCACGCCGCCGACCTCGTCGAAGCCGACCGTCACCATCGGGGTGACGAGAGCGTTCACGCCGCCGGCGAGCACCACGTCGACGTCACCGGCGCGCAGCGCCTTCACGCCTTCGTGCACGGCCACCAGCGACGAGGAGCACGCGGTGTCGATCGCCATCGACGGACCGCGGAAGTCGTAGAAGTACGACACGCGGTTGGCGATGATCGAACTCGCGGTGCCGGTGATCGCATACGGGTGCGCGACCGCGGGGTCGGAGACGCTGAGCATGCTGTAGTCGTTCGTGGAGCTGCCGACGTACACGCCGACGTTTCCGCCGCGCAGGCTCGACGCCGGAATCCTGGCGTGCTCCAACGCTTCCCACGTCAACTCCAGGGCCATCCGCTGCTGCGGATCGATGTTGTCGGCCTCCATCTTCGACAGTGCGAAGAACTCGGCGTCGAACCCCTTGATGTCCGTCAGGTAGCCGCCGCGGGTGCGCGCCTTCGCGACTCGCTCGGCGATCCTAGGTTCGCCGAGGAATTCCTCCCAGCGGCCCTCCGGTAGATCGGTGATGGCGTCGCGGCCCTCGAGCAGCGCCTGCCACATCTCGTCGGGGGTGTTCAGATCGCCCGGGAACCTGGTGCCGATACCCACGATGGCGATGTTGGCCAGGTCTTCGTCGACCGTGCGCGACCAGTCTTCGTCGCCGGTGTCGACCTCATTGTCTTCGGGCTCGCCCTCGACGATCACGGCCGCGAGCGACTCGATGGTCGGGTGGCGGAACGCGACGGTGGCCGTCAGCGTCACACCGGTGAGGTCCTCGATGTCGCTGGCCATCGCCACGGCGTCACGCGACGACAGGCCGAGTTCGACCATCGGGGCCGACTCGTCGATGGAGTCCGGCGACTGACCGGTGGCGTTGGCGATCCAGTTGCGCAGGTACTCGCGTAGCTCGGCGACGGTCTTGTCCGTGCGGGCAGGCGGATTCTCGGCCGGTGGCGGCGAATTGTGTTCGGTGTCAGTCATGTTCACTATTCACTTTCGCCGTCGTGCGGCCTTGATCCACGATGCGGTCGTGACCGCGTTAGTCCGTCTGGTCGGGGAAGTCGTTGGCGATCTTCCCGTCGCGCAAATTGCCGTTGAGGTAGCCGGCGCGGCAAGCCCGCCGGCCGATCTTTCCGCTCGAGGTACGAGGGATCGCACCGGCGGGGGTCAGGAGGACGTCGCGGACCGTGACGCCGTGACGGACCGCGATGGCCGCCCGGATCTCGTCGGCCACCGGCCCGAGGTCCATCTTGTTGGCGCCGGGCGCGCGCTCGGCGACGATCACCAACTGCTCGGAGGTGTCCTCCTGGTCACGCTTGAGGCCCGCGTGCGCATTCTCGAAGACCTCGTCGGGCAGCTGGTTGGCGGGCACCGAGAAGGCGGCGACGAAGCCGGTGCGCAACGCCTTGCTGGCCTCCTGCGCCGAGTACTCGAGGTCCTGGGGGTAGTGGTTGCGGCCGTCGATGATGACGAGGTCCTTGACGCGGCCCGTGATGTAGAGGTCGCCGTCGTGGAACGCGCCGTAGTCACCGGTGCTCACCCAGGTCGCGTCGTCCGTCGCGCCTTCGGCATGTGACGGATTGCAGCGCGACTTCAGCGTGTTCTGGAACGTGGCGACGGTCTCCTCGGGCTTGCCCCAGTAGCCGGTGCCCATGTTCTGGCCACTGATCCAGATCTCGCCGATCTGTCCGTCGGGAAGTTCGCTCGCCGACTCCGCGTCGACGATGACGGCCCACTCGGCCACCCCGACCTTGCCGGCGGAGGCCTGCGCGACGGCGGAGGGGGCGTCCTCGGGCACCTCGACGAAGTGGTGCGCGTTCAGCTGTTCCCGGTCCACGTGGACGATCTTCGGTGGCTGGTCGGTTTCGGTGGTCGACACGAACAGGGTGGCCTCGGCCAGACCGTAGGACGGCTTGAGCGCCTTCGGATTGAACCCGTACGGCCCGAATGCCTCGTTGAAACGGCGCACGGTGGCCGCCGAGATGGGTTCGCTGCCGTTCAGCACGGCCTTGACGTTGGACAGGTCCAGGGGCGGTTCACCGTCCCGAGGCAGTCCGCGCGACGCGGCGTGGTCGAAGGCGAAGTTCGGGGCCACGGAGATGACGCCGCCCGTGTCGTCGTCCTTGCGGGCCATCTCGCGAATCCAGCGACCGGGCCTGCGGACGAACGCGGCGGGCGTCATGAACGTGATGTAGTGGCCGACCACCGGCGAGATCATCGCCGTGATCAGGCCCATGTCGTGGAAGAACGGCAGCCACGTGACGCCGCGGTCGCCCTCGTCGCCCCCGATGCCCTCGATCACCTGGACGATGTTGGTGGCCAGGTTGAGGTGCGTGATCTGCACGCCGGTCGGGATCCGGGTCGAACCCGACGTGTACTGCAGGTAGGCGATGGTGTCGTGCGTGACTTCCTCCTGCACCCACGTGGCGCCGACCTCGTTGGGCACCGCGTCGACGGCGATGACGCGGGGGCGCTCCTTGGCGGGGCGGGTACGGAAGAAAGCTCGTACGCCCTCGGCGGAGTCGGTGGTGGTGAGAATTGCGGTGGGCTTGCAGTCGTCCAGCACGGCGTGCAGTCGGCCGACGTGGCCCGGCTCGGACGGGTCGAAGAGCGGCACGGCGATGCGGCCTGCGTACAGCGCACCGAAGAAGCCCACCAGGTAGTCCAGGTTCTGCGGGCACAGGATCGCGACTCGATCGCCGGGTTGGGTGACCTGCTGCAGCCGGGCGCCGACCGCCTTGTTGCGGGCGCTGAAGTCAGCCCAGTTCAGGTTGCGCGCGACGCCGTCGCGCTCGGTGGAGAAGTCGATGAACTGGTACGCGATCTTGTCGCCGCGCACCTTGGCCCATTTCTCGACGTGACGAACCAGGTTGCCGTTGTCGGGAAACCTGATCAGGCCATCTTTCAAGAATGGGTTGTGGAATCCCATTTCACTCTCCTGTCGACGCTGATCCCACCCCGAAGACGGGCGAGGCCAAACCTCAAGATCGTACCGGGGCGCGGTCGTCCGCTTTTGGACCAACTGCGCGTGACACCCCGCCGTGTTTCTGGGGCAGGCGCTCTTACTTTTCTCTTAATGTTAGGTGACCTTCTGGCAGAGGCCAAATCCGTGCGGACCCGTGCCGAACCAGCTAATACCGGCGCGACTCAGCCGTGCTTCGGATGTGGCGCGTTGTCGATGAGCCCCTGCGCCCAGGCTTCCGTCCACTGCGTCGCCGTCTGGCCGTTGAGGGACCAGAACTGCGGGGTGTTGTAGAGGGCGTGCACCGGTTGACCCGCCCCGCCGCTGAGAGTCTCCAACGTCTTCGGCAGGTTGATGATCGAGAAGGCCCCCTCGGGCGCCGAACAGATCAGGTCGCCGGGTCCGCAGATCTGGTTGGTCCGGTCGGCGAGGGATCCGAAGCCGCCGGGCCGCGGACCCGTCATCGTCAGACCGAGCGCCGACAGGGTCGGCACCTCCTGCAGGGTGATCTCCGCGCCCTGCCCCGCGGGATCGGGGCCGATGTTCTGCCCGATGCCATCCTGTCTGCGACCGTCGGCGATCAACGTCACCCCGAGCACCAGATCAGCGTCGACCGGGCCGCGGCCGTTGCCGATGTCGCTGGCGATGTCGCCGGCGATGACGGCGCCCTGCGAGAACCCGACGATCACGTAGCTCGTCAGAGGGCAGCGGTTGTTCATGTCGGTCAGCGCCTGAACGGCGGCCTTCATCCCCTCGTTGCGGCTGTCGTTGTAGGACATCTGGTTGTCCGCCGCGAACGGATTGTGGAACTGGGCGGTGTACGGAACCGTGTACGTGACCACTCGGTCCTCGCCGAACGCCTGCCGCAGCGGGTTCGTCACGTTGAGCAGCAGGGCGATCGGGAACTGGGTCGGATTCAGCGGGTCCATCTGAGGTGACGACTCCCAGGTGCCGGGAATCGACAGCACCATGACGTCCGCGCAACTGGCGTCCTGGAACTCGGGCCGGGGCTTGGAACCGGGCGTCGTGGTGGTGCCCGGCGGCTGGGCGGTCGGTGGCGTCGCCCGCGGTGGCGATTCCGGTGATCGCATCAGAATCCAGAGTCCGACGACGACGAGGCCGACCAGCACCGCCACCGCACCGGCGGCGGTCAGGGCGAGAACACGATGACGTCTACGTCGGCGAGTGTTGGCCATGAAGTGAAGGAGTCTCCTGCTAGCAGAGTGTGTCGGTCGCGATGCGAATGTAGTCGGCCGTCGCCGCGTTCACCTGACCCGCGGGGGCAGCCACCGACTCTCCGTACGAGTCCCTGACGTCGCCGCGAACCATCGGCAGGACGAAGTCCCACACCACCTGGTCGCTTTGTTTGGCGGCCCGAGCCTGGCACACGCAGGAACCGATGTTCAACGCCGACAACTCGCTCGACGGTTTCACTCCCGATTCCATCAGCGCATCCAGGAACGCCCGCTGCGCAGGCGTCACCACCAGATCGGGCTCTTCACCCGGCGTCGCGGCTGGGGGCTCGGCAAAAGTCTCCGCGCTGGCGCCTGACGCCGTCGTCTCCGACGGTGACACGCCGATGGTTGCCATGACGTCGCTGCCCATGCCACATCCACTGACCATCAATGCCGCACAGGCCATCGCGGCGCTCGCCGTTCGAGGTCTGTCGAGGTGCACGCCTCCAACGTACCGGCTGAGGTCGCCCAACCCGCGAAGGCGTTTGCTGAATCGGCCGCCTGGCGCGTCTACCTGATCGTGGCGACGAGGTCGCCGGACATCGCGGCGAGCTGCGGACCCCAGCTGCCCCAGTCGTGCTGCCCCGAGGTCGGGAAGTCGAAGTGCCCGTTGTGGCCGCCGGCGCCGCGGTAGTGCTGATAGAAACTGCGGTTGCTGCCTGCGGCCTGATCGCAGTACCCGATCATCGCGACCGGGTCGGTGCACTCCAGCGCCGCGGGGCTGTAGATCCAGAGCCGGGTGTTGTTGTCCACCAACAACTGCACGTGCACGTCGGGGTCGTGCCACTTCCAGCGGCCGAGCTGTGCCGCACCCCACATGGCTTGGGTGTTGACCCCGCCGTACTGCGCCATCCCGGCGGTGATGGCGCCGTTCAGCGCGGTGGCCGACGGCGTCAGGAAGCCCGACAGCGAACCGGCGTAGCGAAAGCGGTCCGGGTGAAAGGTGGCCATCATCAGGGCGCCGGTGCCGCCCTGGGAGGCGCCCACGATGCCGTGGCCGTTGGGCGCCAGACCCTTGTTCGCGGCCAGCCAGTCCGGCAACTCCTGGGACAGGAAGGTCTCCCACTGCCTGCCGCCGTCGGCCTCCCAGTTGGTGTACAGGGTGAACGCGCCGCTGGCGGGTGCGACCACCGAGATGCCCTTGCCGGCGAGGGTGCTCATCGCGTTGCCCGCGGTCACCCAGTTGCTCACGGGATCGCCTGCGTTGAACGCGTCGAGCAGGAACACCGCGTGCGGGCCGCCCGCCTGGAAGGCGACCGGGATGTCACGACCCATCGCCGCGGAGGGAACCATCAGATTCTCGACGCCCGCGGCCTTCGCCACGTGAGGGCTGGCCACCCAGAGGCCGACGGCCAGCGCCAGGGCGAACGTCGTCCGGAGCAGCGTGGAGAACAGCCTCATACCAATCTCACCCATCTGTTGATCGCCTGAGCGCCCCGCTCACTCGGATCTCGTCGCGAGCGCGGGCAGCAACGGTTAGTGAATCACATCACGATGGCGAGCCGCGCCCGAAACGAACGACGGCGGCGACCCCCAAGGGGATCGCCGCCGCCTATCCGTCGTTTTGCTACGGCTTAAGAGACAGCCGTCGGAACTGCGCCGAGGACGCGCTGAACGTCCGGCTTCATCGCCTGCAACTGCTGGCCCCAGTACGGCCAGTCGTGCGTGCCGCTCTCCGGGAAGTTGAACACGGCGTTGGTGCCGCCAGCCGCCAGGTAGTCGGTCTGGAACTGCTTGTTGGTGCGCAGGGTCAGGCCTTCGAGGAACTTGGCGGGCAGGTTGTTGCCGCCGAGGCCACTCGGGGTGCCGTTGCCGCAGTAGATCCACACGCGGGTGTTGTTGGCGACGAGCGTCGCCATGTTCGCGGGGACCATCGGGTCGTTGTACTTCCACGCCGGATCGGTCTCCGCCGGACCCCACATGTCGTCGGCCTTGTAGCCGCCCGCGTCACCCATCGCGGTGTTGATCAGTCCTGGCCACCAGCCCTCGGAGGGGTTCAGGAAGCCCGACAGCGCGGCCGCGTACTGAAACTGCTGCGGGTGGTGAATGGCCAGCGTCAGCGAGGCCGAACCGGCCATCGACAGGCCGATCGCTGCGGTACGGGTGGCGTCGACGGCCTTGTTGCCTGCCAGGTACGCGGGCAGTTCCTGAGTCAGGAACGTCTCCCAGTTGTACGTCAGGCAGGTGCCGGACTTCTTGCCGCACGCCGGCTTGTACCAGTTGGTGTAGAAGCTGGACTGGCCACCGACCGGCATGACCACCGACAGGCCCGAGCCGTTGTACCACTCGAAGGCGGCGGTGTTGATGTCCCAGCCGTTGAAGTCATCCTGGGCGCGGAGACCGTCGAGCAGATAGATGCTCGGCGAGTTGGCGCCACCACTCTGGAACTGCACCTTGATGTCGCGGCCCATGCTGGCGGACGGGACCATCAGGTACTCGACTGGCAGACCCGGCTTCGAGAACGCTCCTGCGGTAGCAGAGCCTCCGACGGCGCCGACGAGTCCGGGCAGCGTTGCCGCCGCGAGGGCCACGACCGCGAAGCGGCGCGCCATCTTCCCTACGAAACTCATGCGTGTATAAATCCTTTTCGTTTGAATGCCGCACGACAGACTCGCTGCGTGCGCATGTAGTCAACCACACCCAGGAGTGATCGCTCTCTCCTGGAAGTGTCCTGCCTGGTCACCGACTCAGCCATTGAGCGTGGCAATCAGGTCGGGCTTGAGGGACTGCAACTGCTGACCCCAGTAAGCCCACGAATGGTTTCCCTCGGGAGGGAAGACGAACGTGGCATTGCTGCCACCTGCCTTGGCGTACTTCTCCTGGAAGCGCTTGTTGCTGTTGATGGCGAGCGATTCCAAGCTGTTTGCGTTGAACGACTGACCGGGGTCGACGTTCTCGTCGAGGGGTCCCCCGCCGGGTGCGCAGTAGATCCACAGCCGCGTGCGGTTGGCGACGATCCGGTCGACCTGAAGGACGGGGTCGTTCCGCTTCCACGCCGAGTCCCACGGCGGCCCCCACATGTCGTCGACGTTGTAGCCACCCGCGTCGAGCATCGCCACCCGGATGGCCTGCTTCATGAACAGCGTCGACGGGTTGAGGAACCCCGAGAGCGAGGCCGCGAACGTGAACTGGGCGGGATGATAGGCGGACAGGATCAGCCCAGCGCCGCCTGCCATCGACAGCCCGACGATGCCGTTGCCGGTCGGCGAGACCCGCTTGGCCGACGACAGATAGGCCGGAAGTTCTTGCGTCAGAAACGTTTCCCACTTGTAGGTGTAGGCCTGGTCATTGAAGCTCGAGGGCGAGTACCAGTCGGTGTAGAAACTGGACTGACCGCCGACGGGCATGACCACGTCGACGCCCGACTGATAGAACCACTCGAACGCGGGGGTGTTGATGTCCCACCCGTTGAAGTCGTCCTGGGCCCGCAGACCGTCGAGCAGGTACACCGCCTTGCTGGGTGGCGTCGGCGCCGGGGCGGCTCCCACGCCAGATGTCGCCGCCGGGGCGACTCCCACCCCGGGCTGGTACTGGACACGCACATTGCGCCCCATCGCCGCGGAGTAGACGTCCAGATACTCGACCGGCAGACCTTCGCGGGAGAACGCCGACGCCGCCGGCGTCGCACCGGAGACGTCGCCGAGCACTGCCAGCGAGGGTAGCGACGCCACTGCCGCGAACACCGCGACCGCGCGCCGAAGCGCCGGTCTCGCGGCGCCGAGGCGCGACACGGTCCTCATCGCTCGCTCCCACCATCCAATTTCGTATGTCCGGCGCCGTCGAACGGCGGTCTCCGTGGCACAGCACATGGCGAGCGCATTGACTCACTCGACTACCTATCGGCCGAACGTGGCCTGAGCGTTACCAAATCAGACGAACACGCTGGCAAACAAATCTCGTGGGATCGGTCACGGGCCCGTCGCGGGCAGCCCGGTATAGGGCGGCACCTTGGGCGGGGGCGGCGCGATACCGCATCGCTGCAGCTCGTAGCGTGGCACGCGATCGATCCGGTACTGAGTGAACTGCCACGCGTGGAGCACGTTCGAGGCGAAGCGCTTCAGACCCAGCGGACCGCGCACCGAGCTGAGCATCGCTTCGGTCTCCGGGCACGTCAGCGCGACCTTGGCCTGCGCCACCCAGTCCTCGTCGAGATAGGGCGGAATGTAGGGCCGCTCGGGCAGGAACGGCCCCTCGGCCACCGCCCAGTCGGGAAACAGGTTCTTGTCGTGACCGATGCGGGCGTCTTCGAGTCGCGCGGTGTGCGCGGCCAACGGGTTGGCCAATCCGATCTGGTCGATGACCCGAACGTTCAGGCCGACGTTCATGCCGAGCATCCCGAGGTTCGTGAAGAAGACCGTGTGCGGGCCACGGCGCTGCTTCTCCGTCAGCGGCGGTTGGCCGGGCGGCGGGAGCGGCGGCGGTATCGCGGGCACGACGTCCCACTGGTCGTAGTTGCCCGACGGCAGCAGCAGCGCCCCGTCCGGGGTGTTGTCGATGGCCGCGATCACGGCGCGCATCCTCGGATAGTCCAGATAGTCCGCGCCCGTCAGCGGATGCGCGTGGCCCGTCGCCTGTGCATAGAAGCGGCGTTCGTCGACGATGCCGGAATACGTGACACGGGTGGCGTCGGCACCCAGACCCGGCGAGTTCGCCGCCCACGCCGACCAACCGACGACCGCCAGCCAGAACACCGCGCTCGCGCCCGCCAACAGGTAACCCGGACCACGCACGGAACGCATGCCGGACGGAAGCACGATGGGAATGACCGCGATCGGTGCGAGCATGCAGAACAGCGGCGTGAGCAGAACGCGACCGTGCATGAAGTCGCCGCCCTGGCGCACCCAGTAGACCGCTTGCAGGAGACCGCTGCCGAACATGAACACCACGACGGCAGTGGGACTTTGGACGAGGCCCGCCCACCGCCGGTGACCGCCGGACACCGGTACGCGCTTGCGCCACAACAGACTTCGCACGCCAAGCAGGATCAGCCCCAGGCCTGCGAGCAGTACCAGCGGCACCCACAGCAGGTAGGGATGATTGAAGTTGCCGAGGTAGACGAAACCCTGTGACCACTTCGAACCCGAGGCGTCCTTGGCGATCGCCGTACCGGGGACCAGAAGTCCGTAGTACCCCATCCGGAATATCTGATAGACGACGGGCAGCAGACCGCCTGCGACGACGATCAGCAGCCGCCTGCGCCAACCGTGCGCCGCGACGAGCATCATGCCCAGGGCCAGTACGCCGATCAGCGCGAGCTCCGGACGAATCAGCACGGACAACCCCGCGAGGAAGGCCAAGGCTCCTTCGAAGACTCGACCCGTGGCGTTGCCCGGAGGTTCGTGGGGCGTCGCGGGATTCATCCGGGGCGCCTGTGCCCAGCACACCATCATCCACCAGAGCAGTCCGAGATAGGCGAGCACCAAACCGTTTTCGAGCCCGGAGGTGGCGAAGTCGCGCGCCGGGGGGATCGCGATGTAGACCAGTGCGCCTGCGGGGAGCAGGAGCGCTCGCCTGCCGCGCAGTCCCGGCGCGTAGAGCCGGCCGGTGCCGAGCATGACGAAGACGACGCCGGCGACGCTGAGCGTCAACGCAAGCGCCAAGGCCACGTACTCGAGTCGCAGCGGGCCACCAACCCAGGCGCCCAGCGTGACGAGGTAGGTCCACACCGTCGACGTATTGGCCTCTACCCGCTCCCCCGCGTTGAAGACGGGGCCGTTACCGGCCAACAGGTTTCGTACGGTGCGAAGGACGATCAGCCCGTCGTCGGCGATCCACCTGCGCTGCCAGGCACCCCAGGCGAACAGTGCGCCGACGACCAGCACGCCACACCAAAGGCTGATTCGCACGACGGGGTTGAAGCGAAAAGCCGGTCGGTTGGCGAGCCAGCTCGCCAACCCGCGTCCGCGCGGTGCTGCCTCAGCTGAAGTAGGCCGCTGCACAGACGCTTCCGATCCACGCCACGGCGAGCAACTGCAGCACCCGGTCGCGCAGTGCGATGTCCTCCGGTTCTCCTGCGATTCCCCCGTCGACGTCGACCGCATAACGCAGGATCGCGATCGTGAACGGGACCATCGACACCGCGTACAGCGAACCGCCCGCCGTGCGGTCACGCTCGAACGCCCACAGTCCGTAGCAGAGCACGACGGCGGTGGCCGACAGCGTCCAGACGAAGCGCAGGTAGGTACTGGTATAGCTCTCAAGTGACTTGCGGATCTTCGCGCCGGTGCGCTCGGCGAGCTGCAGTTCGGCGTAGCGCTTGCCCGCCGCCATGAACAGTGACCCGAAGGCCATGACGAGCAGGAACCATTGCGACAGTGGGATGTTCGCGGCGACGCCGCCTGCGATCGCGCGGATGAGGAAGCCCGACGAGACGATGCAGATGTCGAGCACCGCCTGGTGCTTGAGGCCGAAGCAGTAGGCCATCTGCACCGCGATGTAGATCGCCATCACCAAGGCCAGGTTCGGCGTGACGTACCACGCCAGCCCCAGCGACCCGGCGCCCAGCGCCACCGCGAGGCCGTACGCCAGTGTCACGGGGACCACGCCCGCGGCGATGGGCCGGAAGCGCTTGGTGGGGTGGGCCCGATCCGCCTCGACGTCGCGGGCGTCGTTGATCAGGTACACGCACGACGCCGCGAGGCTGAATGTCACGAATGCGATGAGGACGTTGATGCCGTCGTGGAAGTCGAACCGGACGTCGCGCCCCAACGCCGCCACCGGGGCCGCGAGCACGAGGAGGTTCTTCACCCACTGACGCGGTCGGATCGCCTTGACGACGCCGGTGACGAGGTTCTTGGGCGGTCCCGCCACGGGGGGCGCTTCCTCACTCATGCGGGTCCACCCTTCTCCTTGCGGTCGGCCCGGTCGCCGATCGCGTCGACCGTCTTGGCCACGACTGCGCCGACTGCCACTCCCGCGAGCACATCCGTCGGATAGTGCACACCAAGCACCAAGCGGGACAATGCCATCGGCGGCACCAGGATCCACGGCAGGGGAAGTCCCGTCGCACGGGCCAACAAGATCGACGCGGCGGTGGTGGACGTTGCATGCGCCGAGGGGAAGCTCAGCCGGCTCGGCGTGGAGACGTTCACCGCGATGGACGGGTGGTGCGGGCGCTCCCGCTTCACGACGCGTTTGATGACGACCGCACTGGCATGGGCGGCGAACGCACCGATTCCGGCGGTCAGCCAGACCCGGCGCCGTTGCGGCTGCACCAGCGCGCCAAGAAGGGACACTCCCACCCAGCCGGCACTGTGCTCGCCGAAGTGTGACAGCGCACGCGCGCCCGGGAGTACGCCCGGGCGCCCGGCGAGGGTTGACTGCACGGCGACCAGCGCCGCATCCTCGCCCCGCAGGGTCTCGGTCACCGGGATACTTCTGCCGGAGGCGTCGACGTGGGCAACACCGTCTCCCACTTCTGCGTGCTGGCCAGCACGGGCAAGGCGTCGCGGTACACGCGCCGCATTCGGTTGAACTTGCGGATCAGCAGTGCCTGACGCTTCAGCGATTCACGGAGCAGATCGAACATCTTGGCTCGGTCACGCTGGCGGAAGACGACGCCGCGACCGTCGGCCGTCGTCACCGTGACGCCGTCGACCCTGGACAGCGAGAACCACCGCGCGTCCTGGGTGGCGACGTTGATCTGCGGGCGGACGTGGTGTTGCGGATCGTGCGCCGTCAGTTGGTGGACGACGCCGCGGGCCAGTCGGTATGAGATCGACAGTGGCTTCACGGGGATTTGAATCTTCTTGCGCCAGCGCTTGTCCGACGGTGTCGGCAGCGCGGTGGCACTGGGCAACACCACCGCGTCCGGGTAGGCCTGGCGCATGCGTCGCACCTCGGGCAGTGCCGATTCCAGGATGGAGAAGATGTGTTCGGGGCCTGCCAGGAAGTCGTCCATGGCCTTGTTCTGGATCGCGACCGTCGAATACTCAAGGCAGAGAAGGTGTTTGATCGTCGCCTTCAGATGGCTGGCCACCAGGCCCGTGATGCTGCCGTCCCAGTGCATGGCCGCCACGACCAGCCTGTTGCGGAGGTGGAAGTACGCCTGCCAGTCGATCGCGTCATCCTTGTCGCTCCACGCCATGTGCCAGATCGCGGTGCCGGGCAGCGTGACCGTCGGATAGCCGTGCTCACCCGCGCGCAGCCCGTATTCGCAGTCATCCCACTTGATGAACAGCGGCAACGGCTGGCCGAGTTCTTCGGCGACGGCGCGCGGGATCATGCACGTCCACCAGCCGTTGAAGTCGACGTCGATACGGCGGTGCAGGAGACGGCTGCGCAGCTCCTCCTCGTCGTTCAGCGGGTACTTGGCGAAGTTGTGGTCGTACTCCGTATTGATCGCGTTGGTCCACATGAAGTTCGTCTGGTCGACCATCTCGCCCATCACGTGCAGGTGCGAGGGCTCCTGCAGGTTGAGCATCTGGCCGCCGATCAGCACGGGCGACTTCGCGAATCGGTTGAACGCCAGCGCCCGCAGGATCGAGTCGGGCTCGATGCGGATGTCGTCGTCCATGTAGAGGATCTGCTCGCAGTCGGTGTTCTTCAGCGCCTCGTACATCACCCGGCTGTAGCCGCCGGACCCGCCGAGGTTGGGCTGGTCGTGAACGGCCAGCCGATTGCCCAGCGCCGCTGCCGCCGCCGGGAAGTCGGGATGATCTCGCGCCTTGTTGGTGCCCTGGTCGGGCACGATGACCGCGGTGATGACCGCGTCGACCAACGGATCCGACGTGAGCGCGGCCAGGGCATTGACGCAGTCCGCCGGTCGGTTGAACGTCGGGATGCCGATGGCCACGTTGGCCCGGCCCGGGGCGGGGATCGGCGCGTACCAACCCGCGCTGTGCAACGTGACCTTGGTGTCGGTGTTGACGTCGAACCAGATCCAGCCGCCGTCCTCGAACGGGTCGAGGCCGACCTCGAACTCGACGACCGCAGGCGTGTCCGTGTCCTGGCTCGACACCTGGCTGCCCGCGACCGTGATGCGGGCACCAGTGGACTTGGAGCGGTAGACGTCGACACGCGCGCTGCCGGTCAGTTCGACGCGCAGCACCACCGACTCCAGAATCGACCATCGCCGCCAGTAGCTGGCGGGGAAGGCGTTGAAGTAGGTGGCGAACGAGACCTCCGACTCGGTCCCGATCTCCAGCGTGGTTCGGCTCGGCGCGTGCGCACGCCTGGCGTTGGTGCTCGATTCCGCGAGGTAGAGGGATCGGACGTCCAGCGGCTCACCCGGTCGCGGGAGGATCACGCGGGACAGCAGGCTGACCGCTCGGTCTTGGTTGGCGTCGAGCGCGCCCGCGGGAGTGTCACTCATGCTGAGCTGCTTCCTGTGTCTTGTTCGCCGAGCGGCGCACCGTCGCGCAGGTGCGGCGCCAGCGTGTTGTCGAACATGTTCAGCGCACTGGCGATCGCCATGTGCATGTCGAGGTATTGGTAGGTGCCGAGCCTGCCGCCGAACAGCACCTTCGCCGACGCGGCCTCGGCCTCGGCCAGCTCGCGGTAAGCGGCGAGCGTCGCGCGGTCCTCGGGAGTGTTGATGGGGTAGTAGGGCTCGTCGTCGTCCTTGGCGAAGCGACCGTATTCACGCATGATGACGGTCTTGTCGGTCGGGTAGGCCCGCTCGGGGTGGAAGTGCCGGAACTCGTGGATGCGGGTGTACGGCACGTCGGCGTCGTTGTAGTTCATGACGGGTGTGCCTTGGAAGTCACCCGTCGCGAGAACTTCGGTCTCGAAGTCGAGTGTGCGCCAACCGAGTCGGCCCGCCGAGAAGTCGAAGTAGCGGTCCAGGGGGCCCGTATAGACGACCGGCGCATCGGGGCTGGCCGCCCGCAACTCGTCACGGACGTCGAACCAGTCGGTGTCCAGCCGCACCTCGATGCGGTCGTCGGCGGCCATGTTCTGCAGCCAGGCGGTGTAGCCGTCGACCGGCAAGCCCTCGTAGGTGTCGTTGAAGTAGCGGTTGTCGAACGTGTACCGCACGGGCAGCCGGGTGATGTTGCTTGCCGGCAGGTTCGTCGGATCGGTCTCCCACTGCTTGGCCGTGTAGTGCTTGACGAACGCCTCGTAGAGCGGGCGCCCGATCAGGCTGATCGCCTTCTCCTCGAAGTTCTGCGCGTCCTTGCTGTCGAACTCGGCAGCCTGCTCGGCGATCAGCGCGCGGGCCTCGTCCGGCGTGAAGTACCTGCCGAAGAACTGTGACACCAGGCCCAGGCCCATCGGGAACTGATAGGACTGCCCGTCGTGCATCGCGAACACACGGTGCTGATATCCCGTGAACTCGGTGAACTGCCTGACGTAGTCCCACACCCGTTGATTGGACGTGTGGAAGAGGTGGGCGCCGTACTTGTGGATCTCGATACCGGTTTCGGGCTCGGGTTCGGAATAGGCGTTACCGCCGAGGTGAGGCCTGCGCTCGATCACGAGAACGCGCTTGTCCAGCTGCGTGGCCGCACGCTCGGCGATCGTCAGGCCGAAGAATCCGGAGCCGACGACTATGAGGTCGTAGGCGGATTCGGCGGGCAGGAGCGAAGCGACCTGGGGATCAGCGGAGATCATCGGCAGCAAGGGTATCCGACGCCGACGTCGCAGCCCCAATGCGCGCTCGGCTGGTCGCTCCTGCATCGCAGGTCGCAATTCGCTCACGATTCCGCATCAACATCCGGAGCCACTCTGGCATCACCAGTCTCAGCCGTACCATCGAACGCGTAGTCACCGCATTACGCAGACACAGAATCACGAGGAGACTTCCGTGCCTAACCGTCGTCGACGCAAGCTCTCGACAGCCATGAGCGCAGTCGCCGCCCTGGCCGTCGCAAGTCCAGTTGCAGTAGTCGCGCTATCGGACCTGTCCACCACCAATGACGCAGCGCCGCAGCACCGCGAGTTCGTCCAGGCCGCTCTCGTCACCGATCTGCCCAACGAGTTGCTCGGGGCGCTGTCCCAGGGCCTCTCGCAGTTCGGCGTCAACCTGCCGCCGCTGCCCACCGGACTCCTGACGGGATCCGGCGCGCCCTCGGCGACGACGTTGACCACCCCTGGCCTGGCCAGTACCGGGCTGACGGCCCCCGGCCTGACCGCGCCCGGCCTCACCACCCCTGGCCTCACCGCCCCTGGTCTCACCACCCCTGGTCTCACGACGCCCGGCCTCACCACGCCCGGCCTCACGACGCCTGGCCTGACCACGCCCGGCCTCACCACGCCCGGCCTGACCACCCCCGGCCTGACGACGCCGGGACTCACGACGCCGGGCCTGACCACCCCCGGACTCACGACGCCCGCCCTCGGGGGCGCAGGCCTGACCAACCCAGCGCTCACCAATCCTGCGCTCACCAGCCCCACCGGTGCGCTGCCGGGACTGACGACGCCCGCGGCCAACACCGGCCTCGGCCTGGGCGTGCCCGGCGCGGGTGAGATCCCGATCGCCGATCCCATCGGTTTGGACCCGACGTCGGGCACCTACCCGATCCTCGGTGGCGACCCCTCGCTCGGCCTCGGGGCGCCCGCGGCGTCCAGCGGCAGTGGAGGTTTGCTCGGCGACCTGAGTAGCGCCGCCCAGACCCTCGGTGCCGGCCAGGCGATCGACCTGCTCAAGGGCATGGTCATGCCGATGATCACAGGGGCGATCCAGCAGGCCGTACCCGCGGCGGCAGCGGCTGCTCCGGCTGCCGCGGCAGCGGTTCCCGGCGCTTAGAACTTCCGACGAAACGGCACCGCAGAAGCCATCGCCAGGCTCTGCGGTGCCGTTGCGCGCCAGAACTACCCGCAACACACCGTGTCGAAACACTGGTAACACCTGACACATACGTAACATCGGGCCGTGCCGTGTCGTCGTCAACTGCCGTCGCTGCTCTTCTCTGCCGTCGCAGCGACCGCAGTGATGTTGCCGCTCGCCATGTACGGCATGCCCAGCGCACCGGACCAGGCCCCCCTCGCGACCACCCCGCTGATCGTCGAGCGGCCACTCACCGGCCTCGGCAGCGGCGAGACCGTCCGCGAACTCCATCAGGACACCCCCTTTGCCATGGTGGCCCTCACCGCCGACGACCTCAGCGGCACGTCGGCCCGCGTCCGGGCCAAGAAGTCGGACGGTTCGTGGGGCCCCTGGTATGAGGCGGAGAGCCTCGAGGGCGTCGGCCCCGACGGAGCCGGGGTGCGGGGTACCGAACCCGTCTTCGTCGGTCACACCACCGACGTCCAGATCGCCGTGAACCGCGCCGCTCCCGCCCGGGCCGTCGTTCCCGCGCCTCGCGGACCGGGCCTCGGATACGTCCCCGTCAACGTCGAACAACCGCTGAACCAGGATCTCAAGGCCGTGCTGATCAGCCCGCCGCAGGCACCCGTCGACATCTCGTCGCTGCCACCGGAGGCCGCTACGCCACCCGGCGTCCCACCCGCCATCATCGGACGAAATCAGTGGGGTGCCGACGAGTCGCAGGTCTGCGGAAAACCCGTGTACGACGGCGGAGTTCGCGCCGGAATCGTCCACCACACCGCGGGCAGCAACGACTACACGCCCGAGGACTCGGCAGGCATCGTCCGCTCGATCTTCGAGTACCACACCCGCACCCTGGGCTGGTGTGACATCGCGTACAACGCGCTCGTCGACAAGTACGGCCAGGTGTTCGAGGGACGCGCGGGCGGCATGGACCGGCCCGTCGAGGGGGCCCACACCGGTGGCTTCAACGTCGACACCTGGGGCGTGGCGATGCTCGGCAACTTCGACGACGTGCCACCGACCCCCATTCAGCTGAGAACCACGGGTCGGCTTCTCGGCTGGCGGCTCGGCCTCGATCACGTCGACCCGCTGGGCAACGTCGTGCTCACGTCGGCCGGCGGGTCGTTCACGAAGTTCGCCAGGGGCACCGCGGTCCCGCTACCGACGATCTTCACCCACCGCGACGTCGGCAACACCGACTGCCCGGGTAACGCCGCGTACGCGGCCATGCCCCTGCTGCGCGACACCGCCGCCCACTTCAACACCCCCATCGGGCCCAGGAGCCTGGCCGATACGCTGCGCGGCGGCGCGATCTTCACCAAGTGGGCGTCGATGGGCGGCGAGGCGAGCCCGCTCGGGGCGCCGCAGACGCCGGAGACGCCCGGCGACGGCACCTCGCGGTACGTGACGTTCGACAAGGGAGCCCTGTACTGGTCGCCCGACAGCGGCGCGGAACCCGTCACCGGATCCATCTACGAGGCGTGGGGCAAGCTCGGCTTCGAACGTGGCGCCCTGGGCCTCCCCACCAGCGGCGAGATCCAGGAGCCACAGTGGATCGTCCAGAACTTCCAGCACGGCACGCTGAACTTCGACCGCCAGAACGGCACCGTCACCCGCGTCATCGACGGCATCGCCCTCGACATCCCGCTGGATCAGGGCGCCTCTCCCGTCCAACTCGAGCGGTTCACCCCCATCGACAACCGCAGCTGACGCGCAGCTACAGCCACCAGCGTTCGAGGACGCGAGCCAGGCCGTCGTCCGAGTTCGGCGTCGTGACCTCGTTGGCCGCCGCCTTCGCCTCGGGGTGGGCGTTGCCCATCGCCACGCCGAGCCCGGCCCACAACAGCATCGGGATGTCGTTCGGCATGTCGCCGAACGCGACGACGTCCTCGGCGGTGATGCCCAATGGCCTCGCGACCTCGTCGACCCCGGTCGCCTTGCTCACACCGAGGGGCACCACCTCGATCAGACCGTTGTTGGTGGAGTAGGTCAGATCGCCCTCGAGGCCGACGTGCGGGGCCAACGCCGCTGCCATGTCGGCACTCTTCGCACCCGCCTTGCGAATCAACAGCTTGACGGCGGGCGCCTCCAGCACGTCGGCGAGCGACACCTCCGTGTTGTCGGGATTCAGCCAGGCGTGCTCGTAGCCGGGCGAACTGAGGAACTGCGGCGTCGCGGCGTCGTGCGCACTGCGTCCGACCCGCTCCACCGCGAGCCCGGCCCCGGGGATGACGCGCGTCGCGACCTCGGCCAGTTCGGTGAGCACCTCGACGGACAACGTCTGCGCCGACAGGATGCGGTCGGTGGCCGAGTCGTAGAGCACGGCACCGTTGGCACACACCGCCATCGGCGCGAAGCCGAGGGCGTCGACGACCGGTGCGATCCACCGCGGTGGCCGACCGGTCGCAAGCACGAACTGCGTACCCGCGGCGACGGCGGCCAGCACCGCGGCCTTGGTCCGGGGCGTGACGAGCTCGGCCTCGTCGAGCAGGGTGCCATCGACGTCGGTGGCAATGAGGAGCGGCAGCACTAGCGATCCCGCTCCTTCCTGGCGCGCTCGGCGACCTCGGCGTCTTCGCGCACTCGTGCCTCTTCCATGGTCGGGGCGCCACCTCCCAGGCGACGCGGCACCCAGTAGGCGCCCTCCGGGTGATCGTAGGACTGCTGGATCTCGTGCAGCAGTTCGGTCATCTCCGAGCGGAGGTCGTCCATCAGTGCTCCCGCGGGTGGAGTTGGCGGAAGGGGTGGGCCGACCGCGACGCTGATCGGGATCTTGGCGCGCCCCAGGTTTCTCGGGTGGTCCTTGGTCCAGATGCGCTGCGCACCCCAGACGATGATGGGAACGATCGGCACGAGCGCCTCCAACGCCATCCGCGCGGCACCCGTCTTGAACTCCTTGAGCTCGAAGCTCCGGCTGATCGTGGCTTCGGGGTACACGCCGACGATCTCGCCCTCGCGCAGTCGCGCCACCGCCACGGCATAGGCCCCCGAGCCCGCCCTCCGGTCCACCGGGATCGCCTTCGCATGCCGGATCAGGAAGTCGACCGGCCACACGTCCTGCATCTCGGCCTTGATCATGAACCTCAGACGCCGCCGACGATGGACGGCGGCGAGCGCAGCAGGCAGGAAGTCGAGGTAACCGGTGTGGTTGATGGCGATCACCGCGCCACCGGACGCCGGGATGTTCTCCAGACCCCGATAGGTGATTCGCGTACCCGTCACTCCTACCGCGGTCTTGGCCGCGATCTCCAGGGCGCGAAAGACCGGTTCCATGCCACCACTACCCCGAGGATTCGTCCCGGTGCTGCGCACTCGGTCCGGATTGCTCCCCGCGTAGGCGCTCGGCGCGACGAGCGGCCTTCTCGGCGGCTTCATCGGCATCCATCTGGTTGGCTTCCGCGAGCGTCGGCGCGCCGCCACCCATCCGATGCGGCACCCAGAACTCCCCCGCCGGGTGCTGCCCGTAGGCGCTCTGCGCCTGCTCGAGGAGGTGCTGCATGCGCGAGTGCAGCAGCGCCGTCAACTCGGCGGCGGGCAACGTGGGCATGATCGGCTCACCGACGGTCACGGAGATGGGAACCTTCGGTCGCCGCATGTTCTTGGGATGGCCCTTGGTCCAGACGCGCTGGGCGCCCCACACGATGTGCGGGATGATCGGCACGTCGGCGGCGATCGCCATGCGCGCGGCGCCCGACTTGAACTCCTTGATCTCGAAGCTTCGGCTGATGGTCGCCTCGGGATAGACGCCGACCAACTCGCCCTCCTTGAGCTTCTGGCAAGCCTCTGCGAACGAGGCGGCGCCACTGTCGCGGTCCACCGGGATGTGGCGCAGGCTGCGCATGATGGGGCCGCTGACCTTCGAGTCGAAGACCTCCCGCTTGGCCATGAAGCGCACCTTGCGGCCGCGGCCCTGCTTGAAGGCGGGCAGGCCCGCGAAGGTGAAGTCGAAGTAGCTGGTGTGGTTGATCGCGATCACGGCGCCGCCCGTAGCAGGCAGATTCTCCACGCCGGTGACGGTGAACTTCAGCCCCTGCAGCCGCCATACGCAGCGGGCGAGGGCGATGACAGTTCCGTATACCGGTTCCACAACTCGTCAGCCTAGTGCCGTCGTGTTCGGCGCAGGGTGGAAGGTCCCACGTGGAAGTGTGTGCGCAGTGACCTACCCCGTCGAGTTCGTTCCCGTTCCGAAGCACGTCACCGAATTGGCGGGAGATCGCGAGGTCGCCGCCGTGTGGCTCAACGACCTGGGCGGCGTGACGTTCTCGCTGGCCGGCGAGGAGTTCGTGAAGGTATACCCGGAGCCACACGCCGCACTGCTGGTCGCCGAGGAGGAGCGGATGAGATGGGCCATCGACTATCACTCCGTGCCCAGGATCCTGTCGTCCGGACCGGGCTGGCTGCACACCGCGGCGCTGCCGGGGCGTTCGGCCGTCGACCCCGACTGGATCAGGCGTCCGCGCACCGCCACTCGAGCGATCGCCCAGGGCCTGCGCCTTCTGCACGCCTCGGCGCCCGTCGAGACGTGCCCGTTCGGTGCACCGTCCTGGATTCCTGACGACGCACCCTCCGCCGATCTGCTGGTGGTCTGCCACGGCGACCCGTGCGCACCGAACACCGTCGTCGCCGAGGATGCCCAGTGCAGCGGGAACGTCGACCTCGGTGACCTCGGGGTAGCGGACCGGTGGTCGGACCTCGCCGTGGCGACGATGTCACTGGATTGGAACTACGGGCCGGGGTTTGCGGCCGAGTTCTTCGACGAGTACGAGATCGATGCGGACGACGAGCGGCTCGCCTACTACCGCGCCCGCTGGGAGGAGCAGGCCGGCCCGCCCCGGTAGGATCAGCCTCGGCGCATTCGTCGGCGAGGACGGTAGCGGAAAGGTCATACGTGCAGGTCACAAGTGTCGGACATGCAGGCTTCCGGATCGACACCACGGCCGGGAGCATCCTCTGCGACCCGTGGGTCAACCCGGCCTACTTCGCGTCGTGGTTCCCGTTCCCGGACAACAGTCAGTTGGACTGGGACGCCCTTGGCGACTGCGACTACCTGTACGTCAGCCACCTGCACAAGGATCACTTCGACCCGGAACACCTCGCCGCCCACGTCAACAAGGACGCCGTGGTCCTGCTGCCGGACTTCCCGGTCCCCGACCTGCGCCGCGCGCTCGAGGCGCTCGGGTTCCACCGCTTCTTCGAGACCACCGACTCGGTGAAGCATCGCCTCAGTGGGCCCAAGGGCGACCTCGACGTGATGGTCATTGCGCTGCGCGCGCCCGCCGACGGCCCCATCGGGGACTCCGGCCTGGTCGTGTCCGACGGCGTGACCACCGCCTTCAACATGAACGACGCGCGCCCCGTCGACCTCGACGTCCTCGAATCGAACTTCGGCCACGTCGACGTGCACATGCTACAGTACTCCGGAGCCATCTGGTACCCGATGGTCTATGACATGCCCGCGCGCGCCAAGGAGTCGTTCGGCATCCAGAAGCGGCAGCGTCAGATGGACCGTTCTCGGCAGTACATCGCGCAGGTCGGCGCCACCTGGGTGGTGCCGTCCGCGGGCCCGCCGTGCTTCTTGGATGCAGAGTTGCGCTACCTCAACGACGACCACGGCGATCCGGCGAACATCTTCCCCGACCAAGTGGTGTTCCTGGACCAGTTGCGGAAGAACGGCCACGACGGCGGCCTCCTGATGATTCCCGGATCGACCGCGAATTTCACTGGTGCGCAACTGCATTCATTGGACCATCCGGTCGCCGAACCCGAGACGATCTTCACCGACGGCAAGGCCGCCTACATCGAGCAGTACGCGCAGCGGATGACGCCGGTGCTGGCCGCCGCAAAGGCCGGCTGGGCCGCCGCCGACGGTGAGCCGCTACTGGAGCCGCTGCGGGCCAAGTTCGAACCGATCATGCTGCAGAGCGATCAGATCTGCGACGGCATCGGTTACCCGGTCGAACTTCGCCTGGGACGCGAGACCGTCGTGCTGGACTTTCCGAAACGAGTTGTCCGCGAACCGATTCCGGACGAGAAGTTCCGCTACGGCTTCGAGATCGCCCCAGAGCTGGTCCGCACCGTACTGCGCGACGACGAACCCGACTGGGTCAACACCATCTTCCTGTCGACCCGGTTCACGGCCTGGCGGGTAGGGGGCTACAACGAGTACCTCTACACGTTCTTCAAGTGCCTGACCGACGAGCGCATCGCGTATGCGGACGGCTGGTTCGCCGAGGCCCACGACGATTCGGCGTCGATCACCCTGGACGGCTGGGAGATTCAGCGCCGGTGTCCCCACCTGAAGGCGGATCTGTCGAAGTTCGGCGTCATCGAGGGCACGACGTTGACGTGCAATCTGCACGGTTGGTCGTGGAATCTGACCAACGGCCGGTGCTTGACGTCGAAGGGCCACGAGCTCAGGAGCGCCAAGGCGTGACCGCCTCCCCCGCGCAGTACGACGATGGCCTGATCCAGTTGGACCGGCAGGCAATCACGTTGCGCCGCTACCACTTTCCGTCGGGCACCTCGAAGGTGATCCCGCTGCGCGCGGTGCGCGGATACCGCACGGAGCCATTGGGTTTGGTGATGAACCGCTTTCGGATCTGGGGCAGCCTCGATCTGCGCCGCTGGCTGCCGTTGGATGTCAAGCGCCCGATCAAGTCGACGCTGGTGACACTGGACGTTCCCGGTACCCGGCCCAGCCCCGCCTTCACGCCGTTGCACGCCAAGGAGTTCGTGGAGCTGCTCGACGAGTTGCTCGACCGCTGAGCGGGTCCTATCCCTTCTCGCGCAGGACGGTTGCCTCCAGCAGTCGCTGAACCCGGCGCGTCGCAGCCTTCTCGACCGCGGCCAGCGCCCGCCGCGCGGAACTCGGCGGCGCGGCGGTCCTGACCGACACGGTGTCGCCGACCCTCAGCAGACCCGGTTGCGTGACGTCGGCGTACACGCCGAGAAAGCGATCGGTGCGATCGACCAGCCGCCGCGTGAGGCCACGCTCGAGGTCCAGGCCAGGCTGCGGCCGGGTGGGGACCACACACCGGATGGTCGGGATCGTGACGTGCATTGCGGCAGAACCGATCTCGACGTCGCCGCCCACCCACGCCGACTCGGGGAAGTCATCGTCGGGCCGGTCGACGTCGACCAGGACGTTGGGGCGGAACCGTCGCACGTCGTACGGTTCGCCTTCCGAGAGGGATACCAGGCTCGTCGAGCTCATCAGGTGCACGGGGGCCAGATCGACGAACGTGCCCGGCGGCGTGGAGAACCGCGCCAGCGTCAGGATCTGCTTGGTGGTGAACACCGACGTGTCCGGCAGTTCTTCGGAGTCGGTCAGGCCGAAGTCGAGACGCACCTCGGCGGCGGAGAAGTTGGCCTTCGACTGCCGGACCGACAATCGGTGCTCGCTGGTGTCCCGCACGGGCGGAAGCGCCGTCAGCCGGACCTCGCGGCCGACGAGCTCGGAGAGTAGCTGGTGCACAGCGGGATCCGAACTGGAGCACTGCGCGCCGTCCGGGAAGGTGATCATCACCTCGGGCACCTGGCCGGGGCCAGCGGACGCCGTGGGTTCGGTGACGTAGGCGGCCGAGCAGCCCAGCAGCTTGGGCAGGCGTCGCGCCGATGCGGTGACGCCGTTCTCCAGATCGCGGACCGCCCACAGTCGGTCGGCGTGCACGCCGCGCCGATCGATGCGCATCGCGTCGACCCGGTGCCCACCCATGGACTTCACCGGGAACCGCCACAGCTGGGTCACCGTTACGTCAGCCATCGGTCCTCCTAACGGGATGACACCTTCTGCCGCAGCTCAGAGTAAGCGTCGGACTCGGTGTCGTACACCCGCACGATGGCCTCGTCACCCGGCTGCAGGAAGGTGGACTCGCCGAGTTCGGTGTATCGCGTCGCGCCGATGCCGATCAGCACTGTGGACGGATGCCCCGAGGCCACCATCAGCGCCCCGACGTCCTCGAGCGGAGTCTCGGCCGAGCCCTTCTGGTTGGCGAGTCGCTCGGTGATCCAGTCGAGCAGCACCTCGCCGTAGTAGGAGTAGCCGAGCAGTGGGCTGTCCACGCCGTAGGCGTGTTCCTCGCCGTCGGCGGTGCGCAGGTGGCACACGAGTCGCAGCGTCGACGTCGGCCCGTCGGGCGTCAGGTCGCTGATGTCGAAGAACTGCGCGGCCACGCCCTTCGACGCCGGACCCCAGTTCTTCTTGTGACTGATCTTCGCAGCGCCGGGGCGCCGGATCGAGCAGTCGTCGAACGCACCCAGCGCGAACGGCTGCAGCGACACCACGGTGTCGCCCTGCCAGGTCACGCGGCAGGCGAGTCCGACCTCCGGCTCGATCTGCAGGTTCAGCGGTGTATCGCTGTCGGGCAGCAGGATGCGGTCGTGCGACAGCGGGAACTCGCCGAGAAATCCGTCGGAACCCGGTGCGTACCAAGGGAAGATGCCCTTCGGCGCAGCGCCTTCGCTCGAGACGTTGACGAAGTCGGCCGCCTCGCCGGCCTGCTCGAGATGCCCGGCGAAGTTGCCAGCGACGCCGAAGCCGAACCAGGAGCGCAGTTCCTCGCCGTCGAGTTCGATCATCTTCATGGGGTCAACACCGACCTTCCGACGTAGGGCACCAACGCATCCGGAACGCGAACACTGCCGTCCGGTTGCTGGTGATTCTCCAGAATCGCGACCAACCACCGCGTGGTGCCCAGCGTGCCGTTGAGCGTGGCAGCGATCTGCGGCTTGCCGTTCTCGTCGCGGTAGCGGGTGGACAATCGTCGCGCCTGGAACGTCGTGCAGTTGGACGTCGACGTCAGCTCGCGGTAGGTCCCCTGGGTGGGCACCCACGCCTCGCAATCGAACTTGCGGGCCGCGCTGGAGCCGAGATCGCCTGCGGCCGTGTCGATCACCCGGTACGGGACCTCGATGAGCGCGAGCATCCTGCGTTCGAGATCCAGCAGGCGCCGGTGCTCGGCGTCGGCATCCTCGGGCTTGCAGTAAACGAAGGCCTCCACCTTGTCGAACTGGTGGACGCGGATGATGCCGCGGGTGTCCTTGCCGTAACTGCCCGCTTCGCGCCGGAAGCACGAGGACCACCCGGCGTAGCGGCGCGGCCCGTCGGACAGATCGATGATCTCGTCGGCGTGATAGCCGGCCAGCGGCACCTCCGAGGTGCCGACGAGGTACATGTCGTCGGCTTCGAGGTGGTAGATCTCGTCGGCGTGCGCACCGAGGAAGCCGGTTCCGGACATCACCTCGGGGCGCACCAGCACGGGCGGGATGACGAGGGTGTGGTCGTTCTCGGTTGCGAGCTTGACGGCCAGCTGCATGACGCCGAGCTGCAGCAGCGCCCCGTAGCCGGTGAGGAAGTAGAAGCGCGAACCGGACACCTTGGCGCCGCGCTGCATGTCGATCAGCCCGAGTGACTCCCCGAGTTCGAGGTGGTCCTTCGGGTCGTCGATCGCGGGTGGCTCGCCGACGGTGTCGAGCACGACGTAGTCGTCCTCGCCGCCGGGCGGGACACCGTCGATGATCACGTTCGAGATCGCCATGTGCGCTGCCGTGAAGGCCGTCTCGGCCGCGGCCTGCTCCGCTTCCGCGGCCTTGACCCCCTCGGCGAGTTCCTTGGCGTGCGCCAACAGCGCGGGCCGTTCGTCGGCGGATGCCTTGCCGACGCTCTTGCTCGCGGTCTTCTGGTCAGCCCGTAGACCGTCGGCCTTCGAGATCGCGGCGCGCCTCGCGGCGTCGGCATCCAGCAGCACGTCGACGAGGGCGGGATCCTCACCGCGCGCCCGTTGCGACGCGCGGACCCGGTCGGGATCGTCACGCAGCAGCTTGAGGTCGATCACGAGGGAAACCCTACGTTCGGGCCGTCAGTCTGGGGGCACCCGGGCCGGGGATCGGCGAGGAAGATCAGCGGCACACGCCGACGCCGGGGCACAACCACATAACGTTACAACTGCATCTCTTGTCACAGAGCGTGGCGCGCCTGTCACAATGGACGCGATGTTGGATGCACCCACCGCCGCGGAACCGACACCGGACCCGGCGGCACACGACGCCGAGAAGCCGTCGGGCCGCCTGGCCTGGTGGCAAAGTCTGCAGGCCGCGTCGACCCGGCGTGCGCTGCTGCTGACGGCCCTGGGCGGTCTCCTCATCGCCGGCCTGATCACCGCGCTTCCCGGCGGCGGACACCCCGGCCTTCCGATCGGCCTCAACGCAGGCTCGGCGGTCCTGGGCAGCGGCCCGCGGGGCAATGACACATTCGACCACGCCACCAGCGGCACCTGCCTCAACTGGCCCGAGCAGGTCCCCGACGCCGCGCAGATCGTCGACTGCAAGGACGAGCACCGCTTCGAGGTCGCCGAGACCATCGACATGCGAACGTTCCCCGGCACCGAGTACGGCCCCGACGCGGCTCCCCCTTCCGAGGCGCGCATCAAGCAGATCAGCCAGGAGCAGTGCCAGGCCGCCGCCCGTCAGTACCTCGGCGCGAAGTACGACCCAAACGGCCGCTTCAGCGTCAGCCTGGTCTGGTCCGGCGACAAGGCATGGCGACAGTCGGACGAGCGGCGGATGCTGTGCGGCCTGCAACTCGCGGGTCCGGACAACCATCAACTGGCCTTCGCCGGCAAGGTAGCCGACATCGACCAGTCGAAGATCTGGCCCGCCGGGACGTGTCTGGGCATCGACCCGGCCACCAACCAGCCGACCGACATTCCGACCGATTGCGCCAAGCCGCACGCCATGGAGGTCACGGGTTCGGTCAACCTCGCCGAGAAGTTTCCCGGGCCCGTGCCACCCGACGGCGACCAGGATCAGTTCGTCAAGGACTCGTGCACCCAGATGACGGATGCCTACCTGGCGCCCGTCGCCCTGCGGAAGACCACGCTGACGCTGATCTACAGCACGATCTCGCTCCCGAGTTGGACGGCGGGCAGCAAGCAGGTGTCGTGCAGCATCGGCGCCACGCTGGGCAACGGCGGCTGGTCGACCCTGCTGAACAGCGCCAAGGGTCCGCTGCTGATCAACGGTCAGCCGCCCGTCGCGGTGCCCGACATCCCGGAGGAGCGGCTCGACCTGCCGCCCATCCCCCTGCCGCCCGTCGACACGTCGTCCCAGGTGTCGTCGCAGATCGACCTCAGCGATCAAAGTGACCAGAGCAGCCAGAGCACCCAGGGCAACAACCACCTCCCGGGTCAGCAATCGGTCGCGCCCACGCAGACCGCGAGCACCTCGGCGCCTACCAGTTCCGGCGCCGCCACGCCCCCGCAGGGCAACACGTTCCTGAACGGTCCCCCGCCACCGCCGGGTCCGGCGGTCGACGGACAGGGCCCGCCGCAGGACGGCGCGGTGCCGCCACCGCCGCCGCCCGCGGGCGATCCGGCCGTCGTGGTGCCACCCCCGGCGCCCGTGCTGCCCGGCCCTCCCCAGTAGCCGCCGATGACCGTTCGGATGAACCCGCAACGGTTCGACGAGTTGGTCTCCGACGCCCTGGACCAGATCCCGCCTGAGTTGGCGAAGGCGATCGACAACGTCGTCGTGCTCGTCGAGGACCGGCACCCGGACGAACCCGACCTGCTGGGTCTGTACGAGGGCGTCGCCCTGACCGAGCGGGATTCGACGTACTTCGGCTCGTTGCCCGACACCATCACCATCTACCGCCATGCGCTGCTGGAGATGTGCGACACGGAGGCCGACGTGGTCGACGAGGTCACGGTGACGGTGATCCACGAGATCGCCCACCACTTCGGGATCGACGACGAACGACTGCACGAGCTCGGCTGGGCGTAACGAAGCGCACGCCCCAAAGTCCAGCGCGGCAACCGGGATTCGTCGGTGGGCGGTGCTAGAAACGAATTCGTGAACGGTGTGTGTCGGGAGTGCCGCGAGGGTCTCGAGCACTGCCATGGCACCGTCGTGCATCACGCCTCATTCGCCATCGAGTGCACCGATGACTGCGCCACCCCGGACGGCTTGCACGCGTTCAGCATCGACTGCGAGGCCGTCGGGTGCACCTGCGCGGTGACGATCGTCGCCTCCGCGGCGTCGTGAGCTGAGTCAGCCCATCGGATCGACGGGGTGCAGCGCATCCTCGTCGGGGTGCTCGACCGGTTCGAACGGTGGCGTCATCGCGGCCCATTGCACGCAACTCCACCGACCGTCGGTGATCGGGCTCAGCACCACGCACTCGGTGTTCGCGAGATGGTGCTCGATCGCGAAACCGGGGTCCACCCCGGCCAACACCGCTCCGACCAACCGGATTGCGGCGCCGTGGCTGACCACGACGACGTCGCCCGTCCACGCATGGTCGTCGAGGTAGCGCACTCGCAGTTCCCTGACCACCGGCAGATAGCGGTCGAGCACCTGCCTGCCGGTCTCCCCGCCGGGGAGGGGAACCTCCACGTCGCCGTCCTGCCAGAGCCGGTAGATGGCGTTGAACTCGTCGTGCGCCGCGTCGTCGTTCCGGTCCTCCAGATCGCCGACCTGCACCTCGTGGATGCCTTCCAGCTCTACGGTGCCGAGTCCGAGCTCCCCGCCGATGCCCGCCGCGGTCTCGGCCGCGCGTAGTGCCGTGGAGTGCGCGACGAGACCCACGGGGTGTCCCCAGTCGCGTCCGAACGTCCGCGCCTGCTCGTGGCCCAGGTCCGTGAGCGCCGCTCCGGGCGGGCGGGTATCCAACCGTCGAGCGACGTTGCCATGTGACTGTCCGTGGCGGACCAGTACCAATCGGCCGGTCATCGGTGGCGCCCCTCTCGAAGTGCGGCCAGCCATTCGGCGGCCTCGTCCGTCACCGGCGGTCTGGTCCCGAGGAGGCCGCCGTCGGTCGGTCCCACCGACCAGGAACCCAGATAGCGCACATCGGCACAACGTCGATGCAGTGCCCGAAGTGCCTCGGCCACCGGATCATCGTCGATGTGACCGACGCAGTCCAGGAAGAACACGTAGGTGCCCAATTCGATTCGGGTGGGCCGGGACTCGATCCTGGTGAGGTCGATGTCGCGGATCGCAAACTCGGTCATCGCCGCAACCAGCGCACCGGGCACGTTGTCGAGCCTCAGGACGACGGACGTGCGGTCGTTTCCGGTGCGGGCCGGCGGCGGACCCGGCGGACCGACGAGGACGAATCTGGTTCTGGCGCTGGCCTCGTCGACGACTCCGTCGGCCAGCGTGTCCAAGCCCAGGCGCTGCGCGGCGAGTGCCGTGCTCACGCCGGCGTCGGCCCGACCGGCGGCAACGTCGTGCGCCGCGGCGGCGTTCGAGGTGGTCGGCACCGTTCGGGCGTCCGGGAGGTGTGCGGCGAGCCACCGCTTGACCTGCGCTGCGGCGACGGGGAAGGCCGCGATGGTCTCGACGTCCGACGCCGTGGTGCCGGCCCGGACGGCGATGCTGAACGCGACGTCTAGGGTGTGCTCGGCGAAGATCTGCAGTGGCGCCTCCACCGCGAGGCTGTCCATCGTGGGGACGACCGACCCGTCGATCGAATTCTCGATGGGCGCGCAGGCGTAGTCGGCGGTACCCGCTCTGACGGCGGCGAGCGCTGCCTCGGAGCTGTCGCATGCCACCGGCGTCAGCTCCGCGGTGCCCGCCGACGTAGCGGGTATCGCGCCGACCGCCGCCATCTGCAGCAACGCCGCTTCCGTGAAGGTCCCCTGTGGACCCAGATAGGCGACGCGTGGCACCGCTCAACCCTATCGGCTTCGGCGCCACGGTCCGCGAAGGCGTTTCGATACCCTTGCGTAATTGAGTAAGGCTAACCTAAGTTAGGGTTACCTCATTCGATGAAAGGCGGGCGCAATGATCGACGCGACGGCAGGAACGCCCCTGCTGGTACCCACGACGGCCGAGCGCATCCGGAGCGCCTGCGCGCGTGGCGGCGGCGCCATGGTGGCCGTGGAGGGTCTCGAACCCGCCCCGACGCCGGTGCACCACCTGTTGGACGACGGTTCGTTCGCCATCACCGTGCCCGCCAACGGACTACTGGCCGCCATGGTCCTGGCCTCGGGGGCGGCGGGCGTGCACGCGGTCCTGGAGATGACGGACTACGCGCCGTTACCACTGCGCGAACCGGTGCGATCCCTGGTGTGGATCAGCGGCCGCCTGTTCCACGTCCCGCCGTCAAACGTATCGGAGCTACTCGACCTCATCGCCACGGAGAGCCCGAATCCCGCTCTGCTGCAGGTGAATACCGCCTCCGCACGAGCAGGCGGCGGGGACACGCCCTACGCCCTGCTACTACTCGAGATCGACTCCGTGGTGGTCGCCGACTCCACCGGCGCCGAGTCCGTTGCGCTCGGCGCCCTCCTGGACGCCCGGCCGGACCCGTTCTGTGCGATGGAATCCGGCTGGCTCCAGCACATCGAGGCGGAGCACCGCGACGTGGTGGACCGGCTGGCCGACCGACTCCCGTCGTCGCTGCGGCGTGGGCGCGTGCGCCCGCTCGGACTGGACCGCTACGGCGTCCAGCTCCGAGTCGAGGCGGAGCACGGCGACCACGACGTGCGGCTACCGTTCGCCAAGCCCGTCGACGACGTCACGGGACTCAGCCAGGCGATCCGCGTGCTGATGGGATGCCCGTTCCTCAACGGGCTACGCGCTCGCCGCATCTGAGCGGCGGCGGGCAGGAGCGTAGCGACCGGGGAGAGCTAAGACCGTCCCGCTACCGTAGCTCCGGTGACGGGGTCGAACGACGAACTACTGACCGATCCACGCAGGCGGGCCATCAAGCTCGAGATCGCCGTCGTCCTGGCCGTGACGTTCGGCCTCTCCGCCTACACCGCACTCGTCAGCCTGACGGAGGCGGTCCTCCTCGGGCTCTCCGGCCAGAAGGTGGCACTCAACCGCAAGCTCTCCCCCATCGATCTGATCAACTTCGCGCTCAATCTGGCATCGGTGTTCCAGCTCGTCGCGTGGGGATTGCTCGGCCTATACCTGTTGTGGCGCAGCGGTTTCGGACCCAGTCGCATCGGGCTCGGCCGATTCCGTTGGCGTCCGGATCTGCTCGGCGGACTCGGCCTCGCCGCGCTCATCGGCATCCCCGGGCTCGGCCTGTACGTCGCCGGGCGGGCGCTGGGCATCGGCGTGGCCGTGGTCCCGTCGGAGCTCGGCGACACCTGGTGGCGCATCCCGGTCCTGCTGGCGGTGGCCTTCGCCAACGGCTGGGCCGAGGAGGTGATCGTGGTCGCGTTCCTCATGACTCGACTGCGCCAGCTCGGCATGTCCCCCGTCGTGGTGCTGGTGGCGTCGAGTCTGCTGCGGGGCGCCTACCACCTGTATCAGGGATTCGGCGCCGGGGTCGGCAACGTGGTGATGGGCCTCGTCTTCGGCTACGTCTGGCAGCGAACCGGACGGCTGTGGCCGCTGATCGTCGCCCACGGCCTCATCGACGCCGTCGCCTTCGTGGGCTACGCGCTCCTCGCCGGACACCTCGGCTGGCTTGGCTGATCATGACCGATCAGGCCGCGTCGGTGGACGTACATTCATTGGCGTGACTGAGTACCGGCCGCCCGTTCCCGGGCCCGACCCGCGGCGACCACGGTCGCCGCAGGAACCGTCACAGATCATCCGTCGCGACCCCAACTACCGGCCACCGCCCCCGCC
>NZ_JAEMTA010000105.1 GCF_016462545.1 Mycolicibacterium sp. | reverse complement strand
GGACGGGGGCGGGCGGTGGTGGTGGCGGCAACTCGGGCGCCTGCGGGATCTGCGAAACCCCATGTGGCGCATCGGCGATCGTGTGCCACAGCGAGGTGTACCAGGGCTCCCCACTGGGCGGCTTGGCCGGATCGACGCCAGGGGCCGCCACCGGCACGTCGCCGGGGGGCAGCTGGACCTGATACGGAATGTCGCCGGGCATCACGAAGCCGAGCCGCTCCCTGGCCTGCGCCGCGATGTACACCGGATCGCCCAGCTTGATCTTCTGTTGCTCCAAATCGGCGATCTGCGAACGCAATTGGGCCTGCGCATCCGAGAGCTGTTTCATCTCGGTCCGCTGCGCGAAGTAGGTCCGCACCGGCCCGGCGATGGTCAGCGTCAGCACGCAGACCACGGCCGCCAGGATCGCGGCTCGTCGGGCCGCCGAACCCAGCCGTTGCTCGGACTGCTGTTCGGCGGCCTCGGCGATCGCCTGCCTGATCGGTTCGATGACGCCGGTGGGCTCGTCGTCCTCCTCGACGTCGGCCTGAGCTGCGACCGCGGGTCGGGGCTCGATGGCACGTGGCTCACGACGGATCGGGGATGCGCCACGCGGGCGTCCGCCGCCCTTGCCCGGCCGCGACGCAGGGGTGCGCCGTTTGGGGTCGGGCCGCTTCGCGTCGGGCATCGTCTACGGGACTCCGCCCGATTACCTGGTCTCGATGGAGAAACGCGGGAAGGCAAGGTCACCGGCATACCGTGCGGCGTCGCCCAACTCCTCCTCGATGCGCAGCAACTGGTTGTACTTGGCGACGCGCTCGCTGCGGGCGGGGGCGCCGGTCTTGATCTGCCCACTGCCCACCGCGACGGCGAGATCGGCGATGGTGGTGTCCTCGGTCTCGCCCGAGCGGTGGCTCATCATCGTGCGGTAGCCGCTGTTGTGCGCGAGTGCGACGGCATCCAGCGTCTCGGTGAGCGTGCCGATCTGGTTCACCTTGACCAACAGCGCGTTCGCGGCACCCTTGTCGATGCCCTCTTCGAGGCGCTCGGGGTTGGTGACGAACAGGTCGTCGCCGACGATCTGGATGCGGTCACCGATCGCGGTCGTCAGCGATACCCAGCCGTCCCAGTCGTCCTCGGAGAGCGGATCCTCGATGGACACCAGCGGGTAGGCGTCCAGCAGGCCGGCGTAGAACTCCGTCATCTGCGCGGCGGTGCGGGTCTCCTTCTCGAAGGCGTAACCCGTGCCGTCGGTGTAGAACTCGGTCGCGGCGACGTCCAGCGCCAGGGCGACGTCGGCACCGAGTTTCAGACCGGTGGCCTCGATGGCCGAGCTGATCAGATCCAGTGCCGCCCTGGTGCCTGCGATGTCGGGCGCAAAACCACCCTCGTCTCCCAGTCCGGTGGCCAGGCCCTGCTTCTTCAGGACCAACTTCAGCGAGTGGTACACCTCGGCGCCCCAGCGCAGGGCCTCCTTGAAGGATGCCGCGCCGATCGGCGCGACCATGAACTCCTGGACGTCGACACCGGTGTCGGCGTGCGCGCCACCGTTGACGATGTTCATCATCGGGACCGGCAGGATGTGGGCGTTCGGTCCGCCCAGGTAGCGGAACAGCGGGAGCCCGGCCGCATCGGCGGCTGCCTTCGCGACGGCAAGGGATACCCCGAGGATGGCGTTGGCGCCGAGGCGGGACTTGTCGGGCGTGCCGTCGCAGTCGAGCAGCGCCTGGTCGACGAGCCGCTGGTCGTCGGCGTTCAGACCGACCACCGCGGGCGCCAGCTCGCTGAGGACGCCCTTCACGGCCTTCTCCACGCCCTTGCCGCCGTAGCGCTCACCGCCGTCGCGCAGTTCGACTGCCTCGTGCTCACCGGTCGAGGCGCCCGAGGGCACCGCGGCGCGCGCGGCGGAGCCGTCGTCGAGCACCACCTCGACCTCCACCGTCGGGTTGCCCCGGGAGTCGAGAATCTCTCGCGCTGCGATCTGCTCGATGACGGGCACTGACGTCTCCTCGCGTGGGGCCGGTGTCCGGCATGGACCATTGCAATGACACAGCCTAGAGGCTGGCGATTCCGTCTGCCGAAAGAGCTAGAGGGAGTGTCCCTCGGCGTAGGCGGTCGCCCAGTCGCGCACCGTTCGGGCGTACTGGTCGGACAGGTTGTAGGCGCGCAGCGCGTCCATCCATCCCCGCGGCTTGGCAAGGTCCTTGCCTCGGAAGCACAGGTATCCCGCCGCCGACAGCGCCGCGTCGTCGATGTTGTCGGGGCTGACGACGCCGTCATTGTTGGCATCGACGCCGTAGAGCTTCCAGGTCTCGGGGATGAACTGCATGGGTCCCATCGCCCGATCCATCAGTGGGTCGCCGTCGAGCTTGCCGCCGTCGGTGTCCGGGATCGCCATGTTTCCCATCGATCCGTCGAGGCGGACCCCGCGGATGGGCGGCCTCACGTCACCGTTGGGGGCGATGACGGCTCCGCGGTACGTGCCGTGATGGCTTTCGACCATGCCGATGCCCGCCAGCGTGGTCCACGCCAGGTGGCACTTCGGGTTCTCCACCTCGGCGACCCGCGCCGCGTACGCGTAGGCCTCCAGCGCCGTCACCGGAATGCCCAGGGCAGGTGCGCGTTCGGCGGCCCAGTCGTGCAGTTGACCGGCGGGTCGCCCCTTGGCGTGCGTGTCCACCTGCGGAACGGCGTCGCCCGGCGGTGGCGGCACCCCCTCGGGAATCGGAATGCCCGTCTGCCACGAGCAGGACGAGGCCATGAGCAGGGCCGTGGCGACGACAACCGCGACGGCCCGCAGCCAACGCACTGGCGACACCGGACTCCCTCGACACAATCAGATCCCTGCCATCGTCCCATGCGTCTCGGGGTGCACCCCGGCCCCGCTCGACGAGGCGTACCGTTCGCCCGGTCCTCTTGCTAAGGTGAGCCACACCTTCCATTGGATAGGCAAAGCTGAGTAGCCCCCTTCGTAGTAAGGACGATGCATGAGCGCGGTCGGGGAACTTTCGACGTCGCTTCTCGCCGCCGGTCCCAGCGTGTCCTCGCAGCTCTTCGGCAGCGCGCTCATCGGAGTCAGGGAGGGCCTCGAAGCCGCCATCGTCGTCACGATTCTGGTCGCCTTCCTGGTGAAGTCCGACCGCCGTGACGCCCTCAAGTGGGTCTGGCTCGGTGTGGGAGCCGCGATCGTCATGACGGTCGGCGTGTTCCTGGCCATCCAATTCGGCGAGAACACCATCTCGGGTCTGGGCGCGGAGGCCATCGCAGGCGTCGCATCGGTGATCGCCGTTGCCATCGTCACCACGATGGTGATCTGGATGAAGAAGGCCGCGGCAGGCATGTCCGGTCAACTGCGCGGCGAGATGTCGAAGGCTCTCGAGGCGGGCGCGTTCGCCGTGCTGTCGCTGTCCTTCCTGGCCGTCGGCCGCGAGGGCGTCGAGACGGCGTTGTTCATGGTCGGCTTCGCCGACGCCAAGACCCTCTGGCCGCTCACGGGCCTCATCCTCGGTGTGCTCGTCGCGGTGGCGATCGCGTTCGGCATGTACCGGGGCGCCCTGAAGATCAACCTGGCGAAATTCTTCAGGTACACGGGCGCATTCCTGGTCGTCGTCGCGGCGGGCATCCTGTCCTACGGCATCGGCGCGCTGCAGACCGTCGGCTGGCTTCCCGGCCTGTCCAGCCGCCCGTTCGACATCAGCTCCTGGTTTGACTGGTCGTCCTGGTACGGCCAGATCATCCAGGGCGTCTTCAACGTCACCCCGACCCCGACGTGGCTGCAGTTCCTCGGCTGGGCGCTCTACCTCGTCATCGTTCTCATCGTCTTCCTGCGCCCCACCACGGCGCCCGCAAAGCCGGCGGCCACCCCGCCGGCCAGCACGCCTCCCGTCGGCAACGACCCCGTTCCCGAGCCGCAACCGAGCGCCACATCCGAAAGGTCGACCAGGTGAATTCCTCCGTCCACGTCTCCCCTCGCACGATGAGGACCGGCATCGCCGCTGCGGCCGCCCTTCTGACGGGCATCTCCGTCGTCGGCTGTCAGGCCAAGGAGTCGCAGACCCCGGCCGGCGGCGGCGAGAACTCCCCCGCCCAGATCACGGTCAACGCCTCCGACACGACGTGCGAACTGTCTGGCACCGAGGGCATCACCGGTCCGAGCACCTTCGTGATCACCAACAACGGCACCAAGGTGACCGAGTTCTACGTCTACGGCGCGGGTGACCGCGTGATGGGCGAGGTCGAGAACATCTCCCCCGGTCTCGAGCGCAAGCTCATCGTTCAGCTGACGGAGCCGGGCAAGTACCAGACCGCGTGCAAGCCGGGCATGGTCGGCGACGGCCTCCGCGGTGACTTCACCGTCACCGGCGACACCGTCCAGGTCGACACCGAGGGCAAGTTCGCCGAGGCCGCCGACAACTACAAGCGGTACGTGAACAGCCAGACCGAGGCGCTCATCCCGGCCGTCGACGTGTTCGTCGCCGCGATCAAGAAGGGTGACGTCGCGGCGGCCAAGGCGCAGTACCCGATCGCCCGCACCTACTACGAGCGCATCGAGCCGGTGGCGGAGTCCTTCCCCGACGATCTCGACCCGCGCATCGACCTCCGCGAGGCCGATCTGGAGCCCGGGCAGAAGTGGACCGGCTTCCACGCCCTCGAGAAGCAACTGTGGGTGACCGGGCTGCAGCCGGATGCAGGAGCGCTCGCCGATCAGCTGGTCGCCGACGTCAAGGAACTCAATGACGGCGTCAAGGCTCCCGACTTCACCGTCGACTCCACCCAGATCGCAGGCGGCGCCCAGGGTCTGCTCGACGAGATCTCGTCGAGCAAGATCAGCGGCGAAGAGGACATCTTCAGCCACACCGACCTGTGGGACTTCTTCGCCAACCTGCAGGGCTCGCAGACCGCGGTGGCCTCCGTGCGACCGATCCTCGACGAGCGCAATCCCGACCTCGGTAAGAAGGTCGACCAGCGCTTCACCGAGTCGGAGGCGTTGGTCGAGAAGTACCGCCGCGGTGACGGATTCGTCTCCTACGACACCGTGACCGAACCTCAGCGCCAAGAGCTTTCGCGCTCGATCGACGCGTTGTCCAAGGAGGTCAGCCAGGTGCAGGGTGTCATCGCAGGCCAGTAGCGGCTCCGGCCCCGGGCCGGCCGTGCCTCCCCCCGGCGCCGAGGAGGAGCGCGCAGGACTGTCGCGCCGCAAGCTGTTCGGGGCGGCGGGGGTCACGGCGGCCGTGGTCGGCGCGGCTGGCGCAGGCGCGCTGGCCGGCCGGGCATCGGCCTCGAGCCCCGCGTCCACCGAACTGCAGGGTCCGGTCCCGTTCCGCGGCGAACACCAGGCTGGGATCACCACCGCGGCGCAGGACCGCATGCACTTCTGCTCCTTCGACGTCACCACCGACGACCGTTCCGACGTCGTGGCGATGCTCAAGGAGTGGACGGCGGTGGCCGAGCGGTTGACGCTCGCCCAAGAGGCCGTCAAGAACGGCGCCGTTGGGCTGAACCCGTATGCGCCACCCGCGGATACCGGTGAGGCCCTTGGACTTCCGGCCTCGCAGCTGACCCTGACGGTCGGCTTCGGTCCGTCGTTCTTCGTCAAGGACGGCAAGGATCGGTTCGGCATCGCCGACAAGCGTCCGGAGGCGTTGATCGATCTACCCAAGTTTCCGAACGAGACCATGGACCCGGCCAGGAGCCACGGGGACATCTGCGTGCAGGCCTGCGCCAACGACCCGCAGGTCGCCGTGCACGCGATTCGCAACCTCGCCCGTGTCGCGTTCGGGACGGCGGCGGTGCGCTACTCCCAACTCGGGTTCGGCCGCACGTCGTCGACCACGCGCGATCAGGCCACGCCACGAAACCTGTTCGGGTTCAAGGACGGAACGTCGAACCTGAAGGCCGAGGACGCCGAAGCACTGGATCAGCACGTCTGGGTGGCCGACGGCGACGGCCCGGGCTGGATGACGGGTGGCACCTACCTGGTGACCCGGCGCATCCGGATGCGCATCGAGAACTGGGACCGCACGACGCTTCTCGAGCAGGAGCGGGTGATCGGACGGCTGAAGGGTTCCGGCGCCCCGATCGGGTACGCCGACGAGTTCGACGCCCTGGACCTCACTACCAAGAGCTCGAAGGGCACCCCGCTCATCGACATGGCCGCCCACGTGCGGCTGGCGTCGGCGGACAACCTCAACGGCATCCAGATTCTGCGTCGCGGTTACAACTTCACCGACGGCACAGACGGTTTCGGCCACCTGGACGCCGGCCTGTTCTTCATTGCGTTCGTTCGCAACGCGCAGACGTCGTTCGTTCCCATGCAGATGGAACTGTCGCGCCGGGACGCGCTCAACGAGTACATCACCCACACCGGGACGGCGCTCTTCGCATGCCCGCCCGGACTACGCGAGGGCGACACGTCGGCCTACTGGGGTTCGACGCTGCTGTCCTGATCATCGGACTCCGGCTCCTCGGGCTCCGGCTCTTCGGACTCCGGCTCTTCGGCCTCGGGCTCTTCGGCCGGTTGCTCGGCGGTCGGCCAGTGGGCGCGCCACTCCTCTTCGCTGACCACGCCCAACTGGGCATCGTCGAGTTCCTCGGGGACGTCGGCGCCGCGGCGGCTGGCCAGCACGTTCTGCTCGACCTTTCGGACGGTGTCCATGAACTCCAACGTCTGTGTGCGCAAGGCGTTCTCGGGGTCACCGCCCACGGTCACGCCGATCGACAGCAGACCCTCGGGCACCAGCTCGATGGGCAGGCCAGCCGCGGTGACCCGGTCGAGGACCTTCTGCGTCAACGCGAGCGCAGGCTGAGCGGTGGGCACGTCGTCCATGGACGACGCGCGCGACTTCACCTTCGCCTCCAGCGCCTTGCGCTCCTCCCACTGCGCCAACTGATCATCGAGCGAAATCGACTCTCCCGCAAGCACACCGGAGGCCCGGTTACCGAGCTTGCGCACCAACGCGTCGGCCACGTCGTCGATGCCGAACGGCGTCTCGAGGGCATCCTCGGCGATGCGCGCATGGAACAGCACCTGCAGCAGCACGTCGCCGAGTTCCTCGCGCAGTTCGTCGGCGTCGCCGCTGCGGACCGCGTCGAACAGTTCGTAGGTCTCCTCGAGCAGATACCGCCGCAGCGAATCGTGGGTCTGCTCCCCCTCCCACGGCCCCGAGGTACGCAGGGTGTCCATGATCGCGACGGCGTCGAGAAGCCGTTCGCCGGGTTGCGGGGCGGGCGCGGAGATCAACTTCTCACCCGCGGCAAGCCGTGCCCGCACCATCGGGTGGTCAGGGTCCGAGGACAGCAGGACCGGAGCGTCCTCCCCGGTGTAGGCCGGCCGTGACGCGGGCAGCGACCACGGCACCCGGATGGGCATCTCCTCGGTGTACTGCACGTCACCGGCAAGCAGCGTGATGGCCTCCACGGGCACCGACGAAGGGCGCCGCGGGTCCACCAGAACGACGGTCACCTAGATCGTCGCCACTGGTGGCTCTGGTCGCTTGCTCATGTGGCGATACCTCCGAGGTCGGTTATATCAATATCCGACTGCGCTTTTCCATCCAGCGCCAACAGCAATCCGGCCACGACGCGCAGCAATTCAGCGTCCCGCACCCGCGGCGCGCCGATGCCGCTGCCGGCGCGCGGGATCGGAATCGTGATGGTCGACGTCGTCGCACGGTAGGTCGCCGAGGGGTACATCCGCTTGAGCCTGAGTTGCTGCGAGTCGAGCAACGTGAGCGGGGTGACGCGGATCGACGACGCCGAGGCGGCCGTCACCTCGGTGACACCGTATTGGCGGCACAGCAGTCGCAGCCGGGCCGCCGCCACCAGGAGCAGCGCGGGCTCGGGCAACGGCCCGTAGCGGTCGACGAGTTCGTCGACGACCGCGCCGATCGCGGCATCGTCCTGGGCGGCGGCCAGCCGCCGGTACCCCTCCAACCGCAGCCGGTCGCTGCCGATGTACTCCGGCGGCAGGTGCGCGTCGACCGGGAGATCGATCCGGACGTCCTTCGGTTCCTCCACGGCCGCAACGGTTCCGCCGTCGACTGCGGCTCGATACGCTTCCACGGCCTCGCCGACCAGGCGCACGTACAGATCGAAGCCGACCCCCGCGACGTGGCCGGACTGCTCGGCGCCGAGCACGTTTCCCGCACCGCGGATCTCGAGGTCCTTCATCGCGACCGCCATGCCCGCACCCAGCTCGTTGTTCTGCGCGATCGTGGCGAGCCGGTCGTATGCCGTCTCCGTCAGCGGCACCTCGGGCGGATACAGGAAGTACGCGTATCCGCGCTCACGGCTGCGACCGACGCGACCGCGCAGCTGATGTAGCTGGGACAGGCCGAACGTGTCGGCGCGCTCCACGATGAGGGTGTTGGCGTTGGAGATGTCCAACCCCGTCTCGACGATCGTGGTGCACACCAGAATGTCGTACTCCCGGTTCCAGAAGCCCTCGACCGTGCGCTCCAATTGCTCCTCGGCCATCTGACCGTGCGCCACGACGACCCTGGCCTCGGGCACCAACTCCCTGACCTTGGCCGCGGCGGCATCGATGGTGCGGACGCGGTTGTGGATGTAGAACGCCTGGCCGTCACGCAACAGTTCGCGCCGCAGCGCCGCGGCCACCTGCTTGTCGTCGTGTGGGCCGACGTAGGTGAGCACCGGGAAGCGTTCCTCGGGCGGGGTGAGGATCGTCGACATCTCCCGGATGCCCGCCAGGCTCATCTCCAGGGTGCGCGGAATCGGCGTGGCACTCATCGTCAACACGTCGACGTGGGTGCGCATCGACTTGATGTGCTCCTTGTGCTCGACGCCGAAC
>NZ_JAEMTA010000014.1 GCF_016462545.1 Mycolicibacterium sp. | reverse complement strand
TTCGGCCGCGGCGACCTCATCGCCCTCGACCGAGCCGAGGCCCTCTTGTGGTGCGGCGTCCTCGGTTGCGACGTCGGCTGCGGTGGCGTCGGCTGATGCGGTGCCTTCGATGGCGGCGGCGTGCACTTCGGCGGCGTCGTCTTCGGCCGCGGCGACCTCATCACCCTCGACCGAGCCGAGGCCCTCTTGTGGTGCGGCGTCCTCGGCTGCAACGTCGGCTGCGGTGGCGTCGGCTGATGCGGTGCCTTCGACGGCGGCGTCGTGCACCTCGGCGGCATCGTCTTCGGCCGCAGCGACCTCATCGCCCTCGACCGAGCCCAAACCGTCTTGTGGTGCGGCTTCCTCAGGCTCGGACTCGGACTCAGCCGCGACGGCTTCAGCCTCATCAGCTGCCTCGTGAACCTCGGGAGCAGCCACTTCGGCAGCAACGGCGTCGTCGCCCTCGACCGATCCGAGACTGGCCTTTGGTTCGTCGGCCTCGGCGATGTCCTCGGACGGCGCCATCTCGACCTGTTCGGTCAGGTCCTTCGCACCCACGGTGGCCTCCGACGTGGTGCCCGGCGGAGGTTCAGCCCTGTCTTCATCACCGGCCACCTTGGCAGCTGCGACCACGCCCGACGTCGCCGCGACGGCCACCAGCTCTTCGCCGACCTCATCGAGCATCGACTCGTCGGCGGTGTTGCCGCGCAGGCTCGCCGGATCTTCACGACCCTTTGGCGCGACCATGATGTAGATGACCGCCCCGACGAACACGAAGGTCGAGGTGAAGGTGTTGACCCGGATGCCCGCGATCAGCGTGGCCGTGTCGCTGCGCATCAACTCGACCCAGAACCGGCCGACGCAGTAGCCCGCAACATACAGCGCGAAGAGGCGACCGTGCCCCAGCTTGAACCGCCGGTCCGCCCACAGCAGAAGCGCGAATATCAGTAGATTCCAGAGCAATTCGTACAGAAACGTCGGATGGACGACCGCGTACACCTGGCCAGTCGACACCCCGTCCAGCGAATGCGGGCTGACGGCACCGGTCGGATCCAGTCGGTCATAGATCGTCAGGCCCCAGGGCAGATCGGTCTCGCGGCCATAGAGTTCCTGGTTGAAGTAGTTTCCCAACCGGCCGATGGCCTGCGCCAAGATGATTCCGGGAGCGATCGCATCGCCGAAGGCGGGCAACGGGATTCCTCGTCGACGGCAGGCGATCCACGCGCCCACGCCACCGAGCGCCACGGCGCCCCAGATGCCGAGTCCGCCATCCCAGATCCGCAGCGCTGCACCGAAACCCGCGCCATCGGCACCGAAGTACTTCGGCCAGTCGGTCATGACGTGGTAGAGCCGGCCACCGATCAGTCCGAACGGCACCGCCCACAGCGCGATGTCGTAGATGACTCCGCGCTCGCCGCCGCGGGCCTCCCACCGACGATCTCCGAGGACCAGTGCGGCAACGATGCCCGCGATGATGCACAGCGCGTACGCCCGGATCGGAACGACCCCGAGGTGCCACACCCCCTGCGACGGACTCGGGATGAAGGCCAGAACCGTTGTGGTCACGCTGGAATCCTCTGTCGCACGCCTTCGGCGAGTTCCTCGGTCAATGCCCTCAACGCGGGCAGCCCGTCTTCCAGTGCCGTGACGAGCGCCGAACCGACGATCACCCCATCGGCATAGGAACCGATCTGGGCGGCCTGTTCGCGCGATCTGACGCCCAGGCCGACACCGACGGGCACGTCAGACAGTTCACGGACGCGGCGCACCAACTCCGGTGCCAGATCCGAGACCGCGTCGCGGGCCCCAGTGACACCCATCGTCGAGGCGGCATAGACGAATCCGCGCGACGCCTCCACCGTGGTCGCCAGCCGTTCCGGCGTCGAGGACGGCGCGACCAGGAAGATCCGGTCCAGACCGTGCGCGTCGGACGCCTGGATCCACTCGTCGGCTTCGTCGGGGATGAGGTCGGGGGTGATCAACCCGAGGCCACCGGCCGCCGCGAGGTCGCGTGCGAAGGCATCGATCCCCCACCGCAGCACCGGGTTCCAGTAGGTCATCACGACTGCGCGCCCACCCGCATTGCTGATGGCCTCCACGGCCGACAGGGCGTCCCGCACCCGCACGCCACCCTGCAGCGCCACCTGCGTCGCAGCGGCGATGGTGGGGCCGTCCATGCCGGGATCCGAGTAGGCGACCCCGACTTCGATGATGTCGCAGCCGGATTCGACCATGGCCGTCATCGCCGAGATCGACGTCGCGACATCGGGGAAGCCGGTGGGAAGGTAGCCGATGAGCGCCGATCGACCCTCTGCCCGGCACTCCGCGAAGACCGTCGACAGCCCGCCGGCCGTCATGCCGTCCCCTTGTCGTCGAAGAGGCCGAACCACTTGGCGGCGGTCTCGACGTCCTTGTCGCCGCGGCCCGACAGATTGACCAGGATGATGGCGCCGGGGCCGAGCTCACGGCCGAGATCGAGGGTGCCTGCGATGGCGTGAGCGGATTCGATGGCCGGGATGATGCCCTCCGTGCGGCACAGCAGCGCGAACGCATCCATTGCCTGAGTGTCGGTGATCGGACGGTAGACGGCACGCCCGAGGTCCTTCAGGTAAGCATGCTCGGGACCGACGCCCGGATAGTCCAAACCTGCCGAGATCGAATGCGATTCGATCGTCTGACCGTCCTCGTCCTGCAGCAGGTAGGAGAACGAGCCTTGGAATGCGCCCGGTGAGCCACCGGTGAAAGTCGCCGCGTGACGACCGGTCTCGACGCCGTCGCCGGCCGCCTCATAGCCGAACAGTCCAACGTCGGGATCATCGATGAAGGCGTGGAAGATGCCAATGGCGTTGGAGCCCCCGCCGATACAGGCCGTGACGGCGTCGGGCAACCGCCCCGCCTGGTCCAGGAGCTGTGCCCGCGCCTCCATGCCGATCACGCGTTGGAAGTCGCGCACCATGGTCGGGAACGGATGTGGCCCGGCCGCCGTGCCGAAGCTGTAGTACGTGTCGTCGGCGTTGGCGACCCAGTCGCGGAAGGTCTCGTTGATGGCGTCCTTCAAGGACTTCGAGCCGGACTCGACCGACACCACCTCGGCGCCGAGCAGTCGCATCCTGGCGACGTTGAGCGCTTGCCGAGCGACGTCGACCGAGCCCATGTAGATCACGCACGTCAGACCGAGTAGCGCGCACGCGGTCGCGGTGGCCACACCGTGCTGACCGGCGCCGGTCTCGGCGATGACGCGAGTCTTGCCCATCTGCTTGGCGAGCAGACCCTGCCCGAGGGCATTGTTGATCTTGTGGGAACCCGTGTGATTGAGGTCTTCGCGCTTGAGGAACACCCGCGCGCCGCCGGCGTGCTCGCTCAGCCGGGTCGCCTCGTAGAGCGGCGACGGCCGGCCGGTGTAGTGCCGCTGCAAGCGATCCAGTTCATCGAGGAACGCCTGGTCGGTCCTGACCTTCTCGTAGGCCGCGGTCACCTCTTCGATGACGGCCATGAGGGCTTCCGGCACCAACCGTCCACCGTAGGTACCGAAGTGCCCCTTGACGTCGGGGTCGTGCGTCGTCGGTTCGGCGATGGCTGCGCTGGAACGTGGCAGCTCGAGGCCGGTGAGGTCGCCCACTATCTCAGCGCGACGGTTTCGGGCAGGACGGATGCGTGCCTGCGGTGACGAGATCGGCTACGGCGCTACGGGGATCACCACTGGTGACAAGTCCTTCGCCGACCAGAACGGCATCGGCCCCCGCGCCTGCGTACGCGAGTAGGTCCGCAGTGCCCCGGACACCGGACTCGGCAATCCTGATGACGTTCGACGGCAGTCCCGGAGCGATGCGAGCGAAGCAGTCCCGGTCGACCTCGAGTGTCTTGAGATCGCGTGCGTTGACCCCGATTACGCGAGCGCCGGCCTGCAGGGCACGGTCGGCCTCTTCCTCGGTGTGGACTTCGACGAGCGCCGTCATCCCCAGCGATTCGGTGCGGTCGATCATCGACACCAGGGCGGACTGCTCCAACGCGGCGACGATCAGCAGAAGCATGTCCGCACCGTGCGCGCGGGCCTCGTGGATTTGATACGGACCGACGATGAAGTCCTTGCGCAGCACGGGAATGGTCACCGCGGCGCGGACGGCGTCGAGATCACCGAGCGAGCCGTTGAAACGACGCTCCTCGGTGAGGACGCTGATGACCCTGGCGCCCCCGTCCTGGTACGCACGTGCCAGCTTGGCCGGATCCGAGATGGTGGCGAGCTCACCACGCGACGGGCTGGCGCGCTTGACCTCGGCGATGACGCCGATCCCATCCGCGCGCAGCGCTGCCAGGACGTCCAGCGCAGCACGCGCGTCCTTGGCCTTCTGCTTGATGTCGATGAAGCTGACGGCAGCCTCGCGAGCGGCCACGTCGGCCCGAACTCCCTCGATGATGGAGTCGAGCACGGTCCCCGAACTCATCAGCCGTCGCTCCCGATTCATGCCCTCTGGAAGTCCCCAGATGATCTCTTCAACGAAGGGTAGTCGCCAGCGCCACACAAGCTGTCACCGCCCCTCGTTGTCCGAATTCGTCGGGTCGCGGCCCTCGTCGAGCGCGTCCCAGATCATTCGTTCGGACATTCCGTCGTCGGGACTTTCCTGCCGCGCAGCCTCGCGCTTGACCGCAGGCGCCGCGTACTTCCCGGCCCCCTTGGAGCCTGCTGAACCGGCCTTCGCCGCCGACCGCACCAACAGGACGGAACCCACCAGAGCGCACGCCGCGGCGACCAGCGTCACCACGGCACCGCCGTAGTGGCGCTGTGCGTCGATCAGCGCGGTGACCGGAATCTGCGCCAGTTCCGACGCACGAACGGCGGCGTCGCGGATGACCCACAACCCGATTCCCAGGTAGCCCATGCCGACGGTGGCGACCGCGACCAGCGCGCCGACGAGCCGCAGCACCCAGCCACGCACGGCCAACGCAGCCACGGCGGCGGCCAGCACCACCAGCGCCAGCGGTACGAGCGCCGTCGACCAGGCGGCGCCGTTCAACGTCGTCGACTTCGGCTGGCCGAGACCGTCGAACGAGGTGACGTCCACCCAGGGCATTCGCGACGCCACCCACAGCGCCAGTCCGGACGCCACCAGCAGGAGCTGAGCGACGCGGGTCATGGCTCCCTCAAGGTCTCGGCGGCGGCGATCGCGTTGAGCACCGCACGCGCCTTGTTGCTCGCCTCGTCGTACTCGTACGGGCCGTTGGAGTCGGCCACGACACCTCCACCGGCCTGCACGTAGGCCGTGCCATCCCGCATGAGAGCGGTTCTGATCGCGATGGCGAAGTCGGCGTTGCCCGCGAAGTCGAGGTATCCGAGGACGCCGCCGTACAGCCCGCGGCGCGTCATCTCGACCTCCTCGATGAGCTCCATCGCGCGTACCTTCGGCGCGCCGGACAGTGTTCCGGCCGGAAAGCAGGCGGTGACGGCGTCGAGTGCGGTCTTGCCGTCGGCCAGATGTCCGGTCACGGTCGACACCAGGTGCATCACGTGGCTGTAGCGCTCGATGTGGCTATAGTCCTCGACCCGCACCGTGCCGGGCACGCACACCCGTCCGAGATCGTTGCGACCCAGATCCACCAGCATCAGGTGTTCGGCGCGCTCCTTCTCGTCGGCCAGGAGTTCCTTCTCCAGGAGAACGTCCTCCTCCTCGGTCGCGCCGCGCCAGCGCGTGCCGGCAATGGGGTGCGTGGTGGCCTTGCCGTCGAGGACGGTCACCAATGCCTCGGGACTGGACCCGACGATCGAGAAGTCAAGTCCACCGGCTTCATTCGGGACGTTCAGGAGGTACATGTACGGGCTGGGATTCGTCACCCGCAGCATTCGGTACACGTCGATGGGGTCGGCGGGCGTGTCCATCTCGAAGCGTTGGGACGGCACCACCTGGAACGCCTCACCCGCTTCGATGTCGCCGACGAGCTTGTCGACGATCGCCGAGTACTCCTCGACGGTGCGCTGTGCCCGGTGCTGGGGCGCCGGTCTGCCGAAGGTCGCGACCGCCGACGGCAACGGCTCACCCAGTGCCGCCGTCATCACGTCGAGTCGCGCCACGGCGTCGTCGTAGGCGCCGTCCACCCGCTCGTCGGTGCCGTTCCAGTTCACCGCATTGGCGATCAACGTGATGGTGCCCTCGTGGTGATCGACGGCGGCGATGTCGGTGGCCAGCAGCAGCAGCATGTCTGGCAGGCGGAGATCGTCGACGGCGAGGTGGGGTAGCCGTTCCAGCCTGCGCACCATGTCGTAGGCGAAGAACCCGACCAGCCCACTCGACAGCGGCGGGAGACCGGGCAGCGCGGCCGTCGAGAGCACGTCCAGCGTGGCCTGCAGAGCGGCCAACGGGTCACCGCCCGTCGGTGCGCCCTGGGGCGTGACGCCGAGCCAGACCGCCTCGTCGTCGCGCACCGTCAGCGCGGACGGCGCGCCGGCACCGATGAACGACCATCGCGACCAGGACCGCCCGTTCTCGGCAGATTCCAGCAGGAACGTCCCCGGGCGGTTGGCGGCCAGCTTGCGATACGCCGACACGGGCGTCTCGCTGTCCGCGAGCACCTTTCGGGTCACGGGAACGACGCGATGTTCGGCGGCCAGCGCCCGGAAGTCCTCGCGGGACGTCGTCACGGCGAGGTCGGCATGTTCTGACACGGGACAATCCTCCCAGACGGCGTCGAGGCGGCGGGCGTAGCGTGACCTTCCATGAAACGTGGTGACAAGGTTGCCGACTTCGAACTCCCCGATCAGACCGGCACCGTCCGCAGTCTGACCAGCCTCCTCGAAGGCGGCCCGATCGTGCTGTTCTTCTATCCGGCAGCCATGACGCCGGGCTGCACGAAGGAGGCCTGCCACTTTCGCGACCTCGCTTCGGAGTTCGCGTCGGTCGGGGCCAATCGCGTCGGAATCTCCACCGACGGGGTCGACAAGCAGGCGAAGTTCGCCGAGATGCAGAAGTTCGACTACCCGCTGCTGTCGGATGCGGACGGCGCGGTGGCAACTCAGTTCGGGGTCAAGCGGGGACTGCTCGGCAAGCTGATGCCGGTCAAGCGGACCACCTTCGTCATCGACACCGACCGCACCGTTCTCGACGTCATCGCCAGCGAACTGAGCATGGACACCCACGCGGACAAGGCACTCGAGGTACTGCGTTCCCGGTGAAACCCGTTCTCCAGCTTGAGGCTGTGACGTTTCGTCGCGACTCGAAACAGATCATCGACGGAATCTCCCTGACGGTCAACGAGGGTGAGCACTGGGCATTGCTCGGTCCCAACGGGGCCGGGAAGAGCACACTGCTCGGCTTCTGCGGAGCCGTCACGTTCCCCAGTTCGGGCAGCGTTCGGATACTCGGCGAACAGATGGGTCGAACCGACCTCGCGACGCTGCGGCGCTCGATTGGTCACGTCAATCCGCGTCACCGCCTGCAACACCCGCGGACCGTGCGCGAGGTGGTGTTCACGGGCATCACGGGGACCAACGACCTGCCGCTGCGCTGGACGCCGAGCACCGACGACGTCGAACGGGCCGAGGCGATGATCGACACCGTCGGACTGACCCGGATCGCCGACAGCGTGTGGCCGACCCTGTCACAGGGCGAACGTGGCCGGACTCTGATTGCGCGGGCCCTGATCTCGGGTCCGCGGCTGCTGCTGCTCGACGAGCCGTCGACGGGCCTCGACGTCGCCGCGCGCGAGCAGCTGCTGGAGACCATCGACTCCCTCGGCGAGGCCCACCCCGACGTCGCGTCGATCCTCGTCACCCATCACCTCGAGGAACTGCCGAGTACGACGACCCACGCCCTGCTGATCGCGGAGGGACGGACCGTGGCCAGCGGTGTTGCCGCCGAGACCGTGAACACCGAGAACGTCACCACCGCCTTCTCCCATCCCGTGCAGGTGGGTTACGACGACGGCCGATGGACGGCTCGGGCCAAGGCAACCAGGATGGAGGTCTGACGAGATGGCCGGACACGACGCGCACCACTACCGGGTCGCCGATGGGACGGGTTTGCCCCACGATCCCTTCAATGCCATCGTCGGACCGCGTCCGATCGGATGGATCTCGTCGCTGAGTGCCAGCGGCGTGCGCAATCTGGCGCCCTACAGCTTCTTCAACGGGTTCAACTATCACCCGCCGTTGGTCGGCTTCTCGTCGATCGGGTGGAAGGACTCCGTCGCCAACATCGACAGCACCCGCGAGTTCGTCTGGAACCTCGCCACCCGCCCCATCGCCGAGGAGATGAACCAGACGTCGGCGTCGATTCCGGCCGATCAGGACGAGTTCGCCCGCGCGGGGCTGACGCCCGTGCCGTCGACGCTGATCGCCGCGCCACGCGTTCTCGAGAGCCCGGTGAACTTCGAATGCCAACTGACGCAGCTGATTCAGCTGCGTGATGTCGATGGCGTCGGCGTCGATGCTTGGCTCGTCCTCGGTCAGGTCGTCGCCGTGCACATCGACAGGCACCTGCTGGTCGACGGGGTCTACGACACGGCGGCCGCGCACCCCGTTCTCCGTGCGGGCGGGCCGGCCGACTATGCCGAGATCCGCCCGGACGCGATGTTCGCCATGAGGCGGCCCGACGACGTCGACTAGGGTCTCAGCGCTCGGGCGCCAGGATCTCGTCGGCGTCGAAGCAGGTGTGCTCGCCGGTGTGGCAGGCTGCGCCGACCTGGTCGACCTCGAGAAGCACGGTGTCGCCGTCGCAGTCGAGACGCACCGAGTGCACGTACTGCGTGTGACCCGACGTCTCGCCCTTGGTCCACTGTTCACCGCGCGAGCGCGAGAAATAGGTCGCCCTTCGGGTCGCCAGCGTGTGGGCGAGGGCGTCGTCGTTCATCCACGCCACCATCAGCACCTGGCCGGTCCCACGCTCCTGAGCGACAGCGGCGAACAGCCCGTTCGCATCCCGCTTGAGTCGGGCGGCGATCGATGCATCGAGGGTCATCGCACCACGATCCCTTCCCGAGCCATCGCTGCCTTCACCTGGCCGATGGTCAGCTCCTTGAAGTGAAAGATGGTGGCGGCCAACACAGCATCGGCCCCGGCCTTCACCGCTGGGGCGAAGTGATCGACCGCTCCGGCCCCGCCGCTCGCGATCACCGGAACGCTGACCGCCCCGCGCACCGCGGCGAGCATCCGCAGGTCGAAACCGGCCTTCGTGCCGTCGGCGTCCATCGAGTTGAGCAGGATCTCCCCGACGCCGAGTTCTGCCCCGCGGCGGGCCCACTCGACGGCGTCGATCCCGGTGCCTCGCCTGCCACCGTGCGTGGTGACCTCCCAGCCGGACGGCGTCGGCTCGGCGCCGTCGGGAACGGTGCGGGCGTCGACCGACAACACGATGCACTGGGACCCGAACTGGCGCGACAGTTCGGCCAGGAGTTCGGGACGCGCGGTGGCGGCGGTGTTGACCGACACCTTGTCGGCGCCTGCCCGTAGCAGCGTGTCGACGTCCGCGACCGAACGAACTCCGCCGCCGACCGTCAGCGGGATGAACACCTGCTCGGCGGTGCGGCGGACGACCTCGAGCATGGTCGAGCGGCCCGAGGACGATGCCGTCACGTCGAGAAACGTCAGTTCGTCGGCGCCCTCGGCATCATAGGCTGCGGCGAGTTCCACGGGATCGCCTGCATCCCTGAGGTTCTCGAAGTTGACGCCCTTCACCACCCGGCCGTCGTCGACGTCCAGACACGGGATCACGCGCACGGCGACGTCCATCAGTGCTCCCCCGGTGCGCCGACGGCCGCCACGATCTCGAGGATCTGCGCGTGCACGCTCGGTTCGCCTGCCAGTGCCGACCGCGAGGTCGGGGTCCAGTCCTCCCCGGCCAGGTCGGTGACGACCCCTCCGGCCGCGCGGATCAGGGCAACCCCTGCGGCGTGATCCCACACGTGGTGTCCGAAGCTGATGGCGCCACCGAGGACTCCGGCGCCGGTGTAGGCGAGGTCGATTCCCGTCGACCCATGCATCCGCATGCGGGAACACCGGCGGCTCAGCTCGGCCATGGTGGCCATCCGATACCGGCCGGGAAACTCGCCGCGCGAATCGACGTTGAACGTGCCGAGGCCGACGATCGAGTCGCTCAGCGCTGCGGGCCGCAACGCGGGCTGGGCAATCCCGTTGGCGTACAACGGTCCTCCCACGATCGCGGTATACCGCACGTCGGTGAACGGCAGCCAGGTGAGTCCGGCGACCGGCACGCCGTCGCGCAACAGGCCCAGCAGCATGGCGGCCGTCGGCAGCCCCGCCGCGTAGTTGAAGGTGCCGTCGATGGGGTCGAGGACCCACACCAGATGCGAATCGATCGGGGCGCCACCGAACTCCTCGCCGTGCACGCCGATTCCCGTGGCCGTCTCCAAGGCCTGCACCACCTGGCGTTCGATCGCGAGATCGACCTCGGTGGCGAAGTCGTTGCCCACCTTGGCGACCGCCGACTGCGCTCGATGGCCGACGACGAAGGGCTTCGCGGCGGCGTCGAGGATGACCGCGGCTTCGGCGACGAGCCCCTCGAGATCGGCGTCGTCCAATGCCATCCCGACTACCGACTCACCGCGGCCAGCGCTTCGGGCAGCGTGAAACGGCCCGCGTATAGCGCCTTGCCGACGATCGCACCCTCGACGCCCACGCCGGTCAGGGTGGCGATGGCACGCAGATCGTCCAGACTGGATACTCCGCCGGAGGCGATGACGGGAGCATCGGTGCGTTCGGCGACACCGGCCAGTAGCTCCAGATTCGGACCGTTGAGAGTGCCGTCCTTGGTGACGTCGGTGACGACGAACCGGGAACAGCCTTCGGCGTCGAGGCGTTCCAGCACCGGCCAGACGTCGCCGCCGTCGGTCTCCCACCCGCGTCCGCGCAACCGATACTGGCCATTTTCGAACTTGACGTCGAGACCGACTGCGATCTTGTCGCCATGCTCGGCCATCACCCGCGCACACCACTGCGGGTTCTCCAACGCGGCGGTGCCGAGATTGACTCTGGCGCAACCGGCGTCGAGCGCCGCGATCAATGAGTCGTCATCACGGATACCACCCGACAGCTCGACGGCGACGTCCAGCTTGCCGATGACTTCGGCGAGCAGCTCGCGGTTCGATCCACGACCGAACGCCGCATCGAGGTCGACGAGGTGGATCCACTCCGCCCCGTCGGTCTGCCACTGCATCGCCGCATCGAGCGCTGAGCCGTAGTCGGTTTCACTGCCGGCTACGCCCTGCACCAAGCGCACCGCCTTGCCCTCGACCACGTCGACGGCAGGCAGAAGTATCAGTGGTGCATCAGTCACGAGAGCCCCTCGACCCAATTTGCGAGCAGCGTCGCACCGGCGTCGCCACTCTTCTCCGGATGAAACTGTGTGGCGCTCAACGCGCCGTCCTCCACTGCCGCCAGGAAGGGGACGTGATGCGTCGCCCGTGTCAGCAGCGCGTCGGGATTGCCCTCCCACCGCTGGGCGGCGTAGGAGTGCACGAAGTAGTACCTGGTGTCGGCGTCGAGGCCCTTGAACAGCGCGCTGCCCGGCGCCGCGTCGACGACGTTCCACCCCATGTGCGGGATCACGGGAGCATCCAACCGCACGACGGAGCCGGGCCACACACCGCAACCGACACTCTCCACGCCGAATTCCACGCCGCGACTGAACAGGATCTGCATGCCGACGCAGATGCCCAGTACGGGATGGCCCTTCGCCAGCCGATCGGCGACGATCTGGTCGCCGTTCACGGCTCGCAGGCCCGCCATGCACGCCTCGAAGGCGCCCACGCCCGGTACCACCAGGCCGTCCGCGGCCGCTGCGGCAGCCGGATCGGCCGTCACCTCGACCTGTGCGCCGACCCGCTCCAGGGCGCGTTGGGCTGAGCGCAGGTTGCCCGACCCATAGTCCAGGACAACGACTTTCGTCGTCACAAACTGCCCTTCGTGGACGGCACGCCCGACACCCGCGGATCCGGCTCGACGGCCTGGCGCAGCGCGCGCGCGACGGCCTTGTACTGCGCTTCGGTGATGTGGTGCGGATCGCGGCCGTAGAGCGTGCGGACGTGTAGGGCGATCCGCGCGTTCATCGCCAGCGATTCGAAGACGTGGCGGTTGATCACCGTGTGGTACGGCACCGAGTTCCCGGCAATGGTGCTGTGCAGCATGTGGTCCGGCTCGCCGGTGTGCACGCAGTACGGCCTGCCCGACACGTCGACGGACGCGTGGGCCAACGTCTCGTCCATCGGAATGAACGCGTCGCCGAACCGGCGGATGCCCTTCTTGTCGCCGAGCGCCTCACCGAGCGCCTGACCGAGCACGATCGCGGTGTCCTCGACGGTGTGGTGTGCCTCGATGTCGACGTCGCCCCTGGCGTGCACCGTGAGATCGAAGCTCGCGTGGGTTCCGAGCGAGGTCAACATGTGGTCGAAGAACGGGACGCCGGTGCTGATGTCGACGCGACCGGTGCCGTCGAGGTCGAGCTCGACGACGATGTCGGATTCCTTGGTCTTGCGGTCGACGCGGGCGCGGCGGGTCATGATCGAGCTCCTCGGAGGCTCTCGTGGGCGAGTTCGGATTCGGCCACCTGGGCGCTGGTGTCGAGGAACACGTCGTTCTCGTCGACCAGACCGGTGGTGGCGCGCAGGAAGCCGGGGATGCCGACGTCCCTGATGAGCACGCCCGCGTCCAGATAGCGCTGCCACGCCGCGGGCGCGTCGGCGAACTCTCCGAAGAGGACGAAGTTGGCGTCGCTGGGAATGACACGAAAACCCATGTCCGCCAATGCCTTCGACACGCGAACCCGTTCGGCGATCAACCTGGCGACGCTACCGAGGGTGTCGTCGGCGTGCCGCAGTGCCGCCCGTGCCGCTGCCTGTGTGAGCGAGGACAGGTGATACGGCAACCGGACCAGCAGCAGTGCGTCGATGACGGCTGGATCGGCCACCAGATAGCCCAGGCGACCTCCGGCGAACGCGAACGCCTTGCTCATGGTGCGGGTGACGATCAGTGTGGCCGGATAGTCGGCGAGCAGGTGCACGGCGCTGGGCTGCGACGAGAACTCGCCATAGGCCTCGTCGACGATCACGATGCCCGGTGCGACGTCGAGCAGGCGGCGGAGATCCTCGAGTGGCACGCTCTGACCCGACGGATTGTTCGGGCTGGCGAGGAACACGACGTCGGGCCTGCGGTCGGTGATCGCGGCGACGGCGACGTCGGTGTCGAGACCGAAGTCCTCGGACCGCTGCGCCTCCAGCCAGTCGGTCTGGGTGCCGTCGGAGATGATGGGGTGCATCGAGTAGGACGGGACGAATCCCAGCGCGCTTCGGCCCGGCCCCCCGAATGCCTGAAGCAGCTGCTGCAGAATCTCGTTCGAGCCGTTGGCCGCCCACAGATTGGGCGTCGTCAGCTCGACACCGGTCTGCCCGGTGAGATACGCCGCCAGGTCGATCCGAAGCGCCACCGCGTCGCGGTCCGGATACCGGTGCAGATCGGACGCGGCGTCGCGCACCGAGGCGGCGACGTCGTCGATGATCGCCTGGGTGGGCGGGTGCGGGTTCTCATTCGTGTTGAGCCGCACGGGAACCGACAGCTGAGGTGCACCGTACGGCGACTTGCCCCGAAGGCCGTCCCGCAGGGGAAGGTCGTCCAAGGAGATCCGGCTCACTTCTCGAACCTCCGTCGGACGGCCTCACCGTGGGCCGGCAGGTTCTCGGCCTGCGCCAGGGTGATGACATAGCCCGAGACGTCCTTCAGCGCGGCCTCCGTGTAGTCCACGACGTGAATGCCGCGCAGGAACGTCTGCACCGACAGTCCGCTGGAGTGCCGTGCGCACCCTGCCGTGGGCAACACGTGGTTGGAGCCCGCGCAGTAATCGCCGAGGCTGACCGGGGACCAGGCGCCCACGAAGACCGCTCCGGCAGAACGCACGCGGGCCGCCACGGCCGATGCGTCGACGGTCTGGATCTCCAGGTGCTCGGCCGCGTAGGCGTTCACCGTGCGGAGTCCGGAGTCGAGATCGTCGACGAGCACGATCGCCGACTGACGACCGCGGAGCGCCGTGGTGACGCGTTCGCGGTGCACGGTGGTCTTCAGTTGGACGGCGAGCTCGGCGTCCGTCGCATCAGCCAGCTCCGTGCTGGTGGTGACGAGGACCGAGGCAGCCATCTCGTCGTGTTCGGCCTGGCTGATCAGGTCGGCGGCGATGTGTACCGGATCCGCGGAGTGGTCGGCCAGAATCGCGATCTCGGTCGGCCCGGCCTCCGAGTCGATGCCCACCTGCGACCGGCAGATCCGCTTGGCTGCGGTGACGTAGATGTTGCCTGGACCGGTGACCATGTCGACCGGCGCCAGTTCGGCGCCGTCGAGGTCGACGCCACCGTGAGCCAGTAGCGCGACTGCCTGCGCACCGCCGACCGCCCAGACCTCGTCGACGCCGAGCATGCGGGCGGCGGCCAGGATGGTCGGGTGCGGGAGTCCACCGAACTCGGCCTGCGGTGGACTCGCAATTACCAGCGAATCCACCCCTGCGGTCTGTGCGGGCACCACGTTCATCACGACGCTCGACGGGTAGACGGCGTTGCCGCCAGGGACGTAGAGCCCGACCCGCTCGACGGGGATCCACCGCTCGGTGACCGTGGCACCGGGCGCCAACGTCGTCGTGGTGTCAGTGCGCCTCTGATCGTGGTGCACGGCGCGCGTGCGTTCGATCGCAACCTCCAGCGCCAGCCGAACGTCGGGATCGAGATCGGCGAGGGCCCGTTCGAGGCGGTCCACGGGCACCCGAACGGTCTCGGGGCGGACGCCGTCGAAGGCCTCGCCGTACTCGAGGGCGGCCACGGCGCCCCGCTCGATGACCGCGTCGACGATGGGCCGCACCTTCGGCACCACCGAATCGACGTCGACCCCGCCGCGCGGCAGCACGGCACGCAACCGGGCGGCGGACAGCTGCTCGCCCCGCAGGTCGATGCGGGACATCAGCACGGAGGAGTCATTCACGCCGTCTATTGTCCCAGAGCAGCACAAATCAGAATCCGGGAGCCGCCATGTCACCGTCAACGTCACGGAAAGACCACCCCAACCACGCCCCTGGCGTGCCCATGATCATTCCCGTTTGGCTGGAACGCTTCCAGATCAAGTACGTCAACCCGCTGCTTCGGCCGCTGTCGAAGCGGATGCCAGGCTTCGCCGTCATCTCGCACCGAGGCCGAACCTCGGGCAAGGACTACGAGACCATCGTCACTGCCTACCGCAAGGGCAGCGTCCTCGCGATCGGATTGGTGCACGGCAAGACCAACTGGGTCAAGAACGTCCTGGCGGCGGGCGAGGCGGACATCCACGTCGGGCGCCGAGACCTGCACCTGGTCAACCCGAGAGTGCTGCCCGCAGGCACGGTCGATGCCTCCCTTCCGCGCATTCCGCAGATGCTGGCCAAGCGTCAGGGCACCTTCGTGGCGGACATCGCCTGAGCTGATCCGGCCGGCCGCTACTTGCAGAGTTCGGCCAGCCTGGCGTTCTCGGTGTCCGCGTCGCGGAGTCGGGCCGCCTGATCCGGATCGGTGTTCGGTGAGCCGGCCGTGGCCGCGGCGCCGATGTCGAGCAACGTGTTGGCGAACTTCTTCACGGCGTCGGACAGCTCCGTGGGAGTCGCCGGGTCGAGCCTCGCGATCAGATACTGGCCACCATCGGAGAGGGACACCCGCGCGTTGGCGGCCACCGCGAGAGAACCGGTGACGTCGCCTTCGCCACCTGGGCTCTGCAGGTTGGTGTTCAGGGAAATCCCTTTGCGCACAATGTCCGTCGCAGCGCAGACGGCGACCTTCGCATCGTTCTGCCGACTTTCCGGGTACGTCGATTCGGCATCGGGTCCGGAGCTCGGCCGGAACGCTGCCCACGCCGAGAGGCCGACCGCCACCACCGACAGGACCACGGCGATGATGGGCAACGTCCGACCCGGCCGTGACGACTCGTGGACGTGATGACCCTGAGGCGTTTGGCGCGCCGACATCGGGCGATCCTCGTGGGCGCTCACAGGTCGAGACCGACGTCGAGGACCCGCACCGAGTGAGTGAGCGCCCCGACCGCGAGGTAGTCGACACCGGTCCCGGCGTACGCGGCGGCATTCTCCAGGGACAGGTTGCCGGAGGATTCCAGTTTCACGCCGGGGGCGCGAGCCGCCCGTCGCTGAGCGGCCATCTGAGTCATCCAGACCGGGAAGTTGTCGAGCAGGATCAGCGGACTGACGCCAAGGTCCTCGCCGAGAATCTCGTCGAGTTGCTCGAGCGAGTCGACCTCGACCTCGACTGGTACGTCGGGAGCCGCCGCGCGCACGGCATGCAGGGCGGCCACCACGGAGCCGGCCGCAGCAACGTGGTTGTCCTTGATCAAGGCCGCATCCCCAAGGCCCATCCGATGATTCACGCCGCCGCCCACGCGAACCGCGTACTTCTGCAGCACGCGCAGGCCCGGCAGCGTCTTGCGGGTGTCGCGAATGCTCGCGCCCGTGCCCTCGATCGCCTCGACCCATGCCGCGGTCGTGCTGGCGATGCCCGACAGATGGCAGACGAGGTTCAGCATGGTGCGTTCTGCGGTCAGCAGACCCCGGGTCGGCGCCTCGAGCACCAGCAGCGGGTCGCCAGACTCCAGGCGTGTGCCGTCCTCGACGCGGCTGAGAACTGCGTACTCGCCGGCTCCCACGACCTCGTCGAGAACCAACAGGGCGATGTCGACGCCCGCCGCGACCCCCGCCTGCCGACTCACCATCGACGCCTTCGTGGTGGCCTCGGCGGGCACCGTGGCGAGCGACGTCACGTCGGGCCCGTAGCGCAGATCCTCGGCCAGCCCGCGGCTGATCGTCGCTCGCGCCTCGGTGCGCTCGTCGTCGTTGAGTTCCATCAGCAGCAGACCTCCGCCTCGCGAGTCACCTTCGACGTGCCGTCGGACTGCAGCCGCACGTGGGTGCTGGTCGCGCGGGCCGGATCGCGGTCGGGGTGATCGCCGCGGTGGTGGCAGCCCCTCGACTCCCTCCGATCCAGGGCGGCCGCCGCGACGACGGAGGCCGTGACCGTCAGCGCCGCGTCCTCGAAGTCGGCCCTACCGAGGAGGTCTCGGCGTTGAGCCGTACCGAGAAGTTCGACGACGTGACTGAGGCCGATCGCATCACGCACCACCGACGCGTGGCGCGTCATCGCGCGCTGTAGCTCCGCCCGTGGCAGCGCGGTCCGGGTGACGGGCTCGACGGCCGCGCGTGCGGGGGCTGCGTCCCCGGCGTGCTGGGCCGCGGCCGTGCCGGCGCGCCGACCGACCACGAGACCTTCGAGCAGGCTGTTGGACGCGAGTCGATTGGCGCCGTGCATCCCGGTGCGGGCCACCTCGCCCGCGGCGAACAGACCGGCGAGTTCGGTACGCCCGGAGACGTCGGTGACGACGCCGCCGCAGCTGTAGTGGGCACCGGGCACTACCGGGATCAGCGACACGCCTGCGTCGACGCCCGCGGCCAGGCACGCGGCGTTGACCGTGGGAAAGCGCGTTGCGAAGTCGTCGACGCCGCGCGCGTCGAGATAGACGCAGGGATCGCCGGTGCGCGACAGTCGCTCGTCGATCGCGGCCGCCACCACGTCCCGCGGAGCGAGGTCACCCATCGGATGAACGCCGGCGGTCACCGAATTGCCCTGCCCGTCAACCAGAATGGCGCCTTCGCCGCGGAGCGCCTCGGTGATCAGCGGACGCCGCCCGCTGCCGTTCACGTCGAACAGCATGGTCGGATGGAACTGGATGAACTCGACGTCGCTCACCGCGACGCCCGCCCACAGTGCCAGCGCGACGCCGTCACCGGTCGAGCCCTCCGGGTTGGTGGTCGCCGAGTAGAGGTGACCGAGGCCTCCGGTGGCCAGGATCACCGAGGGTGCGTGAATCACACCGAGGCCGTCGTCGTTGCGGACGAGCACACCGGTAACGGTGTCGGAGTCGTGAAGGACTTGCAGCGCAACGTGATTGCGCCTGATGTCGAGGGTGGCAGCCGCGTGGTCCAGCGCCCGCTGCACTTCGGCGCCGGTGGCGTCGCCGCCAGCGTGGATGATGCGCCGCCGCGAGTGGCCGCCCTCGCGCGTCAGTGACCACTGCCCCGGTGCGGACTCGTCGAAGCGGGCGCCGAATCCGACCAGCTCGGAAACGGCGGCGTAGCCGTCGGCGACGATGGAGGTCACGGCGTCGGGATCGCACAATCCGCCGCCTGCGGCGAGGGTGTCGGCGACGTGCGCCTCGATGGAGTCCTCCGTGCGGGGCACCACGACCGCGATGCCGCCTTGGGCGTAGAACGTCGCAGTCTCACTCGCCTTGCTCAGCACCACGACCCGGCGCCCCCGACGATGTGCCGCCAGCGCGGCTGCCAAGCCGGCCACTCCGGTGCCGACGACCACCACGTCGGCCCGCTGCTGCCAGTACCCGACTCCGCCGCAGCGGGCGAAGGCGTTCATTCTCCGCCGCCGGGCTGCCCGATCTCGATCATCCGCTGCACGCTCCGTCGAGCGGCGGCTGCGACGTCGGAGTCGACGTGCACCTCGTCGGCGCCCTCGACGAGGCAGCGCAACAGCGCGGCGGGGGTGATCATCTTCATGTACTTGCACGACGCCCGGTCATTCACGGCACGGAAGTCGACTTCCGGTGCAGCGCGGCGCAATTGGTGCAGCATGCCGACCTCGGTCGCGACCAGGACCTGGCGTGCGCGAGTTTCTCGAGCGGCGTCGAGCATGCCGCCGGTGGACAGGATCTTCACGCGGTCGTCGGGGAACGCGCCCTCCCCCGCCAGGTACAGCGCCGAGGTGGCGCACCCGCATTCGGGGTGCACGAACAACTCGGCGTCCGGGTGCGCCTTGGCCTGAGCGGCCAGTTCGTCGCCGTTGATGCCGGCGTGGACATGGCATTCACCCGCCCAGATGTGAAGGTTCTTGCGCCCGGTCACCCGTCGCACGTGGGCACCGAGGAACTGGTCCGGGCAGAACAGCACCTCGCGGTCCTCGGGAATCGAAGCCACCACCTCGACGGCGTTGGACGACGTGCAGCAGATGTCGGTGAGTGCCTTCACCGCCGCGGTGGTGTTGACGTAGGACACGACCACGGCGTCGGGGAACTCGTCCTTCCAGGCGCGCAGGTCGTCGGCGGTGATCGAGTCGGCCAACGAGCAGCCTGCCCGCTGATCGGGAATCAGCACCGTCTTCGCCGGGCTGAGGATCTTCGCGGTCTCGGCCATGAAGTGAACGCCGCAGAACACGATGGTGCCCTCGGCGGCCTCGGCCGCGATCCGTGACAGGGCCAACGAATCCCCGACGTGGTCGGCCACGTCCTGAATCGCGGGCAACTGATAGTTGTGCGCGAGCAGGGTGGCGTTGCGCAGGTCGGCAAGGCGACGCACCTCCGCCGCCCACTCCTCGTCGGCGATCACTCCGCCGTAACCGGCGGGACCGTTGGTGATCCGTGCGGCCCAACCGCTGCCTGACTCGGTCGTGAGGTCCGTTACCGTCATGGCCGTCTCCTTTTGATCCTGACGGGGTTTTCGACTTATGATCGAAAACATGCCTGATACTAGCACTGCCCACGAGGTGCTCGCCGTCGTGTTTCAGGTTCGCCAGCTCTCGTCGCGAAACCCGCAGCTCAGCGTCCTGCTCTGGGAACGCGCCATGGAGCCTCAGCGCGGAGCGTGGTCACTGCCCGGCGGCCAGCTCCGTCACGACGAGGACATGACGAGTTCAGTTCGGCGCCAACTCGCCGAGAAGGTCGACCTGCGTGAACTGACCCATCTCGAGCAGCTCGCGGTGTTCTCCGAACCGCAGCGCGTCCCCGGGCCGCGCACCATCGCCTCGACGTTCCTCGGGCTGGTGCCCTCCCCCGCCACCCCCGAGCTCCCGCCGGACACCCGTTGGCATCCGGTGGATGCCCTGCCACCGATGGCCTTCGATCATCGCCCAATGGTCACCCATGCGCACACCAGGCTGATCGCCAAACTCTCCTACACGAACATCGGATTCGCGCTTGCCCCAAGAGAATTCGCCCTGTCGACGCTCAAGGACGTCTACGACGCGGCGCTGGGCTACCAGGTCGACGCCACCAACCTTCAGCGCGTGCTGGCACGGCGCGGAGTGATCGTGCCGACCGGCACCACCGCGAAGTCGGGCCGCAGCGGAGGCAGACCGGCAGCCTTGTACCGGTTCACCGAGGCGCGGTATCGCGTCACCGACGAGTTCGCCGCACTGCGCCCGCCGACGTGAGATGGCCCCCCGGTTTGTTTTAAGGATTCGTTAAGAGACAATGTCCCGATGGACTCTGGCAGCGCAGCCGTCTCGACCGGTGCGGAGTGGATCGGACGACCACCCCACGAAGAGTTGCGTCGCAAGACGCACCCGCTGCTGCCAGCCGCCGACCCGTTCTACGCGCCGCCTGCGGGGTTCGAACACTCCAGGCCGGGCACCGTGTTGCGATCGCGCGACGTCGAGCTCGCATTCCTCGGCCTGGTCCCCCAGAAGCTGACCGCGACACAGCTGCTCTACCGCTCGACCGACCTCAACGGACTCCCGATGGCCGCCGTCACGACGATCGTCGTGCCCGCCGACCGGCCCGTGGGCAGCAAGGGTCCGCTCCTGTCCTATCAGTGCGCGATCGACGCCGTCGCGGGTCAGTGCTTCCCGTCCTACGCACTGCGCCGCGGCGCCAAGGCAGTCGGCGCGCTGGCACAGTTCGAGTTCCTGCTGGTGTCAGCGGCCCTCGCCGAGGGCTGGGCGGTGTCGATCCCCGATCACGAAGGGCCCCAAGGAATTTGGGGAGCACCCCACGAACCTGGTTACCACGTCCTCGATGGGCTGCGGGCTGCGCTGAACCACGAGGCACTGAACCTGTCGAGCGACGCGCCCATCGGGCTCTGGGGCTACTCGGGCGGCGGACTCGCCACCGCGTGGGCCACCGAGGTGTACGCCGAGTACGCACCCGAGCTCAAGGTGGTCGGCGCCGTTCTCGGCTCGCCGGTCGGCGACCTGGGCCACACCTTCCGACGGCTCAACGGCAGCTTCTTCTCGGGTCTGCCAGCGATGGTCGTCGCCGCCCTGTCCCACGTGTACCCCGACCTCGACCGCGTCATCAACGAGCACGTCACCGCCGAGGGCAGGGCGATGCTGACCGACATCCAGCGGATGACGACCGCTCGAGTCGTGCTCAAACTGATCGGCAAGGACATGGACAACCTGGTCGACGAGCCGCTGGAGAACATCCTCAGCACCCCCGAGGTTCAGCACGTGTTCGACAGCATCAAGCTCGGCACCGCGGCACCGACGGTGCCCGTGCTCGTCGTGCAGGCCGTCCACGACCGCATCGTCTCCGTCGAGGACATCGACGAGCTGACCCACACCTACGCCCGTGGTGGTGCGAGCGTCACGTATCACCGCGACATGTTCAGCGAGCACATGCTGCTGCATCCGATGTCGGCGCCGATGACGCTGCGTTGGCTCCGAGACCGATTCGCCGGAAAGCCGGTGTCCAGCAACCGAGCCCGCACCAAGTGGCCCACGCTTCTCAACGTCTCGACCTATCGGGGCATGCTCCGGCTCGGCCTGATCAGTGCGAAGGTGATGACGGGTCGGCGGGTGGATCGCCTACCACTGTCGGAACTGGATCAATAGGCACCAGGACGGCCCGTTCGAGCGGAGGCCACGCGCCAAGATCGTCGCGTTTGGTCGACAGCACGCACATCGCATAGACCAGCGCCGCCACCCCCGCGGGCAGCACGATCGATGCTGCGATCTGCAGCGGCGAGTGTCCGAAGAACACCGCGGGCGCCTGTTGGGTATAGAACACCCGGTGCTCGGGTGAAATGGGGGCCGCCGCGACGTCGACCACACCGTGCCGCCAACGTGCCAGGGCAGCCCCGACCCCGGCTGCGGCGCCGGCAGCCGCCAGCGCACCGATCGACAGTGCGCCGACCGCGATCGGCCCACGGTGGGGTCGCCACTGCCACACCGCGACGGCGGCCGTCACCGCGACGACGAACAACAGCCCGGTCATCAGGAAGGCCCCGAGGAACAGGAGGTCGGACTCGTCGCCCACGTACCCGCGCACCCGGTCGCCATTGCGAGTCAACGCGATGACGAGCTGGACGGGTGGAGCGAGCCACGCCCAGACGGCACCGACGACGACCCCGGCAAGGGTCAGACCCGCCACGATGCGGAGGGCAGCCTGACGGTGCGAAAGACTCGGCGGCTCAACCTGATCGCTCATCGCGCGTCCAGATCCTTGGAGTCCAGCTCGCCGTGGCGTGAGCACTTCGCCGACCACCCGTCGGGACGCACCTGCACGATCATCCGGCGACCGCAGTCGGAGCAGAATCGTGGCGGCTCGAGGCCGAGGCGCGCAGCCGCCGGAACGGACCCGCCCTCGGTCTCGCCGGTGTAGACGTTGAAGTTGCTTGGCATCGCTAGATGGTCGCGTTGAGTGCCTTGATCGGCATCTGGAGATCGTTGAGCAGCTCGAGATCGGACTCGGCGGGCCGGCCGAGGGTGGTCAGGTAGTTGCCAACGATCACGGCGTTGATGCCGCCGAGGATGCCCTGCTTGGCGCCGAGGTCGCCGAGCGTGATCTCGCGTCCGCCTGCGAACCGCAGCATCGTGCGCGGCATGGCCAGCCGGAAGGCGGCCACGGCCTTGAGCGCCTCGGAGGCGGGCAGGACCTCGAGATCGCCGAACGGCGTGCCCGGCCGTGGGTTGAGGAAGTTCAGCGGCACCTCGTGCGGGTTGAGCTCGGCGAGGTTGGCGGCGAATTCCGCACGCTGCTCCAGCGATTCGCCCATCCCGAGGATGCCGCCGCAGCAGACCTCCATGCCGGCGGCGCGCACCATTTCCAAGGTGCCCCAGCGCTCCTCCCACGTATGGGTGGTGACGACGTTGGTGAAGTACGACCGCGCGGTCTCGAGGTTGTGGTTGTAGCGATGCACGCCCATCGCGGCGAGGCGGTCCACCTGCTCCTGGGTCAGCATGCCCAACGAGCAGGCGATCTGGATGTCGACCTCGTTGCGGATGGCTTCGATGCCCGCGGCGACCTGCGCCAGCAGGCGCTCGTCGGGTCCACGGACGGCCGCGACGATGCAGAACTCCGTGGCCCCGGACTTCGCGGTCTGCTTGGCCGCCTCCACCAGGCTCGGGATGTCCAGCCAGGCGCTGCGCACGGGCGAGGCGAAGAGCCCCGACTGCGAGCAGAAGTGGCAGTCCTCGGGGCATCCGCCGGTCTTGAGACTGATGATGCCCTCGACCTCGACCTCCGGCCCGCACCACTTCATGCGGACGTCGTGCGCGAGCGCGAGGAGTTCCTCGAGGCGGTCGTCGGACAGCTGGAGCACTTCCAGGATCTGTGCCTGCGTCAGGCCCTCGCCCCGCTCGAGTACCTGCTCCCTGGCCTGACCCAACACATCAGTCGCCGCCTGCGTCACTACGCACTCCTCCTGCACATCAGAACTTGAACGGTGTTTAGGCTACAGGGGTGCAGCTGCATCGACGCGACGTGGTCGACAAGGCCACCCAGCTTCTCGACGACTACGGAATCGCCGATCTGACGATGCGGCGACTCGCGCGCGAGCTCAGTGTGACCCCCGGCGCGCTCTACTGGCACTTCGCCGACAAGCAGGCCCTTCTGGGCGCAGTCGCCGATCGAATCCTGGAGCCGGCTGCGGCGACGGTCGACCGCGGTCGGTGGACCCAACGCATCCACGACCTCTGCGCAGGCCTGCGCAACGCCCTGCTGTCGGCCACCGACGGCGCCGAGTTGGTCTCCGCGAGTTTCGCTGCCGGCCAATCCGAGCGGATGGCCGAGATCTTGCAGCGACTAGGCGCGGCCGTGCTCGAAGCCGGCATCGGGGCGCCGAAGGCCGACCTGGCCGCGCGGACGGTTCTGTACTACGTGCTCGGCTTCACCGCCGACGAACAGTCCCGATTGCAATGGGATGCCGCGGGTGCGCTGTCTGACGACCAGTCGGTGATGGCCACGAATCCCAACGCCCGCTTCGCCTTTGGACTCGGTCTCCTGGTAGACGGGATCGCCGCGCAGCGCGTGATCTGCTCAGGCGATGAGGGTGTCGACCCTGGCGTCGCCGTCCCAGCGCCGTAGGCCCGCGAACGTCCCCGCGACCTCGGCGACGTCGATGGCCTCCAGTGCGGCAGGCAGGTTGGCCGGCGACAGCCGGCGAGCCAGCGTCACGTGCGGGGTCCAGCACCCGGGACGCAAGTGCGCAAACGGCTCGGACGGCAGGTGCGGCGCGCAGCTCGCATCGACGGACTCGTGCAACCGAAGCAATCCACCGGACGGCACGAGCAGGCGGGCCAGGGTGAGCGAGGTGCGGCCGAAGACGAGAGGCGCACCCACGAGGCAGTCCAGCGGCAGTCGTCGAGCCGCCTCCTCCAGCGCTGCGTCGACCCCGGGATCGATGTGTCCCGCGGCCACGAGTGTGACGTGCGGGCGGTTGCTCGGCGACGTGTGCCTGGCCTGGCTCGGCAGGCCGGCTTCGGCGAGCGCAGTCCACTGCTGACGGATGGCTGCCTCGGTGCCCTGATCGAAGAGCAGTTCCACGGAGTGCGCCATGCCTAGAGACTCCGAACCCACCCGTCGGGGAATGCGCCCGCGCTGAGTTCTGCGAAGGCCTGAGCCGTCAACGCGCCGGCGGCGGCAGGCAGGGCCGCACGCACCGGTGCGATCTGATCGAGCGCCACGCGATTGGTCAGCTCGGCCGGGCCAGGGTCGGACGGCCAGGAGCCGATGACCAGACCCGCGCACGGAATGCCCCACGCGACGAGGGATTCGACGGTCAGCCCGGCGTGGTTCAGCGTGCCCAACCCGGCCCTCGCGACGACCAGCACCGCGGCGTCGAGGTCGGCCGCGAGGTCCCGCAGCGTCACCCCGTCCGAACCGATCTCCACGAGCAGCCCACCGGCGCCCTCGACCAGGGTCAACCGGCCGGGACGGTCGAGTCCCGTGACGAGGGCGACCAGCTCCGCCCGCGTCGGAAGCGGCAGACCCGCTCGGTCTGCGGCCGCAACCGGGGCGAGCGGCTCGGGATAGCGCCACCCCGAGGCGAGCGCGTCGACGCCGGACAGGCGTGCCACCTCGCCGAGGTCGTCGTCGCCGTCGGCGGAGCCCGTCTGCACGGGCTTGCAGACCGCGACGTCGAGGCCTGCCAACCGGGCATGACACGCCAGAGCCGCGGTCGCGATGGTCTTGCCCACGCCGGTATCCGTGCCGGTGATCAGGACGATGCTCATCGGCGTCTGGCCGAGGCGAGAACTTCCGTCAGCACGCGAACAGCCACGTCGAGCTCGTCGGGAGTCAGGGAGGCGCGTGCGGTCAGTCGCAGCCGCGACGTGCCCGCGGGCACCGTTGGCGGGCGGAAGCACCCGACCCGGACGCCGCGATCCAGGCATGCCGTGGCCGCAGCCAGCGCCACCTCGGGCTCGCCGAGGATGACGGACACGACGGCCGACTCCGGCACCTCCGCGACGCCGCACGTGGTGGCGAGCGCGGCGGCGTGCGCCAGCACCGCGCCCGCCCGCCACGGTTCCTCGATCAGCACCTCGAGCGCCGCGGACGCCGCGCCGACGGCTGCGGGAGCAATGCCGGTGTCGAAGATGAACGGTCGCGCGGCGTCGATCAGATGGGCGCGGACGGCAACCGGTCCGAGTACGACGCCGCCCTGACTGCCCAGCGCCTTGGACAGCGTCGTCGTCACCACCACGTCGGGAGCTCCTGCGAGGCCCACTTCGTGCACCAGTCCCCGCCCCCCGCTTCCGCGCACGCCGAGCCCGTGCGCCTCGTCGACGACCAGGAGGGCGCCGTGGCGACGGCACACCGCATGCAGTGCGCGCAGCGGTGCCATCACACCGTCGGCGCTGAACACGGAGTCGGTGACCACCACCGCTCGCTCCTCGGTGCGGGAGCGCAATGCCGCCTCGACGGCGCCGACGTCGCGGTGCGGAGTCACCACGACGCGCGCCCGCGACAGGCGGCACGCGTCGACCAGCGACGCGTGGGTCAGGGCATCGGAGATCAGCAGCGATCCTGCACCCGAAAGGGCAACCACGGCACCGAGATTCGCGGTATAGCCGGACGAGAAGACCAGAGCTGCCTCGGCGCCGACGAAATCGGCCAACGCGGCCTCGAAGGATTCATGCAACTCGGTGTTGCCCGTGACCAGACGAGAACCCGTCGATCCCGCGCCCCAGGTGCGCAGCGCCTCGACGCCACCGTCGATCACGCGGGGGTGTTGCGAGAGTCCGAGGTAGTCGTTGGACGCCAGGTCCACATGGGTCCCGACGGGCGGCCGGGCCCGCAGGACACGGCGCAAGCCTGCGGCCTGACGCTGTCGTTCGACGTCGTCGAGCCAGGCCAGCGGCGAGAGTCCTGCGCGTGTCGACACCGATGCATCCCTTGGTTCGAGGAGAACTTGAACGGCGTTCAGGTTAGCGCACGGGCGACGCCCACCATGGCCGAGCCGATCCGCGCCACCTCGTCGGGCGTGCAGACGTAGGGCGGCATCGCGTACACCAGGTTGCGGAACGGCCGCAGCCAGACGCCGTGTCGCAGCGCCGCCTCCGTGGCCACCGCCATGTCCACCGGTTGCTGCATCTCGAGCACCCCGATCGCACCGAGCACCCGCACGTCCGCGACCCCGGCCAACTCGCGGGCCGGGGCCAGCGCAACAGTCAGACCCGACTCGATCTCGCGCACCCGCTGTCGCCAGTCCTGGCCGAGCAGCAACTCGACCGACGCGACCGACACCGCGCAGGCGAGCGCGTTGGCCATGAACGTCGGCCCGTGCATCAGCGCGCCCGGGTCGCCGGCGCTGATGGTCTCGGCGATCTCGCCCGTGCACAGCGTCGCGGCAAGGGTGAGGTAGCCACCGGTCAATGCCTTGCCGACACACATGACGTCGGGCCGGACGCCGGCGTGGTCCGCGGCGAACAGCTCACCGGTCCGGCCGAACCCGGTGGCGATCTCGTCGAAGATCAGCAGCACGTCGTGCCGGGTGCAGGCGGCCCGCAGGTCGCTCAGATAGCGCGGGTCGTGGAAACGCATGCCGCCGGCTCCCTGCACCACGGGCTCGACGATGACGGCCGCCAGTTCGTGGGCGTGCTCGGCGAGTGTCTCCTCGAATTTCGCAGCGTAGGCGGGGTCGTAGTCGGTGGGCACCTGCGGCGCGAACACCTGCGGCATCAGAACGTCCGTCCAGATCGAGTGCATGCCGCCCTCGGGGTCGCACACGCTCATCGGCGTGAACGTGTCGCCGTGGTAGCCGCCGCGCCACGTCATGAGCCGATGCTTCGCGGGCTTGCCGCGGCTGCGCTGGAACTGCAATGCCATCTTCGCGGCCACCTCGACCGCCACCGAGCCCGAATCGCTGAAGAAGACGGTGTCGAGCCCCTCGGGGGTGATCTGCACCAACAGTTGGGCGAGCCGTGCGGCGGGCTCGTGGGTCAGACCGCCGAACATGACGTGGTTCATCTTCGCGAGCTGACTGGTGATCGCCGCGTCCAGAACGGGGTGCCCATGCCCGTGGATCGCGGTCCACCACGAGCTCATCGCGTCGATCACCTCGATCGGCCGCCCGCCGTCGATGACGGTCAACGACGCACCGCGAGCCGCCACCGCCACCACGGGTGCGGTGGCGGCAGCTGAGATCTTGCTGTACGGGTGCCAGACGTGGGCGGCGTCGATGGCGCTGATCTCCTCGGGCGTCAGCGGGGACATGGGACCACCTTCCCCCGGGTGGTCGCCCATCACAAAACGGCTTTATCGCACCGGGTTGGGTAGATTGACCGACGACCATGTTGACGCTCTCCCCAGCCCGGACGGTCCCCGACACCAGATCCGGTTCCACTCAGCACGCCGTAATGGGCACCCGGGCGTCCGGCTTCTACCGGCACGATCTCGACGGGCTACGCGGCGTCGCCATCGCGTTGGTCGCCATCTTCCACATCTGGTTCGGGCGGGTATCCGGCGGTGTCGACGTGTTCCTCGCGCTGTCGGGGTTCTTCTTCGGCGGCCGACTGCTGCGCACCGCCCTGACCTCCGGCTCGTCGTTGTCCCCCGTGCCGGAGCTGAAGCGGCTGATCCGTCGATTGCTGCCTGCGCTGGTGGTCGTGCTCGCCGTCTCCGCCGTGCTCACGATCCTCATCCAGCCCGAGACCCGCTGGGAGACGTTCGCGGACCAAAGCCTCGCCAGCCTCGGCTACTACCAGAACTGGGAGTTGGCCGACACCGCGTCGAACTACCTCCGGGCCGGTGAGTCCGTCAGTCCGCTGCAGCACATCTGGTCGATGTCGGTGCAGGGTCAGTTCTACCTCGCGTTCCTCGCGCTGATCTTCGGATTCGCCTACCTGCTGCGCAATCGGCTGCGGTCCTACACCAGGCCTGCGTTGATCCTTCTGCTGAGCGCGCTGACGATCGCGTCGTTCGTGTACGCGATCAAGGCGCACGCCGCGGACCCGTCGACGGCGTACTACGACAGCTTCGCCCGTGGCTGGGAACTGCTGCTGGGCGCCCTGGCGGGTGCGCTGGTGCCCTACGTGAAATGGCCGACGTGGGTGCGCTCGACGCTCGCCGTGGTGGCGTTGGCGGCCATTCTGTCGTGCGGCGCCTTCATCGACGGCGTGAAGGAGTTCCCTGGACCGTGGGCCTTGGTGCCGGTCGGCGCGACGATGGTGTTCATCCTCAGCGGCGCCAATCGGATGGCCGACCCGCACCTGGCCGCCACCAACGGTCGCTTGCCGGCGGTCAGCCGACTGTTGGCGACGAAGCCGTTCGTGTCGCTGGGCTCGATGGCGTACTCGCTCTATCTGTGGCACTGGCCGTTGCTGATCTTCTGGTTGGCGTATTCGGGGCACGCGCACGCGAACGTCGTCGAAGGCGCCGGCGTCCTGTTGGTGTCCGGTCTGCTGGCCTGGCTGACGACCAAGTTCGTGGAAGAGCCCCTGCGGCTGCGCAAGTCGACCACGGGCCAGTCTGCACCGAAGCAGGCCAACGTGATTCCGCTGCGGACGCGATTGCGGCGACCGACCATCGTGCTGGGCTCGATCGTCACCCTGTTGGGCGTGGCCCTCACCGCCACGTCCTTCACGTGGCGGGAACACATGACCATCCAGCGTGCGAACGGCAAGGAGCTGTCCGGACTTTCGTCGCGTGACTACCCCGGGGCCCGTGCACTGGTCAATCACGTCCGAGTGCCCAAGCTGCCGATGCGTCCCACCGTGCTCGAGGCCAAGGACGACGTTCCCGTCTCCACGACGCAGGGCTGTATTGGCGACTTCGACGACGTCGACGTGATCAACTGCACCTACGGCGACGAAGCGGCCACCCGGACCATCGCCGTGGCCGGTGGATCGCACGCCGAGCACTGGATCACCGCGCTCGACCTGCTGGGCCGCATGCACCACTTCAAGGTCGTCACCTACCTGAAGATGGGGTGTCCCCTGACGACCGAGCAGAACCCGCTCGTGATGGGCGACAACCGGCCGTACCCCAAGTGCCGCGAGTGGAATCAGAAGGTGATGCCACGGCTGCTCGCCGATCATCCCGACTTCGTCTTCACCACCTCCACCCGACCGTGGAACATCAAGGACGGCGACGTCATGCCGGGCTTCTACGTCGGGATTTGGCAGGAGTTCGCAGACGCGGGCATCCCGGTCCTGGCGATGCGCGACACCCCGTGGCTGGTCAAGGACGGAAAGCCGTTCTTCCCCGCCGACTGCCTCGCCGACGGTGGAGACGCCATCTCCTGCGGCATCAAACGCTCCGAGGTACTGTCCGACCACAATCCGACCCTGGATTTCGTGGCGCGCTTCCCGATACTTAAGCCACTCGACATGAGTGATGCGGTGTGTCGCCCGGACTACTGTCGCGCAGTGGAGGGAAATGTGTTGCTGTATCACGATTCTCACCACATCTCGGCTACCTACATGCGCACCATGACCAACGAGCTGGGACGCCAGATCGCCACCGCCACCGGCTGGTGGTGACGGGTGGTTTCTGCGATCTGGCCTGGTACCGCATATCCACTGGGCGCGACGTATGACGGTGCGGGAACCAACTTCTCGTTGTTCTCCGAAGTAGCCGAGAAGGTCGAACTGTGCCTGATCGGCAAGGACGGCCGTGAAGAACGAGTCAACCTCGACGAGGTCGACGGCTACGTATGGCATGCCTACCTACCGACCGTCACGCCGGGGCAGCGCTACGGCTTTCGCGTGTACGGACCGTGGGATCCGAGCGCGGGACACCGGTGTGATCCGTCGAAGTTGCTGCTGGATCCGTACGGCAAGTCGTTCCACGGGGACTTCGACTTCACGCAGGCCCTGTTCTCCTACGATCTCGAGGCCGAGGACCTCGCCTCAGGGGGAACGCCACCGATGGTGGACTCACTCGGGCACACCATGACCAGCGTCGTGATCAACCCGTTCTTCAACTGGGGGTCCGACCGCTCCCCCAACACGCCCTACCACGAGACCGTGATCTACGAGGCACACGTCAAGGGCATGACCCAGACCCACCCGGGCATTCCGGAGGATCAGCGGGGCACCTACGCGGGCCTCTGCCACCCCGTGATCATCGAGCACCTCAAGTCGCTGAACGTCACGGCGATCGAGTTGATGCCGGTACACCAATTCATGCACGACCACCGACTGCTCGACCTGGGTCTGCGAAACTATTGGGGCTACAACACCTTCGGGTTCCTGGCCCCGCATTATCAGTACGCCTCGAACCAGAGCGCGGGCGGCGCCGTCGCCGAGTTCAAGAACATGGTCCGCTCCTTCCATGCGGCCGGCATCGAGGTCATCCTCGACGTCGTCTACAACCACACGGCCGAAGGCAACCACCTCGGCCCCACCATCAACTTCCGCGGCATCGACAACGCGGGCTACTACCGCCTGCTCGACGGCGACCTGAGGCTCTACAAGGACTTCACCGGAACGGGCAACAGCCTCAACGTGCGCCATCCGCATTCGCTCCAGCTCATCATGGATTCCCTGCGGTACTGGGTCCTCGACATGCACGTCGACGGTTTCCGCTTCGACCTGGCGTCGACACTGGCCCGTGAGTTCTACGACGTCGACCGGCTGTCGGCGTTCTTCGACCTGGTGCAGCAGGATCCCGTCATCAGCCAGGTGAAGCTGATCGCCGAACCGTGGGACATCGGTGAGGGCGGTTATCAGGTTGGAAACTTCCCTGGTTTGTGGACCGAGTGGAATGGGCAATACCGCGACACTGTGCGTGACTACTGGCGGGGAGAACCCGCAACCCTCAACGAATTCGCTTCACGACTGACGGGTTCGTCGGACCTCTACGAGGCGACGGGCCGCAGGCCAAGTGCGAGCATCAACTTCGTCACGGCCCACGACGGCTTCACGCTGGCCGATCTGGTGTCCTACAACGAGAAGCACAACGAGGCCAACGGTGAGGACAATCGCGACGGCGAGAGCCACAATCGCTCGTGGAACTGCGGAGTCGAGGGTCCCACCGACGACCCGGCGATCCTGGAATTGCGGGCGCGCCAGATGCGCAACATCCTGGCCACGATGATGCTGAGCCAGGGCACCCCGATGATCAGCCACGGCGACGAGATCGGCCGCACCCAGGGCGGCAACAACAACGTGTACTGCCAGGATTCCGAGATCGCCTGGATGGACTGGACGCTGTGCGAAACCAACGCCGACCTGGTGACGTTCGCCCGCACGGTGACGACGCTGCGCAAGAACCATCCGGTGTTCCGCCGTCGCCGCTTCTTCGACGGCAAGCTGATTCGCAGCGGTGACGAGGAGATCCGCGACATCGCCTGGCTCACGGCGGGCGGCGTGCCCATGACGTCGCAGGACTGGAACTCCGGTTTCCAGTGCGTGGCCGTGTTCCTCAACGGCGACGCCATCCCCGCGCCCGACGCACGTGGCGAACGGGTCATCGACGACACCTTCCTGCTGTGCTTCAACGCCCATTCCGACTCCGTCGAATTCGTCGCTGCGGAGGGCGACTACGCCGCCGAGTGGACAGCTGAGCTCGACTCGGCTGCGCCGACCGGCAGCAGCGATCTGACGGTGAAGGCCGGCGAGGCGTTCACCGTGCAGGGACGTTCGATCATCGTCCTGCGCAAGGTGGCCTGAACCATGACCGTTCTTTCGACCTATCGGTTGCAGATGCGCGGCCCCGCGAGCGGCCAGGCGTTCACCTTCGCCGACGCGGTGAATCAGCTGGACTATCTCCACGAGCTCGGCATCTCGCACGTCTACCTGTCGCCCATCCTCACCGCGAGTGTGGGCTCCACACACGGGTACGACGTCACCGATCCCACGACGGTCTCCGATGAGCTCGGTGGTCCGGACGGGCTGGCCGCCCTGTCGTCGGCGGTGCGCGCTCGCGGCATGGGGCTGATCGTCGACATCGTGCCCAACCACGTCGGCGTCGACGATCCCACCCAGAATGCTTGGTGGTGGGACCTTCTCACGCATGGACGTGAGTCAAACTACTCCGCCTACTTCGACGTCGACTGGTCCCTGGACCCGGACGGCAGGATCGTCCTTCCGGTTCTCGGTGACGACGGCGACGTCGACGACCTGGTGGTCGACGGTGACGTCCTACGGCTCGGCGACCGCACGTGGCCGATCTCTCCGGGCACCGGCCACGGCACGGTCGCCGAGGTGTACCAACGCCAGCACTACACGCTGATCGGCTGGCGCCACAACGTATGTGGCTACCGGAGATTCTTCTCGATCACGTCGCTGGCCGCGCTGCGCCAGGAGGACCGGGCGGTGTTCGACGCCACCCATGTCGAGGTCAAGCGCTGGTTCACCGACGGCCTCGTCGACGGTGTGCGCATCGATCACCCCGACGGATTGTCAGATCCCGCAGGCTATCTCGAGTGGCTGCGTGAGCTCACCGGTCCAGACGCCTGGATCGTCATCGAGAAGATCCTCGCGCCCGACGAAACCCTCGAGCCGTCCCTGCCCGTGGCGGGCACCACGGGTTACGACGCGCTACGCGACATCGGCGGACTGCTGGTCGATCCCTCCGGCGCCGGTTCGGCCGAACCGCTCGAACCGCAAGTCCGCGCGCTGAAGATCATGACCGCCACGGAGACGTTGGGCAGCGAGCTGGCCCGGGTACGCCGGGCCATCGTGGCAGCAGTCGGGGCGGACCACCCGAGACTGCCGGACGCAGTCGCCGCCCTGCTCTCGCACATCGGCGTCTACCGGTCCGACTACCGCGGACTGGCCGCCGTGATGCCCACCGCACTGGCCGACACCGCCGCAGCCGAGCCCGATCTGAGCGAGGCGCTGACCCTCGTGGCCGCCGCACTCGACCATGACGAGCCGGCCACCCGAATCCAACAACTGTGCGGTGCCGTCACCGCCAAGTCGGTCGAGGACTGTCTGTTCTACCGCGACGCGCGGCTGGTGTCCCTCAACGAAGTCGGTGGTGAACCAGAACGTTTCGGCGTGAGCGCCGCAGAGTTCCATCACAGCTCGGCCAGCCGGTCCCGGTACTGGCCGACGGCGATGGTTACGTTGTCGACCCACGACACCAAACGCAGCGAGGATGTCCGCGCCCGGATCGGCGTCCTCTCCCAGGTGCCCGCGCTGTGGGCCGAGCTGCTGTCGTCGTGGACGCTTACCACCCCTGCGCCGGACGCGGCTACGGGGTACTTCCTGTGGCAGAACGCCTTCGGCGTGTGGCCGGTGGACGGCGTGGTGTCCGACGACCTGAGAGGCCGGCTTCACGCATATACGGAGAAGGCGATCAGGGAAGCTGCGCTGCACACCAGTTGGAACGACCCCGACGAAGACTTCGAGGCCGCCGTCCACCGGTGGCTCGACGACGTGATCGACGGTCCCGTGGGCATCGAGATGAGCAGCCTGGTCCGTCAACTCGACCCGCACGCGAAGAGTGACTCGCAGGTGCAGAAGCTGCTGTCGTTGACGGTGCCCGGCATCCCCGACGTCTATCAGGGCACCGAACTATGGGACGACAGCCTGGTTGACCCCGACAACCGCCGACCGGTCGACTACGAGGCCCGTCGTGATCAGCTGAAGACACTGGGCGAACCGAAGATTCACATCGTGACGGCCGCGCTGCACTCGCGTGCGGATCATCCCGACTCCTATTCGAGCGGCGGGTACACCCCCGTTCTCGCCGACGGCTCAGGTGCCCGACACCTGGTGGCATTCCGTCGCGGCGACGACGTCGTGGTGGCGGTGCAACGGTGGACGGTCACCCTCACCGAAACCGGTTGGGGTGACACGACAGTCGCGCTGCCGGACGGCGAATGGGTGGACCGTCTGACCGGTCGGTCGTTCAGTGGCCAGGTCGGCCCGGCAGAACTCTTCTCCGATCTGCCCGCGACACTGTTGGAGCGCACCCGTGCCTGATCACGAATTCGCCGTCTGGGCGCCGAAACCCGACCGAGTCCAGCTCGACGTCGACGGAACGCTGCACCCCATGTCACGCTCGGCCGGCGGCTGGTGGCAGGCCGTCGTCGACGCCCAGGTGGACAGTCGTTATGGGTTCGTCCTCGACGACGACGAGACGGTGCTCCCCGACCCCCGTTCGCCGCGCCAGCCGGATGGCGTACACGAGCGATCGCAGCTGTGGGACCCCGCGACGATCGCGTGGAGTGATTCCGGCTGGACGGGCAAGTCCATCGAGGGCGCGGTGATCTACGAACTACACGTCGGCACCTTCACCGCCGACGGCACCTTCGACGCGGCCATCGAGAAGCTCGACTATCTCGTCGATCTCGGGGTGGACTTCGTCGAATTGATGCCGGTCAACTCGTTCAGCGGTACCCACGGCTGGGGATACGACGGCGTGCTGTGGTTCAGCGTCCAGGAAAGCTATGGCGGCCCCGACGGATTGGTGCGTCTCGTCGACGCCTGTCATGCGCGCGGTCTCGGAGTCCTGATCGACGCGGTGTTCAACCACCTCGGGCCGTCGGGCAACTACCTCCCGCGGTACGGGCCGTACCTGACCGAGGCCAACACGGGCTGGGGACAGGGAATCAACGTCTCCGAGGCCGGTGCCGACGAGGTCCGGCAGTACATCATCGACTGCGCGCTGCGTTGGATGCGGGACTTCCATGTCGATGGCCTGCGGCTGGACGCGGTGCACGCGCTGGCCGATCACACCGCCTTACACATCCTCGAGGAGTTGTCGACTGAAACCGACTCCCTCGCCCAGCAATTGGGCCGGCCGCTGTCGCTGATCGCAGAGAGCGATCTCAACGATCCGCGGCTCATCACGCCGCGCGACCGCGGTGGATACGGCATGACGGCGCAGTGGGACGACGACATCCATCACGCCATCCACACGGCGGTGTCCGGCGAGCGACAGGGCTATTATTCGGACTTCGGCTCGCTGGCGGCGCTCTCGAATACCCTGAAGAACGGCTACTTTCACGCCGGTACCTACTCGTCGTTCCGGCACCGGCGCCATGGCAGGCCGCTGGATACGGCGACCATCCCCGCCACCCGACTGCTGGCGTACACCTCGGATCACGACCAGGTGGGGAACCGGGCCGTCGGTGATCGGCCGTCGCAAAATCTGACCTACGGACAGCTCGCCGTCAAGGCGGCCCTCGTCCTCGCGTCGCCGTACACGGCGATGCTCTTCATGGGCGAGGAGTGGGCGTCGTCGAGTCCCTTCCAGTTCTTCACTTCACATCCCGAGCCGGAATTGGCGCGGGCGACCGCCGAGGGCCGAAAGGCGGAGTTCGCGTCGCACGGTTGGGATGCCGATGAGATACCGGATCCGCAGGACCTCGAGACGTTCTCACGATCCAAGCTGAAGTGGGACGAGTTGGATGGCGGTGAGCATGCCCGGTTGCTCGGGGTGTATCGCGACCTGATCGCACTGCGCCACGCCGAGCCCGACTTGGGTGATCCGTGGCTGGACCACATGTCGATCGAGTACGACGAGGACCAGCGGTGGATCGTGCTGCACCGCGGTTCGCTCGCCATCGCGTGCAACCTCGGGGAGGGTTCGGTGACCGTTCCTGTCGCAGGTGCGGTCGTCCTTGCCTCGGACGAGCCGACCGTGGGCGAATCAACCGTGCTGCAAGGTGATTCGTTCGCCATCCTGCGATCTGTCAAGTGAACCATCCACAGCCCCACGGCTGTGGATGACTTCTGCCCCGCTCCACGCGATCACGCATCCTTCGGAGCATGACCACCGAGCTCTTACCAATCCCGCCCGTCGACACCGCCACCGATCCCATCGCCTCTGGCGCTGACCTGCGTCAGCGCTGGCGAGCTCTGATGGGACCGCTTGGCTTCGGCGAACGACTCCTGCGCTTTGCCTTCGTCGGGCCAGACCGCTGCATGATGAAGGTGTTGAGCGAGATGCCCATCGGGGCGAATCCGCCGCCCGGCGACGTCGACCAGCTGATGTCGGCTTTGCGCGAGCTCGTCAGCGACCTGGGCGCGGGCACCACTGTCGCGCTTCTGCTGACCCGACCCGGCGTCGGCGGGATTTCTGGCGCAGATCGGCGTTGGGCGGCGGCACTCACCGATGCCGCCCAGCGATTCGACGTCCCGATCGAGCCGATATTCCGCGCGAACGACGAGGCGATCGTGTCCCTAGGTGAGGTAGCGGTACGCCGGTGAGCCGGGCTCCAGGGCCTCGACGTGCATCTCGGACGCCCGCATACGATCCATCAGACCCTCGAAGTCTGCGGCCGAGCCCAGCTCGATGCCGACCAACGCCTCACCGGTCTCGCGGTTGTTGCGCTTGACGTACTCGAACAGTGTCACGTCGTCACCAGGTCCGAGCACTTCATCCAGGAAGCGACGCAGGGCGCCCGGTTCCTGCGGAAAGTCCACCAGGAAGTAGTGCTTGAGACCGAGGTGCACCAGGGAACGCTCGAGAACCTCGTTGTAGCGGGAGACGTCGTTGTTGCCACCCGAAATCAGGCATACGACAGTCGATCCCGGTTCGATGTCGGCTTCCATCATCGCCGCGACCGCCAGGGCACCCGCGGGCTCGGCGATGATGCCCTCGTTTTGATAGAGATCGAGCATCGCGGTGCAGACCGCCCCCTCGTCCACCGACGTGACGGCGACCATGTCGCCTGCCGCCGACAGCACCTCGAACGGCAACGTGCCGGCGCGCGCGACGGCGGCACCATCGACGAACTGATCGACGTGGTCGAGGACGACGGGTTCCCCGGTGGCCAACGCCGCCAGCATCGAGGCGGCGCCCGCGGGCTCCACCCCGAGCACCGAGGTCCTGGTGGTCCGCTCCGCGAGGTATGTGGTGATGCCGCTGATGCAGCCTCCGCCGCCGACGGGAACGATGACGAGGTCGGGCTCGGCCTCCAACTGCTGGAGGATCTCTACGGCGATCGTGCCTTGACCCGCCATGGTGCGCAGGTCGTCGTACGGCGGGACCAGCGTGGCACCGGTCCGGGCGACGTCGGCGAGCGCCGCGGCGGCGGCGACGTCGTAGGTCGCACCGCCGACGATCAACTCGATGAATTCGCCGCCGTGATACCGGATGCGGTCACGCTTCTGCTTAGGGGTCTTGGCGGGCACGTAGACGCGTCCGTGGATCCCCATCGAGCGGCAGGCCAGCGCGAAGCCCTGCGCGTGATTGCCCGCCGACGAGCAGACCACGCCGGCCACGATCTCGTCCGGCGTCAACTGCATCAACAAGTTGTAGGCCCCGCGCAACTTGTAGCTGCGCACGACCTGCAAATCCTCTCGCTTGAGGTAGACCTGCAGACCCGTGATCGCGGACAGGCGGTCGCTGAACTGGAGCGGACTGAGGGTGACGACCTTCGAAATCCGCTGAGCGGCCTCATCGATGTCCGAGGCACCCAGAGGGGCGGGACGGCGAGAAGTCTGACTCAGTTCGGCGGACACCGGTCAATGGTGCCACTCGGCCGCCTCCCTGCGAAAACGGGTTTGGCCCCTCACGCCATCCGACCTGCGCATGACATACGCAACACACCCGCCCGGAATGAAGGTTTCGGCTACCCGAAATCTAAGTTACGAGCTATCGTGAGACATGACGACGTCGACGGAAGTGCGCATTGCGGGCATCCCGTGGCCCGCGTACAAGCTGATCGCCCTCGTGGTGGGGATCCTGGTCCTGGTGGTGGTGGGGGTGGCCACGATGAGCGCCAGCCCGGCCGTGCTCAGTGGCGCTGCGTCAGCTGCCATCGTCTGGCTCGGACTCAGCCTCTTCCGGCCCTCGGACGTCTAACCCGCGTCCTCCACCAGCCTGCGCAACACGGCCAGATCGGCCGCCACCGCCGCGGCATCGGCGTCGAACTCCTCATCGGTCACCCCGTCGGCACGCCGTAGCGTGAACACCACCTCACACCCGGCGTCGGCCGTTCCCGCCGGAATCACGCGCATCGGGTTGTAGACCTCTACGCCCGTCGGGAGCCGCACCACATGGTCGAGGATTCCGAACTCATTCCGGGCAGCGAATTGCACATCGGCATCCGCGAGTGCGGGATCGGCGAGGCCCGCTGCCCAGCGCGGCAGCTGGCGCGGATCGCTGGCAAACGCATACACCGTGGCTGCGTCGGCATCGATCCACTGGCTCAGATGACGGGATGACGCGGGCGAATCGGTCGTGTCTTCGGTCATTCCATCATGGTGACGGAGACACTGATGTGATGGCCAGTGAGCGCAACCCCGAGTCACCAGAATCCCCGCACGTCGAGGGGGCCGTGCATCGGGCCGAACAGCTCGCCTCACATGCCGAACGCCGGGTGCCGTCCTGGCTTCGGCCGGGCGATCCCGAGAATCGTTGGCCAGTACTGATCGCGATCTTCGCGGTCATCGTGATCCAGCACTCGATTCCCGTGCAGTACACGGTGCTCCCGCGGTGGCCGCTGATCATCATGGAACTCCTTCTTCTGCTCGTGATGCTGCTGATCAACCCTGTCCGCCTGTCCCGACCGACCGTGATCGGCAGGTGGGCCAGCCTCGTCCTGACCGCGGCGATCACCGTGGACAACACCGCGTCGGCCGTCGTGCTGGCCAAACGCATCCTCAGCGGAGAGGTCAGCAACAACGCCGCCGTGCTGCTCGGTGGCGGCGCGGCCATCTTCGTCACGAACGTCATCGCGTTCGGCATCTGGTACTGGGAGCTGGACCGCGGTGGACCGTTCGTGCGACGGACCGGCAAGAGCCCGTATCCCGACTTCCTGTTTCCGCAGATGTCGGATCCGGACAAGGCGAAGCCGGACTGGCGGCCGACGTTCGTCGACTACCTCTACGTCAGCTTCACCAACGTGGTCGCCTTCTCCCCCACGGACACCATGCCTCTGTCGCACTGGGCCAAGGCCATGATGACGGTGCAGTCCCTGGTGTCGATGGCCACGATCGCCCTGGTGATCGCCCGTGCGGTCAACGTCCTGGGCTAACCACCGAGGCAGCCGGGACCCAGGAGTGCCTTGAGATCACCCATCAGCGCCGATGATGGCGTGACACGCAGCGCCTGATCGAGTTCTAGGGTGGTGATGCGGTCGCCGCTGATCAGCCGAAGCCGCACCTGCGAGGTCCCGGGATGGTTGGCCAGCACCTGCTTGAGCGCACCCACCTTCTCGACGGTGCACTGGCGAGTCGGAAGGCTGACGGCGACCGGCCGATCTGCCTGAGCATTCGAGAAATCCGGCACCACCAGGTCGTTGGCGATCAGCGAGAGTCGGTCGTCTCGGGAATTGACCTTCGCGCTGATGATGACGACGGTGTCGTCGGCGATCTCGGCCCCGAAGGTCGAGTACGTATGCGGGAAGAACATCACCTCGATGCCACCGGTGAGGTCCTCCAATTGAGCTGACGCCCAAGGCATCCCGTTCTTGTTGACCCGGCGGTTCACCGAGGCCAGGATGCCGCCGACGCGGACCTGCGCCTCGTTGGGCACGTCGCCGTCGAGAATCGCAGGGATCGCGGTGTCGACCTGGGCTGCGAGCAGATGGGCAACGCCGTTGAGCGGATGGCCAGACACGTAGAGGCCCAACATCTCCCGCTCCAACGCAAGCTTGTGCTTGTCCTCCCACTCGTCGGTGGGCACCCTGATGGCGAACACGGAGTCACCGGTGTCCGCGCCGGACCCGTCCGCGCCTCCGAAGAGATCGAACTGACCCATGGCCTCGGCCTTCTTGGTACCGAGTACCGAGTCGACCGCATCGGTGTGAATCAGGAAGAGACCCTTGCGGGAATGGTCGAGCGAGTCGAACGCCCCAGCCTTGATCAGCGACTCCGTCACCTTCTTGTTGCAGGCGGTGACGTCGATCTTGTTGAGGTAGTCGGAGAAGTCGGTGTACTTGCCCTTGGCGTTGCGGGTGTTGATCAGCGAGCTGACGACATTGGCGCCGACATTGCGGACAGCGCCGAGTCCGAAGCGGATGTCGACGCCGACGGACGCGAAGTTCAGCTCCGATTCGTTGACGTCCGGTGGCAGCACGGTGATGCCGAGCCTGCGGCAGTCGGCCAGGTACACGGCCGCCTTGTCCTTGTCGTCCCCAACCGAGGTCAGCAGTCCCGCCATGTACTCGGCCGGGAAGTTCGCCTTGAGATAGGCCGTCCAATACGACACCAGCCCGTAGCCGGCGGCGTGCGACTTGTTGAACGCGTAGTCCGCGAACGGGAGCACCGTGTCCCAGAGCGCCTTGACGGCCGCGGCCGAGAAGCCGTTCGACTTCATGCCGTCGGAGAAGCCCTCGTACTCCTTGTCGAGCACCTCGCGCTTCTTCTTGCCCATCGCCTTGCGCAGAATGTCGGCTCGGGCGAGTGAGTAGCCGGCCACCTTCTGCGCGATCCGCATGATCTGCTCTTGGTAGACGATCAAACCGTAAGTCTCCGAAAGGATTTCGCGCAGCGGCTCTTCCAACTCGGGGTGAATCGGTTTGATGGCCTGACGCGCGTTCTTGCGGTCGGCATAGTCGTTGTGGGCGTTCACGCCCATGGGACCCGGCCGGTACAGCGCGATGACGGCGACGACGTCCTCGAAGACGGTGGGCTGCATCCGGCGCAGCAGATCGCGCATCGGTCCGCCGTCGAGCTGGAACACCCCGAGCGTGTCGCCGCGACCGAGCAGTTCGAAGGTGGCCGGGTCGTCGAGCGGTACGTCGTCGAGATCGAGTTCGATGCCGCGATTGGCACTGATGTTCTGCAGCGCATCGCCGATGATCGTCAGGTTGCGCAGCCCGAGGAAGTCCATCTTCAACAGACCGATGGCCTCACACGAGGGGTAGTCCCATCCGGTGATGACGGCGCCGTCCTGCGGACGCTTCCACAGCGGGATCGCGTTGACGAGCGGCTCGCTGCTCATGATCACCGCGCAGGCGTGCACACCGGCGTTGCGCACCAGACCCTCGAGACCGCGCGCGGTCTCGTAGATGGTCTGCACGTCACGGTCGGTCTCGATCAGACTGCGCACCTCGGCGGCTTCCTTGTACCGCTCGTGCGTCGGATCGGTGATGCCCGACAGGGGGATGTCCTTCGCCATGATCGGCGGAGGCAGTGCCTTGGCGATGCGGTCGGCGATCGCGAAGCCGGGTTGGCCGTAGTGCACCCGTGCCGAGTCCTTCAGTGCAGCCTTCGTCTTGATGGTGCCAAACGTGATGACCTGGGCCACGCGGTCGCTGCCCCACTTATCCGCGGCGTAGCGCACCATTTCACCGCGGCGGCGGTCGTCGAAGTCGATGTCGATGTCGGGCATGGAGGCACGCTCGGGGTTGAGGAAGCGCTCGAACAGTAGGCCGTACTTGATGGGATCGATGTTGGTGATGGTCAGGGCCCAGGCCACCAACGAACCGGCTGCCGAGCCGCGACCCGGCCCCACGCGGATGTCGACGGAGCGGGCGTAGTTGATCAGGTCGGCGACGATCAGGAAGTACGACGGGTAGCCCTTGTCGCAGATGACCTTGCTCTCGTATTCGGCACGGTCGACGTAGTCCTGCGGCACCCCGGCGGGGAATCGTCGAGCCAGCCCGGCGGCGACCTCGTGGGCCAGCCAGGACGCCTGGTCGTGCCCATCGGGGACCGGGAAGACCGGCATCCGGTCGTGGGGGGTCCACACGTCGGCGTAGGACTGGACTCGCTCGGCGATCAGCAACGTGGAATCGCAGGCGCCCGGCACCTCGTCGTCCCACATCTTGCGCATGTCTGCGGCGGACTTGAGGTAGTAGCCGTCGCCATCGAACTTGAAGCGCGTCGGATCCGTCAACGTCTTGGCGGTCTGCACGCAGAGCAGGGCTTCGTGGTTGTGGGCGGCTTCGCGCGTGACGTAGTGGCAGTCGTTGGTGGCCAAGGGCGGTATGCCGAGCTTGCGACCGACCTCGAGCAGACCCTCGCGCACCCGCCGCTCGATCTCGATGCCGTGGTCCATGAGCTCGAGGAAGTAGTTCTCCGCACCGAAGATGTCGCGCCACTTGGCCGCCGACTCCAAGGCCTCCTTCTGATGGCCGAGCCGCAGTCGGGTCTGTACCTCGCCCGACGGGCATCCGGTGGTCGCGATGATGCCCGAGGAGTTCTCGGCGATGATCTCGGCGTCCATGCGCGACCACTTGCCGAGTTGGCCCTCGAACGACGCGAGCGATGACAGCTTGAAGAGATTGCGCAGACCGGTCGCGTTCTCCGCGACCATCGTCATGTGGGTGTACGCGCCGCTACCGGAGACGTCGTCGGATTTCTGGCTGGGGTCACCCCACAGGACGCGCTTGGTGTCGAATCGCGACGCGGGCGCGATGTAGGCCTCCACCCCGATGATCGGCTTGATGCCGACGTCGAGTGACGCGTTGTAGAACTCGCTGGCGCCGAACATGTTTCCGTGGTCGGTCATGCCGATCGCGGGCATCTCGAGGCGCTGCGCCTCGGCGAACATGGGCTTGACCTTCGCGGCACCGTCGAGCATCGAATATTCGGTGTGATTGTGCAGGTGCACGAACGACTTGCTCATAGGGCCGCCAGTCTAAAGCTGGCCTCCGACGGCACTCGGCGTGTCGGCGGTCGTGTCGCGACGAGTCGGCGCAATCTCCTCGATCTGGGCGCCGGCGGTCAAACCGCGCGACACCACGCGGTCCATCTGCTGGGTGACGAGGCACACGTCAGCGGCGTCGTCGATGAACCCGGCGTAGAAGCCGACCCCCAGGAACATCGCGTGCAGCATTTCGACGACGGGTGCGACAGAGGTGTCCTCGGACAGTTCGCCACGGGCCCGTGCGTCTTCGACGAGGGTGGTCAGGAAGTCCCGCACCCCGAAGCCGGCGTACGCGCGCAGTTCGGGATTCCTGGTCGATTCCAGGCGGGCGCTGACGAGGAACGCGATCTGGGAACGATCGCGGGCGTCCGCCTCGTGGACGGCGGCGATCAGCGCCGCAAACTGCCCGACCAGGGTCCGCGGGCGCTGGGCCTTGGCCATCAACTCGGCGACGAGTCCGCTGGCCTGGGCGACGAGCGCTTCGTAGATCTGCAGGCGTGAGGAGAAGTAGTAGTGCAGTGTCGGGCGACTGAGCTCGGCCGCTACCGCGATCGCCTGGAAGGTGGCGGCCTGGTAGCCGCGTTCGTTGATGACCTGCCGTGACGCGCGGAGTATGCGGTTGCGGGTTTCGGCGGAATCGGAGTTGACGGGACGGCCGCGGCGACGCAGGGTCGCCACCGGTCGATCGTCGCACTGCGCCATGCTGGCAAACCGTATTGCATAGCTGGTACCTGGTCAAATGTTCAGGTCCCGCAAACGCTGGTCGAGATAGTCGACGACCGCGGGATCGGATGTGAGGCTACGCGCGGCGCGGTATGCCGTCGCGGCCTCGTCCGTCCGTCCGAGCCGTGCGAGAAGGTGCGCGCGGACCACCCAGGCTGCCTGAAAACGGTCGGCATCGAGGTCGTCGAGGCTGCGGAGACCCGCCAGCGGGCCGTCGATCTCCCCGTCGAGGGCGGCCAGCGCGACCCTCGCTCCGAGGCTTGGTGCTGTCAAAACCAATGCTCGGTACAGTTTTCGGACGATGGTGGGGTCGGTCGCAGCGCCGAACGCCCGTCTGCAGTGGGCGGATTGGATGGCCGCCTCGTACTGGAATCGGCCCGGCCGGCCGAACCCGTGGGCGCGGGTGAGGAGCTGCTCGCCCTGGGCGATCAGCACGAGGTCCCACCGGGCGGGGTCCTGCTTTTCGAGGGGGACGAAGAGCCCGTCGACCCGGCGCGCCGAGCGCCGCGCCTCCGAGAAGCTGAGCAATGCTGCGAGCCCCAATGCCTCAGGTTCGCCCGGCAACAACTCCGTCACGATCAGCGCGAGGTGTAGCGCCTCGGCCGAGAGCGACTCGATCGGTGCGCCGTGCGGCGCCGTCTGCCAGTCCACCGCGTACGCCCCGTAGACGGCCTCCAGCACGGCAGGCAATCGTGCGACGAGGTTCTCGCGTGCAGGCAGCGCGAACGGAATGCCGGTATCGCGGATGCGACGCTTCGCCCGCACCAAGCGCTGTGCCATCGCAGCGGGTTCGACGGCGAACGCTGCGGCGATGGCCGCCGAATCTATTCCGAGCACCGTCTGCAGCATCAGCGGCGTCCGCACCGACTCGGCGATCGCGGGATGGGCGCACACCAGCATCAGCGCCAGGCGACGATCGGGAATGTCGGCCGCGTCGGGCTCCTCCGCGGCCCGATCGATGTCCACCAGCGGTGTGCTCGACCGGTAGCCCGAGGAACGCCACAGGTCGCGCAGGCGGTTGCGCGCCACGGTCAGCACCCAGGCCTCGGGATGTGCCGGTACGCCGTCGGCCTCCCACCGGGTCAGGGCCCGCTCGAACGCATCGGCCAGGGCGTCCTCCGCCGATGAGATGTCGCGGCCCGCCGCCGCGACGAGCGCCAACAGACGACCATACGAGTCGCGACTGAGAGCCGCGACCGTCGACGCCACTGGCGACGGCTCAGTGCTCAGGGGTTGTACCACCCACGGTCGGGTGCGTATGTCCGCGCCACGGGCCGAATCTCGACCGATCCCCAGCCGTTCGCCGGATTTCGCCGGGCCCACGCCAATGCCTCGTCCAGATCGGCCACCTCGATGACGAAGATGCCCCCCAGCTTCTCCTTGGTGTCGGCGAACGGGCCGTCCTGGATCTCGGGAGCGCCGTTGCGCGACGTGACCGTGGTGGTGGTCGCGACGGAATCGAGCACCTCGGTGGTGATGAGGACTCCGGCGGCGGACAGATCGTCGGCATACGCCGCGAAGGCTGCCATGGCCGGCGCCATGTCCTCGTCGGTCAAGCCGACGGAGGGTCCCTCTTCGTAGTGCATCAGCAGGCAGTAGCGCATGGTTCGGTCCTCCGGTCGTGGGTCGTCACCGTGATGACGATTCAGGTGCGGCCGTTTCGACACTCTCCGCACTCGTCGTCGTCCTTCGCCGCAGCGAGCCAGCGGTCATCACGGCGAGGGCGACCCAGATCAAGGCGAAACCAACCCACCGACCCGTCGGCATCGGCTCGTGTCCGATCAGTACGCCCCACGCCATCTGCAGCGCCGGATTGAGGTAGAACAACAACCCCATGGTGATCAGCGGCAAACGCTGCGCCCCTGCGGCGAAGAGCAGCAACGGCACCGCGGTCACCGGGCCGGCCAACATCAGCAAGACGGTGTGACCCGTCCCGAAGCCGAGGAAGTGGCCGTGACCGAGGATCTGCAGAGTGATCAGGTATCCGCCTGCCAGCGGCAGCGCCAGGAACGTCTCGACGGCGACGCTGACCCGCGGATCCGCCACCACCACCTTCTTGACCAGCCCGTAGAGCGCGAAGGACGCGGCAAGCCCGACGGCGACATATGGCGGCGCACCCACCTCTGCGGTCAGGATCACCACCGCGATCACGGCAAGGGCCAACGCCACCGACTGCCACCGCCCGATGCGCTCCCGGAAGACGAGCACGCCGAGCGCCACCGTCACGAGTGGATTGATGAAGTAGCCCAACGCCGCATCGACGACGTGCCCGTTGGTCGCCGCCCAGATGTAGATGCCCCAGTTGACCGAGATCAGTGCCGACGCCACCAACAGCAGAAGCCACGTGCGGCCGCTGAGCCTGCGTAGATCGCCGAGACGCCGCGCGACGACGAGCACCAGGAACAGGGTGAGCGCACTCCACACGATCCGATGCGCCAGCACCTCTAGCGAGCCCGCGGGAAGCAACAGTGGGAAGAAGCCCGGACACAGGCCCCACCAGACGAAAGCGCCGACGCCGGCCAGCACGCCGGTCCTGCGACGGGAATCGGCGTCCGGCGTACCGGTCACGATTCGTGGTGCCGCAGCACGTCCAGGGCGTGCTGGAGATCGGCCGGATAGGGACTGGTGATCTCCACGCGGCGACCGTCCGCGGGATGGGCGAAGGACAGGTAGCGGGCGTGTAGCCACTGACGTTCGAGTCCAAGCCTCTTCGCCAGGGTCGGATCGGCACCATAGGTCAGGTCGCCGCAGCACGGATGATGCAGCGCGGAGAAGTGGACCCTGATCTGATGGGTGCGGCCGGTCTCCAGGTGCACGTCGAGCAGGCTGGCGGCGGCGAACGCCTCCACGGTGTCGTAGTGCGTCACGCTGTGCCGCCCGCCTTCGGCGACCGCGAACTTCCAGTCGTTGCTCCGATGACGCCCGATGGGCGCTTCGATGGTGCCGCTGGACGGATCGGGATGGCCTTGCACCAGCGCGCTGTAGCGCTTGTCGACGGTGCGCTCCTTGAACGCTCGCTTCAACACGGTGTACGCCCGTTCGGAGATCGCCACCACCATGACGCCCGAGGTTCCGACATCGAGCCGCTGCACGATGCCCTTGCGCTCGGGCACGCCCGAGGTGGTGATCCGGAAGCCGGCGGCGGCCAGTCCGCCCAGCACCGTCGGGCCGCTCCATCCGACTGACGCGTGGGCGGCGACCCCCGCGGGCTTGTCGACCGCGACGACGTCGTCATCGGCGTACAGGATCGACATGCCCTCGATGTCTACGGCCGGATTATCCAGTGGTGCAGGGGGTTCGGGAAGTCGCACCTCGAGCCAGGCTCCCGCGACCAGTCGTTCGGACTTGCCCACCGGAGCTCCGTCGAGGTCGACGCCGCCGTCCTCGGCCAATGTCGCAGCCGCGGTCCTGGACAGGCCGAGCAGCCGCGCCAGCCCGGCGTCCACCCGCATGCCCGCGAGTCCCTCCGGAACCGGCATCGACCGGGTGGTCATCAGTCGCGCTCGGTATCGGCTTCGACTGCCTCGGCGCCGGTGGGGGCGGATTCAGTGGAGTCGGCCGATGTGCGCCTGCGGTCGGTGTCGAAGTCGAATCCGAACAGCGACAACCCCACCAGCAGGATCGCGCCGCCCACCACCGCCGGGTCCGCGACGTTGAACACCGGCCACCACCCGATGGACAGAAAGTCGACGACGTGCCCGCGCAGCGGGCCCGGCGATCGGAAGAAGCGATCGACGAGGTTGCCCAGAGCACCGCCGAGGATCATGCCGAGGCCCAGCGCCCACCACGGCGATACCAGTCGCCTCCCCATCCAGATGATCCCTATGACGACACCCGTCGCGACCAGGGTGAGGACCCAGGTATAGCTGGTGCCCATCGAGAACGCGGCACCGGAATTGCGCACCAATGTCCAGGTCACGGTGTCGCCGATGATGGATACCGGCTGCTGCGGCGTGAGGAGTTTGACCGCCAGCACCTTGGTTACCACGTCCAGCAGCAGGACGACCGCAGCGACCGAGAGCAACAGGCGCAGTCGGCGCCGCGGCGGCGGCGGATCGGTGTCGTCGCCCGCAGTCACGGGCTCGGCCGACCCCGTTGATTCGTCAGTCACTCGACCATCATCCCAAAGCGTCCATGGTGAACAATCGCCGCATGAGCCAAGCGTGCGCGCGCGTCGTCGTCATCACCACCGGTGGCACCATCGCGACGAGCACCGGAGCCGACGGCGTCGCGCGCCCGACCCGGACCGGCGACGACCTCGTAGCGGGTCTGCACGTGGACGCGGACGTCGAGGTGGTCGACCTCATGGCGGTGGACAGTTCGCAACTCGTCCCCGCCGACTGGGACCGGATGAACGCGGCGATCGGATCGGCGGCGCGCGCCGGTGCGCGAGGCGTCGTCATCACCCATGGCACCGACACGATGGAGGAAACGGCGCTGTGGCTCGAGCTGACGTATCAGGGTGAGGTCCCCGTCGTGCTGACCGGGGCCATGCGCAGCGCCGACTCCACGACGGCCGACGGTCCGTCGAACCTTCACGACGCGATCATCCTGGCCACGAGTCCGGACGCCCATCGGATCGGAGTGGCGGTCACCCTCGGGGGCACTGTCTGGTACCCGCTCGGGCTGAGTAAGACCGGCACGGGTTTCGTGGGCGTCGAGGTGAGCCCGACGACGAGGCGGCTCGGTCCGTTGGGCTCCTTCGGCGGGCTGAGTGCCGCGCGAGCACCCCGGGTCGACGTCGTGGCGACCTATGCGGGCAGCGATGCGGTGGCCCTCGATGCCTGCGTCGCCGCGGGCGCCGCGGGCCTGGTGCTCGAGTGCCTCGGCTCCGGAAACGCCAGTGCCGCAGTCATCGACGGCGTCGGGCGAGCGTGCGCCGCGGGCGTCGAGGTGGTGCTCTCGACCCGAGTTCCGGGAGCGCGCGTCACGGTCGGCTACGGGCCAGGGCGCATGCTGGTCGACGCCGGTGCCGTGGTGGCGCCGCGCCTGGCTCCACCGCAGGCCCGAGTCCTCCTGATGGCGGCGTTGGCCGCGGGTGAATCCGTCGCCGACGTCTTCGCGAGATGGGCCGATCCCGATTAGCCGGACGAGGTGAAAAGCCTTCTGAAGGAGATACTTTCGACCGCTCACTCGGATCCGACCAACGCGGCCACGTAGTCCGGCCAGTCGAGGCTGTCCACCGGATTCGCCCGTGTCACGTCCGGGCTGTCGTGCGGCAGCGTGTGCGCCAGTCCCGGACCGCTGGCGCGGGTCTCGAAGCGCACTGTCATGACGCCGTGCCCGGCGCCCTGCACCCAGCCGTGCCCCAGGCTGCGGTGTGTGACGTCGTCCCCGATGCGCCATGCCGAGGCGGGGTCGGCGGGCGCGACGACCGGATCGATCTGATGGCTGTCCGATGCCTCCAAAGTCTGGTCGAGATCAGGGAACAACGACTCCTGCAGGACGTCGGACAATCCAGAGAACCCCACGCCGATCAGCCGCACGGGCCCGATCTCCACGGGATCGAGCAGCAGCCTTCGTGCCGTACCGATCAGCGTGGCCGCGTCGGCCGTGGCGTAGGGAAGGGTCGCGGACCGCGTCAGCGTGCTCATGTCGGACTTCTTGAGTTTGACGGTGACGGTGCGCGCGCCACGGCCGTCGCGTTCCAACCGCCGATGGGCATGCTCGCCGATCGGACCCGTGGCATCGCGCAGCTGATCGAGGGTTCGGAGATCCTCCGCGAACGTCGATTCGGCGCTAATCTGCTTGGCGCCCAACCGTTCCGCGACCGGCCTGTCGTCGATCCCCTGCGCCAGCAGATGCAACGCCGGCCCGAGCGTGGCACCGAGGATGTCGGCCACCTCGGAACCGCTCAGTGCCGCCAGGGCTCCCACGGTGTCGATTCCCAGCCGATGCAGCTTCTCCTCGGCAACGGGCCCGATGCCCCACAATCTGCGGACCGGCAGGGCGGCGAGAAGCGTGCCTTCCTCGTCGCGTCTCACGACTCGGATGCCGTCGGGTTTGGCGAGTCCCGAGGCGATCTTGGCGAGCTGCTTGCCCGAACCGGCGCCGACGGAGGCGATCAGACCGGTCTCGTAGAGGACGTGAGCGCGCAACTCCTCACAAAACCGCACGACGTCCTCGGCATCTGCTCCGACGAGTTCGGCAGGCTCGCCGAACGCCTCGTCGAAGGACAGCTGCTCGAGCACCGGGACCATCGAGCGGACGGCGTCGAGGACCCTTCCGCTCGCGACCCCGTAGACGACCCCGCGCGGCGGCAACACCACCGCGGCCGGGCCGACCAGACGACGCGCCTGATGCATCGGCATCGCCGACCTGGCGCCGAATACGCGCGACTCGTAGCTGGCACCCGCGACGACGCCCCGTCCGCCGAGTCCGCCGACCAGCACGGGTCGTCGGCGCAGCGTCGGTCGCGTCAATTGCTCGACGGAGGCGAAGAACGCGTCCATGTCGAAGTGCAGGACCCAGCGTCCCTCCATGGTGGCGATGCTAGGGCGCTAGCCTGACGAACATGGCTCACGACGTGCCGATCGGCGACGAGTCGATCCGATTGGGCCAGTTCCTCAAGCTGGCATCGCTCATCGACAGTGGTTCCGACGCCAAGGCGGCCATCGCCGCCGGCGAGGTCACCGTCAACGGCGAGGTCGAACTCCGGCGCGGACGCCAGCTTCGCGCCGGCGACACGGTGTCGATCGGAACGTCGTCCGCCCGGGTGTCACGCGCCTGACCACCGGTCGGACCGTCGGCGAAAAGATTCTTACTGCATGAATTGTCAGTGCGGTGGGCACTGCTCGAACAATTGTCTACACTCGGTTCGGCTCATACTTTGCTTGCTAATTTCTCAAAGGGATTTTCATGACCGTCCAATTCAAACGCGTTCTGATCACGCTGGTGTCCGGTTCGGCTCTGACCCTTGCTCCGCTGGCCATGGCCACGGTGGCGATGCCCGCCGTCGGCCACGCCGACCCGTGCGCCGACGGCGCCGACTCGTGCGGTCCCGCGCCCAAGGGGCTCAACTGCCCGGACGGCACCGTCGTGGACGAACAGAACGGGCAGTGCGTCGACCTGGTTGCCGGGATCAGCAAGCAGTTGATGGCCTTGCCACCCCCACCGTCGTTGGCCGGCGGTGCTGGTGGTTTGGGCGGTCTGCCTGGAGGAATTCCGTCGCTCGCCACCGTGAACCTGCCCGATGTGGTGCTCCCGAGCGTCGGTCTGGGCTTGGTGCCCAACCTCAACTTTGCCCTGCAGCCACAGATCGGTGGACTGGCGGCACCCGCGGCGGCAGCCGCGGGGGCAGCCGCTGCCGCATCCGCGGTCCCGAACCTCGCCGCACTGCCCGCCCCGCAACTTCCGTCGCTGCCGGCGATCAATCCGCTGAATCCTCTCGGACTTCCACCGCCACCGGACCTGACACCCGGAATTCCGTTCATCTGAGACCCGGGGAATTTGGCGCCGACTCGTGAATTCGTGATTGGTTAGCCAGAGCGCAGTACGTGGCGCTCACCTGTAACGTGCCTCATCGTGGCGCGCTCTCTGGATCTGACCGCAGAGTCCGAACACTCTCTGGACAGCATCAGATTCGCATTTCAGGACGAGGCCTACTGGCACGCCAGGCTGCATGCATTCGAGGGCAGTTCACCGACACTGGACACTCTCGTCACCGATGCGGCGGGCATCACCAGCGTGTCGATGACGATGCGGTTCGGCGGTGACCAACTCCCCGATCCGTTGCGGCGGTTGCGACTGGCCAATCTGGTCGTCGTTCAGAGCGAGCGGTGGTCCGCCGCCGACGGGGGCAACGTGCGCGGTGACATCACCGTCGATGCGCTGCGGACGCCCATGTCCGGACGCGGCGCCGTGGACCTGATCCCCTCCGATCCCGGTACCCGACTAACGGGCACGGCGACGGTGAACGTCAACGTCCCGCTCATCGGCGGCACGATCGCCCGCTTCGTCGCCGGTCTGCTCGCCAACGGCATCGTCGACATCGTGCGCGTCACCGATTCTTGGTTGGCCGAGAATCCCTGAGCGACCGCCGCGGCACGTTGATGCCTTGTGGCGCAATGCATAACATGTGCGGGTGGACAACACGCTCGCGTACATCGATCAGGGCTCCTTCCTTGCGTTGCGTGCCCTCGGCCGCGGGCCACTGATCCAGTTCACGTGGGTCTACGACCGGGCGATCGACATCGACGGGTTACGCCGATTTCACGCGAATCTCGGATTCGGCCTACTCGGCCGACAGATCGAGAGATCCGTTCTTCCCTTCGGACGGGACCGGTGGGTCACCGCCCCCGGACCACCGGACCTTCAGATCGCGGCAGTGGACCGCCCTAGAGCGGAGGTATGGGAGTGGGCCGACGAGCGGCTGCGGATGCCGATCGATCCGCAACACGGACCGTCGTGGCACCTGGGCGTCCAACCCTTGACGGGCGGCGGCTCGGCGATGACGTTGGTGGTGTCTCATTCCGTGGGCGACGCCAAGGCCATCATCGATGCCATCGTCGACGCCGTGAGGGGCTCTGGTCGCGATCTCGCCTACCCGTTACCGGGTGCGCGAACGCGGCGGCAGGCGGTTCGCGAGGACGCCAAGCAGGCGTGGCACGACATCCCCGCGACGGCGAAGGCAGTCGTCTCTGCCGTACGCGTGGCGCGCGCCGAGAGCGAGGGGCTCTCCACGTCGGTCAAGTCCGGTGGCAAGAACCGCACCCGCGGCCCCGACGCCGAGGTGGTGGTGCCCAACGCGACCGTCTTCTTCGACCTCGAACACTGGGATCAGCGGGCGGGAAGCCTTGGTGGAAGCAGTAATTCGCTCTTCGTCGGATTGGGGGCGCGACTCGGCCAGATCATCGGCAGGGTCGACGAGGACGGGCTGGTCCGGGTGTCACTGCCGGTCAGCGAGCGCGAGGAGGGTGACACCCGCGCCAACGCGCTGACGGCAACGACGGTGACGGTGGACCCCGCGAAGGTCACCACCGACCTCACCGACGTGCGCCGGGATCTTCGGCAGGCGCTGACGGCGCTCGCCGATACGCCCAACGAACTCCTCGGTCCGCTGGCGCTGGTGCCGTTGACACCGGCCTTCCTGGTCCGGCGGCTCGAGGGCATGGTGCAGCAGGTCGGCAGCCCGATCGGCTGCTCGAACCTTGGCGAACTCGGCGCCGAACTCAACCGCCCGGACGGCGGCGAGGCCGATCGCGTCGCGGTTCGGATGCTGGAACCGAAGATCACCACGAAGGTCCTCGACCGCATGGGCGGCATGCTCTTCCTGGGGTGCGGGCGCATCCACGGCCGAGTCTTCGTCACCGTCGGCTGCTGGGTGGTCGGCGGAACGAATACGCGTACGGCCCTCCGAGAGTCGGTGCGCCGCGCGCTCGCCGACATGCAGCTGACCGGAACCGTCGAATGAGCCGACCCCTCAGGCCTTGACGATCGACACCGTCACGCCGTCGCCGATCTCGGAACCATCGATCGGATCGCCGAACGTGAAGCCGGTGGCGAGGATCTCCCCCGCGATCATGTCGGCATGTGCGGTGGCCCAGTCCTGACGCTCGGAAGGGACGGACATGGTCACGATGATTCGATCCGAGACGTCCAGTCCCGACGACTTGCGCAGATCCTGAAGCTCACGGATGCGGTCCTTGGCCCACCCCTCGGCCTCCAGCTCGGGGGTGAGGGTGCCGTCGAGCACCACCAGGCCCGCACCGTCGGGCAACGCAGCCGTCCACTCCGGTTCCGCCGCAACCAGTTTCGACGTGTATTCAGCGGGTTGCAGTGTCGCGGGTCCCGCGGTGAGCGTGCCGTCGTCGTTGACGACGCCCTCGCCGGCCTTCACGGCCTTGATCGCGGCCTGCACGTCCTTGCCCAGTCTCGGACCCGCCACCTTCGCATTGACCGCCAACTCGAATCGCCCGTACGCGTCGATGTCGTCGGTGAGCTCGACCGACTTGACGTTGAGCTCATCGGCGATCAGATCGGTGAACGGGAGCAAGGCCTGCGGATCCTGCACCGCCACGGTCAGTTTCGGCAGCGGCAGCCGCACGCGGAGCTTCTTGGCCTTGCGCACCGACGACGCCACCGAGCACACGTCGCGAACCTGGTCCATGGCGTCCACCAGAGCGGGATCGGCGGGCAGCTCGGCGGCCGCCGGCCAGTCGGTGAGGTGTACGGAGCGACCGTCGGTCACGCCCCTCCAGATCACCTCCGCGATGAGTGGAAGCAGTGGCGCCGCCAGCCTCGCCGTCACCTCGAGCACCGTGTGAAGGGTGTCGATCGCCTCCTGATCTTCGTCCCAAAAACGCGAACGCGACCGTCGCACATACCAATTCGTCAACGCCTCGGTGAACTGGCGCAGCTGTTCGCAGGCCACCGAGATGTCGCAGACGTCCAGCGAAGCGGTCAGGTCGTCGCGCAGCACGGCGAGCTTCGCCAGGATGTAGCGATCCAGGACGTTGGTCGAATCCGTGCGCCAGGTCCCCTTCGCCGGGGCGTACAGCGCGAGGAACGAGTAGGCATTCCAGAAGGGCAAGAGCACCTGACGCACGCCCTCGCGGATGCCCTGCTCGGTGACCACCAGGTTTCCGCCGCGCAGGATCGGTGACGCCATCAGGAACCAGCGCATCGCGTCCGAGCCGTCCCTGTCGAAGACCTCGGTGACGTCCGGGTAGTTGCGCAGCGACTTGCTCATCTTCTGCCCGTCGCTGCCCAACACGATGCCGTGGGACACGCAGGTCCGGAACGCCGGCCGGTCGAACAGCGCCGTCGCCAACACGTGCAGCAGGTAGAACCAGCCGCGGGTCTGACCGATGTACTCGACGATGAAGTCGGCGGGGTTGTGCCCGTCGAACCATTCGACGTTCTCGAACGGGTAGTGCACCTGCGCATAGGGCATCGACCCGGAATCGAACCAGACGTCGAACACGTCCTCGATGCGGCGCATCGTCGACCGACCGGTGGGATCGTCGGGATTCGGCCGCGTCAGTTCGTCGATGAACGGCCGGTGCAGATCGTCGGGGCGCACGCCGAAGTCGCGCTCGATCTCATCGAGGCTGCCGTAGACGTCGATCCGCGGATGGGCCGGATCGTCGGACTTCCACACTGGAATGGGACTGCCCCAGTATCGGTTTCGCGACACCGACCAGTCGCGGGCGTTGGACAGCCACTTGCCGAACTGGCCATCCTTGACGTGTTCGGGATACCAGGTGATCTCCTGGTTGAGTTCGACCATGCGCTCGCGGAACGCGGTGACCTTGATGAACCAGGACGACACCGCCCGGTAGATCAGCGGATTCCGGCATCGCCAGCAGTGCGGGTAGGAGTGGTCATAGGTCTCATGCCGTAGCAGGACAGCCCCATTGGCAGCTGCCGCCCCCGACTGATTCTTCAGGTCGCGGATGATCTGCGGGTTGGCGTCGAAGACGTGTTGGCCGGCGTAGTCGGGCACCGTCCCGTCGAACCGGCCCTTGGAGTCGACCGGGGTGACGGCCGTGATGTCCGCTGCATCGGCGGTGGCCTTGTCGTCCTCGCCGTAGGCGGGCGCCATGTGCACGATCCCGGTGCCGTCGTCGATGGTGACGAAGTCACCGGGCAGCACGCGAAAGGCGTTGGGCGAGTCCATGAAGTACGGAAATGGCGGGACGTACTGCACGCCGAGAAGGTCCCTACCGAGGTAGGAACCGATCACGGTCGGCTCCTCGCCCAGTTCTCTGGCGTAGGTCGCCAGCCGCGGTTCGGCCAAGAGGTAGCGCCTGCCGTCCGATCCCTGCACCTGCACGTAGGTGACGTCGGGGTTGACCGCGACGGCCTGGTTCGACGGCAGGGTCCACGGCGTCGTCGTCCACACCAGCAGGTAGGTTCCGACCAGGTCCGCTCCGGCCGTGATCGGGAACCCGACCGTGAGCGCGGGGTCCTGCCGGTTCTGGTAGACGTCGTCGTCCATCCGCAGTTCGTGACTGGACAGCGGGGTTTCGTCGTTCCAGCAGTACGGCAGGACGCGGTTGCCCTCGTAGGCGAGGCCCTTGTCCCACAGCTGCTTGAACGCCCAGAGCACTGATTCCATGTAGCCGAGGTCGAGGGTCTTGTAGTCGTCGTCGAAGTCGACCCAACGCGCCTGACGGGTCACGTAGGCCCGCCATTCCTGCGAGTACTTCATCACCGATGCCCGGCAGGCCTCGTTGAACTTGTCGATGCCCAGGTCTTCGATCTGCGACTTCTCCGTGATGCCGAGCTGGCGCTGCACCTCCAATTCCGCGGGCAGGCCGTGGGTGTCCCAGCCGAACCGGCGCTCGACCTTGTGTCCGCGCATCGTCTGGTAGCGCGGAACGATGTCCTTGACATACCCGGTCAGGAGGTGGCCGTAGTGCGGTAGGCCGTTGGCGAACGGTGGACCGTCGTAGAAGACGTATTCCTCTGCGCCGTCCCGCTGTTCGATGCTGGCGCGAAAGGTGTCGTCGCGCTCCCAGTAGTCCAGGACTTCGACTTCGAGGTCGGGAAAGCTCGGCGAGCCGCTCGACGGCTTGGGGTAGGCAGTCACCTGTGTTCGTCTCCTGTGCCCATGGTCGTTCAGGCACGGGGACGATGACGCGCTCGTGCGCGGACACCGCGGTACCACCCCGCTTGCGTACACCAGGCACGCCGCTCGACTGTGGGCGATGACGGGCCCACCCGTTCGGTTCTACTGAGCGACCCGATTCACACCTGGACGCCGTTCTTCCGAAGGCTCCCCGGTGATGGCCGGATCGACGCCTGTGCGCAGATACTAATGCCTACGCGAACCGACTGGCCAAACGCTAGTGCGCGAGCGCCAGTTCGTGGGTGGCGTGGATCGGCGGGGTGGCCTCGGAGGTGAGTTCGATCAGTGCGAGTGGGAACTGTTCGGCGAGTTCTTCGACCGTGTAGGGCTCGAAGCTGCGGCCGTCGAACCACCAGTCCAACGCGATGACGTCGCCATCGCGGTATGTGCGGAGTTCAAGGACATGGCCGAGATGCGGCCGCTCGGCCGCGCCGTCGCCACTGGCGAACAGGACCTCGGACACCGGCTGCGCCCGCGGGTCGTCGGGCACGCCGTGCACGATCCGACGCACGGCGAGCGCGTCGAGCGCGTGGTGCACGCCCGCAAGCATCTCGTCGGCCTGAACCTGCCCGGACGCCACGCAGGACAGCGCCATCTGGTGGACGCGGGTGCCGTAGCCAGGAACGTCGACGGTCAGCTCACCGCCGCCGATGGTGCGTTCGATCGCGCGACCCATCGCGGCCAGGAGGATTTCGTCACTCGTTAGCCTCATCCCCTCGGCGGCGCCGTCGAGCTCCATGGTCAGCAGCGGCGTGAGCGGCGCGGCCACCAATTCCAGGTCCTCGACTCGAGGGCGACCCTCGGCGTCGTAATCGGTCAGCTGCAAGTTTGCGCGCGTCATGTAGGCGAGGTTACACGACTGTCCCAAATATGGGACACATCTGCCAAAACCGTGACGGCCATGTCAATAACGGCCCCGTTGTCCGATTTGCGGCTGGCACTGCCCATGTCAGGGAAGTCACGCTAAACTGTGGCCGTGCCACGGACTGATGAAAACGGCAGGCAGCTAAAGGCCCTGTTGGACTACCTCCTCGACGGTGACGTCGATGCGAAGGCGATCTACGACGCCCTCGGTACGTCCAGCAGCACCTACTACCGCCGCATCAAGGAAGCTGACTATCCCAACGCTGAGGAGATGCGGCTGGTTGCCGACAGGTTCAACCTCAGCTATCCCGACCTTCAGGTGCGGTTCGGCCTGATGAGCCGTGAAGAAGTGTGGAGCTACGTCGAGTCCGCTCCGCTCTCCGTGGCAACGATCGCCGAACCGATCACCGAGAGGCGGACGGTTCACCGCCCGAGGCTTCGCGATCTCACGCCGAGACCCGACGCTCCCCCGCTGTAGGCGAACAAGTAGCTGACGGAAATTTAGCTCGAAGGCGACATCTCATGGGTTTGGCAGTCCTCATCACCATCACGCTGCTGTGCATAGCGTGGAGTTTGTGGATTCGCCGTGTCACCTGGTCATGTCGCTGGGAAGTTGCCGCGACCCTGAACATCGCACTCCAGGGTGCGACCGTCTTCCTCATGTCGCCGCTGGCCTCCGAGACGCTGGGCCATTGGCTGCATTCGCTTACCGGAATGTGGAACCTCGAGGACTACATCGGCCACGACATGTACGTCGTGGCCGCATCGGCGATCGTCTACAACGCGCTGGGCCGGCTGCAGGACGACCACGCCATGCAGACCACCTTCAAGCAGTACGTCGAGCGTCCTGCCACGCTGTGTATCCCGCTGCTGCTGGCGACGTTCTCGCTCGGCAACGGTGCTGCCGTCTACAAGGCGGACTTCTTCGAGCTGCAGACCGACTTCTGGCTGTCGGCCTACTGGACGCTGCTCTGCGGCACGCTCATCTACTTGCTCGGATATGGCTCACGCGCCCTGCTGGTGCTGCGCAAGGATCCCCGCTCGCGCAGGGTCGCGAACGTGTACCTGGCCGCCTCGATCAGCGGCATGCTGGCCTGCGCGATCCGCATCGTCACCGCCTGGGTGCCCTCACTGCAACCCGTTGAGAACGGCACGCTGGTCTGGGTCTTCGCGTGCGCATGCGGCGCCGGCTTCGCGCTCATGTCGGCCCATTCCTGGCGCATCAAGACCAAGTGGTTCAGTACGGCGAACCGCTGATCGCTGCGGTTCCGCGGTGGCACCCGTTCCCCCACTCCGATGGCGTCGGAAACTGAGGTGCGCGACCACCGGTTGCGGGTAGCTGGTACGTGCGATCGGCGACGACCAACTCTCTCCTGGAGGCACGGACGGCGAAGTATGTCGCAGTCTGGCACGAGATGAACCACAACGTGGTCCGGCTACCAACCAACCGTCTGAAAGATCGTGGTGCGCGACTCTGCACTGCCGGAAAAATACAGCTCAGAGCTGCTATCCGGGGCTGCTCACGACGAGTTCGGTCAGAAGGTATCGAATTCTGGTGAATGACAATTGATTTGCGGAGCACCCCGACACCCGACGATTTGGCGGCTTGGAGTTCGATGTGGCTAACAGGTTGTGCCATAGTCATTCTCGCTACATTGCGCATTGCGTGGTCGCGTTCCCTAAGCTCGACCCAAACGTCTCGTTGCGCTGCAGAAGGGGCCGCACATGATGGACTCGTCGATCCCCGCGATTCTTCGCGAGCGGGCGAGCCTGCAGCCGAACGACTCCGCGTTCACGTTCGTCGACTATGACGTGGATTGGGAGGGGGTCGAGGAAACCCTCACATGGTCGCAGCTGCAGCAGCGGGTGGTGGCGCTAGCAGCCGCGATTCGCGAGCACGCCGAGATCGGCGACCGCGTCGTGATCCTCGCGCCCCAAAGCATGTCCTACGTCCTCGGCTTCCTCGCGTCGTTCGAGGCGAACGTGATCGCCGTGCCACTGTCGACGCCCACGATGGGGGCCCATGACGAGCGGGTGGCCGCGGTGGTTCGTGATGCGCGTCCGAGCGTCATCCTGACGACCGCGGACACCGCGAGCTCGGTGGCTCCCTACGCGACGTCTCAGGACGGCGCCGCGCCCCCCGCGATTCTCGAGATCGACCGACTCGACCTCACCGTGCGCCGTCGATCGACGTCGCGGCGCGAAACACCGCCCGCCACCGCCTACCTGCAGTACACGTCCGGCTCCACGCGCACCCCGGCCGGGGTGATGGTCTCCCAGCGCAATCTGCTGGCGAACTTCGAGCAACAGGTGGCGGCACTGCTCAGCGACTACGGCAAGGTGGCTCCGCCGGGAACGACGGTGGTGTCCTGGCTGCCCTTCTACCACGACATGGGTTTGATCCTCGGCATCTGCGCGCCCATTCTCGGCGGCTGGCACTCGGTCGTCATGAGCCCCATCGCCTTCCTGCAGCGCCCGGCCCGATGGCTGCAGCAGATGGCGCGTCGGACGAAGGCACTGACCGCGGCTCCCAACTTCGCGCTCGACCTGGCCGCCGCGCGGACGAGCGACGACGATCTGGCTGGCCATGATCTCGGCGACGTGCTCGCGATCATCTGTGGCGCCGAACGCGTCCAGCCCGTGTCGGTGAAGAGGTTCACGCAGCGGCTCGCGAAGTTCAACTTCCCCGGCAAGGTGATCCGACCCTCCTTCGGCCTCGCCGAGGCGACACTGTTCGTCGCGACGCGGGAGCCAGGGGAACCCCCGACGGTGATCACCTTCGACACGGAGAAGCTCACCGCGGGCATGGCAAAGCGGAGCACCGCGGGGACGTCGTTGATCAGCTACGGAATGCCCGAATCGCCGCGCGTGCGCATCGTGGACGCGGACTCCTGCCTGGAGGCTCCGGCCGGGACCGTCGGCGAGATCTGGGTGCACGGCGACAACGTGTGCGCGGGCTACTGGAACAAGCCCGACGAGACTGAGCACACCTATCGCGGTGTCATCGCCAATCCCAGCGACGAAACCCCGAGTGACATGTGGCTGCGCACGGGCGACCTGGGGTTCTTCTCCGACGGAGAGCTCTTCATCGTCGGCCGCATCAAGGATTTGCTGATCGTCCGGGGCCGCAACCATTACCCCGACGACATCGAGGCAACGGTGGGGGCCGTCTCGGGCGGCCGAGTCGCGGCCATCTCTGTCGAAGACGACACCACCGAACAACTGGTGACGATCATCGAAGTCAAGGAACGGGCGACCCCCGAAGAGACTCTCGAGAAGCTCACCAACGTCAAAAGCGAAGTCACATCGGCGATTTCGCAAGCTCACGGAATCAGCGCAGCCGATCTGGTCTTGGTCGCACGCGGCTCCATTCCGATCACCACCAGCGGCAAGATCCGCAGGCAGGCATGCGCGGAGCAGTATCGGCAGGGCCGCTTCGTCCGGCTGGACGCCTGAGCGCCCATGGCCATCCGATCAGCGGATCTCCTTCCACTCTCGGCTCGTCGACTTCCTGAACAGGAACACCGACACCGAGTTGGAGAACCAACTCAACAGCAGTCGAGGCCATCCCACGGCGTGAGCTCGCCGTCCGGTGTGGAACACCGTGAGTGCGCCGACGAAGCGAGTCCGCCCCGTCCTGGACAAGCGACGGAACAAGTCCATGTCCTCGGCGGCCGCCAGCCGTTCGTCGAAGCCGCCCACCGCCGCGAAGGCGTCCGCCAGGATCATCTGAAACTCACCGCCGGACGCGCCGATGCGAAACACGTTGTTCTGCAGGAAGAATTGCACTCCCAGCATCGTGAACACGTAGCGGTCGAAGAGCGTCGCATTCTCCGGAAAGACCCGGTACTTCACGGTGAGGGCGACCAGATTCGGCCTGTTGGCGAACTCCGCCCGCGCGACGCGAAAGAACTCGTCGGGGTCCGGAATCACCACGTCCGCGTCTACGAACACCAGGTATTCACCCCGCGCCGCCGCTGCACCCATGTTTCGCGCCATCGCGATCGTCTGGCGCTCCGGCTCGTTGAAGACCACGACGTCGTCGGTGTATTTGCGGCAGATGTCGATGGTGCCGTCGTCGCTGCGCCCGTCGGACACCACGATCTCGTGCTCACCGCTGAAACGCGAAATCGACTGCAGGGTCAGCTCGATGGTCTTCGCTTCGTTGAGCGTGGGGATGACGAACGAGATCATGCCTTGTTTCCCTTGCACATTCGGCTCCACGGCGTCGATCGTAGTTTCTCCGTCCCGGACGTGGCCCGAAACATGAACGGGGCGACCGAAGGTCATCGTGGCGCCTCCCGAACGATAGCGTGTGCATCGTGATCGAGCTTGAGGGCGTCGGCAAGACCTACGGACCGCTACCAGCGCTGCGCGACGTGAGTTTCTCCGTTCCCACGGGCTCCGTCTGCGGACTTCTTGGCCACAACGGTGCGGGCAAGACCACGATCATCAAGATCCTGTCCACCTTGCTGCAACCCACCACCGGCCGCGCCACCGTCGCGGGTCATGACGTCGTCGAGGACGCCGGCCGGGTACGGGAGAGCATCGGGGTCACCGGTCAGGACGCCGCCCTGGACATGGCGCTGTCGGGTCGCGAGAACCTGGTGCTCTTCGGTCGGCTGCGCGGTATGAAGCGCAAGCAGGCCCGCGTCCGAGCCGACGAACTCATCGAACGCTTCGACCTCGCCGACGCGGCCAACCGCCCGGTGTCGACCTACTCCGGCGGCATGCGCCGACGCATCGACATCGCGGTGTCTCTGATCGTGCCTCCGAAGGTGCTCTTCCTGGACGAACCCACGACTGGACTGGATCCTCGGAGCCGACGCGACGTCTGGTCCCTGGTGGCCTCGCTCGCCGCTCAGGACGTCACGGTCCTGCTGACGACTCAGTACCTGGAGGAGGCCGACGTCCTCAGCGACTCCATCGTCATCATCGACGCCGGGCGCGTGATCGCCAGCGGAACGGCCGAGGAACTCAAGCGCCGGATGGGTCATAGCTACTGCCAGGTGACTCCCCTGCATCCGGAGGATCTGGCCCGCGTCACGGCGGTACTCGGGGCCTACGAAGGCGCCGAGGTCGACGCCGCAGCGAACACGGTGTCGGTTCCTGCCCCCCATGGCGTGGCGACGCTCGCGGACGTCTTCCGCAAACTCGAGCAGCTCGGTGTGGAGTTGTTGGACATATCGTTGCGCAAGCCGTCGCTCGACGAGGTGTTCCTCCACCTCACCGGTCCCACCCTCACGGTATGACCGCCGTCGTCGCGCTGACCGAACGACAGGTTCGCAAGGCCTTCCACAACCTCGACATCGTGTTCGCCGTCGTGGCACCCATCCTGACCTTCGTCGGCTTCACCATCGCTCTGCGCAGCGTGATCGACACCGGGGGCATCAGCTATCCGCAGTACGTCCTTCCCGCGGTCGTGGTGCAGGCAATGCTCTTCGGCGCCCTCAACACCACCGACATGACGGCCGAAGAGCATTCCTCGGAGTTGGGGGCACGGATGCGGACTCTTCCGATCTCGTTGTACTCGCCCATGTTGGCCCGGATGTCGTACTGCCTCATCAGGGGTTCCCTGGCCTTGATCGCCGCATTCGCAGTGGCATATCCGTTCGGCTTTCGAATGGACGGGGGACCCGTGTTCGGGGTCCTGTTCGTCCTGCTCGCGCTGACTCTGACGCTGGCCCTGTCCTGCGGCGCAGAGGCGACCGGCGCCCGCGCCAAACGTTCGGACACCTCGAGCCAGCTCCTGCTGATACCTCAGCTCCTCCTGGTCTCGCTCTCGACGGGACTGGCTCCGGCGGACTCGTTTCCCACCTGGGTGCAGCCGTTCGTCGAATATCAGCCCATCTCGCAGATCACCGAGACCCTGCGCGGGTTCGCCAGCGGCGAGGTGGTGGCGTCGAATCTCGCGATCACGCTCGCCTGGTGCATTGGGCTGCTGGTCGTGTTCGGTTACTTCGCGCTTCAGGGACAGCAGAGGCAACGATGATCGCGACCACGCGAAGCCACCACGCGTTGGCCACCGAGAGCGTCGTGTTCGCCGGACGGCTGATGACGCGCTGGCGGCGCAACCCGTTGGTGCCGCTGCAGTCGCTGTTGTTGCCGACGATTCTCCTGATCGTCTACTACATGCTGGTGAGCAAGTCGATGACGCGGCTCACCGGAAGCGACAGCCTCGACACCGTCGTATCGATGTGCGCCTTGGCGGGCGCCATGTCGGGTTCGCTGGCGGCGGCGCTGTCGATCCCGCAGGAACGCAAGAGCGGTCTGCTGAGCCGGTTCTGGCTGATGCCAGTGCATCGTGCGAGCGCCCTCACCGGAACCCTGCTCGCCGAGGCGGCCCGAACGCTCGTCGCCACCATCGTCATCACCGGGGTCGGGATGGCGTTGGGCCTGCGATTCCACGGCGGGGTGGCCGCCGCGGTGCTCTTCGTCCTGATCCCGGTGCTGTGGGTGACGGTGTACGCCGCCGTCGTCCTGGTGGTGGCACTGCGCATCGAGAGCTTCGCCGTGCTCACGTGGTTCAGTACCATCTCACTTGGCCTGGTCTTCGGAAGTTCCGGAGTGGCTCCGATGGACCTGTTCCCCAGCTGGTTGAGGCCGCTGATTCGACTCCAGCCGATGTCGCCGACCATCGAGGCGATGAAGGAGTTGGCGCGCAGCGGGTTCGCGGTGCGTCCGCTGCTCGGGACGTTCGCATGGATAGTCGTCATCGGCGCTGCGGTGGGAGCATTGGCGTTGCGCAGTTATCGCGCCGCCGCGCAATCCGGAAGCTGAAAAGAGAGCGGACGCACGACGGATCTTCAGCACGTACATTCATAACGACGCACGATTTCTACAGCATCATGGGGGCGTTCTCGATGCCGATGACCAAGAAATGTCTGGTGACGATTCCGGCATTCGGATCCAATGAATTGACACATGCCGTCCTACCCGATGTCATGGCGGAATCCGATCTCGTCGATCTACTGATCGTCGACAACGGTGGACATTACGAGAAGATCGCGGATGAATGGGTCATCGCGCCCGGCAAGAACATCGGTTGGGCCGGGGCATCGAATTTTGGCTTCCGCACCGCATTCCGCCACGGGTATGACTTCGCGGTGACGCTGAACAACGACACCCGGCTATCGCCCGGCTTCTTCGCGGGATTGCTCGATTCCAGACTCCCCGACGACGTCGGTCTGGTCGCCCCGGCTTACGACGGCTGGTGGGCCGTGCAGTCGTCGAGTTTTTCCGGGGCGGTCGACGAGTACCAACCGCTCGACTACTTCCGGCAGGTTCCGATCGTCGACGGCACGGCGCTGATGATGTCCGCAAAGGCCTGGGAGGTCGTGGGCGGGCTCGACGAGCGCACCTTCGGCAGGTTCGCCTGGGGTTCGGACCTGGACCTGTCACTGCGGGTGGGAGCAGCGGGCTTCGGGGTGTACGTCACTGAGCGGTCCTTCGTGCACCACCTAGACAAGGTGAGTGCCAGCGAGACGTTCGGCAAGCACCGCTACTTCTTCAGAGCGCATCGCGACTGTGAGCGAGCGCTGCGGCGGCTCTACGGCCGCAGGGCTATTCGATCGATCAGGAAGACACGACCGGTGCGCATGCCGTTGGAGCCACACGTGTCGCCGGAACGCGTCGACACCTAGTCGTCGCGCCAGGCGGCGCTGATCCGGCTGGCCGTCTGGACGGCCACCGCGTACCCGTCATCCGGGTCGGGGTCCACGTCGGAATCCGGATCGGCGTCGGTACTCAGCACGATCGGGGCGGTCGGATCGTCGTCGTCGTAGTCCAACGCCTCGCCGTCGCGGTCGGCCGCGGCCTTGGCGTGCCGGGCGGCCTCGAGGAGCTGTCGGGGCGTCTTGGAGGGCCACCAGTTCGCGTCACCGACGAGGACTGCGATCGCCGGAACGGTGATCGTGCGCACGATGAAGGTGTCCAGGAGTAGACCCACCCCGATGACGAACCCCAATTGCACGACGGTGGCCAAGCTGCTGACCGTCAGCGCCAGCATCGAAGCGGCGAAGATCAGGCCGGCGGAGGTAATCACGCCACCCGTAGCCCCCACGGTCTTGATGACCGCCGATCGGACTCCGTATTTCGCCTCGTCGCGTATTCGGGAGATCAGCAAGAGGTTGTAATCGGCACCCACGGCGACGAGAACCAGAAACGCCATTCCCGACACGCTCCAGTAAATCTCCTGACCAAGAATGAATTGGAAGAAGACGACGCCGATGCCCATGGCCGAAATGAACGACAGCACCACCGACAGCACCAGGTAGATCGGCGCCACGACCGCTCGCAGCAAAGCCGCCAGAATGAGGAACACCACGATCAGCGTCATCACGATGATGTAGGTGAGGTCGGAATCGTAATGAGTGCGAATGTCATTGTTGAACGCCGAGAATCCGACCATCGTGATCTCCGCGTTGGCCAGGCTGGTATTGGGCCGGGCACTCTCGGCCGCGTTGACGATCTGGTCGACCTGGTCCATGGCCTCGGCACCAAACGGGTTGAGTGCGGTCTGCACCAGATACCTGACGGTGTGTCCGTCATCCGACACGAACAGCTGCGCTGCCTTCTTGAACTCCTTCTGGGTGAGGATCTGTGGCGGAATGTAGAAGCCGGACATCGCGGGGTCTGAGGCATCGCGCTTCATCGCCAGGAGAAAGCCAGAGGCTTGATCGAGGCCGCCGCCGATGTTCCGCGTCTGATCCACCAGCAGTTGGACGCCATCGGCGAGCTGCTTGCTGGAATCGGCAAGGTTGGTGACGTTGCGGCGCAGCTCACCGAGCTTGCGATCGAGGTCATCCTCGTCTTCGATGCCCAGTGACTTGAGTCCACCGATGGCTCGCTCGAGATTCGATCCGACCTTGCGGATCACGTCGTCGACGCGGTCGGTGCCCTTGGTGTCCTTGAGCCCGCGGCTCAGCGCCTGCAGATAGGCGATGTCGGCCTCGTTGTACCCGTCCACCCGTCGCTGCAACTCAGCACGCGACGCGGTACATGCGGGGTCGATGTTGCACGCCATACTGCCGTTCAGCACGACCAGCATGGACTTCGACGAATAGTAGGCCTCGGCTACCGAGTCGAGACTAGTGCCGAGGGAATCACCGACCGAGCGCATGTTGGCGAGGACGGCGGCCTGTTTCTCGAGGTCATCGAAGGTGACGTCATCGCCCATCGCCTCCTTGATCGAGATCAACCCGCTGAACACCTCACGGATCGACCCCATTGAGTCGATCACCTGATTGCGGATCTGGTTGTTCACGTCGGCCAGTTGGTGCGCGCCGTTCGCCAGCAGGTCGAGGTTCTTGTCGTTGGTCGCGATCAGTCCCGATGCGTCGGCGAGCTTCGTTCCCACCTCCCCGGATTGGTAGGTGGTCTTCGCCTCCTGCAACATCTCGCCGTTCGGTCGAGTGATGCCGCGTACGACGTCGATGCCCGCCACCTGGCTGATGCGCTCGGCCATCTGCTCCAGATCCGCCAACGACTTCGGCGACCTGAGGTCGACGTTGGGCGCGTAGACCTGGATGAACTGCTGCATCGTGGTGCTGACCGGGAAGTGCTGGGTCAGGGCGTCGTAGCCGAGGTTGCTGGGCGCATCCGCCGGCAGGTTCTTGCGATCGTCGTAGTTGTACTTCACCAATGCGGTGCAGCCCGCCAGCGCCAAGAGGATGGCCAGGCTGGTGGCGAGATACATCTTGGGCTTGCGCACGATGCGCACCGCCGACGTGCGCCAGAACCGACCGGTGAGGTCCTTGCGGGGCTTGACCCAGCCGCGCCGTCCGGCGAGCACGATGAGCGCAGGCAGCAACGTCATGGCGGCGAACACGGCGATGAGGATCGTCACCGACAGGGAGGGACCGACGGTGAGGAAGACGCCCAACGTGGCGAACGAGAGACCCATGAAGGTCAATGCCACGGTCGCCGCGGATCCGGCGATCACCTCGCCGATCGTCGCGAGCGAGTAGACCACCGCGTCGTCCGACGCCATACCCCTGCGCAGACACTCCTGGTAGCGACTGAAGAGGAAGACCGCGTAGTCGGTCCCGGCGCCCATCATCATGCCGGTCATGAGCACGATGGTCTGGGGGCCGATCGGCAAACCCAGTTCGCCGAGACCCGCGACGACCTGCTGTGCCACGCCCATCGACACACCGATGGTGACGAGAGGCATGAGCATCGCCACCAGGTTGCGGTAGACGATCACCAGAATGGTGAAGATGGTGACGACGGTCGAGACCTCGATGATGAACTGATCGTGCTCACCGAGTTTGGTGAGATCGTCGAGCGTGGCGGACGCGCCCACCACGTTGACGTCCAGGCCGGAGCCCGTCGTCTCCTTCTTGACCGTCTCTAGGGCGTTCCGATAGGCCTCCTGGCCGGGTCCGGAGCCCATGTTGCCCGACAGGCTGATCGGCAGCGTCCAGGCCTTCTTGTCCTTGCTGGTCATCGTGTCGCGGAGCTCGGGTATCGCGATGAAGTCCTGCGTCGACTTCACGTTGACGGTGTCGGCTCGCAGTGCCTCGACCAGCTTGCGGTAGACCACCTCGTCGGCCGGCCCCAGATCCTCGTCCTTCGACAGGACGACGATGGCCAAGTTGCCGCCGTCGGCTTCCTTGAACGCGGTCTTCATGTGCTCGCTGGCCGCCAGGAACGCCGAGTTCTTCGGCAGGATGTCCGGCGGGTTCTGCTGCGCCACGACGAACAGCGGGCTGATCAACAAGAACAGCACACCCAGTAGGGCCAGCCAGAAGACGATGATCGCGATCGGGCGCCGAACCACGAATCGCCCCAACGATTCGAACGCCTCGTGAACAGAGACGCCACGAATATCGGCGCGGCTGAACATCATGTGAGGTTACACCGCTCAGCAACCGTCGAGATCAGGACGAGCGAGCGCTGCAGACTGCCTGCGGCAACGCGCACCACGTCCGCGTGCTCTAATCGGGTGTGCGCGGTTCGATGATGGCTAAACGGCTGAGAACAAAGACTTTTCGTACCAATCGGCGGTTTTGCCGTCGATGAAGTTCGTGGTCGCCGTCCATGGCACCCGAGGGGACGTCGAACCCTGCGCAGCGGTCGCCGTGGAGCTGTTGCGGCGGGGTCATCGAGTGCGGGTTGCGGTACCGCCGAACCTGCTCGGATTCGTCGAATCCGCGGGGCTGGAGAATCCCGTCGCCTACGGCGTGGATTCACAGAAACAGCTGGAGGCCGACGTCTTCCGCGACTGGTGGAAGCTCCAGAATCCCATGACCGTCCTGCGCCGCAGCCGCGAGTACGTCACCGAGGGCTGGGCCGAGATGAGCGAGACCCTCTCGTCCATCTCGGCCGATGCCGATCTGATCCTGACGGGAACCACCTACCAGGAGGTCGCGGCCAACGTCGCTGAAGCGCGGGCCCTTCCGCTCGCCGCGCTGCACTACTTCCCGTGCCGGATGAACGGTCACGTGCTTCCCGTTCGATTGCCGGGGCCCGTGCTGCGCACCGGCTGGTCGGTAGCAGAGTGGGCGCACTGGAGGGTGCTCAAGGCCGCCGAGGACGCGCAACGGGATACGTTGGACCTGCCGCAGGCAAAGGTGCGTGCGGTGCGCCGCATCATCGCCGGTGGTGCCCTCGAACTCCAGGCCTACGACGGTTCCTTCTTCCCCGGGCTCGCCGAGGAATGGCGGGACGTCCGCCCGCTGATCGGTTCGATCTCCCTCGAGCTGCCCACATCTGGCGATGACGAGCTGGCCGACTGGATGGCCGCCGGCACGCCACCGATCTACTTCGGGTTCGGCAGCATGCCGGTCGAATCGCCGGCGAGTGCCATTGCGATGATCACGTCGGTATGCGCCGAACTCGGCGAGCGGGCATTGATCAGCACCGGAGTCTGGGACGTCGCACAGGTGCCCCACGACGATCGGGTCAGGCTCGTCGGTGCGGTCAACCACTCGAAGGTCTTTCCCGCCTGCCGCGCGGCGGTCCACCACGGCGGGGCGGGGACCACGGCCGCGAGTGTGCGCTCCGGCGTCCCGACGGTGGTGCTCTGGGTCTCCGCCGATCAGCCAGTCTGGGCCTCGCAGATCAACCGCATGAAGGTTGGTGTCGCTCAACGCTTCTCGCGGACGTCGGCGCGCTCCCTCACGAAGGCCCTGCGGACCGCACTCTCGCCGGAGTATCGGGAGCGCGCACGCGTGGCGGCGACGCGGATGACGCCCCCGGCACGCAGTGTGGCTACGGCGGCCGATCTGCTGGAGGCCAAGGCCGAGCACGGACCGTCGTCGGCTAGATGATGGTGCCCTTCAGGCCGAAGTCAGCCAGAGTGCGAACGAGCTTGTCCGCGAGCCACTCCCGGGTGTTCTCGGCACCCACCTCATAGCCGACGACGCCGATCGACACGTTTCCGTCGACCCGACCGGCCGCCACCACGAGTTGACCACCGGCACGCTCGAGCGCGCTCCGGGTCACACCTTGGTCGACGGGGAGGAACAGCATGTAGTCGGCGCTGGTGCCGTCGGCACGGGCCATCTCGGGCGGGATGTCACCGAGGTTGGAGCACGACACCGGGAGGTCGCCGAAGATCACGTCCGCGGTCCGTCGAACGGCTCGCTTCGGAACGAACGGCGTGATCGGCAGGAGCGCGTGCTTCTCGTCGGGGCCGGACCGCATGGTGGTGAGGGCCGCCTTGACCGCCGACCTCGCGGCGGCCAGGTCTGTCCGCACGGGCGCGGGATCGACTGTCGCCGAGGCGATCTTCATGGCATTTCCGCGACGGTCGTCCACTCCGCCGCGGTCGCTCAGTGCGATCAAGAGCGTGACCGCGCCGTCGGAGGGCCTGGCCCGCCCCAGGCGCTCCCCCAGCAGCGCCGCGAACCCCGCGAGCAGGGAGTAGCCGTTGCCGCCCAGCGCACCGGCACGGGCATCCCAGTCGCCTAGGTCGACGACGGCCGACACGGCGGGCAGGACCAACGACTCGTCGGATCCCGTCACCGCAGCCGACGGCCGCGAGGTCCCGGACGAGGTGATCTCGCGCCTGCTGCGGTAGGCGAACTTCGCAGCGGCGAGGACCGTCCGGCCGAGCTCCGGCAGGTCCCGCACCACTTGACGGGCATCGGCCACCAACGCCTCACGGCGCGTACGTGATCGCGCCGACCGGTATCCGAAGTCACGCGGCTCGTCGTTCACGGCGTCGAGCAACGTCCGCAGTGACGCGCCGTGATCGAGCAGACAGTGCGACGCCACGAGGGTGATCGCTGTGGTGCCGTCGCTCATCGGCAACACCCCGAGGTGCCAGCCGGGTCCGCGCACGGGATCGATGCGCTGCTGGGAGCGTTCTGCAATCCAGTCGCCGAGGAAGCTCGGCGGCCGCATCTCGGCGACGTGCAGCGGCGCGGCAGGCCCGGTCGCCGCCACCCATCTGTGTCGTCCGAACGGCAGCACCGACGGCTCGATCAATCTGCCCGCGAACCCGTGTCCGATCTGACGATGGAAACGTCGGAGACGATCCATGTCGACGGGACGGGTGTACACCCAGACGTACTGAACGAGCTGGGCTCTACCCGTGGCATGCCACGACAGATACGTCGCCTGGTCGATGAACGCCAGCTCGTCGCTCATACGATGATGCCGGTCAGGCCGAGCTCACGTAGGGAGACGGCTACCCTCTCTCGCAGGCACTCCTTGGTGTTCTGGGCGCCGGGTTGGTATCCGACGACGGTCATGCTGACCTTGCCGTCGAGCCGACCGCATACCACGGTCAACACACCGTGACGCTCCTCGAGCACTCGGCGGGTGACGTGCTGGTCCGCTCCCCGCATGATCACCAGCTCGGCCGGCGTTCCGTCGAGACGCGCCACATCGACGGGCAGGTCGCCCACGTTGGAACACGACACCGGTTGGGCGGCGAAACCAAACGCCAGATCGGCTGTGCGACGCACCGCCACCTTGGGAATGAACGGCGTGAGTGGAAGCAATTGCATTGCCTCGTCGGGCTTCTCGCGCATGACCGCGAGGGCTTCTCGAATCGCGGTGCGAGTGTCGGAGAGGTCGGTCGCGACCTGCGTCGGGTCGACTCGGACGTAGGCCAGTTTCACGGCGTTGGCCCTGGTGTCCTCGAGTGTGCGGTCGTTGATGGGAACGATCAGCGCAACCGTGCCGTCATCTCCCAGCTCGCGCCCCTGGTGCACCGCCAATCTCGCCGACAGCGCCGCGAGCAGTGAATGACTGTTTCCCCCAAGGCTTGCTGCCCGTTCGTCCCAGTGGTCGGTCGGAATGATCACCGCGACGGCGGGCGCCACCACGGCGACGTCCGCGTGCGCGTACGCGACCGGTTTCGACGTCTCGACCTTGGCCGAACCCGCGGCCTCTCTGCGCTTGTCACGGAGGAACTTCGCCGCCGCGACGACCGTGCGGCCCAATTCGGGCAGGTCGCGCAGAGTCTGGCGAGCATCGGCGAGGAGCGCTTGGCGCCGGGTTCGCGAGCGGGGCGGCGGATAGCCCAGGTCCCGACGTAGACCCAGAACCCCTTCGTACACCGTCAGCAACGCGCCTCCGCCGTCGGCCACGCAGTGTGACCCGACCAGACTCACCGCCGTCGATCCGTCGGTCATGGGGAGGACGTCGATGTGCCAAGACGGCCCGAACTCGGGATCGATGGGCTGCTGGGCGCACTCGTCGATCCAGTCGCTGAGTTCGGCCCGGGGTCGGGGTTCCGCGGCCACGCGCAGGGGTGCTGCGGGACCTTGGGACGTGACCCAGCGATGTCGCCCGAACGGAAGGATCGACGGCTCGATCAGCCTGCCCGCCATGCCGTATCCGAAGTCGACGTGATAGCGGCGGACTGCCTCCATGTCGATCTCGTGTTCGTACACCCAGACGATCTGCGTCACCGCGGCCTGACCGGTGGCACGCAACCCGAGATAGAGCGCTTGATCGACGAAGTCGAGTCGGTTGTCGGGACGATGTTCGGCCCGTTCACGCGTGCGGGTCGACACCACGGCTAGCCCTTGACCATTGGCAACAACGGCTCGAGATCGCGAACGGCGTTGCGGCGCATTGCCTCCCCGTGCCGCCCGTGGGTGCGAGAGGTGACCGCCAGGGTTCCGTCGGCGACACCGAGGTAGACCGCGGTCATCGCCGCGACGTAGCGGTCGAGCGACTCCCGGGCGATGGGGTTGTTCGGGAAGGCCACGGTGACCGACGTCTCGCGCTCGCCCCGATTGACCCAGATGCCGATCTGGTAGGCCGAACGCGCGTCACTGTAGACCTTGCCGTTCATTCGCTCCCACTCCGCGATGATGCTTGCGGAGAGCGGTGGCAGACCGGCGTCGAGGTAGGACACCATCGGCACGCCGGGGACCGGCTTGCTCAGACCCATGGACTCGTCGGCCAACTCCAGCACCCGATCGAACGGTATGGGCCCCAACGACATCCGACCGTCGAACGAGACCTGCGCAGCCTTGGCGGTCGCTGCGAACGACTCGGGGTCGACCGACACGGAGACGGGCACCACCCCCGTGAACCACCCGGTCGTCTGGAACTCCGCAGGTGTCTGGCGCGTGGTGGTCGGGGTGATGACGTGATAGTCGGTCGATCCGGTCAACGCGTGCTGCGCCAGCGCCGCGCAGGCGAATACGCCGCCGATGAACCGCGCGCCCGCCGCGGTGCACGCCGCTTCGAATCGGTCGGACTGTTGTTTGTCCATCAACCGCACCGTGACCAGATCGCCTGCTGTCGACCATGGCGGGTCACCCAGCGGCATCGGGAAGTGCGGCATCGTGCCGCCGTTGGACCGCGCGAAGCGGACCCACTCCTGCACCTCGGGCGTCTCGAGCGTCAGCGACGACAGGAAGTCGTGCTGGCGTACGCAGTAGTCGTCGTAGCTTCCGGCGGCGGGCAGCGGAATGGGGCCACCACCGCCGGCCAACGCCGAGTACATCATGTGGATCTCGACGAGGACCACGCCCATGAACATCGCGTCGGTGTGGACGTGGTCGATGCTGATGTAGAACGTGAAGTGGTCGGCACGTTGGATGATGCCGAACGAGAAGCACTCCCACTGCAGTGGATCCGGCGTCGAGAGGATGTGCTCGCGCCACTGCGGCGCCGTCATCTCACCGTGCTTGGTGGGGACGAAGGCGATGTCCCTCGGATTCTCCACGGTGTGCCGGACCACTTCGTCGGAGTCCGTCAGTTCGAACCAGCTGTGATAGGTGTCGTGACGACGGAGATATGCGTTGATCACGTGGGTCATCGCGCGAATGTCGCACTGGCCGGGCATGTCCCAGGCGGGAATGTTGAGACGGGCCATGTCGCTGCCCTCGGACAGATGGCTCTTGTAACCGCGGATGTGTTGCGCCTGTTGGTAACTGGCGGGCACGGCACTCACGGGCGCATTTCGAACCTTGGCCACGCTGACCGGAGAGGGATGCCATGACACCACAGCCCCCGAGGCTCCGATCCAGTCGTGGATCGCCTTGATCGCAACCATCTATCTCTCCCCCGCTCCTGGTACCTCGGTGAGCGACGTCTTCGGCGCTGGTTGACTGTTCACGACGCCGCCGAAGGCACTGCGGGCTCGATGTCGACGGCGATCAGCTCGCTGAGTCGTTCGGCCAGGGCGCGCACCGTGGTGACGTCCGTCGAACCGATCCGCACGCCGGTCTCGGACTCCAGTCGGGTACGCAGTTCCAGCGTGCCGAGCGAATCGAGGCCGTATTCGGACAGCGGGCGGTCGGCATCGACCGATCGGCGCAGGATGAGGCTCATCTCCTCGGAGATCAGCCGCCGCACCCGAGCCGACCATTCCTCCCGCGGTAGCAGGCGCAGCTCGTCGAGGAACTCACTGGACCCCGACCGGTCCTGCCCCATCGATGCGAACGCCTCGGCGAACGGGCTGGTCTGCGCGAAGGCCGTCAGCCACGCAGCTCCCGCCACCGGGGCGTAGCCGCTGTACACCCGCGTATGGCGCATCAGAGCGTCGAATGCGTAGGCGCCGTCCTCCGGGGCAATGGCCATTCCGTCGTTGTCCGCCATGGCTTGTCCGGCACCGATCTTCGCCCACGCTCCCCATGCCACGACCTGTGCGGGAAGGTCCTGGGCGCGGCGCCAGCGGGCGAACGAGTCGAGCCAGCTGTTGGCCGAGGCGTACGCACCCTGCCCGGGCGAGCCGACCATTGCGGCGGCCGACGAGAACGCGCAGAACCAGTCCAGCGATGCGGATGCCGTGGCCTCGTGAAGACGCCACGCACCCATCACCTTTGGCGCCCAGTCCCGTTCGATGAGCTCGTCGGTGATGTTGCCGAGGGTGGCGTCCTCGATGACCGCGGCGGCATGCAGCACTCCGCGCAGCGGCATTCCGGTGGCGGTCGCCGCGGAGACGAGTCGCGCCGCGGTGTCCGCATGCGAGACGTCGCCGAGTTCCACCTCGACCTCGGTGCCGCCGCGACGCAACCTCTCGATGACGCGCAGTGTCTCGGACTGCGGCGTGGAGCGACCATTCAGGACGATGCGCCCGCAACCGGCGGCGGCCATCTCCTCGGCCAGGAACAACCCGAGACCGCCCAGCCCTCCGGTGACGACGTACGCACCGTCGGCACGGAACGCAGGTGCCCGCTCGGCGGGCACGACGGCCGCGAACTGACCGGTGCGCGGCACGTCGAGCACCAGCTTGCCGGTGTGCTCCGCCGCGCCCATGGCACGGATTGCGTTGGCGCCGTTGGCCAACGGATAGTGCGTGGTCTGCGGCGGCGGGAGAACCCCGTCGGCGATCTGTTGATAGATCACCTCGAGGAGACCGCGCAGGGTGTCCGGCGCGACCAGGGTCAGCAGCGCGAGGTCCACGGCGTAGAAGGACAGGTTGCGCCGGAAGGGGAACAGTCCCAGCTTGGTGTCGCCGTAGATGTCCCGCTTTCCGATCTCGACGAACCGGCCACCGAACGTCAGCAGTTCCAGTCCTGCCCGCTGCGCCGCACCCGGCAGGGAGTTGAGCACGACGTCGACCCCGTACCCATCGGTGTCACGCCGAATCTGTTCGGCGAACTCGATGGTGCGCGAGTCGTAGACGTGGGCAACACCCATGTCCGCCAACATCTTGCGACGTGCCGGGCTCCCGGCGGTGGCGTACACCTCGGCGCCGGCAGCATGGGCGATGGCCACCGCGGCCTGCCCTACGCCGCCGGTCGCGGAGTGGATCAGCACCTTGTCGCCCGCACCGATCCTGGCCAGGTTGTGCAGCGAGTACCACGCGGTCGCGTGAGCGCTGGGCACGGCTGCGGCGGTGCCATCGGTCAGGTCTCCCGGGATGCGCACCGCGAGGTTCGCGTCGCAGGTGACGAACGTGCACCAGGCACCGGTGGCAGAGATGCCCGCAACCCGGTCGCCGATCTGATGGTCGGTGACTCCGGCGCCCACGGCGGTGACGACACCCGCGAAGTCCGCACCGAGTTGGGGCAGCCGTCCCTCGAAGGACGGGTAGCGACCGTAGGCGACGAGGACGTCGGCGAAGTTGAGGTTCGACGCCGACACCGCGACCTCGATCTGGCCCGGCCCCGGGGGAATCCGCTCGTAGGACACGAGCTCCGCGGATTGCAGGTCACCGGGCGTACGGATCTGCAACCGCATTCCCTCCCGCTCGGGACGCACCACGGTGCTGTGGCGCTCCTCGGCCTGCAGCGGCGTGACGTTCAGCCGCGCGGTGTAGTACTGGCCGTCGCGCCAGGCCGTCTCGTCCTCGTCGGAGTTCGACAACAACTCGGCGCCGATCAGGCGGACGTCGGTGGCATCGTCGACGTCGATCTGGGTGGGCCGCATCCTCGGCTGCTCCATCCCGATCACCCTGACCAGCCCGCGCAGGCCGCCCTGGGCGAGGTTGGGCAGTTCACCGGGGAGCACGCTCTGCGCTCCCCTGGTGAGGACGAACAGACGTGGCGGTTCGCCGGGGAGGTCGGGAAGCACCCTGGCGATGCGCACCAGGTGGCGCACATGGTCGGCGCCCTCGGCCACCGCGTCGCCGTCGGTTCGGCGGGGATCCTGCACCACGACGACGCCCACGCTTGGGCGTGCCGCCAGCGTCTGCCGGAGCAGTTCCGTGTTGGCATGGTGGTCGTCGTCGGCGCACCAGGTCAGGGCGGTCACGTCGGCCTCGCCGGCCTTGAGCGCGTCCGCGAGCTGGTGCGCGAACAGGTCAGACTCGTCGGACGTGTTGATCACCAGCCAGTTTCCGGTACCGATCACGTCGGTCGCGGGCGGCTCCTGGCGGCGCCAATCAATGGTCAGAAGGCGGTCGTTGAGCCGCTTCTCGCGCTGGCCCTCCTCCGACACGCCGGTACCGAGCCGTAGCCCGCCGACGGTCAACAACACGGTGCCGACCTCGTCGAGCACCTCGACGTCCACCTCGACCGACCTCGTATCGGCACTCACCACCTGCACGTAGCAGTAGTGCGCGTTGCGCGTCGACGCGTGCGCGCGCAAGCGGCGCACGCCCAACGGCAGCATGAGGGTGCCTGCGTTGTCCGAATGCAGGTCAGGGTGCGCACCGACGGCCTGGAAGCAGACGTCGAGCAGCGCGGGATGGATGGCGTAGGCGCCCTGTTGGGACCGGATCGAACCCGGTAGTGCCACCTCGGCGAGCACGGACCCTCCCGGACCCTCCGTGGCGTGGGTCGTCGTCAGACCGGAGAATGCCGGGCCGTATTGAATGCCCCTGACGTCGTACCAGTCGCGCATGGTGGCGCCATCCCGGTCCACCGGGTGGTCGGCGAGCAGTGCGGCGATGTCGTAGGAGCCTGGCTCGGGCTGACCGTCGACCGTGTGCAAGACCGCGGCGGCGCGACGGATCTCCTGCCCCTCCTGGCGGGTCGTCACCTGGAAGTCGATCGCACCTTCCGAGGTGATGGACGCGACGGCCGAGATCGGCGTCTGCGCCTCGAGCAACAACAATTCCTCGAACACGAGGTCGCGGGCCTCCGAGGCGTCGCCGAGGACGGCGCGCGCGGCAGCGAGCGCCATCTCGCAGTAGGCGGCACCAGGAAGTGCTGCGACGCCGTGCACCTGGTGGTCGCCCAGCCAGGGCTGAACCTCGATGCCCACGTCGGATTGCCACACGTGGCGCTCGGGATCCTCGGGCAGCCGGACGTGGGCACCCAGCAGCGGATGCACCGCCAGCGTCGAGGTGCCCTGCTCCTGTCCGTCCCTGGTGAGAATCAAGCGCGGGTGCGTCCACGACGGCAGCGGCGCGTCGACGAGCGCACCGGTCGGCCACAGCGCGGCGAGGTCGATCGCAGCGCCTGCGGCGTGCAGGTCGGCCACGAAGCCGCGGAGCCCGTGGGGCAGGTCCTGATCGCGACGCAAGCTCGCCAGAGCGGCGAGTCGCACGTCGAGGCTACGCGCGTTCTGATCCACCGCGTACGTGAGCAGCGGGTGCGGTGACAGCTCACCGAACACCCGATAGCCGTCTTCGAGGGCAGCCTGGACGGCGGCCGCGAACCTGACCGCGTGGCGCAGGTTGTCCGCCCAGTAGTAGGCGTCGAAGTCCGCCGGGTCGCGAGGGTCGTACAGCGTCGACGAGTAGTACGGCACCGTCGGTTCCATCGGCGAGATGTCCTCGAGCGCTTCGGTCAGCTCGTCCAGGATGGGATCGACCTGAGGCGAATGCGATGCGACGTCGACCGCCACCTCGCGGGCCATCACGCCGCGGGCCTCCCACTCGGCCGCCAGCGCCCGCACGGACTCCTTGGCGCCGCCGACGACCGCGGACTGCGGCGAGGCGACGACCGAGAGCACGACGTCGTTGACACCTCTGGCGGCCAGTTCGGAGAGCACTTGCTGGGCGGGCAGTTCGACCGACGCCATCGCACCCGAGCCGGCGATCGTAGCCATCAGTCGCGACCGGCGGCAGATGACCTTGACGCCGTCCTGCAGCGTCAGCGCCCCGGCGACGACAGCCGCCGCGACCTCGCCCATGGAGTGTCCGATCACCGCACCGGGGACCACGCCGTACGACGTCATGGTCGCGGCGAGCGCGACCTGGACGGCGAACACCGTCGGCTGGACCTGATCGATACCGCTCACCACGGTGGGCGAGGACATGGCCTCGGTCACCGAGAAGCCCGACTCGGCGGCGATCAGCGGTTCGATCTCCGCGACTGCGTCGGCGAACGTCGGTTCGGATGCCAGTAGGCCCGCTCCCATCGCAGCCCATTGCGAACCCTGGCCGGAGAACACCCAGACCGGGCCGCGCTCGCCCTTGCCGACGGCGGCCTCGTACGAGCTGTCACCGTCGGCGACCTCGCGCAGCGCCGCGACGAGCTCGTCGCGGCCGGTCGCAAGCACGACGGTCCGCACGGGTCGGTGCGCCCGGCGACGCGCCAGGGTGTAGGCCAGATCGGAGAGCTCTGCCGAGGGATCCTCGACCTCGTCTCGGCTGGCCAGCCAGTCGGCCAGCCTGCCCGCCGTGTGGCGCAACGCTTCGGTAGAGGTCGCAGACAGCGGGAAGAGCATCGATGCGCCCGCACGCCGTTCCGGCGTGGTCGATTCGATGATCCGCGTCGCCTCACCGTCGGGTGCCTGCTCGAGGACGGCATGCACGTTGGTGCCGGAGAGCCCGTAGGACGACACCGCTGCGCGCCGCGGGTGATCACCCTGCGTCGGCCACGGCGTGACGTCTCGTGGCACGAAGAGATTGCTCTCGATGCGGGCGATCTCTTCCGGCATCTCGGTGAAGTGGAGATTCTTGGGCACCGTCGCGTGCTGCAGCGACAGAATGGCCTTCATCAGCCCTACGGCGCCCGACGCGGACTGACCGTGCCCGAAGTTGGTCTTGGCCGAGCCCAGCGCGCACGGTCCCGACGTGCCGTAAACGGTTGCCAAACTTGCGAACTCGATGGGGTCGCCGACCGGTGTTCCCGTGCCGTGCGCCTCGACCATGCCGATGGTGGCGGGGTCGATGTCACCCGCCGCGAGGGCAGTCCGATACACCTTGACCTGCGCGTCGCGTGACGGGGTCGCGATGTTGACGGTGTGGCCGTCCTGATTGGCAGCCGTGCCGCGGATGACGGCCAGCACCCGGTCGCCGTCCGCCAAGGCGTCATCGAGTCGTTTGAGCATCAGCACCGCAGACGCCTCGCCGGAGACGAAGCCGTCGGCGTTTACGTCGAAGGCGTGGCAGGCGCCCGTCGCCGACAGCATGCCCTGGGCCGAGCCCGAGGACATCTTGCGGGGTTCCAGCATGATCGAGACGCCACCGGCCAGGGCCATGTCGCTCTCGCGGTCGTGCAGGCTGCGGCATGCCATGTGCACGGCGAGCAGGCTGGACGAGCAGGCGGAGTCCACGGTGAAGGCGGGTCCGTGTACGCCGAGGTGGTAGGCGATGCGGCCGGAGGCGAGGCTGAAGTTGTTGCCGGTGAACCCGTATGGGCCTTCGACCGCGTGGGCGTCTGCGGCCAACAGTTGGTAATCGGCATGAGTCATGCCGATGAACACGCCGGTCAGGGAGTCTGCGATGACGGCCGGATCGATGCCGGCGTGTTCGACTGCTTCCCAGGCGGTTTCGAGCAGAAGGCGATGCTGCGGGTCGATGGACGTCGCCTCGCGCTCGCTGATGTTGAAGAAGTCGGCGTCGAAACCGGCGACGTCGTCGAGAAACGCGCCCCACTTCGACACGGAACGCCCCGGCACGCCGGGCTCGGGGTCGTAGTATTCCTCGGCGTCCCAGCGGTCCAGGGGAACGGTCGTCACGGCGTTCTCACCGCGCATCAGAGCGTCCCATAGACCCGCCGGCGAGTCGATGCCGCCGGGGAGTCGGCACCCCATGCCGATCACGGCGATCGAGGAAACCGATGCCTCAGCCACTTACTTCACCCTCTCCCACGAAAGCTCCAGGCCCCGACCCGGTTGTGATGCAAGAAAATCTCCACACTGCGACGCTACGAATCAGCTTCTCGTCCTTTCAGTTTGCGTCGACAGTCGTTTATTGCTAGGGGTTCCGAACCGCGAAAACGAACTTTTAGTACGAACCGTTAGTATGAAAATTTCCGCAAATCCTTTACCGCCCTTTCAACTTCAAGATTCTTCGGTCGGGACACTACACCGACAGCTACCTATTCGTCCCAACAACGTGGTTTAGCTGCATACGCTGCGGAAACACCATGAATGGCGATGTGTAGCGACGCCGCACCAATCAGTCACATGTTTCGCCAAGGACATTCCAAGCAAACTAATCGACGCTTGTACGCAATTCGACCATCGCCGTTGTCAGAAATTCGACGAACTGGCGTCCCGTACAGTCTCGACTATCCATTCCTGCACTTGGTGGGCGGTTCGAAGCAAGGTTCGCGCAGAACGGAGCCGGCCCGTGGACCGCCTACTGCGATCGGGGCGGGAGCCTCCAGCTCTCGGCACGATGTCCTCCGGCAATCCTCACGGCAATAACGACGGGATCATCATCCGTCACTCTGGCAACAACGGCAATCTCGAGCTTCACGCGGGGGGCGAAGAAGTCGTACCGACAGCCACGCTGCAGGCTAAACCGTTGTCTCCCAACGATTTAGCGCAGACAACGGGCGTTGTCCGCTCTCAAGGCTCACTCACAGCCTGGGCGAAAATTAGTGAACAAAACCGCCCCGGGGCAGTGTCAGACCGCCGTGGAGAGCCCGGAGTAGGGCGCACCGAACGTCGCGACCGCGCTGAAGCCCCGCTTGCGAGCCTGCGCGACACCTCTGCGGATGAGGGCGGCGATCGCGACGAATCCTGCTTGATCACTCACCACGAAGGGCGTCAAGAGCCGATTGTGGACGAAGCCGAAGGCGAGGCCACTATCTGGATCGGCCCAGCCCAGGGAACCGCCGAGCCCGACGTGCCCGAATCCCGGCAACACGCCGGGCAGTGGCAGGCCGTGGTAGCCAAGGTGGAACGACAACGGCATGAACAGTCCGCCGTCGGGATGCAGGCTGGGCCTGCCGCGGAGCTTGGCAACCAGGTCGGCTGACAGGAACTGCGTCCCGTCGATTCGACCCCCGTTGGCGATGGCACCGTACATGCGGGCCAGCGATCTGGCTGTCGCGACCCCGTTGGCCGAGGGTAGCTCGGAGTCGAGCAACGAGATATCGCCCTGCACAGTGGACTTCATTCCTGGGAAGTACATCGACCCGAACCCGCCCGAGAAGGGCAGGGCGGCAAGGCGCGGTGCGACGAGATTGAAGACCGGATTCTGAATCCTGCTCTGTGGACCAATGATTCGTGCCGGTTGGGTCGGTGCGTCGACGGGAGGTCTACCGAGGTGAATGCCGTCGGTGCCCAGTGGCTCCGCGAGCTCGGAGCGGAAGAGTTCTCGCATGCCGTACCCGGTGACCGCGCGCGCCAGACCGGACATCAGCCAGCCGTAGGTCAGCGCGTGGTATGACGGTCTCCCCTTCAGCCAGCCCATCGGAGCCGCGGCCATGCGCTCCTCCATGACCAGGTGATCCATGAGATCGGCTCTGCTCGCTCCGTTCAGCTGCGACAACCCGGCGCGGTGACGCATGAGCTCGCGCACGGTGACGTTTGCCTTGCCGTTGTTGGCAAAGGCAGACCAGTACTCCGCGACCGGGGCGTCATAGTCGATCAGTCCGCGGTCGGCGAGCCGATGAATGACCGTGGAGGCCATCCCCTTCGTCGCCGAGAACACCATCGCACCTGTATCCGCGGTCCACGGCCTGGTGCCCCGGCGGTCCGACCAGCCAGTCCAGACGTCGACCACCGGCTGACCGTCGAGATAGACGGCCAGCGCTCCGCCGCCGAAGCGCCGGCCGGGGAACAACCGGGAGAAGGCTCCGACGAGGCAGGCGAAGTTGGGGTCCGCCGCGCCATGGACGTCGCGCGGTAGGGCCGGATCATCGGCCTCGTACGGGAGCGCCGCGCTGCGCTCCCCGCGTATGGCATGGGTCACAATCGCCACAATTTACCTGCACCCCCGGCAAACACCACCCGCGGTTACCGTTCCGTTAGCGAATCGGCTGGCTGGGCTCCACCTAGCGTGGCGGGCCACTGTCGTTGATCCGCTCGAACCGCCCAGCGTCCACCCGCCCCACGACACCGTGGCAACGATCGGTCCCCCCGCGGCTACTGCGGCAGCTGGTGGACCATGCCGAGGATCTCCCGTGCCGCCAACGCGGGGGTGAGTCGGCCTTCGCGCACTTGGCGTTCCAGATCCTGCCGATTGGCTCGGACCGCGGAGTTCGACGTCACCCGATCCAGCACGGCGTCGCGAACCATCGACCACATCCAGTCGACCTGCTGCTTGCTGCGCCGCGCATCGAACTCGCCCGCTTCGGTCAGTACCCGCCGGTGTTCGAGGACCGTCGCCCACATCTCGGCCAACCCCGTGCCCTCCAGGGCGCTCATCGTGAGGACCGGTGGCCGCCACAGCGTTTCGCGTGGGTAGAGCAGCCGAATGGCTCCGCTGAGTTCCCGTGCCGCGGCCTTGGCCTCGGTGGCGTGCGCACCGTCGGCCTTGTTCACCACGACGACGTCGGCGAGTTCGAGGACACCCTTCTTGATCCCCTGCAGCTGATCGCCGGTTCGGGCCAACGTGAGGAAGACGAACGTGTCGACCATGTTGGCGACGGTCACCTCGGATTGTCCGACGCCGACCGTCTCCACCAACACGACGTCGTACCCCGCGGCCTCGAGGAGGACGATCGTCTCCCTGGTGGCCTTGGCCACCCCGCCCAACGTCCCCGACGTGGGCGACGGACGGATGTACGCGTCGGGATGGACCGCCAGCCGGGCCATCCGCGTCTTGTCGCCGAGGATCGATCCACCGGTCCTCGTCGACGACGGATCGACGGCCAGCACCGCAACGCGGTGGCCCTGCTCGATGAGGTGCATGCCGAGCGCCTCGATGGTCGTCGACTTCCCCACGCCGGGAACCCCGGTGATGCCAACGTGCATCGCGCTGCCCGCATCGGTCGTCAGCTCCATCAGGAGCCGCTGAGCCTGCTCACGATGGTCGGCTCGCGTCGACTCGACCAGCGTGATCGCGCGTGGCAACGCGGAGCGATCACCGCCGCGAATGGCTGACGCAAGCTCGAATGGGTCCATCTAGCTCGGGTCTGCTCCCGGGTCGGTTGGCTCCTGCCCTCCGAGGTCGTGACCCAGCCGCTCGGCCAACTTCTCCAGCAGGCCGATCGCCGCGTCGGCGATGACCGTGCCGGGCGGGAAGATCGCGGTCGCGCCCGCGGAGTACAACTCGTCGAAGTCGCCGGGAGGGATCACTCCGCCGACGACGATCATGATGTCGGGCCTGCCCGCTTCTGCCAGCGCATCGCGCAGTGCAGGCACCAACGTCAGGTGGCCTGCGGCCAACGACGACACACCGACGACGTGCACGTCGTTGTCGGCGGCCTGGCGCGCGACCTCGTCGGGGGTGGAGAACAGCGAGCCGACGTCGACGTCGAAGCCGATGTCGGCGAAGGCGGTGGCAATCACCTTCTGGCCGCGGTCGTGACCGTCTTGCCCCATCTTGGCCACCAGGATGCGCGGTCTGCGACCGTCTGCCTCGGCGAACTTCTCGACCAGTTCCGTTGCGGCGGCGACGTTTCGCACGTTCTGGCCTCTCCCCACCTCGTCACGGTAGACGCCCGCGATGGTGCGGATCTCGGCCTGATGGCGTCCGTAGACCTTCTCCAAAGCATCGGAGATCTCCCCGACGCTGGCCTTCGCGCGCGCGGCGGCGATGGCGAGCGCCATCAGGTTGTTCCCGAGGCCGTCTTCGCCCGCATTGCCGGAAGCCGCTGCGGCACGGGTCAACTCCGCAAGGGCGGCCTGGGTGGCGGACTCATCGCGATCGGCGCGCAGTTGCTCGAGTTTGGCGATCTGCTCGGCGCGCACCCGGCTGTTCTCGACCTTGAGGACCTCGACCTCCTGATCGGAGTCCACCTGATACTTGTTGATGCCGATCACCGTCTGGGCGCCGGAGTCGATGCGTGCCTGGGTGCGCGCCGCCGCCTCCTCGATACGCAGCTTCGGGATGCCCTCTCCGATGGCCTGGGCCATCCCGCCGTGCTCGGCAACCTCCGCGATGTGCGCGCGGGCCTTCTCGGCGAGCTGATGCGTCAGCCACTCCACGTAGTACGAGCCGCCCCAGGGGTCGATGGGGCGGGTGGTGCCGGACTCCTGCTGCAGCAGGAGCTGCGTGTTGCGGGCAATGCGCGCGGAGAAGTCGGTGGGCAACGCGAGCGCCTCGTCCAGCGCGTTGGTATGCAGCGACTGGGTGTGTCCCTGCGTCGCGGCCATCGCCTCGATGCACGTGCGCGCGACGTTGTTGAACGGATCCTGCGCCGTCAGTGACCATCCCGAGGTCTGCGAGTGGGTGCGCAGCGATAGCGATTTGTCGGTCTTGGGGTCGAACTGGGCGACGAGCTCACTCCACAGCAGCCGACCCGCACGCAGCTTGGCCACCTCCATGAAGAAGTTCATGCCGATACCCCAGAAGAAGGACAGCCGGGGCGCGAACTTGTCGATGTCGAGGCCGGCGTCCAGGCCCGCCTTGATGTACTCGACGCCGTCGGCCAGTGTGTAGGCCAACTCCAGATCGGCCGTCGCACCGGCCTCCTGGATGTGGTAGCCGGAGATGGAGATCGAGTTGTACTTCGGCATCTTCACGCTGGTGTATCCGAAGATGTCGGAGATGATCCGCATCGACGCCTTCGGTGGATAGATGTAGGTGTTGCGGACCATGAACTCCTTGAGGATGTCGTTCTGGATGGTCCCGGCGAGCTTCTCCGGTGGCACCCCCTGCTCCTCGGCGGCAGCGACGTAGAGCGCCAGGATGGGCAGCACCGCGCCATTCATGGTCATCGACACCGACACCGACGACAGGTCGATTCCGTCGAAGAGCTGGCGCATGTCGAGGATCGAGTCGATGGCGACACCGGCCATGCCGACGTCCCCGGCGACCCGCGGATGGTCGGAGTCATAGCCTCGATGGGTCGCCAGGTCGAACGCGACGGAAAGGCCCTTCTGGCCGGCGGCGAGGTTGCGACGGTAGAACGCGTTGGACTCCGCGGCGGTGGAGAAGCCGGCGTACTGACGGATGGTCCACGGCTGGTTGACGTACATGGTCGGGTACGGACCGCGGACGAACGGAGGTGCGCCGGGGAAGCTGTCCACCGGGTAGCCGTTCGCTGCGGCTGCGTCACGGTCGCGGGCGGTGTAGACGGGTTTGACGTCGATTCCCTCGGGGGTGACCCAGTCGAGTTGCTCGGCGGTGTAGCCGTGCGCTGCGGCCGCTGCAGCTACGTGCTCGGCGACCGCGGACTCGGTCGCGGGAGTGCCCTCGCGCTCACCCTGCAACGGGACGTCGGCGAAGCTGGCTATCGTCCGAGGTGTCGCGTGCGCAGCTGCCTCGGCGGCGACATCGGCTGCAGTCATCTCAGGCCCCCAATCGGGTGAGCAGTGTGGACAACGCGGCAATCGCGTCGATCTTCGCTGTGAGGTATTCGTCAGGCCGGCTCGCCGCCTCCCCCAACGCCTTCTCCGGCCCGGCGAGATAGACGTACTCGACTCCGGCGGCATGCGCCGCAGCCACGACCTCGGAGGCCTCCTCGGCGTAACGGGCATCGGTACCGCAGATCACCACGGCGACCGGACCGCCCGCATCCGACACGGCCCGAGCGACGCCCGCCGCATCCACCGTGCCCGGGTTCACCGTCTCGATTCCGCCGGAGGCCAGCAGGTTCGCGGCGAACGTGGTGCGGATGTTGTGCTCGGCGAGTGGCCCCACCGGCAGCAGGAGCGCCGTCGGGCGCGCGTGGTGTTCGGCGAGGTAGGCATCGGAGCGGTCGCGCAGAGCCTCGAAGTCCGAGGCGTACCTGTCCACCGCAGGGGGCGAATCGGCGTGCGGCAGAGGCGCTTCAGCGAGATTCGGGTACTCGTTGACGCCGGTGAGCGCGGTCCGGCGGTGTGCGACGTCGTCCCTCCGCTTGGCCCGGACCTCAGCGATCTGAGCTGTCAGGTGGTCACGGGCCGCGACGAATCCTCCCCTGGCCTCGAGATCCTGGAAGTGCTTCCACGCCTGCTCGGCCAACCTGCGGGTCAGGTCCTCGATGAACCACGAGCCGCCGCCCGGATCCAGGACGCGACCGAGGTGTGACTCCTCCAGGAGCAGAAGTTGGGTGTTGCGTGCCATTCGTCGCGCGAAAGTTCTTGCCACGCCGGGTAACCCGCCGACGATCGAACTGTCGAACTCGTGCACCTGCACGGTATCCGCACCACCGACGCCTGCGCCGAATGCCCCGAGCGTGGTGCGCAGCATGTTCACCCAGGGATCTCGCTGCGCCATCATCGGCCGCGACGTCACCGCGTGGATGGTTGCCGCCCCCGCCTCGGGGTGCCCTACCACCTCGGCGACCCTGGCCCAGAGTTGGCGCGCCGCACGCAGTTTGGCGATGGTCATGAATTGATCGTCGTCCGCGCCGAAGCGGAACGCTATCTGCGCGAGCGCCTCGCGCGCGGCGATCCCACCATCGCCGAGCAGGCGCAGGTAAGCCACCCCGGCGGCGACCGCACCGGCCAACTCCCACGAGGCACTGGCGCCGAGGTCGTGGAGCGTGGACCCGTCGACGGTGATCGCGCGTACGCCGCCGTCGTAGGCGACTGCAGTGCGCGCCGTCGCGACGACCTCCTCGATGCCGGGTGCGTCGCGGTCGACGAGCGCCGCCGTCAGTGGGTCTGCGCCGAGATCGATCGACAACGAGCGGCGCTTGTCCTCATCCAGGTCGCTCACCAGCGCCAGCACGGCGTCGGCGGCCGCGACGTAATCCGCACCCGCGTCCAGGACTACCGGCACCAACTCGAGGAAGACGCCCTCGAGCAGTCGGTCGAGTTCCGACACGGCAACCCCGCCCGAAGCACCTCCCGCCGCTGCGCTCTCCCCGTCACCGACGCGCAGAACCAGCGCGCTGACACCGTCCGACAGTGCCGCCAGCACCGTCTCGTTTCCCTCGGAGACCCCGGACCCCGTACCGATCGGGAACGACTCCGCCACCTTCCATCCGGAGCGCACGTCGCGCAGCGCGTCACCGCCTCGGATGAAGGGCCACTGACCCGGCAGGGCGGGTTCGGGCAGCGCATCGAGCGCGGTGTAGAGGGGCCGCACGGGGAAGCCCTCGTATGTCGGGGAGTCGAGGAGCCGTTCGGGTTCCGCGCCCAGATCGGCGGGGTCCTGCCTGCGGCTCTTCGCCACTACGGCCGCTACTGCGGCGCGCCAGGCTTCACGGTCGGATTCCATCGTGCCGGCGCTGGCACGGGACCCCTCTACGGACACCGGCATCTCCCTGTTGTCGCGTGTGTGACGAACCACCCGTCCATCAGGCTAAATGATCGCCGTCACGCCTCGTCCCCGCGGTCGGAGGTGTGGCGGCCTCGTCGGCGGGAGGCACCGCCCGATGCCACGTACCCTTGACAAGCGTGAAGCCCGTCGTCAGCACGTTGCGCGGGGTCGGCACCGCCGTGGCCGCGGCCGCCCGGCAGGTCCCCCGTCGGCGCGTGATCGCCATGACGGCCGCTGCTGTGATTCTCGTCGCACTCGTCGTCCTGGTGCCGCTTCCGACCGCGATCCAGATGCGCGACTGGGCGACCTCGGTGGGACCGTGGTTCCCGCTCGCCTTCCTCGCGGCCCACGTGGTGGTGACGGTGTTTCCGTTCCCTCGAACCGCCTTCACCCTGTCCGCGGGTCTGCTCTTCGGGCCGCTGGTAGGCGTCGGAATCGCGCTGGTCGCCAGCACCCTGAGCGCCGTCATCGCGTTGTTCCTCGTGCGTGCCGTCGGCTGGCAGCTCAACCGACTGGTTCGGCATCCCAGGGTCGACGCGCTGAATGCGCGACTGGAGCAACGGGGTTGGCTGACCGTCCTGTCGATGCGGATGATCCCTGCGGTGCCGTTTTCGGTGCTCAACTATGCCGCGGGTGCCTCGGCGATTCGCGTGCTCCCCTACACCCTGGCCACCGTCGTCGGTCTGCTTCCCGGCACGGCGGCGATCGTGATCTTCGGTGATGCCCTCACCGGCAACGTCAGCCCGTTGTTCTTCCTGGTATCGGTGTGCACCGCCAGCCTCGGCGTCGCGGGCCTGATCTACGAGATCCGCAGTCACCGGCGACACGGCGCGCCCGCGCCCGATGCGGACCCTGCCGAGCCCGCCGTCACGCCCCGACGGTCGGCCCCTGCACCGTCAGCGCGCCATACAGTCCGAGGAACGCGGTCGCCGCCACGAGTCCCGGGCTCCAGTCCTTGGCCCTGACGTGGAACGCCACCGCCAGCACGAAGTAGACGGTCAGCATGAACGTGGTGAGGCGGGCCAGGGCCGGGAACCGGTACACCGACAGCAAGCCGATCGCGGACGCACCCTTGACGATCGGCAGCAGCGGCCGTAATTCCTGCGCCAGGCCGACGTCGTCGAGCGCCTTCTCGACGGGTGCAAGCCGCAGCCCGCAGGCGATGGCGTCACCGGCTTGCATCGCGCCCAGAGCGGCGTAGGTACGGGTCGAGGTGAGCGCGGTCATTGACCGGGGTTGCCGTGGCGTGGGGCCTGCGGCTGCGTGTAGTCGGTCGCGGGTGGTTGGCTCTGCTGCGACAGGGGGGCGTACTGCGGCGGCGCGTCGAGGGCACCCGATACGGGCGTCCGCGCTTCCGCCACCGCCTGGGCGACGGCCTGGGCAATCTCGGGGTCGGTCTTCGTGTTGAACCACTCGGCCACCTCGGCGGAGTCGTCCTCGGGCTTGGGCAGGTCCTCCTCCACCGGCGACGGTTGGTAGCGGAAGACGCCGTCCTCGCCGGGCGCACCGAGCATCTTGGTGAAACCCTGCAGCGCCGTGCCGAAGTCGCTGGGCACCAGCCAGACTTTGTTCGCCTCGCCCTTGGCCATCAGTGGCAGAGTCTGCAGATATTGATAGGCCAGCATCTCGGGGGTCGGTCGGCCGGCCTTGATCGCCGCGAACGTCTTCTCGATGGCCTTGGCCTGGCCCTGTGCCTGCAGGTATGACGCGGCTCGTTCACCCTGAGCGCGCAACATGCGGGATTGACGGTCGGCCTCGGCAGCCAGGATCGCGGCCTGCTTGGCGCCCTCGGCGGACAGGATCTGCGCCTGCTTCTGACCCTCGGCCTGCTTGATGGACGCCTCTCGGTTGCCCTCGGCGGTCAGGATCATCGCGCGCTTCTCGCGGTCGGCGCGCATCTGCTTCTCCATCGAATCCTGGATCGACGGCGGCGGATCGATGGAGCGGAGCTCCACGCGGGCGACCCGCAGTCCCCATCGGCCGGTGGCCTCGTCCAACACGCCGCGCAACTGACCGTTGATCTGGTCGCGCGAGGTCAGCGCCTGCTCCAGGGTCATGCCGCCCACCACGTTGCGCAGCGTCGTGGTGGTGAGCTGTTCGACGCCCACGATGTAGTTGCTGATCTGATAGACGGCGGCCTGTGGGTTGGTGACCTGGAAGTAGACGACGGTGTCGATGTTGACCGTCAGGTTGTCCTCGGTGATCACGGGCTGCGGGGGGAACGAGACGACCCGCTCTCGGAGGTCGACCCTGGCGCGGATCTTGTCGATGAACGGGAGCAGCAGCGTGAGTTGACCGGAGACGGTCTTGCTGTAGCGGCCGAGGCGTTCGATGACCGCAGCCTCGGCCTGTGGAATCACCTTGACGGATTTGACGACGACGATGATGGCGAAGATCACCAGCACCGCGGCCAGAACCAAACCGAACACAGCACCATCCATTGCAGTTCTCCCCTTACTCGGAAACTCAGATGCCCTTGAAGACGACCGCGGTAGCGCCGTCGATGTTCATCACGGTGACGTGGTCACCCGGTTCGTACACCTCGGCCTCGTCGAGCGGCCGCGCGGTCCACACCTCGCCGTCGAGCTTGATCCGGCCCTCGTGGCGCGATACCCGATCGAGGACCAGTGCGCTCTTGCCCTCGAGGGCCTTCATCGGCTCCGGCAACCCCGTGCCCGCCGCGAAGCGCTTGCGCAACGCCGGGCGAACCAGCACGAGCAGCAGGATGGAGACGGCCGCGAAGACCGCGCCGTCGACCCAGACGGGACCGCCGAACAGTGCGCTGGCACCGGCGGCCGACAACGCACCGCCGCTGAGCATGAGCAGGAAGAGGTCACCGGTCAGGGCTTCGGTACCGGCCAGGGCGAGTGCCGCGACCAGCCAAATCAGTGCGCCCATGGGCTAAGCCTACGCGTGTCGCGCTCGCGAAGCCCTCAACTACTACACTGCCTGCATCATGTGGTGCCCCAGTGTTTCCCTCTCCGTGTGGGCCAACGCGTGGCTCGCGGGCCTCGCCGCGCCAGATGACGTTCTCGATGCGCTATCGCTATGGGCGCCAAGGCATTCCGTCACCGCCTACGACTCCGTCGCGGCAGACCGCACGGGGCTGCCGTGGCCGGATCTGACCGATGCCGGCGCCGTCTCGATGCTGCAGACGCTGCGTACGGCCGCGGGTCCGCCGACCGGCGAGCCGGCGATGGCGGTGGCACTGCCGATTCCCGGTGACGTCCGCGGACTGCCCGCAGGCACTCAGTTCACCGCCGATGCCATCTCGGCGGGCGAGGCCATCATCGTGTCGCATCAAGGCGTCACCGCGGTCGGTCTCGTTCCCGAATTCGCCTACGACGAGACAGATCCCGATTACGACCACACCGATGACGAGTCGACGGATCACTATGCCGAACCGATTGCGCTGTCGTGGACCGTGTACTCGTTACCGGTCGTACCGCTCGGCGAGCACCTGGACCTGGGCCACGCCGAATACGAATTGCGCGCCGCCGTTCGCTCGGCAGCTGATGCGCTCGGCACTCTGCGCGCCGGGATGACGTCGGCAGACGTCGCTGACCCGCGGGGCCTCGTCGAGCAGGTCCTCGAGTCGGCACGTCTGCATCGAGCCCCCGATCATGCCCCGGAGCGCGCGCTGCGGGTGCTGGAGAACGCCGCGCACGTCGACGCCATCATCACGGTCAGTGCGGGATTGATGCCGATCGGGTTGCAGTCCTCGTCGGAGATGCAAATCGCCAACGACGCGCTTCGCCCACTGGTCGGGGTCGTGCGGTCGGCGCGAATGGCAGCCGTCAGCGCGATCCTGCAGTCGGCCTGGCGTCGCTAGAGCAGTTGGACGTGCACAGCGCACCGTCGACGCTGAACCCGTAACCCGGAACCGGGTCGGGTCCGAGCACCCTGGCCGGGTCCCGTCCCTCCCGCACTTCGTCGATCAGGTCGACGGCCAACCTGGCGAAGCGCCGTTGGGCGTTCGGCGTCGTCGCGCGCGCCAACGCGACGCCTGCCGCCTCTGCCTGCTCGCGGAGCTCGCTGTCGAGGTCCCACACCACCTCGATGTGGTCGGCGACGAAACCGATCGGGCAGACGATCACTGCCTGGGTGCCCGCCGCGGCCAGAGCGGTGAGCTGGTCGGCGACGTCAGGCTCCAGCCACGGCACCTGAGGCGGGCCGGATCTGGACTGCCAGACCTGGTCGTAGTCGTCGTAGCCTGCCGCCGCGGCCACCAGCCCCGCCGAATAGGCCACCTGTCTGCTGTACAGATCCGGTCCGCAGCGTGACGCCGCCCGCAACGGAATGGAGTGCGCAGTGAAGATCAGCCGCGCCTCGTCCCGCAGTTCTGCGGGCAGCGTCGCGGCGGCGTCGACGATCCCCTCGGCGAACATCTCGACGAGGAGCGGATGGTCGAAGTATTGCCGCAGTTTGACGAGTTCCGGTGCGTCCGGTCCGACCGACGCGCGGGCCCGGACGATGTCCTCCTGGTACTGCGTGCAGCCGGAGTAGCCACCCCACGCGGACGTGGTGAATACCGCGGCGCGCTCGATGCCGTCCGCGCGCATCCGCGCCACGGTGTCCTCGACGTAGGGCTCCCAGTTGCGATTGCCGAAGTACACCGGCATCCCGTTACCCCGGTCGGCGAGCTCCGCCTCGATCTGCCCGATCAGCTCGCGGTTGATGCCGTTGATCGGCGAGACACCGCCGAAGTGCAGGTAGTGCTCGGCGACGGAGTCCAGGCGCTCGGGCGGGATGTTGCGGCCGCGCGTGACGTTCTCGAGGAAGGGCCGGACCTGCTCGGGTCCCTCGGGGCCGCCGAACGACAGCAGCAGGAGCGCGTCAAAGTTCACGGCTGTCCACTCACAACAGTTGAGTACTGGCGCCGCCGTCGGCATAGACGATCGTGCCGGTGGTGGCGGGCAGCCAGTCGGACATCAACGCGCACACCGTCTTCGCGACCGCGGTCGGGTCCTTCATGTTCCAGCCCAGGGGCGCCCGCTGGTCCCAGCCCTCCTCGAGCAGCTTGATCTGGTCGCCCGCGGCGTCGCCGAGCGCACCGCCGACGATCGCGCTCATGGCCAGCGTCCGAATGGGTCCCGCTGCAACGAGATTCGAGCGCACCCCGTACTGTCCCGCCTCACGTGCCACGAAGCGGTTCACTGATTCCAGCGCACTCTTGGCGACCGTCATCCAGTTGTAGGCAGGCATCGCACGGGTGGGGTCGAAGTCCATGCCGACGATGCCGCCGCCGGAGTTCATGATCGGCAGTACGGCCTTGGCCAGGGAGGCGTAGGAGTAGGCCGAGATGTGGATGCCCTTGGCGACGTCGTCGTAGGGGGCGTCGAAGAACGGGTTGATGCCCATCCCGGTCTGCGGCATGAAGCCGATCGAGTGCACCACACCGTCGAGCTTGTTGCCGTCGCCGATGACCTCGGTGACGCGGTCGGCCAGCGTCGCGAGGTGCTCCTCGTTCTGGACGTCCAGTTCGAGCAGCGGCGCCGGGTTGGGCAACCGGTCGATGATCCGCTGGATCAGCTTCATCCGGTCGAAGCCGGTCAGCACCAGTTCGGCGCCGGCCTCCTGCGCGACCTTCGCGATGTGGAATGCGATGGACGAGTCGGTGATGATCCCCGTGACGAGGATGCGCTTGCCTTCGAGAAACCCTGTCATGAAAAGTCCCTTACCCTTCGCGAACGATGTTGTGGCCGTGAACTGTTAGTGGCCCATGCCCATGCCGCCGTCGACCGGAATCACCGCACCCGCGATGTAACTCGCATCCTCGGAGGCCAGGAAGCTGACGGCGCCGGCGACCTCCTCGGCGGTGCCGACCCGCTTCGCGGGGATGAAGTCCAGCGCCCCCGCCTGAATCCGCTCGTCCAGGGCGCGTGTCATCTCGGTGTCGATGTAACCGGGTGCCACCACGTTCGCGGTGACCCCGGCCTTGGCCAGCTCCCGCGAGATCGAGCGGGCCATGCCGATCAGACCGGCCTTGGAGGCCGCGTAGTTGGCCTGGTTGCCGATGCCCCAGCTGCCGGATACCGAACCCACGAAGATGATCCGGCCGAAACGCTTGCGCTGCATGCTGCGCGATGCTCGCTGGGCCACCCGGAACGCGCCGGTGAGGTTGGCGTCGATGACCTTCTCGAACCGCTCCTCGGTCATCCGGATGAGGAATGCATCCGCGGAGATGCCGGCGTTGGACACCAGCACCTCGACCGGCCCCTGGTGCTCCTCGACCTCCGTGAAGGCGCGGTCGACCGCGTCGTTGTCGGTCACGTCGCACTCGACGCCGAACAGTCCGTCCGGTGCGCCCGAACCACGGTGTGTCACTGCGACCTTGTGTCCGTCGGCGGCCAATCGCTCGGCGATGGCGAGACCGATGCCGCGGTTGCCACCGGTGACCAGCACGGAGCGCGATACGAAGTCCGTCATGATCGCCAACCTATCGTCTCGCGTCCGTCCGGCCGAAATCGGCCGGGCGGATCAACCCGGCAGCCGACGGTTGATCAGCAGCGCCGCCAGTGCCGCCAGAGCGAGCACCAGGGAGCCCAGCCGGAGCCATCCCACGCTGGCATCGCCCTTGATCGTTTCGTATCCGATCTGCTCCTGCAGCGAGGTGAAGACCGCCTTGAGCTGTTCCAGGCTCGATGCGCTGTAGGCATTGCCGCCGGAGAGTTCGGCGATCTTCTTGAGGGTCTCGTCGTCGACCGGCACGGGCTGGCGTTGGTCGTTGATCTCGACGTAGCCGTACTTGGTGCCGAACGACACCGTCGAGATCGGGACACCCTGGTCGTCGGCCGTGCGGGCAGCGGTGTAGGCACCCTTCGGGTTGTCCGGGTTCGACGGCACCGTCTCCTTGCCATCCGACATCAGCACGATGCGCGCGGGCGGCGGCGCGTCGCCACCGCCGATGACGGCGCCCACAGTCGCAATGGCCTGCAGGGCGGTGAAGATGCCCTCACCGGTCGCGGTGCGGTCAGCCAGTTGGAGCTTGTCGATGGCGGCCTTGGTGGCATCGCGGTTCGTCGTGGGTGACACCAGCACGGTCGCGGTGCCCGCATAGGCGATCAGGCCGAGGTTGATGCCGGGCGTGAGCTGGTCGGCGAACTGTTTGGCGGCCTCCTGCGCGGCGGCCAGCCGGCTGGGAGCGACGTCGGTGGCCCGCATCGATTGCGACACGTCGATCACCAGCATGACCACGGCACGGTTGCGAGGTGTCCGGACGTCGTTCGTCGGCCCCGCCATCGCGACGGTGAACAGCACCAGCGAGAGCACCATCAGGATTGCCGACAGGTGGCGCCAGCGGGCGGGGCGCTTGGGCGCCACGCTCTCGAGCAGCTCCATGTTGGCGAAGCGCAGCATCCGCTTCTGCCTGGCCATCTGAACGAAGACGTATAGCGCCACCAGGCCGAGGACGACGAGGAGGAACAGGAAGAACCAGGGGTTCTTGAATCCCGTCAGGCTTATCGGGCCAAAGATCGGTAATATCATGTGCTACTTGCCATTTCAGTAATCGGTCCGCGAGCCCTCATCGCGCCGCCAGGGCTCCCCGGCGTCGGTTGGCCACGAATCGAACGACGTCGGCGATCCAGTCCCGGTCGGTGCGCAGCGTCAGCAGTGGTGCGTTGCAGCGCCGCAGGGTGCGGGCCACCTCGGTGCGATGGGCATCCGCCGCCTTGGCGAAGTCGGCGCGGAGTTGTGCGTCGATGGTGAACTCGCGCGTCACGCCGGATTCGGTGTCCTGCAGCACCACGTCCCCGACGTCGGGCAGTTCGACGTCGCGCGGATCGATGATCTCGATGCCGAGCACCTCGTGCCGACCGGCGATGGCCCGCAGCGGACGCATCCAGGTGATGGGACCGAGGAAGTCGCTGATGATGACCGCCATCCCGCGCCGACGCTCGGGTCTGCGCAGGGCATCGATGGCCGCGGCCAGGTCCCCTCGCACGCCGAGCGGCGCCCTGGGCATGGTGGCGATGGCACGCAGCAGCTCGTGTTCGTGGATGCGACCGCTCAGCGCCGGCACCCGCTTCGTGCTCTCACCGTTGGTGATCACGGCGCCGATGCGATTGCCACCACCGCTGTTGAGGAACGCGATCGACGCGGCGGCAGCCACGGCGAGGTCGCGCTTCTCACATCCGGCGGTGCCGAAGTCGAGGCTCGCGGAGACGTCCACGACCAGCCACGTCTCGAGCTCGCGGTCGGCGATCATCTGCCGTACGTGCGGAGTCGTGGTGCGCGCCGTGACCGACCAGTCCATCCGACGGACGTCGTCGCCGGGCTGGTAGATCCGCGAGTCCCCCGGCTCGGAGCCCGGTCCTGGCACCAGGCCTTGGTGATCGCCGTGCAGCACGCCGTCGAGCTTGCGGCGAACCGTCAGCTCGAGCTTGCGGAGCGCGGCCGAGAGCTCCGGATCACGGATTTGACCGCGTTGAAGGGACGGCAGATCCACGCGGCCTGATGATTGAGTCACCGACCGCCGGCCGCCGCCGCGGCGGGCACGGCGGGCACCACCGAATGTCCTTGCTGCGGAATGGCATTGACCTGCGGCAGCGCCACGGTCTGCATGATCCGGTTGATGACGGTCTCGGCGGACACCTCGTCGGCAAGCGCGTCGTAGGTCAATACGAGGCGGTGCCGCAGCACGTCGGGGATCACCTCGACCACGTCCTGCGGGATCACGTAGTCGCGGCCACGCACCAGCGCGAGTGCGCGCGATGCGGCGATGATGCCCAGCGAGGCACGCGGTGAGGCGCCGTAGGCGATCCAGGACTTGGCGTCGGGCATGCCGAACTTGTCCGGTTCGCGGGTGGCGGTGACGATGCGGACGACGTAGTCGACGAGCGCGTGGTGGACGAAGATGCCCGCCGCGATCTCCTGCAGCCTGAGCAGGTCGCCGGTGTTGAGGATCTGCTTCGGCTGCGGCGGGGTGACGCCCATCCGGTAGATGATCTCGCGCTCTTCCTCCGGCGTCGGGTAATCGACGTTCAGCTTGAACAGGAAGCGGTCGCGCTGCGCCTCGGGCAGCGAGTAGACGCCTTCCTGCTCGATCGGGTTCTGCGTGGCCATGACGAGGAAGGGGCTCGGCAGGGGGAAGGTCTTGCCGCCGAGGGAGACCTTGCGCTCGGCCATCACCTCGAGCAGAGCCGACTGCACCTTCGCGGGAGCGCGGTTGATCTCGTCGGCGAGCAGGAAGTTGACCATGACCGGTCCGAGTTCGATGTCGAACTCTTCCTTGCCCGCCCGGTAGATGCGGGTGCCGACGATGTCGGTGGGGACCAGGTCGGGGGTGAACTGGATGCGGGCGAAGGTACCGCCGACGACCTTCGCGAACGTCTCCACCGCGAGGGTCTTGGCCACGCCGGGGACGCCCTCGAGGAGCACGTGCCCCTTGGCGAGGAGGCCCACCAGCATGCGCTCGACCAAGAGATCCTGACCGACGATGATCCGCTTGACCTCGAAGATCGCCCGCTCGAGGGTGTGCACTTCGTTCTGGAGTCCACCATTCACCGGCGGTGCCTGCTGGGGTCCGCCTGGCGGGAAACCCTGCGCCGGAGCCTGCCCGGGGAATCCTCCGGCGCCCTGCGGCGGCCCACTCGGTGACGTCATTCAGTTTCCTCCCACGTGTTCGTGTTCTTGGTCAGTCGCGGTGGCGCCAAAGCCACTCGGCGGACGCTCATCGTCAACTATTCCAGGCAGTTCGGGATCCGTCGACGTGCCCTGCCGCGCGACGGTCTCGATCAGGACTCGATGAACCGGACCAGATGGGGTGACATGCCCGCGGTGCGGACGGGGCTGACGGTGACCTTGCCCGCGCTGCCGGAGGCCTCCAGCATCTTGCCGCCGCCGAGATAGATCGTCACGTGCTGGCTTCCGCCGGGTCCGTAGAAGATCAGATCGCCGCGCTTGGCCTGCGACGGCGCGATCGGCCGACCGGCGTTGTACTGGTCTCCCGAATACTTCGGAATCTGCACCCCGACGCCGGCAAACGCGTACCGGGTGAAGCCCGAGCAGTCGTAGCCGATCTTGCCCGCGTCGTAGTCCACACCCTCGCTGGGCCCGGTGAGCGAACCACCGCCCCAGGAGTAGGGAACGCCCATCTGTGAGCCACCGCGCCGGATGACGTACTCGATGGCCTGCGGTCCACGGACACGGCTGCCGGGATTGGCCGCGCCCGCCGGGTCGCTGGCGAGTCCGATGCTGGCGAGGAATTGATGGCCGAGGCTCTGAGTGGTCTGCAGCGCGATCCGGCTCGCTTCGAACGATGCGTTCGCCATGGCGACGGGATCACCCGGAGCTCCGGAGCTGGGTCGCTGCGGCAGGGTCGGATCCCACGCCCCGTCTCCGGGGTCGGCATAGGCCGGTGAGATGGCGCCGATGATCACGCTCAACGCGCACAACGAGATTGCGAGCGCCATGGCACGGCGTAGCAAGGACAAGGGCAAGACAACCACCATCAGTATTCGATGTAGCGGACGACGTACGGCGTCATCCCGCTGGTCCGGACGGGTGACACCTTCACGGTCGAGCCGGTGTACGGCGCTTCCAGCATCTGGCCGTTTCCGAGGTACAGGGTCACGTGCTGACTGCCGCCGGGTCCGTAGAAGATCACGTCACCGCGGCGCATCTGCGACGACGGAATCTTGCGGCCCATGTCGTACTGGGCGCCCGAGTAGTGCGGCAGCTTGATGCCGACGCCGGCGAAGGCGTAGAGGATGATGCCGGAGCAGTCGAACCCGGTGGTGCCCGCGCCCGAATCGATGCCGCGACTCGGTCCCACCGCGTTGCCGCCGCCCCACGAGTAGGGCACTCCCAGCTGCGTTCCGGCCCGCTGGATCACGTACTCCGAGGCCTGCCTGCCGTACACGCGGGGTATCGCGCCATTGGTGAAACCCGATGGGGTGGGCAGGATTCCGAGCTTCTGCAGGAAGCCTCGTCCCATCTGCTGGGTTGCTTGAGCCGAGGTGGTAGCCATGCCGAGGATCGAGTTGATGATTGCGACGGGGTCGCCGCTGACGAACGCGCTGGGGATTGCGGGCAGGGTGGGATCCCACCCGATGTCCCACTTCGAGTTGCCCGGCGCGGCCGCAGCGGGATCACGGTCCCAGTCGTTCGACGGGATGGCTGCCGCCGCTGGTGTCGCCACCGGCGCGGTCTTCGCGGCGGCCTTGATGACGGGCGCCGACCATTCACCGGCCTGTGCCAGCTTGGCCTGCGCCGCTGACTTGTCGGCGGTGAGCCGGTCCAACTCGGTCTTCTGACCGGTGAACGTCTGTTGCGCCTGCGTCAGCGCGGCGACGGCGGTGTCCATGCTGGATTGGGCGTCGACGACGGCCTGATCGGCTTTCTGTTTGGCCAGCCGGGCTGCGGACTCCCTGTTGACCTGCGTGGTGCGGGCACGCTGGAGGTCGGCGATGGCCTGCTGAGTGCTGGCGTTCAACGTCTGGCCGGTGGCCGTCGCGGCGATGACGTCGGCGGGATCCTTGGCGGTCACGTAGGCGGCCGAAGGCCCGTTCATGTACGTCGACGCGGCGAACGTGTCGAAGCGCTGCTGAGTCGACGCAATGGCCGCGTTGGCGTCCTTGAGAGCTACCTGGCTCGCGTCGACCTCGCCCTGGGCGGCCGCGGCGGCGTCACGGGCAGTCTGGACGTCGAGGATCGCCTTGTTGACGCTCTCCTGCTCCGCCTGGATGTTGGCACCGAGTTCCTGCAGCTTCTGGTCGGCGTTGGCGACGGCGGCGACGAGTCCGGCCACTCCGTCGGAACCGGACGGCTCCGCTGCCGCGAATCCCGCGCCGTTCGTGAACGCGGACGTGACGAGAACACCGCATGCGAGCGAACCCGCAATCGAGGCGCGAAGGGTGCGTCTCATTGGACTCCGGTCTCCTAGGGCTGGACGAAGAACGTGATGGCACGTTCGCCGGGCTCCGAGCCGCAGAAGTCACATGAATAACAACTGCAACACCAGGCGCCTTCTGCACCGTACGTCACATCAAGCGCCAAGGAAACGCCAGGAAGAAATTACACGTTTGTAATTGAATCGAAGTTATCGAATGGTGATCTTCGAATAAAAGAATTGCCCCGAGAAAGGTCAGTTAGCCGCGGCCACAGGCGTTTCCGGGACACTGCGCTTTCGGGCGCGGACCTGCAGGAGCCGTGTCGCGACCGCCGCCCCCGCGACGCCGACGACGAGCACCAGAGTGAATGGTGTCCACGGGAAATGCGGCGTCGTCAATTCGTTGACGAAATTCTGCGAGGCCACCACCGGAGTGCCACTCACCTTGGCGATGTCCTGTCCCGCTTCCAGCGTCACCCGGTCGAAGGTCGCGCTGTACGTACCCGCGAAGGACGGGCTCAGCACCAACACCGTCGAACCCGGATTTTCACGGCCAACCTCCGTGGCGATGTCCCGCAGCGGTGTGTCGATGGCCGGGTTCTGGTCGAGCACGACGAGCTTGAGGTCGATCCCCTTTTGTTTGGCGTCCGCGACCACCTGGGGCAGTCCGGCATTGGCCGGCACGTCCGGGGCGCTGACACCGTCCTTGCGCAGATCGGTCTGAACCAGATCCATGCAGACGTCGGGTGACGTCGTGCCCGGGTCCTTGCCGACGATCGTGCATACCTGCGACGGGATGAACAGCGGCACCTGCGGAGTCGTCACCTGCCAGACGTTACATTCCCCCCTGGTCGATTCGCTCCAACCCGCCGGTGCCGCCAACATGGCGCGATCGGCTGGCAGCACGCCCGGATCGGGGGAACACTGGGACCCGCACCAAAGTCGTTTACAGGACAAGCGTACTGTTGGAATCCTCACCGCCGCGACACAGCCCGTCACGGCGAAGATCGAACCGGGAGTTGATGTGACCAGCGTTAATTCGTTTGGAGCCCGCGACACGTTGAACGTCGGGGACGAGGCCTACGAGATCTACCGCCTGGACGCGGTACCCGGAACCGAGAAACTTCCGTACAGCCTGAAGGTGCTCGCCGAGAACCTGTTGCGCACCGAAGACGGCGCCAACATCACCAAGGACCACATCGAGGCCATCGCCAACTGGGATCCCTCGGCGGACCCGAGCATCGAGATCCAGTTCACCCCGGCCCGGGTGATCATGCAGGACTTCACCGGCGTGCCCTGCATCGTCGACCTCGCCACCATGCGCGAGGCGGTCGGCGACCTCGGTGGCGACCCGCAGAAGGTGAACCCGTTGGCACCGGCCGAGATGGTGATCGACCACTCCGTCATCGTCGACGTGTTCGGCAAGCGCGACGCCTTCGAGCGCAACGTCGACATCGAGTACTCCCGCAACGGCGAGCGCTATCAGTTCCTGCGCTGGGGCCAGGGCGCGTTCGACGACTTCAAGGTCGTCCCGCCCGGCACCGGCATCGTGCACCAGGTCAACATCGAGTACCTGGCGCGGACCGTGATGGTGCGTGACGGCGTGGCCTACCCCGATACCTGTGTGGGCACCGACAGCCACACCACGATGGTCAACGGACTCGGTGTCCTCGGCTGGGGCGTCGGCGGCATCGAAGCCGAAGCCGCCATGCTCGGTCAGCCCGTGTCGATGCTCATCCCCCGCGTCGTCGGGTTCAAGCTCTCCGGCGAGATCAAGCCCGGCGTCACCGCGACCGACGTCGTCCTGACCGTCACCGAAATGCTGCGCAAGCACGGCGTGGTCGGCAAGTTCGTCGAGTTCTACGGCGAGGGTGTGGCCGAGGTCCCCCTGGCCAATCGCGCCACCCTGGGCAACATGAGCCCCGAATTCGGTTCGACGGCAGCCATCTTCCCGATCGACTCCGTGACCGTGGACTATCTGCGCCTCACCGGGCGCACGGACGAGCAGCTCGCATTGGTCGAGGCGTACGCCAAGGCACAGGGCATGTGGCACGACGCCGCCCACGAGCCGAAATTCTCGGAGTACCTGGAGCTGGACCTCGGCGACGTGGTCCCCTCCATCGCGGGCCCCAAGCGCCCGCAGGACCGCATCCTGCTCTCGGAGTCCAAGGTCGCGTTCCGCAAGGACATTCACAACTACGTCGAGGAGAACCACCCCACTCCGGAGACCAAGCTCGACGAAGCCGTCGAGGAGTCGTTCCCGGCGAGCGATTCGGTGTCGCTCTCGTTCGCCGACGACGGCGCAGTCGACGTGCAATCCGCCGCCAACGGTGCAGAAGGACGACCGAGCAAGCCGGTCAAGGTGCGCTCCGAGGAACAGGGCGAGTTCGTGCTCGATCACGGGGCAGTCGCGGTCGCGGCCATCACGTCGTGCACCAACACCTCCAACCCGTCCGTGATGCTCGGGGCTGCCCTGCTGGCCCGCAATGCCGTCGAGAAGGGCCTGACCTCCAAGCCGTGGGTGAAGACGTCGATGGCACCTGGCTCGCAGGTGGTCAGTGACTACTACGACAAGGCCGGCGTCTGGCCGTACCTGGAGAAGCTGGGCTTCTTCCTGGTCGGCTACGGCTGCACCACGTGTATCGGCAACACCGGACCGCTGCCCGAGGCCATTTCGAAGGCCATCAACGACAACGACCTCACGGTCACCGCGGTGCTGTC
>NZ_JAEMTA010000104.1 GCF_016462545.1 Mycolicibacterium sp. | reverse complement strand
CGAATTCATTCCTGGCTCAGTCCCTCGATGAGGGCGAAGCGCACTCGGGAGACCATGGCATTGCTCGCCCGGCAGATCCCCGGGCGGTCGGAGACCGCGTAGATCGTCGGGCCTACGTCACCGAGCTCCCAGCGGCCGGAGGGGTCCAGCGTCACATACGGGCGGTCGGCCGCTCGTGAGTCTTCGGAGCCGAAGAGGTAGACCGTCCACGGCGCATCGAGCAAGCCCTGCTGACGCGCCTGGACGGTGACGTCGGAGACGGAACGCGCGAGTGCCTCCCAGTTGGCCTTCTCGCGGCTGCGATTTGCGGCGGCGAAGGCCCGGTCGTCGTCGTCCTCGGACGGGGAGCGAGTCAAGGCTTGGGCGCGATGTCCACACTGGGCGGCAGCGGCGAGGGCTCGGGCTGCGTGGAGCGCCTGATGATCGAGAACGACACCGCGCCGACGGCGAGCACGGCCACGCCGGCGCCCAGCAGGACCACCGGCCTGGGGCGGCGCTTGGTCCTACGGGCCTCCTGCAGCGCCTGCGGGAGGTGCGCGACCACGCCCTGAGCGGCCGCCAATTCGTGCCCGATGGCCTCCTGTGCGGCGGCCAGGTCCTTGCTCAGCTGACTCTTGATGCGGCCACGCCGGTAGCGGTTCGCCACCCACGACACCGAGGACTTGGTGGAGTTGAACCCGACACCGAGTGCTCCCCTGGTCACGTCGACGGGTCCGACCGTCGAGTACTTCACACCGCGGGCGAACCGCTGCGGTGCGGTCAAGCGGACGGGGCTCGTGGTGGAGCTCATGGCGCAACCTCTCGGCGTCGGGACATCGTTGTTCAGCCGCACCGCGGCGTCCGGCGACCACCCTATTCGGTGGGGGTGAAAGGGGGCCGTGAAACACGAAATGGCACACTGGCTTCCCGTGACGAGTCCCATACAGACAGCGACCGCGACCCTGCATACCAACCGCGGTGACATCAAGATCGCACTCTTCGGAAACCACGCCCCCAAGACCGTCGCGAACTTCGTCGGATTGGCCCAGGGCACCAAGGATTACAGCACTGAGAACGCCTCCGGTGGCACCGAGGGCCCGTTCTACGACGGCGCAGTGTTCCACCGCGTCATCTCCGGGTTCATGCTGCAGGGTGGCGACCCGACCGGCACCGGTCGCGGCGGCCCGGGCTACAAGTTCGCCGACGAGTTCCATCCCGAACTGGCCTTCGACAAGCCGTACCTGCTGGCCATGGCCAACGCCGGGCCAGGCACCAACGGCTCGCAGTTCTTCATCACCGTCGGCAAGACGCCGCACCTGAACCGCAAGCACACCATCTTCGGCGAGGTCGTGGATCCGGAGTCGCAGAAGGTCGTCGACGCCATCGGCAGCACCCCGACGGGACCCGGCGATCGTCCGACCGAACCGGTCGTCATCGACTCGATCACCATCTCGTAGTCCTTCGTAACGACGAACGCCCCGCGGGCAAGTCTCGCGGGGCGTTGTCGTATTGCGGCTAGGGGCCGGCGTACCCGGCGTCGGTCAACGCGTCGAGCACGTCGAGCGGATCGGTTCCGAGGTCCCACCGGGTGAACACCAGCAGTCGGTCGTCAGGGGCGGTGTCGATCTCCAGCAGGCGCACCTTCCGGCCGATGCGCCGGAACTCCGTGATGCGGACCTTTGCGACATCCTGTCGGCCCAGAATCCGGGTACCGAACCATCCGCGGACGGCCAATCCCGCACCGGTGATTGCCAGCTTCGGCCGCGCCCGCCACGACACGAGCGCAAACGCCAGCAATCCGACGGCGGCGATGATCGCCAACGCCTTACCCGGAACGTCTGTGACCACGGTCACAGCAGCTGTAGCCATGGCCACACCGAACACGCCGCACGCCATGATTCCCCCGGTCGGGGGTCCCCACTCAGTTTGCTGCATCGGGTCTGAGCACCCTCTACGCGTGTCTGATCGAGTTATCCACAGGTGCTATCCCCAATGGGGATGAATCACAACCGTGTGATTGGGTGTCGGAAAGGTTGCCGAAAACCGAACTCTCCGAATCGGAGTCGCGTTCGTCCTGGTGAGCGGAAGGCTCATCGCCACCGCATGGTGAGCAACAGTCCGGTGATCATGAAGGCAAACGCGATCGCGTAGTTCCACTGCGCGAGGTTGGCCATCCAGGTGAGGAAGCCCGGAGCGTCCACGGGGTTGGTCGCCGCGAGTTGGAACACCAACAGCCAGAGCAGGCCGACCAGCATCAGTCCGACGAACAGGATCACGAACCACATGCTCGAGGGGCCGGCCTTGACCTTGACCGGGGTCCGGCTCACCGGGCTGATCGTGAAGTCGTTCTTCTTGCGAACCTTGGACTTGGGCATGGTTACCTTCGGGCAGTTCGGCGCCACACCGACCTAGCAGTGCGACGATGGAGCGGATGCAACCCAGAGCGTAACGCAGCACGAGGCGGGGAGGAGAAACCATGGCTCGCACCAGGCGGTCGCCGTGGCGTCTCGGGGTGCCCGTGGTCTGCCTCTGTGCCGGTCTGCTGTTGGCGACCACGCACACGGTGTCCGGGGGACGCGAGATCCGCCGCAGCGACGCCCCCCGGCTCGTCGACCTCGTCCGCGAGGCGCAGGCGACGGTCGACCGGCTGTCCACGCAGCGCGAGACGCTCGTCGACGAGATCGACAATCACCACGGTGGCACCCCCGCCGCCGCTGCTGCCCTGACGGCCATCACCCAGCGTGCCGACGTGCTGGCGGTCGACGCCGGGCTCGGCGCCATGCGCGGGCCAGGTCTGGTCATCACCCTCAACGACGCCCAGCGCGACGCCGCGGGCCGGTTCCCCGGCGACGCGTCGGCCGACGACCTGGTGGTCCACCAGCAGGACATCGAGGCCGTCCTGAATGCGATGTGGAGTGCCGGGGCGGAGGCCATCCAGATGCAGGACCAGCGGATCATCGCCACCTCCGCTGCCCTCTGCGTCGGCAACACGTTGCTCCTCAACGGCCGCACCTACAGCCCGCCCTACGCGATCACCGCGATCGGAGACGTCACCGCGATGCAGACGGCACTGGCGGCCTCCCCCATGGTCCAGCTGTACAAGCGCTACGTGCTGCGGTTCGGGCTGGGCTACACCGAGCAACGCAAGGACTCGGTGGACGTCGTCGCCCATCCGCCCGCGGTACGGATGCGCTATGCCAAACCCGCGGGCCCACTCGGCTACTAGCCCCTTCCGACTCGCGCCGAAAACGCGGTGGCGGGGTCGGCTAACCTGGGCGAATGCGTGTCCTCGTCGTCGACAACTACGACAGCTTCGTCTTCAACCTCGTCCAATACCTCGGGCAGTTGGGCGTGCACGCGGAGGTCTGGCGCAACGACGACGCCCGGTTGAGCACCGATGGGGACATCGCGAAGGCCGCCAAGGAGTTCGACGGCATCCTGCTGAGCCCCGGACCCGGTACCCCCGAGCGGGCCGGGGCATCCATTCCGCTGGTCCGGGCGTGCGCCGCGGCCTCGACTCCACTGCTCGGGGTCTGCCTCGGACACCAGGCCATCGGGGTGGCGTTCGGCGGCACGGTCGACCGCGCACCGGAGCTGCTGCACGGCAAGACCAGCCTGGTGAATCACGCGAACATCGGTGTGCTGAAAGGACTTTCGGATCCCTTCACAGCAACTCGGTATCACTCGCTGACGATCCTTCCCGAGACCATGCCCGCCGAACTTCGGGTCACCGCCCAGACCGACGGCGGCGTGGTCATGGGCGTGCAACACGTCGAACTCCCGATCCACGGTGTGCAGTTCCACCCCGAATCGATCCTCACCGAGGGTGGTCACCGGACGCTCGCCAACTGGCTCGAGGTGTGCGGTCAGACCCTCGACGAAGACCTCGTCGGTCGACTGGAACGAGAGGTGTCCGACACCGTGCGGGCGGCTACTGCGCGAAGCTCAGCGTGATCGTGTCCGTGGGCTTCATCGGGGTGCCGGCCGGCGGGTCCTGGGTGACGACGCCGTTGGTGGGCACGCCGCTGTTCTGAGCGTTGGGACCCTTCACGAAATTGTTGGCGTTCAGCTGCCATCCCAGCGACTGGAGGTACGGCAGGGCGGCGTCCCAGAACTGACCCTTCAGGTCGGGCATCTTGAACTGGTTGCCGCGGGAAACCTGAAGCTGGATTGGAAGATCGACGGCAGCCTCTGCGTTGGCCGGCGGAACGGTACCCATCACCTGTCCCTTGGAGGGGATGAGGCCGTCGACCTCGACCGGGATCGGCGCCGTCAGGAACCCGTTCGCGACGAGGATCTGCGTGGCCACGTCGACGGTCTGCCCGGCGACGTCCGGTATCGGCCTGCTGTCCGGGCCGCTGCCGACGACGATGGTGATGACGTTGGTGATGGCCGACGTCGAGTTCGCCGCGGGGACGCTGCCAGTGACGCGGCCCTTGTCCTCTGGGCTCGATGCCGCCACTGTCTGCTTGACGTTGTCGAAACCCGCCTCCTTGAGCTTGCGCTCGGCCTCGCCCGGGATCAGCTTCGACACGTCGGGAACCTCGCGCTGCTCGGGACCCACAGAGACGTTGATGGTGATCTCGTCCCCGGCGGCGACCGCGGAGTTGGCTGCGGGATCGGTGCTGATGACGTGGTCGGGCGGCACCTTGGAATCGGTCTTGTTCTGCGGGTTGACCTTGAAGCCGCGGTTCTGCAGCAGGGCGATCGCATCCTGCTGCTGTTGCCCCTGCACGTCGGGCACCTGCTGATCACGCGGATTGCTGTTGACGAGGTTCAGCGCGATCGTCACCACGACGGTCAGCACTGCGAGGACCGCGACGACGGCGAACCACCGGCCGATGGCCGGGTTGCGCTCCTTCGGCGGCACGTAGGTCGGCTGATGGGCCGGGATGCGGTCCGTCGGGTGGTTGCGGGCGGCTGACGGCGTCGCGGAGAGCAGCGATGTCCGCTCGGCGTCGGTGAACACCTTCGGGGCCTCGGGCGCCTCGCCGCTGTGCACGCGGATCAGGTCGGTGCGCATGTCGGCGGCGGTCTGGTAGCGGTTGTCGGGGTTCTTGGCGAGCGCCTTGAGCACCACGGCGTCGAGTTCGGGGGAGAGCGCGGGGTTGCGCTCCGACGGCGGCACCGGGTCCTCGCGGACGTGCTGGTACGCCACGGCGACGGGGGAGTCGCCGACGAACGGCGGCTCTCCGGTGAGCACCTCGTAGAGCACGCAGCCCAGTGAGTACACGTCGGAGCGGGCGTCGACGGTCTCGCCGCGCGCCTGCTCCGGGGACAGGTACTGGGCAGTGCCGATGACGGCGGAGGTCTGCGTGACGGGGTTGCCGGCGTCGGCCAGGGCCTTCGCGATGCCGAAGTCCATGACCTTCACCGCGCCGCCCTTGCTGATCATGATGTTGGCGGGCTTGACGTCGCGGTGGATGGTGCCGTGCAGATGGCTGAAGTTCAACGCCTGGCAGGCGTCGGCGATGATCTCGATGGCGCGGCGCGGCTCGATCGGACCGTCGTTGTGCACGATGTCGCGCAGCGTGACGCCGTCGACGTACTCCATCACGATGTAGGGCAGCGGGCCGTTGGCGGTCTCGGCCTCCCCGGTGTCGTACACCGCGACGATCGCGGGATGGTTCAGCGCGGCCGCGTTCTGCGCCTCCCGGCGGAACCGGAGGTAGAAGCTGGGGTCGCGGGCGAGGTCCGCGCGCAACACCTTGACCGCGACGTCGCGGTGCAGCCGCACGTCGCGGGCCATGTGGACCTCGGACATGCCACCGAAGCCGAGGATCTCCCCGAGTTCGTAGCGGTCGGACAGGTGTTGGGGCGTGGTCATCGGTATGTCTGCTCTACGGCTAGTAGCGGGAGTGCCCCGGCGTCCACACCGGGCGCGGGCATGGCGCCGGGCGTCGCGGGTGTCGCGGGCACCACCGTCGTGCTGGTTTCGGTGGATGGGGAGGGCTTCTGGTCCTTGCGGTCCTGCACGTTGAGGACCATCAGGATCGCGATGATGATGGCGAGCGCGCCGAGCACGCCGGCCGCCCACAGCAGCGCGCGTTGACCGGGGGAGAACGTCCGCTTCGGGGGCGGGGTGCGGTGGCTGCCCGTCGGCGGCCGCGTGCGGACGCTCGCGGTCGACGGACGGCCGTAGTCGGGAACGGCGCGGGTCTGGGCCGTCGAGGGGATGGCGGCCGGGGTGGCCCGGCCGATGGTCGGTGCGTGGTTGGGCCGCGGGGGTCGGCGGCCCGCACGTACCGCGGCGACGGCGTCGGCGAACGCGCCGCCCGTGCGGTAGCGCTGGCCGGGCTCCTTGAGGAGGCTGATCTCGATCAGCTCGCGCACGTTGGGCGGGATGTCGGCGGGCAGGGGAGCGGGCTGCTCCTTGATGTGCTTCATCGCGACCGTGAGGGCGCCGTCACCGGTGAACGGGCGACGACCCGCCACCGACTCGTAGCCGACGACGCCCAGTGAGTAGACGTCGCTGGCGGCCGTGGCGTCGCGGCCGAGGGCCTGCTCCGGCGCGATGTACTGCGCGGTGCCCATGACCATGCCGGTCTGGGTGACCGGCGCAGCGTCGACGGCCTTGGCGATGCCGAAGTCGGTGAGCTTCACCTGGCCGGTCGGGGTGATCAGGATGTTGCCGGGTTTGACGTCGCGGTGCACCAGCCCGGCGGTGTGCGCGACCTGCAGCGCCCGACCCGTCTGCTCCAGCATGTCCAGTGCGTGGCGCAACGACAGCCGCCCGGTGCGCTTGAGCACGGAGTTCAGCGGCTCACCGGTGACCATCTCCATCACCAGGTATGCGGTGCGACCCGCGTCGTCGAGCTCGGTCTCGCCGTAGTCGTAGACGCTGGCGATGCCGGGGTGGTTCAGCATGGCCACGATCCGGGCCTCGGCCCGGAACCGCTCCACGAACTCGGGGTCCGACGAGAACTCGGCCTTGAGCACCTTGATGGCGACGATGCGGCCCAGCCGCGTGTCCTGCCCCTCCCAGACCTGGCCCATCCCGCCCGTGGCGATGAGTCGCTGAAGTCGGTAGCGGTCGGACAGCGTCACTCCGACGCGCGCGCTCATGATCCCTCCCGCAGAGCAGCGGCAATGGTCGCCCGCCCGATCGGCGCAGCGAGTGCGCCACCGGTCGCGGACAATCGGTCACCGCCATTCTCCACTAAGACCGCGATGGCAACCTTGGGTGCCTTGGCAGGGGCGAATGCGATGTACCAGGCGTGGGGCGGGGTGTTGCGCGGATCGGAACCGTGTTCGGCCGTGCCCGTCTTGGAGGCGATCTGGACGCCCGCGATGGCTCCCGTCTGCGAGGTCACCTGCTCGGCGTCAATCATCAAGTCCGTAAGTGTAGTGGCGACCTGCGAGGACACCGCACGGCGAAGCTCGCGGGGGCTCGTCGAGCTGATGTCGCCGAGGTCGGGACCCTTCAGGTCCTGCACCAGATACGGCTGCATGGTGACGCCGCCGTTCGCGACGGTCGCGGCGATCATCGCATTCTGCAGGGGGGTGAGGGCGACGTCCTTCTGACCGATGCTCGACATCCCGAGCGCGGCGGCGTCGTCGATGGGCCCGATCGTGGATCCGGCCACCTGGAGCGGGATCGGCGGGGGAGCGCCGTCCAGCCCGAAGGCCTCGGCGGTGCTGCGCAGCTTGTCGGCTCCGGTCTTGATGCCGAGGTCGACGAACGCGGTGTTGCACGACTTGGCGAACGCGGTCCGCAGCGTCGTGGTCGGGTCGTTGCCGCACGACGCGCCACCGTAGTTCTCCAGCGTTGCGGTGCTGTCCGGCAACGGAATTCGCGCCGCGGCCGTCACCTGACTGTCCGGGGTGGCGCCGTTGGCAAGCGCCGCGGCCGTGGTGATCACCTTGAACGTCGAGCCAGGGGGATAGGTCTCCGAGATGGCCCGGTTGACCAGCGGGCTGTCTGGGTCGTCACGCAACTGCTGCCACGCGTCGGACTGCACGTTGCCGTCGTGGGAGGCCAGGAGATTGGGATCGTACGAGGGTGACGACACCATGCCGAGGATCTTGCCGGTGGACGGTTCGAGCGCGACCACGGAACCCTTGCAGGGGCCGCCGTTGCAGCCCTTCTGCATGGCATCCCACGCGGCCTGCTGCACCTGAGGGTTGATGGTGGTCGCGACGTTCCCGCCGCGCGGATCACGGCCGGTGAAGAAGTCGGCCAGCCTGCGTCCGAACAGCCGCTCGTCCGAGCCGTTGAGGATGGTGTCCTCCGCACGCTCCAACCCGGTACTGGAGTACAGCAGCGAGTAGAAGCCGGTGACCGGGGCGTAGGCCTGCGGGTTGGGATAGACGCGCAGGAAGCGGAAGTGCCCGTCGGTGGACGTGGAGTAGGCCAGCAGCTGCCCGCCTGCGGAGATCTGGCCGCGCTGACGGGAGTACTCGTCGAGCAGCACCCGCTGGTTGCGTGGATCGGAGCGCAGGCCGTCGGCCCGGAAGACCTGGGTCAGCGTGGCATTGGCGAGGAGCAGCACGATCAGCCCCATGATCGCGATGGAGATGCGCCGCAGAGAGGTGTTCATACGCGGCCGATCACCTCCGTGTGCGCCGAGGCGATCGGGGTGGCGTTCGGCGCCGTGGCGTCCAGCGGGCGGCGGGCCGCGTGCGAGATGCGGATCAGGATGGCCAGCAGCACGTAGTTGGCGATCAGCGACGAGCCGCCATAGGACAACCACGGAGTAGTCAGGCCCGTCAGGGGGATCAGCTTGGTGACGCCGCCGACGACGATGAACAGTTGGATGGCGAGCGTGGAGGCCAAGCCCGCAGCCAGCAGCTTGCCGAAGCTGTCGCGCACGGCGACCGCCGTCCGCAGGCCGCGGATGATCAGGATCGTGTAGAGCATGAGGACGCCGGACAGCCCGACGAGGCCGAGCTCCTCACCGATGGCGGCGATGATGAAGTCCGTCGAGGCCGCGGGCACGGTGCCGGGCTGGCCGTTGCCGAGGCCGGTGCCGAAGATGCCCCCGGTGGCGAAGCTGAACAGCGACTGCACCATCTGGTAGCCGGCGCCGTCGGGGT
>NZ_JAEMTA010000056.1 GCF_016462545.1 Mycolicibacterium sp. | reverse complement strand
GGGCCGCAGATCACCGGCGTGGTCGCCGAGAACGACGACATGGGCCTCGGTGCGCTGCAGGCGTTGAAGGAAGCCGGCCGTACCGACGTGCCGATCGTGGGCATCGACGGCATCGAGGACGGCCTGAACGCCGTCAAGAGTGGCGAATTCATCGGCACCTCACTGCAGAACGGCACCGTCGAGCTCTCGGCAGGCCTGGCCGTCGCCAACGCGCTCGCCAAGAAGGAGCAGGTGAACACCGCCCCGGTGTACATCATGCCCGCCATCACGCAGGCGAACGTCGACGTCGCCATCGAGCACGTCGTCACCAAGCGGGCGGAGTTCCTTGCCGGTCTCTCCGAGTTGACCAAGAAGAACCTCGTGACCGGCGACATCGCCTACGAGGGCATTCCGGGTCAGAAGCAACCGTAATCACCCATCCGACAACGTATTCAGACGACGAAGAGAGAACGAACAGATGAGATTGACGACGAAGCTGGGCGCCATCGCCTCGGCGGGCCTGCTGACACTCGGCATGACGGCCTGCGGCGCCGGCGATACGGCAGCCAATAGTGACACCACGCGGATCGGCGTCACGGTGTACGACATGAGCTCGTTCATCACCGCGGGCAAGGAGGGCATGGACACCTATGCCAAGGCCAACAACATCGAGCTGGTGTGGAACTCGGCCAACAACGACGTGTCCACCCAGGCCAGTCAGGTCGACTCGCTGATCAACCAGGGCGTCGCGGCGATCATCGTCGTTCCGGTGCAGGCAGACTCGCTGGCGCCGCAGATCGCGTCGGCCAAGTCCAAGGGCATCCCGCTGTTGGCCGTCAACGCCGCGCTCGAGAGCCCCGACCTCGCGGGCAACGTCCAGCCGGACGACGTGGCTGCGGGTGCGCAGGAGATGCAGATGATGGCCGACCGCCTCGGTGGCAAGGGAAACATCGTCATCCTGCAGGGCCCGCTCGGCGGCTCGGGTGAGATCAACCGCGGCAAGGGCATCGATCAGGTGCTCGCCAAGTATCCCGACATCAAGGTGCTGGCGAAGGACACCGCCAACTGGAAGCGCGACGAAGCGGTCAACAAGATGAAGAACTGGATCTCCAGCTTCGGACCGCAGATCAACGGCGTCGTCTCGCAGAACGACGACATGGGGCTCGGTGCCCTGCAGGCGCTGAAGGAAGCCAACCGCACCGACGTGCCGATCGTGGGCATCGACGGCATCGAGGACGGCCTGAACGCCGTCAAGAGTGGCGAATTCATCGGCACGTCACTGCAGAACGGCACCGTCGAACTCTCCGCAGGCCTGGCCGTCGCCAACGCGCTGGTCAAGAAGGAAGACGTCAAGAAGGATCCGGTCTACGTGATGCCCGCCATCACGAAGGACAATGTCGACGTCGCCATCCAGCACGTCGTCACCGAGCGCCAGAAGTTCCTCGACGGCCTCGGGGAACTGACGGCACAGAACCTCAAGACCGGTGATATCGCCTACGAGGGCATCCCGGGGCAGAAGCAGCCCTGACCCACCCGAATGACACGGGATCGGCCACACCCCCGGTGGCCGGTCCCGTGTCGCGTCTCGCGATGAGTTTGCCCGCCATCCCGAGTCGACATGGGGGAGAGAAGAAGGGAATTCCATGTCGATCGAACATGTCCTGTCCGTCGTACCCGTATCCGATATCGGGTTGGCAAATGCGTGGTACGAGAAGCTCTTCGAACGCCCCGCCGACAACAACCCGATGCCGGTTCTCGTCGAGTGGCAGGTGGTGCCCGGCGGCTGGGTCCAGGTGTTCGTCGACGAGCAGCGGGCCGGAGGCGGGCTGCTCAATTTCGCCGTGGACGACCTCGAGGCGCACGTGAGGGGTGCTGCGGAGCGCGGACTGGCCCCCGGCGCGATCGAGGACGTCAACAAGGGCGTCAGACTGTGCACCCTGGCCGATCCCGACGGCAACGTGATCAGGCTCATCGGCGGCTTCAGGGTGGAGTACTAGCGGCGAGTGTGGGCCCCGTGCACGCGCGCACACCGAAACCCGTGCAGGAGAACCACACTCGTCGTCAGGTTCTGGGCTCCAGCGGTTGCCGGGCCAACTCCAGCACGTCCTCGGTGGTCAGCGGGCTCTGCGGATGGTAGGACAGACACCACGGCGTGGTGATCTTGTGAAATGCGCTGCCCTCCAGTGCCGCATAGAAGTTGCCCGCCCGCAGCCTGCTGATGTCGGAGACGTAGCCACCCTTCACGTGGGCGAATTCTTTGGCGACGGCGATCTGGGTCGGCGAGTTCAGCAGCCCGAAGAACTGCGTGGCGGCGTTGCCGGGAATGTGGTTGTGCAGACCCCTCGGCGATTGAGTGGCGAACACCAGACCGAGACCGTACTTGCGGGCCTGCGACGACAGCGCCAACGTGCTCTGCAGTGACACGGTGCTGCGACCCGACGGCGCGAAGTTCTGCGCCTCGTCCATTACGAGCAGCCCACCGAGGGGTCGGTCACCGGCGGGATGGCGCTTGACCCACGCAAAAAGTGCCATCTGCAGCTGACTGACGAAACCCGCACGCTGCTGGTCGTTTTGGAGTCCGACCATGCTGATCACCGACACTCTGGCCCGATAGCCGGGCGACGGGGTCAGCAGTGTCCCTGGATCGGCCGGCGTGCCATCGCCGCCGAACATCGGATCGTTGACCATGGCCGCGCGCAAGTTCTGGCTCAGTTCGGCGGAGCGTTCGCGGGCATTCGCGATCACGCTGACGGCGTCGGGCAGGTCGGCAAGCGCGGCCAGAAAGCCGCGCAGGGTTGGCGACGGCTGCCTGCCGTACCACTGCAATGCCTCGCGCAGAACCGCCCGCGACTGGTTGGCCTTCGGCGTCTTGCCGGAGATGAGGGCGTGGGGTTCCATTGCTGCGAAGGCGGATTCGACGGCTTCGTGATACTCGTCCCGGTCATCGGCCACGCTGGCGAAGTCCGGTAGCGGTTGGAACGACAACGGTCTGCCGCCTGCGCGCCCCGGTGTCCAGACCACGACCTCGGTATTGCTCAGGTAGTCAGCCGCACGAGGCGTATCCGAAGCTTTCCAGCCACTCGGGGTCTCTGGCCACGGCTGTCCCAGGCGCGCCAGGTCGTTGTTGGGGTCCAGCACGATCGACGACACGCCGCGCAGTGCGCACTCCTCGACGAGGCGTCGAATGAGAACGGTCTTGCCCGATCCGGAACCGGCGAAGATCGCCGTGTGCTTGCGCAAGGCGAGCAGTTCGACGCTCAACGGATTACCCGAGGTGTCGTCGAGGCCGAGTGGCACCGCGGTGCCGGTAGGCTCGCGGCGGTCGTCCTTCTTCAACCGCTTCGCCCACGGTTCTGGCGCTGGTTCGGGCTCCGGTTCGAACGCGGTTGCTGGCTCCGGCATCTCGGCTGCTTCGGGGCCGGCATCGTCGCCGAGCGCCGTGCGCAGGAACGCCAACCCGTGGGCGGGTTTGCGCGCTTGCAGCCAGCCGGGCAGATCGGGGTCGTTGTCGGCGATCAGATCACGCAACGCCGAGAGGGTGCGCAGATCGTCGTCGGACAGGATCAGCGTGTGACCACCCGCGGCGTGAAAGTCGGCCACCATCCCGGCGGTCTTGGCGCCGCTCGGCCACGGAGTGTTGCGCAGCAGGAAGAGCTTGCGCTTGTCGAGGTTCGTCCCGAAACCCGCTGCCGAATACGCGTTCTTGATACGGCTTTGCGCAGCAACGGCATTCGTGCTGGCGATGGCGCGAAATCCCCAATGCCGCTCGTCGTCGCCACCTGCGTCGAGGCTCTGCCTAAGCCGACCGTGCAGATGCGCCTGCCTGGCCGGTGGTGGCGGGTCCAGCCGGAACGACTGCTCGGTGTCCCCGCGTTCGGTGATCCAGGCATCCAGGGCCGCCGAGAGCAGGCCGGGCACGGTGGTGTCCTCCCCTTCGGGATCGAGGGCGGCCGCAGCCACGGCACGCCGCCGGTAGTCTGCGAACCTGCGATCGAGTTCCGTGCTGTCGGTAGGGACGTCGTCGGATCGACGCGATCCCGGGTCCTCTCCAGTCGACGACGAAGAGTGCAGATGCGCGAGTTCCTCGACGACGTCGCGGTCCAGACAGTTCCGAACGTGAGTGTCGGCGCGTTTGAGCAGCATTCGCGGGGTGTAGTCGGGCGCATCGTCGAATGCGGAGGCCAGAATCGGCCAACTCGGATACGGCGGCGCGAAGTCGACGGCCCGGTAGCTCGCGGTGAAACGGCGCTCGAGGATGGCCCGGCCGATGTCGGCGCTCGGCAGGCCCTGCAGGGGTGCGGTCACCCGGAACCGGTCGGACACGGTCGCCGTGGCGCGCTGGCGAATCGACTCCCAGGCCGCAGGCAGGCAGGCCACCACGGCAGCGGTGCGACGCGTGTTCTCGCGGATGGCCATCAGCCCGTGCGCCACGTGCTCCAGGTCGCGATTATCGCTGCTGCCCTCGTCGCGGCCCGCTGTCGACGTGGAGGACTGCGCGAGAAGCGTATCGATCTGGTCGATCGCCAGCACTGCGGGACCTGCCATCGCGACGAGCCAGGAGATCTCGCGCACGAGCTCCTGAGGAGACAGGGTCGAGACTCCGATGGACCATTCCCTGCGACCGGAGTCGTCGACGTCCTCGGCCGAGTTGAGATACGCCTGCCCAACGTCTTGGACGTCGAAATCCATTGCACCGGAAAGGACCAGTGCCCGCAAGGTATGTCGCGCCTGGCCGACCGTGGCGGGATCTGCCGTGCGCAGCGCGTTGACGAACTTCGTCAGCACCTCGGGTGTCAAGGGGTCGTCACCGATGATCGCCTTGCGATCCACCCGCGAGACATGCGCCACCGCGCACAGCTGATAGAGCAGCTCCTTGAGCTGGGTCTCGCGTCCTTCGGCGGGTCGGTTGAGGCTGCGCAGAATGCTGCTACGCGCGGACTCCCAGAAGCTGGTGGCGTCGAGCAACTCGACGACGAAGAAGAAACCCTCGGCGGCCTGGACCCGTTCGCGCACCTGGCCCAGCAGGTGAGTCTTGCCCGAACCGGCCGGTCCCTGCACCACGACGCCCAGCGGGCTCGACTGCCGTTCGTGACTGGCGTCGGCGAACGCCGACATCACGTCGTCGAGCGCCTTGTCATTGAAGCCGGGCACGTGCAGCGCGCCCTGAGAATGCCACAGATCGTCGGCGGTCGGCGCCCATGACAGCCGCAGAGAACTCAGGGCTTCTCTCTCCCGCGGATCCATCAGTCCTCGATCGCGATCAGATGCTTGGCCTGTTCACCGATCGACACGGCGGCCGCGTGGTCCTCGGCGGTCAACGTCTTCTGGTTCTCCTCAGGAACGAGGCTGACGCCGGGGATTCGGTACATCCTGGTCAGCGCCGCATCCAGGTCGTGCCGCGACACGTCGGACAACTCTTCTCTCAAGCGCACCAGATCCACCCAACCACCCGAGCGGGCCGCAAGTCGCACGTAGGCGGCACGCACCTTCTCCTCGACCTGGTCGCCCAACACATCGGGCTCACCCGCGAGTGCATTGTCGTCGAGTTGGTAGAAGACCTCCGCGGGGGTGAGGCCCTCACGGTCGAAGTGACGGCGCAGCGCGCGCAGCACGGTGTAGAGCGCCCTGCCCTGGCCCGAGGGCCGCTCCGGGGTGTCGGCACCGATGATCGCCGCGCATGTCGCCCACCCTCGATCGGTCAGCTCCAGCACCATGGCAGGTCTGGTCGCCGTCACCTCGAGCAGGCCCTTCTCGATCAGCCGGTCGCGGTTGGGTTTGTCGAGTTTGGGTCCCAACACGGCCAACTCCGGATTGCGGACGGGTCGTGCTTCGGCCATCAGAACCAGCAGCACCGCCTGCTGGGTACCGGTCAGTTCATCGGGGGCGACGCTCACGGCCACCCATTCTGTCCTACTCGGTGGCCGTGCGTCTCGGCCGTCAGCCAGCGACGTCCCCGAGGGGTATGTCGGAATCCGCGAGCCGGCCGGTGTCGACGGGCGTGCGCGACCGGATCAGGTCCTTGATGTCGTCGAGTCCGTCCCACACGTTGACGTTCATTCCGGCCAGCACCCGGCGATCCCCGTCGAGCCAGAACACGGTGAACTCTCGCTTGTCGTCCTTGGGGTCGCCGCGGAAGACGACCGAGGCGTAATCGGTTGCGTGGCCGACGTATTCCATTCCGAGGTCATACTGGTCGGTATAGAAGTAGGGCAGTTCGTCGTAGACGCCGGGGTCGCCCATCATTCCCGCTACGGCCACCGCGGGCTGCTTGAGCGCGTTGGCCCAGTGTTCGGTGCGGATGCGTGTGCCGAAGATCGGGTGGTCGGCGGCGGCAATGTCACCGACCGCGTACACGTCGTCGTCGCTGGTCTTCAGGGACGCGTCCACCAGAACGCCGCCGTCGGCCATCGCCAATCCGGCCTTCTCGGCGAGTTCGACGTTCGGCTGGGCTCCGACGGCGACGAGGACGGCGTCCGCGCCGACCGTCGAGCCGTCACCGAGCTTCAGGCCGGTCGCGCGGCCGCCCTCGGTGGTGATCTCGTCAACCGACGTGTCGAGCCGCAGGTCTACGCCGTGCTGGCGGTGCAAGTCGGCGAAGACCTCGGCGGCCTCGGGCCCGAGCGCTCCGAGCAGCGGAAGCTCGGCGGATTCGACCACCGTCACCTCGACGCCGCGTTCGCGCGCGCTGGCCGCGACCTCCAGACCGATCCACCCGGCCCCGACGACCGCCAGCCGCGCACCCTCGGTCAGGGAGCCGAGAAGCTCAGACGCGTCGTCGACGGTCCGCAGGTAGTGCACGCCCTCGGCATCACTGCCCGGGATCGACGGTCGTCGCGAACTCGAGCCGGTGGCCAGCAGCAATTTGTCGTAGCCCTGGTGGCTGCCCTCGTCGAAGCCCACCGAGTGCGTGATCCGATCGATGATGGTGACCTCGGTGCCGAGCCGGAGATCGACGCCGTGTTCGCCGTACCAGTCCTGCGGATCGACGGTGAAGTCCTCGAGTCGTTTCTTGCCCGCGAGGAAGTCCTTGGACAGGGGTGGACGCTCGTAGGGCAGATGGTCCTCCGCGCCGAACAGGACGATCTCCCCGTCGAAGCCCTTGTCTCGCAATGCTTCCGCAGCCTTGGCGCCCGCCAGGCCGCCACCGATGATGACGAATGTCGACATCTCACCACTCCTTCAGATCATGGAGCCGCATACCCGATGGGCGCCCTGACAAACGCCGTCTACGTGGGCGTCCATCCGAGCCGGGGCCCCAAGTTCTCGGCGAGGTCGCCGACGATCTGCCGGTAGTCGGCCTCGTCGAAGGTGAAGGGCAGCGCGAAGGCCACCTCGTCGGCCCGCTGGAAGCCGGCGTGGGCGAACAGTTGATCGGCGAGTTCGTCCGAGGTGCCGACGTAATCGGGGGAGAAGAGCATCCCTCGCGGTCCCTGCGGCGCCGTGGTGCGTTCGAACCGGCTCGCCGCGTACTCGCGGTAGCGGCGGACCTGGTCGTCGGTGGCCGAGTCGGTGGGAATCACGACCAGACCCTGTGAGACACGGGCGGTTTCGGGACGGGGATGGTTGGCCCGATACGCGTCGATCTGCTCGCCCTGGATGGTGGCGAAGTCGCGGGACTCCGTACCGTCGACGCTGACCACCGAGCTGGTCAGGTAGTTGATGCCCTGTTCGCCCGCCCATGCCGCCGAGCTCAGGCCGCCGCCGTACCACACCCGATCTGCCAGCCCCGGGGAGTGCGGCTGAATGCGGTTGGTGAACTGCTCGATGCCGACGACCCCCTCGAAGTCGCTTACCGGTTCTCCGCGGAGGCACCGCAGCAGCCGAAGCACTCGCTCCTTCGAGAAGTCCTCCAGTGCATGGGTTTCGGGGTATAGCGCGGTTTTGTAGTGGTCGTACATCATCGGCGTGCCCACCGAGACGCCCGGATTGATCCGACCGCCGGACAGCACGTCGACGGTGGCCAGATCCTCGGCTAGTCGGAATGGGTTCTCCAGCCCGAGGGGGATGACGGCGGTGCCCAGTTCGATGCGCGAGGTGCGCTGGCTGGCGGCCGCCATGATCGCCACCGGCGAGGAGATTCCCGGTTGCAGGTGGCGGTCACGGAGCCACACGCTGTCGAAGCCGAGGGCCTCGGCCCGCTCGATCGTCTGCAGCGTCTCTTCGATTCCCGGCCCGGGGTCGCGGTCGTCGAATCGGCCGATGGTCAGGAACCCGAGCTTGCGCAACGGTTCTCCGCGGCGTGGCATGTCAGAAGTCTTCCATCTGCGTCGTCACCATTCGATGACGCCCCAGGGTCAGTGGTCGTCGGGAGTTCGTCATGTGTCATGTGTCAGGGCGTCTGCGCGTACTCGGCTCGTGACGACCCCGACGCCCTGGTGGGCGACCGATCCCGCGCTGGCGGACGCGCGCATCCGGTACGACGCTGCGATTCTCGCGGCTCGCAACGCCGGATTCTCGGGGGGCGAGATTGGCAACGTGCTGGGCGTGTCGAAACAGCAACTGCACCGCCGGTTCGTCACACGACAGCGGGGTCGACCTCGTGGTCGACCCCGCTGACCGTGCCGTCAGGCGGCGACGGTGGCAGCCTGCTCCACGGACTCCAACGCCTGCACCACGATGTCGGCGACGTCGGTCATCGGCTTGACCTCCAGCGCATCGAGCACCTCGGAGGGGACGTCGTCCAGGTCGGCCTCGTTGCGCTGCGGGATGAACACCGTCTTCAGGCCTGCCCGCTGCGCGGCGAGCAGCTTCTGCTTCACGCCGCCGATCGGCAACACCCGACCGTTCAGCGTCACCTCACCGGTCATGCCGACGTCACCGCGGACCTTCCGGCCGGTGGCCATCGACACCAGCGCCGTGACCATCGTGACGCCCGCCGACGGGCCGTCCTTCGGGACAGCGCCCGCGGGGAAGTGCACGTGGATCTGGCGATCGAGCGCCTTCGGATCGACGCCCAACTGCTCGGCGTGCGCCTTGACGTAGGACAGCGCGATCTGCGCCGACTCCTTCATCACGTCACCCAGCTGACCCGTCAACTGCAGGCCCGGCTCGCCCTCGTTGCTTCCCGCCTCGATGTAGAGCACGTCACCACCGAGACCGGTGACGGCCAAGCCGGTCGCCACGCCCGGCACCGCCGTGCGCTCCTCCGACTCGGGTGTGAAGCGCGGACGGCCAAGGTAGCCAACCAGATCCGGCTCGTCGACGATCAACGGCGTGGGATCGGCCGCCAGTTTCGTGGTCGCCTTGCGCAGCGCCTTGGCCAGCAATCGCTCGAACTGGCGCATGCCGGGTTCGCGCGTGTAGTCGGCTGCGATCTTGCGCAGCGCGTCGTCGGTCACGCTGACCTCCTCGGACGTCAGCGCGGCCCGCTCCCGCTGCCGGGGCAGCAGGAAGTCGCGGGCGATGGCGACCTTGTCGTCTTCGGTGTACCCGTCGATCTGCACCAGCTCCATCCGGTCCAGCAGCGCCGACGGAATGTTCTCGATCACGTTGGCCGTGGCCAGGAACACCACGTCCGACAGGTCGAGATCGAGGTCCAGGTAGTGGTCACGGAACGTATGGTTCTGCGCCGGGTCGAGGACCTCGAGCAGTGCCGCACTCGGGTCGCCGCGGTAGTCGGAGCCCACCTTGTCGATCTCGTCGAGCAGCACGACGGGGTTCATCGAACCCGCCTCGCCGATGGCCCGCACCAGACGACCCGGCAGCGCGCCGACATAGGTGCGCCGGTGACCACGGATCTCGGCTTCGTCGCGCACGCCACCCAGGGCGACGCGAACGAACTTGCGGCCCAACGCACGCGCCACGGATTCACCCAGCGACGTCTTGCCGACGCCGGGAGGGCCCGCCAACACCATCACGGCGCCGGAGCCGCGCCCGCCGACGACCTGCAGCCCCCGTTGGGAACGACGGGCCCGCACGGCCAGATACTCGACGATGCGATCCTTGACGTCGTCGAGGCCGTGATGGTCGGCGTCGAGGATCTCCCTGGCCGACTTCAGGTCGGTGGAGTCCTCGGTCGTCACGTTCCACGGCAGGTCCAGCACCGTGTCCAGCCAGGTGCGTATCCAGCCGCCCTCGGGGCTCTGCTCGCTGGAGCGTTCCAGCTTGCCGACCTCGCGCAGCGCGGCTTCGCGGACCTTCTCGGGCAGCTGGGCTGAGTCGATTCGGGCCCGATAGTCAGCATCCCCTTCCTGGCCATCCGGACCCAACTCGCCGAGCTCCTTGCGGATCGCGGCCAGTTGCTGACGGAGCAGGAACTCCTTCTGCGTCTTCTCCATGCCGCTGCGGACGTCGTCGGCGATCTTGTCGTTGACCTCGACCTCGGCTAGATGTTCGGCGGTCCAGTCAATGAGGCTGCGCAGCCGCTCGGCCACGTCCTCGGTCTCCAACAGCTGACGCTTCTGCACGTCGGGCAGGTACGACGCGTAGCCGGCGGTGTCGGCCAGCGCCGACGGGTCGGTGATCTTGTTGACCACGTCGACGATCTGCCACGCCTCGCGGCGCTGCAGCATCGCCAGCAGCAGCTTCTTGTACTCGGCGGCGAGCGCCTTGGTCTCGTCGGTCGGTTCGACGTCGGTCTCCTCGGTCACCTCCACCCACAGCGCCGCACCGGGTCCGGTGGTGCCGGATCCGATGTGGGCGCGACGTTCACCGCGGACGACCGCGGCGGCACCGCCACCGGGGACTCGACCCACCTGAACGACCGACGCGATCACGCCGTAGGTGGGGTAGCGGTCCTCGAGCCGCGGGGCGATCAGCAGCTTGCCGCTTTCGCTCGCTTGCGCGGCGTCGACCGCGGTGCGAGCGGCGTCATCCAGTTCGATCGGAACGACCATTCCGGGCAGCACGATCGGCTGGCTCACGAACAAGACCGGAACGGCGATGTTTTCTGACATTCAATCCTCCAAAGTTCAGCCTGATGCGCTCAACCCTGGGGGAGGGTGCTTTGTTCCCCGCCGTCAGGCCGCAGCCGGCACGGCGGCCGAACTCCGTCGACCCACGACGACGGTGGCCAACACCAGCAATCCGACGACCGGCAGCGTGATCGCCGAGTTCACGCCGTTCGCGGCATCTACCGACAGGTGCGCGATGACGACGAGGCGAATGGCCACCTCGATCAACAGGCCGATGCCCCACATCGCCGAGAGCTGAACGTGGACGCGGCGCAGTCGTGCCGCCGCCGCCCCGTCCGTCGGCTCCGGCGGGCGGAACCGTTCGCCGACCACCTGCGTCATCGGCGTGCCGACGACGCAGCTGGCCAGGAACAGCAGACCCCCGATGCCGTTGACGAGCGTATTGCCGACCAGGATCATCCGCGGGTCGGTGGTGAGCAGACCGACGGCCAAGCTCAGCCCGAACGTGAGCAGAAGGTAGGCGGCGAACGGGTCGAGTCGTCGAGTGCGCACGATGCCGTAGACGACGCGCAGACCCGACAGCACCGTGGCGGAAATCAGCGCGACGTACTCGGATGCGCCCGCGGCGCGCAGCCCGTAGTAGGCGACCAGCGGAGGCGCCACGTCGAGAAGGATCGTCTGAAATAGCGGACGCATCGACCGACGTTGCGTCGGAGCCGGTTCTGTCACTACCGAGACCCTAGCCGCGTCACCTGGCTAGCGGCTGTGTGTCAGGACGGATTGGTCGCCAGCTCGAAGGAGTCGATGGACGTCGGCCGAATCCGCAGGACCACTGCGCTGGGAATGTCGTAGAACACCCCGAACACCTCGAGGGGGCCGTTGCGCTGTGCGTCCCGGACCAACGGATGACCGATCAGCGTCTGCACCTGAAGCGCGACGTTCACCATGCTCAGCTGATCGACCCGACCGAAGCCGGCCTCCGCGGCGGCACGCGCCACCGGGTGAGCACCGCCGTCGAAGGCTGTCAGCGTGGGGTCGCCGTGAGCCAACCAGGTGGACAGGTGTCGCTCGCCGGGGCTGCGTGGCGCCTTGCCGCCGAGCAGCGTGTGCATCGCCCCGCAGCTGGAGTGTCCGCACACGACGATCGACGACACGTCGAGCTTCTCGACCGCGAAGGCGATCGCCGCCTCGACCGAAGGGTCGCGATGGTCGGCGGGCACCAGGTTTCCGACGTTGCGGACAGTGAACAGGTCACCGGGGCCACTGCTGGTGATGACGTTGGGCACGATCCGTGAGTCGGTGCACGTGATGAACAGCGTCTCGGGCTGCTGCGCGTTGGCGAGCTTCTCCATGTGCGGCCGGAGGTACTGTGCTGTCCGACGCTGATAGTCCGCCAATCCGTTGAGCACCGCAGGCGAATCGCCTTGACTCCGTTGGCCGTCGCCGTCCAGACGTTGCCACGAACTCCACGGCATGACGCCACCACGGACGTCGATCGCCTGGATCTCGCGGACCGGAGGCCCGTCGAGTGCACTGTCCATCTCCACCGATCCGAGCTGGCGGATGTCGACGGTGCCACCTGACGCGCAGTGCTGGCGACGCCAGTCCCCGATCGCTTCGTGTGCCGCATGATCGATGAAGTCGACCGAGAGTTCTACCGTCGCCATGGTTCCCGGCGGCACCGACGCCAACACGCTGGTGAGGCGGGGCAGCGACAGGAAGCTGCAGGAGCCCTCGATGGAGATGCGCCACGCCGTGTCGTCCCCATCGTCGGCGGGCTCGGCCGAGATGCGGGTCCGCACCACGCGCCATACCGTCAAGGCGATGGAGAGCCCGAGGCCGATCAACACGCCTTCGAGCAGGTTCAGGAACACCACGCCGACGATGGTCACCACGTAGACCGCGATATCGCCTGTGCGCTTTGCCGTTTCGATGTGAGCGCGCTTGACCAATTGGAAGCCGATCACGATCAACAGGCCGGCCAGGGCCGCCATCGGAATCTGCTGCACCAGCCCGGCGAACGGCAGGGCGAAGACCAGAACCCAGACGCCGTGCATGATCGCCGACGCCCGTGTCTTGGCTCCTGCGCTCACGTTCGTCGAACTGCGCACGATGACGCCGGTCACCGGCAGGCCGCCCAGGGTGCCCGACGCGATGTTGGCGGTGCCCTGGCCGATCAGTTCACGGTCGAAGTTGGTTCGCGGACCGTTCTGCATCCGGTCCACCGAGACCGCGGATAGCAGGCTCTCGACGCTGGCGATCAGAGCGACGGTGAGGACACCGGTCGCGAAGGCACCCCAGTTGCCGTCCGGCAGGCTCGGCAGGGCAATGGCGTCGAGCAGGGATCCATCCAGCACGACCCGGTCGACGTCCAGGGAGAAGGCCATCGCCGCCACCGTCGCCGCCACCGTCGCCGCCACGATGGCGACGAGCGGCCCCGGAACCCTGCCGATGGCGCCGGGAACCCAACGCCACCCGGCGAGGATCGCGATCACCAGAGCGCCGATGATCAGGCCCGGTCCCTGTGCGCTCAGTAACTGATCCGGCAGCTCCACGACGTTGCGCCACGCCGAACTCGCCGACTCGCCGCCGAGCAAGACGTGGACTTGTTGCAAGACGATGGTGAGCCCGATGCCGGCAAGCATCGCGTGCACGACGACGGGAGAGATCGCCAGCGCCGCACGGGCCACTCGGCTCAAGCCGAACAGCACCTGCAGCACGCCGGCTGCGACGGTGATGGCACAGGTCACCTTCCAGCCGAACTGGGCGACCAGGCCGGCCACGATGACGGTGAGACCGGCGGCGGGTCCGCTGACCTGCAACGGCGAACCACCGAGCGCGCCAGCGACGATGCCACCGACGACGGCGGCGATCAGACCGGCCAGGGCAGGGGCTCCAGACGCGATCGCGATGCCAAGCGATAGCGGCAATGCGACCAGGAACACCACCAGCGAGGCGGGCAGGTCGTAGCGGAGGATGGGCTCCATCCGGTGGGAGAGCGATCTCCCCGAGCGTTGCAAAATGACGAGCTCCCGTCCTAGACGTTCAATTGACTCTGGCGAAAGTGATTCTGCTGCAATCACTTATGACGGCGGTGCGTCAAATATCAAGGGCGAGAGTATGTATCGCCAGGATCGGCGGTCAAGGTGATCGGGCCGACGCATAGAAGACACAAATCTGCATCCACCCGAAGGTGTCGATCGTCACACGCGCCCGTTGCGCCGAAGCGGTGTGATTGGCTCTCAGCAGCACCAAAGAACTTGGGCGACAACGAGAAGGGGTAACTGCAACGCGATACGGCGCTGCCGTGGAGGCCCGTCGTCGGCGGTCGCGACATATGAGGAGTCTGTGAATACAGTGACAGCCGGACATTCGCCCGGAAGACTTGGTTCGTGACAATGACGTCGACGAACACTCGAGCACCGCACCAGCCCCGGTCGGCGATTCTCGGACAGCTCCCACCCATTCGCCGGGCCGACGGCTCCCCGATCAAGGTCCTCCTGGTCGACGACGAGCGAGCGCTGACCAACCTGGTCACCATGGCGCTGCGATACGAGGGCTGGGACGTGGAGGTCGCCCACGACGGCCGCGACGCGATCGCCAAGTTCGGGACCACCGATCCCGACGTGCTGGTGCTCGACATCATGCTGCCCGACGTCGACGGGCTGCAGATCCTCAAGCGGGTGCGGGCCGAGTCCGCCACCACGCCGGTGCTCTTCCTCACCGCACGCGATTCGGTCACCGACAGGGTGACGGGTCTGACGGCCGGCGCCGACGACTATCTGACCAAGCCCTTCAGCCTTGAGGAATTGGTGGCTCGCCTGCGCGGACTGCTGCGTCGCGGGATCGAACTCTCACCGCCCGAGGACGACACGCTGCGCGTCGGCGACCTGGTTCTCGACGGCGTGAGCCGTGAGGTCACCCGGGCCGGCGAGCGCATCGAGCTCACCACCACCGAGTACGACCTGCTCCGGTACCTGATGCGCAATCCGCGCCGCGCGCTGACGCGCGAGGACATCCTCGAGCACGTGTGGAATTACTCGTTCGGTGGCCGGACCAGCATCGTCGATCTGTACATCTCGTACCTGCGCAAGAAACTCCACAATGGTCGCGCTCCGATGATCCACACGATTCGAGGTGTCGGTTATCAACTTCGGCCTGCCGAGTGACACCTCGACGCCACGCCTCACCGTGGTGGCGCCCTAGGACGCTCAGCAGGCAGCTCATGTACGGCGTCTCGGCGCTGGTGACCGTCGTCGTCTTCGGGATCGGCGCGCTGTCGGTCTACAGCCTGCACACCTACGTCACCACCATGAGTGACGCGGAGGTGTCGCACTCGCTCGCCGCGTTCGAGCATGCGTTCAAGAAGATGCGCACCTACGACGCGCTGGGCACTGAGCAGTCGAGTCCCGACGAGGCATTGGGCGACTTCACCGGACAGGCGCCCGGCACCGTGATCGCCCTCCTCCGCGACGGAGTGGTCGTGGACTCCGCGGTGTTCTCCGACGACGACACCGAACGGGTCCCCGCCGCGATGCGGACGCCTCTCGAGTCGATCGACTGGGGTGACCGCACGTCTCGGACGGTCAAGCTGGGCGACATGGGCAACTACCGGGCCGCGGGAGTCGACGTCGGCAACGGTGAGCAGCTGGTGTCCGCCGTGTCGATGGAGAGCGCCAACGAGGTGGTCGCCAGGAAGACAGTCGTCGTCGTCCTCCTGACCCTCGCGGCCGCCCTCATCGCGGGGATCGGCACGGTCGTCATCCTCCGTCAGTCCTTGCGACCATTGAGGAGGGTGGCCGCCACCGCCGCGAAGGCGGCGAACATGCCGCTCGCCGACGAGGATCACCGGATCACTGCGCGCGTTCGGCATGCCGATTCCGATCCCGACAACGAGGTGGGCATCGTCGGCGAAACCTTGAATCGATTACTGGCCAACGTAGATTCGGCATTGGCTGCCAGAGCGGCATCGGATCGGCGGATGCGGCGCTTTCTCACCGACGCCAGCCACGAGCTACGCACCCCGCTGACCGCGATCCAGGGATATGCCGAACTGACCCGCCAGGATGCAGCCGCACTGCCGCCCACGACCGAGTACGCCCTCGCGCGCATCGAATCCGAGGCGCGACGAATGACGGCCCTGGTGGGCGACATGCTCCTGCTGTCCCGTCTCGACGAGGGCCAAGGGCTGGACGTCCGCCGTGTCGATCTGCGCAAGCTGGTGATCGACGCCGTCAACGACGCCGAAGTCTCTGCCCCCGAACATCGTTGGCTGACTGCGCTGCCGGATGAACCGCTGTGGCTGCTGGGCGACGAAGCCCGCCTTCAGCAGGTTCTCGGGAACCTGTTGTCCAATGCGAAATTTCACACCCCACCCGGTACGACCGTGACCACCTCGCTCACCGCCGACGGTGCGCACGTGCATCTGACCGTCGCCGACGACGGTCCCGGCATCGACCGCAAGCTGCTACCAGAGCTATTCGGTCGTTTCGTCCGAGGAAGTCGCTCCCGCGCGGGTGAGGTCAACAGCACCGGGCTGGGTCTGGCGATCGTGGCGTCCATCACCGCCGCGCACGGTGGTACCGCCACCGCGCGATCCATCGACGGACTCACCGAGTTTCAGATCGTGTTGCCGGCCGAAGTGCGCTGAGTCTGCCGCGAGCACGTCCGGGTAAACGTTCGGTCGAGGGTCTCATACCGAACTCATATGCCAGTATTGAAACACGCTGCCTACATTTGTGTTTGGCATGAGGACCGTGACATTCATTGGGAGACAGGTAGATTGGATCTCGTAAGGCCGAATGGGAATCCCACAGATAGTGATCACCGATCACGAAAGCCTCAGTCGGACAACGAAGATAGGAGCAAGACAATGAAGTTTCGCTACATCACCGCAGGTCTGATGACCGGTCTCGCGGCGGGCGCCATCGCTGCGGCGCCCATCGCCTCGGCCGCGGCGAACCCGAGCACCGTCACCGACAACGGTCGCACCACCATCGTCGACAAGAAGGGGCACAACGCGATCGTCGTCAAGCCGCCGGTCGTCTCGCCGCCGAGCAGCTACGGCAACTTCTCGTCGCCGGCACCTTTCATGTTCTTCGACTGAGGCGATGGCGGCCCCTGAGCCGTAGCCACCAGACCGACGCCGTGGAGTCGATTGCACCGCAATCGACTCCACGGCTTCGTGGCGTCTACCCGTACGAAACCCCCGAATGGGCGATGCCCACACACCGTCCCTGACGTTAGACATGCTCGATGCATCCATGGCGCTTGCGCGACTTCCACGACGACGACCTCGACGACGTCATCTCCATCTGGGAAGAGAACCGACTCCCCGGTGAGCCACTTCCCGCCTTCGGCATGGCCGAGGTGGTGACGGGTGCGCGGTGCGGGCAGCCGTGTGTGGTCGCAGTCGTCGGCGACCAGCTGGTCGGGATGGCCGGGGGAGTGGTCCAGGATGACCGGGCCTGGATCACGATGGTGGCGCTCGCAAGTCGCTGGCGGGATCGCGGCCTGGGCAGCGCACTCCTGGGTGAGCTGGAGCAGCGGCTTCGAACGGCGGGTGCGCGACGCATCACGGCGATGCTGCCTCCCAAGGCGTCTGGGACGGCGGCTCTGGTCAACTCCGGATACGACGAGCGCACGGGGCTGAGCTACTTCGAGAAGATCGATCATCTCGGCTCGGTGGACGCGGGGCTGCTGTCCGCGCTGGGCGCCCAGGTGATCCCGCGCGGTCAGTGGCACGCGATGGCCGGGATGGAGGCAGAGAAGCTCGTCATCGAGAACCGCATCGTGCTGCCGCTCGTCGAGCCAGGCGCCGCAGCGGAATACGGGGTCTCACCACCCAAGGCGGTGATCCTGTTCGGGCCGCCGGGAACCGGCAAGACGAGCTTCGCCAAGGCGGTGGCGGGCCGGCTCGGCTGGCCGTTCGTCGAGCTGTTCCCATCGCGGCTCGCGACGCCGGGAGTGGCGATGGCCGGTGCGCTGCGCGACGCCTTCGCCGCACTGGCGGAACTGGAGTCGGTTCTGGTGTTCATCGACGAAGTAGAGGAGATCGCCGGTTCGCGGTCCGGGGTGCCGACCGACCCCGCGCACGGCGTGACGAACGAGCTCCTGAAACTGATTCCGGCGTTCCGGCAGCACGACAACCGACTCCTCGTCTGCACCACCAATTCGGTGCGGTCGTTGGATTCGGCGATCGTGCGGCCAGGTCGTTTCGACTACGTCATTCCGATCGGGCCGCCCGACGCCACTGCCCGCGCAGCGATCTGGGGCCGGTACCTGCCGCAGTCGAACGCCATCGACGTCGCGCAATTGGTAACCGCCAGCGCCATGTTCACACCGGCGGACATCGAGTTCGCCGCCCGCAAGGGATCTCAGACCGCCTTCGAGCGGGAGATCGAGTTCCGGCGCGGGGATCCCGCCCGCACCGAGGACTATCTGTCGGCGATCGCCGACACCAGGCCGACGCTGACCGACGCGATGCTCGCCGAGTTCGAGGAGGACATCACCCACCGCACCCGACTGTGAACGAAGAGAAGGGAACCTGCCGTCCGGGGGGTGACGACAGGTTCCCTGGTCCATCTCTTCAGGCGGTGCGCCTAGGCGGTGGCCTGAGCGCCCAGCGTGCGCTGGACGTCGGGCAGCATCTGCTGCAACTGCTGACCCCAGTAACCCCAGCTGTGGGTACCGGTAGCCGGGAAGTTGAACACGCCGTTGGTGCCGCCGGCGGCCAGGTAGTTGTCCCGGAAGGCCACGTTGGTGCGCAGGGTGAAGCCCTCGAGGAACTGCGCCGACATCAGGTTGCCGCCATCGCTACCCGAGTCCAGATCCGACGGGGTGCCGGTGCCGCAGTAGATCCAGATCCTGGTGTTGTTGGCGACCAGCTGGTTGATGTTGACCATCGGGTCGTTGCGCTTCCAGGCCGGATCACTGGACGGGCCCCACATGCTCTCGGCGTTGTAACCACCGGCGTCGTTCATCGCCAGCCCGATCAGCATCGGCCACCAGCCCTCGGACGGGTTGAGGAAGCCCGACAGCGACGCGGCATAGACGAACTTCTGCGGGTAGTAGATCGAGTAGGTCAGGGCGCTACCACCTGCCATCGACAAGCCGACGACGGCGTTACCGTTCTGTGAGACTCCGTAATTGGTCTCCAGGAAGGCGGGCAGTTCCTGGGTCAGGAACGTCTCCCACTTGTAGGTGTAGTCCTGTCCGTTGCCCTTCGACGGCTGGTACCAGTCGGTGTAGAAGCTCGACTGACCGCCGACGGGCATCACCGTCGACAGACCCGAGCCGTGGGTCCACTCGAACGCCGGGGTGTTGATGTCCCAGCCGCTGTAGTCGTCCTGCGCGCGCAGACCGTCCAGCAGGTAGATGGCGTGCGGGCCCCCGCCCTGGAACTGCACCCGGATGTTCCGGTTCATCGCCTGGGAGAACACGTCCAGGTATTCCACCGGCAGTCCTGGCCGGGAGAACGCTCCAGCCGTCGCCGAACCCCCGACGAAGCCGATCAGCCCGGGCAGGGTGACCGCTGCCATCAGTCCTACGACCAACCGCCGCAACCACGTACCGCGAATGCTTCTGACGAACTTCATAACGGCAACAGACCGCCTCTCCTTGTGCTGCATCCCTATGTCTTCAAGCAATCGCCGTTGCTTTGCGAGCGTTAGTGAATCACGCGGATGTGGTTCGTCCCGGCTCTCAACGCCGAGTTGTGACATCGCGGTTGGCTAACGATTGCGACTCGGTGCAGAGACCTTGGAGCACGTTCTACCGTGTGACCTGTGTGAATACAGTGATTTGTGTGGTTTCGCCACAGACCGATCGCAACGCCGGACTTCGGCGTTCCGGCCAGCGCCAGACCGGAGCTGCGCGACATTCGCCGAGGCTTTGACGTGCAACGATGAGGTCACGGCGGCGAAGGCGCCCTGCCAACTACGATCGGACACCCGCACCGGCCGCGCCAGTGATCGAATCGTCGGACGGCGTGTCGTTACGCGGGGCGGCATCGGTGGGGACGACCACTCATGCGCAATTTCAGCAAATACGGCTCAGCCGTTGGCGGTGGCCAGCGCACGTTGGACGTCGGCTTGGCGCTCCTCGATCGTGCGGCCGATCTCCTGCAGCAGCAGCGGCTTTCGCGCAACGAGCTCTTCGACGTGGTCGCGCTCGATCTGCAGCACCGTGACCTCGTCGAGCGCGTATGCGCCACCGGTGACAGGCTCACGCGTGAGGGCCGTCGAGCCCAGGAAGTCGCCTTCCTCCAAGATGCGCACCGGCACCACGGCACCGTCGTCACCCTTGGCTACCAGCCGCACCCGGCCCTTGACGATGAACGTCATCCGCTTCGGCACCTGGCCCGGAGATTGGATGGCCTCCTCGGCGGCGTACCGCGTCAGTCGCATCTGCGGGAGCAGCGCCTGGCGGTCGGCATCGTTCAGCCGCAGGGTCGGCGCGACGACCCGGATCGCTTCCTCCACGCGGGCCTCGGTCACGAAGTCGTCCTCCACGTCGTCGAGGCGTAGGCCGTTTCGCCGCGACGCGTACCACACCCACCGCAGAAACATTGCGCGCGTGGCGAAGTCGTCGGCAGGGGACCGTAGCGGGATCGTTGTCGTGTACTGACCGGCGCCACTGGTGACCGTCGACGGCACGGCGCCCTGCCTCAGGTGGGGCAGCGCAGCAGCGACCCGGGCCAGCAGACCGCAGACGTCGTCGGGCGGATCGTTCTGCGCGAATTCGGTGACGACCGTGATCGAATGCTCTCCCGGCGGCCTACTCAGATTGGCGAAGGAGGCCGCCGCAAGGACCGAGTTGGGAATGATCTGCAGGCCGCGGCCGGTGTCGATGTGCGTGGCGCGCCAATTCACCTCGACGACCCGACCGCGCGCCGACGTCACGTCGACCCAGTCGCCCAAGCGGAAGGGCTGCTCGAACAACAGCAGCAGACCCGAGATGATCTGGCCGACGGAATTCTGCAGCGTCAGGCCCAGCACGATCGACGTGATCCCCAGGGCGGTGAACAGGCCGCCGACGTTCGCACCCCAGATGTAGGAGAAGATCACCGCGAGACCCACCGCGATCACGACGAAGCGGGCGACGTCGAGGAAGATCGACGGGATTCGCTTGCGCCACGATCCTTCCGGCGCCCCCTGGAAGAGCGTGGCGTTCAGGCCCGACAACACCAGGACGAGCAGCACGAAGCCGAGCACCGTGGCGACGATGCGCACCGGGGTCGCCTCGGCGGACACCTCGTTGGCCTTGGTCAGCAGGAGCAGCAGCGCACCGAGCGGCAGAATGTAGTTGCGCAGGATGCCGATTGGCCGGGCGAGGCCGCTGCCGCGGCGCGCCACGGCGGAGCGCAACTCGGTGAGGATCACCAAGCCGATCGGCAGTCCGACCGCGACCCCGACGGCCCAGAAGAACCAGGGTGCGTCGAGCACGCTCGTCACGATTGCCGTTCCGGTAGTTGCCAGATGGGCTCCTCGACACCGTCGACGACGATCGATCCCGCCGCGGTGAACTCCCGAGTGTCGCGCATCGCGTCGTACACCCGGGACGTCGCGAATACACCGGGCTGGGGTGAGCCGGCCTGAACCTGGAACGCGAGACTGACCGCAGCGCCCCACATGTCGTAGGCCAGATTGGATCGTCCGACGAGTCCGCTACTGACCGTGCCGGTGTCGATGCCTGCCCTGAGTTGGAGGTGGTTGCCGGTCTGGCCGTTGAAGCGGGCGATGATGCGTTGCATTTCGACCGCGAAGTCGACCGTGCGCCTGACGTTGTCGATGCGCGGCACGTTCAGCCCGCAGCTCGCCAGGTAGCCGTTGTGCAGTGTACGCACCCTGTCGACGCCCAAGTTCTCTGCGGCAGAGTCGAACTGGCGCACCAACTTGTTGACGATCGCCAGCGACTCGTCGGAGGTGAGATCCGCGGAAAGCTCGTCGAGACCCACGATGTCGGCAAAGATCACGGTGACGTCCTGATGATCCTGGGCGATGGTCTCCTCACCGTCGCGATACCGTTGCGCCACAGGCTCCGGCATCATCGACAGCAGGAGGCGGTCGTTCTCGCGCCGCTGCTCGTTGAGCAGATCCTCCTTGACGGCGAGGTTGCGACTCATCGCGTTGAACGCGACGGTGAGGTCGCCGAACTCGTCTCGCGACGTCACGGGTAGCGAGATCCCGTAGTCACCCGAACTGATCTGCTGCGCACCGCCTTCCAGCCGCCTAATGGGTCGTACGAACAGTCTCGCCAGCAGCATCGCGGCCATGCACACGACGAAGATGATCGCCGCCGTGGACAGGACCAGAGTCCTGGTGAAGGTGGATACCGGAGCGAATGCCTCGGTGGTGTCGATCTTGGCGACGACGGACCATCGCAGGCCGGGGATGTCCGCGGGCGCGAACGCCTGCAGAGTCTCGTGACCGAGGTAGTCGTCGGCGATCAGAGTGCCCCGCTGGCCCTGCTGCGCCAGCTTGGTGGCCTCGGTGGCGACCGGTTGCACGAGTGTGGTGCCGTGCTGCCGGACAGCGTTCTCGGCGACGTCGGGCGGGGTGCCCGCCTTGACGACATCGGTTCGGTAGGCCTCTGGATCCTGCAGGAACAAGCGGGAATTGGAACGCATCAGGTCGTCGGGACCGACGATGAAGGTTTCACCGGTCGCACCCATTCCGGAGTCCTCCCACCGTTCGTCGAAGGTCATCAGCTTGTTGATCTTCGAGATGGGGAACTGCAGTGCGAGTACGCCGTCGCTTCGGCCCGGCGGTCCGACCGGCGCCACGAACCAGGCCGTCGGCTCCGTGGCGGGCTGGTAGTCCCCGAAGTCGGTGAGCCCGACGTAGTCCACCGCGTTGGAGTCGAGCGCCTTCTGGAAGGCATCGCCGAGTTGGCTGCCCTTGTACGGACCGGTGAGGACATTGGTGCCGAGATCCACTCCCTTGTAGGCGCTGTAAACCACATTGCCCCGGGTGTCCAGCAGCAGCGCGTCCTCGAAACTGAAGCGGGTGACGATCTCTCGGAAGAAATCGTTGTATCGCGCGTTCGCCGCCGACCACGCGCTGCCGTCGCGCGCATCGTCGTATTCGATCGCGCCGGTCCAATTCGCCGTGGGCTTGTCGTAGGCGCCGAAGGGGACGGTGTACAGGGACTGCAGATAACGCGCCGCTCCGGTGGTGGGAAGCAGTGCCGCGACGTCGACTTCCTCGCCGGTCTGTGCGAGTTCGTCCTTGGCGAACCGCTTGGTGTAGTAGTCGGTGAGCGCCTGCTGCTGAGCCGGGTCGATGGCGACGTTGGCAAGCTGGTCGAAGCCCGCGGTGAAATCCCCGATCGCCATGGTCGCCGTCGATCCGCGCGAATAGACCACCAAGGAGTTCTTCAGATCCTCGATGCCGGTCTGCAGGGCCCGGCTTTGCGATTGTCGGATCTCCGTCAGTCGGTCGAACACCGACGTTCGCAGGGAACTGCGTCCGGACTGGTAGCCGATGGCCCCCACGACCGCCGCCGACAGAACGCTCGTCAGGAGCAGCATGACGAGTAACTTCGACTGGATGCTGACCCGGGACAGGACCCGTCGCCTCGGTCGTCTGGGCGGCGGCGTGGTGGGGGTCGTCTCGGAGTCGTCGTCCGTGAACCCGGCATCCGTGGTTGTCGTCATCGGTTGCTCAGACTAGCTGGCACCGCTGCCCGCTAGGCGGGACTCGGTGAAGGTCGGATGGTGCTAGACCTCGAGCACGAGCCAACCGTGCGGCTCGACGTCGAGCACGTCGACGCGGTCCTCGCCGGGGACGCCGGAGCCGGCCACGATGCGCGCACCGCTGATGCCGAACTCGGACAGGGGCTTTCGTAGCGGTTCGTCGTCGACGTTGAGCGCCACCACCAGAGATCCCGCGTCGGACGTGGTTCGGTAGACGTATTGGCGGTTGCTCAGGTGCAGTGCTGACGAGCGGGCGTGGTGCAGCCAAGGATGGCGTCGACGCAATCCGATCAGATGCTGGTGCAGCCGGAAGGCGTCGTGGCCGAGATGCTCGGATTTGCTGGGGCTCGGGGGGAACTCCGGTCGCACGGCGTCGTCACCACCAAATCGCTCCTCCTTGACGCCGCGATACGCCCACTCGTCGCCGGCGTACACGCTCGGTGTGCCGCCGATGGTGAACACCAGCGCCAGGGCATGCCCGACGTGCCGCTCATCGTCGAGGCGACTGGCGATGCGCGTGACGTCGTGGTTGCCGACGAACGTCATCGGGACGAACGCGTCGAGGAACTCGTCGTGTCGCGTCAGGGCGTGGTCGAGTTCGTGGAAGTTGCCGTCGTTGAGGCTGCTCCAGATCGCCTTCCACAGTTCGTACTGGGTCACCGAGTCGAAGGTCGACGCCGACACGGTGCCGACGTAGTCGCCGTGGATGACCTCACCGACGAACCACGCGTCGGGGAACTCCTCACGTACCCGCGGCAACACCTTGGCCCAGAACTCGTCGGGCACGGCATAGGCGGCGTCCAGCCGCCAGCCGTCGGCCCCCCGGCGCAGCCAGTGCAGCATGACGTCGGTGACGTAGTCGATGACCTCGGGGTTGCGATGGTTCAGGGTGATCAAACCGTCGTGCCCCTCGAAGGTGGCGAAACCGTTACGCCCCTTACGGAACCACGAATCGTCACCTCCAGCCTGCGCGTCGTGAAAGCGAGCGAAGCCGGTTCCGACGTGGTTGAACACGCCGTCGAGCAGGATCCGCAGGCCCCGGCCGCGAGCCTGCTCGATCAGGTAGTCGAAGTCGGCGCCGTCGCCGAGGCGCGGGTCGATCGCGTAGTGATCGTCCGTGTCGTAGCCGTGCGTCTCGGAGGCGAACACCGGTCCGAGGGCGATACCCGATGCGCCGAGTTCGACGGCATGGTCGAACCATGCGGCGATCCGGCGGAGTCGATGTTCATCGGAGGTGGGGGCCGGGTCGGCGGGAAAGGCGCCGACGAACCCCAGGGGGTAGACCTGCCACCAGATCGCGTGTTCGACCCACGCCGGATCGGTCACCTTCGGAACGCCGCTTCATACATCGACTTCATCTCCTCGGCGAATTCGGTTGCGGGGCCGTCGACTTCGATTCCTGGTGCCACGATCGAGATCGGAAGGGCGGCGACGGGTCCCGACGGCAGACCCCACTCGCCCCGCCACACCGTCAACTGGGCCGACGACGTGGCGTACACGATGCGTCCCAGCCCAACCCAGGCGTGCGCGGCCGAACACATCGGGCAGTGCTCGCCTGAGGTGTAGACAGTGGCGCTGCGCCGTTCGGCCGGGGTGAGGTTGGTGGCCGCCCACCGCGCAATCGCGAACTCCGGGTGCTGGGTGGCGTCCCCGTCCTTCACGCGGTTGCGATCTTCGAAGAGCACGGATCCGCGCGAATCGACGAGCACCGAGCCGAACGGCTCGTCTCCGGCCTCGAGGGCCGAGCCCGCCAATGCCACACAGCGGCGGAGGTGCCCGAGGTCCGCGTCGCCGATCGCCACAGCCGGAGTGTACGCAGCACCCGACACCGACCTTCCCCGCGTCAGTGGATGGCAGGCCAGCCCGAGGAACAGGGCGCAGAGGTGTCCGATCGAGGTGAAGGTGGTGTGCAGCGCCAATGCGCCGCCGACCAGCAGGACCGCCACGGCGAGATAGCCCCACCGCCAGCGCCGGGGGATGCGGTAGAACAACACCCCGACGATGCCGACGACGAAATAGCTCACGCCGACGTCGCGGGCGTCGATGAGTCGAGAGGACGCCGCCGCCTCGTGGATGGCCCAGTAGAGGTAGCCCTCGCTGAGATACGTCGCCCCGATGTGGCACACCAATCCGACGACCGCCCACCGCAAATGCCCAAGCCAGCGTTCGGCGGGCGCCAGGAACAGCGTGAAGATCACCAGGTACGGCCACCAGTACCGGCCGTCGATCCACAGCAGACTCTGGAGCAGGACCCGTACCGGATCGGAGGCCAGATGGTGGATGTTGGTCGATGTCGACTGCAACAGCGTCCGCAGGGTCCGTGCCGTCAATTGGTGTTGTACCAGCGTGGTCGCCAGCAGCACGGCCAACCACGCGTACGTCAGTGGCGCGCTACGGACGTAGCTGCGCCCCAGATCCCACACTCGGTTCACGCGGTTCACGTTCACCGACGATAGAGAACCGCCCGCGGTGATCGTTCCGACACGCGGACGAACCCCTACCCGGACCCGCAACAGCCGCGTTCGGATTCGTCGACCTCGAGCCGGCAAGCGCAGGACGCGAGGATCGGCACGTCGGCACGATGGCGGGCGAGTTCGAGTTGTCCGGCGATGACGGCTGCCTCGTCGGCGCGGCCCAATCGGGTCAGGCACTCGTGATAGCCGTGCAGGCTCCAGACGTTGCCGGGGTGCTGACAGGAGCGGGCGAGCGTCGGGTCCAGGCCGAGATCGGCGGCATACACCTGGGCTGCCTCCTCGACCCGGCCCTGTTCCAGCAGCAGGGCGCCGTAGGCGTGCCGGGTCGGCTGCATCCAACCCCACGGTTCGTCGTAGGGGAGTGAATCATCGCGTTCGATTGCTCGCCGTAGGCTCGTGAACGCGGCCTCGAAATGTCCCTCGCGATAGGCGATCTCGCCGTCCAGCATGGCCGCGGCCACGGCGAGGATGTCGCGGCTGGTGTTGTTGAAGAGATACCGGCTGTCGGGGATCGCGGCGTAGGCGGTCGCGAAGGCATCTCGCTCGGCGCGTGCCCGCGTGAGATCTCCCGTCGCGGCGTACGCGATGCCGCGTCCGTAGTGGATCGTCGCGGCCGTGGTGCAGTACAGCTCGACGTCGTCGGGCAGCGGTTGGGTGATGAGGTCGTCCCATCGTCCGAAGCGGATCAGCACGTGCACTCGAAGGGGTGCGAACGCCTCGAGCCAGTCGGCCATCGGTGGTGAGTCGATCGACAGCAGCTCGGGTGTCAGCTGGCCGGCGAGTTCGTCCGCGGCCTGCAGTGCCGTCGCGTACCGACCCTCGAACATCGCCGAGTAGACCACGAAGTGAAGGTCGTGCGCGCGGTACAGCGAGTAGAAGTTGAGCGGTCCCGCACGCTCGACGAACTTCCGATCTGCCTGCACCGCAGCGATATTCGCATCGATGGAGCTGCGGTAGTCGCCGCACAACACGTCGATGTGACTGGGCATGTGTTGCAGGTGCCCGGCGTCGGGCACCAATCCGCGCAGCAGGTTGGCGGCGGGCAGCGCTTCCTCGGGATGCGCCGACATCTCCATCGCGTGCACGTACAGATGCAGGACACCGGGGTGCCGTCGCCCCTCCTCGAGGGTGAGCGCCTCGTCGAGGAGGCGCTGCGCCTCGACGACGCGGGACCCGACGGCGGGTTCACCGGTTCTGGTGTCCCACAGCGCCCACGCCGAGACGTTCATCAGGGCGTCGGCCGCGAGGGCGAGGACGTCGACGTCGTGGGGATGGGCCCCCGCGAGCGCGACCATCGCGTCGGCATAGCGCGCGTGACCGGCCGCGAGGTCATCGGCGGGAAAGCGCGCGGTCAGTGCCTCGATCAGCTCCCGTTCGACGTCGGACGCGCGCCCCCGGCCAGCCAGCTCGAGTTCGCTGCGCGCCCTGGCCAGTGACGCGGTGAGGTCGGCCGGGTCGAAGGCGTCCCATGCCTTGTTGTAGTTCGGGCCCACCGCATAGGCGATGCCCCAGCGGGCGATGGCGAACTCGGGGTCCGATGCCAACGCCCGCTCGAAGCAGCGGATCGACTCCTCGTGGTTGAACGCGTACGCCCAGACCATGCCGCGGTCGAACCACAGCTGAGCCTGGGCGGACGTGGTGTCAGTCGACCGGTGATAGGACCCGAGGTCGTAGTACGGCTGAATCTCGTCCGGAGTCTCGCCGGGCTGCGACGCGGTAACGGTCATGACTGGCACGATAATTCGTCCACGCCCGGGGAGCGAGCACTGCGATCACCGCGAGTGTCAATCCGGTCGCGCCCCAAATGGCCAGCGTGACAATCGGTGTCACGGTGGCGTTGCCGCCGAAGTACTCGATGCCGCGCAGCAGTGCCACACCAGAGCCCTGCGGAACGATCGCGTTGAACGTCGTATAGAAGCCCGACAGCAGCGGCAGCCCGACCGGACCCGCGGCCGCCGCGTTGCCAATGATGATCAGAAACAGCGTCACCAGCGCCGACGCGGCAGTTCCGAAGGCGGCGGCGACACCGGTGACGGCTCCGCTGACGGCGAATGCGTACAACCACAGGGCGCCGAAGATCTGCCAGGTGTGGCTGGTGAGCGCGCCGAGAACGCCGTCGACGTACAGCGTCACGCCGCCGGCCAGTAGCGCGGAGTACGCCGCGAGGCTCAGCGTGCGAAGCGCCAACGTCGACAACCTGCGCACGCTGCCCATCATCAAGCCGAATACCGCTGCACCCATGGTCGCCCCGATGGACAGGAAGATGACGGCGTAGAACTCGACGGTCCCCTGCGGGTCGTCGGGCGAGGTCGGTGCCACGTCCTCGACGCTCGGCGTCAGACCCGCCTTGGTGGCGACGGCGCGACCGACCGTCTCGGAGGCGTTTGCGACACTGCGCCCACCGCCACCGGCGACGAAGATCTTGAGGTCACCGGCCTGCCCGACGACGAAGGCGGCGTCGGTCTTGCGGTCGAAGACCTGGGCGCGAGCGGCGGCGGCATCCGCCACCTGCGTCACCTCCAGGTTGTCCTGTGCGCGGAGTCCGTCGACGAGCTGTTGAGGTCCGGCGACCGCTACGTCGAGGTGGTGCAACGTCGGCTTGGCGAACGCGCCCGAGTAGCTGGCGATCATCGCGACGACGAAGACGGTGAGGGCCGCCATCACCGTGATCATCTTCCGGACGTCGGCGCGTGACACGCGCCGGTTGGCCACGGTCACGTGGGGAACATGGTGCGGGGAGGGAGCTTCGTGCTTGCCCATGCGGGTCCTTCCTAACGGGTTGGGAGAGTGGTGACGGTGAGGCCGAGGAGCGCATCGACGGTGTCGAGGGCCGCGGTCACCCGGCCGCGGAGATCGGTGGCGTCCGGATCCTCCATCCATGACCGGAGTACTTCCTGGAAACCTCCGACGAGGAAGCGGCTGACGGATTCCGGGGCGATGTCGGCGATCGGGCCGACGACGCGCATGCCGTGCGCGGCGATCTCCTCGCAGGCGGGTAGCAATTCGGTGCGAAACGCGGACACCACGCGCTGCGTGACTGCACTGGGCACCACGTTGCGGTACATCGTGCGGTGCTCTTCGGCGACGGCGAACAGTCCGATGATGCGGGCTCTCGCGTCGCCGTGGATGTCCGCGACGGCGGCGGAGAAGGCCACCGCGAACGCCGTCGCCACGGCATCGTCGCGATCGGTGAAGTGGCGGTAGAAGACCTGGCGGCTCACGCCTGCACGCGCGACGAGGTCCCCGACGGTGATCTCGTCGACGGGCCGTTCGTGCGCCAGCGCGAACGCCGCGTCGCGCAGCAACGTGCGGACGCGTTCGGCGCGGGGGTCGGCGCTGTGAGTGCGGGCGGGCATGCCAGTCAGCTTAAGGCACTTCGTGGACACTTGACCACGAATTATTAGGTTATCTAAGACACCTGTCGGCGGCTATGTGACGGGCGCCTCTAGTGCCCGGCGACGATATCGGCCTCGTCGATCGCCACCGGGTCCTTGGCGCCGGGCAGGAACCAGTACAGGAGGCACACCGCGCCGAAGAACAGGTAGCCGAGAGCCACGGCGGGGTTCGCCGCCCATTCGACCTGGGGCGCGTGGATCAGCCCGATGAACGACAGCACGGCACCGACCACTGACGCGATCGCCGCATACAGGAACTTCTTCTCCAGCACGAACGTCACCATGGTGCCCAGGATCAGGCCGACGAGAACCGCGCCCTCGCCGAGGGTCTGTAGCCCCTCGTAGACCACACCTGCGCCGTTGAGCTTCTCCATGCCGACCGCCGTCGCCGACGTTCCGGCGGCGTTCAGCGCATTGTCGATCAGTCCGCTCGCCCACTGCGCGAGGTTCGGCAGGATGGCCGCCACCACGGCGACGGCATGAAGTCGCGGCACCGCCTGGAACGCCTGCGCGCCGATCAGCAGGCCGATGTACAGCAGGATCGGCACGATCGCCGGAACGGGAAGCAGTGCGTCGAGAACGCCGAACAGCCCGAGGAAGCAGAGAATTCCGATGACCACGCCGCTGGCCAACGAGTAGCCCGCCCGTCCGCCGGCGTCCTTCCAACCGGGATGCCCGATGTAGACGGCGGGCGGGAAGGGTGACCCGAACGCCGAGCCGATGCAGGCGCCTGCGCCGTCGGCCAGCAGGACGCTGCGCAGGTTGTAGTCGTCACCGGCCGCCGCGGCGCTCTCCACGTTGCTCATTGCCTCGGTGAAGTTGTAGACGCCCAACGGTATTGCGGTGCCTAGCAACGGAGCCAGGTGCGAGAGCCCCGAGAACAGCATGTCCAGGCGCAGATCCGGAACGCCGATCGCGATGTCGGAGACGGCCCGGCCGACGTCGGGGGCGGACATGTAGCCGCCGATCCACCCGATCGCGGTGCCCACCAACAGTGCGGCCAATCCGACCGGGATGCCGAACGGCAGCTTCACGTCGGTGAAGAAGCCGATCAGGATGATCGCCATCACGGGCAGACCGATCCAGGCCGCCTCCCACATCTGCGCGGCGGGCCGCATCGAGATGAACGTGATGGAGATGCCCGCCAAGGTGCCGAGCATCGCGGCGCGGGGAGTCAGCTTGCGAATGTACGGACCGACGAACGCACCGATCATCACGATGATGCCGATCATGAACGCCCACGCCAGGCCCGCCTCCCAGGCCTGCATCGCATCCTTGGTCTTCAGATACACCGGCAGCATGACCACGAAGACGACGATGAACATGTGCGGCACGCTGGGTCCGTACGGCAAAGCCGTGACGTCCGTGCGGTTCTCGCGACGTGCCAGGCGACGGGCCAGGAACGTGTAGTAGAGGTTGCCCAGGATCAGCGCGACGCCGAGAGCCGGAAGTACGGTGCCCAGCACGTCGTTCGCGGGCACGCCGACGACCCCGATCATCAGGCCCGTCAGCGTGAGGACGTTGACCAGGATGTTGAAGCCGAGCCCGAAGAACGCGTTGGTGTCGCCGCGGGTCCACCACGGGATGGACGACGCGGTCTTGGTCTCCGGCGATTCGGCGGGCGGATCGGACGGGGTCTCGGTGACGTCGGTCGACATGGTCTGGGTCCTCTCAGGCGGCGGTAGCGAGTGACTGGATGGCCGGTATCACGGCCGTGGTGTCGGCGACCCATCCGAAGATGCCGCCCTGCGCCTTGATCATCTCCAGACCGATGCGCTGAAAATCAGGGAAATACGAACCGACGCAATCGGATACGACGAGGCACTCGTAACCGCGGTCGTTGGCCTCCCGCGTCGTGGTGTGGACGCACACCTCGGTGGTCACGCCGGTGACGAGCAGCTGGGTGATACCGGCTCTCACGAGGACGTCCTGCAGTTCGGTCGCGTAGAAGGCGCCCTTGCCGGGCTTGTCGATCACCACTTCTCCTGCGACGGGCGCGAGTTCATCGATGATGTCGTGGCCGTACTCGCCGCGGATCAGGATGCGCCCGTACTTGCCGGGATCACCGATGCGCTTGCTCGGAGCGCCGCGATTCAGTTTGGCCGGAGGGCAATCCGACAGATCCGCCTCGTGGCCCTCGCGGGTGTGGATGACCATGATCCCCGCCTCGCGCGCGGCCGAGATCAATGCGGCCAGTGGTGGCACGACCTTGAGCAGCTGATCGACGTCGTTGCCGAGGCTCTCACCGAAGCCGCCGGGCAGAATGAAGTCGCGCTGCATGTCGATGACGATCAGGGCCGTCTTGCCGGGTATGAGGTGAAACGGAAAGGGCTCGGCGGGTACCTCTGCGGGCATGGTCATGTCTGCTCCTGCGCTGTCGTGGGGGAGTGGGAGGGTTCCGTCGACGAGGCGACGCCGTGCGCACGGGGTTCGTCGAGGACCTGCGCGGCCAGCGCCAGCACGGTGTCGTCGCTGAGTGCCGGGCCGAGAAGCATTGCGCTGTAGGGTCTCCCGTCGGCGGTGGTCCCCAGAGGCACGGCCACGCCCAGCAGGTCGAGAAGGTTCCCGAAGTGCGTGTAGTGGCCGAGGACGGTATTGCACTCGATCGGCCGCTCGAGCACCTCATCGACGGTGAACGTGGTCCCGATGGTCGGCACGACGAGGACGTCGACGTCGGCCCATAGCCGTGCGACCTCGGCCTTGAGCTCCTGCAGTCGCTGCAGCGCGGCGAAGGCATCGACGGCTGTGTACTTCTCGCCGCTGCGCAAGATGTCGCGGACGACCGGGTGGATCGAGTCCGGTTGAGCGGCCAGGAAGTCGCCGAACTCGACGAGCCGTTCGGCCACCCACGGTCCCTGGTAGAGCAGCGCGCCCGCGGCGAGGAACGGCTCGAGGGAGACGTCGACGATGGTGGCGTGGCGGGCGAGGTGGGTGCGGAACCCTAGGTGCGCGGTGCGCATCGCCTCGTCGCCGAAGAACTCGAGCTCCGCGACCGGCGGCAGGCCGACGCGGATGACGCCGCCTGCGTAACTCGGTCCGCGGTCACGTGACCACGCGTCGGCGTCGTCGCGACCGATCATCACGTCCATGACTCGATCGACGTCGTCGATCGAGCCCGCCATCACGCTGATGCAGTCCAGCGACTTGCACGCCGGTACCAGACCGGCTGTGCTGATGAGACCGCGTGACGGCTTGTAGCCGACGACGCCGTTGAGCGCCGCGGGGACCCGGCCGGAGCCCGCGGTGTCGGTCGCGACGGCGAACGGCACCTGGCCCAGGGCGACGGCCAATGCCGAACCCGAGCTCGACCCGCCCGAGATCATCTCGCGGCCGTACACGCTGCGGGGCACGGTGTAGGGCGTCCTCGTGCCGTTCAGCCCGGTGGCGAACTGGTCCAGGTTGGTCTTGCCGACGTAGAGCGCGCCTGCGTCGAGCAGTTTCTGGACTGCGGGTGCCGTGCTCGATGCCACGTACGCGTAGTCGGGGCACGACAGGGTCGTCGCAACCCCTTCGACGTCGATGCTGTCCTTGACGCCGAACGGCACGCCGTAGAGCGGCAAAGTCCTTGCGCCAGGTCGGTTCTCGATCTCGGCCGCTGCGGCGAGGAGCTCCTCGCGCGGCACCGTCGAGAGCCACGTGCCGTCATCCCCGCGGGCCGCGATGGCGTCGGCGACCCTGGTGGCTGTCTTGGTGGGTGACCCGGTGCCTCCGGCATGCGAGGCGAGGACCTCGGCGACCGATGGTCCGATCGCCGGTCCGTGTGCGTCGTGTCCCATGAATGTCGATTGTCGACAGAATCATGGCGGTCGCGGAACGGCTGTGTGTCGATTGTGTTAGCGATGCGACTCCAGGCCGAGATAGTGCAGATGCCCGTGTCCCTCGAGCGCCTCGACCACGGTTCTCGGATCGTTCGTCTCCAGCGCAGCCAGAATCTCGCGGTGGCGTTGCAGACCGTCGGCGGCGTGGTGATGGCGCGCCTCCGCGCGCAGGTTTGTTGCCATCGGCAGTTGCAGCTTGAGCAGGATCGGGTCGAGCGCGATGTTCAGCTGCCGGTTGTCGGCGAGTTCGACGACGGCGGCATGAAAGCGCCGGTGGGCGTCGTCACGTGCCAGGTCGTCGGTAGCTCCGCGCATGCCGTCGAGGGCCGCACGGACGGGTTCGAGCGACGCGGCGGGATCCGCCAGCGGCAGCGCGGTCTCGACGGCATGGCGTTCCAGCACCAGACGCAGTGCGAACAACTGGAGGATGTCGGTGGGGGACCATTCGGTGACGCGCGAGCCCCGTCGCGGTTGATGATCGACCAATCCCTGCTGTGCCAGCAGGCGCAGCGCCTCTCGCAGGGGTGCCCTGCTGATCCCGAGATCTGCGCACAACTGCTCTTCGACGATCTTCTCGCCCGGCTTCAGGGCACCGCGCAGGATCGCGTCGCGCAAGCGGTCCGCGGCAAGTTCGACGAGCGTCGCGGGCAACCGGTAGCCGTCCGCGTCCATCGCTCACCGCCTCCCTCATCCGAGTCGCCGATCCACCCGATGTGTCGACAATCGTAGAAACCTTTCCCGTCGTGCGCTGCCACGGCGAGCCGCTGATCGTGTCAACAATCGATGACATACTGTCGAGGCATGGTCTCGACTCGACCCCGCAACGCGCAGGACACGCGCGCCGACATCCTCGCGGCGGCCCGGGCGCGCTTCGGCGCCGAAGGCTACGAGCGTGCCACCTTGCGCGCGATCGCCGCTGAAGTCGGCGTCGACCCCGCACTGGTCATCCGGTATTTCGGGAGCAAGGAGAATCTCTTCGCCGCCGCCGCCGAGTTCACCCTGGACCTGCCGGACCTCACCGATGTCGACCCCGACCGGGTGGCCGAGGCGTTGCTGCCCAAGTTCTTCGCGGTGTGGGAGGACGACACCACGTTCGTCGCGCTCCTGCGTGCGGCCATGACGAGCGCCACGGCTGCAGACACGATGCGCAAGGTCTTCGCGACCCAGGTCGCGCCGGTGCTGGTGGCCATCGCGCCCGACCACCCACTCGAGCGCGCCGGACTCATGGGCGCCTTCATCATCGGCCTCGCGAGTACGCGCTACGTGCTGAGCAATCCCGCCGTAGCCAACCTGAGCCATGACGAACTCATCCGTTGGGCGGGACCGGTGATCCGCCACCTCCTGGTCGGACCCGCGCCGACGCCGTAACGGGCACGCGTTCCAATGATGTTCCAATCCCGTGTCGCTACCTTTCCACCGATCACAGCGGCGTCGCTGCGGCGAGGTATCCGATTACGAGGAGTTGACTCATGAGAGCTTCGGCACTCACCGGTGTGGCTGCGGCCGCCACCGCCCTTGCCGTCG
>NZ_JAEMTA010000013.1 GCF_016462545.1 Mycolicibacterium sp. | reverse complement strand
TCGTCGCCGTAGCGCAGGAAGCTCAGCACGTTGTTCGCCGAGTCGTTCGCGTCGATCCAGGAGTAGCCCTCGTGGCTGCTATCGCGCGACCACAGCGCCCGGCGGCTCTTGTAGACCTCGTTGACGTCGCGCACCATGCGCTTGATGCCGCCCGAGAACCCGTTCTCGTCCAACTGGAACCAGTCGAGGCCACGCTCCTCGGACCATTCGGCGCGCTGACCGAACTCCTGCCCCATGAACAGCAGCTGCTTGCCAGGGTGGGCCCACTGGTAGGCGAGTAGGCCGCGCAGGCCCGCCGCCTTCGTGTGGTCGTCACCCGGCATGCGTCCCCACAGCGTGCCCTTGCCGTGCACGACCTCGTCATGGCTGATGGGCAGCACGAAGTTCTCGCTGAACGCGTAGATCATCGAGAACGTGATCTCGTGGTGGTGATAGCTGCGGTGGATCGGGTCACGCTGGATGAAGGCCAGCGTGTCGTTCATCCAACCCATGTTCCACTTCATCGAAAAGCCAAGGCCGCCAAGGCTGGTCGGGCGAGTGACGCCGGGCCAGGACGTGGACTCCTCGGCGATCGTCACGATGCCGGGAGCGACCTTGTGAACGGTGGCGTTCATCTCCTGCAGGAACTGCACCGCCTCCAGGTTCTCGCGGCCGCCGTAGATGTTGGGACTCCACCCGCCCTCGGGGCGGGAGTAGTCGAGATAGAGCATCGACGCGACGGCGTCCACCCGTAGGCCGTCGATGTGGAACTCCTGCAGCCAGTACAGCGCGTTGGCCACCAGGAAGTTGCGCACCTCGGCGCGGCCGAAGTCGAAGACGTAGGTGCCCCAATCGAGTTGCTCACCTCGCCGGGGATCGGAGTGCTCGTAGAGCGGGGTGCCGTCGAACCGGCCCAGTGCCCAGGCGTCCTTCGGAAAGTGCGCGGGCACCCAATCGACGATCACACCGATGCCCGCCTGGTGCAGGGTGTCGACCAAGTATCGGAAGTCGTCGGGGCTGCCCAACCGCGACGTCGGGGCGTAGTACGACGTGACCTGATATCCCCACGAGCCGCCGAACGGGTGCTCGGCGACCGGCAACATCTCGACGTGCGTGAAGCCCTGCTCGACGACGTAGTCCGTCAGTTGCTCGGCGAGTTCGCGGTAGGTCAGCCCGGGCCGCCAGGACAGTAGATGCACCTCGTAGGTGCTCATCGGCTCGAACACCGGGTTCTTGAGCGCGCGCTCGGACATCCAGTCGGTATCGCTCCACGCGTAATCACTGACGTTGACCCGGGACGCCCGCTGCGGCGGCACCTCGGCTGCAAAGGCCATGGGGTCGGCCCGTTCGGTGACGACGTCGTCGGCTCCGTGCACGCGGAACTTGTAGAGCCCATCGGTGGGGAAGCCGGGCCAGAAGACTTCCCAGACCCCCGTCGAACCGAGCGTGCGCAGCGGGGCCTCCGTACCGGACCAGTGATTGAAGTCGCCGATCAGGCTGACGCCCTTGGCATTCGGCGCCCAAACGGCGAACGACACACCATCGACGACGCCGTCGGCCGTGGTGAAGCTGCGGGGATGGGCGCCGAGGACCTCCCACAGGCGTTCGTGACGTCCCTCGGCGAACAGGTGCAGATCCATCTCGCCGAGCGTCGGGAGGAACCGGTACGGATCGGCGCTGGTGAGTACGTGGGGACTGCCGTTCTCGCCGTGATAGCTGACCTCGAGGCGGTAGTCGGCGAGCGCGGTGAACGGAACCGCCACCGCGAACAGTCCGGACTCGACGTGGGTGAATGCGAACCGCTCGCCGCCGATGATGGCCACCACCTCCAGCGCATTCGGGCGGAGCGCACGAATGACGGTGTGGTCGCCGTACTCGTGCGCGCCCAGCACCGAGTGCGGGTCGTGGTGGTGGCCTGCCAGCAGGCGAGAAAGGTCGGCGTCGTCGGGACGCAGACGGGCTGTGGTGATGTCGTTCGTGCGGGTCATGTGACTCATTCCCTCCGCAGCAGCGCTTGCCGCTTGTCGGTCGGTATTTGCGGCATGTTCAGGATGTGGGCGACGGATCGGATGGGGTCGATGCGCACGTAATTCGCGTTGCCCCATTGATATTCGTCACCGGTGATCTCATCTCGCACCCAGAAGCGGTCGTAGTCGGCCATTCCCAGTGCAGCCATGTCCAGCCAGAGGGTGGACTCCTCCGGGCCGAACGCGTTGAGCGTCACCACCACCAGTACGCAGTCGCCGGTGATCGGGTCGAACTTGCTGTAGGCCAGCAGTGCGTCGTTGTCGATCTGGTGGAACGTGATCGTGCGCAGTTCACTCAGTGCTGGGTGGACCTTGCGAATCTCGTTGAGCCGCGTCAGGAACGGCTCGAGCGAGTGGCCCGACGCGAGAGCCGCCTCGAAGTCGCGTGGACGCAACTCGTACTTCTCGGAGTCCAGGTACTCCTCGCTGCCCTCGCGAACCGCTTGGCCCTCGAAGAGCTCGTAGCCGGAGTAGACGCCCCAGGTCGGACTCATCGTGGCGGCCATCACCGCGCGGATCGCGAACATGCCGGGGCCGCCGTGCTGGAGGCTCTCGTGCAGGATGTCGGGCGTGTTGACCCACAGGCTCTGGCGGGCGTAGTCGGCATGCTCGGCGATCTGTTCGCCGAACTCGGTCAGTTCCCACTTCGCCGTCCGCCACGTGAAGTACGTGTACGACTGCGTATAGCCGAGTTTCGCGAGCCCGAACAAGCGCGCGGGGCGGGTGAAGGCCTCGGCGAGGAACAGCACGTCGGGATCCTCGTTCTTTGCCTCGCCGATCAGCCACGCCCAGAAGTTCGGCGGCTTGGTGTGCGGGTTGTCCACCCGAAACACCTTGACGCCATGCGACATCCAGAACTTGACGACGCGAAGTACCTCGGCGTAGATGCCTGCGGGATCGTTGTCGAAGTTGACCGGGTAGATGTCCTGGTACTTCTTCGGGGGGTTCTCGGCGTAGGCGATGGTGCCATCGGGAAGCACGGTGAACCACTCGGGGTGGTCCTTGGCCCACGGATGATCGGGGGCACACTGCAGTGCCAAGTCGAGCGCCACCTCGAGTCCCTGCTCCCGCGCCGCGCCGACGAAGTCGTCGAAGTCCTCGATCGTGCCGAGCTGCGGGTGCACCGCGTCGTGCCCGCCCTCGTCGCTGCCGATCGCCCACGGCGAGCCGACGTCCGTCGGCCCCGCGGTGACGCTGTTGTTGCGTCCCTTGCGGTGCACCTTGCCGATCGGGTGGATCGGCGGCAGGTAGACGATGTCGAAGCCCATCCTGGCAATGCGCGGCAACGTCTTGCTCGCCGTCGCGAAGGTGCCGTGCACCGGCGTGCCGTCGGCGTCCCAGCCGCCCGTCGACCTGGGGAAGATCTCGTACCACGCGCTGAAGCGGGCCAGCGGTCGATCCACCCACACGCCGTACTGCTCGCCGCGTGTGATCAGTTCGCGCAGCGGATAGTCGTGCAGCAGGGCAGCCACTTCGGGGGCGAGTGCGGCGCCGGCCCGGGTGAACGGGTCCCCCGGTGTGCGCAGGTTGGCCGCGGCTTCCAACAGCGGGTAGCGGTCCTGCCGCGGCACGCCGGTCGAAGCGCGCTCGAACAATTGCGCGCCGACCAGGAGGTCGTTGTTCAGTTCGGCCTCGCCCTGCCCGGCATCGAGTTTGGCCGTGACGTTCTTTCGCCACGTCGCGATGGGGTCGCCCCAGCCGTCCACTCGAAACGTCCACAGGCCGACGGCATCAGGACTGAACTGGCCGTGGAAGAAGTCCGGCTCCTTGCCGGGCACCATCGGGAGGCGTTGCGGTTTGATCCGTTGCGACCCACCGCCGACGACCTCGTCGATCGGGATGGCCTCGACGTGCGGAGTCGCCAGCCCCGCCGGCGCCGCGGCGAGTTGCGGGTAGGTGGTTCCGTGGTACCTCACCACCAGCGTCGCCGACACCGCGTCATGGCCTTCTCGCCACACCGCAGCCTCGATCGGAATCACTTCGCCGACCACGGCCTTGGCCGGGTATCGGCCATTGGACACCACCGGTGCGACGTCATCGATCTCGATTCGACCGGCCACCACTTCTCCTTACGCCCGCGGTGAGGACCACGGGCTCTTGGGGGATTACGTCTGCTCGATTACCTCGTCGCGCCCTATACCCACCGTAGTGTCAGGCTCAACCCCATGGGCGGGATGCGGTCATCCCGCAGCGCTCGGAGTGGACTGCGACAGTCGGTAGGGTCAGCCCGCGTGAACCGCATCTTCGAAGTACCCGTCGACGGCGGACCCTACGCGCTCGCAGCGGGATCCGACGGCGCCATGTGGGTGACGCTGGTGCACCGCGGCGCGATCGCGCGGGTGACTCCCGACGGGGGACTCGAGGTCCACCCGGTGGCCGGCGATGGCAAACCGTCGATCATCACCGCCGGACCCGACGGCGCGCTGTGGTTCACCCGCTCCGGCGATGATCGGATCGGTCGAATCACGACCGCCGGCCAGCTCGATGAGTTCGAACTGCGTTCGGGAAGTGCGCCTTTCGGCATCACCAGCGGACCGGACGGCGCGCTGTGGTTCACGGCGATGGGGACCGGTGTCGTCGGCCGGATCAGCGTCGACGGGGAGATCAGCGAGGAGGCCGCGCCGGGCGGCAGGCCGTCGATGATCACCACCGGACCGGACGGCGCCCTCTGGTTCACGTTGAACCAGGCCAACGCCATCGGCCGCCTCGACGGGGGAGTCGTCACGCTGCGCAAGCTACCGACACCCGGCGCGGGTCCCGTCGGCATTGCGGGCACGCACGACGATGCGGTGTGGTTCACGGCGATCCTCGCCGACAAGGTCGGCCGCATTCCGATGGCCGAGGCGATGCAGGAACTCGACCTGCCTGGCAAGCCGCACGCCGTCGTCGCAGATCCGTCCGGCGGTGTGTGGGTCAGCCTGTGGGGTGCCGACCAGATCGCCCGTATCACTGCGGACGGCGAGGTCGCCACCATCGACCTGCCCGCGGGTAGCGAGCCTCACGGTCTGGCGATCGGCCCCGACGGGGCATTGTGGGTCGCGCTGGAGGCCGGCTTCGTGATGCGCCTTCCGACGGTCTAATCGAAGCCTTTTCGCAACCTTGCGCACTACGTGTGTCTGCCCTGCGGCGGTGTTCCCGCGGGTTATGTTCCGAAAAACGCAACGTTGGGAGGTTCGTCGTGCCGTCTCGCGGCTCCGTGGCTGTTGCGGTGTGTGTGCTCGTGGCCGGGATGAACGTGCCGGTGGCGTGGGCCGACCCCGACGTGGAGCCCGCGGCCGTCGAGGCGCCGGCACCGCCGCCCGCGGATGACGGTCGTGTCGCATCGCCGCCACCGGTGTCGTCGAAGGGGCCGGACGGCTGGACGTTGATCCTGGGCGCCAAGGATGAGACTCAGACCCCGAGCGCACCGCTGACCACGGCAGTGTCGTCGAGGGACTACGTCGTTGGCGGCACGTACGACGGCTCACTGTGGGCACCCGAGGACGCCGACGAACCGCACGGAACGATCGAGGTCGGCTACCAGATCGGCTGCGGCATCGACATGAGCACGTCCAACGGTGTGTCGCTGACCGGCACCGTGGGCGCATCCCCGTCGGTCGGACTGGCAGGCGTCGAGGCGGCCTCGCCACTTCCCGAAGGCCTCATACCGGTGCTGACCACCCCGGTCACCGGCGGTATCACCATCGGACTGAAGCCCGGCATCATCAACATCGTCCCGGTGACCAAGAAGGAGTTCACGGGGTTCGCCCCGTGGGTGATGATCTCCAACTTCCACATCAAGATCGACGGCTGTGTGGGGCAGTCGTTCATCCGGTCCTATGCGTTCCTGACGCGGTCGACGAAGGTCTCCGACCAGATCCTGGCCTACTACGGCGACACCAAGGTCGTGTAACCCTCTGCCCCCGAGGCGATGTGGGCGCGCCAGCGGTCGATCGGCGACTGCTTCCGCGCCGAGATCGCGGGGAGGGGAGGACGTCAGTCGAAGCGCTTGAAGCAACGGTCCTGGTCGCCGAGCACACCCACCCGGAACGCGTCGATGCGCGAGAATCCCGAGGGCACCGAGTCGCCGTTGACGTCGCTGGCGACCAGGCCGTTGACCAGGATGCCCGAGACGGCCTCGTCGACGTCGCCCGCCGTGAGCTGGATGGTGTCACCGCCCGGGGTGGTGATGTTCTCGGTCATCTTGACCGTCGCGACACCCGTCAGGCATGCGGTGCGCAGGGCTGCCTCGGCATTGTCGAGTGCGACGCCGCCGCGCGCGTGCTGGATCGACTGCATGAATCGTGAGACCACCACCGAGTAGGCGGTGTTGTCACCCATGACGACACCGTTCTCGTCGGCGTTCTGGGCGCCGAGTTCCTGCAGTGCGGGCAGGTCCACGGTGATGGTGTTGGTCGCCGGGCAGTACGACGCCGGGCCTCCGGAGCGGGCATCGGGGCAGTCCGCCTCCTCGAAGCTGAGCTGGGGCGGGTCGGCCGGCTCGAACGCGACGTTCATCGCGTCGACGATCGACTGCACGGACTCCTCGGTGACCGGCAGTTCGCCGGTCTGGTCATCGGGTAGCAGCACCGGAAGGTCGCCGCGGCGCTGCGTGATCTCCTCGCGGTCGATCGCCTTGCAGGACGCCGCGCCATCGGTGAACCCGAATTGGAACGCCGAGACCCGTTCGAACGCCGAACCGTGCTCGTCCTCGCCGACCTCGGAGTCGCTCTCGGTCAGTAGCGGGTCGCGGAACGCGATCATCGCGGCGAGAAGATTGTTCAAACCGTCGGCGGTGCTCAGGGTGAACCGCGGGGAATTGCCCTCGGCCACCCACCGCATGTAGACGCCCGCCAGGCAGTCGGCCTGTTGCTCGCCGACGATGGTCGGTGTCTGCTTGGTGACCAGATCCGCCTGATGCTGCACGGAGTGCCCGTACTCGTGGGCCAGCACCATGGTGACCGCCATGTCGCCATTGGCGTCGCGCAGCTGCGGTAGGAGTTCGCCGCGGTCCCACCCGATGGTGTTGTCGTCGACGCAGTAGCCGGCATTGACGAGGCCTGCGGTTCCGTCGCCGCAGAATTCGGTGCCCCGGCCGGTGGAGTCCCACGAGACGAGCTCCTTGACGGGGGTGAACTCGCCGTCGAACGTCTCGCCGTAATGAGCGGCCCAGAACTCTTCGATGTCGCTCACGGCGCTGCCCGCGAGTTCGTCGATCTGGCCACCATCGGTGTTCTGGACGTCACGGGACGGGCTTTCGGCGTCGTCGCGTAACCCGGTCGGGCCGTTGACGGCGGGCATGCCCGCGACGCTGAACGGATCGGCGAATACCGACACCGGGGTGCCCTTCAGCGTCGTCGCGCATGACGTGAGGAGGGCCGCGGTGACGGCGATTCCCAGTGCGCTGCCCACGAGGTGCCGTCGCTTCATCGACGCCGCCCTTTCGGTTCTCCCGGCGGCCGGGACGGCGCGCGCGTGTTATTGACAGGATAGTGAATCCTGCGCTGTCCCGATCCCAAGTATTCGCGGCTCAGTCCGCGCGCAACCGCTCCAGCGCCTTCCGGACCTGGGCGGAGTCGGTGGTCGCCCAGAACGGCGGCAGCGAGGCGCGCAGAAAGCCGGCGTAGCGGGCGGTGGCCATCCGCGAGTCGAGGACGGCCACGACGCCTCTGTCGTCGACGTGCCGAAGCAGTCGTCCGGCGCCCTGGGCGAGCAGCAGTGCGGCATGGCTGGCCGCGACTGCCATGAACCCGTTCCCGCCGTGCGCCGCCACCGCGCGTTGGCGCGCGGTGATGAGCGGATCGTCGGGACGCGGGAACGGTATTCGGTCGATCAGCACCAGGCTCAGCGACGGTCCCGGCACGTCGACGCCCTGCCACAGCGACAGCGTGCCGAACAGCGTGGTGTCGTCGTCGTCGGCAAAACGGCGGACCAGCGACATCGTGGTGTCCTCGCCCTGACAGAGCACCGGTGTGTCGAGGCGCGTCCGCATCGCCTCCGCCGTCGCCTTCGCGGCGCGCATCGAGGAGAACAGACCGAGCGTTCGACCTCCGGCCGCGGTGATGAGCCCCTCGATCTCGTCGAGCTGTTCGGCCGAGCCCACGCCGTCTCGTCCTGGCGGCGGCAGGTGGGCTGCGACGTAGAGAATGCCCGACTTGGCATGTGCGAAGGGTGATCCGACGTCGATGCCCTTCCACCCGGGCGCTTCGTCTCCGATCGCGGCCAACCCCCAGGACCGCGCCATCGCATCGAAGTTGCCGCCGATCGTCAGGGTGGCCGAGGTGAGGATGACGGTCCCTTGCTCGAACAGCCTGTTGCGCAACAGGTTCGCCACCGACAGAGGTGCCACCCGCAGCACGGCCCGCTTGCCCGCCGAACGGGTCTCCTCGTGGTCCAACCACACGACGTCGGTCCGGTCGGGGATCGCCGGGCCGTAGGAGGTCAGGATCCGCGAGGCCGTGTCGCTGACGTCGTTCAACGCGGTGACCGCCTCATTGCGCGCCGCCGCGGCCTTCGGATCGCCCGGCGCGGTGTCGATCGCCGAGCGGACCTTGTCAGCGGAATCGCGCAACACGGTGAGGTAGGTCGTCAACTCCTCGTCGAGGACGTCCTTGCGCCCCGGTTCCTCGTCGTAGATGGCAGAGGTGAACGTCGCCGTGGCCGCCTCGAACCGTTGGGCGAGTTCGTCGTCGACGAGTCGCGACGCACGGCGCAGCGCGACGCCCAATAGCGTCGCCGACAGCTCGCCGGTGGCCACGCTGGTCACCCGGTCGGCGAGTTCGTGGGCCTCGTCGACGACGAGCAGTTCGTGCTCGGGAAGCACGTTGATGTCGGAGATCGCGTCGATCGCCAGCAAGGCGTGGTTGGTGACGACGATGTCCGCGGTGCCTGCCCGGCCGCGAGCCTTCTCGGCGAAGCAGTCGGTGCCGTAGGGGCAGCGCGCTGCGCCGAGACACTCCCTGGCGGACACGCTGACCTGACTCCACGAGCGGTCGGCTACACCGGGAACCACTTCGTCGCGGTCCCCGGTCTCGGTGTCGGACGCCCACTCGGTCAAACGCCTCACGTCGCGTCCCAGTGCCGTCGCCGCGACGGCGTCGAACAACTCGTCCTGGGGCAGGTCGTCGGTGGATTCCGTCGCACCGTTGTGAATCTTGTTGAGGCACAGATAGTTTCCGCGGCCCTTGAGCAGAGCGAACTCGGGCCTGCGCGGCACCTCGCCGCTGAGAGCGTCGGCCAGTCGCGGCAGATCGCGGTCGAACAACTGGCGTTGCAATGCGATCGTGGCGGTCGAGATCACCACCGGCTCGGCGCGCTCCATCGCCCGCTTGATGGCTGGCACCAGGTAGGCCAGTGACTTCCCGGTGCCGGTACCGGCCTGGACCGCGAGGTGCTCACCCGTCTCGAAGGCATGGTCGACCGCCTCGGCCATCTCGATCTGTCCGCTGCGCTCCGTCCCGCCAAGCGCGGCAACGGCCTTGTCCAATAACTGCTTGACGTCGCCCGTGTCTCCTCCTCAAGCCTGGAAGACCATGCGGGTGGGAATCGCAGGCTCGCCGCGGGAGAGCTTGAGCCCATCCCACGGCAGGCTGTGCAGGCCTGCGGTGACGCGCTCGCGAGCCGCCGCCAGATCGAGGTCGGCAACCGTCTCGCCCGCGCGCACCAACGGATGGACGAGGGCCGTCGACACCACTCCCGCAGAGGCGGCTGGCGGCCGCTCGGCCAGGTGCACGATCTCCTCGACGATGGTCCCCGTCGGCTTGGCCAGGCGCATGGCGTGCTTGCGTCCGCCGTGGGACTCCTTGTTGCTGCTGCGCTTGGCGACCGGGACGCCGTCGACCTCGGCGAGCTTGTAGACCATGCCCGCGGTCGGTGCGCCCGACCCGGTGACGAGCGACGTGCCGACCCCGTAGGAGTCGACCGGTTCGGCGCGTAGCGCCGCGATCGCGAACTCGTCGAGATCGCTTGTCACCACGATGCGCGTGTTCGTCGCCCCCAACCCGTCGAGTTGATGGCGCACTTGGCGAGCGAGGACGCCGAGGTCACCGGAGTCGATGCGGACCGCGCCCAACTCGGTCCCCGCGACGGCGACGGCGTTCGCCACGCCGGTGGTGATGTCGTAGGTGTCGACGAGCAGTGTGGTCCCGACGCCGAGGGCATCGATCTGGGCCTGGAACGCCGCCCGTTCGTCGGGCCCGTCGGGGGAGGTGTGCAGCAGCGTGAACGCGTGCGCGCTGGTGCCGAGTGCGGGGACGCCGTACCGCCGCTGAGCCTCGAGGTTCGACGATCCGGTGAAACCGGCGACATAGGCCGCGCGGGCGGCGGCGACGGCCGCCATCTCGTGGGTGCGCCGCGAGCCCATCTCGATGAGCGGTCGCCCGCCGGCCGCGCTGACCATGCGGGCGGCGGCCGACGCGATGGCGCTGTCGTGGTTGAAGATCGACAGTGCCAACGTCTCCAACAGCACGCACTCGGCGAACGTGCCGTGCACCGACAGCACCGGGGAACCCGGAAAGTACAGCTCGCCTTCGCCATAGCCGTCGACGTCACCGGTGAAGCGGTAATCGGCCAGGTAGGCCAGGGTGTCGGCGTCCAAGAAGTCCGCCAGAAGCACGAGATCGGCATCGTCGAATCTGAACTGCGGCAAGGCATCCAGGAAACGTCCCGTGCCTGCGACGATTCCGTAGCGTCGACCGTCGGGAAGCCGACGCGCGAAGACCTCGAACGTGGTCCGCCGGTGGGCCGTCCCGTCGCGCAGTGCGGCCGCGAGCATCGTCAGCTCATACTTGTCGGTGAGCAGAGCCGTCGTTGCATGCTCCCCGAGCGAGCGCTCGTCGGTCGTCACACGCCAACCGTAGCCGTTCGGACCGTCGGCGAGGCCGGTGTCTATCCTGGGCGACATGGTTACGCCGGCGCGAACCCAGCCAGGGACTCGCGAGGACCGTAGTGTCGATCGCGCGCAGGACGAGGATGCGGCGAGTGACAGCCCGTGGGTGACCCTGGTGTGGGACGATCCCGTGAATCTGATGTCGTACGTGACGTACGTGTTCCAGAAGCTCTTCGGCTACAGCGAGCCGCACGCCAACAAGCTGATGCTCCAGGTGCACGAAGAGGGCAAGGCCGTGGTCTCTGCGGGCAGTCGTGAGTCCATGGAGATCGATGTGACCAAACTGCATGCGGCGGGCCTCTGGGCGACGATGCAGCAGGATCGCTGAGACCCGGGAGTATCTGTAGTGCGTAAGTGGAAGCGTGTGGAAACCGCTGGGGGAACACGCTTCCGGTCTGCCCTCGCGGCCCACGAGGCGACCCTCCTGCACAGCTTGGTCAACTCGTTGATGGACATGCTCATCGACCGTGAGAACTCCTCACCCACAGACGAACTCGAGGAACTCACGGGGATGCGGACCGGTCATTCGCGCGCACCGGACGACGATACGATGATGCGCTTGCTGCCCGACTTCTTTCGCCCGCAGCACGACCATCCGGCCGGTTCCGGTACCGCCGAGAGCCTCAACAGCGCGCTCCGCAGCTTGCACGAGCCCGAGATCATCGATGCGAAACGGCATGCGGGGCAACGGCTGTTGGACACTCTGCCGTCGGCGGGTGGCAGGTTCGAGATCACCGAGGACGACGCGCACTGCTGGGCTGCGTGCGTCAACGACATCCGGCTGGCGCTGGGCACGATGCTCGAGATCGGACCCGACGGGCCCGACCATCTGCCCGCCGAACATCCGATGGCCGGGCACCTGGACGTGTATCAGTGGTTGACCGTGCTACAGGAGTACCTGGTCCTCGGGCTGATGGGGAAGAAGTAGGCATCGCATGGATGGGCGGACGACAGGCTCCATCACCGACGTGTCGGGCATCCTCGTCGGCAACCACCAGCGGCTGGATCCCGACGCGACGTTGGGCACGGGCTGGGCCTGCGGCACCACCGTCGTCCTGACCCCGCCGGGCACCACCGGCGCGGTCGACGTTCGAGGGGGCGCGCCAGGCACCAGGGAGACCGATCTGCTCGACCCCGCCAACAGCGTGCGCTACGTCGACGCCGTCGTGTTGACCGGTGGCAGCGCCTACGGTCTTGCCGCCGCCGACGGTGTCATGCAATGGCTCGAGCAGCACGGCCGCGGGGTGGTGATGGACGGAGGCTTGGTCCCGATCGTGCCGTCGGCCGTGATCTTCGACCTTCCGGTCGGCGGCTGGCAATGTCGCCCGACGGCCGAGTTCGGCTTCGCCGCCGCCAACGCGGCAGGTGTCGAGGCGGCGGTCGGCAACGTCGGCGCCGGGGTCGGTGCGCGGGCGGGCGCGCTGAAGGGTGGTCTGGGGACCGCGTCGGTGTTCCTCGAGGACATCGGCGTCACCGTCGGCGCCATCGTCGCGGTGAATTCGGCGGGCAACGTCGTCGACCCCCGGACCGGATTGCCGTGGATGGCCGAGCTGATCGCCGAACTCGGATTGGTGTCACCGCCCGCCGATCAGATCGCCGCCTTCGCAGCGCGCGACGCGGAGCTCTCGCCGCTCAACACCACGATTGCCGTCGTCGCCACCGACGCCGCGCTGAGCAAGGCGGCCTGCAAGCGGGTGGCGGTCGCCGCGCAGGACGGGCTCGCCAGGACGATGCGGCCCTCCCACACCCCGCTGGACGGCGACACCGTGTTCGTTCTGTCGACCGGCGCGGTGGAGGTGGCGCCCGCCTCCGATACGCCCGCGGCGATGTCACCGGAGACGAAACTCGTGACCCTGGTCGGCGCGGCCGCGGCGGATTGCCTGGCCCACGCAGTGATGGTCGGGGTGCTCGCAGCCGAGCCGGTGGCCGGAATACCGACCTACCGGAGCATGCTGCCGGGAGCGTTCGCGAGCTGAGATGGGGGAGACGGTGCTGACCATTCGTCGTGACCTGGTCGACGCCATGGTGGCGCACGCTCGCGCAGGTCACCCCGCCAAGGCCTGCAAGGCCGGTGAGCGTGCCGACATCGCGTTCATCGTGGGCGACGCCGGGTGGAAGTATCTGTCGACCGGCGCATACGCCGGTAGCCTCGATGATGCAGAGAACGCGTTGGAAGGGCAGCTATGGGCATGAGTGGACCGGGCTCGCCGACCACGGCCAAGAAACGACCCAGCTGGATGGTCGGTGGAGCAACGGTCGTCAGCTTCGTCGCGCTGCTGTACGTCATCGAGGCCGTCGATCAGGTGTCCGGCAGTCGTCTGGAGCAGGACGGCATTCGGCCGCTCGAGGTCGACGGGCTGTGGGGAATCCTCTGGGCGCCGCTCCTGCACGCCAACTGGGCGCATCTGGTCGCGAACACCATCCCGGCGTTGGTGCTCGGCTTCCTGGTCTCGCTGGCGGGCATGTCGCGCTTCATCTACGCCACCGCCATCGTGTGGATCCTCGGCGGGCTCGGCACCTGGCTGATCGGCAATCTGGGCGCGCCCTACGGCGTCGAGACCAACCACATCGGGGCCTCCGGTCTGATCTTCGGCTGGCTCACATTCCTGATCGTCTTCGGATTCTTCACCCGCCACGCGTGGCAGATCGTGGTCGGGATCCTCGTCTTCCTCGTCTACGGTGGCATCCTGTGGGGCGCCCTGCCCGGCACGTTCGGGGTGTCCTGGCAGGGGCATCTGTGCGGCGGGATCGCGGGCGTCATTGCCGCGTACCTGCTATCCGGTCCGGAGCGCACGGCCAGGGCGAAGCGCAAGGTCGGGACCGCTCCGCAGCTCTCGATCTGAGCATCCGCGCGCGCTTTGCTGAATGAGGCGTTCGCCACACGGGGCGCGTGTCGGGGGCTCCGCCTCGCCCGGCGCCGACCCAGGTCATGCATCACTAAATGACCAGATCATGAAACTCGGCGCGAAATGCGGTGATGTTTTCGTCACACGCTGATCGGGCATGGCAAGCTAGTGAGCGTGCGAATCACCGTACTGGGCTGTTCCGGTAGCGTCACCGGGCCAGATTCGCCTGCTTCGGGTTACCTGGTGACCGCTCCCAACACCCCGCCCCTTGCCGTTGACTTCGGCGGCGGCGTGCTCGGCGCGCTTCAGCGCCACGCCGATCCGGGCACCGTCAGCGTTCTGCTCTCGCACCTCCACGCTGATCACTGCCTGGACCTTCCCGGTTTGTTCGTGTGGCGCCGCTACCATCCATCGCCCCCAGCAGGTCGAGCTCTGATGTATGGCCCGGCCGACACCTGGTCGCGACTGGGTGCAGCGTCCTCGCCCGAGGGCGGCGAGATCGACGACTTCTCCGACATCTTCGACATCCACCAGTGGGTGGACGAGGAAGCGGTACAGATCGGCGAGCTGACCGTGTTGCCCCGCCTGGTGTGCCACCCGACGGAGTCCTACGGAATGCGCTTCACCGACCCGTCGGGCGCCACTCTCGTCTACAGCGGTGACACCGGCTACTGCGACCAGTTGATCGAACTGGCCAGCGGGGCCGACGTGTTTCTGTGCGAGGCGTCGTGGACCGACTCCCCGGACCGGCCCCCCCGGCTGCATCTCTCGGGTACCGAAGCCGGCCGCGCCGCCGCGAAGGCCGGCGTCCACGAGCTGCTGCTGACCCACATCCCGCCGTGGACGTCGCGCGAGGACGTCATCAGCGAGGCCAAGGCCGAGTTCGACGGGCCCGTGCACGCCGTCGTGTGCAACGAGACCTTCGAGGTCGTGGCGCACTAGGTCGTCGCCCCCACCGGTTAGGGTTGGCGGGTGTCCAGACGAGAAGACGGGCGACTCGACGACGAGTTGCGACCGGTAGTCATCACCCGCGGTTTCACCAAGCATCCGGCCGGATCCGTACTGGTCGAATTCGGCCAGACCCGCGTCATGTGCACGGCCAGCGTTACCGAGGGCGTGCCGCGCTGGCGCAAGGGCTCGGGCCAGGGCTGGCTCACCGCCGAGTACGCGATGCTGCCGGCCGCCACGCATACCCGCTCGGACCGTGAATCGGTTCGTGGCAAGGTCGGTGGCCGCACGCAGGAGATCAGCCGTCTGGTGGGGCGCTCGCTGAGGGCGTGCATCGATCTCGGCGCGCTGGGCGAGAACACGATCGCCATCGACTGCGACGTGCTGCAGGCCGACGGCGGTACCCGCACCGCAGCCATCACCGGTGCCTACGTCGCACTCTCGGATGCGGTGACGTATCTGTCCGCCGCGGGACGGTTGTCGGATCCGCGGCCGCTGTCGTGCGCCATCGCGGCGGTCTCGGTCGGCGTGGTCGACGGTCGCGTGCGGACCGACCTTCCCTACGAAGAGGATTCGCGCGCCGAGGTCGACATGAACGTGGTCGCCACCGACACGGGAACCCTGGTCGAGATCCAGGGCACCGGCGAGGGCGCCACCTTCCCGCGGTCGACGCTGGACAAGATGCTCGACGCCGCGTTGGCCGCCTGCGATCAGCTCTTCGTCGTTCAGCGTGAGGCGCTCGCACTGCCCTATCCCGGGGAGTTGCCCGAGCCGACGACCCCTCCCAAGAAGGCGTTCGGAAGCTGACCGATCTCCTGGTCGCCAGTCGCAACCCCAAGAAGCTGGCCGAACTGCGCCGCGTGCTCGACGGCGCGGGCGTGTCCGGTCTGCGTCTGCTCTCCCTCGATGACGTAGCGCCTTTCGACGAGGCTCCCGAGACCGGCGCCACCTTCGAGGAGAACGCGCTGGCGAAGGCCCGAGATGCGTGCGTGGCGTCCGGGCTTCCCTCAGTCGCCGATGATTCGGGACTCGCGGTCGACGCGTTGAACGGAATGCCCGGGGTGCTCTCCGCCCGGTGGGCCGGTGCACACGGGGATGACGCTGCGAATCTCCAACTGCTGCTTGGGCAACTCGGTGACGTGCCCGACGGGCGGCGCGGCGCGGCGTTCGTGTCCGCATGCGCCCTCGTGTCCCCGGCGGACGAGATCGTCGTGCGAGGGGAGTGGGCCGGAACCATCGCCCGCGCGCCTCGCGGCGACGGCGGATTCGGCTACGACCCGATCTTCGTGCCGGAGGGCTCGGACCGTTCGGCCGCCGAACTGAGCCCGGCCGAGAAGGACGCGGCGTCGCACCGGGGACGCGCCCTGGCGCTGCTGTTGCCCGCGCTGCGCGCGCTCGTCTGACCGACCCGGTCCCACGCACAGTTTTCCATAGCTCAACTAACGTGTAGCGTTCGGCGACATGCGTGGTTGGGTCCTCGGGCGTGCGTCGCTGTCGTCGGGATCGGCGCACCCAGGCGTGCTGGTAGCGGTGCTGTCGGCAGCCGGCATCAGTGTGTCGCTGATGCAGACCCTGATCATCCCGCTGATCCCGGAACTGCCAAAGCTGTTGAACACCAGCTCATCCAATGCCTCGTGGGCGATCACCGCGACACTGCTGGCCGCCGCCGTTGCGACACCGGTGTTCGGCAGGCTTGGCGACATGTACGGCGCGAAGCCGATGCTCGTCGCGTGCGCCGTCCTGTTGATCTGCGGATCGTTGATCGCCGCCATGACGAGTTCACTCCTGCCGCTGATCGTAGGTCGAGGGTTGCAGGGTTTCGGTATTCCGATCATCCCGCTGGGCATAAGCGTGCTGCGCGCGTGCGTACCGGCCGAAAGAGTCGGGCCCGCAATGGGTCTCATGAGTGCCTCCCTGGGCGTCGGGGGTGCGCTGGGGCTGCCGCTCTCGGCCGTGATCGCGCAAGACTACGACTGGCACATGTTGTTCTGGCTGGCCACCGTGCTCGGTGTCGCCGCGCTGCTGATGTTCGTCGTGCTGGTACCGCATGTGCCGTCGCGCACCGATGATCCGCTCGGTGCCGGCCTGTTGGCAGGCGGGCTCATCACGCTGCTGCTCGGTATCTCCAAGGGGCAGAGCTGGGGTTGGGCGAGCGGATTGACGCTCTCGATGTTCGGTTCCGCGCTGGTGATCTTCGCGCTGTTCGGGTGGTGGGAACTGCGGGTGTCCTCGCCGACGGTCGACCTGAGGACCACCGTCAAGCGTCCGGTACTGGCCACCAACGTGGCCTCGGTCGCCGTGGCCTTCGGCATGTTCGGGCTGTCGCTGATCGCGCCACAGATCCTGGAGATGCCCACGGAGACGGGCTTCGGGCTGGGGCAGTCGATGCTGGCGACGGGTTTGTGGATGGCCCCCGGTGGTCTGGCGATGATGGTGACCTCACCCATCGCGGCGCGGATCGCCGGGGTGCGGGGACCGCGGTTCACGTTGGTGACCGGAGCGCTCATCATTGCGGCCTCGTATGCGGCGGGCCTCGTGCTGCTGGCCGCGCCATGGCAGATGATGGTGCTCAACATTTCGATTGCGATGGGAGTCGGCTTCGCCTACGCGTCGATGCCTGCGCTCATCAACGCCGCGGTGCCGATCTCCGAGACTGCCGCCGCGAACGGCATCAACGCCCTCGCCCGCTCATTGGGGACGTCGATCTCGAGCGCGGTGATCGGCGCGGTTCTCGCCGGGATGACGGTGTCGTTCGCCGGTGCCGAGCTGCCGTCCATGGCCGGCTTTCGGACGGCGATGGTGGTGGCGGCCGCGGTGGCTGCGCTGGCCGCGATCCTGGCGCTGTTGATTCCGGTGGCCGGGGTCGACGGCGAATCCGTCGTGGCGCCCGAGCTGAAGGTGCGCCCGGACGACGACTCTCATCTCGTGATGAGTCACATCGACGAAGCTGGCTGACCGCCAGTCGGCTCCGCGGTTCCGAGTCGCTGGCCGGTTACGCACCCTGCGCACCGTTGCCGGCTGACGTGTCGGCCCCCCGAGCCACACTGAGCGCCGTCGGCTAACGAGGGGGAGACCATGGCGATCAGGCTGGACGGCGATTCGATCGAGTTCCACTTTCCGGAGGTGGACGACGCAGCGCGGATGCGGGTGTCGTTTCAGCGGACCGCCCGGGTGCCCGACGATGGCCACGAATACGGCCTGCCCGCGGGCTTCGGACGCTTCCCGTTGCGTCGAGTGGCCGACCTGATGCGCGCACCTCGGTCGTGGCAGCGCAGCGGCGGGGTGGTGATGCCGATGTGGCAGTCGGAGGCGTGCTGGTTGACATTCGATGTCGAGGACGGCTATCCGTTCCTCGTCACCGTCGGTTGCGGCGGGGTGAATGCGGTGACCGGTGGAACGTGGTCGCCGGAACCAGATTTCGAGTCCGAGGACTACTTCGAGGTGCCCGAGCAGCCATGGCTGGACGGGTTCTGCGTGGGTAGCGGAGTCGTGCGCCAGTTCGTCGCAATGCCACTGGACTCGGCCTACACCGTCGAGCAGCAGGTCACCGGCGAGGCCTCGGTGGGCGGCATTCAGATCGCGGTCGTGCCCTTGAAGTCCGAGGTATATCGCGAGCGGTATGCGGCGCGAGCGGAACCTGACTTCGGCATCGGAATGGCGCTGCCGTGCGCGTCAGCTGCGGACTCGATGGGACTCGCCGCTGGTGGGTCGATCGCGCAATCGATCGCCACACCCGTTGAGCCCCAAAATAACTGGGAATCGACGAGCGGCTCGTCGTTGACCGTGCACATCGCCAACAGCGCGGTCTGGGCGGAGGTCACCGGCAGTGAACCCCCCACGCTGCCGCTGAGTGCCGCCGAGTACACGGAGATGGGCGTGCCGTGGTTCACCTGGTATGACGACACGCTTGCCCGCGCGGGGTCGGCGACGCTGTCGAAGGTGGCCAGCGTCTTCGACCTCGGCCGCGAACGCCGCGAGCAACCGCTACCGGAGAACGAGTCCTTCGATCCGCCCGAACCAGTGGTGCTCGGACCGAGGGTGCAGGCCTGACCACGATCAGAGGGTGAACGCGGCCTTGATCTGCTTCGTCTGGAAGTGCTCGACGATCACGCCGAGCAGTGGGATGGTGCCGGCCAGGAGGACGCCGATGGTCTTGCCGATCGGCCAGCGCACCTTCACCGCCAAATTTGCAGCAGACAGCAGATAGACGAAGTACACCCAGCCGTGCACGACGCCGATCCAACTCGGCGGATCATCGACCTTGACGACGTACTTCAGCACCATCTCGTAGCACAGCGCGATCAGCCAGAGGCCTGTCGTCCACGCCAGCACGCGGTAGGCGGTCAGCGCCTTGCGGATGCTCTCCTTCGGGATGGCCGGTGACGGATCGCCGGCCTCCGGTGCATCGGCGGGCGCTTCGGGATCGGGACTGCTCATCTCGTCGTCCTGTCGTCGGTGTGGCCGTCGGCCCTGGCGAGTTCGGCCAGATAGGCGTTGTACTCGGTGAGTGTCGGGTCGTCGTCGAGTGGGGTGGCGGCCTTCGGGCGTGCGGGCAGCAGGCCCTCGGGGATCTCGGTCGGATGGTTCTGGTCCGGCTTCGGCGGCGGAGCCTCTTCGTAGCGAACGAACTTGTAGTAGGCGTAGAAGCAAAAGCCCGCGAACATGGGCCACTGCATGGCATAGCCGAGATTCTGAAATGAGCCCGACGCCGACTCGTAGCGCGTCCACTGCCACCAGCCCAGCGCCAGGCAACCGGCGGCGCCGATGAAGACCAGCAGGATCAGCGCTGGCCTCCTACGACGTGTAGTGGACATTGGTCCACGGTACCGCGACGGACTTCGGTCCGATGAACTCGTCGAGCCGTGCGGTGTCGGCCTTGCGGTACACGGAGACGATGTACTTGGTGGACCGAGTCCAGTGGATCTCCAGGTGGTCGAGGGCGGCGGTGAACAGCCCGATGATGTCATCGGAGCGGTTCGACCGCGTCCCTCCCCACCATCGAGGTAGGAAGCCGCACCGTCGAATTTCGAAGACGGGGAAGCGGGTAACATTTCGCGCACGCGGGCGTGATGGAATGGCAGACATGCCGGCTTTAGGTGCCGGTGCTCGAAAGAGCGTGGGGGTTCAAGTCCCCCCGCCCGCACCACTGCAGGCCTCGGTCAGTACCCCATGAGCTTGCGGAACTGCTGGCCGACGGCCATCGACTGGCCCATCCGGACCACCCAGCCGTTGAGCGCAGCCTGGGTGTCCGACGGAGCCCACCCGCGTTCCTGGCCGAGGGCGACCATGCCCGCCATGTCGGTAATCCCGCGGGCCTGTGCGTCGCGGGCGAGTTCGGCATAGTCCTGCAGTGAAATGCCGTTGATCGGCGCCCACATGGGGTCGTCCGCCGCCACCGAGCGGGTCGACGGCCCACCCATGATGGCCGGGTCGATCAGCCCGGCGCCCTTGACGTGCACCATGCCGTCGCCCTGCTGCGCCGCGGTGGCGGCCTCCTTGACCTTCTTGAAGAATCCCATCGTCGTCTCCGATCGTCCGTGCCTTTCGCCTGCGCATCAGTACACGCCGACAGAGCGGCTACCGATCCCAAGAACCGGAATTCGAGGACTTGAAGCGATTGCGGTAAGCGCTCGGGGTGATCCCCAGCTCGCGATGGAAGAGCCGGCGCAACGACTCGCTCGATCCCACGCCGCTCTGCTCGGCGATCTGATCCAGTGACGCCTGGCCACCGGTGAGCATGGCGCAGGCCGCTTCGAGGCGCGTCCGGTCGATGAAGTGCTGTGGCGTGTGGCCGGTCTCGGTGAGGAACAGTCGAGACAGATGACGTGCGCTGACGCCAGCGGTTGCCGCGAGCGTGGTCAGCGTGTGGTTGCGACGAGGGCTCGCGGCGATGGCGTCCAGCACGGCGCGGACGACGGTGTGAGTGGTGGGCGGCGCTTCGAGTCGCACGCTGAACTGTGACTGGTCACCGGGACGAGCCATGAATACGACGAGGTCCCTCGCCACGTCCAAGGCCAGGGTGGGCCCGTAGTCGTGCTCGATCAGCGACAGGCTGAGGTCGATGCCCGCCGTGACGCCGGCCGAGGTCACGTACGGCCCATCGGTGACGAACAGCGAGGCGGCGTCGACGGTCACCGCCGGAAAGCGGGCGGCGAGTTGACGGGCGAGCTTCCAGTGCGTGGCGGCGCGGCGACCGTCCAGCAGCCCGGTCGCGGCCAGCGGGAAGGCGCCGGCGCAGATGGACACCGTCCGTCGACTCCGCAGGGACAGGCGTCGCACCGCGTCGACGAGCGTGGTGTCGGTGATGCTGGCCTGCCAGTTCGGTGACCCCGGGACCAGCAGCGTGCCGATGTGCTGCGGTACCCCGGCGACGCTCGTGTCGGCGCCGTGGCGGGCACCTGAGCTCGCCACGACGTCACCACCGGTGAGCGAAGCGTGGGTGATGCGATAGGCCGCGCCGAGGGCGTTGGCGGAGGCGAACGCGTCGATCGGACCGGTGACGTCAAGCATCTGGACGCCGTCGTAGAGCAGAACCACGACGTCCTGGGTTCCCATGTCCATATCTGAGGTTTTCACGGCCGGAAGCACACGGCACGGCCACCTCTGTCCGGCCGATAGTCGAAGGAGTGGATCGACACCACCGTCGATCGCTTCGAAAGGACACACATCATGGTCGAGACCATTGCGGGAGTGCACATCCCGGACAGCGCGTTGGCAAGGGCCGCAACGGAGTTGATCCGCGACACCACCACCGAGCTGATCTTCCACCACTCGCGCCGGGTGTATCTGTTCGGCAGCCTCCAAGCGCGGAAGCTTCGGATCAGCCCCGACGCCGAGATGCTGTACATCGCGGCACTCTTCCACGACACCGGGTTGGTGTCGCCGTACCGCGGCACGGCGCAGCGCTTCGAGATGGACAGTGCGGATGCAGCACGGAACTTCCTCGTCTCACAGGGTCTTTCCAGCGCCGAGACCGACGTCGTCTGGGCGGCGATCGCGCTGCACACCACTCCGGAGGTGCCCTACGGCATGGATCCCGTCATCGCCGCGACCACCGCAGGCGTGGAGACCGACGTACTCGGACTGCGGCTGGATGCCATCGACGTCGCCCTCCTGGATGAAGTGACAGCGGTCCACCCGCGCCCGAACTTCAAGAACGAGATCCTGCAGGCGTTCGCGGACGGTTTCACCGACCGGCCCGACACCACGTTCGGCACCGTCAATGCCGACGTGCTCGAGCATTTCGTGCCCGGGTTCCGTCGTACCGACTTCGTCGACGTGATCAAGAACTCTGCCTGGCCGGAGTGAGGGTGGGACATCAAGATCACGTGATAGACCGACAACGTGCTTCCGTCCTTCAGTGAACACCTCGAGATGATCGCCGAGCGCTCGGCAGTGTTGCGATCCGCGGTGGCCGCAGCCAACGACTTGGACGCACGAGTCCCGGGCTGCCCGGAGTGGACGTTGCAGGACCTGGTCGTCCACGTCGGTCAGGTCCAGCGTTCCTGGGCCGCCAAGGTTCGCGCCGGGGGCGCAGAGGCGCCCGCAGTCGATGACGTGCCGACGGGCGATTTGCTCGCGTGGTCCGAGGAGTCGACCGAGCTACTGACAGGGGCGCTGCGCGACGTCGGTCCGGACGCCCCGTGCTGGACGTGGTGGGAGGATTCGGATGCGCCGAGCAACTCCGGCGCCGTAGCGCGCCATCAGGTCCAGGAGGCGGCGCTCCACGCCTACGACGCGCAAAGCGTCAGTGGCGCAACCGATGAGCTGCCATCCGACATCGCACTCGACAGCCTCGACGAGTTCCTGGTGGTCAGCCTCGGAGCCATGGGGGCGTGGCAGGCGTGGCCCCACTCGCCCGCCCGCGTCGACTTCGTCGCCAGCGAGGGCCCGCGCTGGACGGTAAAGCTCACCGCGGTCGCGAAGGTCGAGAGCGACCCCGAGGGCGTCCCGGCCGCCACGGTGACCGGTTCGGCCGCCGACCTGATCCTCGCGCTGTACTCCCGCATCCCGCCGGAGCGGCTTCGGCTCGACGGCGACCCAGGAATCGTCGCGCAGCTCCTGGGCTGGGCCGCGATGACCACCGACTAGCGATCTACAACCCGAAGCGCCCCAGCGCACGTCGCACCACGCCCTCCGACTCGCCGGTCGGGGGCTGCCGCTCGGCGTAGGGCCACGGGCGGTTGCGCTCCGGCACCGAGGTCGCCCGGGCCTGCTTGAGCTGCATCCGCAGATGCGCCCGCAGGTCGTGCAGAGCCGGGTCCGGCCACCTGTTGTCGGCTTCGATGGGGTCTGCCGTCAGGTCGTAGAGCTCCCACTGGTCGTCCAGCGGATCAGTCCGGTAGGCCTCGCCGCCGAGCCCGTTGGTCGCCAGCTGACGCACTCCCGGCTCGGTCCAGGTCGAGGGATCGTCGAACGTGCGGACCAGCTTCCACAGGTGCCCCGCTCCGAGCGCCACAATGGCCTCGTCGACGCGAACCACCAGGCCTTCGAAGTTGGAGGCGACGTGCGCGGGTACCTTGATCCTTAGGGGCACAGGCGGATTCACCGTCAAGCCCATCCCGCGCGCGGCGGCCGAGGCACCCGTGTCGCCTTCGAGCACGTTGTCGCGCGTCATCAGGTAGATCGCCCGGTCGTCGTCGGCCGGTGCGCCGTCCACCACCGGCATCAAGTCGCGGCCCGGGAGTTCGTGCACCTCCGAGAACGATTCGGACAGCACGTCTGCGACGACGTCGACGTCGATGCCCGCCGCACCGAGCAGGGTCGGGACGATGTCGACGTGGGACGTCGGCGCCGTGACGATCCGGGCCTGCGTCGCCTCCTCGCCGATGCGGGCGATGACGAAGGGCACCCGGGTCGCCTCGTCGTAGAGGTTGAACCACTTCTGGTGCAGTCCGCCGTGCGCGCCGAGCAGGTCGCCGTGATCGGAAGTGCGCACCAGGACGGCGTTTTCGGATCCGCCCTCGGTCACAGCACGACGGACGCGGTCGAGCGGTCCGTCGACTTCGGCGTGCAGGCGGTAGTAGAGGTCGCGGTACTTCTGCTCGTTGCGGTGATAGCTGCGGGCGATCGCGGGCGCCGGGCCGTACCCGGAGTAGTACGCCTCGCGGAACGCGATCTGTGCGGCCGGCTTGGTCCGTAGATCCTCGTCGGCGGTCGGTGGGGCCGGCACGTGTGGCGGATCCATCGACGTGAAGGGCGTCAGGGGGTTGCGTCGCACCCACGCCGGGAACAGCACGATGTCATGGGGGTTGACGAAGCTGGCGACCAGGAGGAACGGCCGCAGCGCAGCCTCGTCACCGGCGCGGCGACGCTCGTAGCGGTCGGTCAACCAAGCGACGATTCGTTCGGCGAACAGCGGGTCACGACGAAAACCGCTGTTGGACATGGCCGCACCGTGCGGCTCGGGGCCCACCCAGCCGGAGAAGCCGTACGGTGCGAGGGGATCGGCGTCGAGGTATCGCTGCACGGCGGCCTGATCGACGACGCCTTCGTCGTCGTTGGTGGCCAGCGGCTCACCCGTCTGCGGATCCTCGAGGTCGGCGTGCGAGATGTGCCACTTGCCGTCGTAGTGGGTGTCGTAGCCCGCGGCACGGAACCAGTTGCCGAGCGTCGGCACCTCCCCGGCGCGCAGCCACCGCAGTCGAGAATCGTCGTACCTCTTCCCGATGCCGTCCGTCTGGGTGACTCCGTGCAGATCCGGATACTGACCGGTGAAGATGGTCGGCCGGCTCGGCACGCACGCCAGCGAGCCCGTGTAGTGCCGGGTGAAGCTCACGCCGTGCTCGTCGAACCAGCGTCGCCCGCCGAGCGCGCGGCGCCGCCAAGCCAGCACGTCCGCCGACTCGTACGGCGGCACGGCGCGTTCCTCGTCGGTCATGATGATGACGACGTCGGGCTTCTCAGACACGAGGGTTCTCCATTCGTCGAGCGAGGCCGCCGAGCATCGAGTCGGACTCCTTGGCCATGCCGCGACAGACGACCCACTCGGCCGCGCGGGCGACCGGGCCGGCGCCGATCTCCACCCTGCTGGTCAGCGTCACCTCGGTGGCGTCGCCCGTCGGCCGTAGCGTCCAGCGATTGACGACCGTCCGCAACCGGGTGGGCAGCCCCTCGATGTGATAGGCCAGCGCCGAGTGCGGATCGAATTCGGTGATGCGCTCCACCAGGGCGTTGCGACCGATCTGGACACGACGGGTGGTTCCCGTCGTCTCCCCGTCCGGCCCGTGGTTCAGGATGCACGAGTGGTCGACGTTGTCCGACCATGAACTGAGGGATCCGAAGTCGGCGAGTACGTCCCAGATTGCCTGCGGCGGGGCGGATATCGATCGGCTGCGGCTGATGTCTGCCACATCGACATCAAACACCATCGCGGCCGCCGATGGGGTGCGAGTCGCAGAGTTGGCGACTGCTAGATCATGTCGTTTCTGGTGAGCCAGCGCATGACCGGCCACCCGACGAACACCGGTAACCAACAGGTGAGCACCCGGTACAGCAGAACCGACGGGACGGCGACGGCGGCGGGCACGCCGAAGGCTGCCAGCCCACCGATCAGCGCAGCCTCGACCGCACCGACGCCGCCGGGGGTGGGGGCGGCCGAGGCGAGAGTGCCACCGATCATCGTGACGACTGTGACGGTGACGAAGGTGGTCCCGCCGCCGAACGCCTCGACGCTGGCCCACAGTGCCAATGCTGCTCCGAGTGTGGTTGCGGCGCAGCCTGCCACGATCAGCGCCAGCCGCTTCGGCTCGCGCGCCAGCTCGAGTAGCTCACCGCCGAGTTCCTTGAGTCGGGGTCGCAACTCGGTGCCGAGCCACCGTCGAAGCTGCGGCACGAAGGTGAAGGTGCCGACGAGGCCGAGGGCGACGCCACCGATCAGATAGAGCACCGTCGTCTTCGGCACGATGTGCTCGAGATTGGCCGACGTCCCGGCGATGACGCTGAAGAAGATCAGCAGCCCGATGTGGGTGATCACCTGTACCGACTGTTGCATGGCGACCGCGGCGGTCGCACGGAGCGCCCCGAGGCCGCCCTTCTGCAGGAATCTCGTGCTCAGCGCCAGGCCACCCACACCCGCGGGTGTGGTGGTCGCCGCGAACGTGTTGGCCACCTGCATGATCGCCAGGTTGCGGAAGCTCACCAGTCCGGCCGCGCAGGCCCACAGCGCCGCGGCCGCGCCGAGATACGTCAGCGCCGAGACGGCCAGTCCAAGCAGCGCCCACCACCAGTTCGCCGTGCGCAACTCCGAGAAGAAGGCGGGCACCGTGCTGATGAAGGGGTAGGCGACGTAGACCAGCGCCACCAGCAGCACCAGTTGGATGACCTGGGTTCTGGTGAAGCGGGTGATGGTCTCGGCCTTGATCTGATCCGCGCCGGTCTGATGCATGACCTCGTCGCGAGCGGCCGACATGACGGTGCCCGGATCCATGACTGCGGCTCGGATGTGTTTCGGCAGAGCAGCTTTCGTCAACCGCCGGGACGCGGTGAGAACGGTGTCCTCGCCGAACTCGTCGATGGCGGCATGAACGGCGGCCTCTGCGCCGAAGATCGCCGTGGTCGACATCAGCAGCGCGGCGATGTCCGCCTGCAGGAGCACCTCGGTTGCGCCGTACTCGGCACTGCCGAATCCGCCGAAGAGCGCCTCGTCCCCGTCGACGGTGATCTCCTTGCCCCGCAGATCGCCGTGCGAGATCTGGTGCCGGTGAAGGACGCCGAGCGCCTTCCACACCGGGCCGACGAGCGCCTCGTCGGCGGAGGTCTCGTCGAGCGCGACGCCTCGTGGTTGGGTGTGGGCGTAGAGCGTCCAGCCCCGGTCCAGGGCGGCCAGCGCCACCGTCGTGCTGTTGGCGACGCCTAGATCTCCGATGGCGATGGCCATCAACCCGCGGTGCTCGACGGCGCGGCGCATCGAGGCGTGCAATGGCGCGGTCTCGCTGTTGCGCAACCGCACTCGTCGCCAGACCTGGCTCATGATTCCGCCGCTGCGCTGATTCGGACCGTACATCTCGACGATCGCCCGCGCCGAGTCCGCGTCCTCGGCGTCCGCCTCCGACGCCGCCCACAGCACCAGTGGTCCCGGTCCGGCCGGCCGGACCACCGTCAGCCCCGTCACGTCGAAACCGCGCCGCACCAACGCTCGCACCGCTCCGTCCAAGGGCACTTCCAATGCGGGGGTCCCGACGACGAGCACGGTCAACGCGCCGACGAACCAGCCCACCGAGAGCCCCAGCAGTGATCGCGCGGGCACCACTGCGCTGACGACGAGGTGGATGGGTACGAAGGCCAGCAGCAGGGTCCACCACCACCGGCGCCACCGCGCCTCCAGCCACGGCCCCGACACCGTGAGCATCGCGGCCAGCATCGCGATCCAGCGCGGGTCGTCCAGGAACTGCGAGAGCAGCGTCCGCAGCCGGTCGTTCAGATCGAAGTGCCAGCGCGGAGCCGCGAAACCGCTGGAGTTGACCGACAGGGCGAGAACGGCGATAAGGCCCGCCGCGGCGTAGGCCCCGAGAAGTCGCCACTGACGACGCGTGATCAACCCGATGAAGATGGCGAACGGTAGCGCCAGGATCGCGACGCCGTACGCCAGGTACACCAGGTTCGACTGAGTCGGCGTCAGCACGCCCACGATCCCGGAGATCGACCGCTCGAGTGCGACCCAGTCCCGGCGGGTGATCAGTGAGCTGGTGACGACGAAGGCCAGGAACGCAGTGGCCAGCGCCAGCCGGAAGATGTCGTTGGTCCGTCGGACGAGCGGCTGCAGCAAGTCGCCAGAAACGGAGACGTCCCGCCCGTCAACTCGCATGTCTGAGCATCTCTTACGATCGGTGCCTGCACCGCGTGGGTCAGCGGCGTGCGGCCAACCTATCCCAGCCTGCAGCCGGCATCCGCGATTGTCTGCCCGCCCGTATGGATGTCGTCAAGGTCGGGGGCGTGCACGTAAGAATCGCGTTGACCCCGTGCCCACGGCCCCCGGCCGGTCGTAGACAGGGGTTGTGAGCAATCTGGTGCAACTTTTCTCGATGATGGCCATTCCGGCGGCGGTGCTGTTGACGTGTCGCTACCTGAACGTCCGCGGCGCGGCGAGGGATGACATCGCCCGCTGATTCGAGCTAGGTGTGGGTGCCGCCATCGACCCGCACTTCGGTGCCGGTCACCCAGTAGGCGTCGGCGGAGCCGAGCATCGCGACCACGCTGGCCACGGCATCCGGTTTCGCGAACATCGCGCCGTCGTCGAGCGGCAGCACGGACATGATCTTGCCGAGGAGCGAGAAGTCCATGTCGTCGGGCAGACCGGGCCCGATGCTCTGCTTCGACTCGCCGACGCCGTCGGTCATGCCCGACGAGATCGATCCCGGCTGCACGCAGTTGAACCGGATCCGCTCCTTGCTGAACTCCAGCGCGAGGGCGTGCGTCATGGCCTGGATGCCGCCCTTCGAGGCGGCATAGGCCGACATGTACGGATGCGCGAAACTCGCCGACGTCGAGCTGAAGTTGACGACCGCGGCCGCATTGCCCTGTCGCAGCGCCGGTATCGACTCCCGGGTGACGAGGAAGGTGCCGAACAGATTGACCCTGACGATCTTCTCGAAGTCGGCCAACGTGGTGTCGACGAAGTGTGCGGACCGCAGGATTCCCGCGGCGTTGACCAGGGTGTCCAGCCCGCCCGCCGCGGCGACCGCCTCGGCCACGCCGGCGCGAACGGACGCTTCGTCGCCAACGTCCATCAGTACCGTCGACAGTCGCTCCCCGTAGGCGTCGGCCTTGGCAACGGTGTCCTTCAATCCCAATTCGCTGACGTCGGCGGCGACGACGCGGCCGCCCTCGTCGAGGATGCGAAGGACGGTGGCCTGTCCGATGCCGGAGCCGCCGCCGGTGATCAGGACGCGGCGGTCGGCGTAGCGCGCGAGTGTGGAAGCCATGGGCGGAATGATGCTCCTTCGGTGGGTCGGTGTCAGCCGGTCTCGTGATCAGCGGGACGTGGCCATGTGCAGAGCCGCGAGGTGGCTGAACAACATCGAGGCGCCGATGGGATTGCCGCCACCGGGGTAGGCGGTGCCGCTGACGGCGGCCATCGTGTTGCCCGCTGCGTACAGCCCCGGTATCGGTCGGCCCTCGGCATCGAGCACCCGGGCGTCGGCGTCGGTGCGAAGTCCGCCCTTCGTGCCGAGGTCGGACAACCCGAACGCAGCAGCGTGATACGGCGGCTGATCGATCGGCACCAGAGGCGACGCACCCCCGGTGAACGTGCGGTCGTACGCCTCGTCGCCGCGGCCGAAGTCCCGGTCGGCGCCCTCGCTCGCGAACTCGTTGAATCGCGTCACCGAGGCGACGAGGTGCGCGGGCGGGACCCCGATGATCGTCGCGAGGTCCTCCAGCGTGTCGGCGCTGTGCCACAGCCCGGCGTCGCGGTAGCGCTCGGTCTGCACCAGGGACACGCTCGCCGACTTCACCGGCGGGATCTCGCCCTCTCTGTCGTCGTAGACCATCCAGAACGGCAGTTCGATTGCACCAGAGCGAATCTGGTCGACCACCGTGCGCCCCAATCTGTCGTAGGGGCCGGATTCGTTGACGAAGCGCCGTCCGTCGGAGTCGACGAAGATTCCGCCCGTGAACCACAGCGAGAACGTCGAACGGCCGTCGGGGTGAATCAGGCCCGGTGACCACCACGCCTGATCCATCAGGTCGGTGGCGGCGCCGATGCGGATGGCGGCGCGATGCGCGGCGCCATCGTTGCCTGGCGCGCCCATGGTGTCCTCGACACGACCGGGCACGCCGAACTCGTGCCGCATGCGCGCGTTCTGTTCGAAGCCGCCTGCAGCGAGCAGCACCCCGCGGCGGGCGCCGATGCGGACGCTCACACCGGAGCGCTCGACGACGGCGCCCGTGACGGCGCCGTCGGTGACGACGAGGTCGGTCAACGGGGAGTCGAGGTGCATCGCCGTGTCGGGGAAGCGGTTCAGCGCGGCGAGGAAACGGCCGATCAGGGCGCGCCCCCCGGTGAGGAGTTCCGGTGCGGGTGTTCCGAGGCGTTCGTTGTCGAGCGGTCCGCGGACCCGGTCGGCCCAGCGGCCCAGCGCCTCGGCGGGCAACGCCCTGGAGACGATGTGGCGCATGCCGTCGAGGCGGGCACCCGGCGCGGCGCCGAAGTAGTCCGGCCACGGCAGCACCTTGAACGCGAATGCATCGTCCGCCTCGAGGTATTCGATCAGTCGCGCTCCGCCGCGGACGTAGGCGTCCTGCAGGGCGCGTGGCGTGCGATCGCCGACGACGGCGTGGAAGTACCTCAGTGCTTCGTCGATCGTGTCGTCGACGCCGGCGCGGCGCAGCACCGGATTGCACGGAAACCACATCCCGCCGCCTCCCGAGAACGCGGTCGTCCCACCGAACTTGTCACTTCCCTCGACCAGCGCGACCGACATGCCTTCGCGCGCTGCGGTGTAGGCGCCCGTGATGCCGCCGCCCGAGCCGACGACCACGACGTCGACGATCTCGTCCCATTCCGACGAGGAGTATGCGGTCACTTCCAATTCCTAACTGCGAAGGGTGAATCCGGCGTCCAGCGGCCATGAGGTGCCGGTGATGAACGAGGCTGCATCGGAGACGAGCCACGCCACCGCGGCCGCGATCTGCTCGGGTTGCAGGAGGGCGATCGGAAGGGCGTTCAGTTGGCCGGCCAACCACGGGTCCTTGGCCGCGGAGAGTCTCATGGTGGTCTCGTTGAGGATCATGTCGGTCGCGACGCCGCTGGGATGGATCGTGTTCACCCGGATCGAGTGTTCGGCGAGTTCATCGGCCCACACCTGCATCAGGGCCACCAGTCCGCGCTTGGACGCGGCGTAGCCCTGCACGCCCGCTCTCTCGGTGCGGGAGGCCTTGATGCCCTGCGTGGAGCTGACGAGCACGATGGAGCCGCCGCGGCCGCCCGCGATCAGCGCCGGAATCGCCGCGTCCACGGTGTTCCAGGCGCCGATCAGGTTCACCTCGACGACGTCGCGGAACGTTCGGGCGCGCTCGTCGGTGTCGCTGACCCTGATGATGCCCGCATTGGCGATGACCACGTCGAGGCGACCGAACTGCCTGACACCGTCCGCGACAGCGGCGTGGACCGCGTCGGGATCGCGAACGTCTGTCCGGTGCGCGACGATCCGACGACCCTCTGCCTCGACGAGTCTCACCGTCTCGGCGAGATCCGCCGTGGTCGATCCCGGGTAGTCGGTGGAGTCGAATTCGGCGCAGACGTCGATCGCGATGACGTCGGCCCCCTCGTGTGCGAGCTTCACCGCGTGTGCGCGCCCCATGCCGCGGGCGGCACCGGTGATGAGGGCGACCTTGCCGTCGAGCGTTGCCATCGTCACTGCCCCTTCGGGAAGTTGACGTCCCTGGTCACGGATTCCCACTCGTCGATCGAGGCGGAGAATGCGGCGAGCTTGTCGCGGACGGCTTTGAGCACGTCGCGGCCGAGCAGCAGGCGCAGCGGCGGCTCGTCGAGCGTGGTCATCACGAGGACGGCCTCGGCCACCTTGCGCGGATCTCCGGGCAGGTGGTTGGCGAACTCCTTGATCATGGTCTTGCGAGCGCCGACGCTCTCGTCGTAATCATCTATCGGAGTGGCGGATTCCCACATCGACCGGGCTGCCCAATCGGTGCGGAAGGCGCCGGGCTCGATGGCCGTCACCTTGATGCCCAGCGGTTTGACCTCCTGTGCCAGCGCCTCGGTCAACGCCTCGAGGGCGAACTTGGTCGACGAGTAGTACGCGTTGGGCGGGTTGGCCACCAGGCCGGTCATCGACGAGATGTTCACGATGTGCCCGGCCTGGCGGGCGCGCATCCCGGGTAGGACCGCCTTGATGGTGTCGACCACACCGAAATAGTTGGTGTCGAACAGTTTCCGGACTTTGTCGTCCTCGCCCTCCTCGATCGCGGACAGATAGCCGTTGCCCGCGTTGTTGACCAGGACGTCGATGCCACCGAACGCATCGTCGGCGACCCGGACCGCCGCGGCGATCTGCGCCTTGTCGGTGACGTCGAGGGCGACGATCACGGCGCGTTCACCGAAGTCCTCGGGGAAGTCGGCGATCGCCTCGGTGCGTCGCGCCGTCACCACCACGGAGTGGCCCGCCTCCAATGCAGCACGGGCGATCTCGCGGCCGATGCCGGTGGAGCAGCCGGTGACCAACCAGCGGCCCATGTCAGTTGGTCCCCTCGGGCAGGCGGCGTAGATACGCGGCGCGGCGGTTGGCGAGTTCGGCCGCCCGCTCGGATTCGGACACCCGGCGCAGCGTCGGCGCCTCCCGTTCCAGGTCGTCGAGCCTCACCACGCGGCCGCGGGCGCCGAGATCCTCCTTCGGGCCCTCGGGCCCGAACTCCGCCATCCGCAGGGTCAGGATGCCCTCGTGCAGGCCGTCGGAGTCGATCCAATTCGCGACGCCGGGGTCGCGTGCAGAGATGACGTAGGTGTACGTGCCGTCCTCGTTCGCCACCGACTGAGCCTTGTTGAGGCTGCCGGTGCGGTCGACGATGTCGAGCGTGGTGCCCCAGACGTTGCTCAGCGGCACCGTGAAGTACTCGGCTCCGCCATCGCCGACGTCCACCACGAAGGCTTCACCGGGGTTGAGCTCGAATCGGCCCATGACGTACACCTGGTTGCGCATCGCCCCTACCTTGTCGGCCGACCAGGCCAGGTTGAACTGGTTGGGTGCCATCTTGTAGACGCCGTGGCTGAGCTTGCCGGTGAAGTTGGCGAAGTGCGCCATCATCGCGGCGGTGGCGTCGGCTTGCTCGTCGAGGGTGCGGGCCGGGACTGTCGGCTCGGTGCCAAGCCGTTGCACCTCAAGGTGATTCGGGTCGTCGCGATCCCAGTTCAGCAGCACGTCGCGGATGTAGAACTCTTGTGCCTCCGGCGTGGACTGCACGTGGTTGGGGCGATCGCCCGCCGGATCGGAATCGACGGTGATGGTGAAGGAGCCATCGGACTCGACCTCCATGGTGCGGCCGTTGAGGACGGCGACCGTACCCATGTTGGCATCCCACAGGGTGAAGTAGTTCTCCGTCATGCGGTTCTCCCCGACGCGGCCGCGAATCGCGTAGCGCTCGTCGCCGGAGATCGGGATCACCCGGTACACGCTGTCGGGATTGTCTATGCCCCAACGTGATCCGGGGATCGAGTGACCCGCGACGGGATGGCTGAGCCGGGTGATACAGCTGACCTTGGGTCGTAGCTTGTCCTGATTGGACGACCACACCGCGGCGGAGAACATCACCTCGGCGAAGGCGTCGTCGAAGCGGGCGCGCATGGCGTCGGAGGCCTTCGCCCGGCCCAGCCATGTCTCGCCGACGCTGCGGTAGGCCGCCTTGACGGTGGGGTGCTCGATGAGGTCGAGGGCCGCCAGTTCCTGGTCGTGTTGCGACGACGTCGCGACCGGGTCGTCGTGGGACATCAGGTCCTCCTCGAGGGTTGGGCAGCGGAGCGGAAACGGGCGGTGTAGGCGGCGAACCGCTCGTCGATCTGAGCGTCGCTGAGGCCGAAATCGGTTGCGGCGTATCCAGGGCGAGGCAGTTCGCGGGGCCGCTCGGCAAGCCAGCGGCGCATGGCCGCCTCGGCGCCGGCGGTCAGGGGCAGTCCGATCGCGTCGTACACCCGGGCCACCTGGCCGATCGGATCGGCAACGGCGTCGGAGAACTCGACGTCCGTGCAGATCCCGGAGTCGTCGGCCCATCCGTCGCGGGTGGCCATGGCCCGATCGTTCGTCCAGCCCATCCGCTCGAGCCACTGCGCACCGACGCGGTGCCGGTCCACCCGATCGGCGTGCATCGCGTGCAGCGTGGCGTTGAGGCTGGCGCCGGAGGGGATCGTCTCGCGCGGGTCGCGGTGCATGTGCACGACATGGACATCACCGAACTCGGCGCGCAGGGTGTCCAGATAGCCGAGGTGGGCGGGCGACTTCAGCACCCACCGCTGAGCGGTCCGCCCGGCCTGTCGCTTCTGCCACTGCAGGAACTGCAGCATCCGGTGCAGGTACGCGTAGGCCGGCGTGAAGTCCTGACGGTCGATCCAGGACCTGTAGGTGGGGAGGTGAGCGCCCGACTCGGGGACGTGGGACAGGAACGCGTCGGACAGGAAGACGATCTCCTCTTCGGGTTGGCGCGCGTACATCGGGTGGATGGCGAACAGTTCGGGGGCCAGCTCACGCGAGACCGCCTCGCGCTTCTCGCTGACGACGATGCGGGGATCCTCGTGAGCCGACCACTGATGGTCCAGTTTCGGTGCGGTCTCGACCACTTCCCAGCCGTAGGCGCAGTGGAACCGGTCGTCGGCGGCGAGCAGTCGCTGTAGCAGCGTGGTGCCGCTGCGCATCATGCCGACCACGACGATGGGAGCGACGATCTGCTCCTGGAGGATCTCGGGATGGCGCCGAATCCACTCCTGGGCGCGCAACCGCATCCGCAGGCTGTGGACGAGCCCCGACCGCAGGATGTGGATGCCGATGTCGCTGAGGTCGGCGGCGGCGTAGTCGTCGGCCAGTACGGCGAGCGGCTCCTCGAAGGGCAGCGGACCCCAGTCGTCGAGCCCCTCCTTCTGCTGCGCGGTGGCAGCGAGGTGGGCCGCGTCGAACGGGTGCGCCACGATGCTCAGAACTTCAGGTGGTGGCTGAGGTCGCCGATCTGATCGACGTACATGGTCCTGCTGTCGAACCACCACGCACCGTCGATGCGATGAAACGTGTCGCGGTAGTGGCCCGTCACGATGATCTGCAGCGGCAGGTCCGGCGTCGCCTGCGTGACGCAGTAGTAGGCGCTGGCGCGGGCGGTGCCCGCCTCGTCGTCGACGTACACCTGCACGTTGCTGGTCAGGTGTTTGGTCTTGGGGGTGCCGTCGTCGTGCAGGCGCGTCGCCATCTCGTACATCCGGCGGACTCCGGAGATTCCGGCGAAGACCGTCTCCGGCGGGCCGTCCTCGACGCCGCAGATCCGGCCGTGTTCGAAGAGTGCCGCCACCCCGTCCAGGTCACCGGCGTCGAGTCGCTCGGCATAGGCGTACAGCAGGTTCTCGACTTCGCGTGCGCTGTCAGTCATCACCGCCAGTTTGGTAGACATGACCGGATTTGTGTCTACTTTCCACGAAAGCCTCTCGACGAGTGCGGTTAATCTCGGGAGGTGACACCCACCTGGTCGCCGACCCGACTCGGCAATCTGAGCGGAAAGCGAATCATCGTGACGGGGGCGACGAGCGGTGTCGGGCTGGGCACCGCACGCGCCCTCGCCCGGGCGGGGGCGCACGTCATCCTCGCCGTCCGCAACCTGGAGCTGGGTGCGCAGCGGGCAGCCGAGATGGGTGGCGACACGGCGGTCGTGAAGCTCGATCTGGCTGATCTGGCATCGGTGCGGGCGTTCCCCCACCTGTTCGACGGTGACGTGGACATCCTGATCAACAACGCCGGACTGGTCGCCCAGCACCGGACCGACACCGTCGACGGTTTCGAGATGATGCTGGGCACCAACTTCCTCGGACCGTTCGCGCTGACGAACCTGCTGTTCGACCGGGTGCGATCGCAGATCATCAACGTCGGATCCGACGCGCACAAGTCCGCGACGATCGCACTGGACGATCCGCACCTGCGTGTCCGCAAGTGGTCGGCCTTTCCGGCGTACGGCCGTTCCAAGCTGGCGGTGATGCTGTGGGGCCTCGAACTCGATCGGCGGCTGCGCGCGGCGCACTCGCCGATCGTCAGCCAGCTGACCCATCCCGGCTGGGTCGCGTCGAACATCTCGAACGTCTCCGACACGAAGGTGATGTCGGCATTCCACGCCGTCGTGAAGGCAGCCGCGGACAGACTTGCCAACGACATCGACGCCGGCGCCGCGCCCACGCTGTACTGCATCAGCGAACCGATCCCGCCGGGCAGTTACGTGGGCATCGACGGCTGGCGCGGTTTGAGGGGCGGGCCGACGCTCGCCGGCCGCACGCCGAACGCCTGCGACTACGAGGTCGCCGCGCGTTTGGTCGAATTCGCCGAATCGGAAACTGGCACGACGATTCCCGTGTGACGGTCAGCTGCGGGCGAGGGCCCATCGGATGCCGCCGACCAGAGTGCGACCCGCCACCCGGACGGCAGTCCCCTCCAGGGGCGGCAGGTACGGCAACCGCAACGGCAGTCGCGCCCACATCGGAAGCATGGCCACCGACGTCGCGGCCAGAACCGCATACGGCGGTTTGGCCAGGAGCGGCAGCGGGGGAGTCAGCAGCAGGAACTTGGCAGCCTCCCGTGCCGCCGGAGTGCCGCTCATCTCCGGCCGGTAGTCCGCGATGCGCTGCTTCAGCTCGCGCTCGGTGAACGGCGGCTCGAGCACCCCAAGGGCGGTGGCGACCCGGGCGGTATCGGCGACGTAACCGTCGCGACCCGCCTGATCCAGTGGGTCGGCGCCGTAAAGCTGGTGTGCGAGAAGGAAACTGTCGACCTCGGCGATGTGCACCCACTCGAGGAGATGTGGATCCGACGCCTCGTACGGGCGGCCGTCCGCGGCCGTTCCGTGCACGCGGCGATGGATTCCTCGCACCTTGTCGACGGCGCGCTGAGCGTCCTCGGCCGGGCCGAAAGTGGTGACGGCGAGGAAGGTGCTGGTGCGCTGCAGCCGACCCCAGGGGTCGCCCTTGTAGTCGGAGTGCTCGGCGACGCCCGCCATCGCCAAGGGGTGTAGTGACTGCAGGAGCAGGGCACGCAATCCGCCGACGAACATCGACGCGTCGGCGTGTACCCGCCTGATCGGGCGGTCCTCGTCGAACCAACGCGGGCCGGGGGTGTCATGGATTCGGGCGCGGTTGGCCGGCCCCTCCGGGCCCGCCACCATGCCGAAGAGCCGTTGACCGAGGCCGTCTCGCACGGTCGTCAATCCAGGCAGTGCCACGTCCTCGACATTACGCCCCGGGTCGGGTGACGAGTTTCGGCGAAGCACGACGAAACAGTGACGATCATGACGCGGCGACGCGCGGAGGCCGCTCAGACGTAACGCGCCGCCAACCGCTTCCGGTGCGCCGCCGGTGAGCCGTATAGCGAGCGGTTCAGCATGGCGCGCTTGAGGTATACGTGCACACCGCTCTCCCAGGTGTAGCCGATACCACCGTGCAGCTGCATGGCCTTGCCGACGACGTCGACCGCCGCCGCGCAGGCGTAGGACTTGGCCATCGCGGTGGCGACGTCGGCATCGTCGCCCGCGGCGAGTGCGTCGACGGCGGTGGTGGTGAGCTGCCGCGCCACCGCCAGGCGCACCAGCATGTCCGCACATGCGTGTTTGACCGCCTGGAACGACCCGATGGCTCTGCCGAACTGGTGGCGAACCGACGCGTAGTCGACGGTCGCCGCCAGCATGGCCTCTGCCACGCCCAGGCTGTCGCACGCGACGCTCACCGCGGCCCGATGCCGCAGCGTCTCGGGAGACACTGTCAACGGCCAGATTTCGGATACCTCGGCGCCATCCGCGACGACGTGTGCCAACGACCTGGTCTCATCGAGCACGGGTTGCGCGGTGACGGACAGGCCGGTGGCGGTGATCACGGCGGGGCTGCCGTCGAGGTCGGCCAGCAGCAGCACGACGTCTGCGTCCGCGGCGCCGGGCACGAACTCGGCGAGTCCCGACACGACTCCGTCCGACACGGTGAACCCCGGCGCGAACGCCGCCGTCGCACCCGCGGCGATCCGCTCCAGTACGGCGTCTCGAGAGGTGTTGGGCGCCAACGCCGTCAGGGCGCCCACGGCCAACGTCGTACCAAGAAGGCCGTGGTCTGCAGCGGCGCGGCCCATCTCCTCGAGGATGATGGACGTCTCGACGAAGGACGCCCCGCTGCCGCCGAGCGCCTCGGGGATCTCGAGAGCGGCCCATCCCGCGTCGACGATCTGTCTGCGGTCACCGCCCTTGGCCAGCAATTGCCTTGCGATCGTGCGCAGTTCGTCGTGGAACTCGCTCAGCTCCGAGCTCACGAGCTCACCGGTTCCCGCGGGAGGCCGAGACCTCGCTCGCCGATGATGGTGCGTTGAATCTCGCTGGATCCGCCTGGAATCGTCCACTCCCACGATCCGATGAAGTCCAGCGCCCACGCGCCGGACTCCCAGCCGCTGGACATCGGCTTGGTCATCACGGTGTGGGCGGCCAGGCCCGAGATCTCGGTGCCGAAGTCCGTGAGCCGTTGCAGTAGCTCGCTGTAGAACAGCTTGACGATGGAGGGGTCGGCCGGCCCGGCGGCAGAGGTGTCGTGACCCTCGACCACGTTGCGGCACAGTCCCCGGAGGCCGGCGATCTCGATGTCGAACTGCGCCAACCGGTCGGCGACCGCGCCGTCGTCGATGGGCCGGAGGCCGTCCGGTCGCGTCCGCGTGCATTCCTCGACGAGGCGCCGGAACCCCACGTTGCCGAGCCGCTCGGCCAGCTCCAGCATCGTCATCCCGCGCTCGGCGCCCAGGGTGGCCTGGGCCACGTGCCAACCCGCATTCTCCGCACCGATCATGTTCTCGGCGGGGATCACGACGTCGTTGAGGAAGACCTCGCAGAAGTGTGATTCGCCGATCGCATTGCGGATCGGGCGGACGTCGATACCCGGCGATCGCATGTCCATGAGGAAGTACGAGATGCCCTTGCGCTTGGCGGCGTCGGGGTCGGTGCGGGCCAGCAGCAGGCACCAGTCGGCGTGCAATCCGCCACTGGCCCAGAGCTTCTGCCCGTTGACGAGATAGCCGTCGTCGATCTTGCGGGCCGTCGTGCGCAGCGAGGCCAGGTCGGAACCGGCCTCGGGCTCCGAGAAGCCCTGCACCCAGATCTCGCCGTCGAGGATCGCAGGCAGGTGGCGGCGGCGCTGCGCATCGGTACCTGCCGCGAGCAGCGTGGAGGCGGCATGGTGGATCCCGACGAACGCCAGCACCAGCCGGGGCGCATCGTGCGCTGCGAGCTCCTGATAGAGCACGATCTGCTCGGCCACACCCATCCCGCCACCCCAGTCGCGGGGCCAGTGCGGGACGGCGAATCCCGCGGTGTGCAGTTCGGCGAACCATGCCTTCTGGAAGGCGACGAACTCGGCGTCGCTCACCCCGGTCTGGGCAGCACGCCAGTCGGTGGGTACGTGCTTCTGACACCAGGCGCGAACCCGGGCGCGAAAGTCCGCGAGGTCGGCTTTCACGACACGGCCTCGGAGTTGGCGCCGTAGAGCCCGCTCAAGCCGCTCGAGCCGAGACGTTCGGTCAGGTGGGCCCTGGTGGCGGACAGGCCCAGCGGCAGACGTCGCAGCGGCTGGCTGTACCGCGACAGCCAGGACAGCGTGGTCTCGTCGCAGAACCCGACGGCACCGTGTAGCTGGTGGGTGACCCGGAAGACGATCTCGGCGGCGTCGAGGGCCGCCATCCGCAGCGCGAGCGCATCGTCGAGCGCATCGGCTCGGCGCTGAGCCGCGCTCCAGGTGGCGTACTTGGCGAGCATCTCCAGTCCCGCCCGTTCGACCTCGGCGTCGGTCAGCTGGAACTGCACGCTTTGAAATCCCGACAGTGGCTGTCCGAACTGCTGGCGCATCCGGACGTGACCGATGGTGAGTTCGATTGCCCGGTCGAGCATTCCGAGCAGCGTCCAACACGGCAGGATCAGGGCCACCGGAAGGTCCGCGGTTCCGTCTCCTTCGGTCGCCGTCAGAGCAAGCCTCGTCACGAAGGCGCGCTCGGGCGCACCGATCGCCACGGCGTGGCTACGGTCACCGCGCAACGTCACTGCGCCCCAGTTCACCTCGACGCCCGCGACTGCGCCGCTCGGTCTGGTGTCGGCGACGACGATCAGGCCGTCGTCGTCGGAGGTACGGGACAGTCGCTCGGCCAGCGGGTAGGGCAGTGCCCAGTGACCGGCGCTGCGGCAGAGCGCCGCTGCGGCCTCGAGTTGGTCGGCGTCGCTCCTCGGCTCGAGTTCCCACGCCCCGAGCTCGGCGAGGATGGGTGCGACTAGCGTCTCGCGGGTGGTCGGGTCAGCCTCGGCTCGGTGCACCAGGTCGTCGCCGCCGGCCGCCTCGAACGCCCGAAGGGCTTGGCGCCCAAACTCCTTCGCTTCGTTCCCGAGATCGGTGATCATCGCGCCGCCAAGAGGGAGCGCGACAGCAGGATGCGTTGCATCTCGATGCTGCCCGACGACACGGTGGACGCCTGCGAGTACCGCCAGTGGTCCTCGACCTCGCTGCGGAAGATCTCGGTGCCGGCCTCCGGCGCCTCGGCGGCGATCTCCATCAGCACCTCGGCGCTGTCCTGGTCGAGCTTCGTGACTGCGATGCGGTAGGCCGCGACGTCGGTGGGCGTCACGCGCCCGTCCTCCTGCAATGACACCAGTCGGTAGGCCAGGAGCCTGGCCCGGCGGCAGTGGGTCAGCATCCTGGTCCACCGGCCGCGCAGTTCGGCGGGCAGCTCGGCCCAGTGCGTTCCGAGTTGCCCGGGTGCCATCTGCAGGAGCCGCTCGCACCGGGCGTAGCGGGCGATGCCGAGACGCTCGAACGACAACACGTCGGCGACGATCGACCAGCCGTCGTCGAGGGTCCCCAGGATGTCGGCCTCGGTCACGCGCAGGTCGTCGATGAAGACCTCGTTGAGGTGATGCGGACCCAACATGGCGCCGATCGGTCGCACGGTGATCGCGGGATCGTCCATGGGCACCAGGAAGATGGTCAATCCGGCCTGCTTCTTGGTGGTGTTCTTCTCCCACTTGGTGGTTCGTGCGAGCAGGAAGCACCACTGCGCCATCGTGGCGTATGACGTCCAGATCTTCTGACCGTTGATGCGCCACCCGTCGCCGTCGCGCGTGGCCGTGGTGCGCAGCGAGGCCAGGTCCGAACCCGCCTCCGGTTCGCTGAACCCCTGACACCAGATGACCTCGCCGCGGGCGATCGGCGGCAGGTGCGTGCGCTGCTGCTCGGCCGTCCCGTGGCGCATGAGCGTCGGCCCCACCCAGTTGACGCCCATGTACTGGGCCCCACGCGGCTCGTGGTGGGCCCACATCTCCTCGCGCACCACGGTCTGCTCCCAGACGGACGAACCCCGTCCGCCGAACTGTTCGGGCCACGACATGCACAGCAGGCCGCGCTCGGCGAGCAGGTGGCAGAACTTCTGGGCAATCTCCAGATCGGCGGGATCGTCTGTGAACGCACCCAGGAAGTCCACCGGCACATGTGTTTTCACCAGGTCGCGCAGTTCGCGCCGGAGGTCGGCCGCGTCGCGACCCATCTCGAAGTCCACCTGCCGATCGTAGTTCAATCCTTATAAGGATTGCTAGTATTGCGCCGTGCCAGCAGGACGGACTCCCCAGCGTCGGATCGCCGAGACGGTCGCGAGTGAACTGCGCGAGGGCATTCTCGCGGGGCGGATGGCCGACCGACTTCCCACCCAGGATCAGCTGGTGAGCGATTTCGGCGTCAGCTATCCGTCGGTACGCGAGGCGCTGCGAATCCTCGAGACGGAGGGTCTGGTCACCGTACGGCGGGGAAGTGTCGGTGGCGCGGAGGTGCACCGTCCGGACCAATCGTCCGGCGCCTACCATCTGGGCCTGCTCCTCCAGGGCGCTCAGGTCACCCTCGGCGACTTGGCCGAGGGGTTACTTCTGCTGGAACCCATGTGCGCGGGCGAGGTGGCCCGGCGCTCGGACCGCGCGACCGCCGTCGTCCCCGCGCTGACCGCCAACGTCGAGGCCTCCGCGAAGGCGGTGTCCGACGGTGTCGCCTTCACCCGCATCGCGCGCGAATTCCACGATCTCGTGGTCGCGTTCACCCCGAACGACACGATGCGCTACGTGGTGCGCAGCCTCGTCGCGCTGTGGTCGGCACAGGAGCAGCAGTGGGCGGCGACGCGGACCAAGCTCGGTGAGTATCCGTCGCCGACGGCCGCGCGCGGGGCGGTGCGCACCCATCGCCGGATCGTCGAGGACATCGCGGCCGGGCGGGTGGATGACGTGCAGCGCATCTGTCGTCGGCACCTCGCGGCAACCCAGGCGTTGGTGCTCGAACGCTTCACCGACGACGTCGTCAACGCCACGCCGGCGCGGACGTTCGGGGCCCGCGCGGTCCGGTAGCGCGGCCGGCCATTGCCGCGGTGACGGCAGCCGACCCGATCCTGCTCGCTAGACCTTCCGCAGCGTGTCCCAATCGTGTTCGCCCTCCAGCTTGGCGATCGCGGCGGCGGTGCGTTCCTTCATCACGAGTGTGAAGACGACGCCGATCACGACGGCGATCACCAGCGCGACCCAGGAGAACCGGGACAACCACTTCTCGGCGGCCATGCCCAGGTAGTAGACCACGGCCGTGGTGCCGCCGGCCCAGAGGATCGCGCCAGTGGCGTTGGCGGCCAGGAACTTTCGGTAGGGCATCTTCAGTGCGCCCGCCAGCGGGCCTGCGAAGATGCGCAGCAATGCGATGAATCGTCCGAAGAACACCGCCCACACCCCCCACCTGGTGAACAGTTGCTTGGCCAAAGCGACGTGTCCGGGGCCGAAGTGCTTGGGGAAGCGCCTGCCCAGCCGCTCGAAGAGGCTCATGCCGTAGCGGTGGCCGATGCCGTAGCCGATCGTGTCCCCGATGATCGCCCCGATGGTGGCTGCGGCGCCGACGCCCACCGGGTTGATGTCGAGGGTGTGGCGTGAGGCCAGCAGCGCGGCGCTGACGAGCGCGATCTCGCCGGGCAGCGGGATGCCCAGGCTCTCCAACCCGATCACCAGGCCGACGACGAGATACACCGCCATCGGCGGGATGGTCTGCAGGATGGCGTCGACGTTCACGCGCTAAGGATGCCTGATCGTTGCGGCCGATGGGCCGAATGGGCTAGTCGCTGGCGGGCAGCGGCTTGGCCTCCTTGATCGTCAGCGGCGTGGAGCCGACGCTCAGCGTGCCCTTGCCAGCCTTGGTGACGAGGACCTCCGCGCCGCCGTCGTCGACGTAGCGCTTGCCCATCAGGTTGCCGTCGGCGAACGCGACGTCCGGCGCCTGCCCGTCCGCGACGTCCGACCCGATGGGCACCATCGGCGCACCACCGGCGCGCAGATCGTCCAGGCTGTCGGCGCTTCGCACCACGATGACCTGGGTGTCACACACCTGGCTCTGCAGACGGGTGCCGTTCTTGATCATGCTGACTCCTTGCTTGCATTCAGCTCGTCGACGAGTTCGCGACGCAGGATCTTGCCGGTCGCGTTGGTGGGGAGTTCGTCCCGGAACACTACGCGGTCGGGTGTGCGGGACCCGCGCAGCTGAGCCCTCACGTGGGATCGCAGATCCTCGGCATCGGGGTCGGTGCCGGGGGCCGGAACGACGACGGCAACGATGATCTGGCCCCATTCGGGATCCTCGGGACCGACCACCGCACAGTCGTGCACGTGGGGGTGCTCGACGAGCACGTCCTCGATCTCCGCGGGCGCGATGTTCTCGCCACCGCGAATGATGGTGTCATCCGAGCGTCCGCCGATGAACAGGTAGCCCTCGTCGTCGAGCACCGCGACGTCCCTGGTGGGGAACCAGCCGTCGGCGTCGAGAACGGAGCCGATGTCGGTGTACTTGCCCGACACCTGCTCGCCCCGGACGTAGAGTTCGCCTGGCTCGCCGGGTCCGGCGACGGTGCCGTCCTCGGCGCGGATCTGCACCTCGATGCCGGGCACGGGCTGGCCGACCGAGGCGAGGCGGCGTGCCACGGCCCTGTCGGACGAACTCAGCGCGGCGCGATGGTCGTCGGGAGTCAGCACCGCGATGGTGGAACTGGTCTCCGTCAGACCGTATGCGTTGACGAAGCCGACGTCGGGCAGCAGCGACAGTGCCTTGCGGATCAGGGGGAGCGCCACCTTCGAGCCGCCGTAGGCCAGGGTCCGCAGTGACGGCAGTGCGGCGCCGGTGGCATCGAGCACGCCGACGATGCGATCCAGCATCGTCGGCACCACGGTGGCGGACGTGACGTTCTCGGTGCCGATCAGGCGCACCCATTCGTGTGCGTCGAAGTGGCTCAGGTACACCATCTTTCGGCCTGCGTAGAGGTTCGACAGAGCGGCCCCGACCCCGGCGACGTGATACGGCGGCACACAGATCAGCGCAGCGTCGCCCGGGTCGGCGGCCGCGAACTCGACGGTTCCGGTGATGTAACTGGTCAGGTTGTTGTGGGTGAGCTCGACGGCCTTGGGCTGCGACGTGGTGCCCGAGGTGAAGAGGACCACCGCGACGGAGTCGGGATCGGCGAACTCGACCACGGGCTCGGCTACCCGGGCGGCGGCGAGGAACTCGGCGGCACCCATCGCCCGGTAGCCGTCGCCGACGGCCTCGCGGTACTCGTCGTCCACGACGACGAGGGGGTCGGGCAGCCTGTCGAGCAGGGCGCGCAAACCGTCGGCCGACAGCCGGTAGTTCAACGGCGTCATGGGCACTGCGGCTCGCGCCGAGGAGAACAGGAGCAATGGCAGCATGGCGCCACCGGTACCGACGTAGGCCACGTGCTGGGCACCGGAGCCGGCGATCACGCCCGCTCCTCCGTCGGCCAGCGCGCTCAGGTCCTCGGTGCTGAGGCGAACGTCGCCGGACACCACCGCCGGGCGCTCGGGATCGCTGGACGCCGCCATCTCGAGCAGCAGGGAGATGCTCATGGCGTGTTCACGCCTCCGGGTTCGTCGACGAAGATGTCCCACATCGGGTGGTCGCCGCCCCCGTACTTCGACAGGTCGGTGAGACCCGATTCGGCGAGCACGTCGGCGTCGATGAAGCACTCACCGTTGGCCTCGGCGGCGGGCTTGGTCAGGATGGCGACGGCCGCGTCGGACATGATCTCCGGGCTGCGCGAGGCAGAGACCAGATTGCCGTCGAGGTTGGTCACCGCCGACGTCGCGATATACGTCTGCGGCCACAGGCAGCTGAATCCGATTCCCGCGTCGGCATATTCAGCGGCCCAGCCCAGTGACAGCAGCGTCATGCCGTACTTCGACAGCGTGTAGGCCGGGTGCGCACCCAGCCAGTGGGGACTCAGGTTCAGCGGCGGCGCCAACGTCATCACGTGGGCGTTGGACGACTGGCGCAGATGCGGAAGCGCGGCCTTGGTCAGCAGGAACGTGCCGCGCACGTTGATGTCCATCATCAGGTCGAACTTCTTGGCCGACAGCTGCTCCGTCGGATCCGTCGCGATCGCGCTGGCATTGTTGACGACGATGTCGATGCCGCCGAAGCGCTCTACCGCGGCATCCACCGCACGCTGTACGTCCTCCTCGTTGCGGACGTCGCCGACGACGGCGAGGCCCTTGCCGCCGGCTGCCTCGACGTCTGCGACCGCGGTGTGCACGGTGCCGGGAAGCTTGGGGTGGGGCTCGCTGGTCTTCGCCAGCAGGACCGCGTTGGCGCCGAGCCTGGCAGCGCCGACGGCGATGGCCAGGCCGATGCCGCGGCTGCCGCCCGACACCAGCACGGTGCGCTCGGTTAGGGATTGGTGCTCGCTGGACATCGTTCTCCTTGGATCGCTCGTCTAGATGCTAGCCGAACGATAGGGACGTTCTCATTTTTGGCAAGTGTCATGCTCGCACGGGTCGCTGGATGCCTGGGCAGGAGGAACGGCGTGTGCGGTGCCGCGGTGTCTGACGTGCCCCGGGACCGCTGAACCGTCGTGCGTTTCCGCCCAGCGGTATTGGCATTCTCATTTTTAGCAAGTACGTTATCTCTCGATGAGCGAGCAAGTCACCCCCCGGGTAGAGACCCCATCCGGGCTCCCCCTGGAGCCCGTGTACGGACCGGGCGACCGCACGGCAGACCCGCCACCGCCCGGCGAGTACCCCTTCACGCGGGGCAACTTCGCGTCCGGCTACCGCGGCAAGACCTGGACGTTCCGCCAGTATTCGGGGTTCGGGACCGCCGAGGAGTCCAATGAGCGTTATCGCTATCTCCTCGGCCAAGGCGGCACCGGGCTCTCGGTGGCACTCGACCTTCCGACCCAGTGCGGCTACGACTCCGATGACGCCGAGTACGGCGAAGAGGTCGGTCGCGTCGGGGTCGCCGTCGATACGCTGGCCGACGCCGAGGTCCTGTTCGACGGCATCCCGCTGGACCAGATCAGCACCAGCTTCACCATCAACGGCACCGCGGCCATCCTGCTGGCGTTCTACGTCGCGGCCGCCGAGAAGAAGGGCGTGCCGCGCGCCAAGCTCACCGGCACCATCCAGAACGACATCCTCAAGGAGTACGCGTCGCGCGGCACCTGGATCTGGCCGCCGGAGCCGTCGCTGCGACTGATCGCCGACACCATCGAGTTCTGTGCCGCCGAAGTGCCGCGGTTCAATGCGATCTCGGTGGCGGGCGCACACTTCCGCGACGCGGGTGCCAACGCCGTGCAGGAGATGGCGTTCACGTTGGCCGACGGTGTCACCTACTGCGACACCGTCGTCGAGCGCGGTCGGATGACCATCGACAAGTTCGCGCCGCAAATCTCGTTCTTCTTCTACACCCACGGTGACTTCTTCGAGGAGATCGCCAAGTACCGCGCCGGCCGCCGCCGGTGGGCGACCATCGTCCGCGAGCGGTACGGCGCCACCACCGACAAGGCCTCGATGTTCCGTTTCGGCTGCGTCGCGGGCGGCGCCTCGCTGTACGCCCCCCAGGCGCAGAACAACCTCGTCCGCGTCGCCTACGAATCGCTGGCCGCTGTGCTCGGCGGCGTGCAGTCGATGTTCACCGCCGCCTGGGACGAGCCGTTCGCGCTGCCCAGCGAGGAGTCGGCGACGCTCGCGCTGCGCACCCAGCAGATCCTCGCCTACGAGACGGGCGTGACGAAGGTGGCCGACCCGCTCGGCGGGTCGTACTTCGTCGAGGCGCTCACCGATGCGACCGAGGCCAAGATCATCGAGATCATGAACGACCTCGAAGAGCACGGCGGCATGGTGCGTTCCATCGAAGACGGTTACCTGCAGGGCCTCATCGCCGACGAGGCGTTCAAGATCCACCACGAAGTCGAGTCGGGTCAACGCCCGGTCGTCGGGGTCAACACGTTCGTCACCGACGAACCGGCGCCCGACATCGACACCTACGAACTGAACGCCGAGGGACGCGATCTGCAACTCAAGCGCTTGGCGAAGGTCAAGGCGGAGCGCAGTGACGTCGCGGTGAGGAAGACGCTTGCGGCACTGTCCGTTTCGGCCGAAGGGGGTACCGACAATCTCATGCACAACCTGATCGACTGCGCGAACGCATACTGCACCGTCGGCGAGATGGTGTCCGCCCTCAAGGCCGTATGGGGCGAGTTCCAGCAGCCGGTGGTGTTCTGATGAGCGCTTGCGCGAAGAGGAGAGTGTTCTGATGAGCGCTTGCGCGAAGAGGAGAGTGTTCTGATGGGCGCCAGGGTGCTGGTGGCGAAGCCCGGTCTGGACGGCCATGATCGCGGCGCCAAGATCGTCGCGCGCACGCTGCGTGACGCCGGCTTCGAGGTCATCTACACGGGCATTCGCCAGCGCATCGAGGATATCGTGTCGATCGCCCTGCAGGAGGACGTGACGGTCGTCGGGCTGTCGATCCTCTCTGGCGCGCACGTGGGGTTGACGACGCGGGTCGTGGACGCGCTGCGGGCAGCTGATGCTGGCGACATCGCGGTCGTGGTGGGCGGCACCATCCCGCAGGCCGACGTGCAGAAGTTGTTGGATGCCGGTGCGGCAGCGGTGTTTCCGACCGGGACGCCACTGGAGGACCTGGTGACGGGCGTTCGGGCATTGACGGACAAGGCGGACGCATGAGATTGGGCGTAATGATCGGCGCCGAGCGCGGTGACATGGCGCGCAAGGTGTCCAAGTTGGTCGCCGACGTCGAGTGGGCGGAGTCCGCTGGCCTGGACACCGCGTGGATGCCACAGGTGCCCGATGACTTCGACTGCCTCACCATGGTGGCGCTGATGGCGGCACACACGTCGCGAATCGAACTCGGAACCGCCGTGGTGCCGCTGCAGGCTCAGCACCCCATCGCCCTTGCCCGCCAGGCGCTCTCGACCCACGCGATGGCGACGGGCCGGCTTGCGCTCGGTGTCGGACCGTCACATCACTGGATCATCAGGGACATGCTCGGTCTGCCCTACGAGAAGCCAGCCGCCTACACCCGCGACTATCTCGAGGTGCTCGGTGCCGCACTTGCGGGACCGGGGCCCGTTGACGTGGAGAACGAATCGTTCACCGTGCACAGCCCCACGGTGTTGGGTGCGGAGCAACCGCTACCGGTGCTGGTCGCAGCACTCGGGCCGGTGATGCTGAAGCTCGCGGGCGAACATGCCGACGGCACCGTGCTGTGGATGGCCGACGAACGCGCGATCGGTGACCACATCGCGCCGCGGATCACCAAGGCCGCGGCCGACGCGGGTAGGCCCGCGCCGCGGATCGTCGCCGGCATCCCGGTGTGCCTGTGCGCCAACTCGGAGATCGATGCCGCCAAGGAGCGGGCCAACCGGATCCTCGCCGAGGCGGAGACGTCCCCCAACTATCAGAAGCTGCTGGACCGCGGGGACGCCCGCAACGTCGGCGACCTGTGCGCGGCCGGTGACGAAGAGTCAATCCTGGCGCGGTTCAAACAGTTTGCCGATGCCGGTGTCACGGATCTGTCCGTGCGACTTCTGCCCATCGGAGACACCCGCGACGAACTCGTCGCGTCGAAGTACCGCACCAGGGACGTGATCGGCGAGTTGGCCAAGTCGGTCCGATGAGCGAGCCCGCGCTGGGACCACTGGCGGGCATCCGCGTACTCGAGATCGGGCACATGCTGGCCGGTCCCTACGCCACGATGATGCTGGCGGATCTCGGCGCCGAGGTGATCAAGATCGAGCCTCCCGGCGGAGACATCTCACGCCAGGTGAGCGACAGCTACTTCGCGAGCCTGAACCGGGGAAAGCAGAGCATCTGTCTTGAGCTTGCGACCGACGAGGGGCAGCGCCGCCTCGGTGAGCTCGTGGCGGAATCGCAGGCGCTGCTGGTGAATCTGAAGCCATCGGGCATCCACGAGCTCGGGCTGACCTACGAGGCGCTGAAGAAGCACAACGAGAAGATCGTGTGCGTCGCGCTGACGGGATACGGGCTCGAGGCCGGGGACGACCCGGCGTTCGACTACGTCATCCAGGCCGCGACGGGGATTGCCGCACTCACGGGCGATCCCGACGGCCCGCCCACGCTTCCGGGGTACTCCTCGGCGGACAACTCGACCGGGTTGACCGCCGCGCTCGGGCTGCTCGCACAGATCATCTCGGGTCGTGGTGGCCAGGTCGACGTGTCGTTGCGCGACGTGATGTTGTCGCAGTTGAACTATCGGGCGTCGGCGTATCTCAACGATGGCGTCGAACCGCGTCGCCATCCCCACGGCGCCCACTCGTACTACGTTCCGGCGCAACTGTTCGACACCGCCGATGGCCATCTCGCACTGTTCATCACCCATGACGGCTTCTGGCGGTCGTTCTCCGCGGAGGCGGGCATCACCGGATTCCCGACGATGGCCGAGCGTGCCGCCAACCGCGACGCGGTGCTGGCCGTGGTCTCGACGGTGCTCACGGGCGACACGGCACTGGGGTGGGAGGCGCGGTTGCGTCCGCTGGGCATTCCCGCGGCAGCGGTGCGCACGCTGCCGGAGGCGTTGAAGGCCACTCCCGAGGTGGTCACGAGGGCGGGGGAGTACGACCTCGTGCGATGCCCCATCCGCGTCGTCGGCTATGACCCCGAGTACGGAGCACCCCCGCAGTTGGGTCAGTCCTCGTAGTCGACGACGACGTACGCGCTGTTCGGAACTGCTTGACACGTCAGCACGTAACCGTCCTCGACCTCGTCGTCCATCAGTGCATCGTTGACGCGCATGGTCGCGGTGCCCTCGGTCAACTTCGCCATGCAGGTGCCACAGTTTCCCGCTTCGCAGGAAAAGGGCGGCGTCAGGCCCGCTCGTCGCGCTGTCTCCAGCAGCGTCTCGCCCGGCCGGGTGGCCACGGTGGTCTTCTGGCGGTCGAGGAGGATCGTGGCCTCGCCGCCGGCCTCGTCGGTCGGTACGGGGTCTGCGGTCATCGGGGCGCTCCTGGCATAGTCATTCTGTCTATGTGAGAATACTATTCTCCATAATCGATAGGATATTCTCAACCCTGGGCGTACGGCGGGAGGTCGGACTGCGGTGGTCGAAGGTTCGCACGCACCCGTTCTCGCCTTCGGCGATCGCGAGTACACCCGCGCCGAGCTCGATGCGTTGGTCAGCGGCATGGCGACCACCCTCGAACACCGCGGGGTCCGCGCCGGGGACCGGGTGGCCCTCATGTCGTCCAACCGCCCCGAGTTCGTCGTCGCCATGCAGGCGATCTGGGCACTGCATGCCTCGGTCGTCCTGGTGAGCTCCTCCTGGAAGACGGCGGAGGTGGAACACGCGCTGGCCTTGACCCGGCCCGCGCACGCAGTCGGCGACGGCGCGGTGCTCGCCGATCTCATGCCGATGCTGAGCCTCGACGAGCCGATCACTCCCGGCCGCCGCGAGTTCACCCCGGCCGCAGCGGAATCCGACGCCCTGTTCGTGTTCAGTTCGGGGACGACGGGAATGCCCAAGGCGGTCCGACACACCCGCGGCGCGTTTCTGGCGGCGATCGCACACTGGCGCACGGCGCTGGGCCTGTCGTCGAGCGACCGCATGCAGATCATGACGCCGCCGTCGCACATCCTTGGCCTTCTCAACATCGCCACCGCGCTCGATGCCGGCGCGTGGATCCGACTGCACCCGCGCTTCGACGTCGAGGAGATGTTGCGGCACATCGAATCCGACCGCATCACCGTCGAGATGGCCGTGGCCCCGATCGCCCTCGCGCTGGCCGCACACTCCGGGCTGGAATCCTACGATTTGTCGTCCCTGCGCTATGTGATGTGGTGCGCGACGCCGGTCACGAAGAGCGTCGCCGACGAGGTGAGCCGTCGCACCGGCGTGACGTGGGTGACGGCCTACGGCGCCAGCGAACTGCCGGTGATCGCGTGCAACTCCCTGGACGGAGAACACCTGGACACGGTTGGCCGCGCGGTGCCCGGCGTCGAGATCCGCGTGGTGTCGCTCGCCACCGGCGACGCGGTGGGCCCCGGGCAGATCGGCGAGATTCAGGTCCGGTCTGAATCGGCCATGGCCGGTTACCTTCCCGACGAGGCGACCGCGTCCGCCTTCGACGACGGGTGGTACCGCAGCGGTGACGTCGGCTACCTCGACACGGAAGGCTGGTTGCGGATCACCGATCGCGCCAAGGAGATGATCAAGGTGCGTGGCTTCCAGGTCGCACCCGCCGAGATCGAGGCCATCCTGCACGGCCATCCCTCGGTCGGTGACTGTGCGGTGTTCGGCGTGCCGGACGCGGCGTCCGGTGAGGCGATAGTCGCGGCGGTGACGCGTCGCGGTGCGGTCGAGGCCGACGAGTTGATCGATTTGGTCGCCACCAGCCTGGCGTCCTACAAGCGGCCGAGCCAAGTGGTCTTCGTGCCCGAAATCCCGCGTCTCCCTTCCGGAAAGGTGTTGCGCCGAGTGCTCAAGGAGCGACTGTGGACGTCCGTCTGACCTCCGAACAACGACAACTGCGCCAGGCGGCGGCTGAACTCGCCGACGACCTCGGACCGGGATCGGTCGCCGATCTCGACGACGGCGGCCGCATCGCGCGGCTCGAGAAGACGATCCAGTCCACCGGGTGGCGGTCACTGCGCTCTGATGGCGCGTCGGGCGTCGAGGTCGCGCTGGTGGTCGAGGAGTTCGCCCGTCGACTCGTCGACGTCCCCTTCCTCGGGCCCGTCCTCAACGACGATCTCGCTCGCAGGCTCGGGCGCGAGGTGGCGGTGCCCGCCGCGGAGTCCGAGTCGATCGATCTGACGCGAAGCCTTGCGGGGGTGAACGAGTCGCCTGCCGAACTCGGTGAGCTCTCCGAGGAGGACGCCGGCCGGTGGTATGCACTCGCGCTGGCGGCGACCACCGCGGACCTCGTCGGTGCGGCCCGCGGCACGCTCACGCTGGCCGGCGACTACGCCAAGGTCCGCGAGCAGTACGGCGCGACGATCGGGTCGTACCAGGCGGTCGGACACCTGCTGGCCGAGAGCCTCGCGCTGACCGAAGGATGTGTCAGCGTGCTGCGCCACGCCGCGTGGGCCGTCGACGAACTGCCCGTCGTCGAGGCCATCGAAGCGGCGAAGGTGGCCAAGATCTACTGCGCGCGTTCGGCACTCACCGTCTGTGAGACGTCGATTCAGGTGCACGGCGGCATCGGCAACACCTGGGAGTGTCTCGCGCACGTGTACCTACGTCGGGTAGTGGCCGCCACGGAGTCGTGGCCGGTGAAGCTGAAGGAGTTGACCATTGGACTTTCGTGATTCACCGGACGAAGCCGCCTTCCGGGATGGATTGCGCGGCTGGCTGACCGAGCAGAAGGGCAAGTTCCCCACCTCGGGCGACGAGTACTGGGCCAAGGCCGGCGAGTGGCACCAGGCGCTGTACGCCGCAGGCTTCTTCGGTACGTCATGGCCGAAGGAGTATGGCGGCCAGGATCTTCCGGCGGTGTACGACGTGATCGTCGACGAGGAGATCGCCAGGGCCGGGGCGCCTGCGCGACCGAGCCTGGGCTACCTCGTCGTCGGCCTCAGCCATCACGGTGACGAGGCCCTGGCGAAGCGGTTCCTGCCGGGGATGATCAACGGCACCGAGAGGTGGTGTCAGGGCTTCAGCGAGCCGGGCGCCGGTTCGGACCTGGCGTCGTTGACCACGACGGCGGTGAGGGACGGCTCCAACCCCGATGAGTACGTGATCCACGGCCACAAGATCTGGACCAGTTATTCCGACGTCGCCGACTGGTGCCTGCTGCTGGCCCGCACCGACAGGGACGTGCCGAAGCACGAGGGCATCTCGGCGTTCATCGTGCCGATGCATCAGACCGGCATCGAGCAGCGTCCGCTGAAGATGATCAGCGGCGTGACCAAGGAATTCGGTCAGGTCTCCTTCGACGGGGCCAGGGTGTCGGCCGCCAACATGGTGGGCGCGCCGGGCGACGGGTGGAAGCTTGCGATGACCGTGGTCAGCCATGAGCGTGAGCCGTCGACGCTCGGATTCTCGGCGCGATACGGGAAGCTGGTGCGCCAGTTGTCGACTCGCGTCGATGGGCCGGCGCCGGACGAGTTGTCGTGGGCCTGGGTGCAGACCGAGATGTTGCGGCTGCACGTGCGGCGTCGACTCTCCGAGCAACTGGACGGCATCACGCACGGACCGCAGGGGTCCTTGGACAAGCTGCTGATGACGTGGGTCGAGCAGTCCGTCGGTCACGCGGCGCTCGCCACCGTCGGCACGAAGGATCCGCAGTTGTTCGAGGCCTACATGTACAGCCGCGCGCAGAGCGTGATGGGCGGCACCTCGCAGATTCAGAAGAACATCATCGCGCAACGCATACTCGGATTGGGAGCTTGATCGTGTACGACCTACCCGACGAAATCGACGTCACCGCCGATGGCGGCCTGCGCATCATCACGCTGAACCGGCCCGACGAACTCAATGCGGTCAACGACGCACTGCACGTCGGGCTGGCGAAGATCTGGGCAGCCCTCGACGAGGACGCCGGCGCGCGGGCAGCGGTGATCACCGGCGCGGGACGGGCGTTCTCGGCGGGTGGTGACTTCCACTACCTCGACGAGCTGCGACGCGATGAAGCGTTGCGCCAGAAGACGATCAAGCATGGACGCGAACTGGTGATCGGCATGGTGCGTTGTCGGATTCCGGTGGTCGCCGCGGTCAACGGCCCTGCGGTCGGGTTGGGCTGCAGCCTGGCGGCGCTGTCGGACATCGTCTACATCGCCGAGACGGCGTTCTTCGCCGACCCGCACGTCCAGATCGGATTGGTCGCCGCCGACGGTGGCCCGCTGGTCTGGCCGTCGCAGATCAGCCTGTTGCAGGCCAAGGAGTTCGCCCTGACCGGCGTGCGGATCAAGGCGCAGCGGGCCGTGGAACTCGGGTTGGCCAATCACGTCGTGGGCGATCCGCTGACCGAGGCCATCGCGTGCGCCAAGAAGATCATGGAGCTGCCCCAGCAGGCGGTCGAAGCCACCAAGCGGCTGATGAACATTCAGTTGGAGCGCTCGGTGATGGCTTCCCTGGACTATGCCAACCTGGCGGAGTACGTATCCTTCGGCACGGCCGACTTCAACACGATCGTGGACGGCCTGATCGCCAAGGACTAGTCCCCTTCCTTCTCCGCGAGCGTGCGTGTTCGTTCGGCGACTCGCCGGTCAAACTGGCGCTCTGCGCACGCTCGCGATCCATCGGACCCGGCGACAAGCGTTGGCGTAAAGCATCCTTGGTGGCTGGCCAGTAAGCGCGAGCGTGCGCTTTGTGCCGACTCGCCGCGGCGTGTCGTGTACTGACACGCACGCTCGCGGAGAAGGGGGACGGGGTCAGCGGGCGATGGACTCGCTGCGTTGGACGGTGCCGGTGATGCCCGTGGCGTCCTGGAGGGCCAGCAACACCGCGGCGTCGCCCATCGCCTCGGGAGGCTCGACCATCTCGGGCGGGATCTCGACGCCGCCACCGCCCGCCTGCCACCCCTCGGTCAGCACGACCCGCGACGGGCTAAGGCAGTTGACGGCGATGTTGTCGGGCCGCAGATCCGCGGCGAGTCCGAGGTACAACCGCTCGGCGGCGGCCTTGGACACCCAGTAGGCGTTGGCTCCGTGATCGACCATTCCCACGCCGGTGGTGGTCACCGCGATGAGCGAGCCGCCGCCCCGAGCCCGAACGTGCGGGATGACCGCCTTGGTGACCAGGAACACGCCGGTCAGGTTGACGTCGAGGCAGATCTGCCAGCGCTTCAAGGGCGTGGATTCGATTGGGCCGAGCCACAATACGCCCGCGTTGGCGACGAGGATGTCGATGCCACCGAACGCGGCGACGGTGGTCTGGACCGCGGCGTCGACCGACGCCTCGCTGGTGACGTCGCACGCAACGGGCAGTGCTTGTCCGCCCGCCGCCTCGATGCCGTCGGCGACCGAGCCGATGGTGCCGGGCAGCTTGCCCCGCTCCTCGGAACGCGCCGCGACCGCGACGGCGGCACCCGCGGCCGCGAGGGATGCCGCGATCGTCGCACCGATACCCCGGCTGGCGCCGGCGACGAAGGCGACCTTGCCGTCGAGCGGGCCGGTCACTTGGGCGGGAACCGCAGCGCACCGTCCAGGCGGATGATCTCGCCGTTGAGATAGTCGTTCTCGATGATGCTCTGGGCGAGTTGGGCGTACTCGGTCGAGCGGCCCATGCGCTTGGGGAACGGCACCTGCGGACCCCAGTACTGCTCGAGTTGATCGCCGGCCTTGCCGTAGGCGGGGGTGTTGATGGTGCCCGGGGCGATGGTGACGACGCGAATGCCCAATGGCGACAGATCGCGTGCGGCGACCAGCGTCATGCCGAGAACGCCGCCCTTGGCCGCGGAGTAGGGCAGCTGGCCGATCTGTCCCTCGTAGCCGGCGATCGAGGCGGTGTTGACGATGACACCGCGGCCGCCCTCCTCGAGGGGTTCCGTTCTGGCGATCGCCGCCGCCGACAGCCGCATCACGTTGAACACGGCCGTCAGGTAGAACTCGATCGTCGTCTTGAAGCCGTCGAGATCCAGCGGTGAGCCGTCCTTGCCGACGAGCCGACCGCCGCTGGCCGGGCCCCCGTGGGTGTCCACCGAGATCCGCAACGGGCCCAGTGATTCCGCCTCGGCGATCGCCGCGAGGACGGACTCCTCGGAGGTGGCGTCGGTCTGGACGTAGCGGACCCCCAACTCGCTCTCGAGCGCCTTGCCCTTGTCGTCTGCCATGTCGGCGACCACGACCTTGGCGCCTGCGGCGTGCAGACGGCGAACCGTCGCCTCGCCCAAACCGCCCGCGCCGCCGACGACGATGGCGGAGTTGCCCTCGATCTGCATGTGATCCCCTTCTTGCAACTATGGCTCTCCAACTGAGAGAATAACATTCTCATACCGGGTCGAAAGTGGGAAGCATTCATGTGTGACGCCGTCGTCGATGCGACCGCGGTCTTGGCATCGACGGCGGAGCAGGCCCCGTAGGCTCGGCCCATCTGATGACCATCGAAGAACTCGTCGCCGCGGCGCGCAGCGGGTCCACCCGGGCGGCCGGTCGGCTGCTGAGCCTGGTCGAGAGCACCAGGCGCGACGAGGTGTTGGCCGTGGTCGGCAACGACCGGGTGCGGGTCATCGGCATCACCGGCCCGCCGGGAGCGGGAAAGTCGACGACCATCGCCGTCTTGGTCTCCGCATACCGCGGGCAGGGCAAGCGCGTGGCGGTGCTCGCCGTCGATCCGTCCTCGCCGTACAGCGGCGGCGCACTCCTCGGTGATCGCATTCGAATGGCCGCCCACATCAACGATTCCGACGTCCTCATCCGTTCGGTCGCGACACGGGGTCATCTCGGCGGCCTGGCGGAGGGCGTGCCAGCGGCCATCCACGTGCTGGCCGCCCTGTCGTATGACGTGATCCTCATCGAGACAGTTGGCGTGGGCCAGTCCGAGATCGAGATCGCGGCGGTGGCCGACCCGACTGTCGTCGTGCTCAATCCCGGTGCGGGCGACGCAATTCAGGCGGCGAAGGCCGGTCTGCTCGAGGTGGCCGACATCGTGGTCATCAACAAGGCCGACCGCGACGGAGCTGATCAGACGGCGCGCGACCTGCACGCCGAGACCGATGCGCCGATCCTGAAGATCGTGGCCGCCCGGGACGAGGGCATCGCCGAACTCGTGGAGGCCATCGACGTCCACCTCCGCACCGACAGTCCCGAGCGCCGGGTGGCCCGAGCCCGCGCACAGGTGCTGTCGCTGGCTCAGAGCGCGCTACGCGCGCACCCCGGTCTCGACGGGTTGGCCGCCGCGATCGCGGAGGGACAACTCGACGTGTACACGGCCGCGACATCGCTGCTGGAGGGCGTGGGCGACGCTCCCGAACCCTTATGAGAATGGGGTTACCGTTTTAGAGAAAGCATGTTGTACGATTTCGCCAACGTATTCTTCGCTGCTCAGGAGGCCTCGTGCAGAAGGCGATAGATCCCAGCATCTCGACGTGGCCGGAGGAGAATCCACAGCTGATCGGCAGTGGGTGCGGGGCATGCGGAGCGACCGTGTTCCCGCGTCAGTCGCACTGCCCCAAGTGCAGCAAGGCCGACACGAGCGACGTGCTGCTGCCGCGGCGGGGCACCGTGATCGCATGGACCACGCAGGGATTCCCGCCCGGTGCGCCCTACATCGGCCCGGCCGGCAAGGACTTCGTGCCGTTCGGCATGGGTCTGGTGCAACTCGGTGACGTCGTACGCGTCGAAGGTCGGCTGACCGAGAACGATCCGGAGAAGCTGACGTTCGGCATGGAGGTCGAGCTGACCATGATTCCGTTCGCGACCGATGCCGACGGCAACGAGATCGTCACCTTCGCCTTCCAGCCGGTCTGAACAGGAGTTCCCCCATGACCAATGACGTAGCCATCATCGGTGTTGGCATTCACCCGTTCGGACGCTTCGACAAGTCTGCGGTGCAGATGGGCGCCGAGGCCATTCAGTCGGCCCTCGTCGACGCCGGAATCGAATGGGGTGACGTTCAATTCGGCTTCGGTGGCAGCTACGAGGTGTCCAATCCCGACTCGGTGACCCGCCTCGTCGGGCTCACGGGCATCACCTTCACCAACGTCTTCAACGCATGTGCGACGTCGGCGAGCGCCATCCAGCAGACCGCCGACACCATCCGCCTCGGCAAGTACGACATCGGCATCGCGGTCGGGTTGGACAAGCATCCGCGCGGCGCCTTCACCGACGACCCCGCCAAGCTTGCGCTGCCGCAGTGGTACGCCGAGAACGGTCAGTTCGTCACCACCAAGTTCTTCGGCATGAAGGCCAATCACTACCTGCATGAGCACGGCATCTCCCAGGAGACGTTGGCGAGGGTGGCCAACAAGAATTTTCGTAATGGCATCCTCAATCCGAATGCGTTCCGTCGCAAGGAGATCTCGGTCGAGGACATCATGGCATCGCCGGTGCTGAACTACCCGTTGCGGCAGTTCATGTTCTGCGCACCCGATGAGGGCGCCGCCGCGGTGATCATGTGCCGAGGCGACCTGGCTCACCAGTACACCAAGACCCCGGTGTTCGTGCGGGCCAGCGAGATTCGGACGCGGCGCTTCGGTGCCTACGAGGTGCATGCCACGTCGGCGCCGCTGGAGGTGGACACCTCGCCCACGGTGTATGCGGCGAAGGCTGCATACGAGGCCGCGGGGATCGGACCCGAGGACGTCGACATTGCGCAGTTGCAGGACACCGACGCCGGCGCGGAGGTGATTCACATGGCCGAGACCGGGCTGTGCGCTGACGGTGATCAAGAGAAGCTGATCGCCGACGGCGCCACCGAGATCGGTGGATCGCTTCCGGTGAACACCGACGGCGGCCTGATCGCCAACGGCGAGCCGATCGGCGCATCGGGTCTGCGTCAGATGCACGAGTTGGTCCGTCAGCTTCGCGGGGAAGCCGGTGAACGTCAGGTGCCCGGTAACCCGAGGGTCGGCCTGGCCCAGGTCTACGGGGCGCCGGGCACCGCGTCGGCGACCATTCTGTCGCTGTAACCCACCCCCTGCGGTAATGGCATTCTCGAATGAATAGAGTCCGAAAGATGGCCGACTACCGCTATGTGACGTACGAGACCCTCGACGAGGGCACCATTGCCCGGATCATGCTCAACCGACCGGACCAGCGCAACGCCCAACAGCGCGGTCTGCTGGTCGAACTGGGTGATGCATTCCTGAAGGCCGAGGCCGACGACACCGTCCGCGTCGTCATCCTCGGCGGGAACGGTCCGATGTTCTCCTCCGGCCACGACCTGGGCTCCAAGGCGATGATGCAGGAGTACCAGCCCGGCCCGGACCAGCATCCGAGCTTCAGCGAGAACGGTGCGACGCGCGAGGCCGCCGAGAAGCTGATGCTTCAGGAGTGGCATCACTTCTTCCAGAACACGCTGCGGTGGCGCAACCTCCGCAAGATCACCGTCGCGCAGGTGCACGGTGACGTCTACGCCGCGGCGCTCATGCTGATGTGGTCCTGCGATTTGATCGTGGCTGCGGACAACACGCGGTTCGCCGACGTCGTCGGCACCCGGCTCGGGATGTGCGGCGTCGAATACTTCGCCCACCCTTGGGAATTCGGCGCCCGCAAGACCAAGGAGCTGATGCTCACCGGTGACACCCTGTCGGTCGACGAGGCGTACCAACTCGGCATGGTGTCGAAGGTCTTTCCCGTCGACGAGCTGTCGGACAGGACTCTGGAGTTCGCGCGTCGCATCGCGAAGGTACCCACGATGGCGGCCCTGCTGATCAAGGAGTCGGTCAACCAGACCCAGGACAACCAGGGCTTCTACAATTCCCTCAACGCGTGCTTCACGATGCACCAGCTCAACCACAGCCATTGGTCGCAGGTGCACGGCGGTGGTTTCCCCGTCGCCAACGAGAGCGACGGCGTTCCCAATTGGCGGGAGGCGCCGCCGGTGGTGCCCTCGCTGAAGGACAAGGTCAGGGCCGACGACTAGGCAACCGACGGATCAGGACGTCAGGGCCCTTCCGGCTCGGTAGCCGAATACCATTGCAGGGCCCAGCGTTCCGCCTGCGCCCCCATAGGCCTTACCCGTGACGCCCGCCATCGCGTTGCCCGCGGCGTAGAGACCGGGAATCGGCTCGCCGCTGACGTGCAGCACGCGGCCGTCGGCATCCGTCCGAGGACCACCCTTGGTGCCCATGGCCCCGATGGTGACCGGCACCGCGTAGTACGGTGCGGTGTCGATCGGCCCGAGCGTCTGCAGCGCACTTGTCGCGGCCTCGGGATCGCCCCAATAGCCGTCGTAAGCGCTTGAGCCACGGCCGAAGTCGGGGTCGATCTCGGCTTGGACGTTGTGGTTCCACGCCTCGATCGTGCGGGCCAACCGGTCGGGGTCGATGCCCGTCTTGCGGCCGAGCTCGTCGAGGTCCGCTGACGTGCAGTACCAATCGGGCGCCGCCCCGTCCGGTTCGACGCCGAGGAAGCCGTACTTCTTCAGATGCAGGGAGTCGAAGACGATCCACGCGGGATCGTTGAGGTAGCCGTGCCGGGGGTCGAGGTGGTGGAACGGACCCGCCATCGAGTTGTATTCGCCGGCCTCGTTGAGGAATCGCCTGCCCGCCCGGTTGACGATGATGCTGCGTGGGCGCGTGCGCTCGAGGCGGACGCTGCGGCTGCGCTGATGTCCGTCGATGGTGTCACCGGGGAGCTGCACGATCGGCACCCACCACGCCTCTCCCATGTTGGCGAGGTCGGCGCCGTGAGCCATCGCCATGCGTAGACCGTCGCCGGTGTTGTTCGGCGGCGACACCGGGCCGTGCATCGGGCCGCGCAGGTAGGCGTCCACCAACGTCGGGTCCCATTCGAATCCGCCGGTGCCGAGCACCACGCCGTGGCGGGCGCGGACCCGAATGTCCATGCCGGCGATGCTGATTCGGACTCCGGTGATCCTTCCGTCGAACGCGATGAGCTCGCGCGCCCTGGCGTCCGTGGTCGGCACGACGCCGAGGTCCAGCAGACCCTTGAGCAACCCGGCGATCAACGCGGTACCCGCCACGCACGGGTCGATCAGGGACTCGTCGACCGACGCATGGATCCTGGCGCGGGTCTCGGCGTCCAGTCCGACGTTGCTGAAGTCGACGGGGAATGAGGTGATGCGGTCGCTCCAGGGGCCAAGCCGCGCGAGGTCGAACGGCCTGGCGTTCAGTGATCTACCGCCCGAGGGCCGCCCACCGGGAAGCTCGGGCTTGTAGTCGGGGAAGCCTGCGGCGACCTCGAATTGGAGCTCGCTGTGCTTCTCGACGAAGTCGAGCATCTCCGGGCCGGTGCGCACGAAGGTCTCGACGAGTTCGGTGTCCATTGCCCCGAGGGACTGCGCCTCGAGGTAGCGCATGGCGTCCTCGACGGTCAGTTCGCCGTCGGGGGAGCGTTGGTGCGCCGGAATCCACACGATGCCGCCGGACACGGCGGTCGTACCGCCGACCGTCCGAGCCTTGTCGTAGACCGCTACCGACGCGCCACCCACGGCGGCGGTGAGCGCCGCCGTCAATCCGGCGCCACCAGTGCCGAGCACGACGACGTCGACATCGAGGTCCCAGTTCGTACTCACCGACACAGTCCGCTACCTCTCAGCCCAGAATTCGTGACAGCTCGTGGGCGGCCGTGATGACCGCCTCCCGTCCACCGGTCAGCGCGTCCTCGCGGTGCGAGATCAGGTTGATGCAGGTGGGTGGTGACGGTGGCCTGCGCTTGACCGGCACCGCGAGTCCGTAGGTGTCCGGTTCGATCTCGCCGTGGGTCATCACCCAACCCCGTTCGCGAGTCAACGGCACCAGGTCCCGTTCGCCCGGACGAGGCGGCATGCTGGCCAGTAGCGCAATGCCGGCGGCACCGCGGTCGAGGGGATGACGGCTGCCCTCGTGGAACGACAGTTGGTAGAACACCAACGTCGGCACGATGACGGCGATCGCCACCTGTTGCTCACCCTCGGCGACGAGCAACGACACCGTCGTGCCGAGGTCGTCGGCCAGGGTGCGCAGGGTTGGCACGCTCAGCGATCGCAGGTTGTTGTCGAACGATGCGCCGAGCACGGCCAGCATCGCCGCGGGCCGGTATCGCCCGTCGTCGCCCTTCACCAGGTAGCGGTTCTGCGTCAGCGTCGAGAGAAGTCGGTAGGCGATCGTGCGGTGCACGCCGACGTGATCGGCGACCTGTTGCGCAGTCATTCCCGAGGGCGCGCTCGCCACGGCCTGCAGCGCCGACAGGCCCCTGGCCAGGGTCTGAGATCCGGCGGCGAGCTTGTCGGTGGCCGGCGCCGGCTCCTTGACAGACGTCATCGCGAGAGTGATGCTCTATGGATAGTGCACATAGGTGTGCGATATTAGCACACATTGATTGCAATAAAAGAGAATCTTGTTTCCGCCAGCAGGCGAGAGGGGCCGAATGACCGAGTTCGAGAGCGTCTGGAGTGACCTCCAGGGCGTCGCGTTCTCGCAGGGCTTTCTCGACGCCGACGGAATCCGTACGCGCTATCTGCATGCCGGTGACACGGACAGGCCGACGCTGGTGCTGTTGCACGGTTCCGGCGGGCATGCCGAGGCCTACGTCCGCAATCTCGAAGCGCACGCCGAGCACTTCTCGACCTGGTCGATCGACATGCTCGGGCACGGCTACACCGACAAGCCGGGCCACCCCCTCGAGGTGGCTCACTATGTCGATCATCTGCTGGCGGTCCTCGACGCCATCGGGGTCGAGCGCGTCCACCTCTCCGGTGAATCGCTCGGAGGCTGGGTGGCGGCGCGCGCCGCCTCCGACCATCCGGACCGCATCGATCGCCTCGTGCTCAACACCGCGGGTGGTTCGCAGGCGGACCCCGAGGTGATGAAGCGCATCATCGCACTGTCGATGGCAGCGGCCGAGAACCCCTCGTGGGACACCGTTGCGGCCAGGATCAAGTGGTTGATGGCCGACAAGAGCAAGGACTACGACGACATCGTGGCCAGCCGCCAGCGCGTCTACCGGCAGCCCGGTTTCGTGGCGGCGATGAGCGACATCATGGCTTTGCAGAATCCCGAGATCAGAGCGCGAAACCTCCTCGGGCCCAGCGAATACGGTGCCATCACGGCGCCGACCCTGGTGCTGTGGACCAGCGACGACCCGACCGCCGACGTCAGCGAGGGCAGCCGGATCGCCTCGATGATTCCCGGCGCCCGGTTCGAGGTGATGCCCGGTTGCGGTCACTGGCCGCAGTACGAGGACGCCAAGACGTTCAACGCCCTGCACCTCGACTTCCTGCTGGGGCGCTGATGATCGGAAACGTCGACGTCGTGATCGTCGGAGCCGGTCCCGTCGGGCTCACCCTCGCGAACGTCCTTGGCATGCAGGGCGTCAGCACACTCGTCGTCGACGAGAGGGACAGCCTGATCGACTACCCGCGAGGAGTGGGGCTCGACGACGAGGCACTGCGCACGTTCCAGTCGATCGGCGTGGTCGACCACGTGCTACCGCACACCGTGCCCAACCAGATCCTGCGGTTCTACGACGCCAACCGGCGTCTGCTGGCCGAGATGGCGCCTCCCGACGCACGATTCGGCTGGCCGAAGCGCAACGGTTTCGTCCAGCCAATGGTCGACGCCGAGCTCTTGCGCGGCCTGGACCGCTTCGACTGTGTCGAGGTCGCCTGGGGTCACGCGATGGAGTCGTGCGAGGAGTTCGGTGATGGCGTGCGGGTCGCCATCGCCGGAGAGGCCATGCCAATCACGGCTCGCTACGTCGTGGGTTGCGACGGCGGGCGCAGCGCGACGCGGCGCCTGATGGGGGTGACGTTCGAGGGCACCACGTCCGCGACGCGATGGCTCGTCATCGACCTCGCGACCGATCCGCTCGGACATCCCAACAGCGAGGTCGGCGCCGATCCGGCCCGGCCCTACGCATCCATTTCGATTGCGCACGGAATTCGGCGCTTCGAGTTCATGATTCACGCGGACGAGACCGACGAACAGGTCGAGAAGCCGGACTTCATCGCCCGGATGTTGGCCCCGTTCGTCCCCTACCCAGACCGCGTCGACGTGATTCGGCACCGGGTGTACACCCACCACTCCCGCATCGCCAGTGCGTTCCGCAGGGGTCGGATGCTCCTCGCCGGGGACGCCGCCCATCTGATGCCGGTGTGGCAGGGCCAGGGCTACAACAGCGGCATCCGCGATGCTGCCAACCTCGGTTGGAAGTTGGCAGCCGTGGTCAAGGGTGAGGCCGACGATGGGTTGCTCGACACCTATGACGTCGAGCGTCGCAAGCACGCCAGGGCCATGATCGACCTGTCGACCATGGTGGGACGCGTCATCTCGCCGACCAACGCCACCGTTGCGGGGTTGCGGGACAGGATCATTCGGGCCGCCTCGGTGGTGCCGACGCTCAAGCGGTACATCCTCGAGATGCGCTTCAAGCCGATGCCGCGCTACGAGCAGGGCGCGATCGCGCACCTTGGCGAGCACGTGATGCCCCGCTCCGCCACCTCTCCCACCGGGACGCTGTTCATCCAACCCCGCGTCGACACACGCGACGAGCAGAACGTCCTGCTCGACGACGTACTCGGTCCCGGGTTCGCGGTCCTCGCGTGGAACAACAACCCGCGTGCGCTCCTCGGTGACGACGCCATCGCCAGGTGGAAGGCATTGGGGGCGACCTTCATTGCCATCAGGCCACTGACCCAACTGCATTGGGCCGGGGACGACGACTCGGAGGTCACCATCGTCGGCGACCGGACCGGAGCGCTGAAGTCGTTCTTCGACGTCCACGCGGAGTCCGTCCTCTTCCTGCGGCCCGACCGGTGCATCGCGGGCGCGTGCATCGCCCAGTTGGCGCCCGAGCTCAGCACCGCACTCTTCGAAGTCCTCTGTCTGACGAAGGGAGGTAACGATTCCCATGATCACCGAGAAGTCGCTGGCCCTGTGCTGCATGTCGCACAGCCCGCTGCTGAATCTGCCGGGACTGTCTCCCGAACTCCGTGACGACATAGAATCCGAGTTGAGTGCGGCCCGGGAGTTCGTCCGTGCCTTCGATCCCGAACTGGTCGTGATCTTCTCGCCCGACCATTACAACGGCTTCTTCTACCGACTCATGCCACCGTTCTGCATCGGCACCGCTGCCACCGGTGTCGGTGACTACGGCAGCTACGCGGGACCGCTGAACGTCCCCGCCGAACTTGCCTCGGACTGTGCGGAGTCGCTGTGGGACAACGGCATCGACGTGGCGATCTCGGCCAGCATGGACGTCGACCACGGAACGGTCCAGCCCCTGCAGTCGCTCTTCGGCGACCTCGGAGCGGTACCCGTGATTCCGGTGTTCATCAACTCGGTGGCCACCCCGCTCGGTCCACTCAAGCGGACCAGGGCCCTCGGCACGGCCATCGGCCACTTTCTGACGACGCTCGGTGCGCGGGTTCTGGTGGTGGGTTCCGGTGGGCTGTCGCATGATCCGCCCGTGCCGACGCTGGCGACCGCTCCTGCCGCCGCGCTCGGCCGCATCGTGCACGGCGAGCCGATGACGGTGGAGCAACGGGGTGCCCGCCAGAGTGCGGTGATGGCTGCCGCGCACGAGTTCGCCCACGGCGCGAGCTCACTGCGCCCGCTCAACCCGGACTGGGACCACGCCCTGCTCGAACTGCTCGACTCCAATCGGGTTGCCGACGTCGACGGCTGGTCGAACGCGTGGATCACCGCCGAGGCAGGCAATTCGGCCCACGAGGTCCGCACGTGGATTGCCGCGTTCGCGGCACTGGCCACGCGGGGCGCGTATGAGACGCGGCAACGCTACTACCGGCCGGCGCCCGAGCTGATCGCCGGCTTCGCGATCCGGACGGCGGTGACTTCATGACCGATCCGGCCTTCGATCGAGAGGTCGACGTCCTCGTCGTCGGCTCCGGTGGCGGCGGCATGACGGCCGCCCTCAAGGCCGATGCCGATGGACTCGACACCCTGATCGTCGAGAAGTCGCCCCAGTTCGGCGGTTCCACGGCACTGTCCGGCGGCGGAATCTGGGTGCCCGGTGCGCCGTCTCAACGACGAGCGGGCTACGTGCCGTCACCCGATGACGTCTTCACCTACCTACGGCAGATCACCGATGGCCTCGTCAGCGACGCGCGGCTACGGCAGTACGTCGACGCCGCACCGGAGATGATGGAGTTCCTGGAGAAGTCGAGCGGGTGGCTCGAATTCGTCTGGAAGCCCGGTTATGCCGACTACTATCCGGAGCTGCCCGGCGGCTCCGAACGCGGCAGTACCATCAACGTGCCAGAAATCGACCTGCGCAAGCTCGGTGACGAAGAACGCAATCTGCTGACTCCACTTGCGTTGGCGCCGAGAGGAATCTGGTTTGCTCCCAAGGATTTGCGCCTGTTCTATCAAGTGCGGCAGAACTGGCGGGGCAAGGCGGTCCTGGTCAAGCTGATCTGGCGAATGTTTCGGGCGCACGTCTTCGGTGACCGGATCGCCGCCATCGGACAGTCCCTGATGGCGCGGATGCGACTGGCGCTCAGGGAACACGACGTCGACCTCTGGCTGAACGCACCCATGACGGAGTTGATCACCGACGTCGACGGCCACGTCGTCGGCGCGGTGGTCGAGTACCAGGGCACGGCGCTGAGAATCGGTGCCCGAGGTGGCGTCATCCTCGCGTCGGGTGGCTTCGACCATGACATGGCGTGGCGTCGCGAACACCTACCCGAGCTCGAGAAGGACTGGAGTTTCGGCAATCCTGCGTCGATGGGTGACGGCATCCGGGCCGGTGAGAAGGTGGGCGCCTCGACCGACCTGTTGGACGAGGCGTGGTGGTTCCCCGCGATGTGCTGGCCCGACGGCAGGCTGCAGTTCATGTTGAACGAGCGGATGATGCCATCTCAGTTCGTCGTCAACGGCGACGGCAAGCGGTTCGTCAACGAAGCCGCCCCCTACATGGACTTCGCACACGCGATGATCGAGGGTCAGCGAGGCGGTGTGAGCCACATACCGTGCTGGCTGGTGACCGACATCGGATCGTTCCACCGCTACGTCGTCGGTGGTCACCTGCCCATCCCCAAGGTGCCCTTCGCCCCGGTCCCCACCGGGCGGAAGGTGCCGCAAGCCTGGTTGGATTCGGGAATAGTCAAGGAAGCCAACAGCTTCGAGGAGTTGGCGGTGCAGATCGCCGTTCCGGCCGATGAGTTGCGGCGGACCGCCGAGCGCTTCAACGAACTGGCCCGCAACGGGCACGACGACGACTTCGGCCGCGGTGAGAGCGCCTACGACAATTACTACGGCGACCCGACGTTGCCCAACCCCAACCTGCATCCTCTCGGGAAGGGGCCCTACTACGCGTTCCAGATCATCCTCGGCGATCTCGGCACGTCCGGCGGCCTACGCACCGACGAATTCGCGCGTGTGCTGCGCGAGGACGATTCCGTGATCGAGGGCCTGTATGCGGCGGGGAACGCGACGGCGGCCGTGATGGGGCGCAGCTATGCGGGCGCCGGAGCGACCATCGGTCCCGCCATGACGTTCGGCTACGTCGCCGCGAGGCACATCGCTGCGACGTCCCACCACCACACCCCCAGCGATTCGACGCTCGACACCTATCGGAGGTAACCATGAAGATCTCACTGTTCTACGAGTTCGCCCTGCCACGGCCGTGGGTGCAGGATGACGAACGCCAGATGTTCCAAGACGGCCTCGACGAGGTCGAGGCGGCCGACAAGGCCGGCTTCTCGACGGTCTGGCTCACCGAACACCACTTCCTCGAGGAGTACTGTCACTCGACCGCGCCTGAGATGTTCCTCGCCGCAGCGAGCCAGCGCACCAAGGACATTCGCCTCGGCTTCGGCATCATGCACCTGCCGCCCGCGGTCAACCATCCGGCTCGGGTGGCCGAGCGGGTGTCTACGCTCGACCTGATCTCCAACGGCCGCGTCGAGTTCGGCACCGGCGAGTCGTCCTCGGTCGGCGAACTCGGCGGCTTCAACATCGATCCCGCCGACAAGCGGGGACAGTGGGAGGAAGCCCTCGAGGTCGCCATCCGCTGCATGACCGAGGAGCCGTTCACCGGCTTCAAGGGCCAGCACATCGAAATGCCCGCCCGCAACGTGGTGCCCAAGCCCGCCCAGCTGCCGCACCCGCCGGTCTGGGTGGCGTGCACCCGCCCGTCGTCGGTGCAGATGGCCGCCCAGAAGGCCATCGGCGCACTGAGTTTCGCGTACACCGGGCCGGGTCCGCTCAAGGATCGCGTCGACGGTTACTACCGCGAACTCGAGGAGAAGGGCGCACCGATCACCCCGGTGATGAACCCCAACATCCTCGCCATCGGCGGTGACCTGTCCATGATGGTCGCCAAGACCGACGAGCAAGCCGTGCAGCGACTCGGCGTCGGCGGCGGGTTCTTCTCGTTCGGGATCATGCACTACTACATGACCGGAATGCACACCCCCGGCCGCACCGGAGTCTGGGAGAAGTACCTCGAGGAGGTCGACGCCGACCCGACGCTCGCCTACGGCCCCGGCCGCGGCGCCATCGGCTCGCCGGACACCGTCCGGGAGTTCCTGCGCGGCTACGAGGAGAGCGGAGTCGACGAGATCATCCTGCTGCTCAACCCGCGCAGCCACGAGGGCACGATGGAGTCCATCGAACTGATGGGCCAGGAGATCCTGCCCGAGTTCATCGAGCGCGACGAGAAGGCCGTGGCCGCCAAGGCCAAGCGGCTCGCGCCGGTCTTGGAGAAGCTCGAGGCGCGCCGAGAGCCCTCACTGGCCCCACACTTCGACGAGAACTATTCATTCGGCGGTCTGCCGACCGGTCAGGGTGGCAAGTTCACCTCGAGTGAGATCCCCGAGGCGATGGCCGAGATCAACGAGGGCCGAGTGCAAGCGGCGCAGCTGGAGAAGGAACAGCGGCAAGCCGCAGGGTGAGCGAGACGGGACGTACCGTGGGGCACTTCAACGACCTGGTGGGCTTCGACGGCAGACGCGTCGTGGTGACCGGCTGCGCGTCGGGAATCGGTGCCGCGCTGGTGAGCCAGCTCGGCGAGCTCGGCGCAGACGTCGTCGGGCTTGACGTCCGGCCACCCGACCGCGGCGTCAACGAATTCCACCACGTCGACCTGTCCGAGCCGACGTCCATCGACGCGGTCGTCGCCAGGCTCGGTGATCGCGTCGATGCATTGTTCAACGTGGCGGGAGTGTCCTCCGGCATCGGTGATTCACTGCGCGTGGTGAAGATCGACTTCCTCGGCACCCGGCAGCTCACCGAGGCGCTGGTGGGGCGCATGCCCGCCGGCTCCTCCATCGTGAGCGTGTCGTCGCTGGCGGCGGCCGGTTACGCGGAGAACATGGGTGAGGTCGCGGGGTTGCTCGGTACCGGCTCCTTCGCCGACGGCGTGCAATGGTGCCTGGACCATCCCGACGCCCACGCCGACGGAGGCTACCGGCTCGCCAAGGAGGCGATCGTCCTCTACACCATGGCGAATGCGGTTCGGTTCGGCGCCAGGGGAATCCGGATCAACTGCACCGGACCCGGGGTTACCGAGACGCCGATCCTCGACCAACTCAGGACGAAATACGGCCAGGACTACCTCGACGGCATCGCGAAGCCCCTCGGCCGGGTGTCCAACCCGGAAGAGCAGGCCGCCGCCCTGGTGTTCCTCAACAGCCGCGCGGCCGGTTACGTGACCGGACAGGTGCTGTGGGTCGACGGCGGAAACCTCGCCGCCCGAGTTGCCGCAACGATGGAGGGGTCCGCATCGTGGCCAGCATGAACGACTTTCGTCGCATCGCCGAAGACGTCCGCAATTGGGGACGATGGGGTGACGACGACGAGGTCGGCACGCTCAACTTCATCACGCCCGAGAAGGTTTCCGAAGGCGCGGGCTGCGTGAAGAAGGGTCGCGTCATCTCCCTCGGTGGCGACTTCGGGTCGTCGGGCCCTCAGGGCGCGTTCAAGTTCCGGCAGAACCCCGTTCACGTCATGACGGTGGACGGCGGCGACGCCCATACGCTGTCGCAGTACGCTCCCGGTTGGCTGCGCAATTCAGTGGCGGGAGAGCTCAGTTCCTTCTTCGTCGACAACATCTTTCGGTTCAACGACGACATGATCGTGATGCCCCTGCAGGCCGCCACCCAGTGGGATGCGCTGTCGCACGTGTACTACGAGGACAAGCTGTACAACGGCTTCCCCGCGGACTCGGTGACGAGCCTTGGCGCGTTTCGCTGCGGGATCGACAAGGTCGACGCCAAGGGCATCACCTCGCGGGGCGTGCTTCTCGACGTGGTCGCGCACCGTGGTGAGGACGTCTTCTGCCAGCCCGGGAAACCCATCACGCCAGCCGAACTCGACGAGGTGGCCGCCGCGCAGGGGGTGAGCATCGGCCGCGGCGACGTCGTCGTGGTGCACACCGGGTGGTGGACCCGCTTCCTGGCCACCGGTGACGGTGCGGAGGCCGGTTCGGGCCTGGATTGGACATGCGCCTCCTGGTTGCACGATCACCAGGTCGCCGCGGTGGCGGCCGACAACCTGATGGTCGAGGACCCCGATCCGGCCAACGGCGTCGATGGCACGTTCCTCCCGATGCACATGCTGTGTCTGCGCGACATGGGGCTCATGCTCGGCGAGTACTGGGATCTTGGCGGACTCGCCGCCGACTGCGCCGCCGACGGCGTCTACGAGTTTCAACTGATCGCGCCACCACTCAAGGTGGTCGGCGCCGTGGGAGCTCCCGTCAGCCCGATCGCGATCAAGTGAGCGTCGACGCGCGGCGTCAGTACAGGTAGATCGCGAGGATCGCCATCCACAGCACGACGAGCCAGGCGTCGGTGGACAGCCGGAGCCAGCGCGGTGCCGCGCGAACCTCCATGAAGGTGCGGATGATCAAGCGCCCCTTGATGAATCCCAGCACGATCACGGCCACGGTGATGGGCACGCTCGCCACCGCGACTGAGTCCCCGCGATGACCGGGCGCCAGCCACCAGGAGCCGATGGTGATCGCGCACAACGTGATCCACACCAGGGTCGTGCGGCGGGAGTCGGTTCTCAGCATCGAGGTCACCTCATCACGTACAGCAGGCCGAAGATCACGATCCAGAGCAGATCGACCATGTGCCAATAGACGGCGCCGGACTCGACCATCGACATCCGCCGACGCCGTGGGTTGCGCAACTCCCGCACGACGATGCCGAGGAACAGTAGACCCAGTCCAACGTGGAACAGGTGCACGCCGGTCAGCATGAAGTAGAACATGAAGAAGTCGTTGCTCGGCAGCGTGAAGCCACCGCGGATCTCCACCGACCACTCGTAGGCCTTGACGATGATGAACAGCACTCCGCAGAGGCCGCCGCCGTAGATCAGTCGGCGCGCCCGGTCGTACTGGTCGGCGCGCGCGGCGTGCACGCTCTGGGCAATCAACAGCGAGCTGGTGAGCAGTACCAGAGTGTTGACGACACCGATGGTGATGTCGAGATGCTGCTGCGCGGCCAGGAATTCGGTGGGCTTCATGGCGCGGTGGATCATGAAGATCAGGAAGTAGGCGCCGAAGATGACGAGATCGCCGAGCACCATGACCCACACGTGGGAGTCGCCCGGCGTATGCGCTGCGGATCTGCCCGTGGGGTCCGCGGGTAGCGCCGTCGCCGTCTGCTCTGCGTTCGTCATGGCAGCGGCGCCTCATCGATGGGCTGACGCTCGGTGGCCTTCTTGAGGAACACGATCACGCAACTCAGCCAGATGCCGAACACGACGGTGCCCATGTAGAAGGAGATCGATCCGTTCCATGCGAAGGGCCCAGCCTTCGAGATGAACACGGGCACGGCGAGTATCTCGGTGACGATCTGCCAGATGGACACGTAGGCCAGCCATTTGGGAAAGATCCCATTCCGGTCGTACAGGATGGCCACGGCGAAGACGAAGTAGGCGGCAGAGAAGCATCCCAGCGAGCCGACGTAGGAGAGCAATCCGAGATCGTAGAGCAGGGCCAGGATCTCGGGATCGCGATCGGTGCGGAAGGTCGCCGTGAGGAAGCAGAACGCGACGAGCAGACAACCGGGCAGCGCACCCACCGCCATCGATGCCATGTAACCGTAGGCGAACACCGGCCCCACGCTCATGCGCTTCATGTGAAAGAGCACGATGCCGTTGGACACCCCGGCGCCGCCGACGACGAGAATGAGTAGCGTGAAACCGATCTGGATGGTGGTGCCGTGCGCCTGGAAGAACTCCACCTTCTGCGCGGTCGTGATGTCTGGCCGCGGCGGTGGCATCACTCTGGCCAAGGCGAAGAAGATCACGCCGAACAGGGTGTAGAAGGCGGGCACGATCCAGAAGGCGATCCAGACGTCGCGCTTGCCTGCCCGGTGTCGGACGGTTGCGGCAGGCACCGGTGGCGTCGAGGTGCTACTGCTCACCGGGTCACGTCCTCTTCGAGGGCCTGGCGATGCAATGCCGAGCGCACGGGAAAGAACATCACCACGATGAAGGCGCCGAAGGCGATGTTGCGCAACCAGAACGACACCGCACCGTTCCACGCGAGCGGGCCGGTCGTGAAGACGGCGGCGCCCACCGCCGGTGTCATGGCGATGGCGGTGGCGACCGAGTAGTGCCCGACCCAGCGAGGGAACACCGGGCGGGGGCCGTCGTCGAAGTACACCGCCAAACCCAGGAGCAGGCACTGGGCGACGACCATTCCGACCGGCGCGACGAACGTGATCCACGCCAGGTCGTTGAGTAACTGCGTCAGCTCGGGACTGCGATCCGGCCGGAATGCAGCAACCAGGAAGAAGATGTCGGCGAGCGCGAATAGCGTTGCGCCGCTTACCGCTGCCGTGAGGTAGCTGTAGGCGAAGACGTGGCTCTGCGTCGCCATGCGCTTCATCTGCACCACGATGACCATGAAGAACGGGATCAGCATGATGCCGACCAGGTTGAAGGTGATCATGCTGAACCAGACCATCGCCGTGTGGTCCCGATAGAACCGCGCCACCTCGTCGGCGGTCATGGTGGGGGACATGGGCGGGAAGAAGCCGGGGAAGGCGACGAAGGCGATGAGCAGGATCAGGCCGACGATGGGCGCGGTCCACAGAGAGATGAGTTGGGTCTGAATGTTGGCGGTCTTGGGAAGGTCTTCCGCCTCGGCGAGAATCTGCATCCGGCCCCTCCTGCTCGACCAGTAGCCGATCGGCTAGTTAGCACGCTACCCGACTCCGTCCGCGTGGTCACCCCCCTCCGACGTTGAGAATGCAGTTCTCTCGATCTGCGAATGCCAGTATCGTCGGGGCGTGGAGTTCGAACCCAAGTCCGTCGTCGTCGACGGACTCGTCACCGGTTATCTCGAAGCCGGATCGGGTGACCCCGTCGTCCTGTTGCACGGTGGCGAGTTCGGCGCGAGTGCCGAACTCGGTTGGGAACGCACCATCGCCACACTGTCCACCCGGCATCGGGTGCTGGCGCCAGACATGCTGGGCTACGGCAACTCCGCCAAGGTGGTCGACTTCATCGACGGGCGCGGTCTGCGCATCCGACACGTGGCCCGGTTCTGCGACACCATGGGCGTCGACTCCGCTCACTTCGTCGGCAACTCGATGGGCGCCATCAACCTGCTGACCGACACCACGTCGGCGGCGCCCGTCCTGCCCGTGCGCAGTCTGACGTTGATCTGTGGCGGCGGCGAGATCCAGCGCAATGAACACGCCGACGCGCTCTTCGACTACGACGGCACGGTCGACGCGATGCGTCGCATCGTCGCGGCGCTCTTCCTCGATGCCTCGTACCCGGCCGACGACGAGTACGTGCTGCGACGGCACGCGTCCAGCATCGCGCCGGGCGCATGGGAGGCCATCGCTGCGGCGCGCTTCCGTCGGCCTGGGTCTGATCCGCCGTCCGCACCGTCCGCGGCGCGGTCCTATGAGCGCATCGCCGTACCCACGCTCGTCGTCGAGGGAGCGGGTGACAAGCTGCTGCCGACGGGCTGGGCGTCCGACGTCGCGGGCCGCATCGCGGGCGCTCGCTCGGCAGTGATCGACGCGGCCGGACACTGCCCGCAGATCGAACGAGCTGAGGTGGTCAACGACCTACTGCTCGAATTCCTTGAAGGGAGCGCTAATTCATGAGCTCGGAACTCGACGGCAAGGTTGCGATCGTGACCGGCGGTGCGTCTGGACTAGGCAGGGGCATCGCGGAGAGGTTCCTCGCCGAGGGCGCCAGGGTGGTGATCGCCGACGTGCAGGACGATCTCGGCGCGGCCGTGGCGGCAGAGGCGGGCAAGCACGCGTACTTCCATCACACCGACGTAGGTGACCAGGTCCAGATCGCCGACCTCATCGCCACCACGGTCGCGAAGTTCGGTGGGCTGCACGTCATGGTGAACAACGCCGGCCGGTCCAGCCCGTTGCGGAAGGGACTCTTCGACGAGGACTTCGCGGAGTTCGACAGCGTCATGCGCATCAACCTTCTGGGCGTGATGGCGGGCACCAGGGACGCGGCGCGGCACATGGCCGAGCACGGCGGCGGGTCGATCGTCAACATCTCGTCCATCGGTGGCGTTCAGGCGGGTGGCGGTGTGGCCAGCTACCGGGCGTCCAAGGCGGCGGTGATCCACTTCAGCAAGTCGGCCGCGATCGAGCTGGCCGCCTACGAGGTCCGGGTCAATTGCATTGCGCCGGGCAATATTCCGACACCGTTGCTGCAGACCGCCGCTGCCAATGGGGATCGCGAACGACTGGAGAAGTTCGAGGTGCGGATCCGTCAGCAGATGCGCGATGACCGCCCCTTGAAGCGGGAGGGCACGACCGACGACGTCGCCGAGGCGGTGCTGTACTTCGCGGGAGACCGATCGCGCTACGTCACCGGGACCGTGCTTCCCGTCGACGGCGGCACCGTGGCGGGCAAGGTCATGCCCCCGCGCAAGCCCACGTCCTAACCACTCTTCGAGATTTTAAATCAATCGCTTGACTTAATTGGCTCGCCCGCGTTGACTGGGCCAATGACCGCAGCCCGGCCGTTGCGCACCGACCGTGCCAGCACGACGCGCGATTCCATCCTCACCGCCGCCGAACGGCTGTACGCCGAGCACGGGGTGTACGCCGTATCCAATCGGCAGGTGAGTGAGGCTGCGGGACAGGGAAACAACGCCGCCGTGGGCTACCACTTCGGGACGAAGACCGACCTGGTCCGCGCCATCGAGGAGCGGCATCGCGCACCCATCGAGGCGCACCGCGAACGCCTGGTCGCCCGACTCGACCAGCCCGACGATCTTCGCGCGTGGGTGTCCTGTCTGGTGCGTCCGCTGACCGATCACCTCGCCGATCTCGGCAATCCGACCTGGTACGCCCGGTTCGCCGCACAAGCCATGACCGACCCGGCCTATCACGGCTTCGTGGTCAAGGATGCGCTCAGCTCACCGTCACTCGTCGAGGTGGTCGACGGCATCAACCGCTGCCTTCCCGACCTAGTGCTCGACGTCAGGTTCGACCGCAACGTCATGGCGCGAAACCTGTTGATGCACACCTGTGCCGATCGGGAACGTGCGTTGGCCAAGGGCGCCACCGTCGCAACCCGTACGTCCTGGCGAGCCGCGGGCACGGGCCTCATCGATGCGATCGTCGGGATGTGGCTCGCGCCGGTCACCTCGGACGGGGTGCCGTCGTGAAGGTGACCGTCGATCACGACAAGTGCGTCTCGTCGGGGATGTGCGTGATGAACGCGGCCGACGTCTTCGACCAGAACGACGACGACGGCGTGGTGGTTCTCCTCGTCTCAGAACCCGGCAGCGCGCTCGCCGAAGACACTCGCAGGGCCGCGGCCGCCTGTCCCGCACTGGCCATCCATCTCGAGGAATGACGGAGTCTCGATGTCAGAAGCGCTTGCCGAAGAAAAGGTTTCAGCCGACGTCCCCGACTATCCGATGGAGCGCGAGGCGCGGTGCCCATTCGCGCCGCCGCGGCAGATGCTCGACATGGGACGCGCGGCGCCACTGTCCCGGGTGCGCATCTGGAACGGTTCCACGCCGTGGTTGATCACCGGCCACGAGGTCGCGCGGGCGCTGTTCGCCGACTCGCGGGTGAGCGTCGACGATCGCATCGAGGGCTTCCCGCACTGGAACGAACACATGCTCTCGACCGTCCACAAACGCCCGCGGTCGGTGTTCACCTCCGACGCCGAGGAGCACACCCGGTTCCGCCGAATGTTGTCGAAGCCCTTCACGTTCAAGCGCGTCGAGGCGCTGCGCGCGACGATCCAAGAGGTCACCGACGAGTGCATCGACGCGATCCTCGCCGGACCGCAGCCAGCCGACATCGTGTCGGCACTCGCGTTGCCGGTGCCGACCAAGGTGATCAGCGACATGCTCGGCGTTCCCTACGAGGATCACGAGTTCTTCCAGGAGCACGCCAACGCCGGCCTGGCCCGCTTCGCCGCGGCTGACGCCATGCAGAAGGGCGCGATGAGCCTGCACCAGTACCTGATCGACCTCGTCGAGAAGAAGCAGGCCAACCCAGCCGAAGACGCGGTGTCCGACCTCGCCGAACGGGTGACCGCGGGCGAGATCAGCGTGAAGGAGGCCGCGCAGCTGGGCACCGGGCTGCTGATCGCTGGTCACGAAACGACCGCGAACATGATCGGAATCGGCGTGCTCGCATTACTCGAGAACCCGGAACAAGCTGCGCTGCTGCGTGATTCAGATGACCCCAAGTTCGTCGCCAACGCGGCCGAGGAACTGATGCGTTATCTGTCGATCATTCAGAACGGGCAGCGGCGCGTCGCGACGGAGGACATCGAGATCGGCGGTCAGACCATCCGCAAGGGTGAGGGCATCATCATCGATCTGGCGCCCGCCAACTGGGACGCCGCCGCATTCCCGAATCCCGACCGGCTGGACTTCACCCGCGATGCCAGTCAAGAACTCGGATTCGGGTATGGCAGGCACCAGTGCGTGGGTCAACAACTCGCGCGCGCCGAATTGCAGATCGTGTTCCAGACGCTGCTGCGCCGCATCCCGACGTGCACGCTCGCGATCCCCTTCGACGAGGTGCCGTTCAAGCACGACCGCCTGGCCTATGGCGTCTACGAACTACCGGTGACCTGGTAACCCAGTCGCCAACCATCCTGCACGACAGCCCGATTGGAGCTCCATCTATGTCAACCCCGACAGCCACACCATCGTCGCTGTATCCGTCCGAGGGCTGGGGTGCACCCAAGAACCGACACGGCCACTCCAACGGCACCGTCGTCGGCCTCCCCGCGGGGACCGAGATCTTCTCGGCCGACAACCACATCTCGGTCGCTGACGACATCTTCTACGAGCGGTTCCCGGAGGAACTCAAGGGGGCGGCCCCGCGGATCTGGTACGAGGACGGCGCCTACATGGTGGGCATGAAGGGCAAGGCCTGGACGGGCGGCGACTTTGGTCGCGTGCTCATGCAATACGACGACCTGGCAGGTGCGTCGTCGAACGACATCGCGGCCCGCATCCGGGAACTCGGCGAGGACGGCATAGACAAGGAACTGGCCTTTCCCAACGCAGTGCTTGCGCTGTTCCACTACCCGGACAAGGCCCTGCGCGAGCGGGTGTTCCGCATCTACAACGAGTACATGGCCGAGCTCCAGGAGCGCTCGGACGGTCACTTCTACGGCGTCGGACTGATCAACTGGTGGGATCCGCAGGGCACCCGGAGCACGCTGACGGAACTGAAAGCCCTGGGCCTCAGGACGTTCCTGCTGCCGTTGAATCCCGGCAAGGACGATGACGGCAACATCTACGACTACGGCGGCGCCGCACTGGACGCGGTGTGGGATGAGATCGAAGATGCCGGGCTGCCGGTCACCCACCACATCGGGGAGACCCCGCCGAAGACGCCGTGCGAGAACAACAGCGTCGTCGTCGGCATGATGGTCAACGTCGACTCGTTCCGCGAGCAGTTCGCCAAGTACGTCTTCACGGGCATCCTCGACCGGCACCCGAAGCTGCAGATCGGCTGGTTCGAGGGTGGGATCGCCTGGGTCCCAACCGCTCTGCAGGACGCCGAGCACATGCTGGCGTCGTACCGGCACATGTTCAACCACGAACTCGAGCACGACACGCGCTACTACTGGGACAACCACATGAGTGCGTCGTTCATGGTCGACCCCCTGGGATTGCAGCTGATCGACAAGATCGGTGTCGACAAGGTGATGTGGTCGAGCGACTACCCGCACAACGAGAGCACGTTCGGGTACTCGGAGAAGTCGCTGGCCGCCGTAGTCGAGGCGGTCGGTCCGCAGGACGCGGTGAAGATCGTCTCCACCAACGTCAAGAAGTTCCTGGGCATCTCGTGACGACCTTCGCGACCGCTTCCGGCTCGGCCCTGCTGGACATCCCCGACCTTCCCGATACCGCGAGGATGTACCGCGAATGCGGCGCACGGCTGCGGGCCTCCATGCGAGACAGGGGCATCGACGCTCTGGTCCTTCTCGGCAACGGCAACGTCGTCTACGCCACGGGTGCCAGTTGGCCGCTTCTGGACGCCGGGCTGTCGCACGTGGAGCGACCCGTGGCGGTCGTGCTCGCCGACGATGAACATCCCCACCTGTACATGCCGTTTCGCGAGGGCAGCGCGTTCGACACCGAGGTACCCGATGATCACCTGCACGGACCGCTCTACCTCGAATTCGACGAGGGCGTAGAGCATTTCGCCACGGTGCTCTCGGGGCTGGTGCCGCCGGGGGCGACCATCGCCGTCGACGAGTTGACCGGTGCGATGCGCAGGGCAGCCGCTTCGCTGTTCGCCGCCGGCCCTCCGTCGGACGCCGCACTGGTGGTCGGGCCAGCCAAACTGGTCAAGACGGTCGACCAGATCTCCTGTGTCCGCAAGGCCTGTCGCATCACCGAGGAAGCGGTCGTCGAGGTCCAGAAGCTGCTCGCGCCGGGTGTGCGGCAGATCGATCTGTCGGCTGCCTTCGTGCGACGCGCGTTCGAGCTCGGTGCTACGACGAACATGATCGAGGCCATCTGGCAGGTGATGCCCACGACGAGGAGCAGCGGCGCCGTCTGGACGACCACCGGCGACCTCGCGCTACCGCTGTTGCCCACCGAGAAGGCCCTGGCGGCGGGTGACGTGCTGTGGACGGACGTCAGCATCACCTACGAGGGGTACTGCTCGGATTTCGGGCGCACCTGGGTGGTGGGGGAGGAGCCGACGCCGCGCCAACATGCTCAGTTCGCCCAGTGGCGCGAGATCCTCGACGCGGTGCTCGCGGTCACCAAGGCCGGGGCGACGTCTGGTGATCTCGCGCGGGCTGCGATAGCCGCCAACGGCGGTAGGAAGCCGTGGTTGCCGCACTTCTACCTCGGCCACGGCATCGGTACGAACGCCGCCGAGATGCCCATGATCGGAACGGATCTCGGGAGTGAGTTCGACGACGACTTCGTCTTCCCCGCGGGGATGTTGCTCGTACTGGAACCCGTCGTGTGGGAGGACGGCACCGGCGGGTATCGCAGCGAGGAGATCGTGATCATCACCGAGGACGGCTATCAGTCGATCACCGACTACCCCTATGCACCGTACGGAGTCTCGTAATGGCTGAAGAGATCTTGCCCGACGACTTCGAGTTGCGGACCGGGCGGCGGCAACGGGTGCTCGCGCAGATGGAGGCCAACGATCTCGACGTCCTGGTGCTGGGGCGCCAAGCCAACGTGCGCTATGTGACCGGGGCGCCGCAACTCTGGGTGGCGGGCACCCGCCCGTTCGCGCCGATCTGCGTGCTGGTCCGCGCCACCGGGGAGATTCACCTCAACAGCACCTGGGACGAGGGCATCCCCGAGGAGATCGACCACGACCACCTCTACGGGCTGGCGTGGAATCCCATGACGAACATCGAGGTGCTCAAGCGCATCGATGGCGCCTCGACAGCGCGACGGGTGGGTACCGACGCGATGTCCCCGTCGTTCGCCCAACTGCTCCCGACCGCCTTTCCCCGCGCAGAACTCGTCGACGGTGAGGTGGCGATGAAGGCCGCCCGCCGCATCAAGACCGCCGACGAGATCCGGGTGCTCCGCGGAGCGTTGGCCGTGGCCGAGAAGGGGCTCGCCGCCGCGGTGTCCGAACTGGCCGCCGGGACCACCGAGCAGGCACTCAACGGCGTCCTGATGGAGGCGATGACGGCGGGCGGCTACAGCACGTCGGCGACCCAGGACGGGGCGTGGATCACCTCGCGTGAGCATGCGTGGCGGGTGGGACGCCGGGACCGTCGAATCGCCGACGGCCAACTCGTCGCCTTCGCGGCAGGCGCACTGGCCGACGGTTACGTGGGCGAGGTCGGCCGAACCTGGCCGGTGGGTGAGGTCGGAAGCACCCCCGAGGTTCAAGCGTTGTACCGACGCTCGGATGCCCTGTGGGAGAGGCTGGTCGACGCATGCCGGCCGGGCGCGCCCGCGAGTGACCTGCTCGCCGCCTACGACGCCGCAGCAGAGGCACTGCCGCCGATACCCGTGGCCCACGGACTCGGGCTGGGTTTCGATCCGCCCGTGGTCTCCCCAGATCTGCCGCTGTCGTCGGCCGCCGAACGCCTCGATCCGGGCACGGTGCTCGCCGTCACGGCGTACGTGTTCCAGCCCGGTGTCGGCGCGGTGTTCCGCCGCGACTCCGTGCTGGTTGCCGAGCACGGCCCGGACGTGCTGACGTCGAGTCCGGTCTTCGGCAGTGGCGCCACCGTCGGATCGAACTGAGAGCGCGGGCATGTCGAAGAAGAAGCGACCCTCAGCCGAGGAGATCATCCTCTATGCCAAGGATCCGAAGACCAAGATCGCGACCATCACCTTCAACCGGCCCGAGTTCCTCAACGCGCCGACATCGGATGCGCGACTGCGCTACGCCGATCTGATCCGCGCGTCCAGTGTCGACAACGACGTCAAGGTCGTGGTCATCCGAGGAGTGGGCGACAACCTCGGCAGCGGAGCCGATCTCCCGGAGTTCATGGAGGGCAACGACGATCCCGAGTTACGGTTGCGCGAGCTCAAGGTCGAGGGCATGGGCGTCGAGTACCCGCCGCCAGGAACCTTCCGAAACGGCGCGACCATCAGTGGGTGGTACGCCAACGCGCAAGCCGGCAATCGTCCGCTGCAGGAGCTGAAGAAGATCAGCATCGTCGAGGCGAAGGGTTACTGCTACGGCTGGCACTTCTACCAGTGTGCGGACGCCGATTTGGTGATCTCCTCCGACGATGCGCTGTTCGGGCACCCGTCATTCCGCTACTACGGATGGGGTCCGCGCATGTGGACCTGGGTGCAGATGATGGGCTTGCGGAAGTTTCAGGAGATGGTGTTCACCGGACGCCCCTTCACCGCCGAGGACATGGAGAAGTGCAACTTCCTCAACAAGGTGGTGACGCGCGACGAACTCGAGGCCGAGACGCAGAAGTACGCCCTCGCGTGTGCACGCAACCGACCCGTCGACACCGTGTACATGCAGAAGCTCTTCTTCGAGGTCTACAAGCAGCACCAGGGTGAGTACATGGGCAGCCTGTTGTCGGCGTTCTTCGAGTCGATGGGCAGCGGCGTGCAGAACGACGATGCGCACGACCTCGACATGCACGAGGCCATCGGCAGCGGCCTCGCTGCCGCGGTCAACGACAACGACGCCAAGTTCCCTCCGGACTTCCGATTGAGCAAGAAGAACCGCAAGAAGAAGGACTAGCCGGTGGATCACGCCGGCGCGCCGCTGGACGGCTACAGCGTCGTCGATCTGTCCTCGGGCATCGCGGGCGCCTACTGCACCAAGCTCCTCGCCGACGGCGGTGCGACCGTCGTCAAAGTCGAGTCACCACAGGGCGATCCGCTGCGCAGATGGTCGGCGTCGGGCGCTCGCATCGAACCCGACGACGACGGCGCGCTGTTCGGCTTCCTCGCCTCCGCCAAGCAGAGCGTCGTAGCCGATCCCGACGTGGCCGCCGACGTCGCACTGGTGGAGCGGCTACTGGGTGCCGCCGACGCGGTGGTGTGGTCGCGAGGTTCGTCCGTCGCAGAACTCGACGCGTTGTCGCCCGACGCCGTGCACCGCCGTTACCCGCATCTGATCGTCACCTCCATCACGCCCTTCGGGCTCGACGGCCCGTGGCACGACCGGCCGGCGACCGAGTTCACGTTGCAGGCCTGGTCGGGTGGTGCGATCGGCATCGGCCGTGGCTCGCAGGACAGGGCGCCGGTGCACGTCGGTGGTCGGGTGGGCGACTGGGTCAGCGGTGCCTACGCGGCGGCGATGACCCAGGCGTTCCGCGCCCGCGCACTGCGCGACGGCTGGGGCGAGTTGATCGACCTGTCGATGCTGGAAGCCCAGATCCTCTGTCTCACCTACTATCCGGTGACGTACTTCGAGATGCTGGGCCGGCCGTGGCGCACCGAGCGCAGGCCCACCGTGCCCGGCGTCGCGCAGGCGGCGGATGGTCTGGTCGCGTTGGGCTGTGGCACCGCGCAGCAGTGGCACGACCTGTGCGCGATGTCCGGCCACGACGAGTGGATCGACCAGCACAATCAGCTGACCATCACCGAGCAGGCCAACCTGCACGCCGAGGAACTCTACGACTGGTTGCGCGACCAGCGCGTCGACGACGTGCGAGATCTCGCGTCGGCCTTCCGCATCCCCAACTCGCCGGTCGGCAACGGAGCGAACGTCGCCGAGATGGACCACTTCGTCGAGCGCGGGTCGTTCACGAGCAACCCGCGCGACGGCTTCACGCAACCGAGCCATCCCTATCGCCTCGGCGGCGTGACGCTGCGACCGCCGGGCCCAGCGCCGCGGCTCGGTGAGCACACGGCGCTCGTGCGGGGTTCGGCGGCGGTGGCTCGACGCGAGCCGACAGGTGGTCGGGATCCAGATCGCCTGCCGTTCAGTGGACTTCGCGTCCTCGACATGACGACCTTCTGGGCGGGTCCGTCGTGCACCCATGTGCTGGGCATGCTCGGCGCCGAATTGATCCATCTCGAGTCCACGGCGCGTCCCGACGGCACACGGCTGATCGCCGGAATCCCTGCGAGCGTGGATCTGTGGTGGGAGCGTTCGCCGATCTTCTCCGCGCTCAACACGAACAAGCAGAGCCTGACGCTGGACTTCCAGACGCGCCCGGGTCGGGAACTGCTGCGCCGGCTCATTCCCACGTGCGACGTCATCGTCGAGAACTTCACGCCTCGTGTGATCGATCAATTGGGGCTCGACTTCGCGTCGGTGCGGGAACTGCGTGACGACGTGATCATGCTTCGCATGCCGGGCTTCGGCCTCGACGGTCCGTGGCGCGAGAACCCCGCATTCGCCTACATCATCGAGGACGCCACCGGCTTGAGCTGGCTGACCGGCTATCCGGATCGAAACCCGTACGAGCCGTACTCGGTCGGCGATCCGAACGCCGGGGTGCATGCGCTCAATGCGCTGATGCTGGCACTCGAGCACCGGCGGCGGACGGGGCAGGGCGTCCTCGTCGAGGCGGCCATGGTGGACGCTGCGCTCAACATCGCTGCCGAGCAGGTCATCGAACACTCTGCCTACGGAAGCCTGTTGCAACGCAACGGCAATCGCGGTCCTGCTGCTGCGCCGCAGAACGTCTACCGGTGCGATGGCGTCGACGAGTTCGGCCGGGAGGACTGTTGGGTGGCGATCGCCGTGGCGAACGACCAGCAGTGGGTGGCACTGCGCGAGGCCCTCGGTCGACCTACGTGGGCGTTGGATCCGCGGTTGGCGGCCGAGGAGGGACGTCGCGCCCAGCACGACCTCCTCGACGACCGTCTGGCGCAGTGGTGTGCCGCTCGTACCGGCGACCAAGTCGTCGAATCACTGTGGCCAGCAGGTGTTCCCGTCGCAAAGGTGATGCAGCCGCACCGTCAAGCGGAGCTGCCGCAGCTCGTGCACCGCGGGTTCTTCGAGCAGGTGGGTCATCCGGTGAACGTCGCGGCCCTGCACAGCACGTTGCCCGTGAACCTGGCCGACGGACCGGACTCATTCCATCGCAGCCCTGCGCCCATGCTCGGCGAGCACAATCGCGAGGTGCTCCGGTCGCTGGGTCTGACGGACGATGAGATCGCCGCGCTGGCGGACACCGGGGTCATCGGCACCGCACCCGCCCGCTAGGGGCAGAGCTACTTGAGGCAGCTGCCCGCGTCGATCGGCAGCGTGACGCCGGTGAGGTAGCGACCTTCGTCGGAGGAGAAGAACAGCACCGCATTGCTGATGTCGATGGGATCCACCCACGGGATCGGCAGGGTGTGGAACATCTGGCAGATCGGCGCCATGTCGTCGGCACCCGGGTTCTCCAAGTCGGGGCGGAACATCTTGAAGGTGCCCTCGTTGTGCAGCATCTGCGTGCTGACGTGGGTGGGGTGCACCGAGTTGACGCGAATCATGTGCTGGCCCAGCTCGACTGCGAAGGTGCGCATGAGACCGACGACGCCGTGCTTGGCCGCCACGTAGTGGCCCGTGTGGGGGTAGGCCTTCAGCCCGCCGACCGAGCTGGTCAAGATGATGGACCCGCCGTTGCCCCCCGCGATCAGGTGGGGGACGCCGGCCTTCACCGTCTTCCAGACACCGGTGAGGTTGGTGCCGATCATGTCGTCCCAGTCCTCTTCGCTGGTCTGGTCGAGGGTCTGGCCACCGTTGCCGATGCCGGCATTGGCCACGATGATGTCGAGACGGCCGAGCTGTTCGACGCCGCCGTCCACGGCCGCCTTGAGCGCGGTGTAGTCCCGTACGTCGACTTCCGCGGTGACGATGCGGCGATTGAGTCCCTTGACCAGGTCGGCGGTCTCCGCCAGGTCTTCGGGGGTCGAGGGTGGGATGCCGCCCTCGGCGGTCATCGGCTTGCACACGTCGATCGCGATGATGTCGGCGCCCTCTTCGGCGAGCCGTACCGCGTGACTGCGGCCTTGACCGCGCGCTGCGCCGGTGATGAACGCGACCTTGCCTTCTACCCGCCCTGCCATGCGACCTCGAATCCTCGTTCGCGAAAGTGCTGTGCACGTGCTCAGCACTCTTACACTCTGCTCCCAATGTGTCAACGGCCTCGCCGGTTTCGGAGGTCTTGGACCGACCGTTCGCGGAGGGCGCGCACCCGGTCACGTCACGTGCGGCAGCACGTGCGGAAGGTCGACCGTCGTGACGATGCCCGGTGTCGCCGCGCACACCCACGGGACGGCGTTCACGGCCCGATTGGCGGTGTACGCGGGCGATATCGCGGCCATCTGGTCGAGCGGGATCGGCATGTGCAGGCCGACCTCCAGAGGGGCGTCGCCACCGACGGAGATGTGCCATCCGGTGTCCTCGAGGTTCCAATCGGCTGCCAGGTCGGTGCTGCAGTACCAGGTAGCCCGGAACTGCAACAAAACCCGGCCGTCGCGGATGCCTTCGACTGTGATCCGTTGTCCAGCAACACTTCCCGCTGCTATCGTGCCCGCCGCGATGGTGACGTCGCGGGTCGCGGCGGCCAACTCGCCGCTGGACTCCAGCCGGTCGAGGGGGAGTCCGACGGCGTCGGCGACCAGGCGCAAGGAAGGGCCGAAACTGGACTCCAGATAGCTGGCCCGGAAGTCCTCGAAGGGACCGATCGGCTTGCCGAAGCCCATCAGATCGAACAGCAACTCGGGTGAGTTGCGTTGGGATAGATCGGCATATTCGTCGATGTACAGATGGTCCAGGCGGCGCTGGATCGAGGTGAGTACCAAGGGGACTGCCTCGGAAATGAAGCCGGGACTGCTTCCGGTGCCATGGATCGAGGTGCCGCCCGCCTCACACGCGGCGGTGACCCTCGCGCGCGTCGCGGGGTCCATCGAGGCGGGGTGGTGGAACAACCCGCACGTGGTGACGACGTTGGTCCCCGCGGCGAGCAGTCGACAGATCTGTTCGACGTCCGGCGCGTTGGGCATGTACAGCACGCAGTCGGCGGCGATCCCCACGATGGCCTCGACGTCGTCAGTGGCGAGGACTCCGGTCGGTGCCAGCCCGCACAGGTCGCCTGCATCCCGCCCGGCTTTGTCGCTGCCATGCACGTACACGCCCGCCAGTTCCAGATCGGGGTGATCGACGATCCCCCGAATGCCACGGACGCCGATGGTTCCGGTGGACCACTGCACCACCCGATGGCGACTCGTGGGTGCCGTCGCGCCCAGCACCGGGCGGCTCGTCGGCGGATGATCCGTCGTCGCGGAGGTCGACGCGTCGAGCGTCAGGCACTCCACATGGTCGGGTGACTGAGCGGGCACCCGATCAGTGTAAGGACAATTCTTCTATAACGAGAATGAAATTCTCAGACTAGTCGTCGGCGGCAAAGCCGTGCGAGACGAAGTCCCACACCTCGTCGGCTGAGATCGGTTTGATCGCAATGTCATCCGAACCGCTCGATTGTGCGACGAACATCACGGTCTGCATGGTCATCGCCGCGATGCGTCGGGGATTGATGCCTGCCCGGAGTTTGCCGGCCGAGGCGGCGTCCTCCATCAGTTCCGTGAGCAGTACCAGCAGCGGCGCGTGCGCCACCTTGACCTCGGAGGGATGCGAGACGAGCAGCCTGGGCGCGAAGTCGGTGAACAGCGGGCGCTTTGCCGCAGGGTCCGGACGGGATGACTCGAAGAGCAATTGAACTGCGACCTTGAGCCGCTCCAGCGGATCCATCTGGCCAGAGGTCGCGGCGCGAATCTGGTCGGCCGAGCGGCTCAACGCGTCTTCGAAGAGCGCGAGCAAGAGTTCGTGCTTACCGTCGAACTGCAGGTAGAAGCTGCGCAGCGATTGGCGTGAACGGTCAACGACCTCTTGGACGGTGAAGTCGGTACTGCCCTTTTCGATGATGATCGCCTGGGCGGCATCGAGGAAGCGCTGCACGCGCTGGGCGGCACGCAATTTCGCAGTCTTGATGGAACGTTCGACCGCGCGCTGCTTCCACGCCGGTTCTTCACTAGGACTGGTGGTCACCTGTGCCTCTGACGTGGGCCGATCGGGGAGAACATGCATGGACTGTACCGGAGAGCGTCGTTGCATCGTGCCCTAGACCTCCTCGGCTGCAGCGTGTCTGAGATTGTAACTTTCCCAACGTGAGAATAGTATTCTCATTTTCGCGCGAAGAGAAGCCTTCCGCGGAAGGGCGCATTCCAGGAGTGACGTGCAGCTGACGTTCGACCCCGAGGTGGGGGGCTTCCTCGCTGAGTTCGTGGACTTCCTCGACCGGAATGCCCCCGCTGCGGCCGAGGCACTCGAACGGCCACGGTCCTCGTCCCACGTGCCGGACTGGGCCCGCCGCTGGCAACGACTGCTCTTCGACAACGGCTGGCTGGTACCCGGCAACCCGCCTGAGTTCGGCGGACGCAACGCGACCATCATCCAGCAGTACGTCCACCAGACGGAACTGGCCCGTCGCCGGTACGTCTCGAGCTTCAACTCCCAGGGCGTCGGAATCATCGCGGCGTCGCTGATCACGTTCGGGACCCCGGAACAGCAGCAGACGTGGGCCATACCCATTCTGCGCGCCGAGATGACGGCCGCGTTGGGTATGAGCGAGCCGGGCGCCGGTTCGGATCTCGCCTCGCTGCGCACCAGGGCCGTGCGTGACGGTGACGACTTCATCGTCAACGGCCAGAAGGTGTGGACTTCCGGGGCGCACGACGCCGACGTGATCCTGACGTTCGTCCGAACCGACGTCGAAGCCCCCAAACATCGCGGCATCAGCGTCCTCCTCATTCCCACCGACTCGCCCGGTCTGGTCCGCAGGCCCTTCGCGTCCGCGGCCGACCGGGATGACTTGGACTTCAACGAGGTGTTCTTCACCAACGTGAGGGTGCCCGCCAAGAATCTCGTGGGAACGCTCAACGACGGGTGGACCGTGGCCAGTGGGTCCCTCGGTCACGAGCGAAACATGTTGTGGCTCAGTTACGCCGACCGTTTGCAGGACCTGATCGACGACTGGCACCCGTCGACGGCTGTCGAGAGGGATCGGTTCGCCACGCTGGTGATGGACAATCACGCCCTCCGCCTGCTGGGCTCCGCAGCGCTAGCGAGGGCGGCCCACGGCCACGAGGATGTTCCCGCGTTGTCGGTGTTGAAGCTGCTCGGTGCCGAGACGGTGCAGGCGGCGACTGAGCACGCCCTGGATTCGCGCGCCGCAGAGGGGCTCAGCCACCCCGACATGACTGCGCCGTATGTTCCGCTCAACCTCGACGCGTATGCAGGCAGCTGGGCTGATCGCTACATTCGTTCGTTCGCCGGGACCATCGCCGGAGGCACGTCGGAGATCCAGCGCAACATCATCGCCCAGCGCGTGCTCGGTCTACCGCGCCGCTGAGGCGGAGCGGTTTACAGGTGAGCGAGACGGGGAGCCGAACCGCGGGCCCGCAACCCCGCACCCGCCTTCTTGGTGAGTTCGCGTGCGCTGCCGAGCAATCCGTCGAGTACCAGGACGCGCTCGACGTGACGGTGCAGGTCGTGCTCGGCGGTGAAGCCGATGCCGCCAAGAACCTGCTGGCAGTGCTTGGCCGCGGTGAGCGCGGCCGTGCCCGCCGAGGCCTTGGCCAACAGCGCGGTCAGATCGGGATTGTCCGCACCGGGCAGGCTCAGCGTCGCCTCGGCGCCTTCGATCGCCACCAGCGTCTCGGCCAGCCGATGGCGGACCGCCTGAAACCCGGCGATCGGCTTGCCGAACTGCACCCGGTCCAGCGCGTGCTGGCGAGCCAGCGCGAGCATTGCGCGCGAACTGCCGACCAGCCACCAGCCCAGGGCCCGCCGCGCCTCCGCCAGGCGGAGCAGCTCACCCTCCTCCACCCGGCGCAGAGGCAGGCCACCGAGAACCGTGCCGGTGTAGTCCGTGCGCTCCCACACCACTTGACCGCCGCCGGCGTACGGCAGCGCAGGAGTGCCGCCGGGTTCGCGTCGGGAGGACTGCAGCACCACGTCGTTGAGAATCGAAGCGTGCGAACCCGTTTCGCCGAGCAGTCGGAACACCAGGGCTATCGCAGCGTCGGGCATGTCGGAGAGCATGTCGGCCCAGCCCAGTTCGCCCAGCGCAGTGTCCAGCTCCGGTCCGGTGGTTGTCAGCATGGTCTTGCGCAGGCCATCTTCGAGCATGGCCAGTGATTCGGTGTCGGAGTCGGGCGCCACGGTCATTCCTTCCCGAGGTCGAGCAGTCGCCGGGCGATGATGTTGCGCTGCACTTCGGCGGTTCCGCCGTAGATGCTGGATGCCCGGGAGTAGAGGAACTCGGTGCGCCACGGGGAGTCGTCGAGTTCGATGGTGCCCGGCAGCACGTCGCGCGCGGTGTCGTAGAGCAGTTGTTCGGCGCCGGACAGCAACACCTTGTCGATCGAGGTGTCGGCTCCCAGCTTCTGACCGTCGGCCAGTCGCAGCTGGGTGTCCCGGGAGCGGCAACGCAAGGTGTGCAGGGCTAGATACGCGGCCCCGAGGTCCGCGTCCGCAGCCGGACCGAGTTCCCCCTTGACCTGATCGACGAGCGCGTCGAGGCGCGAGTACAGATACGAGATCCGCTGCCAGAAGCATGTCGAACGTTCGAAGGGGAGGAGATCCATCGCGAGCTGCCAGCCATCGCCGGGATCTCCGAGCATGCGGTCGGCGGGCACCACCACGTCGTCGAAGTAGACCTCGCAGAACTCGTCGACGCCGTGCATGGTGCGCAGCGGGCGGACGTCGATGCCTGGACTATCCATGTCGACGAAGAACGCGGTGATGCCGGCGTGGCCGGGTCCGGTCCGGGTCAGCAGAACGCACCGGGTGGCGTACTGCGCGAAGCTGGTCCACACCTTCTGGCCGTTGATGATCCACTGCCCGTCACGATGTTCGGCGCGCGTGGTAAGGGACGCGAGATCACTGCCGGAGCCGGGTTCGGAGAAGCCTTGGCACCAGGTCTCGCGCCCGGACAACAGCCGCGGCACCATCTCCGCGGCGAGTTCTGGACGCGCGTAGTCGATCATCGTCGGCGTCAGCACCTCGAGAAGCGAGTACGGCCCCGGGTCGTCGAGCCCGCGTCCGATGACCTCCTCGCCGACGACCGCGCGCAGGATCATCGGGCCACCGAGCCCGCCCGCGGACTCCGGCCACCCCCAGCGCATCCAGCCCGCGTCGTAGAGCGCGCCCAGCACGCGAGCATGCTGAGCGTGATGGGCGTCGAGCGAGTGCTCACCCGGTGGCGGGGTCAGGTCGTGCTCGTCGAGCCAGGCCACCAACCGAGAACGGAACTCGGCGGTGGTGGGCACCTCGGTGGTGGAGGTCATCCGGCTTCGGGGCGTCCGATGGCATGTGCGCGGCCGGAGTCGTGGTCGCCGTTGCGTCGAATGAAGGTCATGGCACGGGTTTTCAGACGCCACCCGGCGTCGGTACGGACGTAGGTGTCCTTGTAGTACCCGATGCGCATGTCGTGCTTGGAGTGCTCGACGAAGCACAGGGGCTGTGTGCCGGTCGCGGTGTCGGGATCGGCGCCGTCGAGGTCGACCAGTGAGGTGCCGGTCATGAACAGTCCACTGGGCGCGGCGGCGACCAACTCCGGGAAGCGGGCCAGGGTGTAGGTCGAGCCGAACGCGCTGTAGGTGCCGTCGGGCGTGAAGACGGTCACCAGTCCTTCGACGTCGCCCTGGGTGATGGTCACGGCATACTTCGCGAGGAGCTGCTGAATCTCGACCAGGTCATCGGTGCGGCTTGGCCTGCTAGTTGGCTGCGTCATGTCGGAAGACCTTGCCGCCTTTCATTACAAAGTTAACGTCTTTTGTAACACGGATGTCAGCGAGGGGGTCACCCGGTACTGCGATGACGTCGGCGAGGTAACCCTCGGCGAGCCTGCCGAGATCGGGCTTGGCGATCAGGTCCGCCGCGACGGTCGTGGCCGCGCGCAGCACGGCGATCGGGGGCATGCCCCAGTCGACGAGCGTGACGAGCTCGTCGGCGTTCTTGCCGTGGGGGATGGCAGGGGCGTCGCTGCCGACGGCGATCTTGACCCCGGCGTCATATGCCGCCTTGATCGACGTCTTGGCCTTCGGGAACATCTCGGCAGCCTTGTCCTGCAACTCCTTTGGAGCCCGCGATACGTCCATGGCCTCGGCGAGTCGTCGCGTGGTCACCAGCCATCGATCGTTGTCGACCAGCGCCTGGATGGCCTCGTCGTCCATGAGGAAGCCATGTTCGATGCAGTCGATACCGCACGCCACGGCGTGCTTCACCGCCTCGGCGCCGTGGGTGTGGGCGGCCACCCGTAAGCCGCGCCGATGCGCCTCGTCGACGATCGCACGCAGCTCCTCGTCCGAATAGTGTTGTGCGCCTGCCTCACCCGTCATCGACATGACCCCGCCCGAGACGCAGACCTTGATCAGTTGGGCGCCGTGCTTGATTTGGTAGCGCACCGCCTTGCGGATCTCGTCGACACCGTTGGCGATGCCCTCCTCGATGGTGAGTTCGAGGGCTCCCGGCATGAAGGCGGCAAACATCGTCGGGTCGAGATGCCCGCCGGTCGGGGTGATTGCATGCCCCGCAGGGATTATCCGCGGTCCCTCGATGGTGCCCGCCTCGATGGCCCGGGCCAGCGCGACGTCCAGCAGATAGCCGCCGGTCTTGACGAACAGACCAAGGTTGCGCACGGTCGTGAAACCGGCACGCAGCGTGCGCCGGGCATTGCCGATCGACCGCAGCACCCGGGTGGGCGGGTCGTCCTGCACCTGGGACAGGCCGGGGTTCTCGCCGCGGCCACCCATGAACAGGTTGACCTCCATGTCCATCAGGCCTGGCAGCAGGATGGAGTCGCCAAGATCGATCACGGTCGATGAGTCGGAATGGACGTCACCACCCACGCCGACGATTCGATCGTCTTCGATCCTCAGGATGCCGGGGCGAATGATCTCGCCCGCGTCGACGTCGAGGTAACCCGCTGCTGTGAGGGTTGGCACGTGTTAGACCACCGGCTCCTTGATGAGTTTGATGTATGCCGCACCGCTGTCCAGCACACGTGGCTGCTTCCACACCTCGATGGGGAAGCTCACCATCACGATCGACTGTCCCAGGTGTACCAGAGCCTTGGCGTCCTCGGGCATCCCTTTGAGCGGGAAGCGGGCGTCGACATAGACCATGATGTCCTCGAGACGCGCCATGCCCGCGTCGTACAACTCCTGCATCTCGGCCATCGTGGAGTCGAGGCGCTTGGAGTAGCGCTCCTCCTCGGTCGGCAGGCACCAGTCGGCAAACCGTTCGAGGTCGGCGAATTCCTCTGGCAACTTAGACATGCGCTTCGTCCCTCGTGGTCGCGTGCTTTCCGGTGGTGGTTCCGTTGCCGTTGGCCGCGGAGTGCTCGAGGCCGGCCTTGTACCTGTCCACGTACTGGTGTGCTGTCATGTGCAGGTGGCGCAGCAGGATCTCCTGATCGCACAGCGGGAAGTCGGTGACGACCCTGGTGCCGATCTGGGTCTGGGTGGCCTCGAGGGTGTTGGCGTCCTGGAACGCGTACTCCTTGAACGTCACCGCGGCCAGTTCCTGCGACAGGCGCTCGCGGAGATTCTTCGGCGGTACGAAGTACAGGTCGGCCTCGAAGATGTGCTTGTCCACCGCCGTCGGCCAGTAGTTGTACGTGAGGTACCAGCCGGGTGCCCAGAACAGCAGTGTGAAGTTGGGGAAGAACTCGAATGAGTCAGTGCCCCAGGTCTTGTGGCGGCCCGGGTTGATTGCGGGCGGCAGTTCGTCGGGCAGGATGCCCTTGATGTCGGGGCGGTCCCACGGCCCGAAGAGGCCGCTGTGCAGGATCTGCTCGATGGGCTTGACCATGTTGATGTCCTTGGGCGGGCTCATCCCGCCCCACGACGACACCATGGAGTGGTCGCCCTTGATGTCGTAGGCCAACGCCTCGAAGCCGAACTTGGCCAGCTTCTCGGCCTCTTCCTTCTCTGCCTGCTTCATGTGCAGGATCGGCGCGTGGTAGAACTCGGTGAACGCGTCGATGAACAGCTTCCAGTTGGCGTTGATCTCCGAGCGGTAGGCGTAGTGCTCGGTCATCTCGTGGAACGGATAGCCCTCCAGGCCGGTTGCGAAGTCGCCCAGGTACTCGGTCAGCGGGGCTGCGGCGTCGTCGAAGTTGATGAAGATGAAGCCTTCCCACACCTCGCAGCGGACCGGGACCAGCCCGTAGTCGTTCTTGTCGAGATCGAAGAACTCACCCTCCTGCTGGACGAAGGTCAGGTCGCCGTTGAGCCCGTAGCGCCACGCGTGGTACTTGCACGTGAACTGGCGGCAGACGCCGGAGACCTCTTCGCCCGGGAAGTCGTTCCACACCAACTTGTTTCCGCGATGGCGGCACATGTTGTAGAAGGCCCTGACGGTCTCGGTCTTGCCGTCGGGACCGTCCGTCACGTCCTTGACGATGATCACCGACGTGCCGGGACCCGCCGAGGGCATCTCGCGGGTGAAGTAACTGCCGCGCTTGGGAAGCTGCTCGACGCGGCCGACCTTGAGCCAGGTCTTCCGGAAGATCGCCTGCTGTTCGAGCAGGTAGTGCTCCGGATCGATGGAGTCGTTGTAATTGACTGGAGCGGTGCCCAATTCGGGCCAGTTCTCGGTCCAGCTACCGACGTCGGGCTTCTTGAAGAAAGCCATGTTCAGTTCTCCTTGGTTGGTTCGAGCCCGGCGGGTTCCACGCCGAAGGTGTTCAGGGCCATCGCCAGCATGTGGTAGCCGCCGACGGTGAAGACGAAGTCCATGAGCTGCCGCTTGTCCATCCGCTCGCCGAGGGCAGCCCAGGTGGCGTCGGAGAGCCGGGTGTCCTCGACCAGTTCGTCGACCGCGGTGAGCACGGTCCGGTCGAACTCGTCGATTGCCTCCCCGCGCTGAAGGGCATCGATGTCCTTCAGCGTCAGGCCCGCCTTCTGACCAATCGCGACGTGTTCGTCCCACTCGTACGCGCACGCGGTCAGGTGTGCAATCCGAAGAACGGCCAACTCCCGCAATCGAGGCACGAGGGATGACCGCGTCAGCAGGTAGAAGCTGAAGGTGAGGTAGGAGCGCGTGAGCTCGGGATGGTTGACGAACGTGGCGATGGCATTGCCGGCGGCCGCGGGATTGCGCCGCTCCTCGGGCATCAGTCGAAGCGCCCCCAGCACGGCGTCATCCCACTCGGCTGCTGGCAGCGGCGGCAGGCGCACGACGTCCTCCTCTCGGTCCGGCTTCGATGCTCTCACATGCGAGAATCATATTCTCATATTTGCCTAACAGATTTCCACCCTACGGCTGAAACGTCAATGGAAGAGTCGGTGGCGACGGTCGGCGCACGCCGTCCCGAACGGGCAAAACTGCAGGCACTGTGGCATTTGGGCCGATTCGCTAGGTTGATTCTCGCCTGGAGAGAGGCTAGTTTCCTCTAGTAGAGAACGTCATGGGAATCGGTGCCATCGGCACGATGCGAAGGGAACTTCCGTGAACAAGGACGACATGATCTTGATCAGCGTCGATGACCACATCATCGAACCGCCGGACATGTTCAAGAATCATCTGCCCGAGAAGTACCTCGACGACGCCCCGAGGCTGGTGCACAACCCGGACGGGTCGGACACCTGGCAGTTCCGCGAGACGATCATCCCGAACGTGGCCCTGAACGCGGTCGCAGGCCGGCCCAAGGAGGAGTACGGCCTGGAGCCCCAGGGGCTGGACGAGATTCGCAAGGGCTGCTACGACGCCGCCGAGCGGGTCAAGGACATGAATGCCGGCGGGGTGTTGGCGACCATGAACTTCCCGTCGTTCCCGGGTTTTGCCGGCCGATTGTTCGCCACCGACGACTCGGACTTCTCGCTGGCGCTGGTGCAGGCCTACAACGACTGGCACATCGACGAATGGTGTGGCGCGCATCCGGGGCGGTTCATTCCGATGGCACTGCCGGTGATCTGGGATGCCGAGCTGGCCGCGGCCGAAGTGCGCCGTGTCTCCAAGAAGGGCGTGCACTCGCTGACCTTCACCGAGAACCCGGCCGCGCTGGGATACCCCAGCTTCCACGACGACTACTGGACGCCGCTGTGGAAGGCGCTGGTGGACACCGACACCGTGATGAACGTGCACATCGGGTCCTCGGGCAAGCTGAGCATCCCCGCACCTGATTCGCCCATGGACGTGATGATCACGCTGCAGCCCATGAACATCGTGCAGGCGGCGGCGGATCTCTTGTGGTCCAAGCCGATCAAGGACTACCCGGATCTGAAGATCGCCCTGAGCGAAGGCGGGACGGGGTGGATTCCCTACTTCCTCGAGCGTGTCGATCGGACTTACGACATGCACTCGACGTGGACCCACCAGGACTTCGGCGACAAGTTGCCCTCGCAGGTGTTCCGCGAGCACTTCATGACGTGCTTCATCTCCGACCCGGTCGGCGTGAAGCTGCGTCACGAGATCGGGGTGGACAACATCTGCTGGGAGATGGATTATCCGCATTCGGATTCGATGTGGCCCGGCGCCCCAGAGGAACTCGACGCGGTGTTCAAGACCTACGACGTGGCCGACGACGAGATCAACAAGATGACGCACGAGAACGCGATGAAGCTCTACCATTTCGAACCGTTCGCCCACGTCCCCAAGGACCAGGCCACCGTGGGCGCACTACGAGCCGCCAGCGCTGGGCACGACGTCACCATCCAGGCGCTGTCCAAGCATGACAAGGCGGGACCCAACTTTCAGGAGTGGGCCGCCAGCGCCAAGGCCATGAGCGGCTCCAAGGACTGACGCCGTAGGCAGAGTCGTGGGTCGCCGATGCGGATTACTCCGTGGCCGCATCGGCGACTTCGACCATGGGCAAGGGATCTTCGATGGGTAGGAGTGTGCAGTGACCGGCGGAATGAACTTCGAGCTGACGGAGGATCAGCAGCTGATCCGCAAGTCCGTCGCGGAGCTGGCGTCGAAGTTCGACGACCAGTACTGGATGGACAAGGACCAGGCGCACGAATTCCCACAGGAGTTCTACGACGCCATCGCCTCCGGGGGCTGGCTGGGCATGACCATTCCCGAGGAGTACGGCGGCCACGGGCTTGGCATCACCGAGGCGACCATCCTGGCCGAGGAGGTGGCGCGCTCGGGTGGGGCCATGAACGCCGCCAGCGCCATCCACATGTCGATCTTCGGCATGCAGCCGGTGGTGGTGTTCGGCTCCGACGAGATGAAGGCTGCCACCCTGCCCCGCATCGTCGACGGTGACCTGCACGTGTGCTTCGGCGTCACCGAACCCGGTGCGGGCCTTGATACTTCACGCATCACCACGTTCGCCAAGCGCGACGGCGATTCCTACGTGGTCAACGGCCGCAAGGTGTGGATCTCCAAGGCGCTGGAGTCGGAGAAGATCCTGCTCCTCACCCGCACCACCCCGTATGACGACGTCACCAAGAAGACCGACGGACTGACGCTGTTCCTCACCGACCTCGACCGTGACCACGTCGACATCAGGCCGATCAAGAAGATGGGACGCAATGCCGTCAGCTCGAACGAGCTGTTCATCGACGATCTGCGCATTCCCGTCGAGGACCGAATCGGTGCGGAGGGCCAGGGTTTCGAGTACATCCTGCACGGCTTGAACCCCGAGCGGATGTTGATCGCCGCCGAGGCGCTAGGCATCGGACGGGTGGCCCTGGACCGGGCCGTGAAGTACGCGAACGAGCGCGTCGTGTTCGACCGTCCGATCGGGATGAACCAGGGCATCCAGTTCCCACTCGCCGACTCGCTGGCCCGGCTCGACGCGGCCGAACTAGTCCTGCGCAAGGCGACCTGGCTCTACGACAACGGCAAGCCGTGCGGACGCGAGGCCAACATGGCCAAGTATCTCTGTGCCGATGCGGGTTTCGGTGCGGCCGATCGCGCCTTGCAGACGCACGGCGGCATGGGCTACTCGGAGGAATACCACATCTCGCGGTTCTTCCGTGAGTCACGCCTGATGAAGATCGCGCCCGTGAGCCAGGAGATGATCCTCAACTTCCTGGCCTCGAAGGTGCTCGGTCTGCCGAAGAGCTACTGATGGCCATGAATCCACTATTCGACCTCACGGGACGCTCCGCGATCGTCACGGGTGCGGCCGGCGGCATCGGCTCTGCCGTCGCCCGCGCGCTCGCGACGGCGGGGGCGTCCGTACTGGTGACCGATCTGGACGAGGACGCCGCAGCCACGGTGGCGCAGGGCATTACGGCAGCGGGAGGCCGGGCTGAGAGCGCAGCACTGGACGTCGCCGATCGTGGGTCCGCCGATGCCGCCGCAGCCCAAGCTGCTGGGATGACCGGCGGCGTGCTGAACATCGTCGTCAACAACGCAGGCGTCACCGCCCCCGCCATGTTCGCCGACATCAGCGAGGAGAACGTCAACCGCCTCATCGACATTCACGTGATGGGTGCCTTCCGCGTGACCCAGGCGGCGCTGCCGTTCCTGGCGACCGACGGCACCGGGCGCATCATCAACGTGACCTCGGCGGCCGGCATCACGGGAACGCTCGGGCAGGTCAACTACTCCATGGCCAAGGCGGGCATCATCGGCTTCACCAAGTCCCTGGCCCGCGAGCTGGCGCGCAACGACATCCTGGTGAATGCGCTCGCCCCGCTGGCGGCCACGCCCATGACGGAGACCATCCGCACCAACGAGAAGTTCTCCGCCAACATGATGCGGCGAATTCCGTTGCAGCGCTGGGCGGATCCCGACGAGATCGCCGGGGCCTTCGTCTTCCTCGCCTCCAATGCCGCCTCCTACGTCACGGGCCAGGTGCTGCCGGTCGACGGCGGCATGGTTATGTGATCGTTCGTGGCTGAGGACAGCTCGGGATCGAGCGGCAACGCACCCCTCGCCGGGGTGACGATCGTGGCGATGGAGCAGGCGGTGGCGGCACCGATTTGTAGCCGCGTGCTGGCCGACTTCGGCGCCCGCGTCATCAAGGTGGAGAACCCGAGTGGAGGCGACTTCGCACGTGACTACGACGACGTGGTCAATGGTCCCGGCGGGATGGCGGCGCACTTCGTGTGGTGCAATCGCGGCAAGGAGTCGATCACGCTCAACCTGAAATCGCCTGCGGGCATGGACGTGTTGCACCGGCTGCTCGATGACGCCGACGCCTTCGTGTCCAACCTCGCCCCGGGAGCGACGGCGCGCCTCGGCCTGGGACGGGCGGATCTCGCCGTGCGGCACCCCAACGTCATTCCGGTCGAGATCGACGGGTACGGCCCCGGAGGTCCCATCTCGCACAAGCGGGCCTATGACCTTCTGGTGCAGGCGGAGTCGGGTTCCTGTGCGGTGACCGGTTATCCGGACATGCCCGCCAAGCCGGGCCCCGCGATGGCCGACTTCACCACCGGACTGTATGCGGCCCTGTCGATCATGGCGCTGCTCATCGGGCGCGCTGGACGCGCCGACGTGGCCGCGCCCGCCGTCGAACTGAGCCTCTTCGACGTGATGACCGACATCATGGGCTATCAGCTGACCTACACCCAGCACACCGGCGTCGACCAGCAGCCGCTGGGCGTCAGTGCCCCCGCGGTCGCACCGTACGGCGCGTTTCCCACCCGCGACGGTCAGACCGTGGTCCTCGGCACCACCAACGACCGCGAGTGGCAACGGCTGGCCCGCGAGATCATCGTCCGACCCGACCTCGCCGACGATCCCCGCCTCGGCACCAACGCGGACCGCTGCACACATCGCGACGAGATCAATGCGGCCATCGAATCCTGGTGCAGCCAGCGCGATCTCGTCGACATTCAACGCACGGCGGACGCAGCCGGCATCGGAAACTCCCGGTACAACCTGCCGAGCGAGGTGGTGGTTCACCCGCAGTTGACGGCGCGGGATCGGTGGCGCACGGTGCAGTCGCCGAAGGGCGCCATCCCCACGCTGCTTCCGCCGCCCGTCATCACCGGCTTCGAGCCACCCATGGGTGCGGTTCCCGGGCTCGGTGAACACACTGACGCGGTCCTTGGGGAACTGGGCCTGACGCCTGACGAGATCGCTGCGCTGCGCACCGCAGGCGCCATCGGGCCGGCGTATCCGTGACCGGCTTCGACGCGCCCGTCCTTCTGATCGACGACCGTGACGGTGTCCGCACCCTGACGCTGAACCGACCGCACCGCAAGAACGCGATCGATGCGCAGCTGTGGCGAGAACTCGCCGAGGCGTTGCGTGCGGCCGGGCGCGACGGCGACGTACGCGCGCTGGTGATCACCGGTGCCGGCGGTGCATTCTGCTCCGGCGCCGACATCGGAACCGGCGAGAACGTCCACCCGCGACGCAAGCTGGACCGGCTCACGGATGTGGCGATGTCGCTCCATCAGCTCTCGGTGCCGACGGTGGCCAAGGTGAGCGGCGTGGCCGTCGGGGCCGGCTGGAACTTGGCCCTCGGGTGCGATCTCGTGGTCGCCACGCCGGAGTCCACCTTCAGCCAGATCTTCGCCAGGCGAGGGCTTTCCGTGGATCTCGGTGGCTCGTGGCTGCTGCCCAAGCTCGTTGGACTGCAGCAGGCGAAGCGGCTCGTCCTGCTCGGTGACATGATCGACGCGGCTGAGGCCCATTCGCTCGGCCTGGTCACCTGGGTGGCTCCGGCGGGGGACATCGACGGCTTCGTCGACGAGCTGGCGGCACGGTTGGCGGCCGGCCCACCCTTCGCGCTGGCGCAGAGCAAGGCGCTGCTGAACGACGGGGCCAACTGCACCCTGGCCGCGGCGTTGGCCAACGAGGCCCGGGCCCAGCCGGGCAACTTCGCCACGGCAGACTCGGGTGAGGCATATGCGGCCTTCGCCTCCAAGCGGGAGCCGGAGTTCACCGGGGAGTGGGCAGTCCCCAGATCGGAGCGGAAGTAATGCGAGAGACCGTCATCGTCGGAGCCGTCCGTACGCCCGTCGGCAAGCGCAATGGCGGCCTGTCCGCGCAGCACGCCGCCGACCTGTCGGCAGTCGTGCTCAACGAGCTCGCCGAACGTACCGGCGTCGATCCGTCGGTGATCGACGACGTGATCTGGGGTTGCGTATCGCAGGTCGGCGACCAGTCGAGCAATATCGGCCGCTTCTCGGTACTCGCGGCGGGCTGGCCGGAACACATCCCCGGCACCACGGTGAACCGGGCGTGCGGGTCGAGCCAGCAGGCGCTCGACTTCGCCGTGCACGCGGTGATGTCCGGTCAGCAGGACGTCGTCGTCGCGGGCGGTGTCGAGGTGATGAGCCGGGTCCCGCTCGGGTCGGCGCGTTCCACCGGCATGCCTTACGGGCCGAAAGTGCTTGCCCGGTATGACGACTTCTCGTTCAACCAGGGTCTGTCCGCGGAGATGATCGCCAGGAAGTGGAACCTCTCGCGGACCCGGCTCGACGAATACTCCGCGCAGTCGCACGAACGGGCGGCGGCCGCGCAGGATGCGGGTGCGTTCGCCGACCAGATCGTTCCCGTGTTCGCCGACGGTGACGTGGTGACCGCCGACGAGGGCATCCGGCGCGGCACCACGGTCGAGAAGCTCGCCGGGCTCAAGCCGGCGTTCACCGACGACGGCGTCATTCATGCGGGCAACTCGTCGCAGATCTCCGACGGCGCGGCCGCGCTTCTGGTGACCACGGCGGAGAACGCCGTCAACATGGGGCTGACGCCACTGGTGCGGTATCGGGCCGGGGCCGTCACGGGCGCCGACCCGGTGCTGATGCTCACCGGTCCCATCCCGGCAACCGAGAAGGTGCTCCACAAGGCGGGTGTGGGCATCGGCGAGGTCGGCGTGTACGAGGTCAACGAGGCGTTTGCCCCCGTGCCGCTGGCATGGCTCGCCGAGACCGGCGCGGACGAGGCGCGGCTCAACCCGCTCGGTGGCGCGATCGCGCTCGGCCACCCGCTGGGCGCTTCGGGTGCCGTGCTGATGACGCGGATGATTCATCACATGCGGGACAATGGAATTCGCTACGGATTGCAGACCATGTGCGAGGGCGGCGGCACCGCCAACGCGACGCTCGTCGAACTCATCGCCTAGCGATTCATGTGCATCCGGGAGCGCTGACCGCTCCTCAGACGCCACGAATCAAGAGACGCTTGTCACAGCGGCAAAACCTACCTACTGTGTGTTCACTAGGTTGGTTCGAACGAGGGAGTTCGGTGTCCGTTCTTGGGGAGTCTCCCAGGCCCTATGCGACGTTGCTCGCCAAAGGCGAGGACCGCAAGCAGCGGATTCTCGACGTCGCTGAACGGCTGGTATCGCGCCACGGGTGGCGCAACACCTCGCTGGCGCAGATTGCCAAGGAAGCAGGGGTGAGCCCCGCGGGGCTGCTCCACCACTTCGAGTCCAAGGAGCAGTTGCTCAACGCGGTGCTCGACGCTCGCGACGCCGATGACGACATTCACGCCGACCGGTCGGGCGATCTCATCACCGAGATCCGTCGCGTCGCCGAGCGGTTCACTCGGGCACCAGAACTCGTCGGTACCTTCTCGGTACTACTCATCGAGAACATCTCACCGGACGCCCCCCTGCACGATCGGCTCTTGAGGCGGCAACGCGCCGGAGTCGACATCGTCGCAGACCTGATCCGACGTGCCCAGGATGCGGGCGCCTACCGCCGGGACTTCGATCCGGCCAACAAGGCCGTGGAGATTCTCGCCTTCGTCAACGGAATGGAGACCGCATGGCTGCTCGATCCTTCGATACCCCTGATCGAGGTCTTCACGGGGTACGCCGAGACGCTCGCCCGAGACTTCGAACCGTCGGACAGGAGCAGGACATGAGATATCGACTGGACGTGGTGTCTCCCAACGTCGGGGACGTCGTCAGGTTCGCGGGGGGTTGGATGGTCGACCGCGTGATGGCGGGATGGGACGTCACCGTGCTCATCGACGGTGCCCAGGATCTGCGGCCGCTGGAGATCCTCGGCGTGGAGACTCAGGACCTGCAGGGGGCGCTCGAGATGTGGGCCGACCGGCCGCATCCGCAGACCGTCGCCGTGGCCGCGGAGCTGTTCTCGACCGACCCGCGCGTCCGTCGAGGCGTGCTCGAGGCACTCGGCCACGGGCTCACCGAGGTCACGCTGTGGGGTGAGCATTGTCCCGAGGAACTCGACGACACCGTCGGCTCGGTGTCTCATCAACTCAGCGCCGCGGCGCGTGCCTTCAAGGCTCAGGCGCTCGTCGCCATTCACCATCCCGTCGCGGTCGGCACCGCCGAGACGTTCCGGCGCGGAGTCATGGCCCGGCCGTCGGTGGCCGCGGACCTGGTCCCGGCCGGCTGACCCGCCCACGGCTCAGCGTTGGCCGATGACGTCCTGGACGTCGATGAGCACCTTGCCGATGGCTCGCCCGTCGGCGACGTGCCGCAGGGCCTGCGCCGTCTCGCTCAACGAGTACGACGCCCCGATGTGAGGAGTCACTCGCCCCGTCGTCAAGAGGGTTCTCAGCTCGTCCTCGTTGCGGGTGAACTCGGTGGCCGGGACGTCTTGGAACTGGAAGCCGACGATTCGGATTCCCTTGACCAGGACCAGGTTCAGCGGAATGCGGGGGATCACCCCCGAGGCGTAGCCGATCGTGACGAAGCGGCCGCCCCGCCGCAGCGCGCGCAGTGCGGGTTCGGAGAGGTCGCCACCGACCGGGTCGACGACGGCGTCCGCTCCGTCCGGTAGCGCCTCGCGCAACGCTGCTCGGAGCTCGCCGTCGCGGTGATTGACCAGACGCGACGCTCCGTAATGTCCTGCCACGTGCAGCTTCTCGGACGATGACGCCACCGCGGTGACCCTGGCGCCGAGCGCCACGCCCAGCTGGACGGCGGCCAGCCCGACACCGCCGCCCGCGCCGAGGACGAGCAGCTCATCGCCTGCCGATATCTGGGCCATCGACCGCAGCGCGTGATGAGCGGTGCGGTAGGCGACACCGAACGCCGCCCCGGTGCGGGCATCGACGTCCTCCGGTAGCCGGCTCAGACCGGCCGCGGATACCGCCACCCGCTCGGCGAAAGCGCCAAAGAGCCCGGCGCCCATCACACGGTCGCCGACGGCGAAACCCGTTGCCTGCCCGTCCAACTCTTCGATGACGCCGGCGAACTCACTGCCAGGTATGAACGGCGGCGGCACGCTGATCTGATACTCGTCGGCCATCAACAGCACGTCCGGAAAGTTCACCGCCGCCGCCTGCACGCGCACCAGCGCCTGGCCGGCACCGACTGTCGGATCTGGACGCTCCTCGATGCGGATCACCTCGGGTGGACCGTAGGCCGGGCAGACGGCCGCGCGCATCACCCGGAGTAGTCGGTGGAGGAGGCGAGTTCAGCCGCCGAAGCCATCAGGTCGGTGACGACGGGACCGAACGCCAGCAGTTTCTCGTCGTCACCCGCGCGCTGAAATCCCTGCTCCAGCACGATCGCCAGCTTCCACTTGGCCAGCACCAGGTAGTAATCCAGATCGTCGACCTGGCGGCCCGACACCTCGGCGTAGTGCGCGACGACCTGATCGCGCGACGGCATGCCGCGCATGTCGACGTAGCTCATGGCCGCGGTGTCGTCGGGCCCGGACGGCCAGCTCTGCACCATCCAGCCCAGGTCCAGTTTCGGATCACCGACGGTGCCCATCTCCCAGTCGACGAGCGCCGCCAACCGAGCCGGCGCGCCGTGTCGATACATCACGTTGGCGAACTGGTAGTCGCCATGCATCAGGCCGGGGATGAAGTCCAGCGGCGCGTGCGCGTTGAGCCAATCGGTGGCGACGTCGAGGCCGGGTAGGTCGCGCTTCTTGATCCGCTCCAGGAACCCCGTCCACCTCGCGACCTGGCGGTCGTGAAACCCATCCGGACGCCCAAGGTCGCTCAGCCCCTTGGCCTTCCAATCCACCTTCGACAGCAGTGCGATGCCCTCGGCCAGTTGATAGGAGAGCCCGGGCCGTGCGTCGAGATCACTGTGGAACGGCTCGGGCCACGTGCCGTGTTCATCCATCGGAGACCAGCCGTCGACGAAGCCCATCAGGTAGAACGGCCGGCCGAGGACCGATGCGTCCTCGCACACGCCGACCGCCGCGGTGTGCGGAACCTCGGTTCCGTCGAGCGCCTCGATGATGCGCCACTCACGCAGGATGCCCTTGTCGCGGTCCGGGGGAGCACCAGGCGGTGGCATCCGGATGACGCATCTCTGCTCGCCACGGGTGATCTCGTAGATGACGTTCTGCGTTCCGCCGGAGAGGAACCGCGTGCTCAGCGGTTCACCCTTACCGGGCAGAGCCGCCTCGTCCATCCAGGCGGCGAGCCGCTCGGTGTCGATGGCCGGACGGACGTCGGTCATTGGTTGCCCACTTCCCACTCCACGTACTCGGCATACTTCGCGCGCGCCGCGTCGCGCTTGCGGGGGATCCACTCCGTCGGCCAGACATCGTCGCTGGCCTGGTAGTTCCTCAGCACCTGCTTCGCGACCGTCGTCTTGTGCACCTCGGTGGGCCCGTCGGCCAACCCCATGACAGCCGCACCCGTCACCATGCCGAGGAACGGCATTTCGTTCGTGACGCCGAGTGCGCCGTGCACTTGCATTGCGCGCCAGGCGATGTCGTGCAGAACCGTTGGCATCACCACCTTGACCGTGGCGATGTCCTTCCGCACCCTCTTGTAATCGTTGAACTTGTCGATCTCCCACGCGGTGTAGAGCACCAGCAGCCGAAACTGCTTGAGTTGCGCGTAGGAGTCGGCGATGTAGCCCTGGACGATTTGCTTGTCGGAGAGCAGGCTGCCTGCCGTCTCGCGGCTGAGGGCACGCTCGCACATCATGTCGATTGCCTTCTGCGCCAGGCCGATGGTGCGCATCGCGTGGTGTATCCGCCCGCCGCCCAGGCGCGTCTGGGCGATGACGAAGGCCTGCCCCTCCCCGCCGAGCAACGCCGAATCCGGCACCCGCACGTTGTCGTAGTGGATCAGGGCATGCGAGCCCTCGCCTTCTTGCTCGCCGTACAGACCCGCATTGCGGACGATCTCGACCCCTGGCGTGTCGGTCGGCAGCAGGAACATCGACATGCCCTGATACGGGCTGACGTCGGGGTTGGTGACGACCATGACGATCAGGAACGCTGCGGTGCTTGCGTTGGAGGAGAAGTACTTCCACCCGTTGATCACCCAGTCGTCGCCGTCGCGCACGGCGCTGGTCCTGAACTGAGTCGGGTCGGCGCCGCCCTGGGGCTCGGTCATCGAGTAGCTGGAGAAGAGTTCACCGTCGAGCAAGGGGCGCAGGTAGCGGTCCTTCTGCTCGGGTGTGCCGTAGTGCGCGATGATCTCCGCATTGCCGGTGTCGGGAGCCTGGCAGCCGAAGACGATCGGTGCCCACTGAGAACGGCCGAGAATCTCGTTCAGCAGCGCCAGCTTCAGCTGCCCGTAGCCCTGGCCGCCGTATTCGGGGCCGAGATGCGTTGCCCACAAACCTTTCTCGCGAACCTGCTGCTTGAGCGGGTCGACGACCTTTCGTCGGGTGTCGTCCAACGGGGTGAACTGCAGGTGCGGCCACATCAGGTCGAGTGGTTCGACCTCATTGGTGACGAATTCGTCCGCCCAGTCCAGTAGCTCCTGATACTGCGGATCTGTCTCGAAATCCCACATGCGGCCTCCTTGCCGGGTCAGGGTTGATTCGTACGGTGGCGGTAACCATCGACGAGCGTGGTGATGTCGTCGCTGACGACGCCCGTGAACGAACGGTCGCCGAACGAACCCGCCGCCCAGTGGCGTGCGCCTTCGCTGACCATCGTCTGAGCGAGATACGCGAGGTGGGGAACGTCCTCGACGCGGGTGCTCGAGCCCAATTTGCCGTCGGCATGTGCCCGCTCGAACAGCTCGGTGAACATGTCCGCGTCGAGATCGTCAGTCGAGCCGCCGGCGAGGATTCGGTGCTCGTGTCGGTAGCCCTCGAGGATGGTCTCGACGATCAGCTCGCGAGGGTTGCGCGCCATCGAACGCTCGAACGTGGCCAACGCCGCGGAGACGACGTCGCGGATCTCGTAGGGCTTGGCGAGGAGGTCGCGGATGGTGCGCTGCGCAGCCTGCGTCGACATGACGCCCACCTCGAACAGCACGTCCTCCTTGCGGGGGAAATAGAAGTAGAAGAGCGCCTTGGACACTCCGGCGGCGGTGCAAATCTCGGCGACGGTGGTGGTGGCGTACCCCTTCGTGCGCCACAGCGCCATCGCCGCGTGGACGAGCATGCGCTTGGTCTCGTGGGACTTGGCGCGTTGAAACGTGGCTCGACGCTGACCTCGGTCAGCGGAGATCGAACCAGCGACATCGGCCACGATTGCACCATAGCGCTGCCTGCGCTAGTTGACCAGTGTCAAACTAAGTCCGGCTCACGTTCGGCGTCGCACACTGGAAACCGTGACCTCACTGCGACTGGCTGCGCTGGCATTCGGTCTGCTGGCACTCACTGCCGGCGGACTGCAGATCTGGGCATTCGCGTCGAGCGGGTTTCCGCGACATCTCGTGCTGGGTGTGTTCGCCGTCGCCGTCGGACTGTCCGTGCTGGCGGCGGCGGTCTCGCCCCGAGGCCCGCGCTGGCCTCGTTGACTGTGAAGCTGAGCTATGAAAATGTAATACTCACCAATGAGAGGCGCATTCTCGTCGGGTGGCGTCAGGGATGGAGCACTGGATGACGATCGACCCCGCTGGCATTGACTGGTTCAGGGACCCGCGGCTCGTCGAGGACCCATACCCGTACTTCAACGCGTTGCGCGACAGGTGTCCGGTCCAGGTCGAGGACCATTACGGCGTCACGATGATCACGGGCTGGGAGGAAGCAGTTTCGGTCTACAACGACGAGAAGACGTTCTCGTCCTGCCTTTCGGTGACCGGTCCCTTCCCGGGCTTCCCCGTGCCGTTGGAGGGTGACGATGTCACCGATCTGATCGAGCAACACCGCGACGAGCTTCCCTTCAGCGATCAATTGCCGACGCTCGATCCGCCGGTGCACACCAACCACCGATCGCTGATGATGCGGCTGATCACCCCCAAGCGCCTCAAGGAGAACGAGGATGCGATGTGGCTGCTGGCCGACGAAGTGCTCGACGACTTCCTCGCGCCGGGCAAGGGGGAGTTCATCAAGGGCTTCGCCAGCCCCTTCACGCTGCTCGTCATCGCCGACCTGCTGGGCATCCCGCCCGAGGACCGCACCGCCTTCGTCGACGGCATCTCGCAGCACTCCGGAGGGGGCGTCGGGAGCACGAGCAAGGAGTCGCTGTCGCACTCCCCGCTGGAGTTCCTGTACGGCCAGTTCGAGGACTACGTCACCGACCGCAGGCAGAATCCGCGCGACGACATCCTGACCGGGTTGGCCACCGCGCTCTTCCCCGATGGCACGACGCCCAGCCCCGGTGACGTCGCGCGTGTGGCCACCAACGTCTTCTCGGCCGGCCAGGAGACCACCGTCCGGCTGCTCGGAACGGCGTTGAAGGTTCTCGGCGACCGCCCCGACGTTCAGAAGCAGGTCCGCGAGGACCGCAGCCTGCTGCCCAACTTCATCGAGGAAGCATTGCGGTTCGAGAGCCCGGTGAAGGGTGACTTCCGGCTGTCCCGTACGCCCGTCACCATCGGTGAGCACGAGTTGGGTGCCGGCACCACCGTCATGGTGCTCAACGGCGCGGCCAACCGCGACCCGCGGCGCTTCGACGAACCCGACGAGTTCGACACCACGCGCAAGAACGCCCGCCAGCACCTCGCGTTCGGTCGCGGCATCCACAGTTGCCCCGGCGCACCGCTCGCTCGCGCCGAGACCCGGGTCGGCTTGGAGCGACTCCTCGATCGCACCACCGACATCAGGATCTCCGAGGAACATCACGGCCCCGCGGATCACCGTGACTACAGGTACATTCCGACGTTCATCCTGCGCGGAATCATCGACCTGCACCTGGAGTTCGACGTTCGATGAGGGTCGCCGTCGACGAGGATCGCTGCGCGGGCCACGGCATGTGCCTGACGTTGTGTCCCGAGGTCTTCGAGATGACCGACGACGGGTGGGCGGTAGCCGATCCGGGTGACGTCCCCACCGAGTTCGAGGGTGCGACCCGCGAGGCCATCGCGAATTGCCCTGAGCGCGCAATTCACGAGATTTGATTCAACCCGCCTCACCGACAAGGAGTTTCGTCATGCCCAAGGGTTACGTGATCATCACCGAGGACATCAAGGATCCAGCAGGCATGGCGGAGTACGGCAAGTTGGCGAGTCAGACGATGGGTGCGGCGAAGGTGCTTGCCTTCGGCCCCGCGGTCGAGACGCTCGAGGGTCAGTGGCACGGGACTCAAACGGTCCTGCTGGAATTCGACTCCGTCGATGCAGCCAAGGAGTGGTACTACTCCGACGCATACCAGGAAGCATTGAAGCTCCGGCAGGCCGCGGCCGACTGCAACGGGG